>CAXTAT010000004.1:123659-280216 GCA_964242415.1 uncultured Acetobacteraceae bacterium
GCGGCAGCCGTCGGGATTATTGGGATTACAAAGGACAAGGGCGTCTCCCTCTCCCTCCGCGAGAGGGCCGGGGTGAGGGGGTCTTGCGGCGCAATCCCCGGCCCGGGACAGCCCCGCTGCGGTCGAACCGGACGTGCCCCGCTCCGCAGCGAAGACCCCCTCACCCCGGCCCTCTCCCGGAGGGAGAGGGAGAAGCGTCACGGCCGATCCCGCATTGCGCCAGGCTGCGGCGTGCTCGGCATAGGTAGGGCCGAGGATGGTTGCCCTGGAACAGGGGAACAGCCGCGGCAGCAGGCTGATCAGCACCTGCGTGCCCGGCGCAGCCACGATCATCGCCGGGTCGGCAACGCCATACGCGCGGGCGGCGGCGCATTGCAGCGCGTCCAGCTCCTCCGGTTCCGGCAGGCGCGTGAACGCTGTCGAGGACAGGGGTGGGACCTGATACGGCACCGGGTTGATCCCGGTGGACAGGTCGATGAACGGCTCCGGCGCACCCGGGAACCGCCGCCGGGCTGCGGCGAGCCGGCCGCCATGCTCAATGGCTTCCATCGGCGCGGCGTGGTCTAACCCGGGTTCGATGACAGCCCTCCTCCATCCCGGCCTGGCCGCCGGCGCGTTGCTGGTCGAGGCCGCGGCGGGATACCCCGGTTCGGTGTTCCGCGCCATCCGGCACCCCGTCGTATGGATCGGCGCGCTGATCGGCTGGCTGGACCAGCGCCTGAACCTGGAAACCCTGGCAGACCCCGTCCGCAGGCGACGCGGCGTCCTGGCCGTCATCGCCCTGCTCGCGTGTAGCGCCGGCCCGGCGGCCTTGGCGCAGGCCGTGGTGCCCTGGCCGCTGCTGGTCGTGCTGGCCAGCAGCCTCCTGGCCCAGCGCAGCCTATACGGCTTCGTCGGCGCGGTCGGCTCGGCGCTGCGCGAGGGCGGCCTGCCGGCGGGCCGCACCGCCGTCGCCCACATCGTCGGCCGCAACCCCGCCACGCTGGACGAGGCCGCAGTAGTCCGCGCCGCCATCGAGAGCCTGGCCGAGAACTTCTCCGACGGCATCGTCGCCCCGGCGATCTGGTGCGTGCTGCTCGGCCTGCCCGGCATCGCCGCCTACAAGGCCGTCAATACCGCCGACAGCATGATCGGCCACCTGACGCCGCGCCATCGTGTGTTCGGCTGGGCGGCGGCGCGATTGGATGACTGGATCAACCTGCCGGCCTCGCGCCTGTCCGCCGGGTGGATCGTGCTGGCCGCCTGCCTGCACCGTGGCGCCTCCCCCAGCGGGGCGCTGCGGGCGGTGGCGCGGGACGCGGGCCGGCACCGCTCGCCGAACGCCGGCTGGCCGGAGGCGGCGATGGCCGGGGCGCTCGGCCTGCGCTTGGCGGGTCCGCGCACCTATGGCGATGTGCGGGTGGATGACGCCTGGATGGGCGATGGGCGCGCCGGCGCGACCCTGCCCGACCTGGGCCGCGCCCTGGCGCTGTACCGCACGGCCTGCGCCCTGCAGGTCGGCGCGGCCGTGCTGCTATGGGCCGCTACCGCGCGAGGCTGAGCAGACGGTCCACGTCGATGTGCGCCTCCAGATGCGCGGCGAGGGCGTCCAGCACCGCCTCGACCCCGGCCTCATACCCGCGTCCGGAGGGGGCGGCGCCCAAACGCCGCAGCCAGGCATTGCGCTGGTCGTCGCACGCGAACAGCCCGTGCACGGTGGTGCCGCAGACCAGCCCATCGCCGCTGCACGCCCCCTCCGTGCTGCCATCCGCCAAGTGCAGCAGGGGCGTGGCGGCGTCCGGGCCGGTGGTGCGGCCGATATGCATCTCGTAACCATTGAAGGCCACGCCATCGGCGCAGGATCGGCCAGACGCTTCCGCCAACCGTTTCTCGCCGGTCAGGATCGTCTCCACGTCCAGCAGGCCCAGGCCGGCGACGCGCCCCGCCGGGCCTTCCATGCCTCCAGGGTCGTCGATCGCCGCGCCCAGCATCTGGTAGCCGCCGCACAGCCCCAGCACACGCCCGCCCCGGCGGTGGTGCGCCCGCAGGTCGCCCTCCCATCCCGCCGCACGGAAGGCTGCGAGGTCGGCGATGGTCGCCTTCGACCCCGGCAGGATCACCAGGTCGCACACTGGCAGCGGCGTGCCCGGCTGCACCATCGTCAGCTCCACGCCGGGTTCGGCCAGCAAGGGGTCGAGGTCGTCGAAGTTGCTGATGCACGGCAGCACCGGCACCGCGATCCGTACCCGAGCGCCCGGCCGGCGCGGTCCGGCGGCCCCGGCGGCCAGGTCGGACGCATCCTCCGCCGGCAGCCGCGCCGCGTCGGGGAAGAACGGCACTAGCCCGAGCGCCGGCCAGCCGGTCCGTGCCGCGATGAAGTCCATGCCGTCGGCGAATAGCGAGAGGTCGCCGCGCATCCGGTTCACGACGAAGCCGCAGACCATCGCCGCGTCGGCCGGGTCGATGACGGCCTGGGTGCCGACCAGGCTGGCGATGACGCCGCCGCGGTCGATGTCGCCCACCACCACGACGGGCGTGCCGGTCGCGCGTGCGAACCCCATGTTGGCGATGTCGCCCGTGCGCAGGTTCACTTCGGACGCGCTGCCGGCGCCCTCCACCAGGATAAGGTCGGCCTCCCCCTGCATCCGCGCGAAGCTGTCCAGCACGTAGGGCAGCAGGCGCGGCTTCATCGCCTGGTACTCCCGCGCCCGTGCCGTGGCGAACACCCGGCCCTGCACGATTACCTGGGCGCCGGTCTCGCTCTGCGGCTTCAGCAGCACCGGGTTCATATGGACCGACGCGGGCACCCCGGCGGCGCGGGCCTGCAACGCCTGGGCGCGGCCGATCTCGCCGCCGTCCGCGGTGACGGCGGCGTTGTTGCTCATGTTCTGCGGCTTGAACGGCCGCACCCGCAGGCTACGCCGCAGGCAGGCCCGCGCCAGCCCGGCCACCAGCAGCGATTTGCCGACGCTGGACCCGGTGCCTTGCAGCATGATGGCGCGGGCAGGCATCTATTGGCCTCCTGGGGCGGAGAAGCGCAGCATACGCCTCGGACACTCCCCCGAAGTGGTGACTTATTACAGAGGTGTTGGGTCGGAGCCAGGATGGTGCGCTCGGCCTCGACCAGCTTGCGCCGCCGAGAATTACCGTGGCCGACGACCTCCGACCGTTCTCGAACGCGACAATGAACAACCCGACAGAACGGTGATCGACCGTACGTCGGGTTGCTCGTTAAGCCATCAGAACTCGAAACGGAACTTAAACGAGGTCTCCGGTATGCCAAGTCGGTCCGAGATTGCCTTGCGTAGCGCTCGGATCATCTCCATCAGGTCAGGCTCCGTTACTGCCTCTGATCCTTGGCCTGTTAAGGACACTCCCTCCAGGAAAGAGCGTCCAACTAGTTTCTCGATCTCCGGGAGGTAGGAAGGGATCCCGCGATTCTGACGCACCCTGCTCTGGAGGTCGCCCGGGGATGCTCCCACGTTTCGGGCTATCTGGGTGAATGACATTCCGGTTTCGGAACGCAGACCCTCCATCCAACGGCTGAACGCCTTCCGCTTCTCAAGCTCTACAGGACTGACACAAGCATTCGCCATGACGTACTCCCCACATTACACACCAGCATATATGTAGGCGCAATTTTGCTTTCAAGTACGCTGCGCTTTTCCACCCTGCACGGGAGAACGAGTCAGAACTCAATTCCTTCCTGCGCCTTCACCCCCGCCGCGAAGTGGTGCTTCACCAACGTCATCTCCGTCACCAGGTCCGCCGCCTCGATCAGCGCGGGTCGGGCGTTGCGGCCGGTGACCACGACATGCAGGCCAGGCGGGCGGGCAGCCAGGGCGATCAGCACCTCGTCCTCGGGCAGGTAGTCGTAGCGCAGGGCGATGTTCAGCTCGTCCAGCAGCAGCAGCGACAGGCCGGGCTGGTGCATCAGCTCCACCGCCTTGCCCCAGGCGCGGCGGCAGGCGGCCACGTCGCGGGCGCGGTCCTGGGTGTCCCAGGTGAAGCCCTCGCCCATGGTGTGCCACTCCACGAGATCGGAGAAGCGGTCCAGCGCCCCGCGCTCCCCGGTGGACCAGGCGCCTTTGATGAACTGCACCACGCCCACCCGCCGCCCGCGCCCGACCATCCGCAGCAGCAGGCCGAACGCCGCGGTGGACTTGCCCTTGCCCGGCCCGGTGTGGACCATCAGCAGGCCCTTCTCCAGCGTCTTGCCGGCGACCTCGGCATCCTGGACCGCCTTGCGCCTGGCCATCTTGGCGGCGTGGCGGGCAGCCTCGTCGTCGGTGGTCTGATCGCTCACTTAGGCGCTCCCTTCAGGTGCAGCGGCAGCCCGGCCACCACGAGGTCCACCCGGTCCGCCCGCGCCGCGATGCGCTGGTGCAGCCGCCCGGCGTGGTCGCGGAAGGCTCGGGCCAGCGCGTTGTCCGGCACGATCGATAGGCCGACCTCGTTGGACACCAGCACCGTCGGCGCCCGCCGCGCGTCCAGGGCCGCATCTAGCGCCGCGAACGCCGCCGGCAGGTCATGCTCCCCCAGCATCAGGTTGCTCAGCCAGAGCGTCAGGCAGTCCACCAGGGCCGGCGCCGCCCCCTCCAGCGCAGCCGGCAGCTCCACCGGCGCCTCCACCGTCGCCCAGCCCGGCGCCCGCTCTGCCCGGTGCTGCGCGATGCGTGCCTGCATCTCCGCATCGAACGCCTGGGCGGTGGCGATGTAGCGCCAGGGGCCGGGCAGGCAGGTCACCAGCGCCTCCGCGTGTCGGCTTTTGCCGGACCGGGCGCCGCCGAGGACGAAGGTCAGCAGGGGGGTGGGCACACGGGTTCTCATTGACAGGGCGGGGCGGCGGACATACTCCACCCGGGATGGTTCCGCCACCCGGGCTTCGGTTGGCGGATTAAAAGGGAACGCGGTAGGGACCCCACCCCCGATGCCGCGGCTGCCCCCGCAACTGTAAGCGGCGAGCCGCTCGTCACAGGCCACTGGGTCACTCCGGGAAGGCTGGCGAGGGGCGTGGATGCCACGGCATCCAGAACCGCGAGCCAGGAGACCTGCCATCAGGACTAGGTTGCGCGGCCGGGCGGGGTGCCTCGGCGGCGGCGGTGCGATTGCATCGACTCAGCGGAGCGATCCCTGGGCGCCCGGCACCCGTGTGACAGCACGGCCGGAGGCTACCGACGTTGACCGATCCGCTCCCCATCCTGCACGTCTGCATTACTTGCCGCGCTGGCCTGCCGCTGGAGCCTGGCCAGACCGCGCCGGGCCGCTTCATGCACGACGCCGTGGAGGCCGCCATGGCTGAAGGCCCGGCCGTGGTGGAGCTGCGCCCCGTCACCTGCCTGTCCAGTTGCGAGCAGGGCTGCACCGCCGCCATCTCGATGCCGGGCAAGTGGACCTACTTGCTGGGGCGCCTGCAACCGGCGCTGGCGGAGGACCTGCTGACCTATGCCGCCATCTACGCCGGGCACGCCACGGGATCGGTGCTGCCCAGCCGCCGCCCGGCGTCGCTTGCGCGCATGGTGGTGGGCCGCATCCCCGACCTGTCTCTTCCGGTGACGCCAGAATGAGGCCGACCGCCCTCTGCTCCCACGCTTGCGCAGGGGCACCCCGTCAGCCGCCGTCATTGCGAGCCGGCTTCGGCGCGGCAATCCAGGGCTGCGCTCCGGTCTGGCGGCCCCTGGATTGCCGCGTCGCGAGCGCTCCTCGCAATGACGCAGCAGGAAACGGGCAATCGGCATGACAGCGAAGATCCCAGCCACCGTCATCACGGGCTTCCTCGGCGCTGGCAAGACCACGCTGCTGCGCCACGTCATCGAGAACGCCGCCGGCCGCCGCCTGGCGATCATCGTCAACGAGTTCGGCGCCGTCGGCATCGACGCCGACCTGGTGCGCGGCTGCGGCATCCCCGCCTGCGAGGAGGCCGACATCGTCGAGCTGGCCAATGGCTGCCTGTGCTGCACCGTCGCCGACGAGTTCCTGCCGGCCATGGAGGCCCTGCTCGCCCGCGACCCGCCGCCCGAGCATATCGTCATCGAAACCAGCGGCCTTGCCCTGCCCAAGCCGCTGCTCAAGGCGTTCGGCTGGCCCGGCATCCGCTCCCGCGTGACGGTCGATGGCGTCGTCACCGTCGTCGATGGACCCGCGGTGCTGGACGGCCGCTTCGCCGACGACCCCGCCGCCGTCGCCGCCCAGCGCGCCGCCGACCCCGGCCTTGACCACGATAACCCCCTGGCCGAGGTATACGAGGACCAGCTCAACTCCGCCGACCTGGTGGTGCTGAACAAGGCCGACCTGCTGGACGCCGCCGCCCTGGCCCGGCTGCGCGAGGTGGTCGGCGCCGCCCTGCCGCGCGCCGTGCAGATGGTGCCGGCGTCGGGCGGGCGGGTGGACCCGGCCATCTTGCTCGGCCTGCACGCCGCCGCCGAGGGCGACCTGGCCACCCGCCCGTCCCACCACGACGCCGAGGACGGCGCGCACGAGCACGACGACTTCGAGAGCTTCGTCGTCCCGCTGCCGGAGACCGGCGCCCCGGACGCCCTGGTCGCCCGCCTGCGGACGGTGGCCGAACGGCATGGGGTGCTGCGGATCAAGGGTTTCGCCGCGGTCGCGGGCAAGCCGATGCGCCTGGCCATCCAGGGCGTCGGCGCCCGGTTCCGCCAGGATTTCGACCGTCCGTGGGCGGTGGGCGAAATACGCGCCGGGCATGTCGTCGTGATTGGCCAGGCCGGCATGGACCGCCTGGCCATCGCCGCTGGGATCGCCGGGTAGCGCCATGCACCTGCTGGTCCGCGACACCCGCGCGCTGGACGAGGACGGCCTGCCGGACGACCTTGGCCAGACGGCGGCTGACTTGGTGGTGCTCAGCTTCTCCGACGCCGACCTGGGGGCGCTGGCCGGGGCGTGGCAGGCGATGCCGGGGGCGCCGGCGCTGCGCCTGGCCAACCTGGGCCGCCTACTGCACCCGATGTCGGTGGACCTGTACTTGGAGCAGGTGGTGGCCGGTGCGCGCTGCGTCGTGGTGCGGCTGCTGGGCGGGCTGGAGTACTGGCGATATGGCATCGAGGAAGCGGCGGCGCTGTGCCGGGATCGTGGCATCGCCCTGGCGGTGCTGCCGGGCGACGGGCGGGACGACCCGCGGCTTGCGGCGCTGTCCACCGTGGCGCCGGATGCGCTGGCCCGGCTAGATGCCTGCTTCCGCCACGGTGGCCCCGCCAACATGACGCGGGCGCTGCGGTTGGCCGCGCACCTGGCCGGTCCCGCGCCGGACGATGGGGGTCTGGCGCAGCCGATGCCGCAGCATGGCGTCCATACGCTGGACCTTGGCGAGGGCAGGCCGTTGGCGGCCATCGTGTTCTACCGGTCTCACCTGCTGTCCGCCGACATCCAACCGATCATTGCAATGGCCGATGCCCTGCGTGCCCGCGGGCTGGACGTTGGATGCATCTTCGCTGCGAGCCTGAAGGCGCCGGATTGCGCCGCGTGGGTCGCCGCCACCCTGCGCGCCTGGCGCCCCGCCGTGGTGCTGAACGCCACCGCCTTCTCCGCACGGGGGGACACAGAGGTGTCGCCGCTGGATGCGCCTGGAGCGCCGGTTCTGCAGGCCGTGCTGGCCGGGTCGTCACGGGAGGCATGGGCGGCTTCGAGCCGCGGGCTGACCCAGGCCGACCTGGCCATGCACGTCGCCCTGCCAGAGCTGGACGGCAGGCTGCTGACCGGCGCGGTGTCGTTCAAGGCGGCAGAGGACCGGGTGCCTGGGCTGCAGTATGCCCGCACGGTGCACTGCGCGGACCTGGACGGCGTGGCGCTGGCGGCGGACCGCGCGGCAGGCTGGGCGCGGCTGGCCAGCACGCCGCGGGCGGAGCGGCAGGTTGCGATCGTGTTGTCCGACTACCCCGGCGTGGGCGGGCAGCGCGGCCATGCGGTCGGGCTGGACAGCTTCGCCAGCTTGGCTGCGATCCTGAACGATCTGTCATCGGAAGGGTATGGCCTTCTTCTCCCTCTCCCTCCGGGAGAGGGCCGGGGTGAGGGGGTCTTGGCCGCGGAGCCGAGCGCCGCAAGTCCAGCAAGAACGCAGCCCGGTGCTGCCGAGGACCGTGCTTGCCCGCCCCCTCACCCCGGCCCTCTCCCGAAGGGAGAGGGGGAAGCAGCAGCGGTGCTTTCGCAGCGCTTGTGCAACGGCCAGCCGCAGCCGTTCCTGTCGTTGGACGACTATCGCCGCCTGTTCCTGACCCTGCCGCCCCCAGTCCAATCTGCCGTTACCGCTGCCTGGGGCGCCCCGGACCAGGACCCCGGCATTGCGTCCGGCGCCTTCACCCTGCGCCACCTTCGCCTGGGCAACGTCACCGTCGCCATCCAGCCCGACCGTGGCCGCCCCGCCGACCGCCGGGCGGAGTACCATGACCCCGACCAAGTGCCCTGCCACGCCTACATCGCCTTCCATCTATGGCTCCGCGCCAGCCTGGACATCCACGCCCTGGTGCACCTGGGCACGCATGGCTCCCTGGAATGGCTGCCCGGCAAGGCCGTCGCCCTGTCCTCCGCCTGCCTGCCCCGTGCCCTACTGGGCGGCCTGCCCGTCATCTATCCCTTCATCGTCAACAATCCCGGCGAGGCCGCCGCCGCCAAGCGCCGCCTGGGCGCCGTCACCATCGGCCACCTGACGCCCCCCCTCGGCGAGGGCGGCGCGCACGGCGAGGCCCGCGTGCTGGAGCGGCTGATCGACGAGTACGCCGCAGCCGACGGCCTGGACCGCCGCCGCACCGCTCTGCTGCGCCGCGACGTCCTGGACCGCGCCGCCGCCGCCGGGCTGCTGGCCGAAAGCGGCGTGGGCCGCGGCGCGACAGACGACGACGCGCTCGCCCGGCTGGACGCCTACCTGTGCGACGTGAAGGACCTGCAGGTGCGCGACGGCCTGCACGTCTATGGCCGCCCGCCGCCGCACCGCGACCGCATGCTGGCCGCCCTGCGCCGCGGCAGCCCCGGCGCCGGTGCTGCGGACCTGGACCGATGCGCCGCTGCCGAGCGTGCGGCGTTGCTGGCGGCCTTGGACGGACGCTTTGTGCCGCCGGGTCCGGCAGGGGCGCCGACTCGGGGCCGCGCCGATGTGCTGCCGACCGGCCGCAACCTGGCCACCATCGACCCGCGCGGCGTGCCGACCCGCTCCGCCATGGTGCTGGCCGAAAAGGCCGCCGCCGAGCTGCTGCGCCGCCATCTGCAGGACCACGGCGAGTACCCGCGCTCGCTGCTGATCGACCTGTGGGGCAGCGCCACGATGCGGACCGGGGGCGAGGACCTGGCGCTGGCCCTGGTCCTGCTGGGCGCCCGCCCGGTGTGGGACGACGGCTCCGCCCGGGTCAGCGGCTTCGAGGTGCTGCCGCTGGCGTTGCTGGACCGCCCGCGGGTCGATGTCACGCTGCGGATTTCCGGCCTGTTCCGCGATGCGTTCGCCGGGCAGGTGGCGCTGTTCGACGGCGTGGTGCGGGCGGTGGCGGAGCGGGATGAGGCGGCTGATTTCAACCCGCTGGCCGGGGTGGCGCGGGGCCTGGATGGGGCGGCACTCCGCCGGGCGACGCAGCGGGTGTACGGCGCACCGTCCGGCCAGTATGGCGCTGGCGCCGGCCCGGATGCCGGCGCGGCCTGGCTGGCGGCGTCGGCTGGGGCGTATGGCCGGGAGCTGGACGGCGCCGCGGACCCGGACGGCTTGCGAGGCCGCGTGGCCGCCGCGGACGCCTTCGTACACCAGCAGGACCACGCCGAGGCAGACCTGCTGGACAGCACCGAGCACGCCGCGCACGAGGGCGGGTTCGCCGCCGCCGCGGCCGGGCTGGGCGGGCACCCGGCCTTGTACCACTTGGACACCTCCCGCCCCGACGCACCGCGCCCGCGCACGGTGGCAGAGGAGGTGGTGCGCGTCGTGCGCGGCCGGGCGGCCAATCCCGACTGGATCAGGGGCATGATGCGGCACGGCTACCGCGGTGCGGCCGAGATCACCCGGTCCGTCGAGGCGCTGCACGGCTTCGCGCGCACCTTGCCGACCCGGTTCGACGCGCAGTTCGACCTGCTTCATGCGGCAACGCTGGGTGAGCCGGACGTGGACGCCTTCTTGCGCGCCGCCAATCCCGACGCACGGGCGGCGATGGCGGCCCGGTTCGCAGAGGTGCAGGCAGCCGGCCTGTGGCACCCCCGCCGCAACATGCCGGCCGGCGCATGACGCCGCAGCGTCGCGGCTGGTGCCCCAGCCTGTACGACCCCATGCCGACCGGCGACGGCCTGCTCGTCCGCGTGAAGCCGCTCGGCGCCCGCCTGGCCGCCCCCGCCGCCCGGGCGCTGGCCGAAGCCGCCGCGCTCTATGGCAACGGCGTGATCGAGCTGACCCGGCGCGGCAACCTGCAGGTGCGCGGCCTGCTCCCGGACGCGGTGGCACCGTTCGCCGCGGCGATGGTCGCGGCCGGGCTGGCGGACGGGGACCCGGAGCGGGAGCGCCGCCGCGTGGTGATCGCGCCATCCCTGGCCGGTGACGACCCCGGCGCGGCGGATGATGGCTTGGCGGAGCGGATCGAGGCTGCGCTGGCTTATGGCCCGGCGCTCGCGAGCAAGTTCTCTATCGTGGTCGATGCCGGCGGGGTGCTGGCGGGTTGGCCGTTGGCGGCGGACATCCTGGTGCGGATCGAAGCCGGGCGGCACCGGATCACGCCGGGCGACGGCCCATGCGCCCCGGAGCAAACGGTCAACGAAGTCATCCGCCTCACGACCGAAGCCGCCGGCAAGCGCCTCTTCCCCCTCTCCCTCCGGGAAAGGGCCGGGGTGAGGGGGCGGGCAAGCACGGACCCTGACCCGGACGAGCTGCTTGCTGCTGACACCGGCCGCGCACCGCCCCGCAGCCAAGACCCCCTCACCCCGGCCCTTTCCCGGAGGGAGAGGGAGAAGAACGGCTACTACTCCTATCCCGGCACTGACTACGGCGCCTTGGCGCTTGGCCTGCCCTTGGCCCAGTTGGCCCCGGCAACGCTGCACGCCCTGGCCGCCCTGGCAGACCGCTTCGGCGGTGGCGCGATCCGCACCAGCCCCTGGCGGGTCCTCCTGCTCGGCCGGGTGTGCGCCGCCGACCTGCCCGCCGCACGCGCCGCCGCCCAAGCCGCCGGCCTGGCGACCGACCCCGACGACCCGCGCCTGCAGGTCACGTCCTGCATCGGCAGCCCCGGCTGCGCCAGCGCCACCGTCCCCGCCCGCCAGGACGCGGCCCGTCTGGCGCGGGAGGGCCACGGGCCGCTGCACCTGTCCGGCTGCGCCAAAGGCTGTGCTTACCCCGGCGGCGTCCCCGCCATGGTCGGTCACGCCGGCGCCTATACGCTGGTCCACGACTGGGTGCCGGGCCTGCCCGCATGACCCCGCGCGATTACATCCGCGACGGCGCCACGATTTACGAGCGCTCCTTCGCCACCATACGCGCCGAGGCCGACCTGTCCCGCTTCACGCCCGACGAGGCCCGGGTCGCCGTCCGCGTCATCCACGCCTGCGGCATCGTCGCCATCACCGAGGACCTGCAGTTCAGCCCCGGCTTCACCGCCGCCGCCCGCGCCGCATTGCTGGCCGGGGCGCCGGTGCTGTGCGACGCCAAGATGGTTGCGCACGGCATCACCCGCGCCCGCCTGCCCGCGGGGAACGACGTGGTCTGCACCCTGGACGCCCCCGAAACCCCCGGCCTGGCCGCCCGCATCGGCAACACCCGGTCCGCCGCCGCGCTCGACCTGTGGGGGCCGCGGCTCGGCGGCGCGCTGGTCGCCATCGGCAACGCGCCCACCGCCCTGTTCCACCTGTTGGAACTGCTGGACGCCGGCGCGCCCCCGCCCGCCGCGGTGATCGGGATGCCCGTCGGCTTCGTCGGCGCAATCGAGAGCAAGCAGGCCCTGGCCGCCGATGGCCGCGTGCCGTTCGCCACCGTGCACGGCCGCCGCGGCGGCAGCGCCATGACCGTCGCCGCCGTGAACGCCCTGGCCAGCGAACGCGAGTGACCCGGCGGTGACCGCAGGCACCCTCCACATCGTCGGCATGGGACCCGGCGACCCCGAGCTGCTCACCCTGAAGGCCGCCCGCGTGCTGGGGACCACCCCGGTGGTCGCGTACTTCGCCAAGCGCGGACGGGTGGGCCACGCCCGCAGCATCGCAGCCGGATACCTGCATCCCGAGGTGGAGGAGCTGCGGTTCGAGTACCCCTACACCACCGAAATCGACGTGGACGACCCCCGCTATGCCGCCGGTATCCGCGCCTTCTACGAGGCATCGGCCGGCGCGGCGGCGGAACGGCTGCACGCGGGCCAGGACGTGGCGCTGCTGTGCGAGGGCGACCCGTTCTTCTACGGCTCCGCCATGTACCTGTTCGACCGCCTGGCGCCGGGCCACCCGACCGAGGTCATCCCGGGCATCACCGCCATGAGCGGCTGCTGGGCGCAGGCGCGCACGCCGATGACGCACGGCGACGACGTGCTGCAAGTGCTGCCCGGCACCATGGAGGCCGGCGCCCTGGCCGCGCGGCTGGCCGGGGGCGACGCCGCCGTCATCATGAAGGTCGGGCGCAATATGGCGAAGATACGCGCCGCCCTGGCCCACGCCCACCTGCTGGACCGTGCCATCCTGGTCGAGCGCGGCACCATGGCCGGCACCCGCACCGCGCGCCTGGCGGATCACCCGGACGGCCCGGCGCCCTACTTTTCCCTGGTGCTGGTCCCCGGCCGGCAGCGGGTGCGATGACCGGCTGCGTCCTGATCGTCGGCCTCGGCCCCGGTGACGCCGCGATGCAGACGCCGCAGGCCGCGGACGCGCTGGCCGGGGCGACCGACCTGGTGGGCTATGCGACCTACTTGGACCGCGTGCCGCCGCGTCCCGGCCAGGTCCGGCACGCCTCGGACAACCGGGTGGAGCTGGACCGCGCCCGCCATGCCCTGCGGCTGGCCGAGGGCGGCGCCCGCGTGGCCGTGGTATCGTCCGGCGACGCCGGGGTGTTCGCCATGGCCAGCGCGGTGTTCGAGGCAGTGGAACACGGCGACCCCGGCTGGCGCGACTTGGATGTGCAGGTGGTGCCGGGCATCAGCGCCATGTTCGCCGCCGCCGCCCGGCTGGGGGCGCCGCTGGGGCATGATTTTTGCGCGATCTCGCTGTCCGACAACCTGAAGCCGTTCCCCGTCGTACTGCACCGGCTGACGGCGGCGGCAGGGGCCGGCTTCGTGGTCGCGCTGTATAATGCGGCGTCGCGCGCCAGGCCGTGGCAGCTTGGCGCGGCGCTCGACGCCGTGCGGGCCATCTTGCCGCCGGACACCCCCGTCGTGTTCGCAACGGCGATCAGCCGTGCGGACGAGGGCATCGAGGTCACCACCCTGCGCGACGCTGACCCGGCCCGGGCGGACATGCGGACCCTGGTGCTGATCGGCTCCGCGGCCACGCGCCGGATCGAGCGGCCGGGACGGCAGCCCTGGCTCTACTCCCCCCGCTCGCACGCGGCGGCGCGGTGATGCAGCCAGGCCAGCGCCGCCGCGGCGTCGGGCACGGTTCCGGCCGGGCTGGGCGGGCGCTCGACCATGACCACCGCCAATCCCAGCGCACGCGCCGCGGCCAGCTTGCCGGCCGTTGCGGACCCGCCGGAGTTCTTGGTCACGACGACCTCGATGCGCTCCGCCGCGAGCAGTCCCAATTCATCCGTCTCCCTGAACGGCCCGCGTGCGGTCAGGGTCCGTGCGCCCCGCGGCAACAGGCCGGCCGGCGGCGGATCGACGCTGCGGACCAGGTAGTCGTGCCATGGCGCGGCGGCGAACGGCGCCAGCTCTTGCTGCCCGACGGTGAGCAGCACGCGGCGCGGCGCCGGTCCCAGGGCCGCCGCCGCCGCCGCCATGTCGGGAACGGTGGTCCACCTATCGCCCGGCGCCACAGCCCAGGCCGGGCGCAGGACGGCCAGCAACGGCACCCCGGCCAGGGCGGCAGCAACGGCGGCATTACGGCTGATCTGCGCGGCGAAGGGATGCGTCGCATCGAGCAGCGCCTGCACCGCATGTTCGGCCAGGTAAGCAGCCAGCCCCGCAGCCCCGCCGAAGCCGCCGCTGCGCCAGGGCACCGGCGGCGGCACCGGCGCACGCGTCCGCCCGGCCAGGGACAGCACCGGCCGGAACCGCGCATCGCCAACCAGGCCGCGGGCGATGGCCGACGCCTCGGTGGTGCCTCCCAGGATCAGCACGTTCATCGGCAGGGGATGCCATGAACCCGCCCTGGCTGGCCATCCTCGGCATCGGCGAGGACGGCGCGTTGACTCCCGCGGCGGAGGCTCTGCTGGCGAACGCCGTGCTCGTGATCGGCGGAGAGCGCCATCTGGCCCTGGCCGACAGGCTGATCCGCGGGGAGCGCAGCACCTGGTCCAGCCCGATGGACGGCACATTGGCGCAGATCGCCGCCCGGCGTCCCGCCCCGGTCGCCGTGCTGGCGTCGGGCGACCCGTACTGGTTCGGCGCCGGCGCCACCCTGGCCCGGCATGTGCTGGCGGCGGAAACCCAGTGCATCCCCGCCCCATCCGCCTTCACCCTGGCCTGCGCGGCGCTCGGCTGGGCGTTGCAGGACTGCGTGACGCTGTCGTTCTGCGGCCGGGGGTTCGGACCGCTGCTGCCGGCCCTGCAGCCCGGCGCGCGCATTCTGGCGCTGTCGGCCGATGTAGGCACGCCGGCCGCCGTCGCCGCCCTGGTCACGGATCGCGGCTTCGGCCCATCGCGGCTGTGGGTGCTGGAGGCGTTGGGCGGCGCCAGCCACCGCGTCCGTGCCAGCAGTGCCGCCGGGTTCGACGTGGAGGAGGTACATCCGCTCAACATGGTCGCCATCGAGGTTGCGGCGGCACCCGGCGCGCAAGTTATCCCCCTCGCCTCCGGCCTGCCGGACGAGATGTTCGAGCATGACGGCCAGATTACGAAGCGGGAAATCCGCGCTGTCACGCTGTCCACCCTGGCGCCGCGGCGCGGGCAGGTGCTGTGGGATGTCGGCTGCGGCTCCGGCTCGGTCGGGATCGAGTGGTGCCTACGCCATCCCGCCAACCACGCCATCGGCATCGACGGCAGCCGCGACCGCGCCGCCCGGGCCAGGCGCAACGCCGCGGCGCTCGGCACGGCGCTGCAGGTGGTCGATGGCTCGGCGCCGGATGCGCTGGCCCGCCTGCCGCAGCCCGATGCCGTGTTCATCGGCGGCGGCGCGGCCGACCCCGGCGTGATCGACGCCGCCTGGGCCGCCCTGCCGCCCGATGGCCGCCTGGTGGCCAACGCCGTCACCATCGAGACGGAGGCGGCACTGCTCGCGGCCCGCGCCCGCCTGGGCGGCACGCTGACGCGGCTTTCCGTTGAACGCCTGGACCGCATCGGCGGCATGCACGGCTACCGTCCGGCCATGACCGTCACGCAATGGCTGGCGGTGAAGCCGTGATCGTCGCCGGCGTCGGGTGCCGTGCGGGCTGCTCGGCCGAGGACTTGGCCGGGGTGGTGCGGCTGGCGGCCGTCACCGCCGGGCGGGCTGTCGCAGCCATGGCCGCACCTGGGTTCAAGCAGCACGAACCCGGATTGCACGGGGCCGCCCGCCTCCTCGGCCTGCCGCTGGTGTTCGTCGATCTGGCGGCGCTGCAGGCGGTGCAGCCGCGTTGCCCGACCCGGTCTGGCATCGCCGAGCGCACCACCGGCGTGGCGTCCGTGGCGGAAGGGGCCGCGCTGGCGGCGTCCGGCGGGCGGCTGCTGCTGGCGCGGATCAGCCTGGGCGGCGCGACCTGTGCGCTGGCGGGGCCATGACGGTCCACTTCATCGGCGCCGGGCCGGGGGCGGCCGACCTGATCACCCTGCGCGGGCGCGACCTGCTGGCGGCCTGCCCGGTGTGCCTGTATGCCGGCTCCATCGTGCCGAAGGCGCTGCTGGCGCACTGCCCGCCGGACGCGCGCCTGGTCGATACCGCGCCGCTGTCGCTGGACGGGATCGAGGCCGAGTTCACCGCCGCCGCACGCGCCGGGCAGGACGTGGCCCGGCTGCACTCGGGCGACCTGTCGATCTACAGCGCCGTCGCCGAGCAGGTGCGCCGGCTGGACCGCCTCGGCATCCCCTACACGCTGACCCCTGGGGTCCCCGCCTTCTCCGCTGCCGCGGCCGCGCTGGGGTGCGAGCTGACGGTGCCGGAGGTGGCGCAGAGCGTGGTGCTGACACGGATGCCGGGCCGCGCCTCCGCCATGCCGGCTGGCGAGACCCTGGCCGCGTTTGCCGCGACCGGCGCCACGCTGGCCATCCACCTGGCGGTGCAGCAGTTGGCCGGGATCGTCGCCACGCTGACACCGTTCTACGGACCCGGGTGCCCAGCGGCAGTCGTGGTGCGCGCCACCTGGCCCGATGAGGTGCTGCTGCGCGGCACGCTGGCCACGTTGGAGGCGCAATTGGCCGCCGCTCCCGCCGAGCGCACGGCGCTGGTCCTGGTCGGCCCGGCCCTGGCCGCCGCCGGGTTCCGGGACAGCGCACTTTACAGTGCGGACTATGCCCGCCAGTTCAGGGGGCTGCCCGATGGCTGACGCGGCAGGCTTGCCACTGCGGGGAGCGAGGCAACGCGGCGATCCGAGGGCACCATGGCGTGACTTCTTCCTCTCCCCCCGGGAGAGGGTCGGGGTGAGGGGGTCTTGCAGCACGGACGCTAGTTGCTTGCGGAGCGGTCCTTCTGCCGGATGGCGCCGTGCTTGCCCGCCCCCTCACCCCGGCCCTCTCCCGAAGGGAAAGGGAGTCAGTGCGGCTCTTGCAGTGATCCTGGCCTCTCGGATCGCCGCGCCGGGGCCGGCGTGCGATAGCGACTGCTTGTCGGCGGCGCCGGCTGCCAGGTCAGGACGCGGTGCAACCCGCCCGGCCCACCAGGCCGCCCGCCCTGTCGAAAAGCGCAATCTCCAACGCAACGCCGGCGCCGTCCAGCACCGCCGCCGCCGTCCGCCAGGCGGCGCAGGCCACACTGTCGCCCAACGGAACGCCCTGCGCGGCGGCGAAGGCGAACGCCTCGGCAACGGTGTTGGACGCCGCGATCTGCCGGGCCAGCGCGGGATCGCCCACCAAGGCCGCCAGGGCCGGCATGTCGGCCGCGCCACGCTTGCTGTGCAGGTCCAGCCGGCCCTGCGCCAGCTTGGTCATCTTGCCAACGCCGCCGGCCAGGGTGACGCGCGGCACCGGATGGCGGCGCAAGTACTTCAAGGTGGCCCCGGCAAAATCGCCCATCTCCAGCAACGCAATGTCCGGCAGGCCATGCAGCGCCTGCACCGCCGCCTCCGACGTGCTGCCGGTGCTGGCGGCGACGTGGGTCAGCCCGACCGCGCGGGCGACGTCGATGCCGCGGTGGATGGTGTCGATCCACGCAGCGCAGGAGTACGGCACCACGATCCCCGTCGTGCCCAGGATGGACAGCCCGCCGACGATGCCCAGCCGGCCGTTCAGGGTGCGGGCGGCCAGCGCCTCGCCGCCGGGGATGCCGATGGTGACGATGGCGTCCGGCGCCGGGCGGACTTCCTCCAGCGCGGCGCGGATCATGGCGCGGGGCACCGGGTTGATGGCGGGCTCGCCCGGCGGGACCGGCAGGCCCGGGCGGGTGATGGTGCCGACACCCGCCCCGGCGCGGAACAGCACGCCGCTGCCGGGCGGCGCCGGGCCGACCTGGACCAGCACCAGGGCGCCGTGCGTCACGTCCGGATCGTCGCCGGCGTCCTTCACTACGCCGGCCGTCGCGCAGCCGTCCGCCACCCCCGTCTCGGCCAGGGTGAACGACACGCGCTGGCCACGGGGCAGGCCGATCTCCACCGGGTCCGGAAAGCAGCCGGTGTGCAGGGCGGTGAAGGCGGCCTTTGCGGCGGCCGTGGCGCAGGCCCCGGTCGTCCAGCCGCGGCGCAGGGCAGGGGCAAGGTCCACATGGTGGGATATAGTCGAAGCAGCGGCGGCGCGCGATGCTGACCCGCGGCCCCGCGCATGGGATCATCGTCGGCGCACCCAGGTCTGGCTCGGGCAAGACTACGCTGACGATGGCGTTGATCGCCGGCCTGCGCCGCCGTGGCCATGCCGTGCGCGCGGCGAAGTCCGGCCCGGACTACATCGACCCGGCCTTTCACGCCGCCGCCAGCGGCGCCCCGGTGCCGAACCTGGACAGTTGGGCCATGCCGCCGCCGCTACTGGCGCGCCTCGCCGGGGATGCAGCCCAGGACGCCGACCTGCTGGTGGTGGAGTCCGCGATGGGCCTGTTCGACGGCGTGGCCGCGCCGCCGGGCCGGTCGGGCACGGCGGCGGACCTGGCGGCGGGGCTGCGGCTGCCGGTGCTGCTGCTGCTGGACGTGTCCGGCCAGTCGCAGACCGCCGCCGCCATTGCCCGCGGCTTCATGCTGCACGATGCCGCAGTCCGCATCGCCGGCGTGGTGCTGAACCGCGTCGGCAGCGACCGGCACCGGACCGGCGTGACGGCCGCCATCGAGGCGGTCGGCCTGCCCGTGCTGGGCGCCATCCCGCGCGACCCGGCGTTGGCCCTGCCCGAGCGGCACCTTGGGCTGGTCCAGGCCGGCGAGCACACCGACCTGCAGGCCCTGCTGGACCGGCTGGCGGACATGGCGGAGCGGCACCTGGACCTGGACGGCATCCTTGCCGCCGCCGCGCCGGTGCAGGTGCCGGAGGCCGGGGGGGCGCACGGCCTGCGCCCGCCGGGGCAGCGGATCGCCCTGGCGTCGGATGCCGCATTCAGCTTCATCTACGCCCACGTCCTTGCCGGCTGGCGGGCGGCTGGAGCCGAGGTGATGCCCTTCTCGCCGCTGGCAGACGAGGCGCCGCGGCCGGATTGCGACGCCTGCTGGCTGCCCGGCGGCTATCCTGAGCTGCACGCGGGCGCCCTGGCCGCCGCGGCGCGGTTCAAGGCAGGGCTGGCCGGCTTCGCGCAGACCCGCCCGGTGCATGGCGAGTGCGGCGGCTACATGGCCTTGGGCGCCGGCCTGGTCGATGCGGCCGGCGTGCGGCACGCGATGGCCGGGCTGCTCGGCCACTCCACCAGCTTCGCCAAGCGACGGATGAACCTTGGCTACCGGGAGGCGACGCTGCTGGCGGATGGTCCGGTCGGCCAGGCCGGCACGTCGGTGCGCGGGCACGAATTCCATTACGCCAGCGTCAGCGACCCCGGCGATGACGATCCCTTGGCCGAGCTGCGGGATGCGGCTGGCAGGGCCTTGGGTCCTACGGGCGGACGGCGTGGCCGGGTCAGCGGCGGCTTCTTCCACGCGATTGCGCCGTCGTAGGGCGGCGGCGCTTGGCGTCCGCAGGGTCCGGCATGGGCCAACGGCAGCCTTTTCGAGCGCGGGATTGCCACCTGATGCGCAAGGGCGCTGCCTGCTCCCTCTTCCTCCGGGAGAGGGCCGGGGTGAGGGGGCCTTGCTCGCTCGCCAGCGGCGTCGGGACGCGGCCTGTCAGGCCGGGGGGTTGCGCCGCAAGACCCCCTCACCCCGGCCCTCTCCCGAAGGGGGGAAGGGGCAGATGGGGCGGTTCTCGCGCTGCCTGCTTGCCCTGGGTCAGACCATGGCGAGCTTTTTGCGCGCGCCTTCGATCTGCTGCTCCATCTCCACCAGCGCGCCGCTGTCCAGGTCCTTCAGGGCCGCTGCGATGATGGCCTGTGCGCCCTCGACGGCGCCGGCCGCCGCCTCATCCAGCCCGGCCTGCGTGGCCTCTTGCAGGCTGGCGGCAGCGACGGCCAACCCGCGCCGCAAGCCCCCCGCGTCCGCCGCCAGCGCAGCGCGGTGCACGCCGTCCAGCGCGGCGCGGGCAGCCTCGATCAGTGCGTGGCCGTGATGGGCTTCAATCGTCATGTCGTGGTTCCTGCGCCGAGCCGGTTTGAGAGCCTACTTCTTCGATCCCAGCGGGTAGAAGTAATCCGCCAGGAAGTTTCCGACCGACCGCGGCGGCTCCTGCGGCGACGCCTGGGCCGGGGCAGGCTGCTGCGAGGCGGGCGGCCCTGCCTCGGACCGCTCATGCGATTCTGCATGCATGACAGGGGCGGCCTCCGGCGGCGCCTCCTCCATAACCGGCGCGGGTTCCAAGACGGGCGCGGGTTCCACGACCGGCGCGGGTTCGATAACCGGCGCGGGTTCGGCTGGCGCTGCCAGGAACGCCGGAGCGGCCTCGCGCCGTGCCGGCTCCGCTGGTCCGAGCAGCGCGACGGCGCGCAGGCCAGGGTCGTCCGATTGCGCCAGCTCAACCACGCGCTTCATCGCGTCGCTACGGCCCAGCGCATAGGCGCGCCGCACCGCATCCTCAACCGACGCGAGGATGTCATCGACGCTGGCCGGTTTTGCGCTTCCAGCCTTGATGCCGAACTCTTTCATGCTGATCCCCTCTGTGCATGACCGTTTCCGGCCGCAAGCTAGGCGGCAGGCGGCCTCTTTGGCAACGCAGGCGCGGCGTGCTGCCCAGGATGTGACCGGACCCCAATGCGCCAGCGGACCCCGATGCGCCAGCGGACCGAAATCGCGCCAGCGGTCCAAGGTTGCGCCAGCAGCTCAAAGCTGCGCCGGCGGCCCAAACCGGATAAGGGGTCCCGCCGTGACCATACCCAGCATCCCTGCCCTGCAGCATCTCGCCCTCGTCCAGCCGCGCGTCGGCATCGGCGACATGATTTGGCACCTGCCGCACATCCGCGCTCTGTCCGCCCTGGCACGGCGGGTCACGCTGGTTACCCGGCGCCGCTCCCTGGCCGCCGAGGTCGTCGGACCGGCCGACGGCGTGGACGACATCCTTTATGTCGAGCGCGGCCAGTGGGACGCGGGCGGGCGGCACGAGGGCAACCTGGGCATGCTGCGCCTGGTGCACGACCTGCGCGCGCTGCGCTGCGACGGCGCGGTCCTGCTGACCCGCAGCCGCATGCTGACCACCGCAGTCTGGGCGGCCGGGATCGGGCGGCGGCACGGCTACGGCATCGGCTGGCAGCGCCGGCTGCTGCGGGGGCCGTTCCTGCCGCGGGAGGAGTGGCGGGCGCATCCCTACCAGCAGGCGTCGGCTTGGCTGGCGTTGGCCGGCATCCCGCTCGACCAGCCGGAGCCGCGGCTGCAGGTGACCGACGAGGACCGCCGGGCCGCGGCGGGGGTTGCGCCGGCGGGCGGCGTCGCACTTGGCATCGCGGCGTCGGACGACTGGAAGAACTGGGGCGCCGCCAACTTCGCCGGCCTCGCGGCGGCGCTGCTGCAACGCGGCTGGCCGGCGGTCCTGCTTGTCGGCGGCCCGGCCGAGCACGCGATGGCCGCCGACATCATGCAGCGGCTCGGCCCCTTGGCCGCCCGGGCGCGGCCGGTACTCGGCCTGGACCTGCGGACGCTGGCGGGGCTGCTGCAGGCCCAGGCGTTCTACCTCGGCAACGACACCGCCGCCCTGAACATCGCCGCCGCTGTCGGCGTGCGCGGCTACGGCCTATTCGGCGCAACGCCGGTGCTGCGCCATAGCGCCTGGATCACCCCCCTCGTCCCGCCCGGCGGACCCAGCAAGGCCGACGGCATGGCGCGCCTGGCCCTGCAAGCCGTGCTGGACGCCCTTCCTGGTACACACGAGATTAACTGAAGGTTTCGAACAAAAGGTAACAGGACGGCTCCGGCCTCGTCGGACACTATGCTTCCATGCCTATCGTTATACTTCCATGAATGTCGCAGCCCTGGCCGGTATCCTGTTCGGCCTATGCCTTGTTTCGCTGCGCGCCATGGCCGGGCCATGCCCCCAGGCCATCCTGGCGGCAGAGGCGGCTGCCGGGACTGCGCCGGGCCTGCTGCACGCCATCGCCATGGTCGAGAGCGGGCGCACCGACCCGGACACCGGCGAGCGCCAGCCCTGGCCGTGGACGATCAACGCCGAGGGGGCCGGCAGCTACTATGCCACCAAGGCGGAAGCCATGGACGCGGCGCGCGCCCTGTTGGAGCGTGGGGTGCTCTCGATGGACGTGGGCTGCATGCAGGTCAACCTGATGCACCACCCTACCGCGTTCACCTCACTGGACGATGCGTTCGACCCTGGCTCCAATGCAACCTACGCGGCCGGGTTCCTGAACAGCCTGTTCGCCCGCACCGGCACCTGGTCCGACGCAGCGGCCGGGTATCACTCGCTCAACCCGGAGCGCGGGCTGCCCTATGCCCGGCAGGTGATGGCGCACTGGACCGGCGCCGCCAGCCTGCCCGCGGCGGCCCTCGCCTTCCTGCCCCGGCCCGGGGCGCTGATGCCCGTCATCCAGAGGATCGCAATCTCGATGCGACGTACCCTGGCCGAGGCTGCGGGCGTCACCCTGCTCGACATCGCGGATGTCGCGCGCAACCCGGTCCAGGTTGCCACCTTCCAGGGCGGCGCCACCATGCAGGTCATCTATGTCGGCCCGGCCACGCCGCCGCCGCCCCGGCGGCGTCACTTCTGAGGCGGCCGCGACAGGCGACCACTCCATCGCCGCGGGCGAAGGGTGCATGTCAAGGCGCAAGTATGTCGTCCCGCGCGCATCCAAAGTGCGATAGCGCCGGTATCACAATGCGGCTTAGGTGCCGTGGCGCGATGCGGACTGTTGCCCGCCGCGTCAATAGACGTAAATCACGGGAGACTTCCGCATGGACCAGCAAACCACTCCGCCCGCCGAGGGCACCGCCGACGCCGGCGTGAACCGCCGTTCCCTGATCGGACGGGTCGGTGCGGGCGCAGCCGGCGCGGTCGCGTTGGGCGCACTGGCGACGGGCGGCACGGCGCTGACTTGGTCCACGCCGGCCCAGGCGCAGACGTTCACCGACGCCGACATCCTGAACTTCGCGCTGAACCTGGAGTATATCGAGGCAGAGTACTACCTGCGCGCCTTCCTGGGCACCGGCCTGCAGCCCACCGACATCACCGGCACCGGCACCTTGGGCAGCGTGCTCGGCGGCGCCCAGGTTCCGTTCAAGACCCCGCTGATCGCGGCCTACGCGCAGAAGCTCGCCATCGACGAGACCAACCACGTCCGTTTCCTGCGCACCGCCCTTGGCAGCGCCGCGGTGGCGCGTCCGCAGATCGACCTGCTCAACAGCTTTAATACCCTGGCGGCGGCAGCAGGACTGGTCGCGCCCGGCACGCAGTTCAACCCGTTCCTGAACGAGGCCAACTTCGTCCTGGGCTCATTCGTCTTCGAGGACGTCGGCGTGACAGCCTACGGCGGCGCCGCCGGGTTGCTGACGAACTCGGGCAATGTCAGCGCCGCCGCCAGCATCCTGGCCATCGAGGCGTACCATGCCGGCACCATCCGGGCCACGATCGGCGCGCTGGGCCTGCAGTCGCAGGCGAACGCGATCTCCGCCGTCCGCGCACAGCTCGGCAGCGGCGGGGAAAGCCCGGTTTCGACGTCCAGCCTGCTGGTGAACATCTCGCCGTCCGATACCAGCTCGCTCGCCTACCGCCGGCAGATCATCCAGGTGCTGAGCATCGTTTATGGCGGCATCCGCAACGGCGGCGCCTTCCTGCCGAACCAGGCAAACGGCCTCTTCCGCTAGACTTTGCCATGCGGTGCGGGCACGGTCCCCGCACCCGCACCGCATGGAGCCACCCCGTTGCAACCTCGGAACTGCCTGCTCATGGCTGTTTTGCTCCTGGCCCCCGCCGCGGCGAGGGCCGGCGTACCCATCCCGCTATGCGGCACCCCCGAGGTGCTCGACATCGTTTCCCGCATCCTGGAGGAGCGCGGCCTGTCCGCCCTGATCGTCGCACCGCCGGTCGGCCAGGTGCCGACCTCCCGGCCCGACACGGTCCTATGCTCCGTGAGCCTGCAGCGCGTGGTCTTCGACACCAACCGCTTCGGCTCCGTCCCACTGTATCGGGCGGGGATCTACGAGTACACCGTCCGCCGCGGCTTCAACGGGCTGTTCGTCACCCCGGCGGGCGGCTAACGGGGGCAGCAGGCGCCCAGGGGCGGAACAGGATGGCGGCCGACCGCAGCACCTTCGCCTGATAGGTCTGGTTCCGCAGCGGCGTGTGCGAATGGTAGTTGCCGATGGCCCGCATCAGGTCGCCCCGCGTCTCATCGAGGTAGGTCCGCATGATCAGCCCGGCCGCCGCGATGTTGTAGCAGGGCCGCAGCAACAGCCGGGCGCGGACCTCGGCCGGGTCGAGCCGCGAGTAGCGGGCCAGGGCGCCGATCCAGAGCGTGTTGATCTGCATGACCCCCATGTCCTCGGTCCCGTCCGTGTTGCGGTGCACGACGCCGGGGCTGCCGCCCTCCACGGCCTGGATCGACGGCAGGACGCGCGGCGGTAGGGCGTAGATCTGCGCGACGAGCGCCATGCAGGCGAGGTATGGAACGGCCATCAGGCAGAACCCATCATGGGGGCGAGCATCCAGGCACCTTCGTCATCGGTGGTGACCGCCTGCGTGACTAGCAGAGAGTTGATAGCGATGCAGCAGCCAGATACGCAGAAACCCGGTTCAGACGCCGGATTTACCCTGCTTGAGATCCTTGTCGTCGTGGCCATCCTGGGCCTGCTGGTCCTGCAGGTTGGCCCTGCGGTGCTGCGCCAGTTCGGCGGCGCCCGCGTGTCCGTCGCCAAGCAGTCGGTCGAGCAGCTTGCCGGCGTGCTGGACCTGTATAAGCTCGGGGTTGGCAGCTATCCCACCACGGAGCAGGGCCTGGTCGCCCTCAACACCCCTCCGGGCGGCGTCACCGGGTGGGAAGGCCCCTACCTGAAGGGGGACGCGCAGCCGCTGGACCCCTGGAACCACCCCTATCTCTACCGCAATCCCTCCGCGCGGCCCGGCCACGAGTTCGACCTGTGCTCGCGCGGACCCAACAACCAGGCCGGGGAGGCCGGGCCGGACCTGATCTGCAACCGCTAGGCACGCCTCTTTGGGTCCGCGGACAGGTGGCACCCAAGCAGGCTAGGACGATGGCGCTT
Organism: uncultured Acetobacteraceae bacterium; assembly: GCA_964242415.1. Lineage (GTDB taxonomy): Bacteria > Pseudomonadota > Alphaproteobacteria > Acetobacterales > Acetobacteraceae > DASWOJ01. Next base: position 148,561 of record CAXTAT010000004.1, read on the forward strand.
CCCAGGTCAGCACCCGGACCAGCGGGTCCTTCTTCGTCGCACCCAGCCGGAGGGTTGCCCGCCGGGTGAACCGGCCGCCGGCGTCGCCGCTCGCCTGGGCGGTGATGGTCACGGTGCGCGGCGGCGCCGGGGTCGCGGTGCTCCGCGGCGGCCCGGACACATCGCGGATGGCTTGCTGGACCACAAGGGCTGCCGCGGCCGGGTCCGGCGGGGTATCGGTCTGCACCGACAAGTACGGCCGCATCCGGTCCAGCAGGGCAGGGGTCATGCCCAGCACTGCGGCAAGCTCGTCCACCGTGCTGAACGGCGTGCCCGGCGGCTCGTAATCCAGCCCAGCCGCGCGGTACTGCGGCGCCTTCGCGCCATGCGGGCGCGGCTGGGCACCGGGATAGCGCCAGTCGGCGATGGCGTCGGCGATGCTTTCGGCCGACTGCTGGTCCGCGCCCAGACGGCGCATCAGCGCCTGCAGCAGCGGCGGCTCGGCCAGGTTCGGGTTCACCTTGGCGGCCTCGTTGTCGATCCGCAGCACGATGCGGGCGCCGGGCGCCTGCACCTGGTGCTCCCGGCCATCGGCGGCCCAGCGCGTGGCGGGGTCGAGCAGGTGGAACGCCGCTTCGGGGATGGCGCCGTCCGCCGCCGCCTCGGCCGCCGCTGCCGCCTTGAGGTTGCCGGCAAGCTGTACCTCCGTGCGCCCGGCCGCTGTCAACTGCGTGGCGAGCAGCGACAGCAGCACCACCGCCCACAGCACGATCAGCAGCGCGAAGCCGCGCTCGCTCCCGCGTTCCTGGGCCGGCACCCTACTGGTCCAGTCGCAAGTTCCGGCGCAGCGGCCGGCTGGGGTCGTCCGAGCCGGTCGAGTGCAGCCGGCCCAGCTCGCCCGGCACCTTGGCGGCGTTGATCAACTGGTCGCGCAGATCCTCGGTCAGCGCCCGCGCATCCCGCTGGTCGTGCACGACGTGCGGCGTAATCAGCACCACCAGTTCCGTACGCGTGCGCGCGTTGCTCTGCGACCCCGCCAGCAGGCCCAGCAGCGGGATGTCTTTGAGAAACGGGATGCCCTGGTTCTGGCGCGAGGAGTTGTCTTGGATCAGGCCGGCCAGGCCGATCGTCTGCCCGTCCTGCACCACCACCCGACTGGTGACGGTGCGCTCCGAGAAGGTGGGCGAGGCGATGCCCGACGAGCTGGCGCCCGGGACGACGTTGCTGACCTCCTGCGAGATGTCCAGCGTCACCAGCCCGCCGCTGTTCACCTGGGGCGTCACTTCCATGATGACCCCGGTCTCCCGGTAATCGACGGAGTTCACGATGGGCGCGTTGCTGGTGATCTGGCTTTGCGAGCTGCTGGTCAGGAACGGCACGAGGTTGCCGACCTGTAGGCGCGCGGCCTCATTGTCCAGCACCAGCACCTGCGGGGACGACAGCACCTTCACCGTCGTGACTGCCTGCAACGCGCTCAGCGCCGCGTTCTGGCCGCCGGGGCCGCTGAGCACGAAGCCGGGAAAGGCGGACAAGAAGGTGTTGGCGGCGGTGCCGGCCGGACTGAAGTTCAGCGCGCCGTTGATGCCGGCGTTGAAGAAGAACTGCGTGCCATATTGTAGCGTGTCGTTCAGGTCCACCTCGGCGATGGTCGCGTCGATCCGCACCTGCAAGGGCAGGATGTCGATCTTGCGCAGCATCGACTCGATGGTGTCGCGCTCCTGCGGCGTCGCGTAAATCAGGATGGCGTTGTTCTGCGAGTTGGGGATGATGCGGATGTTGTTCGCGTCGGCGCCCGTGGGTGTGCCGCCGGCGGTCGAGGTCGGGTCCAGGCCGCCCAGCAAGGGGTTGGCGGGATTCTGCGAGGGATCGACGGCCGGGGCAGCGTTGGCCTGCTGACCCACGCCGGACTGGCTGCCCGAGCCAAGCCCGCCGCCTGATCCAAGCCCGCCTCCTGATCCAAAGCCGCTGCTCCCGCCGCCCCCGCTGCCCAGGCCGCTTCCCGTGCCGCTCCCGCTTCCGAGGCCGCCGCCGCTGCCGGTGCCCCCACCCCCGTTGTTGAAGCCGCTGCGCTGGTTGCCCCGGCCCGGTGCAGTGCTGCCGATGGCCCGCGCGCTCGGCACCGCCGTCACCCGGCCGGGCGTGAATGCCTGCTGCAGCACGTAGGCGATGTCGTTGCTGCGGCTGTTCTGCAGGTAGTACACGTTCCAGCCGCGCAGGGTTAGCCGCCGGCCGCGCTCGACCAGGGCGAACACGCGCCGGGCGTCGTCGATGTAGCGCGCCTGGCTGGATACCAGCAGGACCGAGTTGATCCGCTCCATCGGCACCACGCGCACCACGCCGGCCAGCGCGCCGCCGCCGGTGCTGCGGAAGGCGTCGCCCAGGGCGGTGGCGAAGTCCTTGGCGCCGCCGGAGGAGACCGGGAACAGCGCATAGGACTGCCCGGCCAGCAGGTCGATGTCGAACGCCTGCACCAGGGCCAGCAGCGCCGTCCGCGTCGCCGGGTCGCCGTTCACCAGCAGGGCATTGCGGCCGGGGTCGGCGGACAGCTTGCCGCCAGCGCCGACGAAGGGCTGCAGCACGCGTACCAGGTCCTCGGCGGCGGCGTAGCGCAGCGGGATGACCGCGCCGCCCGCTCCGCCGTCCCCGGCCAGCAGCGGCGTGGCTGCGCCGGCCGGGACCACGCGGTACAGGCCGCCTTGCTGCACCAGGCTCGCGCCGTTCTGCGCCAGCAGCGCCTGCAAGGCCGGCAGCAGTTGCGAGCGGGCCAGCGGCGTAGTGGTCCGCAGGGTCGCCGTGCCGCGGACGGCCGGGTCGATGGTGTAGTTGGCGCGCAGCAGGGTGCCCAGCACCTGGGCCACGACCTCCCGGATGTCGGTATCGACGAAGTCCAGCGAGATGTCGCCACCATCGCTGCCCCCTGCCGCCCCGCCCGGGCTGCCCGGCGCCGCAACGCTCCGGACTCGGCCGATGGACACCTGGGTCGGCGGCAAGGCGTCCGTCGTTCCCACCGCGCCATTGACCCGCGCCGCGGCCCTGCCGGACTGGCCGGACACCGGCGGCAGGGCCTCCAGCGCCGGGCGTCCCTCGTGCGCGCACCCGCCCAGCACGACCAGCAGGAGCAAAGCCCGGCAACGGCTCATCGGGTGAAGCCGGCCGGGGGAGGCGTCGGCAGGCCCGGAAAGGCTGGGGCGCCCAGGGCAAGGCCAGCCGTGCCGGCCGGCACAGGGCGCAGGTCGAACGAGGGGCGCAGCACGCGCACCCCATCCGGCCCGAGCACCGTCACCTGCCCGGCCTGGATCGCCTGAACGGTGAAGCCACCCACCCGCGTCCCCTCCCGCGCGACCACCGGCTTGCCGCCGTCCGCCGGCACGAAGGTGGCTGTCCGTCCCGTGGGGTGGACCACGACCGCGGCCAGGCGCGGCAGGCCCGGCGCCTGGCCGCCAGCCACGCCGGGCGTCGCCACCGGGCGCCGGTCCCGGTTGAACAGCGGACGCTCCAGGATCGTCGCCTGCCAGGCCGCGTTGGGACTGGCCGGCATGGACCGGCGGGCGCCCGGCAGGGCCGGGATGCTGCTGGGCGTCAGGCTCACCGCCGCGTCATTTCCGGAGGCCGCGCCGAGTTCGAGGCCCAGCGCGCCCAGCAGCACGACGGCCAGGCTGAGCAGTGCCGCAAGCGCCAAAGTCCTCATGGAGTATCGGGCCTCATCGGGCTTGGCGCTTCATGATTTTTTCGCGTCGGCGGCGCGGAAGCCGAGCACCGTCAGCGAAGCGTCCATGGGCAGCTCGCCGGTACCCTCGATCTGCCGGGTGCCATGCAGTTGCAGGTCATCGACCAGCATGCCCGGCGACGCCTCGGCGATGGAGCGCAGCAAGCCCACCAGCACCGGCCAGGGCGCCGACAAGGCCACCCGGACGGCAATCCGGCGGTAGGCGCCGGCCGTCTCGGCGGGCAGGGTCTCGCTGCTGCTCAGGGTGGCGCCGGCGCGGGCGGCCATATCCTGCACAAGCTGCTGCAGGGTGGCGCCCGCGACGGAGTCGCTGGCGCCGCCGACCAGGGCGGCCGGCGGCGGCCCGGCGGCAACGGACTGGCTGCTCGCCTGCTGCAGCGCCGGCAGGTCCGCCGCCGCCTGCGCCATGCGCCGGGCCAGGGTGACGCGCTGCGCCAGGCTTTCGGCCCGGCTGGCATACAGGTCGAACAGCGGCGCGGCCACGGACGACCAGGCGAGCGCCCCCACCACCAGCAGCAGCGCGACGGCCAGGGCCTGACCGGCGCGTCCGGTCGGCAGGGAGAGGTTGCCGGCGGCCATGCTAGTGCGCGACCTCGGCCCGGATGGAGAAGCCCTCGCCGTGCCCGGCGTCGCTGCGGGTGACAGGGGCGGCGAAGGCCGGGTTCAGGAAGGAGGGATCGCCTGCCATGGCGGCAATCAGCCGGGCAGCGCCGGCGGACTGGCCGGTGATCACCAGGGCGCGGCTGCGCAGGGTCAGCTCCGTGAGGTAGGTGTCGTCGGGCAGCAAGTTGGTCAGGGTGGCCAGGACGTTCAGCGTATCCCCCACGCGGGCGCGCTGGGCCTGGATGACGTCGGTGGCGGCGGTGCGGTCTAGCAGGGACCGGCGCAGCGCCTCGGCCTGGTTGGCGCGGGGGCGCAGGTCGGCGATCCGCGCCTCCACCCGGTCGGCCGCGAGGGATTGCTGGGCGAACGGCACCGCAGCGACGGCCACGGCGAGCAGGGCGCAGGCCCCGCCGGCCACGGCCAGGCCGCGGCGGCGCCACCAGCCGGCCCTTGACTGCGCCAGCGCCAGGCGGCGGACCACACCGTCCAGCGCGGGAGCGTCCAGCGCCACAGGGTGCAGCCCGGCGGCGGCCAGGGCGTCGAGCAGCGGCGTTAGCCGGGTCTTCGGCACCAGGGACAGGCGCAGGTGGATGCGCCCGGCCGCCCGGTCCCGCCGGTCCAGCGCCCAGGTCCAGAACAGGTCGGCCGCAGCGAACGGGGTCAGCCGGTCCATCTCATAAGACAGGACGCGCTCCGGCTCGCGTTCGGCGGCCAGCGGCAGCGCCACGCGCTGTTCGAGCAGCAGGCCCGGCGGCAGCCGCAGCAGCACCGGCGCGCGCCAGGTGCCGGCGATGGCGCGCAAGGACGGCAGGCCGGCGCCGTCCAGCACGAAGCGGCCCAGCAGGTCCTCGGCGCCGCGGCGGCGTGCCAGCACCTCGACGATGGGCGCCCCGGATGGCGGCAGGTCGCGCACCGCAACGACCAGCGCCCGGCCCTGCGGCGCTTCACCGGGCGAGGCGCGCCACCGCGCCGGTGCCAGCGACGCCAACTGCGCGGCCCACCAGGTCAGGAAGTCATCGAGCATGACGGTCGAGCGCGCATCCCTTCGGGCCGCCGTCATCTAGCTGACCAGGCCCGTGAAGGGAATACTGTTGCCCCACCGGGGTAGATGCGCCAGCCCGGCCGGGGGCGCCCGGGGGAGGCATCAACTTTCCGGCGGCGTCTCCCGCCTTGGCGCGGCGACGATGTCGGGCCAGTGCCGGCGGTCGCCAGGGGGGAACACGACACGCAGGCGGACGAGCGCCGGCAGCCCCGCCGTGGTCCAGCCTGCCGCCCAGTGCGGGTTGGGGCCGCGGGTCCAATACGCAGCCTCCAGGTGGTCCACGCCGCGCAGCAGCTCGGTTTCGGACGGCGCTGGCGGCGGTCCCAACTGGTGGCCCGGCAGGCGTGGGACGGCGCGCAGCATCAGGCGGCCGGAGCCATCGACGCCGAGCGCCACCTGAGCCTCCCGGGTCGGCAGCAGGGCGGCGGCGGGCAGGGTGGACACGAACGTCAGGCTGTTGGCGCCGCCGCGGAAGGTCGGCGGGTCGCGCGGCTGGCCGGGATAGGCCGCCTCGATCAGGCGTTGCAGCGCCCGGTCCACCGCGTCCAGGTCGCCACGGCCGGCGATGTCGCGGGTCTGCGCCCCGATGGCTTGCAGGCCGAACCGGGTGCCCTGGCTCAGCCCGGCCAGGATGAAGCCCAGCATCACCAACCCCACCAGCAGCTCCAGAAGGGTAAACCCGGCGTCACGGCGGCTCACCATGGCGTCCTCATCGCGGCTCCGGCGGCGCGACGCCGAGCGCCTGGCTTGTCAGCACCACGTCACGCGGGCTGCCGTCCAGCGACCAGGATATCCTGACCTGCACGGAATACAGCACGGCCCGGCCGATCCGCGGCGGGTCCACGCCCTCCCGCCCAGGCGCAGCGGTGCGGAGGGGCGCCGTGGTCACCTGCCAGGCGAAGCCGCCGCCGTCGTCGCCCTGCTGCTCCCCCGGCGCCGGGGCCAGCGCCGCCGCAGCCAGGTGGGATCGGGCGCGGGACAGCGCTTCCTGCACATGGCCCGCCACGCGCGACGACTGCAGCCCGCCCGCGGCGCCCTGCGTCAAGGCTCCCAGCGCCAGTGCCGCGATGGCGAATGCGACCAGCACCTCCAGCAGCGTGAAGCCGCGGTCGGCCCCGTTGGGGTCATGATCCATCGGCGGTGGTCACGCGGCCCGTCAGCCAGTCCACGCCGACCTGCACGATGTGGCCATTGCCCGCCAGTTCGACCCGGCCGCCGGTCGAGCTGCCGTCCGGCAGGAACCGGATGGCGGCGCGCAGGCCGCGCGACTGGTCGGCGGTGGCGGTCACGGCCATCTCCAGGCCGGGCGGCAGGCTGCGCGGCGGGGCGGCGCCGACCTGCAGGGTGCCGGCCCGGGTGTCGAACACCACGCTGACCCCCTGGTTGGACGCGATCGCCCGGGTCCGCGCCAGCCGCAGCGCCTGCGCCACCGACACCGACGCCAGACGCATGTCCAGTGCGGCGCTATGCGCCGGGCCGCGCGACAGCACGAGGCCGCCGACCAGGCCGAGAATGATGAGCACCACGATCATCTCGATCATGGTGAACCCTGCGTCCCGACTGCCGGGCGGGGCAGCCGCGGTTAATGCGGGAACCGCTGTGCCTGCTCCCTCTCCCTCCGGGAGAGGGCCGGGGTGAGGGAAGCCGTGCGGACCAACCCCTGCCCGTTCGGGAGTGAGTTCCGCTTTCTTTCGGGCAAGTTCGGCTCTCTCGGCCTCCCTCATCCCGGCCCTCTCCCGGAGGGAGAAGGAGAAGTCATTGGGCAAGGTCGTTCAGGCCCAGCATCGCCAGCAGCAGCGCAGAGACGATGCCGGCGATGGCGGCGCCCATCACCACCGTGATCGCCGGCACCAGCAGCGCCACCAACCGCTGCACGCCCAGCCGGGTCTTTTCCTCGTGGATGTCTGCCGCACGCAGAGACATGGCGCCCAACTGCGCCGTCTCCTCGCCCAGGCGCAGCAGGTGGATAGTGCGCGGCGGGAACACCCCGGACTCATCGAGCGGCCGGGACAGCCCGGCGCCGCCCTTGGCGCTCAGGGTCGCACGCTCCACCGCCGCCACGCCGGCCAGGTTGCCGATCGCGTCCTGCACGATGCCCAGCGCGGCGATCAGCGGCACTCCGTTGGTCAGCAGCGTGCCGAGCGTGCGGGTGAAGCGCGCCGCCATGACCTCCTTCGACAGCGCGCCCACCACCGGCAGGCGTAGCAGCAGCCGGTCCAGCGCCAGGCGAGGGCCGGGGCGGCGCAACGCCTCCCGCAGCACCAGGCCCAGCACGGCCAGGGCAATCAGCGCATACACGCCATAGGCGGACACCAGGTTGCCTGCGGTGACCAGCACCTGCGTCGGCCCGGGCAGGGCGGTGCCGTTCTGCTCGAACAGGGGGATGAACTGCGGCAGCACCTGGGTCAGCAGCAGCACGATGGAGCCGACCGCCGCCACCAGCAGCAGCGCAGGATAGATCAGCGCGGACACCACGGTGGAGGCCAGGGCGCGCTCCCGTTCCAGCAGCGCGGCCAAGCGTTCCAGCGTCGCGGCCAGGGTGCCGCCGGCCTCCCCGGCGCGGACCAGGCCGACATAAAGCTTGGGGAAGCTGCCGGGATACCCGGCCAGGGCGGTGGCGAGCGACCCGCCGTCCCGCACCGTCTTGCGCAGGCCCTCGACGGTGGCGCGCACCCGGGCGTTGGGAGCGGTATCGACCAGGAAGCGCAGGCTGCGGTCCAGGTCCTGCCCGGCGCCGAGCATGATCGACAGCTCGCGCGTCAGGTTGGTCACCTCCTGCCGGCTGGTGCCGCGGCGGCCGACCTCGCGGTGCAGCAGGTTGGTCCAGCCGCCGCGGGCCGGCTCGGCGCGCATGGGGATGTTGCCCGCGCGCTGCAGGTGGGCGACGACCTCGGCCTCGGTGGCGGCGTCCATCAGGCCGCGCACCGTCTGGCCGGCCGGGTCGATGGCGGTGTAGCGGAAGCTCGGCACCTAGGCCCCGTCCTACGCTTCAGCGCGGATGCTGCGGACGACTTCCTCGAGCGTGGTCTGCCCGGCCAGCGCCGCGTCCAGCCCGGCGTCGAACATCGTCACCATGCCCGCGGCCACGGCGGCGCGCTCGATCTCGGTGTGCTCGGCGCGGGTGAAGATCAGGCGCTCGATCTCCGGGGTGGGCTGCAGGAACTCGGCGATGGCCTGGCGCCCGCGGTAGCCGGTGCTGCGGCAATGCTCGCAGCCGACCGGGTGCCACAGGCGGATCGGGCGGCCCGCGGTGCGGCGCTCCAGGTCGAAGCGCCGCACCAGCTCCGGCGCAGCGTCGCCCTCCTCGGCGCAGTGCGGGCACAGCCGCCGCACCAGGCGCTGCGCCAGCACGCCGCGCAGCACGGCGGTCATCAGGTAGTCCTCCAGCCCCATGTCGCGCAGGCGCGAGATGGTGGCGGCGGCCGAGTTGGTGTGCACGGTGGACAGCACGAGGTGCCCGGTCAGCGCCGCCTGCACCGCGATCTGCGCCGTTTCCAGGTCGCGGATCTCGCCGACCATGATCACGTCGGGGTCCTGGCGCAGGATGGAGCGCAACAGGGTGGCGAAGGTCAGGCCGATGGCGGGCTTCACCTGGATCTGGTTCACCCCGGCGAGCTGGTACTCGATGGGGTCCTCGACGGTCACCACCTTGCGCGCCACCGAGTTCAGCGACAGCAATCCCGTGTAAAGCGTGGTCGTCTTGCCGCTGCCTGTCGGGCCCGTCACCAGCACGATGCCGTTGGGCAGGTTCAGCGCACGGTCCACCTTGGCCACCACCGGCGCGGCCAGGCCCAGCCGTGCGTAGTCGAAGGCGACGGTGCTGCGGTCCAGCACGCGCAGCACCACGGTCTCGCCGTGCAGGGAGGGGATGGTGGAGACGCGGAAGTCGATCTCCGTCCCGCGCACGGCCAGCTTAATGCGGCCGTCCTGCGGCAGGCGGCGCTCGGCGATGTCGAGGCGGGCCATGATTTTGATGCGCGAGGTGATGGCGGCGGTGAGCCGAGAGGGCGGGCTGTCGGCCTCGTGCAGCACGCCGTCGTAGCGGTAGCGGATGCGCAGGCGGTCCTCGAACGGCTCGATGTGGATGTCCGAGGCCTGGGTCTCGACGGCGCGGGCGATCACCTGGTTCACCAGGCGGATCACGGGGGCCTCGCTGGCGAGGTCCTTCAGGCGCTCGGCGTCCTCCTCCAGCGGTTCGCCGCCGGGTTCGGCGGTGTCGGCGGCGGGGCGGGTGTCCGAGTACAGGCGGTCCAGGGCGGCATCCAACTCGATGGGCACGCCGACCAGCAGGGACACCGGGCGGCCCGTGGCGGCGGCGATGGCGGCCGGGGTGAAGTCGTCCAGCGGGTCGGCGACGGCGACCAGCAGGTGCCCGCCCTCCTCGGCCACTGGCAGGGCGCGGGCGTTGCGGAGGAACTTGGGGGTCAGGCGGTCGGCGTGCAGCGGGTCGGCGGCGGGGTAGCGGTCCGGGGTGGCGACCGGCAGGCCGAGCAGGGCGGCGTAGGCCCCGGCCAGGCCACGCTCCGTCACCAGGCCGAGCTGGATCAGCACCTTGTCCAGCCGCTGCCCGCTTTCGGCGGCGACGCGCCGGGCGCGGTCGATGGTGCGGGGGTCGCATTGGCCCTGCTCGATCAGCAGGGCGGCCAGGGCCTCCACGGGATCGGCGGGCAGGCGGGCGGCGACGTTGGTGTCCATGCGGGTGGCCCCTGGTGGTGGCCGCTATATAGTGCAGACGCGTGGGCAAGGGGAGGCGGCGCAATGTTGCAGGAAGATTGCATCTGCTCCCTCTCCCTCTTCGGGAGAGGGCCGGGGTGAGGGAGGCCGCACGCACCGAGCCTGGCCTGATCGAGAGCCGGTGCCGCCCCTCACCGGACAGGTCGGCGTTGGCCGCTTCCCTCACCCCGGTCTTGGTCCGTTTCACGGCCCAAGCCCGGAGGGAGAGGGAGAAGAAGCTTTATCCGTATTAGATTTTGGACCTCTTGCCCCTGCTGTTCGCGCCGTTCGTCGGCAGCTTCCTCGGCGTGCTAGTCCGGCGGCTGCCGCTGGGCAGGCCGGTGGTGCTGGACCGCTCCCGCTGCGAGGGTTGCGGCGCCCCACTGGCCCCGCGCGACCTGGTGCCGCTCGTCAGCTATGCCGCCCTGCGCGGGCGCTGCCGCCAGTGCGGGCGGGCCATCGGGCGCTTCCACCCGGCCATCGAGCTTGCCGCTCTGGCCGTCGCGGCCTGGGCCATCTGGGCCGATCCGGACGCGGCCTGGCCGGACTGCGTGCTAGGCTGGGGCTTGCTGGCGCTGGCGTGGATCGATTGGGACCACATGCGCCTGCCGGACGCGCTGACCCTGCCGCTGATCCCGGCCGGGCTTGCCGCGGCGTGGTGGCAGGACCCCGGCCTGGCCACGGACCATGCGGTTGCGGCGGCCGCGGGTTACGTGCTGTTCCGCGGCGTCGCCTGGGCCTACCGCCGCCTGCGCGGGCGGGAGGGCTTGGGACAGGGCGACGCCAAGCTGCTCGCGGTCGCCGGGGCCTGGGTGGGCGTCGCCGGCCTGCCCTGGGTGCTGCTGGGCGGCGCACTGCTGGGCCTGCTGATCGCAGCCGTACGGGGCCGCCGGGCCTTGGCCGGAGCGCCGATCCCGTTCGGCCCGCCGCTCGCCTTTGCGTTGTGGGTCGTTCGCCTGCACGGACCCGGTTAACGCGCCGTTCATCCCTTCCCGCCTACCCTGCCGCACGGGCAGGAGGTCCGTGCAATGAGCGAAACACTGGAACCGGCCGGCACCGAAAAGGTGCTCAGCCAGGCGGAAATCGACAGCCTGCTCGGCAATGGCGGCGCCCCGGGCCTGGGCGAGGAGGAGCAGTCCGGCATGCAGCGCGTGATCAGCGCCGGGCTGATCAGCTACGAGCGCCTGCCGATGCTGGAGATCGTGGTGGACCGCCTGGTCCGCATCATGAGCACAAGCCTGCGCAACTTCACCAGCGACAACGTGGAGGTGGGGATCGACAACATATCCTCCCTGCGCTTCGGCGACTACCTCAACAGCATCCCGCTGCCGGCGATGCTGGCGGTGTTCAAGGTGCAGGAGTGGGACAACCACGGCTTGATGGTGGTCGATAGCGCCATGATCTACTCGGTCGTGGACGTGTTGCTGGGCGGGCGGCGCGGCACGGCGGCGATGCGGATCGAGGGCCGGCCCTACACCACCATCGAGCGCAACCTGGTCGAGCGGCTGATCCGCCTGGTGCTCGCCGACGTGACCGCCAGCTTCGAGCCGCTGACGCCCGCGACCCTGCGGTTCGAGCGGCTGGAGGTGAACCCGCGCTTTGCGATGGTGTCCCGCCTGTCCAACGCCGCGGTGCTGATACGCCTGCGAATCGACATGGACGATCGCGGCGGGCGGCTGGATCTGCTGCTGCCGTACGCCACGCTGGAGCCGGTGCGCGAGCTGCTGCTGCAGCAGTTCATGGGCGAACGGTTTGGCCGCGACAGCATCTGGGAGACGCACCTGGCGCAGGAGCTGTGGGATACCGAGGTCGATCTGCACGTGGTGCTGGACGAGCAGACCATGCGCCTGAATGACGTGATGAACCTGCAGGTCGGCGACCGGATCATGCTCGGCGCCGGGCTGGGCAGCCCGGTGCGGGTGCGCTGCGGGTCGGTCGCCCTGTTCGAGGGGCGGGTGGGCCGGCGCAAGGACCGCGTGGCGGTGCGGATCGACACGGAGTGCAGCCGGCCTGGCCGGGCGGCGCTAACCCCGTCTTGACCGCCCGGCTTGACCACCCGGCTTGACCAAACAGGGCAGTCGCCCCGAAGGTCGCCCGGGGGCCGCCCTTGAAGCAGATACGCCTGACCGCCTTCGACATGAACTGCATCGGCCACATCCAGCAGGGATTGTGGACCCACCCGCGCGATCGCTCAACCGATTATTGCAGCCTCGATCACTGGGTGGGCCTGGCGCAGCTCCTGGAGCGCGGGCTGTTCGACGGCCTGTTCCTGGCGGACGTGCTGGGCGTTTACGACGTGCATGGCGGCTCCCCGGACCCGGCCATCCGCCACGCCGTGCAGGTCCCGGTGGGCGACCCGCTGCTGCTGGTGCCGGCGATGGCGCATGCGACGCAGCATCTGGGCTTCGGCGTGACGGTCAACCTGTCCTATGAGGCGCCGTTCGCCTTCGCCCGGCGCATGTCCACGCTGGACCACCTGGCCCGGGGCCGAGTCGGCTGGAACATCGTGACGGGCTACCTCGACAGCGCCGCCCGCGCCATGGGGCGGGACCGGCAGGTGGCGCACGATGACCGGTATGACATCGCCGACGAGTATATGGACGCCGTTTACAAGCTGTGGGAGGGCAGTTGGGCCGACGACGCCGTGCAGGCCGACCGCGCGACCGGCACCTACGCCGACCCGGCCCGCGTCCGCGCCATGCACCACGGCGGCCAGCACATCCGCATGGACGGCGTCCACCTGTGCGAGCCGTCGCCGCAACGGACGCCGGTGCTGTACCAGGCCGGGTCGTCCGGCCGGGGCAAGCGGTTCGCCGCCAGCCATGCGGAGTGCGTGTTCCTGAACGGCCAGGCGATTGCGGCGGTGCGCGCCATCGTGAACGACGTGCGCGCCGGGGCGGTTGCCGCCGGACGCGATGCCCAGGACGTGCTGGCCTTCGTCGGCGCCACCGTGGTCGTCGCCGAGACGGACGCGCTGGCCGAGGCGAAGCTGGCCGACTACTGCCGGTATGCGTCGGGGGAGGGGGCGCTGGTGCATGCCTCCGCCAGCATGGGCATCGACCTCAACGCCTACGGCATGGACGAGCCGATCCGGCCGGTGGAGACCCAGGCCATCCAATCGAACCTGGAGGCGGTCGCCCGCAGCGCGCCGGTGATGACCAAGCGCAAGCTGCTGGACCGCATGGTGCTGGGCAGCCGGCAGGCGCCCATCGTGGGATCGGCGGCGCGGGTGGCCGATGCGCTGCAGGGCTGGATGGAGGGGGCGGACGTGGATGGCTTCATCCTGTCGCGCACGGTGACGCCGGAGTGCTTCGTCGATGTGGTGGACCTGCTGGTGCCGGAGCTGCAGCGGCGGGGTGTCTATAAGGCGGCTTACGCGCCGGGCACGCTGCGGCGCAAGCTGTTTGGCCGCGACCGGCTGCCGGACACGCACCCGGCAGCGGTGCATAGATGGGACTTCACTGCTCCTGCTCCCACCGGGAAAGGGCTGGGGTGAGGGGGGCTTTGCTGCGGAGCGGAGCACGTCTCAGCCATGGGACCGCATCCCGGGCCAAGACTCGCGCTGCAAGGCCCACTCACCCCGGCCTTGGTCCGTTTCACGGCCCAAGCCCGGAGGAAGACGCAGCACCGATGCAACTGGCGCAGTGCGAACGCCCGCCCTACAACGCCCGCGCCAGCAAGGAGGCACGAGCATGATCAAGTTCTACTACCACCCCTCGCCCAACCCGCTGAAGGTCGCGCTGTTCCTGGAAGAATCCGGCCTGCCCTATGAGGTCGTGCCCGTCGATACCCGCAAAGGCGAGCAGTTCGCGCCGGACTTCCTCGCCATCAACCCCAACGCCAAGACCCCCGCCATCACCGACGGCGACGCGGTGGTGTTCGACAGCAACGCCATCCTGCTCTACCTCGCCGACAAGCACGGCCAGTTCCTGCCGGCGCACACCGATGCGGCGCGCGGCCAATTGCTGTCATGGCTGATGTTCGTCGCCACCGGGATCGGCCCCTATTCCGGCCAGGCCGTCCACTTCAAGCACTTCGCGCCGGAGCCGAAAGAGTACGCCGTCAACCGCTACACCTTCGAAGCCGAGCGCCACTTCGGCATCCTGGACGCGCAACTGGCCAAGCACCGCTACATGCTGGGCGACAGCTACACCATCGTGGACATGGCTGTCTGGGGCTGGGCGCGCGTGGCGCCGTTCGTGCTGGGCCAGGACGCCTATGCGAAGCTGCCGAACCTGAAGCGCCACTTCGATGAGATCAGCGCCCGTCCCGCCGCCGTGCGGGCCGAGGCGTTGAAGGCCAAGCACACGTTCAAGGCGGAGATGGACGAGGACGCCCGCCGCAACATGTTCCCGCAGAACGCCCGCCTCGCCGCCGCCTGATCCCTGGCGGGCGCCGGCGTTGCCGGGTGGCGGGCAGCGGCGCAGCCGGGCCGGACCGCCCTGCGCCGCCGCGCCCGCCCCCGTCCGCCGGGCGTGATGCTGCTTCCGGAACAGGGCGTAGGTCGTGCTGTGCGCCAGCCCTGCCCGGAGGGAGAACCGTTGACCCCTGGCCGCCGGGGCATGATGCTCCGGCGACGCTCCTAGAAGGAACCGCCCATGCGCCTCCGCACCCTCCTGCTCGCCGGCGCCGTCCTGCTGTCCGCCGCCCCCGAGGCTGCCTGGGCCGCCAAGACGCTGGTCTATTGCTCCGAGGGTTCGCCGGAGAACTTCAACCCGCAGCTCAACACCACCGGCACCACCTTCGACGCCAACCACCCCGTCTATGGCCGCCTGATCGAGTTCAAGCCCGGCGTGACCGACATCGAGCCGGGCCTGGCCGAGGGCTGGGACGTGTCGCCGGACAGCAAGACCTACACGCTCCATCTGCGCCATGGCGTGAAGTGGCACAGCAACGCCGCGTTCAAGCCGACGCGCGAGTTCAATGCCGACGACGTGCTGTTCAGCTTCAACCGCATGGGCAAGGAGGACCACCCCTACCACAAGGTCTCCGGCGGCAAGTACGACTACTGGGGCGACATGGGCCTGGACAAGCTGATCACCGGGATCGAGGCCGTGGACCCCTACACCGTCCGCATCACCCTCAATGAACCCAACGCGCCGTTCCTGTCCGACCTGGCGATGGAGTTCGCCTCGATCCAGTCCGCCGAATACGGCGACGTGCTGATGAAGGCGGGGAAGCCCGAGCAGATCGACCAGGCGCCCATCGGCACCGGCCCGTTCAGCTTCGTCGCCTACCAGCGCGACGCCACCATACGCTATCGCCGCTTCGAGGACTTCTGGGGTCCGAAGGCGAAGCTCGACCAGCTCGTGTTCAGCATCAACAAGGACCCGGCGGTGCGCCTGGCCAAGCTGCGCGCCGGGGAGTGCCAGGTGTCGGCCTATCCGGCGCCGGCAGACCTGCCGGGCATCCGCGCCGATGCGTCGCTGAAGCTGCTGGACCAGCCTGGCCTGAACATCGGCTACCTGGCGTTCAACGTGCTGAAGAAGCCGTTCGACGACAAGCGGGTGCGCCAGGCGCTGAACATGGCCATCGACAAGAAGGCGATCATCGACGCGGTGTACCTCGGCGCCGGGGAGCCGGCCAAGAACCTGATCCCGCCCACGGTATGGTCCTACAACAACGCCGTCACGCCGTACCCGTACGACCCCGCCGCCGCGAAGAAGCTGCTGGCCGAGGCCGGCCTGCCCGACGGGTTCGAGACCGACCTGTGGGCCATGCCGGTGCAGCGGCCGTACAACCCCGATGCCCGGCGGATTGCGGAGCTGATGCAGGCCGACCTCGCCAAGGTCGGCGTGCGCGTGCACGTCGTAAGCTACGAGTGGGGCGAGTACCGCAAGCGCGTGCAGAACGGCGACCACACGATGGCGGAGCTGGGATGGACGGGGGACAACGGCGACCCCGACAACTTCTTCGTGCCGCTGGCCGGCTGCGCCGCCGCACGGATCGGCGGCGGCAGCAGCACCAAGTGGTGCAACAAGGACTTCGACGCCCTGGTGAACAAGGCCGTCACGCTCAGCGACAAGGCCGAGCGCACCAAGCTGTACGAGCAGGCCCAGGTGGTGATGCACGACGACGCGCCGTACTTCCTGATCGCCCATTCCGTCGCGTTCCAACCGATGCGCAAGGAGGTGACCGGCTTCGTCATGAGCCCGATGGGCCGCCATGACTTCGGCCAGGTGGACCTGCAGCAGTAGCCGCAGGTGCCCGCGCGGATCGTCTGCGAGCCGGGCATTGCGAGCCGGCATCATTGCGAGGAGCGCTTGCGACGCGGCAATCCAGGAGTTGGGAGTGCAGTCCTTCCCGCCCCTGGATTGCCACGCCGAAGCCGGCTCGCAATGACGGCGTTCGTGTAGGCGCAGTCGCGCGTGTTCCGCCTCCTCGCCCGCCGCCTGGCGCTGATCATCCCGACGTTCATCGGCGTCACCCTGCTGGGCTTCCTGCTGATCCACTCCATCCCCGGCGACCCCGTGGAGGTCCGCGTGGGCGAGCGTGGCATCTCCCCGGAACGCCTGGCCTATTTCCGCCACGAGCTGGGCCTGGACCAGCCGCTATGGCGGCAGTTCCTCAGCTACGAAGGCCAGTTGGCCCATGGCGACCTCGGCCGCTCCGTGGTGACACAGGAAAGCGTGTGGACCGAGTTCAAGACCTTCTTCCCCGCCACGCTGGAGCTGGCCGCCTGCGCCTTGGTCTTCGCGGTCGTGATCGGCCTGCCGCTGGGCGTGATGGCGGCGGTGCGCCGCGGGTCGATGCTGGATTACGGGCTGATCGGCATCTCGGTCACCGGCGCGTCCATGCCGATTTTCTGGTGGGGGCTGATGGCGATCCTGGTGTTCTCGGTCGCCCTGGGCTGGACCCCCGTGTCGGGCCGCATCGACGAGCTGTACTACATCGAGCCGCAGACCGGCTTCCTGCTGATCGACAGTTGGCTCAGCGGCGAGCCCGGCGCCTTCCGCTCCGCCGTACGCCACCTGATCCTGCCCGCCATCGTGCTCGGCACCGTGCCGCTGGCGACCATCGCGCGCATGACCCGGTCCTCGATGCTGGAGGTGCTGGGCGAGGACTACGTGCGGACCGCCCGCGCCAAGGGCCTGTCGCCGGGCCGCGTGGTGGTGGTGCACGCCCTGCGCAACGCGCTGATCCCCGTGGTGACGGTGCTGGGCCTGCAGGTCGGCGCACTGCTTGGCGGCGCGATCCTGACCGAGACGGTGTTCGCCTGGCCCGGCGTCGGCCACTGGCTGGTCGAAAGCGTGCAGCGCCGCGACTACAACGTGCTGCAGGGCGGCACCCTGCTGATTGCCGTGCTGGTAATGCTGGTGAACCTGGGCGTGGACGTGCTGTATGGCGTGCTGAACCCAAGGCTGCGGCGATGACGCCCTCCGTGTCGCACTCTGACGTGCTCGCACCGGCCTCCCACCAGCACCCGTCATTGCGAGCCGGCTTCGGCGCGGCAATCCAGGAGTCGCCAGCAATGGCATTGGGGCGTGCGGCACCTGGATTGCCGCGTCGCTCCGCTCCTCGCAATGACGGAAGGGGGGCACGGACGTGAGCGCCACCCTGGCCGCCCCCAACGCCGGGCTGTTCCGCCGCCTGCTGGAGAACCGTGGCGCGGCGGCCGGGCTGGCGATCATGGCGCTGCTGGTGCTAATCGCCGCCGCCGCGCCCCTGGTGGCCCCGCATGGCCCGGCCGAGCAGTTCCGCGACAGCTTCCTCGCGCCGCCGTTTGCAGAAGCCCGCTTCCCGTTGGGCACCGACAGCCTGGGGCGCGACATCCTGACCCGGCTGATCTACGGCGCGCGGCTGTCGCTGCTGATCGGCCTGGTGGTGGTGGCGCTTTCGCTCAGCATCGGCACCCTGCTGGGCCTGACCGCGGCGTTCGCGGGCGGTGCGCTGGACGTGGCGATCATGCGGACGATGGACGTGCTGCTGGTGTTCCCCAGCCTGCTGCTGGCCATCGTGGTGGTCGCCATCCTGGGCCCGGGCCTGACGAATGCGATGCTGGCGGTGGCGGTCGTGCTGCTGCCGGGCTACGTGCGGCTGTCGCGGGCGGCGGCGCTAGGGGAGCTGGCGCGGGAGTACGTGGTGGCCACGCGCAGCGCCGGGGCCGGGGTGCTGCGGCTGATGCTGCTGGTGGTGCTGCCCAACTGCGCGGCGCCGCTGATCGTGCAGGCGACGCTCGGCTTCTCGAACGCCATCCTGGATGCGGCGGCGCTGGGCTTCCTCGGCCTCGGCGCGCAGCCGCCGACGCCGGAGTGGGGCACCATGCTGGCCGACGCGCTGCAGTTCTACCAGCGCGCCTGGTGGCTGCTGGCGTTTCCTGGCATCGCCATCCTGGTGACGGTGATGGCGTTCAACCTGCTGGGGGATGGGCTGCGCGACGCCCTTGACCCGAAGCTGCGGCGATGACGGCCCTATTGGAGGTCGAGGACCTGACGGTCTCGTTCGGCGGCTTCAAGGCCGTCGAGGGGGTCGATCTGCGCGTCGAGGCCGGCGAAGTGCTGTGCGTGGTCGGCGAGAGCGGATCGGGGAAAAGTGTCTCCATGCTCGCCGTCATGGGCCTGCTGCCTCGCACCGGGCAGGTTGCGGCCAAGGCGGTGCGCTTCCACGGCGCGGACCTGCTGCACGCCGCACCGAAGGCTCGCCGCAAGCTGGTCGGCCGCGACATCGCCATGGTGTTCCAGGAGCCGACGTCGTCGCTCAACCCGTGCTACCCCATCGGCTGGCAAATTGGCGAGGCCCTGCGCGCCCACCACGCCGTGCCGCGGCCGGCGGTGCGCGCCCGGGTGGTGGAGCTGCTGGGCCAAGTCGGCATCCCCGCGCCGGAGACCCGGATGCGCGCCTTTCCGCACCAGTTGTCCGGCGGGCTGAACCAGCGCGCCATGATCGCCATGGCCATCGCCTGCAACCCGGCGCTGCTGATAGCCGACGAGCCCACCACCGCCCTGGATGTCACGGTGCAGAAGGGCGTGCTGGACCTGCTGGTAGGGCTGCAACGGGACCGCGGCATGGGCCTGGTGCTCATCACGCACGACATGGGCGTGGTCGCCGAGACCGCGCAGCGCGTCCAGGTGATGTACGCCGGCCAGGTGATGGAGGAGCAGCCCGCCGCCGCCCTGTTCCGCACCCCGCGCCACCCCTACACCGCCGCCCTGCTGGACGCTTTGCCGGAGCGCGCCGAGGGCAAGGCCCGCCTGCCCACCATCCCCGGCGTGGTCCCCGGCGCCGGGGACCGTCCGGCGGGATGCCTGTTCTCCACCCGTTGCGCCTATCGCACCCGGCAGTGCGACCAGGACCGGCCTGGGCTGATGAGCTATCGCGGGACGCAGGTGCGCTGCCACTATCCGCTCAGCGACGCCGGAAAGCCGACGGGATGGCCATGACGGTCCTGGAAGCCGTCGGCGTCACCCGGCACTACCCGTCGGGGCGCCAGACCCTGCGCGCGGTGGACGGCGTGTCATTCCAGCTTGCGGCCGGCAGCACGCTAGCCGTGGTCGGGGAGTCCGGCTGCGGCAAAAGCACCCTGGCCCGCCTCTGCGCCTTGCAGGAGCCGCCGACCGCCGGCAGCATCCGCATCGCCGGGCAGGACGCCGCCGGCCCGGCCCGCCGCTCGCTGCAACTGCAGAACCAGATGGTGTTCCAGAATCCCTATGGCTCGCTCAACCCCCGCCGCACCATCGGCCAGGCCCTGATCGAGCCGCTGGCCATCAACCGCCGCGGCAGCCGGGCGGCGCAGGCGGCGGAGGCGCGCAGCATGCTGGAGCGCGTCGGCCTGCGCCCGGAGGCGTTCGACCGCTACCCGCACCAGTTCAGCGGCGGCCAGCGCCAGCGCGTCGCCATCGCCCGCGCCCTGATGCTGCGCCCGCAGGTGGTGACGGCCGACGAGCCGGTGTCGGCGCTCGACGTGTCGGTGCAGGCGCAGGTGCTGAACCTGATGCGCGACCTGCAGGACGAGCTGGGCATCGCCTACCTGTTCATCAGCCACGACATCTCCGTCGTGCGCCACATGGCCCGCGAGGTGCTGGTGATGTATGCCGGGCGTCCGGTGGAGCAGGGGGGCCGTGATGCCGTGCTGAACCAGCCGCGCCACCCCTACACGCGGATGCTGCTGGCCTCGACGCCGTTCGTCGATCCCGTGCGGCGGCATGCTGTCTCCGCCGTGCGCGGCGAGCCGCCGTCGCCGACCGAGCCGATGCCGGGCTGCGCCTTCGCCAGCCGCTGTCCCTGGGCCGCCGACCGCTGCCGGGCGGAGCGGCCCAAGCTGCGCCCGGTGGAGGGCCGCCTGGCCGCCTGCCACTTTGCCGAAACCCTGCCGGAGGTGCGCGCCGCATGACTGACCCAGAGATGGCTGACCGGCACCGGATGGAGGGCGGCATCAGCGCCACGGTCCTCGCCGACGGCGCCGAGCTTTGCTCCCTGCAGGACGCGGGAGGGCGGGAGCTGCTGTGGCAGGCCGAGCCGGCGTGGCCGCGGCACAGCCCGGTGCTGTTTCCCATCGTTGGCCGGCTGCGCGACGACCGGCTGCTGCATGACGGGCAAGCCCATCGCCTGACGCAGCACGGTTTCGCCCGGGACCGGCGGTTCGCTTGGGCCGAGCGGGACGCCGCTTCGTGCCGCCTGGTGCTGGAGGACGACGCCGCGACTCAGGCCATGTACCCGTTCCCGTTCCGCTTCGAGATGTCCTATCGCATCGCGCATGGCGGGCTGACGGTCGGCTATGAGGTGACGAACCCCGGGCGGGGGATGCTGCCGGTGTCGGTCGGGGCGCACCCGGCGTTCCGGTGGCCGCTTTCGGGCCGCAAGACGGACTACCAGATCGAGTTCGACACCGTCGAGGACGCGCCCATACGCCGGCTGGACGGCGGGCTGCTTCGTCCGGACCCGCAACCCTCGCCCGTGCACGGCCGGGTGATGCCGCTCGACCCGGCGCTGTTCGAGGATGACGCGATCGTCATGCTGCACCCCAGCAGCCGCAGCCTGAGCTTCACCGGACCCGGCGGCGGCATCGAGGTCACCTGGACCGGCTTCGAGCAGCTTGGCCTGTGGTGCCGGGCCGGCGGCGACTTCCTGTGCATCGAGCCGTGGTACGGCTACGCCAGCCCTGCCGACTTCGACGGTGAGTTCGCCGCCAAGCCCGGCCTGCTGCTGATCCCCCCCGGCGAGTCGCGCGCCCTGCGATGGAGCGTGCGCCCGCTATGACGCAGGCCAGCCGGAGACAGGCCAGCCGGGGGAGGGAGCCGCGCGCCCGCGTGCCGTTCAGCGCCATCATGGACCGCCTGTGCCTGCCTGGCGGGGCGCGCGTCGCCGTCTGGCCCATCGTGAACTTGGAGGTCTGGAGCATCAACAAGCCCATGGCCCGGCAGGCCCTGCCCGCGCCCACCGGCCAAGTGCTGCTGCCCGACATGCCCAACTGGTCCTGGCACGAGTAGGGCATGCGCGTCGGCTGCTTCACAAGCTGTTCGCCCACCTGGGCATCCGGCCCACGCTGTACGACATGACGTTGGTGAACGGCGCCGAGGTCCTGGACTGGTTCAAAGCCGAGTCGCCAACCCCGTAAGGAGCGTGCATGGATTACCGTAACCTTGGCCGCAGCGGCATCAACGTCTCGCCGTTATGCCTGGGCACGATGATGTTCGGCGGCCCCACCGACGAGGCAACGGCGGACCGCATCATTGGCCAGGCCGCCGACGCCGGGGTCAACTTCATCGACACTGCCAACGTGTATGAGGGCGGCCGGTCGGAGGAGATCACCGGGCGGGCCATCGCGGCGCGGCGGGAGTGGTGGGTGCTGGCCACCAAGCTCGCCAACCCGACCGGGGAGGGCCCGAACAGCCGGGGCCTGTCGCGGCGGCACGCCTTTGACGCCGTGGACGCCAGCCTGCGCCGGCTGGGGCTGGAGGTGATCGACGTGCTCTATTTGCACAAGGAGGACCATGGGACGCCGCTGGACGAGACGGTGCGGGCGATGGCCGGACTGATCGCGGCCGGGAAAATCCGCTACTTCGGGGTGTCCAATCACCGGGCCTGGCGCGTGGCGGAGATCTGCCACCTTTGCGACGATGCTGGGATCGACCGCCCGGTGGTCAGCCAGCCGTACTACAACGCCATGAACCGGATGCCGGAGGTGGAGCACCTGCCGGCCTGCGCCCACCTCGGCCTGGGCGTATTCCCGTACTCGCCGCTGGCCCGCGGCGTTCTGACCGGCAAGTATAAGCCGGACGCGGCACCGGGAAACGATTCGCGGGCTGGGCGAAACGATAAACGCATCATGGAAACCGAGTTCCGGCCGGAAAGCCTGCGGATCGCGCAAGTCCTTGCCGACCACGCCCGGGCGCGCGGCATCACGCCGGGGCAGTTCGCATTGGCCTGGGTTTTGAACAACCGGCTGGTCACCGGGGCGATTGCGGGACCGCGGACTCTCGAACATTGGGCCGATTACATCGGCGCACTTGACTATTGCTTCACCACGGAAGATGAAGCACTCGTCGATGAGCTTGTTCCGGCAGGTCATCCCTCGACGCCCGGCTACAACGACCCTGCTTATCCTCTCGAAGGCCGGAAACCCAGGCGCGAAGCCGGGGTTTGATCCCAGCAATGGGATGCGGCGTCATGGGACTGCCAAATTCTAGGACTGCCGGAGTCAGTCCACCCCCTATCAGCGATGCAGGATAGATGTCCGAATCAGATAAACCCGTGCCCACCCCCGACAGCGTGACGGCCGAGGCGCAGATGCGCCGCGCCCTCGGTTTAGGGGGGCCGACGCGCCCCGTGCAGCAGCAGCGGCCGGACCAGGCCCGTGCCCGGCACCGCTTCGTGCAGGACGGCGGCGTGCCCGTCGTCGTGCTCAACCGGTCCGACATCGACCCGACCGGCCCGCTGAAGGCCCGCATCGCCGAGCAGGAAGCGGCGCTGGAGGCTGAACGGGCCGCGCATGGCGCCACCAAGCGCGTGCTGCACGAAGCGCAGGCGGCGCAGCAGGCCCTGCAAACCCGGCTGACCCACAGCGAACTGGCGCATCGTGAAGCGTTGGCAGCCGAGACTGCGGCCCGCCAGGCGGCGGAGTCCCAGGTGCAGTCGGTCAAGGCCGCCATGCCGCCCAAGACGTCACAGCCACGCAAGCCAGCGGTGCGGACCCAGGCGCCCCAGGGTCAGGAACCGCAGCCGGTCAAGTGGTGGTTGCCGGGATACCGCGCCAAGGCGAAGTAGCGCCGATGGGTGTGCAGCGGGGTCTGCGCATCCGGGCAGCCGCCGTGCCCTCCCCCTGCCCAGCGTAGGGCGGACCTGCGCCGCGCCGGGGCTGCGAAGCCGCTGCAGCTATTGCGTTAGGGGCCGCCGTAGGTCGCGGAGTTGCCGCCGTGTTCCCTGACCTCGACCGCTTCGAGCCACGCTCGCCCCGCAGTCCGCTCGGTGATGAAGTGCCCGACGTGGCCATGGACGTGATGGGCGAACGCCTCGCATCCCACCGTAGGCAGAATGCGTAGCGCCACCAGGCCTTTCGCGGCCAGGTCATGGAACATTGGAAGCTGCGGGTCGTCGGCCGCCGCAAGCATCGTATGGTCGAACATCTTGTGCAGCCACGCCTTGACCGGCTTCATGCCGCCGAAATCGAAGCACCAGTTATGCTCGTCCAAGTCATGGGTCGCGATGACGAACTTAAAGGCGAGCGCGTAGCCGTGCAGCATCTGGCAATGCGAGTGGGCGGCGCGCCACTGGCGGAAGCAGCACGACAGTCCCTCGTTATGGTCATATGTCTTGGCCGACCGGAACAGCGCCTGGGACCGCAGCCGGATTTCGAAGCCCGGCGATAGCGGCCGGGCTTCGTGCAGCGGACCTTCGTGCAGGGAGCCGTCAAGCAGTGGGGCGTCGTGCAGGGAACCAAGGGCCGCATTCGCCGGAACCGTCGAGGCATCCGCTAGCGTGTTCATGGTCTGACCGTCCTTTTAACAACGTTCGCGTTCAATTGGCTCCCCGCGCCTCCGGTTGCTGCCCCGGCTGCTTAGGCTATCACGGCTTTGCGCCGTTCAGCAGATGTTTACAGACATTCTGTTGCCATCACGGTATCATCCAATCCTGGCCGCTTCTGGCTTTGGCTTGCAATCCTTCGATGCCCATGTGCCATGTCGCCGCTGGTCCGGCCACCCTGCGGCGAGGAGGATTAGGCCCCTCTGACGAAATTTGACAAGTTTTAAGCAGATTACATGAACAAGAGGCGTATTTGAGCCGCAGGGGACCACGGGCGCCTGATTGCTAAAGGCTTATAGGGGATAACGGCATCCACGCCACGGCTTGCGAGGCTGCAGGTATTCAAGGCCGGCTAGACAGACAGAGTGCTGCTACCACGACGCACAGAGGATGAGATGAACACCACAATTGGTCGGCGCCGAATGCTCGGGATCGCTGCACTTTTGGCTGCCGCGTCAACGCGCAGCCAGACCAGCCACGCAGCGGCTGACCCCGCGGCGAAGCCGATCCTCACCATAACAGGCAAGATCAAGCTGCCCAACCAGGATGGACCAGCCATTTTCGACCGCGGAATGCTTGAGGGGTTGGGCATGACGGGGTTTGAGACTTCGACGCCCTGGTATGACGCGCCCGTGCGGTTCGACGGCGTGCTGATGTCCCGCCTGCTGGATGCGGTCGGCGCCTATGGTGACCGGCTGACGGCCTATGCGCTCAACGACTACCAGACCGACATCCCCGTCGAGGACGTCAGGCGGTTCGGCGCGCTCCTGGCGCTGAAGCGGGACGGCCAATACATGCCCATCCGCGACAAGGGTCCGCTGTTCATCGTCTATCCCTATGATTCGAACCCGGAGTTGAAGAACCAGCGTTATTACACCCGGTCCGCTTGGCAGGTGAACCGGCTGAACATATCCTGACTGGACGCCTCGATATCGTAGGCCAGGATCGGAAGATCGTGTCAGCAGCGCAGCTCCGAACAACGCGCCCCCGGACGGCGCAGCTTTGGGCTGGGCAGCACGGGTCCGTCCCGCCGCTGCGGCCCGTTGCCCGCCGGCGCGCGGCGTGGATGCTGCTCGCGCTGATGATCTGCGGCATCACGGCAGGGGCCGTCTATACCTCGATGCTGATCTTCCAGCGCCAGAAGGCGTTGCAGGCGGTGTCGCGCTACAACCTGACCTGGCTTGCCAGCCAAGGCGCAACCGAGCTGACCCGGCTGGAAGAGCGGGTGGCGATGACGGCGGTCCCCGGCAGCGGGGTTGACGCCGATGAGGTGGCGTTGCGCCTGGACGTCTTGGCCGGCCGCGTCGCCCTGCTGCGCACCGGCGAGGTCGAGGAGTTCACCCGCAACGACCCGTCGATCGGCGCCATCATCGACCATCTCGGCGCGGTGGTCGATCAGGCGCGCCCGCTTGTGGATGATCTCGATAGCCCCGGGGGGGCGCTCCGCCTGCTCAAGCTACTTGCGCCGCTCGACGCCCAGCTTGCCCGGCTGGGGTCGTCCGCCAGCGCCTATGCCGGCGACAAGGTGGAGGAGGACCAGCGCAGCCTGAGCTGGCTGCACTGGGTGTTCTCCGCCCAGTTGTTTGCCCTGCTGATCTGCGGCTGCATCTTGATGGTGCTGCTGGCGCTGAGCCGGCGCGAGCTGCAAGGCGCCAGCGCCGCCGCCTGGAGTCTTGCGGAGGGGCTGAAGCGCATCGGCGATGACCTGTCCGCCGCCAACAAGGCCGTGCACGGCGCCAATCGGCAGTTGCAGCAGCGCAACGCCGCCCTGCAGCAGCGCGACCAGGAGCTGTTCACCCAGTACCAGCGGTTCGAGGCGGCGCTGGACAATATGTCGCAGGCGCTGTGCATGGTCGGCGCCGACGGCCGGCTGATCGTCTGCAACCGCCGTTTCCTGCAGATGTTCGGCCTGCAAACCCACCATGCGCAGCCCGGCGCCGAACTGACCGAGGTCTGGCAAAGCATCGCAGCCTTGGCCGACCTGCCCCGCCGCCTGGTCGAGCAGATGTTCCACCGCCAGGGCGGGCTGATCGGCGTCCACGCGCCGGCGGTGTTCTTCCAGGAGGACGCGGACGGCCGGGCCATCGGCGTGTCGCACCAGCCGATGAGCGACGGCGGCTGGGTGGCGACCTATGAGGACATCACCGAGCGGCGCCGGGCCGACGCCCGCATCTCGTTCATGGCGCACCACGACGCGCTCACCAGCCTGCCCAACCGCGTGCTGTTCCGTGAACGGATGGAGCAGGCGCTGGAGGGGGTGCACAAGGGCGGCCCCGGCTTTGCGGTGTTCTGCCTCGACCTGGACCACTTCAAGGACGTGAACGACACCCTGGGCCACAACATCGGCGACATGCTGCTGGAGGTCGTGGCGCAGCGGCTGCGGCTGTGCGTGCGCGGGTCGGACGTGGTGGCCCGGCTGGGCGGCGACGAGTTCGCCATCCTGCAGATCGGCTCGGAGCAGCCGGAGGCGGCGTCGTCGCTGAGCCGGCGGCTGAGCGAGGTTGTCGATGCGCCTTACGACCTGGCTGGGCACCGCGTCCACATCAGCGTCAGCGGCGGCGTCACGTTCGCCCCGACGGATGGCGTGTCCAGCGACCGGCTGCTCAAGAACGCCGACATGGCGCTTTACCAGGCGAAGGGCGACGGCCGCTCGCACATCTGCCTGTACGAGCCGGAGATGGAAGTCCGGCTGCAGGCGCGCCGGCTGATCGAGATCGATCTGGCCGATGCGTTGTGCAATGGCGAGTTCGAGGTGTTCTACCATCCGCTGGTCAACCTGGCCTCCGAACAGCCGACAGGGTTCGAGGCGCTGCTGCGGTGGCATCATCCGGAGACCGGGCTGATCCAGCCGGCGCAGTTCATCCCCATCGCCGAGGACATGGGTCTGATCGTCGAGATTGGCGCCTGGGTGCTGCGCCAGGCGTGCAAGGACGCGGCGAACTGGCCGGCCGGCACCCGGGTGGCGGTCAACCTGTCTTCGGTCCAGTTCCGCACGGGCTCGTTCGTGCAGGTCGTCGCCGATGCGCTGGCGCAGGCCGGCCTGGCGGCGGAGCGGCTGGAGCTGGAGGTGACGGAATCGATTCTGCTGGCCGACAACGAGGCCAACGTGCGGACGCTGCACGAGCTGCACGCGCTCGGCGTGCGGATCAGCATGGACGACTTCGGGACCGGCTACTCGTCGCTGAGCTACTTGCGGCAGTTCCCGTTCAACACGATCAAGATCGACCAGTCGTTCATCCGCGAGATGACGCGATCGCCGGACTGCGTCGCCATTGTGACCTCGATCGCGCAACTGGCCATCAGCCTGGGCATGACCACAACAGCCGAGGGCGTGGAGACCGTGGAGCAGTTGCAGATGGTCCGTGCCGCCGGCTGCACCGACGTGCAGGGTTACCTGTTCGGCCGGCCGAAGCCGGTGACCGCGCTAAGCCTGCTGGGCGGGCCGGGCCTGTTGGAGTGGGAAGGCCTAGGCGGTGGATTGCAGCCCGGCCATGATGCCGGGAATCTCGGCGAGCAGCTCACGCGCCAGGAAGCCGACACCGCCATGGCGCTGCATGAGGCGGTTGCCTGCGGTCCCGTGCAGGTGGACGCCCCAGACAGCGGCCCATAGCGGGGCCGCGCCGCGGGCTAGCAGTCCCGTGACCACGCCGGCCAGGGTATCGCCGCTGCCCGACGTCGCCAGGCCGACCGTGCCGCCGGTAAAGTGCCACGCCTCGCCCTGCGGCGTGACGACCGTGGTCTCCCCGCCCTTCATCACCACCACGCAGTGCAGCAGGGCGGCCGCCTGGCGCGCGGCGGCCAGCGGCTCCGCCTCCACCTGCTCGCGCGGGATGCCCAGCAGGTGCGCCATCTCCCCAGCATGTGGAGTCACCACCACACGGCCGGAGTGACGGCGCAGCGCCTCCGCCTGCGTCTCCAGCCCATGCAGCGCGCCGGCGTCGAGGACGATGGCAGGCCCGTCGATGGAGGCCAGCAGCACCGCGGTCAGCGCCTGCGTCGCGTCCGGGTCCATCATGCCGGGTCCGATCAGCACGGCGTCCGCACGCTTGCAGTGCCCTGCGACCCGTTCGGCGCAATCGGCGGCGATGCCGCCCAGCTCGGTCTCCGGCAGGCCGAGCACCAGCGCCTCCGGCACCGCCAAGCCCATGTGCGCCGCGATGCTGCGGCACGTGGCGATCTGCAGCTTGCCCGCGCCGGCCCGCAATGCGCCGACCGCGGCGAGCAGTGCGCCGCCTGGCACCTCCAAGCTGCCGGCGACCACCAGCACGCGGCCGCGGGAGTCCTTGTCTTGCAGGCCGCCATGCTGGGGCAGCGGGTTGGCGCGCAGCAGAGCCTCGGTGACGGGGGTCATAGCGGCGTCACCGGGCGGCCGCCTGGGTGTCGGGTCTGGCCGTGACCGGGGTGCCCTCGCGCTCGATCGGCGCGGTGAAGTTGAACCGCCGCAGCACCATGCCGTCGCGGTCCGGATCGGCGCTGTACTCGGTGACGCTGCAGTTGGCCACATCGGCGGCGCGGTCCACCGCCAGGATGCCAGCCTCGTCCATGTCCTCCAGCAAGTAGCGCAGGCACAGCACCACGACCTGGTGGCCGACGATCAGCACGCGCCGCCCGCTATGGTGCAACTGCATGGTGTCGAGCGCGCTGCGCAGCCGCAGGATGACGTCGCACCAGCTCTCCCCGCCCGGCGGCCGGTGGTAGAACTTGCCCATGATGCGGCGCAGTTCCGCCTGCTCGGGGTAGTCCTGCTCGATCCCCCACCGGGTCAAGCGGTCGAGGACGCCGAACTCCTTCTCCCGCAGGCGGTCGTCCACGATCGGACGGTGAGCGTCCGCCAGGCCGCCGGCCGCCGCGATGCGCTCGGCGGTCTGCCGCGCCCGCACATAGGGCGACGCGAGCAGCACGTCCGGGCGGGCGTCGGCCGGCATCGCGGCGAACCAGCGGCCCAAGCCGTCCGCCTGCCGCACGCCGAGCGGGCTGAGCGGCACGTCCACGTCGCGTCCGGCGATGTCGATGCGCGGCAGCCGCGCCGCTTGCGCCGCGTCACGTGCGACGTTCCCGGCGCTCTCGCCATGACGCACGATCCAAAGCCGGTCCGGCCACCGCTGCGGCATCCCACTCACATCCTCGCTGTTGGCGGTTTAAAGGACCCTGCGGCGCAAGGGTTGCACGCGGGGCGGCGGCGATGACAGTTTCGCGGCGGGATGCACGGCGCATTTGGCCATGATATAGCGCGGTGCATGACCGAGACGGCGTTCGACTTCACCCTGACCAGCCTGGCCGGCGCGCCGATGCCGCTGCGCGAGTATGCCGGCCGGCCGCTGCTGATCGTCAACACGGCGTCGCGCTGCGGCTTCACGCCGCAGTATGCCGGGCTGCAGGCGCTGCACGCGGAGTATCACGGCCAGGGACTGATCGTCATCGGCGTGCCCAGCAACGACTTCGGCAACCAGGAGCCGGGCACGCGGGACGAGATCGCCGGGTTCTGCACGCGCAACTATGGGGTCGGCTTCCCGATGGCGGACAAGGCCGTGGTGAAGGGGCCGGCGGCGCACCCGCTGTTCCGCTGGCTGGGGGACCAGGGCGGGGTGCTGGCCCGGCCGCGGTGGAACTTCTACAAGTACGTGATCGACGCCGATGGCCGCCTGGCCGCCTGGTTCAGCAGCGTCACCCCGCCCGGCGCGGGGCGGCTGCGGCGCGCGGTGGAAGGCGCCCTGGCACAGGTGGCGTAACCTGTCGGCCATCGCAGGCGTAAACAGCTCCATGCCCGACCCAATCCTGCCGGAAGCTGACCCGCCTGAAGCAGGGCCTGATGCAGGGTTGGCCGACCTGTGCGCCATTGCGGTCATGGCCAAGGCGCCCCGGCCCGGCCACGTCAAGACGCGGCTGCAAAGCGTTCTGGACCCCGCCGAGGCCGCGCAGCTTGGTGCCGCCTTTCTCCGCGACGTGACGGGCAACCTGGCCGCCGCCGCCCGGCTGGCGCCGATCCACGCCTACGTCGCCTTCGCCCCGGCCGGGCAGGAGGCGCGCTTCGACGGGCTGCTCGCCGAGGGCACCCGGCTGGTGCTGGCCGACGGCACGCACGGTGACGGCGAAGGGGTGCAGGGCTTTGGCCGCTGCCTGCTGGACGCCTTGCGGGGCCTGCTGGCCCGCGGCTATGGCGCGGCCTGCGTGCTGAACGCGGACGGCCCGACCCTGCCGACCGAGCTGCTGGTCCAGGCCGCCACCCGGCTGCTGGCGCCCGGGCGGCGAGCCGTGCTCGGCCCGGCCGATGACGGCGGGTATTGGCTGCTGGGCGTGCAGTCGGTCGAACCCGCGCTGCTGTCGCGCATCGCCTGGAGCACCGATACCGTCGCAGCCGCCACGCAGCAGCGGGCGGTGGAGGCAGGGCTGGAGCTGGAGCTGCTGGCGACCTGGTACGACGTGGACGACCGCGCGGCGCTGCAGCGGCTGCTGTCCGAGCTTGGCGGCGGTGCCCGCGGCCCCTTGCGCCCCTACGCCGCCCCGGCCACGGCAGCCTGCATTGGGGCCATGCAGTTGCATGAGCGGCTGCGACGCCCGCCCGCCGCATGACACGGCGGGACCTCCTGCTATGCGGGCTGGGCCTGGGCATCGTGCTGATGATCCTGGGCGGCCTGGCGCAGCGCATACCATCCGACATGGGCGGCATGGACCGGCATCGGGTGGTCATCTACATCGGCTATGCCGCCGGGGCTGGCACCCTGTATGCCGTCGCAGTCTGGCTGGTGCAGCGCGGCCTCCCCGGCGGGCGCCCAGGCAGACGCACAATCTGGATCGTGCTGGCCCTCGCCGGCGTCATGCGCGCCCTGACGGTCAGCAGCCCGCAACTGCTGTCCACCGACCTGTATCGCTACGTCTGGGACGGCAAGGTGCAGGTGGCCGGGCTGAACCCCTACCTCTACCTGCCCGTGGCGCCCGAGCTGCAGCACCTGCGGGACGACGGGACCGGGGTCGAGCCGATCTACCCGAACATCAACCGGGCCGACTACGCGCCGACCATCTACCCCCCGGTGGCGCAGGCGATCTTTGCTATAGTCGCAAGGGTATGGCCGACGATCTGGGGTATCAAGGCGGCGATGCTGGCCTTCGACGCCCTGGCCGTCGCCGCCGCGCTGTTGCTGCTGCGGACGGCGGGCCTGCCAGCCGAGCGGGTGCTGATCCTCGCCTGGAACCCCCTGGTAGTGTGGGAGTTCGCCGGCGGCGGGCACATCGACGCCGCGGCGCTGGCCTTCTCCGGGATGGCCCTGCTGCTGGCAGCCCGGCGTTTCTCGGCCGCCGCCGGCCTGGCGCTCGGGGCGGCCGTGCTGTGCAAGCTGTTGCCGGCGGTGCTGTTCCCGGCCATTTGGCGCCGTTGGGACCTGCGGACCCCCTTGGCCTGCGGCGCGCTGATCGTGGCGGGTTATGCGTGCTACGCCGGGGCCGGGTGGCGGGTGCTGGGCTACCTCCCCGGATATGCGCGGGAGGAAGGGCTTGGCGACGGCGGCGGCTTCCTCGCGCTGCGGTTGCTGGCGTTGCTGGGGCGGCTGCCGTCGTGGGCCGGGACCGCCTACGCCGTGGTGGCGACACTGGGGCTGCTCGGCTTGGCCGGGTGGATCGCGCTGCGGGCGCCGCTGCCGGCGCTGCCCGGCCCTCGCGCCGTCGTGATCTGCCGCGATGCACTTTGGCTGACCGTCGCGCTGATGTTCGCATTATCGCCGCATTACCCGTGGTATTTCACGGTGCTCGCGTTGCCGATGGTGCTCGCGCCGGTGCCGTGCGTGGTCTGGCTGACGTTGGCGGCGCCGGTCCTATATCTCGACCAGGCCCTGGGCCAGGTCGGCCCTCCGGCTGCGCTGTTCATCCCGTTCGTTTGCCTGCTTGCCTTTGACCTGTTCCGCCGCCGGGCCGGGTCCGTCCTGCAGCCTGCTGCAACTGGAGTCCCTTGATGTCCGCAACCACGACCCTGCCGACGGCGCTCGACCCCCGGCGCTACTTCGAGTCTGTCGCCGCCCGCGACAGCGTCGCCGAGGCCCCGCCGGTGTGCCTGTACCTTGAGGTCACCAACCGCTGCAACCTGCTGTGCGAGACCTGCCCCCGCACCTTCGAGGCGCTGGAGCCGCCGGCCGACATGAGCATGGAGCTGTTCCGCCGAATCGTGGACCAGGTGCCCGGCGTGGCCCGCGTCGTGCTGCATGGCGTGGGTGAACCCATGCTGGTCAAGCACCTGCCGGAAATGATCCGCCACCTGAAGGCGCGCGGCACGCACGTCCTGTTCAACACCAACGGCACGCTGCTCGCGCCGAAGAAGCACCGCGAGATCATCGACACCGGCTTGGACGAGCTGCGGGTGTCGCTGGACGCCGCCGAGGCCGCGACGTTCCTGAAGGTGCGCGGCAAGGATATGTTCGACCGCATCGTGCGCAACGTCAGCGCCTTCACCAACCTGCAGGCGGCGACCGGGGCCACGAAGCCCGTGGTGTCGCTGTGGCTGACGGGGCTGAAGGAGACGGTCGATCAGTTGCCGGAGTTCGTGCGCCTGGCCGCACGGATCGGCGTCAGGGAAGTGCACCTGCAGCGCCTGGTGTTCGACGACGCCGGGTTCGGCATGGCGCGGCCGGACAGCAGCCTGTTCGAGCAGACACGGGCCGACGAGGAGGCCGTGATCGCCGAGGCCGCCGCCATCGGGCGCGAGCTGGAGGTGAGCCTGGACGCCTCGGGCGCGACCGAGCCGGGGCTTAGCCTGAAGAAGGCCGCCGACGACAAGCCGTGGGCGACCTGCCGGCGGCCGTGGTCGCTGATGTACTTCACCGCGCACGGCAAGGCGCTGCCCTGCTGCATCGCGCCGTTCTCCGCCCGCGGTTACGAGAATTACACCCTGGGCGACGCGACGCAGCAGACATTGAGGGAAATCTGGAACAGCCCGGCCTATCGCAGCTTCCGCACCGACCTGGTCGGCGACGCCCCGCCCAAGCCCTGCCAAGGCTGCGGGCTGCGCTGGAGCCTGTAGGCTTGGACCTGGCGCGCGTCGCCGTCGTCATCCCGGCCTGGAACGAGGCCGAGGCCATCGGACCCGTGGTGGCCGAGGTGCTGCGGCAGGGCGTCGGCCAGGTGATCGTGGCCGATGGCGGCAGCACGGACGGCACGCCCGGGATGGCCCGTTCGGCTGGGGCCACGGTGCTTGACGCTGGCCGGGGTTACGGCCGGGCCTGCGCCGCCGGGGCTGCCGCGGCCCGGCCCGGATGCGACGTGATCGCCTACATGGACGGCGACGGCGCCGACTGCGCGGACCAGTTGCCGCGGCTGGCCGGGCCGGTGCTGGGCGGCGCGCAGGATTTCGTGATCGCGTCGCGGACCCGCGGCGTCAGGGCGCCGGGGTCGATGAACTGGCACCAGGTGGTGGCCGGCGCGGTGGCGGGGCGGCTGATAGGGGCGCTGTACGGCGTCCGCTACACCGATATGTGCGCCTTCCGCGTGATCCGCCGCGACGCCCTGGCCAGGCTGGGCATGGCCGAGATGACCTATGGCTGGAACATCGAGATGCAGATGAAGGCGGCGCGCAGCCGGCTCCGCATCCTGGAGCTGCCGGTGCCGTACCGGTGCCGGACCGGGGGCGTGTCGAAGGTGGCGGGGTCGCTGCGCGGCACGCTGCGGGCCTCCAGCAAGATCGTGACGACCTTCGCGCGGGTTGCCACCGCCCGGTAAGGCGGCGAAAGGTGCGGCCATGACCCCAGCAACACCGGATGACGGCCTCCCCCCGGGCAGGCGCGGGTGGGCCATCCTGACGACCATGATTGGCGTCGGCCTGGCGTCGCTGGACACCAGCATCGCCAACACGGCGCTGCCCACCATCGCCGTCGATCTGCATGCGACGCCGGCCGGGTCGATTTGGGTGGTCAACTCCTACCAGCTTGCCCTGGTGGCGACCTTGCTGCCGTTCGGCGCGCTGGGGGAGATCCTGGGCTACCGCCGGGTGTATGCGGTGGGGCTGGCGGTGTTCACCGTGGCGTCGCTGGTCTGCGCGCTGAGCTGGTCGCTGCCGACGCTGACGGCGGCGCGGGTGCTGCAAGGGCTGGGCGCCAGCGGCCTAATGAGCGTGAACACGGCGCTGGTGCGGTTCATCTATCCCCGGCGGATGCTGGGCCGGGGCGTTGGGATCAACGCCATGACCGTCGCGGTCTGCACGGCGCTGGGACCGACCGTCGCCGCGGGGATCCTGCACGTCGCCACCTGGCCGCTGCTGTTCGCCGTCAATGTGCCGCTGGGGGTGGTGGCGGTGATGCTCGCCGCGCGGGCGCTGCCGGAGACGCCGCGGGCGGTGCACCGGTTCGACTGGCCGAGCGGGGTGCTGAATGCGCTGGCCTTCGGGCTGCTGGTGTTCGGCATCGGCGAGATCGCGCATAGCGCATCCCGGGTGGCGGTGCTGCTGGCGCTGGCGGGGGCAGTGGCGGCCGGGGCGGCGCTGGTACGGCGGCAGCGGCGGTTCACGGTGCCGATGCTACCGCTTGACCTGTACCGGCGGCCGATGTTCGCGCTGTCGTCCTTGACCTCGGTGTGCTCGTTCGCCGCGCAGGGGCTGGCGTTCGTGTCGCTGCCCTTCCTGTTCCAAACGAACCTGGGGCACAGCGCGGTGGAGACCGGGCTGCTGCTGACGCCCTGGCCGGTGATGACGGCCCTGGCGGCGCCGATTGCCGGGCCGCTGTCGGACCGGTTCCCGCCGGCGATCCTGGGCGGGGTGGGGATGGCGGTGCTGTGCACGGGGCTTGCGTTGATGGCCTCGCTGCCGGCCGACCCCACGACATGGGGGATCGTATGGCGGATGATGGTCTGCGGCGCCGGGTTCGGCTTCTTCCAGTCGCCGAACCTGCGGGCGATCATGTCCAGCGCCCCGCCGTCCCGCAGCGGCGGCGCCAGCGGCACCGTCGCCACCTCCCGCCTGTTGGGGCAGTCGACCGGGGCGGCGCTGGTGGCGCTGTGCTTCGGGCTGTCGGCGCAGCACGGCCCGGCGCTGGCATTGGCGCTGGGGGCCGGGTTCGCCGGCACCGCGAGCGTGGTCAGCCTGTCCCGCCTGCTGACCCGGCAGCCTGCCTGACCACGGGCATCTCGGCCTAGACACCTCTTCTAGTATCTCGGGACCCGTCCACGAGCGGGAGGGCCATGCCCGTTTACTCCGGCGTCCGCTGGCATTAGCGTCAAGACAACGGCGGTGAACGCCAGTCCCCCGGAGGAAACCGCCATGGCCACCCCATCCCGCCTGCGACCTGCACTCGCCCTTGCCGCCGCACTGCCCCTCGCGGCATCCCCGATGGCAGCCCGGGCAGCGGACCCGATCCGCATCGGCGTGATCGCCGAGAACTCCGCCATCAGCGGCATCGCCATCCCGAATGCGGCGATGGTCGCGGCAGATGAGATCAATGCCAGGGGCGGCGTCGATGGCCGCATGATCGAGATCGTCGCCTACGACGACCACAACAGCGCCGCCGACGCGGTACGCGCCTTCCAGCGCGCGGCCAACCAGGACAAGGTGCATGCGGTGATCGCCACCTACACCAGCGAGGTCGCGCTGGCGCTGGAGCCGTGGGCTGGGCGGCTGCACCTGCCGACCATTACGCCCGGCGCGGCCAGCGACGACATCAGCAAGCGCATCCATGGCGACTACGAGCACCTGAAGTACAACTTCCACGGCTACCTGGCCTCGGCGTTCCTGGCGCAGTCGGTGTGCGACGCCGCCAAGGACCTGCTGACCGACAGCAAGCTGCACATGAAGACCGCCGTCATCATGTCCGAGGACGCGGCTTGGACGGGGCCGCTGGACGCCGGCTATGAGGCGTGCCTGCCGAAGGTCGGGCTGCAGGTGGTGGACCACATCCGCATGTCGCCGGACACGACGGACTTCACGCCGATCTTCAACGGCATCGAGGGCAAGCACCCGGACGTGATCATCACCGGCATCAGCCACGTGGGCGTGCAGCCGACGGTGCAGTGGGCCAACCAGCAGGTGCCGATCCCGATGTTCGGCATCTCGTCCCAGGCGACCAGCAGCACGTTCTGGAAGGACACCAACGGCGCGACCGAGGGCGTGGTGCTGCAGCTCGTTGCCGTGGACACCGTGGCCAGCACGCCGAAGACGATCCCTTTCGCGACCGCCTACAGCAAGCGGTTCGGCATCACCCCGGCCTATTCCGGGTATGGCGCCTATGACGACGTTTACCTGATTGCCGACGCCATCCACCGTGCCGGCGGGACGGATCCCGACAAGATGGTCACGGCCCTGGAGGCGACGGACACCATCGGCACCGTCGGGCGCATCCAGTTCTTCGGCAAGGACGACCCGTTCACCCATGGGCTGAAGTATGGCAAGGACCTTGTAAGCGGCCTTGTCGTGCAGTGGCAGGACGGCAAGCAGGTGGCCGTCTGGCCCCCCGCGGTGGCGGCGGGCACGATGCACTTCCCGGACTTCGTCAAGCTGTCCAACTAACGGGTCAGGCTGATGCTTGGGCTGCAAATCCTGATCGACGGCTTTGCGGTCAGCGCGCTGTATGGCTTGGGGGCGGTCGGGTTCACCCTGATGTTCGGCGTCTCCGGGGTGCTGAACCTGGCGCATGGCGGCATTATGTTGACCGCCGCCGTGGTCGCCTGGCTGGTGGCGGACCGGGCCGGCGCGTATGGCGGCGCGGCGGCGGGCCTGCTGGCCGGCATCGCCATGGCGTTCGCCACCTATTTCCTGGTGGTGCGCCCCATCCAGCGCAGCCCGGCGATCCCCGCGGAGGAGAAGGAGATCTTCGTCCTGACCGGCACGCTGCTGTGGGGCATCATGATCCAGGAGGCGGTGGCCTACTTCACCACCACCAGCCCGCACACGGTCCGGCCCTTGATCACCGGGGTGACGGTGATCGGCGGGGTGCGGACGCCGACCAACGAAATCCTGACGGCTGTGCTGTGCTGGGCGGCGATCGGGCTGCTGTGGCTGCTGGTCAACCGCACGCGGGCGGGCAAGGCGCTGCTCGCGGCCTCGATCAACCCGCGGGCGCTGACGCTGCTGGGGTTCGAGCTTTCGCGCATCTACCTGCTGGTGTGGGCGATCTACGGCGTGCTGGCGGGGACGGCTGGGGTGCTGCTGGGGGCGTTCCTCGGCGTGTCGTCGGAGAATGCGGGGACGCTGACGGCGTCGGCGTTCTCCATCGTCGTGCTGGGGGGGTTGGGCAGCGTGGCCGGGTCCCTGGTGGCGGCCTATGCGGTGGGCTACCTCGAAACCATCACGGCCTACCTGATTTCGCCGTCGCTGCGGACCATCCCGTCGCTGGTCCTGCTGGTGGTTGTGGTCTATTTGCGCCCGCAGGGCCTGCTGGGACGCCGCTGATGCTTCGCTCGCGGCTGTTCTGGGCGGCGGTTGCCGTGCTGATCGTTCTGGCGCTGCTGCCGCTGGGGGTGTCCGGCTACGTGCTGGGGCTGCTGACCCTGGCGTTCTACTTCGGCGTGTTCGCCATGTCGTGGGACCTGCTGTTCGGCTTTGCCGGCGAGGTCAACTTCGGCCCGACCTTCCTGGTGGGCCTGGGGGCCTACGGCGCCGGCATCCTGAACAGCGAGACTGGGCTGCCCATACCCGTCTGCGTGCTGTTCGGCACCGTCCTGGCCATCGCGGGCGGCCTGCTGCTGGCGGTGCCGGCGCTGCGGCTGAGCGGGCCTTACTTCGGACTGACGACGCTGGTGGCCGTGCTGCTGCTGCAGCAGATGGTGACGGTGTTCGCGAAGTACACCGGCGGCGAGATCGGCCTGACCATCCCGGATGTGCTGTCCATCGACGACGCCACCAACTACTGGATCGCGCTGGGCACCATGGCAATCAGCGGCGTCGTGCTGTTCGGCCTGTCGCGCTCCGCCCTCGGCCTGATCCTGCAGGCCTGCGGGCAGGACCCGGTGGAGGCGCAGGCGCTGGGCTTCAACGTCGCCAAGCACAAGCTGGCGGCATTCTGCGTCAGCGCGCTGTTCAGCGGGCTGGCAGGGGCGATGCTGGTGTTCTACTTGGGCACCGCGTCGCCCGGCACCGTCATCGACATCGCCGTCGGCGTGCAGGTCATCATCGCCGCCGTGCTGGGCGGGCGGCGGACCATCCTGGGAGCGGCGCTGGGGGCTGTCGTGCTGATCGCGGCTGGGGAAATCTTGCGGCCGCTGGGGCAGCTCAGCACATTCATCGTGTCCGCCGTGGCGCTGCTGGCGATCCTGTTCATGCCGCAGGGCCTGCTTGGCGTGCTGATGCGGTCCCGCGCGTGACGGGCTGAACATGAAGGTGTGGGCATGAAGACTTGGGCATGAAGGCGGGGGCATGACGGCGCTGCTCGAAGTCCAGGGCCTGGTCAAGCGGTTCGGCGGCCTGGTGGCGGTCGGCGGCATGTCGTTCAGCATTGCGCCCGGCGAAATCCTGGGGCTGATCGGACCCAATGGCTCCGGCAAATCGACCGTGATGAAGCTGATCATGGGCATCGAACGGCCCAACGCCGGGCAGGTGCGGATCGATGGCGTGGACGTAGCCGGCTGGCCCAGCCACCGCGTGGCCCAGCAGGGCGTCGGCCTGGTGTTCCAGCACTCCCGCCCGCTGCACCGGCAGACGGTACTGGAGAACATCAAGCTGGCCCTGTTGCCGGACGCGCTGCTGCGGCTGTTCGCTGACCCCGACGTGGACCGCCGCGCCCGCGCCATCGCCGAGCGCGTCGGGCTGGGCGCCGTCGTGGACCGCCGCCCGGCGACGCTGCCGTTTGCCGACCTGCGCCGGCTTGAGTTGGCGAAGGCCATCGGGCGCGACCCGAAAGTGGTGCTGGTCGATGAGCCGTTCGCCGGGCTGACGGCAGGGGAGGTGGGCGCGTTCTCCGACCTGATCGCCGGGTTCCGGGCGGAGGGGCGGGCAGTGCTGCTGGTCGATCACAACGTGAAGGGCGTGGCGGCTCTGGTGGACCGGGCACTGGCGATGTACCTGGGCGAACCCATCGCCGAGGGCACCGCCGAGCAGGTGATGCAGGATCCCAAGGTGCGCCAGGTTTACATGGGCGGCGCCATCGAGGTCGCGGCCCGGCCCGCCCTGGCCGCGAAGTCCGGCCCGCCGCTGCTCGAAGTGGCCGGCGTCGATGTGCTGTATGGCAAAGCGCAGGCCCTGCAAGGCGTGTCGATCCAGGTCCGCGAGGGCGAGTTCGTCTCCGTCGTTGGGCTGAACGGCGCGGGCAAAACGACGCTGTTCAACGCAATCTCCGGCCTGGTGCCCTATGCCGGGCGCATCGCCTGGGCCGGGGAGGCGCTGGCCGGACGCAGCCCGGCGCGCATCGCCCAAGGCGCCGACAAGCGCGGCGGCATCGTGCAGTGCCCGGAAAGCCGCGAGCTGTTCGGAGCGATGAGCGTGCGGGAGAACCTGGACCTCGGCGGCTCCCGGCTGCCGAAGGCAGAGCGCGGGCGGCTGCTGGACTGGCTGTTCGGCCTGTTCCCCATCCTGCAGTCGCGCCAGGCGCAGCGGGCGGCAACCCTGTCCGGCGGCGAGCAGCAGATGCTCGCCATCGCCCGCGCGTTAATGATGCAGCCGCGCCTGCTGATCCTGGACGAGCCGACGCTGGGCCTGGCGCCGGTGATCCTGGAGCAGCTCAGCCGCGCCCTGGAGGTGCTGCGGACCACGACGCCCATCACGGTGCTGCTCGGCGAGCAGAACGTCACCTTCGCGCTGCCGCACGCCGACCGGGTGTACGTGCTGGAGCATGCGCGCATCGTTTGGGAGGGCGACCCGGTGCGCTTTGCCCAGGAAGCCGGGGCGGCCTACCTATAGGCGCCCACAACCCGAGGACCTCCATGGCTGAAGGCGCGCTATCCCGTTTCAAGGTGCTTGACCTCACTCGCGTGCGGGCCGGGCCGACCTGCGTGCGGCAGTTCGCCGACCATGGCGCGCAGGTGATCAAGGTCGAATCGCCGGGTCCCGACAGCGGCATGGGCGGGCCGCGGCTGGGGCCGGACTTCCAGAACCTGCACCGTAACAAGCGCTGCATCACGCTCGACTTGAAGCACCCCCGTGGCAAGGCGGTGCTGATGCGCCTGGCCGCCGATGCCGACGTGCTGGTGGAGAATTTCCGGCCGGACGTGAAGGACCGGCTGGGCATCGGGTATGAGGCCATGAGGTCAGTGAATCCGCGGCTGGTGTATGCCAGCATCTCCGGCTTCGGCGAGGACGGGCCATACCGGATGCGGCCGGGGTTCGACCAGATCGCGCAGGGCATGGGCGGGCTGATGTCGGTCACCGGGGCGCCCGGCGGCGGGCCGATGCGCGTCGGCATCCCGGTAGCGGACCTGACGGCGGGGTTGTTTGCCGCCCAGGGCATCATGACGGCGCTGCTGGAGCGCGAGGCGTCGGGCCAGGGGCAGTGGGTGCAGGTCAGCCTGCTGGCGGCGCAGATCGCCATGATGGACTTCCAGGCCGCCCGTTGGCTGATGGAGGGCGACGTGCCGGGCCAGGCGGGCAACAACCACCCGACCAGCATTCCCACGGGGGTGTTCGCCACGGCGGACGGTCATGTGAACATCGCAGCGGCAGGGGACGTGATTTGGGCGCGGCTGGCGCGGGCGCTCGGCTTGGACGACCTCATCCGGGACCCGCGGTTCGCCGATGGCGCCAGCCGGTCGGACAATCGCGGCGCCCTGAACGCGGCGATCGAGGCTGTAACCCGCAAGCAACCCTCCGCGCACTGGGTCGAGGCGCTGAGTGCGGCGGAGGTGCCGTGTGGACCGATCTATGCCATGGACCAGGTGTTTGCCGATCCGCAGGTGCAGCACCTCGGCATGGCGCCGCAGGTGCATCACCCGGAGCTTGGCGACATCGCGCTGGTCGGCCAAGCGATCAAGCTGAGCCGCACCCCGGCGGAGCTGCGGACCGCGACGCCGGCGCAGGGCGAGCACACGGATGCCGTTCTGGCGGAACTCGGCTACACCGCCGCGGACGTGGCGGTGATGCACGCGGAGGGAGCGGTCTGATGGCGGATGACGAGCTGCTGTATGAGGTTGAGGACGGCATCGCCCGCGTCACCTTCAACCGGCCGCAGGCGCGCAACGCGCTGACGTTCGCGATGTACGAGCGCCTGGCGGCGATCTGCGCCGAGGTGGAGGGCGACCCGGCCATCAAGGCCATGCTGCTGACCGGCGCCGGGGAGAAGGCGTTCGCGGCCGGCACCGACATCTCGCAGTTCCGCGCCTTCAAGACGCCGGAGGATGCGCTGGAGTACGAGGCGCGGATCGACCGCGTGCTGGGCGCGGTGGAGCGGTGCCGGGTGCCGACCATCGCCGCCATCGCCGGGGCGGCGACGGGCGGTGGGGCGGGGATTGCGGCGGCGTGCGACCTGCGGATCGCGGCGGCCAATGCGCGGTTCGGCTTCCCCGTGGCGCGCACGCTGGGCAACTGCCTGAGCATGAACAACTACGCCCGGCTGGCCGCGCTGATCGGCCCGGCGCGCGTCAAGGACCTGGTGTTCACCGCCCGGCTGATCGAGGCGCCCGAGGCGCACGCCATCGGCCTGGTCAGCGAGGTGCTGCCCGACCCCGCCGCCCTGGCCGAGCGCGGCATGGCGCTGGCCCGGCTGGTCGCGTCTCATGCGCCGCTGACCCTGCGCGCCACCAAGGAGGCCCTGCGCCGGCTGCGTGACCGTGGGGCGGAGGGCGCCGCCGACAAGGACCTGATCCTGATGTGCTACATGAGCGCCGACTTCCGCGAGGGCATGGACGCCTTCCTGACCAAACGCGCGCCGGTTTGGCAGGGGAAGTAGCCGCTGCTCCCTCTCCCTCCGGGAGAGGGACGGGGTGAGGGAGGCCGCACGTGCGGCGTTGGCGATGTCAGCGCTGCCCTAGCACCTTCATAACGGATGACGGCCCTTGCCGCCTCCCGCACCCCGGCCCTCTCTTGGAGGGAGAGGGAGCAGAGCAGAAATCTTCGAACCATGGACAAGACCCTATGAGCACACCGACCGTCTTCATCCCCGCCCTGCTGTGCGACGAGGCGCTGTATGTGGGCGTCATCGCAGCCCTCGGCGATACCATCGAACCGCATGTCCTGATGTCGCCCAAGCCCAACCTGGCCGACAGCGTCACCGATATCCTGTCCCGCGCGCCGGCCCAGTTCGCCCTGGTCGGCACTTCCTACGGCGGCAATCTCGCGCTGGAGGTTGCCCTTGCCGCGCCGGAGCGGGTGACTGCGCTGTGGCTCATGGGCTGCGACCCGGCAGCCCCGGCGCCGGGCGGGCCAGACTTGGCTGGCGGGCTGCGGGCGACCCCGGATGGGGTAATCGACATGCTGGCCGGGCTGGTCGTGCACAAGGATGCCAGCGCGGCAGCCGCGGCGTTCAAGGCAATGGCGCACCGTGTCGGCGGCACCGCCGGGGCAAACCAGGCGCAGGCCCTTGCGGCACGGAGCGAGGCGGTGTCCCGGCTCGGCACGCTGCACATGCCGGCGCTGGTGCTATGGGGCCAGGATGACGCGTTGGTGCCGATGGCAATCGGCCGGGCGCTGGCGGACGAGTTGCCGCACGCGCACTTCCATGCCCTCGCCGGCTGCGGCCACCTGCCGACGCTGGAGCATTCCGCCGAGGCCGCAGCGCTGTTCGCCGAGTTCTTGACGGATGAAGACGCGCACGGACACTGACTAACAAAGGCACATACGTCCTCGAACATAATTAGCACTCTCGGACCGGGAGTGCTAAGCTTGCCCCCGAAGGGCAGGCCTTTGCGCCTAGCGCCCTGTATGGAGCAACGACAATGAAATTCCGTCCCCTGCACGACCGGGTGGTGGTGCGCCGCATCACGCCGCTGGAGAAGTCCGCTGGCGGCATCATCATCCCCGACACCGTCAAGGAGAAGCCGATGGAGGGCGAGATCATCTCGGCCGGCCCCGGTGCCCGCAATGAGGAAGGCGCCATCGTGGCGCTCGACGTGAAGGCCGGCGACCGCGTGCTGTTCGGCAAGTGGTCCGGCACCGAGGTCAAGCTCGATGGCGAGGAGCTCCTGATCATGAAGGAGAGCGACATCATGGGCGTGATCGAAGGCGCCGAACCCGTCGCCAAAGCCGCATAAGCCAAAGCCGCATAAGAAGGATCAGGAAACATGGCAGCTAAAGACGTACGCTTCGGCGACGACGCACGGCAGCGGATGCTGCGCGGCGTGGACATCCTTGCCGACGCGGTGAAGGTGACGCTGGGACCCAAGGGCCGCAACGTCGTGATCGACAAGAGCTACGGCGCCCCACGCATCACCAAGGACGGCGTCACCGTCGCCAAGGAGATCGAGCTGGCGGAGAAGTTCGAGAACATGGGCGCGCAGATGGTGCGCGAGGTGGCCTCCAAGACCAACGACATCGCCGGTGACGGCACCACGTCGGCGATCGTGCTGGCGCAGGCCATTGTCCGTGAGGGCGGCAAGGCCGTCGCTGCGGGGATGGCGCCGATGGACCTGAAGCGCGGCGTGGACAAGGCGGTCGCCGCCCTGGTGGCCGAGCTGGCCTTGCGCACGAAGAAGATCACCACCGAGGCCGAGACGGCCCAGGTCGGCACGATCAGCGCCAACGGCGAGGCCGACATCGGCCGCATGATCGCAGAAGCCATGCAGAAGGTCGGCAACGAGGGTGTCATCACCGTCGAGGAAGCCAAGGGCATGGAGACCGAGCTTGAGGTCGTCGAGGGCATGCAGTTCGACCGCGGCTAC
Source organism: uncultured Acetobacteraceae bacterium (assembly GCA_964242415.1). GTDB lineage: Bacteria > Pseudomonadota > Alphaproteobacteria > Acetobacterales > Acetobacteraceae > DASWOJ01. Next base: position 192,288 of record CAXTAT010000004.1, read on the forward strand.
CTCAGCCCGTACTTCATCACCAACGCCGAGAAGATGACGGTCGATCTCGACAACCCCTACATCCTGATCCACGAGAAGAAGCTGTCGGGCCTGCAGGTCCTGCTGCCGCTGCTCGAGGCCGTGGTGCAGTCGGCGCGTCCGCTGCTGATCATCGCCGAGGACATCGAGGGCGAGGCCCTGGCGACGCTCGTGGTGAACAAGCTGCGCGGCGGGCTGAAGGTCGCGGCCGTAAAGGCGCCGGGCTTCGGCGACCGCCGCAAGGCCATGCTGGAGGACATCGCCGTGCTCACGGGCGGGCAGGTCATCAGCGAGGACCTCGGCATCAAGCTGGAGAGCGTGACGCTGGAGATGCTCGGCAAGGCCAAGCGCGTGCTGATCGAGAAGGAGAACACGACGGTCATCGAGGGCGCCGGCGCCCCCGACCTGATCAAGGGCCGCTGCGAGCAGATTCGTGCCCAGGTTGAGGAGACCACGAGCGACTACGACCGCGAGAAGCTGCAGGAGCGGCTGGCCAAGCTGGCTGGCGGCGTGGCGGTGATCCGGGTCGGCGGCAGCACCGAGGTCGAGGTGAAGGAGCGCAAGGACCGCGTGGACGACGCCCTGCACGCGACCCGTGCGGCGGTTGAGGAGGGCATCGTCCCAGGCGGCGGCGTCGCCTTGGCGCGTGCCAGCCTGATCCTGGCGCAGCTCAATGCTGACAACGAGGACCAGAAGTTCGGCATCGAGATCGTCCGCAAGGCGGTGCAGGCTCCCCTGCGCCAGATTGCGGCCAATGCCGGCGAGGACGGCGCGGTGATTGGCGGCAAGGTACTGGAGAGCTCGGAGTATGGGTTTGGCTACGACGCCCAATCCGGCGAGTACAAGGACCTGGTCGCGGCCGGCATCATCGACCCGACCAAGGTCGTGCGCGTTGCGTTGCAGAACGCGGCGTCGGTAGCCGGCCTACTGATCACCACCGAGGCAATGGTGGCCGAACGTCCGGAGAAGCGCGCCCAGTCATTGCCGCAGGGTGGCGGCGGCGGCATGGGCGGCATGGGCGACATGGACTACTAAACTTCGCTTCCCCCTTTCCCACCGGGAGAGGGCCGGGGTGAGGGGGTCTTGGCTATTGCGCCAAGACCCCTTTTCTCCAACAGAACAACATCTACTGCTGGCTCACGCCGTGCCTGCCCCCTCACCCCAACCCTCTCCCGGAGGGCGAGGGCGAGAGAGGCGGTTCTTACGCCTTCTCTTCTTCGGTGTGCTCAGCGGCGTGGCTCAGCGCCTCGCCCAAGGCCTTGATCTTCTCGGCACCCTTGCCCTCGGTCTTCCCGGCGATGGCGACCGTCTCCTTGCCCAGCTTGGCCACCAGCTTGCGGATCGCCTCGCCGTTCAGCTTGTCGGCATGCAGGTGTTTCTTCAGCGACTCCAGGTCCTTGACGATGGTCTTGGCGGCTGGTGTTTCCAACTTCTCCAGCGTCGCTTCCCAGCCCTCGATGTTCTTGGTCGCAGCGGCGACGGTGAAGCCCTTCAACCCGTCGGCGATGTGCTTAATTGTCGAATCGAACTGCGGCATTGCCCGCTCCTGTATGGCCGCGCTTGCGTGATCGCTGCGCGCCGGGTCAAAAGCTAATGCTGACCCGAAGGTTTCTTTGTATCTGCAGCAATTCACCTAGCCTTACGGCGTGCAGGGCCGAATCGATTCCGGCACTGGCGCAACGGCCGGCGGCTCGAATACTGCAAGGTACTCAGTGCCGTTTTCCATCGGCAGCGTGTCAACCCGGCGATAGCCCACCGCCTGCAGCTCGCAGTCCAGCAGGGCCGGCGGCGTACCGTGGTACTGCGTGGCGCGGGTGGTATCGATGATGGCCACGCGGGCGCCGGGCCGCAGCGCCGGCAACAGGTTCTCCATCTCGCCGAACGGCTGTTGGATTTCGTGGTACATGTGCACCATCAGCGCCAAGTCGACCGATTGCGGCGGCAGCCTGGGGTCGTGCGGGTCGCCTAGGCCGATGGTCACGTTCGCCAGCCCCTCCTGCACTACCCGCTGCCGCAGCTCGGCCAGGTAGGCCGGCACGACATCCTGCGCCAGGACCCGGCCTGTTGGGCCAACCCGGCGCGACAGCCGCACGGCGTAGTAACCGTTGCCGGCACCGATATCCGCCACCACCATGCCGGGTTGGATATGCAGGAAGTCCATCACTCGCTGCGCCTCCCCGGCGCGTTCCCGCTGGTCCTCATTGGCCCAGCGGTCGCTGATGATCGGCGCGACCAGCCGGGCCGGCGCTGGGAACCGGCTGGCCGGCAGACCCGGCGATCCCAGCGGCCCAACCTGGGCCATCGCCGGACTCGGGACGATGACCGCCAGCACAGCCGCAACGATGACCGCCGCAGAGCCTCGCATAGAACTCATCTCCACCTACCGCAGCAGCCGGAGCAGCGCCTGCCCGGCCTCGCTGCCGAGTTCCGCCCGGTCGAGCGTGCCGTCCTTGTCGGGGTTCGCCGCCTGGAACATCCGTTCGACGTAGGCCAGGTATTCGGCCTTGCTGATCTTGCCGTCGCCGTTGCTGTCCGCCTGCCGGAACTGCGTGCCTTGCAGCACCGGCGCCGCCTCCCGCTCGTCCAGGCTGTCATCGGCATCGGGGTTCAGCTCGTCAAACCTGGCCGCGGCGGCGCTCTTGACCTCCGCCAGGTCGAGCGTGCCGTCCTTGTCGATGTCAAAGGCGCGCAACGGGTCGGCCTGTGTCTCCTCCGGACGCCGCTTCGGCAAGTCTGGCGTCGCTTGGGCCAGGACGAGCGGCCCAGCCCCGGCCTGCACTGGCCCCCCAGCCATCCATCCAAGGCCAATGACCGCCGCCGCAAGCGCCGTACTCGCCATCCGCATCCGTTCTCTCCCCTTGGGCGGCGCTTTGCCGCCGCGCAATGAACCCGTCGATTACATTAGGGCGATAGGAACAAAAAAAAGGCGACCCCCGAGGGAGCCGCCAAGTTTAGGGAGGAAACGTCCTGCAACAGGGCCGAAGCACTGCTGCAGGGACTATAATAGCCGCCTGACCATCAATCGCAAGCTTATTGTGCAGTGCAACAAAACGGAATTATCACGTTCGGTTGATCCACTGGCCCGCGCTGTCCTGCCGGGGCTGTCGTGCCGGATTCGCTACGCCTAGGCTACGCTGCACGTCGTACATGGAACGGGCCGCTGGGCACGGAGTGCGTCGTCACTTCGGCCGCGGTCACCTCGCCACGTGTCATGTCCTCCGTGGTGATCTTCTTGCTGCCGACCATGGCGAGCAAACCATAGGCAACCTTCGCCACCAGATCGAGGACGGTAATGAGCGCGGTGGTGAACAGCGCGGACCAGAAACCTAGCCCATCCGGCCCAAGGATCACGAAGACCGGGTAGAGCAGCCACAGAACCGTCAGGAGCCCAACGTTGAGCTTATAGGTGTTGGCCCGCGTCTGGTCGCGGCCCATGGCCTCCTCCCGCATCGGTCCGAACAGGACATACAGGACGGCCAGGAAGGCGACGCAGCTTGCGATATACCAGACCCATTTGGCGAACGGGTCCTGCGACGCGCCGAAGAACAGCCCAGTGATGATCATCACCACGTCCGACACCAACAGCCCCGCCACCAGCCCGGCCCGGCGGTGGGCGCCATGCAGCGCCGTCATCGACAGGCCCAGCAGCAGCGCCGGCGTAGTGATCGACCAGTCGATGTAGCGGGCGAACAGGAACTCCCGCCCGCTGGACAAGGTGATCTCCCCCTGGTGGATCGCCATGGCGAAGTAAGAGATGGCGGCAAACAGCGGCACCAGGCCATGGACCATCGTGTGGCCCTCTTCGTCCTGGGTGCGGCGGCCTCCCGCTAGGAACAGCACCACCGAGCCAAGAAGCATGCCGATCGCGCCGACCCAAAGCCAATTCGTTTCAGACATCTAGTACTTCCTTAACACAGCGGGCAGGCAAGGGCACATGCCGGGCTGCCGCCAAGGGAGGCTGCCGCACCGGCGTATAGCTTATTTGGAGCTGTGCAGGAACTGCGTGACGATGCCGGGCAGGTGCTCGCCCAGCCAGTCGCCCATCGCCATCTCCTCGGTCTGCGACTGCTTCAGCACGGCGACATCATCGGGTGCCCCGGCCGCCTCGGCCATGGTGATCAGCGCCTTGTAGGAGGCGATCTCATAGGCCTTGAAGCCGATGGCGGACATGACGTTCTTCACCACCTCGTCCGGGGCGGTGACGTGGACCAGGCCGGATACCTTGCCGACCACCGTGGTCACCGTCTCCTTGGCGCCTGACGCGCTGGTGCCGTGCTTGGACAGCAGGGTCTCCAGCCGGGTCGCCTGGCTCTTCGAGCTTTCGATCTCCTGCTGCATCTTGGCATGCAGCTCGGGATAGTCGCTCATACGGCTCAACTGGGCCTCGATGGTGGAGACCGCCTGGCCCTCGACGGCGTGCTGGTTGCGCAGGCCGGTCAGGTAATACTCATTCATGTCGGGCATAGGTGCTCTCCGAAGGGGGAAGCCCGACAAACGCGGGCTTCTCCGAAGGTTTCCCTGCAAGGTGCAGATTTCGCCGTGGTTGAAGACATCGGCGAGTTAAGTACGACGCCGCTCAATGTCCGGTAGGAATACCGTCAACAGGCCGAGGGCCGGCAAGTAGGCGCATAGGCGATAGACGAAGGTGATGCTCGTCTGATCGATTAGCCAGCCCAGCACTGCCGCGCCCAGTCCGCCTAATCCGAACGCCAGCCCGAAGAACAGCCCGTTGATCAGGCCGACCCTCCCCGGGATCAGCTCCTGGGCATAGACGATGATGGTGGACGACGCCGACGCCAGCACCAGGCCGATGATGACGGTCAACACCGCCGTCCAGGGCAGGTTGGCATAGGGCAGCGCCATGGTGAACGGCAGCACGCCCAGGATGGACACCCAGATCACCCACTTGCGCCCAACGCGGTCGCCGATGGGACCCCCGGCCAGCACGCCCAGCGCGAACGCCCCGAGGAACAGGAACAGCAGCAACTGCGACGCCTGCACCGAAACGCCGAAGGTGTGGATCAGGTAGAACGTGTAGTAGGTGTTCAGGCTGGCAACGTAGAAGAACTTGGAGAACAGCAGCGCCACCAGCACCGCGACCGTAAGCCCGATCTGCTGCCGGGACAGGCCGGAGCCGGCCACGCTGCTCACGGCCTTCGTGCCGCTGCGGGCCGCATACCACCGGCTGACCCCCGACAGCACCGCCATCCCCAGCAGCGCCGCCGCCGAGAACCAGGCGATGCTGAGCTGGCCGAACGGCACGACGATGAACGCCGCCATCAGCGGCCCCAGCGCCTGCCCGGCGTTGCCGCCCACCTGGAACACCGACTGCGCCAGCCCGAACCGCCCGCCGGACGCCATGCGCGCCACCCGGGCCGATTCCGGGTGGAACACCGACGACCCCAGCCCGACCAGCGACGCCGCGACCAGCAGCCAGCCGTAGCTGCCCGCCACCGACAGCAGCAGCAGGCCCACCAGGCTGCACGCCATGCCGACCGGCAGCGAGAACGGCACCGGATGGCGGTCGGTATAAAGCCCGACCACCGGCTGCAGCAGCGACGCCGTCAGTTGGAATGCCAACGTGATGGCGCCGATCTGCGCGAAGCTGAGGCCATAGCTGCCCTTCAGGATCGGGTAGATCGCTGGCAGCAGCGACTGGATCATGTCGTTCAGCAGGTGGCAGAAGCTGACCGCAAGCAGGACCGGGAACACGGTCCGCTGCATAGAGGGATGCAATGCGGCGGGAGGTAACGGCGGGGCGGCGGTGGCTTGGCTCATGGTCCTGTCCTTTCGGCGCCAGGTGCAGGCTGGAAGTGCCTGAGAGGTGGGATCGCAAAGCGGTTTCGCACACCCGGGATGCGCGCCGCACCGGTCACGCGCGCCGTGGCAGCGTTGCGCCGCGATGAGGGGACGGCCGAACTTGTCAAATGACCTGACATATCGGAGGGTGGCCGGGAACGTGCGGCCCGGGACCAACCGCGGCCGCGGCCAGGGAGGGCGGCGCATGGCGGCACTGGGTACGCGGCGTGGGATGGTGGCCGGATTGGTCGGGCTGGCGGCGGCCCGGCCGGGCTGGGCGCAGGTGGCGCCGCCGGCGTCACCCCTCACGCTCAGCATCGTGGACGTGGCGGGCAACCTGGCCCTGACCCGCCCGGCGTTCGAAGCCTACCGCAAGCGCAGCCCCAAGCTGGTCGGCCGCATCGTGTACAGCTCCGCCCCCGCGCCGGAACTGCCGGGCAAGCTGCGGGCGCAGCAGTCGGCGGGGCGGGTGGACATCGACATGGTGCTGACCGGCACCGACGCCCTGGCGGCCGGGTTGCAGCAGGGCGTGTGGGAGGGTCTGGCTCCGCACATGGCCAAGCTGCCGGATTTACAGGCCACCCTGTTGCCGGGCGCGCTGGCGATGCAGGCGCTGGCGCAGGGCCAGGCGGTCATCAACGCCTACAGCCCTGCTGGCCCCTTGCTGGAATACCTGCCGGACCGCGTCGCGCAGCCGCCCGCCACGGCGGAGGAGCTGCTGGCCTGGACCCGTGCCCACCCCGGCCGCTTCATCTACGCCCGGCCCGCCAACTCCGGCCCGGGCCGCGCCTTCCTGATGGGCCTGCCGTATATCCTGGGCGACAGCAACCCGCGGGACCCCATGGGCGGCTGGGACAAGACGTGGGCCTACCTGCAGGCCCTGGGGGAGAACATCGAGTACTATCCCAGCGGCACCGGCGCCACGATGAAGGAGTTCGGCGAGGGCAGCCGCGACATGACCGTCACCATCACCGGCTGGGACATCAACCCGCGCGCCCTGGGCACCGTGCCGAAGGCGGCGATGGTCGGCACGCTCAAGGGCTTCCACTTCGTCAACGACGCGCACTACATGGCGCTGCCGAAGGGCCTGGCGGCGGACCGGCAGGCGGTGCTGCTGGACTTGATGGCATACTTGCTGGGCGCGGAGGCGCAGGCGTTCACCTATGACGCCGGCTACTTCTACCCCGGCCCGGCCGTGCGGGGCGTGCCGCCCACCCTGGCGCCGCAGGCCAGCCAGGACACGCTGGCCGAGTTCGGCCGCCCGTTCTACGACAAGCTGATCGCCGACACGCCGAACGAGACGCCGCTGGAGGCCGAGGCGATGGTGCAGGCGTTCCGCCGCTGGGACGAGCAGGTGGGCGCCAAGGCCGGAAGCAAGTAGGCGGGGCCATGCCGGAAGCATCGCCCGTTCGCGGTGCTGCGCTGACGCCTACTGCCTCGCTCGTGCTGGTGCCGGGGCGCCGGCAGCGGCTGGGCGACCAGCTCTATGGGCAGATTCTGGACCAGGTGCTGTCCGGCCGCCTGCCCGAGGGGAGCCGCCTACCGCCGGAGAAGGAGCTGTCCGCCCGGTTCGGCGTGTCCCGCCCTGTGGTGCGCGAGGCGCTGATGCGGCTGCGCGCCGATGGCCTGCTGCGGGCGCGGCAGGGCGCTGGGACCTATGTCCTGGCCCGCCCGGCGGAGCGGATCGGGCAGTTCGTGGGGACCGCGGACATCGCGGCGCTGATGCGCTGCATCGAGGCGCGGCTGCCCCTGGAGGCCGCCGCCGCCCGCCTGGCCGCGGAACGGCGCACGGCGGACGGGTTGGCCCGCATCGCCGCCGCGCACGACGCGTTCGCCGGGGCGGGGGGCATGACGCCGGCGGGTGACTTCGCGTTCCATGGCAGCATCGCCGAGGCCACCGGCAACGAGTTCTTCCCCGCCTTCCTGCATGGGCTGCACGAGGCGGTGCTGGGCTTCATGGGCATGGCGCTGGGCCTGACGCGCAGCGGCTCCGGCGCCCGCAGCCAGACGGTGCTGCAGGAGCACGCGCACATCCTGGACGCCATCCGCGCCGGGGACGCCGAGGCGGCCGGGTTAGCGATGCAGTTCCACATCACCCAGGCCCGGCGCAGGGTGATGGACCGCCGGCAAACGCCGTAGGCTGCTTCTCCCTCTCCCGGAGGGAGAGGGAGCAGGCAGCGGGCATGTCAGTCTAATTGACAAATCCGGCCCCGTGGCATGACATGCCCGGCAACGCCGCACCCGCTCGAAGGTGCGCAGGAGAAACGTGCCATGGCGCAATCAGACAGCTTCGAGGCGCTGCACATCGACCGGATCACCCGGCGCTTCCACACCCATGTTGCCCTCGACAGCCTGACCCTGACGGTGAAGCGCGGCGAGTTTGTCGCCCTGCTCGGCCCCTCCGGCTGCGGCAAATCGACGGCGCTGAACTGCATCGCCGGGCTGCTGCCGTTGACCTCGGGGCAAATCCGGCTCGACGACCGCCGCATCGACACCCTGCCGCCGGAGGGCCGCGGCTTCGGCATGGTGTTCCAGAACTACGCCCTGTTCCCGCACATGACGGTGCGCAAGAACATCGGCTTCGGCCTGCTGATGCGCGGCATGCCCAAGGCCGCCATCCGCGCCGAGGTAGACCGCGCCCTGGAGCTGGTGCAATTGGGCGCGCATGGGGCGAAGCTGCCGGGCCAGCTCTCGGGCGGGCAGCAGCAACGGGTGGCCATCGCCCGCGCCGTCGCGGTGAATCCGCCGCTGGTGCTGATGGACGAGCCGCTGAGCAACCTCGACGCCAAGCTGCGGCTGGAGATGCGGCACGAAATCCGCCGCATTCACCAGGAGGTGCGCCGCAGCACGATCTACGTCACGCACGACCAGGAGGAGGCGATGGCGCTCGCCGACCGCGTCGTCGTCATGCAGGACGGGATTGTGCTGCAGGTCGGCACGCCGCAGGAGCTGTATGCCCGCCCGGCCAGCCTGGATGTCGCGCGCTTCATGGGTTTTCGTAATATCCTGCACTTCGACGGTGCGGCGCCGGTGGGGGAGCATACGGTGCGGTTGCAGCGTGGCGGCGCCTCCATCCTGGGCACGCTGCAGTCCGGGGCGCCGGACGGGCCGGTCAGCGCCGCCATCCGTCCGAACGAAATCCTGGTTGGCGCCGGGCCGAACGGCATCGAGGGGTGCGTGGTGCAGGCCGAGTACTGCGGGGCCGGCTACTTGGCCGACGTGGCCACGCCGTTCGGCCTGCTGCATGTGGCGGTCGCGCAGCCGGTTCAGCCCGGCGAGACGCTGCGCCTGGTGCTGCCGCCGGCCCGGGTGCTGGCCTTTGGTGGCGGCATGGCCGTGCGGGCTGCTGCACTTGCCGCGGAGTAGGGCGGTGACCGCACCCAGCCGTCATCGCGAGCCGGCTTCGGCGCGGCGATCCAGGGGCGGCCAGGACGGTGCCCGCACCCCTGGACTGCCACGTCGCAAGCGCTCCTCGCAATGACCGCGCAGGTTGGGATGGCGCAGGGTGGAGCGGCGCAGGGTGGGGCGGCACGGCTTGGCGTAGCCCCGCTGCTCCTAGCTCCGGCGGTGCTGCTGGTGCTGCTGCTGTTCGTGTACCCCGCCGCCTATGGCGCATTCCTGTCGTTCCAGCCGATGCACGGCGACGCCTGGGAGAACTACCGCCACTTCTTCGGCACCCCGCGCCTGGCTGGCACCATCCTGACCACGCTCGGCATCGCGGTCCCGGCCACGCTGATCAACGTCGGCCTGGCGCTGCCGGTCGCCTACCGCCTGCGGACGCCGTGGCGGCACCAGCGGCTGGTGACGACCATCCTGGTGGTGCCGATCACCCTGGGGACGGTGCTGGTGGCGGACGGGCTGCTGTCCTACCTGGGGCCGCAGGGCTGGTTCAACCGGGTGCTGCTGTCGCTGCACCTCGCGTCCGCTCCGGTGCGGCTGGTGCACAACTACTGGGGCGTGCTGATGTCCCTGGTGATCGTCGGCTTCCCCTTCGCCTTCCTGCTGCTGCTGTCGTTTGCCACCGGCATCGACCCGGCGCTGTCCCGGGCCGCTGCCACCCTCGGCGCGCGGCCCGGCGCGCAGTTCCGCCACATCGCGCTGCCGCTGCTGGCGCCGGGGCTGGCAATGACGGCGGCACTGTGCTTCGTCCAGGCGTTCGCGGTGTTCCCCTCTGCCGTGCTGGTCGGCGCGCCATCGGGGCAGACCTACGTCATCTCCATCGCGGCCTATGAGGCGGCGTTCGAGCAGTTCGACGCGCCGCTCGGCAGCACCATCGCCCTGGTGATGGGACTGGTGCAGTTGGCGGTGGTCGGCGCCGTGCTGGGACTGCGCGGCCTGGCCTACCGCGGCCCGGCCGGGGGCGGGAAGGGATGAGCGCCGCCTTGGGCGCCAACATGCGCGGCCGGACTTGGGGTACGGTGGTCTGGGTGGTGATGGGCTTCGTGCTGCTCAACATCGCCGGGCTGATCGGCGAGGTCGGGATCAACTCGCTGTCCACCCGCTGGTTCGGCACCTGGCTGCCGGACGCGCTCACCACCCGCTGGTACTCCGGCGCGTGGGAGGAGTTCGCGCTGCCCGACGTGCTGCTGACCACGATGGAGGTGGTGTTCGCCGTCGTGCTGGTCTCCGCCGTGGTGGGCGTCCCCGCCGCCTATGCCCTGGCGCGCAGCAGCTTCCCCGGCAAGCGCCTCGTGACCTTGCTGTTCCTGCTGCCGCTGATCGTGCCCAGCATCACCTATGGCATCCCGTTGGCGACGGTGCTGTATCGCGTGGGGCTAGGCGGCACGATCTGGGGCGTGATCCTGGCCAACCTGGTGCCCTCGGTGCCGTTCGTGATCCTGACGATGACGCCGTTCATCGAGCAGTTGGACCCGAGGCTGGAGGCCGCCGCCCGGGTGTTCGGCGCCCGCACGCCCAGCCTGTTCCGCCACGTCCTGGTGCCAATGCTGGCGCCGGGCATCCTGGCGGCGTCGCTGCTGGTGCTGGTGCGGACCATCGGCATGTTCGAGCTGACGTTCCTCACCGCGGGGCCGGACAGCCAGACGCTGGTGGTGGCGCTGTACTACGCCGCGTTCGCGCCGGGCATCCGGGCCGGGCAGTCGGTGGATGCGATGGCGGTGGTTTACATGGGGGTGACGCTGTTCTGGCTGGTGGTGGCGCTGCGGTTCATCGACCCGGCCGCCATTGTCGGGCGAGGGCGGCCAGCACACTGATCCTGGGGCACTGATGCCGGCGCACTGATGGAGGTTTGCCAAGCTGGGCGTCCCGGGCATAGAGGTGGCGGACTCAGGGCCTTGCAGAGAACCCAGATGCCGAACGCTACAGCCGATGGCCCCGCCGCCGATGCCCCCGCCGCCGCACCAGCCGGGCAGCCCCGGTCGGGCCGCATGTGATGGATCAGGACGTGACGGTCGAGGCCATGCACAGCGCGCTCAGCCTGCTGCGGCTGCTGCGCCCGCACCGCGTCGAGGGCGTGGCCAAAATCCGCGTCGGCCGCCTGTTCGATGGCGGCTACGTGATGCTCGACCGCTTCGAGGACGTTGGCGCCGCCTACTCGCTCGGCATCAACGACGACGTGTCCTGGGACCTGGACATGGCGGCCCGCGGCATCCCGGTGTTCCAGTTCGACCACACCATCGAGCGCCTCCCGCGCGAGCACGAGCTGTTCCGCTGGGAGCGGACCGGCATCGCCCACCAGGCCGACCCGGGCCGCAGCCTCGACACGCTGCCGAGCCTGATGGCCCGCAACGGCCACGACGGGGCGCGCGACCTGATCCTCAAGTGCGACATCGAGGGGTATGAATGGGACGTCCTGGCCTTCACGCCGTCCCGCATCCTGGGCCAGTTCCGCCAGATCGTGCTGGAGCTGCACGACCTGCAGAACCTGCGGGAGATGGCGTTCGCCAACCTGGCGCACCGGGCGGTCCGCAACCTGCTGCTGACGCACCGCGTGGTGCACGTGCATGGCAACAACTTCGCCAGGTGGGCCGTCGTCGGCGGCGTGCCGGTGCCCCGGGTCATCGAGCTGAGCTTCGCCCGCCTGGACCACGGGGCGTTCACCGTGTCGGACGAGGTGTTCCCAACCGCGCTCGACATGCCCTGCCATTCCAAGGAGGCCGACCTCTACCTCGGCCGGTTCGCGTTTGATTGACCGCACCGGCGGCATGACCCAGCTGGACTTCGCAGCGGTGCACGACGCCGCCACAGCCCGGACCGCGTTCCGGGCCTGGATGTTCGGCCAGGCGCTGCCATTCTGGGGCGGCCCTGGCATCGACCGGGCGACCGGCGCCGCACACGAGTCGATGCGGCTTGATGGCGCGCCGGGCGGACTGCCCTGGACGCGGATGCGGGTGCAGGCCCGGCAGCTTTACGCCTTCTCCCACGCCGCCCTGCTCGGCTGGCAGCCCGGTGCGGCGCTGGCGGATGGCATCTATCGGTTCATCACCCGGCATGGCGAGCGGGACGATGGCGGCTGGGCGCGCCGCCTGGCCGTGGATGGCTCGGTGCTGGACCCGGCGGCCGACCTGTACGACCAGGCGTTCGTGCTGTTCGCCCTGGCCTGGCACGCGCGCCTGACCGGGGCGGCGGAACCGCTGCAGCGGGCGCGGCGCACCGTTGAATGGATCGCCGCCCACATGGCGCACCCGCCGGCCGGGCTGCGCAACGTGCACCCGCATGAGGCCGGGCCGCGGCAGCAGAACCCGCACATGCACCTGCTGGAGGCGGTGCTGGCCCTGTTCGAGACGACGGGGGACGGGTTCTACGCCGGGCAGGCGCACGGGTTGGCGTCGCTGTTCCACCATCACCTGTTCGACCCCGCGACCGGCACGCTGGGCGAGTTCTTCACCGACGATTGGGCGCCGGCGCCGGGCGAGGCCGGCAGCCATATCGAGCCTGGCCACCATTACGAGTGGGTCTGGCTGCTGGACCAGTACGAGCGGCTGACCGGCGCCGACGCCTCCGCCGCCATCGGCCGCCTGTATGACTTCGCCTGTCGGCACGGCACGGACCCCGGCACCGCCCTGGTCCTGGATGTCGTGGGCCGGGACGGCGCCGCCCGGCAGCCCAGCTCCCGCCTATGGCCGCAGACCGAGGCGCTGAAGGCGCACGCCGTCATGGCGCGGCGCGGCGGCGGCGGGGAACTGATCGCCCCGGTGGTCCGCAACATCGGCATGCGCTTCCTGACGGGCTGCCCGAGGGGCGCCTGGATCGACCAGCTCGACGCGGCGGGGGCGGGGGCGTCGAAGGCGGTGCCGACCAGCTCGTTCTACCACCTGTTCATGGCGTATGCCGAGCTGGACGGCATGGCGCCGGGGGGCCGGCTTGGCTGAGCCGCCGGCCCTCGCCGCGGTTGTGCGGCGGGCATTGCTGCAGTGCGCCGGCGGCGATGCGCCGGTGCAGGACCAGCTTGACGCCGCCGAGCTGGTGCTCGCCGCTGGGCTGGCCGATGCCGCGCGCACGCTTTATGACGTCGCGTTCGTCTGCATGGGGTTCCACGCTGCCCGCCTGCGGCAGCAGTACGCGATCATCGCCCGCACGGGGCTGTGGGGGCCGGCCGATCCGGATCGTGCCGTGCCCTCCCCGGCCACGCCGGCTCACCAGGCCGCAGCAGCGGTCGCCGAGCTGCAGCACCTGATGGCCACGGCGGACCTGCCGCTACTGCCGCTGGACGGTGCCGGGCTTGCCGCCGGTTATACCGCGGCGGATGCGGCGGAGGCGCCCGACAGCCTGCAGAGGCTAGCCGCCCGGCTGCATGCCCTGTTGCGGCGGCCTAGCGGCGCCTTGACGTTTCAGCCGCTAGAAACCGTGCTGGCGCAGCTACGGGCTGCCTTGTTGGACGGGCCGGGCTTCGATGCGGCGCGTCACCTCGCGGCGCCGTTGGACGTCCTGTGCGCTGGCGTGGCCGGCGATAACCTGCGCGGCTTCCTCGGCCGCCACCGCGAGCTGGCCTATGCCCCCTTCGGCTCGGCGGGCCTGCTGCACGCGGCCGCGCGGCTAGGGCTGGGCGGCCTGGGACCCTACGTGTCCGGCACGGTCCGCCTGGCCCGGCGCAGCCGCGACCTGCTCGGGCTGATCCAGCTCGCCGACGCCTCGCCGGGGTTGCAGGACCGGCTGGAGCGCTGGGCCGTCCTGTTGTCGCAGCACTGGCCCGACCCGGCGCTGCATGACCTGGTGCATGACCTGGCCGACGCCGGCCTGATGCGCGCGACGTGGGGCGTCCTTGAACGGGCTGCGCTGCGTCCCGGTCCTGCGCCGGACCCTGGGCTGCTGTGGTGCCTGCGCGATGCCGGGCTGGACAACGGCGACCCGGCGCTTGCCGTGCGGGCGCAGCGGCTGGTAGTGTACGCGCGGTCCGGCCAGGGCGACGAGTGGATCGTGCTTGGCGAGGTTGAGGCCGCCGCCGGCGACCGTGCCGCCGCGGAGCGCGCCTTCACAACCGGCCTCGGCATCGATCCGGACCACGCGATCGGGCAGCAGCGGCTGGCTGCGTTGCGGGCGGATGAGGCGGCGGCGTTGGCCCCGGATGGCGGCTATGGCACCCCGCCAAGCCGCAAGCTGGCGCGGCTGCGCCGGCGCGAGGCGGCCGAGCCGGCGTGGTCCTCATAGGCGCCAACTTCCGCCAGGTAGGGGGCGCTTTGACCGGGCATGCCGGCGCCGTCATTGCGAGCCGCGCTTGCGGCGCGGCAATCCAGGGCTAAGAGGATTGCGCTTGCGGCCCCTGGATTGCCGCGTCGCAAGCGCTCCTCGCGATGACGGCGGCGCTTGAAGCACAGGACGGCCTGGGTTGACACGCATGAGCTTCACCGTCCCGGGCCTCACCGGCGCCAGCTTGACCAGCATCCCGAATATTGCGACGAGACAGTCCGGCTTGTGCGCCAGTCCCGCGGGCGCTGCCGGGCTGTCCCCCGCGCGCGAAACCGCGAGTCCAGGAGGGTGGTCCAGGTGTTGTTCCGCAACAAGTCTCCCGGCCGGAACGGGGGCAGAGGGGACCCCGCCGCGCACGGCACCGCAGCGGCCGGGCAAGGCGTGATTGCGGATGCAATGGCCGCCCGCGCCGACGCGCTGCGGGACCAGCGGCAGTGGCGCAGCGCAGCCGTGCTGTATGGTGAAGTGCTGCGCATCAGGCCGGACGCCGCGCTGCACGTCCAATGTGGCCACATGCACAAGGAGGCTGGCGACCTCGCGCAGGCGGAGGCCCAGTATCGCAAGGCCCTCGACCTGCTGCCGGACGACGCCGACCTGGCGCTGCAACTTGGCCATTTCTTCAAGGTTGCGGGCCGGGTGCGGGAGGCGGAGGCGTCCTACGCCCGCGCGGCCGCGTTGCAGCCGGGCTGGGAGGTTCCGGCCGCCGAGTTGCGCTTCCTGCGCACCAAGGGCTGGCAGCCCGCCCTCGCGGAGGAGAACGACATGGCGCCGGGCTTCGGCGACGAGGCGGATGCGTTGGCGCGCGCGGCCAGCCTTGACCTTCTGATCCCTGAAATCGTGCCCCGCAAACGGTCGGAGATGTTCCATCCGCACCACGAGTCGCTGAACCTGCGCCGCTTCGGCCGGCGTGAGCGGTCGTTCTGGGGCGTGATGCCGACCTTCCGCGGGGTCGAGGCCGTCCGCGGCTTCTGCATCTCGACCGCGCCGGTGCTGGAGCTGCAGGTGTCCATCGACGGCCTGCTGATCCACCGCGGGCCGGTCAAGGGCGGCTATGCCCTGCAGTACGAGCGGGAAAACCCGGACCTGCACAAGTACACCTTCAATGTCTGGCTGGACTTCTCGGCCTTCGTCCATGGCCGGTATGAAATCGAGCTGCGCTTCATCCGCGCCGGCCGCGACGCGCGCGTGCACCGGGAGCAGGTGGTCGTCGCCGCTCCGCTGCGGGAGGCTGACCACCCCTGCTCCGACGCAATCCTGTCCCTGCCGCAGGATGACAACCGTACGGTCGAGCAGCAGGTCAACGCGCGGCCCAGCATTGTCCGCCCGGCCCGGCGCGCCGTGTTCCCCACGCTGCCGAAAACCGTGCTGATCCTGCGGACCGACCAGTTGGGGGACATGGTGACCTCCATCCCGGCCATGCACCGCCTGCGGGAGCTGCTGCCGCAGGCCCGGCTGGTCGCGCTGATGACCGCCTCCAATGCCGGGTTCGCCGCCACGCTCGGCCTGTTCGATGAGATCGTCGAGGTCGATTTCCCGGACGACCTGCTCGACCGGCGCCGCACGATGCCGCTGGCCGAGCAGGCGGCGCTGCGGGAGCGCCTGGCGGCCTACCGGTTCGACCTGGCGCTGGACCTGGCAGAAAGCAGCATGTCCCGCCCGCTGCTGCTGCTGTCGGGGGCACCGTTCCTGTACGGCTTCTATGACCGCGACTGGCCGTGGCTGACCGCCGGGTTTGAGGGCGCGACGCATGATCCGAAGAACGACCGCGAGATCGCGCCGCACTCCACCCGCGTCCTGGCCTGCGTCGAGCGGCTGGGCGCGCTGCTGCATGGCAGGGCAGAGGTCATGCGGCGGCCGGACCTGTCGCGGGATCGCTTGCGGGCGTATGGCCTGGCGGACCGGGACCGCTTCGCCGTACTGCACACCGGCGCGCGCATCGCGTTCAGCCGCTGGCCGCATTACGGCGCGCTGGCGGCGCTGCTGCTGGCCCGGACCGACCTGCGGGTGGTGCTGCTGGCCGACGACCCGGCCGCCGGCGGCACGCTGCCGGCGGAGGTGCTGGCGTCGGACCGGTTCCACCTGCTCGCCGGGCGGCTGCCGTTTGACGACCTCGATGCGCTGCTGTCGTTCTGCTCCGCCTTTGTCGGCAATGATTCCGGACCCAAGCACTTGGCGGCGCTGCGCGGGGCCAACGTCGTCAGCCTGCACGCAGCGCGGGTGAACTGGGCCGAGTGGGGCCAGGAGATGTCCGGCTGCATCATCAGCCGCAAGGTGCCCTGCGCCGGCTGCTCGATCTACCATGACGCTGACGAGTGCGGGCAGGACTACGCCTGCATCACGGGGATCGGCGTCGAGGAGGTGCTGGCGGCGGTCATAGCGCTGCTGTGATGTCCCGTAGCGCAGGAGCGGCATGACGGCCGGCGCGCTCCACCGTTGGCGGGCGGCGCTGGCGCGTGTGCGGCCCGCCGCGCACCCCCCGGTGGGCCGTGCAGGCAGCAGCCTGATCGACCGGGCCGATGCCGCACGCGACGCCGGGCGGTATCACGCCGCCGCCAATGATTACGAGGCGGCGCTGCAGTTGGCGCCGGACAATGCGGCCATCCAGATTCAATGCGGCCACATGCGGAAGGAGACCGGCGACCTGGATGCGGCCGAGGCGCATTACCTGCACGCCGCGCGCCTGACGCCGGACGATCCGGACCTGGCGCTGCAGCTTGGCCATTTCTACAAGGTCGCCGGGCGGCTGGCGGCGGCGGAGGCCGCCTATCGCCAGGCGCTGGTCTTGCAGCCGGGCTGGGCCGACCCGGCGGGCGAACTGGCGGCCCTGCTCCGCACGCCTGCCCGCAGGCCTGGCGCGTTGGACGACGACGGCCTGGTTCCCGAACTTGCGCCGCGAACGCCGGAGGAGCTTCGCCGCACCTACGTGGACCGCATCGAGATCAGGCACCTCGGCATGCGGGGCGAGCGGGCCTATGGCGGCGCCTGGACGGCCCTGCGTGGGGTCGAGGCGATCCGGGGATACTGCATCTCCTCCGTCCCGCTGCACGAGCTGCACATCCTGCTCGATGGGCAGGCGATCCACCGTGAGGCATTGCAGGCGACCGACCTCGGCGGCGGCCACGGCAAGCACGTCTTCAATGTGTGGCACGACTTCTCCGGCTATCCGGGGGGCCTGCACGACATCGAGTTGCGGTTCACCGGCCCGGCCCGGGGCGTGTGCGCCCATCGCGAGCAGGTCGTCGTGATGCCCGCGCTGACGGAGGCGGACCACCCGGGGTCCGACGGCGTGGTCGATCCGCCGGCCCCCGGCGGGCCTCCGCTGGCCGAGGCGATCAACGCCCGCCCGAGCGTCGTCCGCCCGGCGGCGCGCGCCCTGTTCGCGGCGCCCCCGCGCAACGTGCTGGTGCTGCGGACGGACCAGCTTGGCGACATGGTGACCTCCATCCCGGCGATGCAGCGCCTGCGGGAGCTGCTGCCGGGCGCCCGCATCGTTGGGCTGCTGACCGCGGCCAACGCCGACCTCGCCCGCACGCTGGGCGTGTTCGACGAGGTGATCGCCATCGACTTCCCGGACGACCCGGCGGAGCGGCGCCGGGTGATGCCGATGGAGGCGCAGCGGGCCTTGCGCGACCGGCTGCGGCGCCGTCGGTTCGACTGGGCCATCGACCTGGCCGAGAGCGGGGTGTCGCGGCCGTTGCTGCTGCTGTCCGGGGCGCGGTTCCTGTACGGGTTCCATGACCGGGACTGGCCATGGCTGGACGGCGGGTTCGAGGGGGATACGCGCGACCCGCGCAACCGGCTGGAGCGGGCGCCGCAGTCAACCAAGGTGCTGGCGCTGATCGAGCGCCTAGGCGCAGGGCTGGGCGGCAAGGCGCAGGTCATCCGCCGCGACGGCCTGCGGCGGGAGGCCCTGGCGGGGTTTGGGGTGACGCAGGACACCGGCTTCGCCGTGCTGCACACCGGCGCGCGCATCGGCTTCAGCCGCTGGCCCGGCTACCCGGAGCTGGCCGCGCTGCTGCTGGAGCGGACGGGGCTGCATGTGGTGATGGTGACGGACGACGCCGGGCTGCGGGCGGCGCTGCCGGCGGGCCTGCTGGCGTCCGGCCGGTTCCGGCTGCTGGACCGGCGGCTGGCATTCGACGACCTGGATGCGCTGGTGCAGTTCTGCGACGTGTTCGTGGGCAATGATTCCGGGCCGAAGCACCTCGCGGCCTTGCGGGGCGCCCCGGTGGTGAGCCTGCACTCCGCACGGATCAACTGGAACGAGTGGGGGCAGGAGTTGACGGGGTCGATCATCAGCCGCCGGGTGCCCTGCGCCGGCTGCGCGATCTATCACGACGCCGACGAGTGCGGGAAGGAGTGGGCTTGCATTCGGCTGATCCGGGCGGAAGAGGCCTATGAGGCGGTCGCCGCCCTGCTGCACGAGGCTGATGGCCCGGTGCAACTCGGCCGGCAACCGGTGCGAGGCGGGTAGCGGCGATCCAGCGGCAGCATGGTCCTTAGCTTGCTGCCGCTGGATCGCCACGCCGCAAGCACGGCTTGCGGTGGAGTGGCCCCTAGCCGGCTAGGCCGCCCGGCGCGGCCCCGACTGCCGCCCGCCCTGGCTCGGCCGGCCCTGACTGCGGCTGCCGCCACCAAAGTTGCCGCGCCCGCGTCCGCCGCCACCACCCAGCACGGGCGGCTTCATGGTGGACAGGCTGGCGGCCTCGCTGTGCAGCGGATGGTCGCGGAACACCGGCACCGGCTGGCCGATCTCCTTTTCCACGTCGCGCAGCCACTGGCGCTGCTCGGCGTCGCACAGGCTGATCGCCCAGCCCTCGCGGCCGGCCCGCGCGGTGCGGCCGATACGGTGGACGTAGGTTTCGGCGACGTTCGGCAGGTCGTAGTTGAACACATGGCTCACGTCGTCCACGTCGATGCCGCGGGCGGCGATGTCGGTCGCCACCAGCACCTTCACCGCGCCGGAGCGGAAGCCGGCCAGCGCGCGCTCACGGGCGCCCTGCGACTTGTTGCCATGGATGGCCTCGGCGACGACGCCGTGCGCGGTCAGGTACTCCGCAACCTTGTTCGCCTCGTGCTTCATCAGGGTGAACACGATGGCGCGCACGACGCTGGGGGATTTCACCAGGGTGCCTATGGCGGCCTTCTTGTCGGCCTCGTTCACGAACATCACCATCTGGCGCACGCGATCGACGGTGGTGCTGGGTGGGGCAACCTCGACGCGGACGGGGTTGCGCAGCATGGTGCCCACCAGCTCGGCGATGCTGCCGGGCATGGTGGCGCTGAACAGCAGGGTCTGCCGGTCGCGCGGCAGCGTGGCGACGATGCGCTTGATGTCGCGCACGAAGCCCATGTCGAGCATCCGGTCGGCCTCGTCAAGCACCAGGACCTCGGTCCCGGACAGCTCGACATGGCCCTGGCCCATCAGGTCGAGCAGGCGGCCCGGCGCGGCCACCAGCACATCGACGCCGCGGCGCATGGCATCCACCTGGCGGCCCTGGCCGACGCCGCCGAAGATGACGGTGTGGGTCAGGCGCATGTGCCGGGCATAGGTCGCAAAGCTCTCGTCGATCTGCGACGCCAGCTCACGGGTCGGCGCCAGCACCAGCACGCGGGCGCCCTTGGGCTTTGGCTGTAGGCGGTGGGCGGCCAGGCGATGCAGGATGGGTAGCGCGAAGGCAGCGGTCTTGCCGGTGCCGGTCTGCGCCAGGCCCAGCAGGTCGCGGCCCTGCAGCAGGTGCGGGATGGCGCCGGCCTGGATGGGGGTGGGCGTGGTATAGCCCTCATCGGCCAGGGCGCGCAGCAGCGGCTCGGCCAGGTTGAGTTCGGCAAACGTTAGGGTGGCAGCAGTCATGCGTGGGGCGCCTCCTGGCGCCAGGTTTGGGAGGAGCGCGACGCGGACCGTGCTCAGAAAGTGCGTGGCAACGTTGCCTTCCGCTGCAGCCTGCATAGCGACTTTTGTGCAGCGCAGCAAGCAATATAGCATGTGGCGGCCGGGCACCGGGCTGCAAGGAGAAGGGGTAACATAGCTGTCATACCGTTGGCATATGCCTTGCGTGGCTCAATCCGCCGGTTTACCCGGCGCACACCTTGGGATGGTAGCCTGCCCCGATGAACACCCTGCCTACCGGCCTCGATCGGGACACGCCGTGCCGGTCCTGACCGTCCACCACCGCACCACCTACCGCTATCGCAAGCCCGTTGCGTTCGGGGAGCATCGGATGATGCTGCGTCCGCGCGACAGCCACGACCAGCATGTGCTGGAGTCGCGGCTGGAGATCACCCCGCAGCCGGCCGTGCTGCGCTGGCTGCAGGACCCCTTCGGCAACAACATCGCCATCGCCCGCTTCGCCGGCCGCGCGCCGGAGCTGACCTTCAACAGCACGCTGCTGGTGGAGCACGTCGCGCAGGACTCCGCCCTGATCGCGGCCGGGCTGGACGACCATGCCCGCATCTACCCGTTCAGCTACGACCCCGATGAGCTGCCGGACTTGGCGCGCTGCATGGAGCGGGGCTACTCCGACGCCGGGCACCGGTTGGATGCCTGGGTGCGCTCCTTCCTGCAGGCCGGCCAGGCGACCGAGACATTGCAGATGCTGACGGCCATGACGGCGCGCATCCGCCGGCAATTCACCTACCGCGCCCGGCACGAGCCGGGGATACAGCCGCCGGCCACCACGCTGCACCTGGGCACCGGCACCTGCCGAGACTTCGCGGTGCTAATAATGGAGGCGGCGCGGTGCCTCGGCCTGGCGGCGCGGTTCGTCACCGGCTACATCTACGTCCCCAGCCGGGACCGGCCCGGCGCGGGCGAGGTCCGGGGCGGCGGCAACACCCATGCCTGGGTGCAGGTATACCTGCCCGGCGCCGGATGGGTGGAGTTTGACCCAACCAACGGCATCGTCGGCAGCCGCGACCTGATCCGCGTGGCCGCCGTGCGCGACGCCCGGCAGGCCGTGCCGCTGTCGGGAAGCTGGACCGGGTCGGCGGCGGACTGCCTGGGCATGGAGGTCGCGATCCGCGTCACGCTGGACGGGGTGGGGCAGCGCGAGGGCCAGGCAATGATTGCATAGACTTCGATTACATAAGCGCTGAATGCATAGCTCCTGCGTTTTGACACCTGCGCCCGCAACGATTTAAGGGACGCCCCATGATCCGAATTCAGAATGGCTTCACCATCTCCTATGACTGCCCGCAACCGGTGCCGATGCTGCTGATGCTCAGCCTGCATCCATCGCGGGACGCGGACTTGCTGACGCCGCACGTCATCACGTTTGACCCTGGGATCGAGGCGCGGCGCTATGTCGATGACTTCGGCAACGTGTGCCACCGCATCGTGGCGCCGGCGGGTCCAATGACGATGTCCTGCCTGTTCGAGGTGCAGGACAGCGGCCTGCCGGACGCCGTGGTTCCGCAGGCGAAGCAGATCCCGGTCGATGAGCTGCCGGCTGCGACGCTGATGTACCTGCTGGGGAGCCGGTATTGCGACACCGACCTGCTGAAGGATACGGCGTGGTCGCTGTTCGGCTCGGTGGAGCCGGGGTGGGCGCGGGTGAAGACGATCTGCGACTTCACGTTCGATCGCATCACCTTCGGTTACGAGTATGCCCGGCCGGACAAGACGGCGCGCAACGCCTATGACGAGCGCCGCGGCGTGTGCCGGGACTTTGCCCATCTGGCGCTGACATTGTGCCGGTGCATGAACATCCCGGCGCGGTACTGCACCGGCTACATGGGCGACATCGGCATTCCGCCGGTGGATGCGCCGATGGACTTCTCCGGGTGGTTCGAGGTGTTCCTGGATGGTCCCGAGGGGCCGCGCTGGTACACCTGCGACGCCCGGCACAACGTGCCGCGCATCGGCCGGGTGCTGATGGCGCGCGGGCGGGACGCGACGGACGTGGCGCTGGTGACGAGCTTCGGGCCGAACTGGCTGGCGAAGTTCGATGTGGTGGCGCAGGAGCTGACGTAAGGTGTTGCGGCGGCATCCTGAGGTTTGACGGGCCGGATTGCCTGCAAGGCCCGTTGCCGGCGGCGTTACCCATCCTGGCCGGCGGTCCGGCGGCCCTAACATGACGAGGGATGCCACCTGGCGCCGGGCGTCCTGACACGTTCACCCCTAACCCGCGCCCGTGCCGTCTTGCGCCCGGCATGGCAGGCCAGCTTCGACGCGGCGGTCAATCCAATGGGGACTGGGCGTCGGGCAATGCGATGGTCGAGGTCGCCTCAATGATCTGCCCAGGGCCGCCGTGGGGCGGCCAGACACCCCCGGCGTAGGCTTTCGCACGCAGCGACGCGCGTTCCTCAAGGCTCGCGAAGCCCCAGATATGGGTGATCCGCGGCGGTCCATCGAGCGCGTACATGTTGATGACCAAGTGGGCCGTGTACTCCCGGGCCGGCTCGATCGCGCGCTCCCAGCCAGCCAGCGTCGGCGGCAGCCCGCCGGGCTTCAGGTGGTAGTTGCGGAATTCATAGACCGGGCCGAACGTGCGGGGCCGAACCGGCGGCAGGAATGGGAAGGGCGCGTAGCCCTCCATGGCCAGCGCCGTCACGATGTCGCCGGCATTGAATGGGTTGGCGCTCAGGAGCGCGCGACGGCGCTCGGCCGTCAGGTCCTCATGCGCATCGAAGCCGCGCAGGACCAGCACCCTGCCAAGGGTGCCGATCTCCGTCCTCCAGCAACCCAGCAGTTGTCCTCTGGCGTCCGGGTCGCTGGCCCAGGCACGCGCGCCGGCGGATGCATCGGCAACGGATAGCAGCGGGCAGGACAGGGTGGCGAGTTCGTACAGCATCATTGCTCCGCCAGAATTCGGACGGTGGCCCCGTCCCGGTCACGCCCCCAGCAATGCTCCGGACCGCCCGGCCTCCGTGCCGGCGACCTTGGCCACAGCTCGGCCGGCGGCCACGAAGCGAACGCTTTCCTGGGCGAACAGCACCCCGGCGTGGCGTGTGGTCAGCCGCGCCCGCAACCCCGTAAGCGGGTCCACTATCTCCGCCACCAGACTTCCCGGCGCGACCTGCGCGCCCACCGCATGGTGCAGCAGCAGGATGCCCGGTATCGGGGCAACCAGCAGTTCCACATCGGCCAGGTTGGTCGGATGGCACCG
This sequence comes from uncultured Acetobacteraceae bacterium, assembly GCA_964242415.1. Lineage (GTDB taxonomy): Bacteria > Pseudomonadota > Alphaproteobacteria > Acetobacterales > Acetobacteraceae > DASWOJ01. The sequence continues at coordinate 215,858 of CAXTAT010000004.1, forward strand.
TGCCGCGGGTAGGGCAGGGGCAGGGCCGTCGATGACGCCGTTCAGCAGCATCGCGCCTGCCAGGGCCTGGGCATCAGCGGCGGCCAGGTGATCGGACACGTCGGCCTCCCCGCGCAATTCCACTGTCACGGCGCAGCACGCCAGCGGAACCGGATGGTCCGGGAAGCGCCGCTGCATGTCCACCCAAGGCCGGCTGCACGCCTCGTCGAACGGGTTGCCGCCGGACACGTCGGCCAGCAGCAATGACTGTGCCCCCAGCAAGGCGGCCAAGGGCAGGCACTGCCCGGCCAGCGGCGTGAGGGTATAGAGGTGGACTGCCCCCTCGTTCTCGCAATGCAGGTCCAGCACCAGGTCGGCATCCAGCGCCAGGCCGAGCAGGGCGCGCTTCAGGTGGTCTGCCGGGGTCGCCGCCGCCACCGCTGCATTGGCTTCGAGCAGGGCCGTCCGGACCAGTGCGGCGTTGGCGGCCGGGTCAGCGCCCAGGCGGCCAGCGACCGCCCCCGCGGCGGCGTCCGCCAGGTCCGGGTAGCCGCGATTGAAGTTCACCCCGTCCGCCAGGTTGAACCGGCCCAGTAAGGTGCCCGCAACCCGCTGCTGCACGCCGATGGGGTTGGCCAGCGGCGCCACCACGATTTCCCCCCGGATGCGCCCGGCGGCGTCGTGCGCCTGCAACAGCCCGATCAGGTGCTGCGCCACCAGCATCCCCGGCACCTCGTCCGCATGGAGCGCTGCCTGCACATACACCTTGGGCCGGCCGCCGGGCTGGCCGAAGCGGTGGACCTGCAGCGCCTGCACGGTCCCCGGCGCGGTGCCGCCCAGCGGGACGGTTTCGACCGTCATGCCCATGGTCCGACCGGCACCAGTCCGTCGATGTCACTGCGAGGCGCGGGGCGATGCGGCAATCCAGGTGCTGTGGGGACTGCGCTGATCGCTTCCGTGTTCACGGCTCCTGGATTGCCGCGCCGCAAGTGCGGCTCGCAATGACGGTGCTTCGTCACACCGCGGCGCGGAGGTCCAGGGTGCGCGGGTGCTCGGGGGACACGCTCACCGGCGGCTCCGGCATCGGCCCCGGGGTGTGGCCGATGGCCTCGAAGCGGGCGCGGCGGCGAGCCTCGGCCTCGTTGGCGTTGACGGGGAAGGTGTCGTAGGCGCGTCCGCCGGGGTGCGCGACGTGGTGGGTCATGCCGCCTAGCGAGCGCCCGCTCCAGCGGTCATACACGTCGAACACTAGCGGCACCTGCGCGCCGATGGTCGGATGCAGCGCGCCGTACGGCTCCCATGCCTTGAACCGCACCCCGGCGACGAACTCGCCCTCCACGCCCGTCGGCCCCAGCGGCACCGCCACGCCGTTGCAGGCCAGCACGAACCGTTCCGGCTCCCAGCCGGTCACCCGCGTCTGCACCCGCTCGACGGAGCTGTCCACATAGCGCACCGTGCCGCCAACCCCGGCGGTCTCCCCCAGCGCGTGCCAGGGTTCCAGCGCGTGCCGCAGCTCCACCGTCGCGCCGTGCACGGCCACCTCGCCCATCACGGGAAAGCGGAACTCGAAGTGCGGGCGGAACCACTCGGCGTCGAGCTTCGTGCCATACGACGAAAGCTCCTCCACCGCATCCAGCAGGTCCTGCCAGACGAAGTGTGGCAGCAGGAAGTCGTCGTGAACCCGGGTGCCCCAGCGCACCAGGCGGCGCTCATACGGCGTGCGCCAGAACGCCGCGACGGCGGCGCGCATCAGCAGCATCTGCGCGCAGGACATGCGGGCGTGCGGCGGCATCTCGTAGGCGCGGAACTCCACCAGGCCCAGCCGTCCCGATGAACTGTCGGGGGAGAACAGCTTGTCGATGCAGAACTCGGTGCGGTGGGTGTTGCCGGTCATGTCGGTCAGGATGTTGCGCAGCATCCGGTCCACCTGCCACGGCGGCGGCTCGTGCTTGGGGGTCATGGCGCGGAAGGCGATTTCCAGCTCGCGCACCGCGTCCTGCCGGGCTTCGTCGATGCGGGGATGCTGGCTCATGGGGCCGATGAACAGGCCGCTGAACAGGTAGGACGCGCTGGGGTGGTTGTGCCAGAAGCCCAGCAGCGACTTCAGCAGGTCGGGCCGGCGCAGGAACGGGCTGTCCTCCGGCGTCATCGCGCCCATCACGACGTGATTGCCGCCACCGGTGCCGACGTGGCGGCCGTCCAGCATGAACTTCTCCGCCGTCAGGCCGACCTTGCGGGCCTCGTCGTAGAGCTGCTCGGTCCGGCCGACCAGCTCGTTCCAGGTGCGGGCGGGGTGGATGTTGACCTCGATCACGCCGGGGTCGGGGGTGATGGAGAAGCCCAGCAGGCGGCGGTCATAGGACGGCTTGTAGCCCTCCAGCACCACGGCCTGCTGCAGCTCGTCCGCGGTGGCCTCGATGGCGGCGACCAGGGCCAGCCAGTCCTCCGCAGCAGGGAGCGGCGGCAGATACAGATACAGCAGCCCGCCGCGCGCCTGAACCGTCATCGCCGTGCGGATGCCACGGCCGGGGCGGCCATTCCCCGTGGCGGCCAGCATTGCCGCACGGGTGGGCAGCGGTCCCTGCTTGTCCTGGGGATCGGGTTCCGGCTCGTCCTCAATTTCGGTGGGATCGACCCAGGGCAGGCTGGCCAGGGGCAGCCGCACCCCGGCGGAGGCGTCGCCGGGCACCAGGAACAGTTTGCCCTCGCGCATCTCCCATTTTTCCGTTTGCCAGTGCCGGGCACCCTTGCGGCCACCCCGGCGCAGCGGCAGCACGCTGCCCACGGGCTGGTCCAGCCCCTGGCTGAACACGCGGATGATGCGGGCGCGCTCCTGCGGGTCGCGGGACTGCGCGGCCTCGGCGACTACGTTGGCCGGCATCCGGGCCTCGCGCATCAGGAAGTACGGCTGGTCCTCGTAGGCGTGCAGCACGGCGGCGGGATCGACGTGCAGGCGGCCGGCCAGGGCCAGGGCGAACCGGTGCGCCGTGGCGGCGTCGGCCTCGCCCTTCGAGGTGTCGGGATCGGCCAGCAGCGCCGGGTCGGACCAGACGGACTCGCCATCGGGCCGCCAGGTGGCGTTGATGGCCCAGCGCGGGGTTTGCTCGCCGGGGTAGTGCTTGCCGGCGCCGTACTGCACCACGGCGCCCGGACCCCACAGCGGCAGCAGGTGCCCCATCAGCCGCCCGGCCTCCCGCCGCTTGGTCGGACCCAGGGCGTCCACGGTCCACTCGGCGCCCTCGGCGTCGCTGACGGAGACGAAGGTCGGCTCCCCGCCCATGGTCAGGCGCAGGTCCCCGGCCTCCAGCGCCTTGTCCACTTCGGCGCCGGCGGCCAGGATCGCCTGCCACTGCGGCTCGGTGTAGGGCATCGTGACGCGCGGTGTCTCGTTCACGCGGGCGACGGCCATCTCCACGTCGAACTGCGTCTCCGCCGGCTCCATCATGCCGGAGATGGGGGCGGCGGACATCGGCTCGGGGCTGGCGGCGAGCGGGATGTGGCCCTCGCCTGCCATCAGGCCCGACGTGGCGTCCAGGCCGATCCAGCCGGCGCCGGGCAGGTAGGCTTCGGCCCAGGCGTGCAGGTCGGTGAAGTCCGACGTGGGGCCTTGCGGACCCGTCAGCGGCTTCACGTCCGGCGCCAACTGGATCAGGTAGCCCGATACGAAGCGCGCCGCATAGCCCAGGTGGCGCAGCGCATGGACCAGCAGCCAGGCCGAGTCCCGGCAGGACCCCTTGGCCTCCTGCAGGGTGTATTCGGGGTCCCATACGCCCGGCTCCATGCGGACGATGTAGCTCACCCGCTCCTGCACCCGGCGGTTCAGATCGACCAGCATGTCGATGGTGCGCCTCGGCTCCCGCGGCACCTCGTCCAGCAGCTTTTGCAGCAGGGGGCCGGCCGGGTCGCGGCGGCGGAACGGGGTCAGCTCCTCCTCCAGCACGGCGTCGTAGGTGAAGGGCCACTGCTCGGCCTCCGGCTCCAGGAAGAAGCCGAACGGGTTGATGGTGGCCATGTCGGCAACCAGGTCCACCGTCACGTCGAAGTGCGTCACCCGCTCGGGGAAGACCACGCGGGCGAGGAAGTTGCCCTGCGGGTCCTGCTGCCAGTTGATGAAGTGCGGCTCGGGCGTGACGGTCAGGGAATAGGACAGGATGGGCGTGCGGGTCTGCGGCGCCGGGCGCAGGCGGATGGTCTGCGGGCCGAGCTTCACCGCATGGTCGTAGCGGTAGCTGGTGCGGTGCATCAGGGCGGCTTGAACGCTCATGCGTGGTGGTCCATGACTTGGCTGCGGCGGCAGGATGTTTGCATCGCAACAACATCGCCGCAGCGCCGGCCGGGCGCAAGGGACGACGGTTTCCGTACGGGACATGCCGACCTGTGCGGAGGACCCGGGTGCGACCCGCGCCAGTCGCTTCGGCACCCCCATATGTCGTGCCGACTGGACCAGCCTCCCGTAAGGTGGCGGGACTGACGGAGTTTCTGCATGCCGCACGACCATCATCATGACCACCACGGCCATGGCCACCATGCCGGGCACAGCCACGCGCCGGCAACGTTCGGCCGTGCGTTCGCCATCGGGGCCGCGGTGAATGCGGGCTTCGTGGCCTTGCAGGTGTTCTATGGCCTGGCCGCGCACTCGGTCGCCCTGCTGGCGGACGCCGTGCATAACCTGGGGGACGTGCTGGGGCTGCTGATCGCCTGGGGGGCCACCACGTTGACGCAGCGCGCGCCGACGTCCCGCCGCACCTATGGCTGGGGCCGCAGTAGCATCCTGGCCGCGCTGGGCAATGCGGTCGTGCTGCTGCTCGGTTGCGGCGCGATTGCGGTGGAGGCGCTGGGCCGGTTCGGCTCGCCGGCGCCGGTGGCGGCCGGGGCGGTGATGTGGGTCGCGGCGGCGGGCATCGTGGTCAACGGCGGCACGGCGCTGATGTTCATGCGCGGGTCCGCCCATCAGCCCGGCAGCGACCTGAATGTGCGCGGCGCCTTCCTGCACATGGCGGCGGACGCCTTGGTATCGCTGGGCGTCGTGGTGGCGGGCGGGCTAATCCTGCTGACGGGCTGGCTGTGGGTGGACCCGCTGACCAGCCTGGCCATCGTGGGGGTCATCACCTGGGGCACTTGGGGCCTGCTGCGGCAGAGCGTGGACCTGGCGATGGATGCGGTGCCGCCGGGCATCGACCGCCCGGCCGTGCAGGCTGCCCTGGCCGCGCTGCCCGGCGTGCTGGAGGTGCACGACCTGCACATCTGGGGCCTCAGCACGACGCGCTCGGCGTTGACGGCGCACCTGGTGCTGGACCGGCCCAACCCTGGCCTGGTGCCGCTGGCCTGCGCGATGCTGCATGACCGCTTCGGCCTGGACCATGCGACGCTGCAGGTGGAGGAGGCGGAAGCCGCAGCGGCGTGCGCGCTGCGGCCGGAGGGGGTGATCTGATCCTGGATGCCGCCGCAGCGGCGATGGCGTCAGTAGCCCAGGAGCAAGAAACGCGGCATAGCCACGGCCGGGTCGATCACCACCTCGGGATGGCTGACATAGGTGACGTGCGCCACCTATTGCCGGACGCCGCGGCGGCGATTGGCCTCCAGCTCGACGGGCGATAGCTGGAAGCCGACCTGGATGCGATAGACGGCGGCGGTCTTCTTGGGCGTGACCGGCAGGCGCAGCTCGACGTCGTCGCCGCTCAGCCGCAGGCGGTCGGTGTTGGCCGGGAACGTGGCGCGTAGCTGGAACACCTGCTTGTCCAGGATGCGCTCGCCCTCCAGCACGGCGACGAAGTAGGCCAGCGTCGCGTCCCGCCCCGGCGCGGCCGGACCGCGGCTTACCTCGATGCCGACATGCACGGTGGTGACGACGGTGTCCGGACCATCCCGCTTGCAGGAGCCGCTGAGGCCGGTGATTCGCCCGTCCAGCACCGAATCCGTCAGGTCCCGCCCGGCGCCGCGATAGCGCGTGAGGTCGGCGGCGTCGCGCAGGATGGTGACCGTGGGGCAGGGCGGCGCGAACTTCTCCGTCGTGCCGTCGCCGCCGCATCCCGCCAGCAGCAGGGGCACTGCGATGCTGGCCAGGGATACGGCACGGCGGACTGCACCTGCCGTGCAGCGGGGGAGGGGGGTCAGCAGGGCAGGCATACAAATCTCCACGCAGTGCCGGCGGCGCCGGGGGTCGCGCCGGGCCGGGCGCGACACCAGTTGTAGCGGCAATGGCGCGTTGGCATAGTGCGCGCGCCTGCAAGCCGGACGTCATGCCCCAGACCGAAGCCTCCCGAGACCCCCTCCCTCACGGCCTGCCCCTGCCGAGCCTGCCCCTGCCGAGCCTGCCCCTGCCGAGCCTGCAGGTCGTGCTCGCCGGACCGCGCGGCTTCTGCGCCGGGGTGGACCGGGCGATCCGCGTGGTGGAGGAGGCGCTGCGCCGTTACGGCACCCCGGTGTACGTGCGGCACGAGATTGTCCACAACCGCACCGTGGTGGAGGCGCTTGAGGCGCAGGGCGCGGTGTTCGTGAAGGAGCTGGACGAGGTTCCCTCCGACGCGCACGTGGTGTTCAGCGCGCACGGCGTGCCGAAATCCGTCCCGGCGGAGGCGGAGCGCCGCCACTTGATGTACCTGGACGCCACCTGTCCGCTGGTTAGCAAGGTGCATCGGGAGGCCGAGCGCCACTTCGCCGATGGCGGCCCCGGCCAGCGCCACATCCTGATGATCGGCCATGCCGGGCATCCGGAGGTGGTGGGCACGATGGGCCAGTTGCCGCCGGGCAGCGTGACCCTGGTGCAGAATACCGCCGACGCGGGCGCCGTGATGCCGGCAACGCCCGACCGCCTGGCGTTCATCACCCAGACCACGCTGTCGGTGGACGACACGGCCGAGATCGTCGCCACCCTGCGCCGCCGGTTCCCTGACATCGAGGGGCCGAAGCGGGAGGACATCTGCTATGCCACCACCAACCGGCAGGCGGCGGTGAAGGCAATCGCGCCCGATTGCGACCTGGTGCTGGTGATTGGCAGCCCCAACAGCAGCAACTCGCAGCGCCTGCGGGAGGTTGCGGAGCGGGCCGGGGCGCGTCGGGCGATCCTGTTGCCGAAGGCGGAGCAGCTTGACTGGGCGGCGCTGGAAGGCGTGCGGCGGCTGGGGGTGACGGCCGGGGCGTCGGCGCCGGAAAGCCTGGTGCAGGAGCTGCTGGGCCGGTTGGCCGCCCGCTACGTGCTGCAGATCGAGGAGCGGCAGGTGACGCAGGAGGACGTGGTGTTCAAGCTGCCGGCGCCGCTCTGCTGAGTTTGCCGGGCCAAGCCGCCGCCTGATGGCCGTCTATACCGAGGTGACGGACGAGGCCCTGGCCGCGTTCCTGGACGACTACGACTTGGGGACTGCCATCGCCTTCCGCGGCATCGCCGAGGGGGTGGAGAACAGCAACTACCAGCTCCGCACCACCGCCGGCGACTTCATCCTGACGCTGTATGAGAAGCGGGTGGACCCTGCGGAGCTGCCCTGGTTCCTGGGGCTGATGGAGCACCTGGCCGGGCAGGGCATCACCTGCCCGCAGCCGGTGCATGGCCGGGACGGCGACAGCCTGCGTCGCCTGGCGGGGCGCCCGGTGTGCATCACGACGTTCCTGCCTGGGGTTTGGCCGCGCCGGGTGCGGCCGGAGCACTGCGCGCCCCTGGGGGCCGCCCTGGCCCGGCTGCATCTGGCCGGGGCTGGCTACGCCCCGACCCGCGCGAATGGCCTGGGGCCGGCAAGCTGGGCGCCGTTGCTGGCCCGCAGCGGCGCCCGGGCCGACGAGGTGCAGCCGGGCCTGGCGGCGGAGTTGGCCGGGGCGCTGGCGGGGATCATCGCGGCCTGGCCGGTGGGGCTGCCACGCGGACATATCCACGCCGACCTGTTCCCGGACAACGTGTTTTTCCTGGACGGGCGGCTGTCGGGGATCATCGACTTCTACTTTGCTGCGACGGACCTGCTGGCCTATGACCTCGCGGTTTGCTTGAACGCCTGGTGCTTCGAGCCAGATTTTTCGTTCAACGTGACCCGGGCGCGTGCCCTGCTGGCGGCCTACGCCGCGGTGCGGCCCCTGTCGGAGGGCGAGATGGCCGCCCTGCCGGTGCTGTGCCAGGGGGCGGCGCTGCGCTTCTTGCTGACCCGACTGTACGATTGGCTATACAGGACGCCGGGAGCGCTGGTCACGCGCAAGGACCCGGTGGAGTACTTGCGCCGGCTGCGGTTCCACCTTTCGGCCCGGGATGCCCATGCCTACGGACTCTGACGCCGTTGAGATTTGGACGGATGGCGGCTGCAAGCCCAACCCCGGCCCCGGCGGCTGGGCGGCCATCCTGCGCTTCGGCGCACATGAGCGGGAGCTGACCGGAGCGGAGGCCGTGACGACCAACAACCGCATGGAGCTGACCGCCGCGGCGGCGGCGCTGGAGGCGCTGACGCGGCCCTGCCGGGTGGTGCTGCATACCGATAGCGAATACCTGCGCAACGGCGTGACGCGGTGGCAGACCGGGTGGGTGCGGCGCAATTGGCGCAATGCGTCGGGGGACCCGGTGGCGAACATGGACCTGTGGCGGCGGGTGCTGGACGCGGCGAAGGCGCATGAGATCGATTGGCGGTGGGTGCGGGGGCACTCGGGCGACGCGATGAACGAGCGGGCGGATGTGCTGGCGACGGCGGCTCGGGTGGGGTTGGGGACATAAGACGTAGCGCCCGAACATCGCTGAGTCGTTGTGTTCGCTTCTCTTTCAACCCCATCGCGACCGCCATCGTGGACCCCGCCATCGAGGCATGCAGCGCCGCCGCTGCCGGCACCACGAACGGCCCCTGCACCGCCCAGTGCCCCCCGCCGCTCGGCACGAAGAACGTGATGAACAGTGAGCAAACATAGCTCCAGAACGGCAGCGTATGCGCCGAGGACACCGCGACGAAGCCCTTCGAGATCGCGTCCGCCAGCCCGGTGCCCGACATAATGCCCATGATCCCGCCATAGAACGGGTACTGCAGCATCATGCCCCCCGTCTGCTTCGCCGCATTGCGCATCGCCACGCCGTACGCCGTCGGGCTGCCGTGCAGCGCGATGCCGCCGATCAGGAACACCAGGATCACCATGTTCACATCGAAGGTGAACGCGCCCCGTGCCCACAGCACCCCCACCACCGCCAGCCCGGCCGCCAGCAGAAACAGGCTGCCGACCGGCGAGCGATCCATCCGGCCCGCCGGGGTGCCGGGCCGTGCGGGAGGCGCAGCCGGCGCCTCGGCCTCCGGCGTGAAGGCCGCGACGTCGTCGTCCGCCGGGCGGATGGCGATGAACACGACCGGCATCAGCACCACGACCAGCAGCGTCGGCACCCAGTTGAACGGCGCGAACACCGTGTCCGACAGCGGCAGCATCTCCCCGGTCAGCTTCTCCACGATGTTCAGCGCGTTGCCATGCGTCGCCTGCGTCAGCGCGATGGAGCTGGACAGCCCGCTGGCCCACACCGCAAACCCGGAATAGGCCGCCGCGACCAGCCAGCCGAAATCCACCCGGATCTGCCGCGCCACCTCCCGCGCCAGGATCGCCCCGACCACCAGGCCAAAGCCCCAGTTCACCAGCGACGCCGCCGCAGCCACCAGGAACGTCAGCACCACTGCCTGGTTGGGCGTCCGCGCCAGCGACACCAGCCGCCGCAGCCCGGCCGCGATCACCGGCGCATGGGCGAGCGCATGGCCGGTCGCCAAGATCAGGATCATCTGGAACGCAAAGGCCAGGATGGCGAAGATGCCCTTGTACCACTCCATGACGATGGTCGCCGGGCTGCCATGCGGCGCGATCAGCAGCGCCAACACCGCCGTCAACGCCGTCAGCCCGATCGCCAGCACGAACGGATCGGGCATGTAGCGCTCGAACAGGTCCACGAACATCGGCGCCAGCGACTGCAGGCCGCGGCGGCGGCGGGGTTGCGGCAGGATGGTTGTGCTCATGGGCGCTCCTTGGTTCGAGCTTTGGCTGGACGGTCCCCAGGCCGCCGCTTGACGGGGCGCGCCTTCCGCTATCCTACGAAGCCGTCTTCCCGGTGGGAAGCCAGGGTGGGCGGCTCGCCTGCCAAGACAAGGGGAACGGCAATGGCGGCTTGGGTCCGGTTCGAGCACGACGGCAGGGAGGGGTTCGGCCTGCTGGACCCCGCCGCATCCGGCGCCGGCGATCCCGGCGCGGCGGCGGCGGCCATCCACGTCCACACCGGCACCCCCTTCGCCTCGGTTCCGGACGGGCGCACGCTGGCCCTGGCGGACGTCCGCCTGCTGCCGCCGGTCCAGCCCGGCAAGTTCATCGGCCTGTGGAACAACTTCCACGAGCTTGCGGCAAAGCTCGGCACGGCGATCCCCACCGAGCCGTTGTACTTCCTCAAGGCAACGAGCAGCCTGCTCGCCCCTGGCGGCACGATCCGGCCGCCGCCGGGCTACACGGGAAAAACGGTTTACGAGGGCGAGCTGGGCATCGTCATCGGCCGCCTCTGCCGCCATGCGGCGGAGGCGGAGGCCGCGGCGGCGATCTTCGGCTACACCTGCGTCAACGACGTGACCGCGCTGGACCTGCTGCAGGCCGACCCGTCCTTCCCGCAATGGGCGCGCGCCAAGGGCTGCGACAGCTTCGGCCCCTGCGGACCCTGCGTCGTCACCGGGCTGGACCCCATGAGCCTGCGCGTCCGCACGCTGCTGAACGGGCGGGAGCGGCAGAACTATCCCATCGCCGACATGATCCTGCCGCCGGCCCGCATCGTCAGCCTGCTGTCGCGGGAGATGACGCTTGAGCCGGGCGACCTGATCGCCTGCGGCACCTCGGTCGGCGTGCTGCCGCTCCGCCCCGGCGCGGTGGTGGAGGTCGTCATTGACGGGATCGGCACGCTGCGAAACGAGGTGGCGGCATAGTGCATTTGCCTGTTGCGGGCCATCTTTGTAGCCTGGCGCAGCGGGCGCGAGACACGATCGACAGGTGACGGACAGCGCTTCGGCGGGCTAAATCCCCAGCAGGCGGCGGGACACGGCGATGACGCGGTGCGCCTCGCTCCACAGGTTATATCGCTCCAAGGCGTGCAGCGGCGCGAACTCCGCTGCCGTCACGTCGCCGCCGGCCTGCGGCGTCCCGCCGGTCCAGCGGGCGGCGAAGTCCAGGATGGTGTAATGGAACTGCACGGCGCCGGCAGGGTCGCAGGTGATGCTGTCCACCTGCGCGGCCAGGTGCAGCGGCCCGGCATATAGTCCGGTCTCTTCCAGCAGCTCGCGCCGGGCGCCGGCCTCGGCGGTCTCGCCCAGCTCCTGCGCGCCGCCGGGAATGCTCCAGGCGCCGGCTGCAGGCGGCTTGCCGCGGCGGACCAGCAGGACGGCATCCCGGCGCAACAGGACGACGCCGAGGCCGACCAGGGGGCGGGACGGATACTCGCGGGCGGTCACTGCGCGGCCCTGGCCGGCTTATTTGCCTGGCGCCGGCAGACCCGCCGCGACCGTCCCGGCGCGTGGGTTTGGCATCGGCGTGGCGCAGGCTGCATTGCGTGCCATCGTTCGGACTTCAGGGTGCGGCCCCGCCAGGTTGTCGGCCGGCCGCGCCCCAGCTTGCAAGCCCAGGACTGCGGGCGTATCCGTCGGCCCGTCGTTTTGGAGGCGGACCCACCGAGGGCACGCTTATGGGAAACAGCATGGCCCCTACTCGTCGCGCCACGCTTGGCGGGCTGCTCACCACGCCGGCGCTGCTGTCCGGGCGGCGCGCCCGCGCCGCCACCCGCACTTTGAAGATCAGCCACCAGTTCCCCGGGGGCGCCATCGACCAGGGCGACTTCCGCGACCGCCTGGTTCGCCGGTTCGCCGCCCGTGTCCAGGCGCGCACCAACGGCGAGCTGGATTTCGAGATCTATCCCGGCTCCTCGCTGATGAAGACCGTCTCGCAGTTCTTCTCGATGCGCCGGGGTGCGTTGGACATGACGCTGTATCCCCTGGCGTATGCCGGCGGCGAGGTGCCGGAGTTCAACGTCGGCCTGATGCCCTGCCTGGTCACGAGCTATGATCAGGGATTGGCCTGGAAAAACCACCCCATCGGCCAGGAACTGATGAAGGTGCTGGACCGGCGCGGCGTCCGCATCGTCACCTGGATTTGGCAGGCCGGCGGCGTCGCCTGCCGCAGCGTGCCCGTGGTGCAGCCGGACGACGTGAAGGGCCTCAAGGTCCGCGGCGGGTCCCGCGAGATGGATCTGATGCTGAAGGCGGTGGGCGGCAGCACCAGCTCGATGCCCAGCGACGAGATTTACGCCGCGATGCAGGCGGGGGCGCTGGATGCTGCCGTCACCAGCAGCGCCAGCCTGATCAGCTTCCGGCTGGAGGAGATCAGCAAGGCCGTCACCAGTGGGCGCACCGGCAGCTTCTGGTTCATGCTGGAGCCGCTGCTGATCTCCAACCAGACCTACGACAGCCTTCCGCCGGCGCACCAGACGGCCATCGTCGAGGTCGGCGCCGAGATGGAGGCGTTCGGCCTGCACGCCGCTCGCGCCGACGACGACGACCTGGAGCGCGTGTTCGGCCAGGCGGGCGTGACGGTGCGCGACATGGACCCGACCGCGATCCGCAAGTGGACGTTGCTGGCCGAGAGCACGGCCTGGACCGATTTCGCGGCCCGCAGCTCCGCCTGCGCCAGCCTGTTGAAGCTCGCCCAAGGGGTGGCATGACGGCATGGGCGACACGGGATCGGCGCCGCCGTGGGCGCGATCCCGGGGGCTGCTGTCCCGCGCCGGGGCGTGCCGGGCCGGCCGGGCTGGATTGGATCGACGCCGCCTAATATCAACGGCCCTCTGCTGCAGCCGTTTGCCCACCCTTCGCCCGTCATTGCCCCGTCTGTCATTGCAAGGAGCGCTTGCGATGCGGCAATCCAGGAGTCGCCAGACCGGAGTGGAGCCCATGCACCCCCTATGCAGCGCCGAAGCCGGCTCGCAATGACCGTGCCTGGACGGCGGCTGATCTCATGCAGCATCGTAATGGTCAGGGCGGAGGGCCGTTGGCATCAGTCCCACACCGAGATGAATGCCCACCCATGACTACCCACCGTGGATGAAAGATGCCCCATACTGTCAGTCATAAGCTAACGAATCCCGCCTTGCACCCCAACCTTCATCCGGTGATGCTGCCCTGATGGATACCCACCCTTTCGACGCCATCGTCGTCGGCGCTGGCATCGCAGGCGCGACGGTCGCGGCGCACCTGGCGCGCGACCGCCGGGTTGCGCTGGTGGAGGCTGAGGAGGCGGCGGGCTACCACAGCACCGGGCGCTCGGCCGCCATCTGGATCCACAACTACGGCCCGCCAGACGTGCGCCTGCTGACCGGCCTGTCCCGCCCGTTCTTCGAGCATCCGCCGGAGGGCTTCGCCGACTCGCCCATCCTGGCGCAGCGCCCTGTGGTGTTCCTTGCCCCGCCCGAGCAGCGCGACCACCTGGGCCGCCTGCTGGCCGAGGGCACTGGCCTGCGCGAGGCCTCCATCGAGGAAATCCGCGGCCTGGTCCCGGCGCTGCGCCCCGGCTACGCCGTGCAGGCCGCCATCGAGGAGGACGCCTTCGACATGGACGTGGCCGCCCTGCACCAGGGCTTCCTGCGCCTGCTCCGCCTGGGTGGCGGCGTCTTGGCGCTGCGCAGCCGCACCGGGACCATCAGCCGGCAGGACGGCCACTGGCACGTCCAGGTCACGGGCGGCGACGCCTTCACCGCGCCCGTCGTCGTCAACGCCGCCGGCGCCTGGGGCGACGACGTGGCGCGCCAGGCCGGCGCCACCCCGATCGGCCTGGTCCCCAAGCGCCGCACTGGCGTCGTCATCGACCCGGCGCCCTGGCAGGCGACGCGCTGGCCCATGGTCAACGACGTGGACCACACCTGGTACATCCGTCCCGAGGCGCGCACCAAGCTCATGGTCAGTCCCGCCGACGAGACCGACATGCACGCGCACGACGTGGCGCCGGACGAGCTGGACGTGGCCATCGCCATCGACCGGATGCAGCAGGCGCTCGACATCGAGGTGCGCCGCATCGAGCATAGCTGGGCCGGCCTGCGCACCTTCACCCCCGACCGCAGCCTGGCCTTTGGCTGGGACGCGGCGGCCGAGGGCTTCTTCTGGTGCGTGGGCCAGGGCGGCTATGGCATCCAGACCTCGCCGGCCGCCGGACAGTTGGTCGCCGATGTCATCGCCGGGCGCGACCCTGGCCCGGCGGGCGCGATTCTGGACGCGGTCAGCCCGCGCCGCTTCGCCCCGGCCGCGGCGGCGTAGGCCCGCCCGGTGGCCGTGCTGGACGAGATGGTGGACGGCCGCGGCGGGGTCCGCCCGGAATGGCGCGGCGTGCTGGGCGTGTTCGCCTCCATGGACCCGGGCCAGTTGGCGGACCGCGCGCAACGCCTGGACCGTGCCGCGGAGGAGGAGGGCGGCGCCCCGTCCTGGCGCCTGGACCCGGTGCCGCTGCCGATCTCCCCCGGCGAGTTCGCTGCCCTGGAGGACGGCCTCTGCCAGCGCGCCCGGCTGCTGGAGGCGGTGCTGGCCGACCTGTACGGCCCGCAGTCGCTGCTGGCCGACGGCGCCCTGCCGCCCGCCCTGGTGTTCCCCAACCCCGGTTTCCTGCGCGCCTGCCGCGGCACGCCGATGCCCCAGGCGCGCTTCCTGCAAGCCTACGCCGCCGACTTGGTCCGCAGCCCCGATGGCCAGTGGCGCGTGCTGGCCGACCGCACCGGCGGGGTGCTGGGCATCGGCTACGCCCGCGAATGCCGCCGCCTGCTGGCCCGCGTGCTACCGGAGCTGTTCCGCACCACCCAGGTCCGCCAGTTGCGTCCGTTCTTCGAGGCCTGGCAGGACGCCCTGCTGCAGGCCGCCCCGCCCCGGGATGGCCGCACGCCCTACGTCGCGCTGCTGACCCCCGGCGTCACCGACCCGCACTGGGCCGAGCACCTGTCGCTGTCGCGCGACCTGAACTGCGCCTTGGTCGAGACCCGCGACCTGACGGTGCGGGCCGGCGTGCTGAACCTCAAGACCCTGCTGGGACTGCAGCCCGTTGACATCCTGCTGCGCCGCCTGCCCGGCGACGCCATTGATCCCCTGGAGCTGCATGCCCCCGGCGCCGGCGTGACGGGCCTGCTGGACGCCGCCCGCAACGGCGCCGTGCAGGTGCTGAACCATCCCGGCGCCGCGCTGATCGAGGCGCCCGCCCTTGCCGCCTTCCTGCCCAGCCTAAGCCGCCGCCTGCTGGGCGAGGCATTGCGCCTGGCCACCCTGCCGACCGTCTGGCTCGGCGATGACGGGGCGCAGCACATGGTGTGCCAGGCGTTCCAGCGGTGGTGCATCCGCCCGGCCCTCGATCCCACCCGCCCGCCGGTGGGGCTGTCCAGCCTGTCTGTCCGGGACCGCCAGGCGATGAGCGACGCCATCGCCGCCCGGCCCTGGGACTTTGCGGCCTGCACCCATGTCGTGCCCTCCGTGGCGCCCTGCTTCGCCGTGGGGGGCCTGGCGCCCCGGCCGGTGGTGCTGCGGCTGTTCCTGATGCACGACGGCCACCGCTGGCAGATGATGCAGGGCGGCCTGGCCCGCGTGCTGGAGCCCGGCGAGCACGTGACCGAGACGCTGCCCGCCAGCGCCCTGTTCAAGGACGTCTGGGTGATGACCCAGGAGCGCGCCGACATCCGCGGGCCGGAGCCGTTGCGGCAGCCCCGCATCGCCATCCGCCGCAGCGTCGGCGACCTGCCGAGCCGGGTGGCGGACGACTTCTTTTGGCTCGGCCGCTACGTCGAGCGGCTGGACGTGCAGGCCCGGCTGGGCCGCGCTGGGCTGCTGCGCTCCGCCCGCGGCGCGCCGCTGCCGCGGGAGGTCGCGGAGTCCGGCGTCCTGCTGGCCTGCTTGGCCGAGACGGGCATGGTCGATGACGAGGACGGCAGCCCGCTGCCGCAGGCCGTGCAGTTGGCGCTGGCGCCGGAGGGGGCGGCCGGGGCTGTCCTGGGCTATGCCGCCGGGCTGACCGAGGCGCTGCGCGACCGCATGACGCCGGAGACCCACGCCGCCATCACCCACGCCCAGCGCGCCGCCCGGCAGGACATGGACGACGCGATCCGCCTGCGCCACGCCGGGCCGGGGGTGGACGGGCTGATGCACGCCATGACCGGCCTGCAGCGCCTGGCGAACACCCTGGCCGGCGTCGCGTCGGAGGGCATGGTGCGCAGCGGCGGCTGGCTGTTCCTGGACCTGGGGCGGCGGATCGAGCGGGCGTACCTTACCACGCAGATGCTGGCCGTCGTGCTGCAGCAGCCGGCCGCGCGCATGGACGGCACGCTGCGGCTGCTGCTGGAGCTGTGCGACAGCACCATCACCTACCGCAACCGCTATATGTCCGCCCTGCAGCCCGCCCCGGTGCTGGACCTGGTGCTGGCCGATCCGGACAACCCACGCGCCCTGGCCTACCAGTTCGCCCAGGCGGCCCAACTGCTGACCCAGGCCGGCTGCGGCTCGCTGGCTGCCCAGGCGGCGGCGCTGCAGCACCGGACGGAGCGGCTGGTGGATGACGTGCAGCATGCGGCCGACCCGGTGGTCCGCACCGCCGCGCTGTCGCCCTCGCTGCTCGCCATCGGCGCGCGGACGGGCGGCCTATCGAACGGCGTGACCCGGCGCTTCTTTGCCATGCTGCCCGCGCTGCAGGCGGTGGGCTTCGAGGTCGCATGATCGGGCCAGCATGATACTGCGCGTGCAGCACAGCACCGCCTACGCCTATGCCGACCGGGTGGAGCTGGCCGGGCACCAGCTTCATCTGCGCCCGCGCAGCCTGCCGTGGCAGCGCGTGCTGCAGTTCGGGCTGCTGGCCGACCCGCCGGCGTCCCGCATCATCTGGGGCGCCGACCATTTCGGCAACCCCGTCGCCTGGCTGTTCCTGGACGACGCCCATGCGGCGCTGCATGTCACGACCGACTCCCTGGTCGAGGTCGTCCGCCGCACCATGCCCGACCCGGCGCAGACGCCGCCATGGGAGCAGGTCGTGGCCCTGTGCCACCGCGCCGGGGCCGCCGAGGCGGCGGAGTTCGCGTTCGGCAGCGCCAAGGCGCCCTGGCTGCCGGCGGCCGAAGCGTGGGCGGCCGGCAGCTTCCCGCCGGGCCGGCCCATCCTGGTAGGGCTGCTGGACCTGATGGCGCGCATCGGGCGGGAGTTCCGGTTCCAGTCCGGCGTCACCACCGTGTCCACCCCGGTCGCCCGGGTGCTGCAGCTTAGGGCAGGGGTCTGCCAGGATTTCGCGCACCTGATGATTTCCGGGCTGCGCTCGCTGGGACTGCCGGCGCGGTATGTGTCCGGCTACATCCGCACCCGTCCGCCGCCGGGCAAGGAGCGGCTGCGCGGCGCGGACCAGTCGCATGCCTGGGTGGGCTGCTGGCTAGGGCCGAAGCTGGGGTGGATCGACCTCGATCCCACCAACGACCTGGTCGTGGGGGAGGAGCATGTGGTTCTGGGCTGGGGACGCGACTACACCGATGTCAGCCCGGTCCTGGGCGTGCTGCTGGGCGGCGGGGAGCATACGCTGAAGGTGAGCGTGGACATCGAGCCGCAGGACGAGGCACAGACAGCAGCGGACGCCGCGGATTAGAGCACGCTCGGATTAAGCGGCTTTGCTTGAGCTGAACAGATGCTCGCAAAAACAAAGCCTAGAGCATGCCTGGTGCCTCTACTTGCACCAAACATGCTCTAGCCTGTGCGGCCCGCACGGCCCCTGCGTCATCACGCCGCCTGCTGCGAAGCGCCGACCACGAACATCAGGGCGGCGTCAGGCCCAAGCCTTCGCCAGTGGCCTTGATCGCCGCCCAGGTCTCCGGCTGCAGCGGCACCCCGCCATGCAGCCGCGCGGCCCGGGTGCGCGCCTCGGCGTCGCCGGGCACCAGGACCTCGCCGTCCGCGGCAGCGGGGCGGGAGGCGCGCACCCACTCGGCATACTCCCGGGCGGTCTGGGCGAAGCCGGCGGCGCCGAAGTGGCCGGGGTCGAGGTAGATCGACACCATGCCGTTGACGATGCCGCCGCGCTTGCCGCCAGGCACCGGGCTGGCGGTGGGGCTGCCGGCGAAGCAGCCCGCCAGGATCTCGCACATGAAGGCGATGCCGGACCCCTTGTGGCCGCCGAACGCCCGCAGCGCGCCGGGGCCGTTGCCGGGATCGCGGACGCGGGTGCCCTCGATGGGGCCGTACAGCACCGCGGGATCGCCGGACAGCGCGCCGTCCGGGCCGATCAGCGCGTCACCGGGAATGGGCTTGCCGCCGTTGCTGGCGACCAGGACCTTGCCCTCGGCGACGATGCTGGTGGCGAAATCCAGCAGCAGCGGCGGGCCGTCCGGCTGCGGCACGCCGATGCACAGCGGGTTGGTGCCGAACCGCCGGTCCACTCCGCCGAACGGCGCCACGATCTCCCCCATGCCGACGTTGACGAAGTGGATGCTGACCAGCCCGGCGGCCGCCGCACGCTCCGCCCAGTCGCCGATGCGGCCAATGTGCCCGCTGTTGCGTAGCGTCACCACCGCCAGCCCGGCGGCACGCGCCTTGGCAATCCCGAGATCGACTGCAGCAGGCCCGATGGTCTGGCCAAAGCCCAGGTTGCCGTCCAGCACGGCATGCGTCGCGCTCTCGACCACCACGGTCGGCTGCTGCCCGGCGCGGACGCGGCCATTGCCGAGCCACTCCACGTAGCGCGGCACCCGGATCACGCCGTGGCTGTCGTGCCCGGCCAGGTTGGCGGACACCAGGTGCAGGCCGATCCGCGCCGCCTCCTCGGCATCGCAGCCGGCGGCGGCGAAGATCTCGGCGATGAATGTCCGCAGCGTGCCGGCGGGGACCGTTACCGCATCCATCAGCGCGGCATTCCGGCAATGGCTTGCGCGGTGGCGCGGTAGAACTGGTTGTCGGTCGGGGTGATCGTCATCTCCGCCATGCAGGTGCGGGCCGGCATCCGGGCTGCGAACACGGCGGCGGCGGCGATGTCCTCGGGCTGGATCATGATCGCGCGTTCCTCGGCGCTGGGCGGGCGCGGGCGGGTGTCGAGGATGGGGGTCGCGACCTCGCCGGGGTTGATGCAGACGCTGCGGATGCCGTGGATGCCCTCCTCGGCGTTGATGGTGGCCGACATGGCGACGGCGCCGTGCTTGCTGGCGGTGTAACTCGGCCCCGACACGGCGAAGATGCCGGTGCCGGCGACGGACGCCACATGGATCAGCAGCCCGGCCCGGCGCTCCCGCATGGCGGGCAGCACGGCCAGGCTGCACAGGAACGGCCCCTTCAGGTTCACGTCCACGACGTTCGCCAGGTCGGCCGGCGACAGGTCGGCCCAATGGCGCCGCCGGGCGTTGGTGCCGGCGTTGTTGACCAGGATGTCGATGTCGCCCAGTGCCCCGGACACCGCCAGGTGCGCCTGCGTCACCTGGTGCGCGTCGGCCACGTCGGCGATGGCCATCATGGCGCTGCCGCCGGCGTCCTGCACCAGGCGCTGGGTTTCGGCCAGGCTGTCGCGCGACCGTCCGGTCAGCGCCAGGCGGCAGCCGGCGGCGGCGAACGCCTGGGCCAGGGCGCGGCCGATGCCGGTGCCGGCCCCGGTGATCCACACCGCCTGTCCCGTGATGTCCTGCATTGTGCGGTCCTCCTATTTCTGCGCATCACGCGCATGGCGTCCACGCTGGCCAGCGGTGGCGGGGCTGGGCCACGGGCGGTTTCCCTGCCGGCCTGATACGGCCAGTCTCTTGCGACAATGCATCCGGGCACGGGCAGCTACAAGCTTGAGCCAGGCCTTGATTCCGCGCCTGGTACCAACCGCCAGAAGTTCTAACCTGTCGATCCCAACTGGCCCCTGTCATTGCGAGCCGGCTTCGGCGTGACATAGGGGACGGCAAGGGCTGCGCGTGTGGTTCCCCATGCCACGCCGCAAGCGCGGCTCGCAATGACGATGCCCTTGTCAGCGGTTAGGACTTTCGACGGTTGGTATGAGGAGGCAGCGACCCCGCCAATCCACCGCCCGGCGTCAGTTCGGGTTCCACAGCCGCAGCATGGTGGCGACCACCACCGCCTCCTCTCGGGACGACGCCTCCCCGAGCAGATGATGGCCGTCCTCCGTCTTCGGAATGCCGACGATCATGCTGTCGGCGGCCTCAATGGTCCGTAGGCTCCCGCCCTCGAACACGGCCCGCGCCGTCTCGATCAGGCCAAGGCTGAGCCACTGTTCGGTCGTCATGCTGTCATCCAAATCAAGCCGCAGGGGCGCGGCGGGGGGTCCTTAGTCGTCCAGCAAGGCCTGCTTGGCAATCCGCATGGCACTGTTGGCGGCGGGGATGCCGGCATAGGCGGCGACGTGCATCATCACTTCCAGGACATCGTCCGGGGTCGCGCCGGTGTTGCGGGTGGCGCGAACGTGCAGGCGCAGTTCCTCGTGGTGGCCCAGGCAGGCCAGCATCGTGATCACCAGCAGGCTGCGCGTCCGCAGGTCCAGCCCGGGCCGGGTCCACACGCCGCCCCAGGCGGTGCGGGTGATGAACGCCTGGAAGTCGCGGTCCAGGTCGGTCATGGCGGCCGTCGCGCGGTCCACGTGCGCGTCGCCCAGCACTCGGCGGCGGACCGCCATGCCGGCCGTCAGGAAATCCGCGACTTCGGGCAGCAGAAAGCTGCGTATGGCGTCCGACACCTGGTCCGGCACCTCGACGGTGGGGATGTGCGCGGCGCCGAGCAGCACCGTCAGGCTGCCGCCAAGCGCGGCCCGCAGCGCCTCCGCGCTGGCCAGCGGCGTTGATTGGTCCTGGTCGCCGACCAGGACCAGGGCGGGAACCCGCAGTGCGCCGGTTTCGGCCGTGAGGTCCGCGGCGCCGATGGCCTCGGCGGCGGCGGCGTAGCCCTCCGGGGCTGTGCGGAGCAGCATGGCGCGAAGGCCGACGGCCGCCGGGGCGCCCATGAACGGGGCCGTCACCCAGCGCGCCATGACGGCCTCCACGACGGCCTCCATTCCATCTGCCCGGACCAGCGCCGCCCGGTCCCGCCAGCCCTGCGCGGGCGGGATGGCCATGGCGGTGTCGCACAGGATCAGGCTGGCGACCCGGGCCGGCGCCTGGTGCGCCAAGGACTGCGCGACCAGGCCGCCGATGCTGAGACCCCCGACATGCGCCTGGTTGATCCCCAAGGCGTCCAGCGCCGCGATCACGTCCGCCGCCAGGCCGGCGATGGTGTAGGGGCCGGGCGTCACCTCGGTCAGCCCGTGGCCGCGCAGGTCCGGGCGCACCACGCGGAATGGACCCGCCAGGGCGGCCGCCTGCGCGTCCCACACGTGCAGCGACGTGCCGAGCGAATGCAGCAGCACCAGCACCGGGGCGGCAGCGGGGCCGTCGATCTGGACGTGCATCGTCAGGCCGTTGGCATTCAGGAACATGGCGTCAATCCTCCCGTACGGCCAGCGCCGCGGTCAGCGCGCCGGCCTTGGCCGCCACGGTTGCGGCGGCGTCGCCGGGCTTATACAGCGCGGAGCCGATGCCGAAACCTGCCGCACCCGCCGCGCGCCAGGCGGCCAGGTTCGCCGCGTCGATGCCGCCGACCGGCAGCACCATCGTGCCCGGCGGCAGCACGGCGCGCAGCGCGCGGAGCATCGCGGGGCTGCCGCCCTCGGCGGGGAACAGCTTCAGCGCGTCCGCCCCGGCGTCGAGCAGGCTGAACGCCTCCGCCGGGGTGAAGAAGCCCGGTACGGCCAGCAAGCCTCGCGCCTTTGCGGCGCGGACGATCGCGGGGTCGGCGTGCGGCGTCACGATCAGCCGTCCGCCGGCCTCCTCCACCCGGTCCACGTCGGCGGCGCGCATCACCGTGCCGGCGCCGACCAGCATCGTGGCGCCGAACCGCCGGGCCAGGCGGGCGATGCTGCTGAACGGGTCCGGTGAGTTCAGCGGCACCTCGACCACCCGCAGCCCGGCGGCGACCAGGGCGTCGCCGACCGGCTCCGCCTCATCGGGGCGGATGCCGCGCAGGATGGCGACAAGCGGGCAGGCGGCTAGGAGGTTTGCTAGGTCCATGGCGCGTGCGCTCCGATGAGAGCCAGGCCGCGTGCGGCGGCATCCGGCGGACCCGGTTGCGACGCGCCGCCGCAGAGCGCGATGGCCTGGGCGTACAACCCGCACAGCGCCGCATCGCCGATCAGGTGGACCGTGCCGGCCGGCGTGGCGGCCCGGACCTCGTGCCCGATCAGCAGGCCCGACAGGTAGGACGCGGCGGCGGCATCGGCCAGCCCGCCTGTCAGCCCCAGCGTGCGGACGCCGAACAGGTGGTGCAGCAGCCCGCCGGGATCGCCGGAGCGTGCGACGCCGCGGGCGAAGGCGTCCGGGTCCGGCGCGGCGCCGGGCTGCATCAGGCGGCCCAGGATGGTGTGCTCGCGCAGTGCGGCGAAGGCTTCCCCGGTCAGGTGGGTGGTGAAGCCTGCAACCCGGCTGTCGGCGATCCGCACCCACTTGGAATGGCTGCCGGGCAGGCAGGCGATGGCGTCCGGGCCGGTCGATTCGAGGGCGCCGACGACCTGCACCTCCTCGCCGCGCATCACCTCGGGGACGCCGCCATCCACCATCAGGCCCGGCGCCAGCAGGATCTGCGCGCCGTCGAACGGCACCACCACCAGGGCACGCGCCAACTCGGCGGCGCCAGCGGGACAGGGGAGATAGGGCGCCTCCCGCCAGCCTTGGCGGCTGCCGACCATGCCGGACATCAGCACATGGCGCTCGCCGTCCGCGAGCCAGGGTGCAATCGCAGCGCGTAGCGCGTCGGGAAAGCCGCCGGGCGGAACAGTCAGGATGCCCTGGGACGACGAGTGCCGGTCGATGGCGGCGTGGCCGCGCAGGCGGAAGGCGCGGAAGCTGCTGGTGCCCCAATCGACGCCGATCATGCGGCTGCCAGGCTCGACCGGTTCTCGCCGACTCCTGCATCGTCCCGGCCTGCGTCGTCATCACAAGCCGGCGTCGGCGTGGCAATCCAGCGGGCAAGGACCGCGCCTGTCCCCCTGGATTGCCGCGCCGCAAGGGCGGCTCGCAATGACAGCGCTTCCGTCACCGTTCAGGCTCGCAAGCCGTCAACAGCGGGTCAGCGGTAGTCATTCCAAGCCGTCGTGAACGGCTTGCGGAAGAATGTCGCCCACAAGTAGTTCGCCCCATACCGGACGCCCGTCATCACCACGCCATCGCCGCGCAGCCTCCGGCCCGACGACTTGGCCATCAGCGCGAAGGTGAACCGCACGTCGCCCACCTTGTTCATGCGCCGGGCGATGTCGGTGTCCTCGCCATAGAAGGTGAACGCGTCGCTGTAGCCGCCGATGCCCTCCAGCACGTCCCGCACCAGCACGAAGTTGCCGCCCTGCACCATGCTGCCCACGCCCAGCACATGCTTGTTGAAGCTGTAGGTCGCATAGCCCATCCAGTAGAAGCTGCGCGCCAAGGTCCGGATGTGCAGCGGCACGTCGTAGTAATCGTAGGGACCGCTGAGCACCACTAGCCTCGGGCTTTGCTCGAACGCCTGGAACACCCGGTCGAGCCAGCCCTCGGGGATCAGCGTGTCGGCGTCGATGTTGGCGATCAGCACGCCGCGCGACGCCAGGAACCCGGCGCTGCGGGCCTGCACCAGGCCCTTCACCGGCTGATCGACCACCACCACGCCGGGCGTCGCCGCCGCCACCGAGGCCGTGCTGTCGGTGCTGGCGTTGTTCACCACCAGGACCTCCGCCGTGCAGCCGGTCCGCGCGATCTCCGCCTGGATCGCCGCCAGGCACGCCGGCAGCAGCCGCTCCTCGTTGTAGGCGGGGACGACGAAGCTGACGCGCGGACGCTCGGCGGCGGTTGAGGTCATGCAGGCGTGCTCCCTTTGGGTCCTGGCGTCCGCTGGCATTGAGGGGGTGGCGGCGTCCAGCCACATTTCTGTGTCACATGACCGCAACCTTTGCCAGCGCCGCCGGAATCGCACCACCCCTGGCTCCGCCGGGCCAGGTTGGGATAGCGTGGCCCAGACCCTCAGGAACTGCCATGCCCAGCACGCCTCCGCCGCACCCGACTCGGCCCCTCACGCAGAACTGGCAGGTCACCAAGCCCACGGCCACCGGCCGGCGCGGCATGGTGGTGTCGCAGGCGCGGGATGCGGCGCTGGCGGGCGTGTCGGTGCTGGACGCCGGCGGCAACGCCATCGATGCCGCGGTGGCGGCGGCTTTGGCCCTGGCGACGGTGGAGCCTTGGAACAGCGGCCTCGGCGGCATCGGATTCGCGGTGGTGCACCGCGCCGGGCAGCCGCGGGCGGAGGTGGTCGATTTCGGCCCGCGCGCGCCGGGCCGGCTGGACCCGGGCGCGTTCAAGCTGACCGGGCGGACGGCGCAGGACCTGTTCGCGTGGCCGGGGGTGGAGGGCGACGCCAACATCCATGGGCCGCTGTCGTTCGCCATCCCGTCCGCCGTCGCCGGGTGTGCCCACATGCACGGGCGCTGGGGCTCGCTGCCGCAGCGGCAGCTCGTGGCGCCCGCCCTGGCGCTGGCTCGGCGCGGCCTGGCGCAGGACTGGTTCACCACGCTCAAGGTTGCCAACGCCGCTGCGGTGCTGCGGCTGTACGCCGAAAGCGCCCGCATCTACCTGCCGGACGGCCTGCCTCCGGTGGCGCCCTACCAGGGCAACCCCGGCTTCTTGCCGCTGGGCCGGCTGGCGGACACCCTGGAGCACCTGGGCGAGGCCGGGCTGCGCGACTTCTACGAGGGCGACGTGGCCGCCGGCATCGCTCAGGACGTGGCGGCGCTGGGCGGCGTGCTGGACCGCGACGACCTGCGGCGGTGCGAGGCCCGCGTGACGCCGGCGCAGGACCTGGCCTGGGGCGGGCGCACCCTGCAGATGGCCGGCGGCCTGACCGCCGCGCCTACCCTGGCGCGCGTGCTGGACGGCATGGCGGGCGCCCCCCATGCGGCCGCTGCCCCGGACGCCGGGTGGTATGCCGCCCTGGCCCGCAGCATGAAGGCCGCATACGCCGAGCGCCTGGCCGGTCTGGGCGACGCCGAACCAAAAGCTGCCGAAAGCTGCACCACCCACCTGACGGTCTGCGACGCCGCGGGCACGATGGTGGCGATGACGACGACGCTGCTGTCCTCGATGGGCAGCCGGGTGGTGCTGCCGGGGTCCGGCGTGCTGATGAACAACGGCGTGATGTGGTTCGACCCGCGGCCGGGCCAGGCGAACTCGGTGGCGCCGGGCAAGCGCCCGCTGACCAATATGTGCCCGGTCATCCTGCGCGACGGCGACCGGCCGGTGCTGGCGGCGGGGGCCTCGGGCGGGCGGCGCATCCTGGCGGCCGTGGTGCAGATGCTGGCCTTCGTCGAGGGCTTCGGCATGGACCCGCAGGCGGCGGCGCACCAGCCGCGCATCGACGTGTCGGACGCCGAGACCGTCCACGCCGACCAGCGCCTGCCGCCCGACGTGCTGGACGCCCTGCGCGCGGACGGCCCAGTCGAGGTGGTGGAACACGGCGTGCTGCCGGTGAACTTCGCCTGCCCGAACCTGATCCTGGACCAGGACGGCCAACGCACCGGCATCAGCGACGTGATGTCCCCGTGGTCTGCCGCGGTGGCCCAAGCTTGACCCACCACTCCTGATACAGGTCCCGTGATGCAGGTCCGGCCCATCGGCCACCTTGAGACGCCGTTCCGCACCATCGCGGACTGTCCGCGCAACGGCCGGCAGATCGACCCGGCGCCGGCCTGCCATGCCGTCGTGGACCCCGCCTTCATGGGCGGGCTGCTGTCTCTGGACGGCTTTTCCCACCTGATCCTGCTGTACTGGCTGGGGCCGCAGGACGCCGGCCTGCAGATCACCCCGCCCTTCGACGGCCAGCCCCGCGGCGTGTTCGCCACCCGTGCGCCGCTGCGGCCCAACCCGGTCGGCCTGTCCGTCGTTGCCTATGACGGCAGCGAAGCGCCGGGCCGCCTGCGGGTGCGCTACCTGGACTGCATCGACGGCACGCCGCTGCTGGACATCAAGCCCTACCTCCCGTCCACCGACGCCGAACCCGGCGCCGCCATGGGCTGGCTGACCCCGCACCGCACCGCCCGAGGCCACTGATGCCCGACTCCACACACAATTCCTCCACGGACAACTCCACGCACGGCGCCGCACCCGGCGGCCTGGACGCCGCCGACCCCGCCCAGATGCCGGCCGAGTCGCTGCTGGCGCACTACGCCCGCGGCACCCTCAGCCCCGTCGAGGTGCTGCAGGCTGTCACCGAGCGCATCGCCCGCTTCAACCCGGCGCTGAACGCCTTCGCCGTCCTGAACCCGCGCGCCGTGCAGGCGGCGGGCGAGAGCGAAGGGCGGTGGCGCGCCGGCCGTCCCCTAGGCGCGCTGGACGGCGTGCCCTGCACGGTGAAGGACCTGGTGGACCTGCAGGGCTTCCCGACCCGGCGCGGCAGCCGCACCACCTCGCCCGAGCCTGCTGCCGCCGATGGCCCCTCCGTGCTGGGGCTGAAGGCGGCCGGCGCCGTCATCTTGGGCAAGACCACCACGACGGAGTTCGGCTGGAAGTCCCCCGGCGACTGCCCGCTGCATGGCATCACCCGCAATCCTTGGAACCCGGCGTACTCCCCCGGCGGCTCGTCGAGCGGCGCGGCGGCGGCCGCCGGTGCGGGGTTCGGGCCGTTGCACCTGGGCACCGACGCCGGCGGCAGCGTCCGCATCCCGGCGGCCTGGTCCGGCGTGGTGGGGTTGAAGCCCAGCTTCGGCCGGGTGCCGCAGTGGCCGCTGAGCGCGTTCGGGGGCGTGTCCTGCGCGGGGCCGCTGGCGCGCACGGTGCGCGATGCGGCGCTGATGCTGGGCGTGTTGGCGCGGCATGACCTGCGCGATCCCTACAGCCTGCCGGATGACCCCCGGAGCTGGTTGGATGGCATCGAGTCCGGGGTGGCCGGGCTGCGCGTGTCCGTCCTGCGCGGACCCGGGTTCGATGCCCCAGTGGACGCGGACGGCATCGCCGCCGTGGAGCAGGCCGCCGCCCTGCTGGCCGACGCCGGGGCGGAGGTCGCGGACGAGGACCCGGGTCTGCCGGACGTTGGCCTGGTGTTCCGCCAGCTTTGGGGCACGTCCCTGGCTGCGCTGGTGCAGGCCACG
Organism: uncultured Acetobacteraceae bacterium; assembly: GCA_964242415.1. Lineage (GTDB taxonomy): Bacteria > Pseudomonadota > Alphaproteobacteria > Acetobacterales > Acetobacteraceae > DASWOJ01. The sequence goes on from CAXTAT010000004.1 coordinate 242,957, forward strand.
CCACCGGACCAGCGCGGGTTGCTGGACGCGGGCATCGCCGAGGTCGCGGCGGAGTTCGGCGCGGTGACTGGGATCGCGCTGATGCAGGGGGAGGCGGCGCGGGTGCAGGCGGCGCACCGGATGGCGCTGTTCCACCGCCGGTTCGACCTGGTGCTGTGCCCGACCGTGCCCGGGCCGCCACCGCTGGCGGATGCGCCCACGTCCGGCCCAGCCGCCGCCCTGCTGCGGGATTGGGCGCCCTGGACGGCGCTGTTCAACTTGACGCGCCAGCCGGCCATCACCGTCCCGCTGGGCCTGACCGCCGCCGGCTTGCCGCGCAGCGTGCAGCTCGCCGCGGCGCTGTACCGGGACGACCTGGTGCTGCGTGCCGCGCGCGTGCTGGAGCAGGCGGTGCCGGTCCCCCTGGCGCCGTTGGGCTAGGTTGGCCTAGCGTTCGGCGCGATGCAGCGTTCTTCCCCCTCTCCCTCCGGGAGAGGGCCGGGGTGAGGGGGTCTTCCCGCAAGCACCGCGCCAGCCGGCGAAAGCGCGCGTCCGGTCCTCAGTTTGCCGGACTGGGCGCTGGCCCGCCCCCTCACCCCGGCCCTCTCCCGGGGGGAGAGGGGGAAGAAAGCTTGTTGGCCTGCTTCCGGCTCAACCGGCGCTGACCCGCTTGCCGAAGGAACTGCCATGAACATCCAATCGCCTGAAGCCGCCATCGCCGCCTGGCTCGCCACCCAGCACGGCGCCATGGTGGACCTGCTGCGCCGCATGGTGGACATCGACAGCGGCAGCTACGACAAGCCCGGCATCGACGCCGTGGGCCGGGTGGTGCGCGATTTCCTGAACGGGCACGGCATCGCGGTCGAGACGCTGCCGCAATCCAAGCACGGCGACTGCCTACGGGCCGTGGTACCCTGGGACGGGGCGCCGCAGAACCGCGGCGCCAACGCGGGCGGTAGCGTCGTGCTGATGGGCCACCGCGACACCGTGTTCCCGCACGGCGAGGCCCGGCGGCGGCCCTTCACCATCCAGGGCCACCTCGCCTACGGTCCCGGCGTCGCCGACATGAAGGCCGGGCTGGTGATGAACTGCTTCGTGCTGGCCGCCTTCGCCCGGTTCGGCGGCAGCCCGGCGCCGCTGGTCGGCCTGTTCACCGGCGACGAGGAGATCGGCAGCCCCGAAGGCCGCGCCGTGATCGAGGCCGAAGCCCGCCGCGCCCGCGTGGTGTTCAACAGCGAGCCGGGCCGCATGTCCGGCAGCGTCGTGACGGGACGCAAGGGCGGCGTGTTCATGCTCATGCGGATCACCGGCAAGGCCGCGCACTCCGGCGGCAGCTTCGAGGCCGGGATCAGCGCCATCGAGGAGCTGGCGCGCAAGGTGCAGGCGATCCACGCCCTGACCGAGCTGGACCGCGGCATCACCGTCAACGTCGGCCTGGTGCGCGGCGGGCAGAGCGTGAACACCGTGGCGCCTTGGGCGGAGGGCGAGATCGACCTGCGCTACATCGAGCCTGCCGACCGGGAGGCGGTGGTGGCGCGCATCGGCGGCATCGTCGAGCGCAGCTTCGTGCCGGGCACCCGGGCCGAGCTGACCATCAAGGGCGAGTTCCTGCCCATGACCCAAAGCCCCGCCGCCAAGCGGCTGTTCGACGTGTATGTCGAAGCCGCCGCCAGCAGCGGATTCCCAACGGCGGGGGAGTTCACCGGCGGCTGCGCCGACAGCGGCTTCACCGCGGCCGTGGGCACGGCGACGCTCTGCGCCGTGGGGCCGGTCGGCGGACGCGCGCACAGCCCGGAGGAGTTCTTGGACCTGGACAGCCTGGTGCCCCGCGCCCAGGCGTGCGCGCGGGCGATCCTGCGGCTGGAAGGGGCCGGGCTGTGACGCCTCCGGGCATCGCATCCGTCTTGGCGCCGACCGGGACGCTGCGGGCGGCGCTGAACCTGGGCAACCCCGTGCTGGTGCAGCGCGGCGCAGACGGGGTACCGCGGGGCACGACGGTCGATCTGGCGCGGGAGCTGGGCCGCCGCCTGGGGGTGCCGGTGGCGTTCCTGCAATATGACGGCGCCGGCAAGGTGGCCGACGCTGCCGGGTCCGGCGTTTGGGACGTGGCGTTCATGGCCATCGACCCGATTCGCGCCGCGGGCATCGAGTTCACTGCGCCCTACATGGTGATCGAGGGCACCTACGTCGTCCCCGAGGCGTCGTCGCTGCAAACCGTCGAAGCGGTGGACCACCCCGGCGTTCGCGTCGCTGTCGGCCGGGCCAGCGCCTACCACCTGTTCCTGGCCCGCACCCTGCGCCACGCGGCGCTGGTGGATTCGCCCACGGGGGAGGCGTCGGCCGAGCTGTTCCTGCACGGCGGCGCCGAGGTGCTGGCCGGGGTGCGGCAGCCCAACGATGCGCTGGTGCGGGCCACGCCGGGGCTGCGCAGCATCCCGGGCCGTTTCATGTCCATCCAGCAGGCGATGGGACTGCCGCACAGGCGCGGCGCCGGGGCGGACTACCTGCGGGCGTTCGTCGAGGACGTGAAGGCGTCCGGCTTCGTAGCGCGCGCCTTGGCCGGCAGCGGCCAGGACAGCGGGCTGGTGGCACCGTAGCCGCTGCACACGCCGCTATACACGCTGTCACGCACTGGGCGCGGCAGCCGCGATCAGGCTGCCTCGGCGGCGGTCAGGCGCTTCGCCGCATCGCAGATCGCCGTCAGCGTGTAGGGCTTGGAGATGAACACATCCAGCGGCGAGGCCGACGTGCCCATATCCTGCTCCAGCCGGCCGGTCATGAAGATCACCGGCAGATTCGGCATGGTCTGCCGCACCCGCTGCACCAGGGCATGGCCATTCAGCGTGCCCGGAAGCTGGATATCGGTCAGCAGCAGCCGGATGTCGGAGCCGGCCTGCAGCAGCGGCAAGGCATCGTCGCCGGTCTCCGCCTCCAGCACCTCGAAGCCCTCATCGCCCAGCGCCTCGGACAAGGTGAGCCGGATCAGGAACTCGTCCTCGACCACGAGAATACGGATCGGGGAGGGGTGCGAGTCTGACATGCGTTCACCCATGCGGTTCACCAAGTATTATTGCAAGCGGCTGCGGAATGCCGTCCTATCAACGAAACGTGATCAGCAGCTTTGCATCCATGTCACTGCCAGGTCCGTAGGCGTGCCCGGCCAGCTTACCGGTTCCAAGATGCGGGAGCCGGTTGGGCGGTCCCGGCCGATAGCGCCCAGCCTCGCCAGCGGCCAGCAGCCTGCTTCACTTGCACTGGACTTGCACTGGCCGGGCCATAATCGTAACGCCGATATTGCAACGCCGGTCTAGCCCGCCCCTCGACGGATGGGAACGCTGCGGCAACGCAGGGTTGAACGTGCTAATGTCGGAGACAGATCAACTTGGCCACCCTGGATCGGACTTTCATGCGCTACGTGCTGCCTTTGCTCCTGCTGCTCCTCAATGTTGCCTCTGCCCGGGCTGCCGATGTCGCCATCGTGCTCAATTCGGGGGACGCCTCCCTGAGCGTGGTTGACATGGCGACCCGCACGGAGCTGCGCCGCATCCCGGTGCTGCGCGAGCCGCACCACGTCGTGCTCAGCCCCGACGGCCGCGACCTGCTGGTAGGCGACGCCGGGGGCAACGAGATGCTGTTCCTCGACCCGCATACCGGGGAGGTGAAGCGGCGTGTGCCGGTCGCCGACCCCTATCACCTGGCGTTCAGCCCGAATGGCAAGTGGCTGACGGTCACCGGCCTGGCCCGCAACCAGGTGGACGTCTATGACGCCGCCAGCATGGCGCTGGTGCACCGCTACCCGCTCAGCACCATGCCGAGCCACCTGGCCTACTCGCCCGACAGCAGCATGGCCTATGTCACCCTACAGGGCACCAACCGAGTGGCGGCGCTGGACCTGAAGCATCAGACGGTGGTGTGGACGGCGGAGGTTGGCAGCACCCCCGCCGGGATCATGTGGCACGACGGCAAGCTGCTGGTGGCGGACATGGGCACCGACTTCTTCGCGGTGCTGGACCCGGCGGATGGCCGGGTCGAGCAGCGCATCCACACCGGCCGCGGCGCGCACCAGATTTTCCTGTCGCCGGACGGGCGGACGCTGTGGGTCAACAACCGCGTGGACGGCACGACGGTGGCGCTGGACAGCCACACGTTTGCCATCCAGCGCACCTACCGCGTACCCGGCGGCCCCGACTGCATCGACTTCGCGCCGGACGGCAAGCTGTGGATCACTCAGCGCTTCATCCAGAAGGTGGCGGTGCTGGACCCGGTCAGCGGCGCACTGCAATCGATCCAGGTCGGGCGCTCGCCGCACGGCATCTTCCTCACCACGGGGGCGCCTGCCGCGGTGGCCGCACGATGATCGATCCGTTCAGCCTCGCCGCGGGGTGGCTGCAAGAAACGGTGCTGTTACCGGCGCTGTATAGCCTGGACATGATGCAGTGGGAGGAGATCTCGTTCGGCTGGGCGCTGTTCGCCTGCTACGGGCTGGCGCAGGTGGTCATCACCTTCGCGATCTGCCTGCCGCTGGAACGGTGGCGACCGGTGGAGCACTGGCCGGACGCCAAGGCGGTGTGGGTGGACGTGCTGTACACCCTTATTTCTCGTGTCGGCGTGCTGCCGCTGGTGACGTTCGTGCTGTTCTACCAGTTGCAGGTGGCAATGAGCGGCTGGATGACCGACCATGGCTGGGTGCCGCCGACTCTAGAGCGGATGTTCCCGGCGCTGCTTGGGCATCACGTGCTGACGTTCTTCGCCTATGCGGCGATCCTGGACTTTGCCGAGTATTGGCGGCACCGGCTGTCGCACCGGTTCGGCTGGTGGTGGGCGCTGCACTCGCTGCACCATGCGCAGCGGCAGATGACGTTCTGGTCGGATGACCGCAACCATGTGCTGGACGACCTGATCGGCTTCGTGTGGTTCACCCTGATCGCCCTGCTGATCGGCATTCCGCCCCTGCAGTTCCCCCTGCTGGTGCTGCTGCTGCGGCTGTTGGAAAGCCTATCGCACGCTAACGCCCGGGTGTCGTTCGGCTGGCTAGGGGAGCGGCTGCTGATCTCCCCCCGGTTCCACCGGGCGCACCATGGCGTGCTGGCGGCGGGTCAGCGCAGCGCCAACTACGGCGCGATCCTGCCGTGGTGGGACATGCTGTTCCGGACGGCGGACTTCGACCGGGCCTATGTGCGGACGGGCGATCCTTCGGCAGAGGAGGCGTTGGCGACCGGCACCTACTTGCAGCAGCAGTGGGCGGGGCTGCGGCGCATGGCGCGGATGGCGGGTTGGACCCGGCGCTGGCAGGAACTGCGGCTGCGTTAGCACCGGCTGCTTGTTGGCCCGGGTCGTAGGCAGCACGCATGACGAACATGCGCTCCTCCCTGTCCCCCTTCGTGAGAGGGCCGGGGTTAGAGGGTCTTGCGGAACCGTTCCCTTGGTTTTTAAAGCACGGTTCAGACCATAACCGCGTCTTCGGGCGCCGAAGCTAGCGAGACCCCCTCACCCCGGCCCTCCTCCCGAAGGGGGAGAGGGAGCAGGCGGGTGGAACTCTTACGCCATTATTGGCAGGTCTGGTTCTAGCGAGCCGGTTCAGATAGCCAAGCAAGGTCCGGATGACACCGGGACCGCCGTGCTCACGCCGGCTCCAGCACCCGGGGGCGATGCGGCGCGTTCGCCATCGGCTTCGGGATCAGGCAGTCGGGCAACGGCTTCTGCACCGGCGACAGGTCCAGCGGCGGCGGAACCGGGGTCGGTGCGCGCGGCTCATCGCCACCCCAGCCGCCGCGTGGCGGACGGCGCAGGGCCACCAACTCCCGCACGGCCAGCGCCAGCGGCACACCGAATGTCAGGACGCCGCTGAGAATCACTTGGGTGGCGGATGTCATTGCGTGCTCCCAGCTTGAGAATGACGAACGTTAGAGTACTTTCCTGGGTTTCGTCATCACTTTCCGCGCGTAACTTCGCTTGATTATGCAGCCACCACGCGCTGCGTCTGCTCGCCCAGCCCGGTGATGCCCAAGTGCATGGTTTGCCCGCCGTGCAGGAAGACCGGCTGTGGCTTCTTGCCCATGCCGACGCCGGGCGGGGTGCCGGTGCTGATGATGTCGCCGGGGTGCAGCGTCAGGAAGTGGCTGCAATAGCTGACCAGCTTCGGCACGTTGAAGATCATCGTGTCCGTGTTGCCGGTCTGCATCCGCTGGCCGTCCACGTCCAGCCACATCGACAAGGCGTGCGGGTCCGGCACCTCGTCGGCGGTCACCAGCCAGGGGCCGGTAGGGCCGAAGGTGTCGCAGCACTTGCCCTTGTCCCAGGTGCCGCCGCGTTCGATCTGGTATTCGCGCTCGCTCACGTCGTTGACGATGCAGTAACCGGCGACATGCTTCATCGCCTCGTGCTCAGGCACGTAGGTCGCGCGCTCGCCGATGACGATGGCCAGCTCGACCTCCCAATCGGACTTCTTGGAGCCGCGCGGCAGGTGGACGTCGTCGTTCGGGCCTTGGTAGCTGCCGAGCGACTTCAGGAAGACAATGGGTTCCTTCGGGATGGCCAAGCCGCTTTCCGCGGCGTGGTCGGCGTAGTTCAGGCCGATGCAGATGAAGTTGGTCGGGCGCGGCACTGGCGGGCCGATGCGGGCGCCGGGCACGACCGTGGGCAGGGTGGCCGGGTCGATAGCCGCCAGCCGCGCCAGCCCGGCCGGGGACAGCGCGGCGGCGTCGAAGTCGTGCAGCACGCCCGACAGGTCTCGCATGGCGCCGTCCTTGTCCAGCAAGGCAGGCTTCTCGGCGCCGGGGGCGCCCACACGCATCAGCTTCATGGTGGTTTCCTCTACAGGGTCCAGCCGCCGTCGATGACGACCGCCTGGCCGGTGATGAACTGCGTCTCGTCCGAGCCGAGATACACCGCCAGCGCCGCAATCTCCTCCGGCGTGCCCAGCCGGCCCATGGCTTGGCGCGCGATGAAGCCGGTCCGCGCCGCCTCCAGCGACCCGGCGGCGGCGGCGTTGGCGGCGATGCGGTCGTCGAGGCTCGGGGTCTGCACGGTGCCGGGGCAGATGGCGTTGCAGCGGACGCCATGCTTCACGAAGTCCGCCGCGACCGACCGGGTGAGGCCGATCACCGCGGCCTTGGTGGTCCCATACACGAAGCGGTTCGGCGCGCCCTTGATGCTGCTGGCGGCGCTGGACATATTGATGATGCTGCCGCCACGGCCGAGCATCCCTGGAAGGAATGCCCGGATGGTGTGGAACATGCTGCGGACGTTGAGCGCGAAGGCGAAGTCCCACTCCGCCTCGGTGGCGTCCAGGATGGTGCCTTGGTGGACGAAGCCGGCGCAGTTGAACAGCACGTCCACTGGCCCAGCCAGCCCAGCCACGCGGGCGATGTCCGCCGGGTCCGTCGCGTCGAGCCGGTGCACCGTGATGGACGGCCCGGCGAGGGACGCCAGGCCGTCCCGGTTCAAGTCGGTGGCGATCACCCGCGCACCCTCCGCCGCATAGGCCATGGCGGTGGCGCGGCCAATGCCCTGAGCGGCGGCGGTGATGAACGCGGTCTTTCCGGCAAGCCTGCCTACCATGGATGCGCTTCCTTTATCCTGCGAGCCCTAGAGTTCGGCCGGCCCGTTCCACACCCCTGTCATTGCGAGGAGCGCAGCGACGCGGCAATCCAGGACCGCGGGCACCAAGCCTGGCCACAGCAGCCTTGGATTGCCACGCCACAAGGGCGGCTCGCAATAACGACCGCGAGGCCATTGACCAAGCCTCGCCCCCGGTTGGCGTCAATGGTTGTTCCGGGACTCGCCGCGTTCCTCGATGATGTCCAGGTATAGCGTCGCCGGCTCCAGGCACGCCCCGGTCGAGTGCTGGCCGACCATGCTGCGGCTGATCTCCTCCCAAGGCGTCTTGTTTTGCGGCACCGGCCGCACCCAGGCGCCGCGCCGCGCCTCCAGCTCGCCCGGCGGCAGCAGCACGTCCACCTTGCGGCTGTTCAGGTCGATGCGCACGCGGTCCCCGGTGTGCAGCAGCGCCAGGCCGCCGCCGACCGCCGCCTCGGGCGAGATGTTCAGGATGCTCGGGCTGCCGCTGGTGCCGGACTGGCGGCCGTCGCCCATGGTCGGCAGCGTGTGGATGCCGGCCTTCAGCAGCTTGGCGGGGGGCTGCATGTTCACCACCTCGGCGCCGCCGGGGTAGCCGACGGGGCCGCAGTTGCGGATCACCAGGATGCTGTGCGCGTCTACGCCGAGGTCGGGGTCCTCAATGCGGGCATGGTAGTCCTCGGGGCCTTCGAACACGACGGCCTGGCCCTCGAACACGTTGGGCTGCTCGGGGTCGGACAGGAAGCGGTCGCGGAACTCGGGGTCGATCACGCTTAGCTTCATCACCGCCGCGTCGAACAGGTTGCCGGACAGCACGGCGAACCCGGCGCTCTCCTTCAGGGGGTGCGCGTAGGGTCGAATCACCTCGTGGTCCACGGCGGGCTTCTTGGCCAGGTTTTCGCCCAGCGTGCGCCCGGTGCAGGTCATCACGTCGGGTTGCAGCTTGCCGGCGTCCAGCAGTTCCCGCATCACCGCCGGCACGCCGCCGGCCCGGAAGAAGCCTTCTCCCAACACGCGCCCTGCGGGCTGCACGTCGGCCAGCAGGGGGATGTCCTGGCCCAGGCGCTGCCAGTCGTCCAAGGTGTGCTCCACGCCCATGTGCCGGGCGATGGCGATCATGCTGATCGGGCAGTTGCTGCTGGCGCCCAGGGCGGCGGCAGCGACGACGGCGTTCTCGAACGCGGGCTTGGTCATGATGTCGGAGGGGCGCAGGTTCTCATGCACCATGCCGACGATGCGGCGGCCGGTCTCGTAGGCCATCCAGCCGCGCTCCTTGTGCGGGCCGGGGATGGCGGCGCAGCCGGGCAGCGACATGCCCAGCGCCTCGGCCAGGCTGTTCATGCTGAGCGCGGTGCCCATGGTGTTGCAGTGTCCGACCGACCCGGCCGAGGCCGCCACCATGTCGATGAACTCCTCGTAGTTGATCCGCTCCTCGGCCAGCATCTTCCGCGCCTCCCAGACGATGGTGCCGGACCCGGCGAGCCGCCCGCCATACCAGCCGTCCAGCATGGGTCCGCCGGACAGCACGATGGACGGGATGTTGACCGTGGCCGCGCCCATCAGGCAGGCAGGGGTGGTCTTGTCGCAGCCGGTGGTCAGCACGACGCCGTCGATGGGGTAGCCGTGCAGCACCTCGACCAGGCTGAGGTAGGCGAGATTGCGGTCTAGCGCCGCGGTGGGGCGCTTGCCGGTTTCCTGGATGGGGTGGATCGGGAACTCCAGCGGCACGCCGCCGGCGTCGCGGATGCCGTCGCGGACGCGGCTGGCGAGGTCCACGAGATGCCGGTTGCAGGGGGATAGGTCGGAGCCGGTCTGGGCGATGCCGATGATGGGGCGGCCGGACTGCAGTTCCCCCCGGGTCAGGCCGAAGTTGAGGTAGCGCTCAAGGTAGAGCGCGGTCATGCCGGGGTCGGCAGGGTCGTCGAACCAGCGGCGGCTGCGGAGCCGGCGGCTGGGGGCGGAGGCGTCGGGCATTGGGGCGGTTCCTGATGGTCTTGCTTGAGGTGACGGTGGGCGGGCCTCTGGGAGGTGTCAACACAGGTAGGTGCGGCGGCGCGCATTTCGACGCCTTATCGGGGGATGTCCGGCGCAGGTCAGTCAGCCAGGCGGCGGCTGGGCAAGTGTGCATCGGGCAGGGAAGTGGTATATCTTTGTGATATACTGCGGGGGTTGTTGGCGATGGGGACTGCCAAGGTGTTCTGGTCTGGACGCTCGCAGGCGGTGCGGCTACCCAAGGCATTCCGGTTCGAGGGGAACGAGGTTCACATTCGCCGGCACGGGAATGCAGTGATCCTAGAGCCAGTAGCGCATGACTGGGCCTGGCTCGACGTGCTGGTCGGTCTGCTGGATGCTGACTTCACCCTGGCGGTTGACGAGCCGCTTCCGGAGCAGGAGCGGCCGGAGCTTGGCTTCTTCGGGTGAGGTTCCTGCTCGACACCAGTGCAGTGATCGGCCTGCTGGCCGGGAACGCGGGTATGCTGGCGGGCGTACGCCGGCACACCCCCCAGGACTTTGGCATTCCGGCCGTGGCAGCGCACGAGCTGTTCTATGGCGCCTATCGGAGCGCCAGGCAGGCGCACAACTTGGCGCTGATCGACAGGCTGTTGCTGGAGGTGCTGGAATTCGACAAGGAGGACGCGCGGCAGGCTGGCGAGGTCAGGGCGGCGCTGGCTGCGGCTGGGACGCCGATCTGCCCCTACGATGTGCTGATCGCCGGGCAGGCCCTGGCGCGCAGGCTGGTGCTGGTCACGCACAACGTCGGCGAGTTCACGCGCGTGGGCGGCCTGCAGGTTGAGAACTGGCAAAGCTGAATGGATGGCCGGCCCACGCCGGGGCGGGCGACGGTTAGCATCGGGCGGCGTTAGTACATCGCCGGCGTGATGACATTCTGCGGCTGGTTGGTCATCAGCACCGCGCGCATCGTCTCGGCCGACTTCACCCGTATGTCCCAGTGCGCTTCCGGCGTCAGGTAGGCGGAGTGCGGGGTGATAATTAGCCGGCCCTCCAGCCAAGGCTCGCGCGCACGGTAGGCGCGCACCAATTCCGGCACGGGATCGACGGGCGGCTCCACCGGCAGCACGTCCAGCCCGGCGCCGGCGATCCGGTCCTCGCGTAGCGCCGCCGCCAGCGCGTCCACGTCCAGGATCGGGCCGCGGGCGGTGTTGACCACGACGGCGCCGGGCGGCAGCAGCGCCAGCTCCGCCGCGCCGACCAGCCTGGTGGTCGATGGCGTCAGCGGCGTGTGGATGGATAGCACGTCGGCATAGCGCACCAGGTCCGGCAGCGTCGCGGCCCGGGCCACGCCGACGGCCAGCTCCGCCCCATTTGGCAGGAACGGGTCGAACATCATGACGCGGAAGCCGAGCGCCTTGGCCCGCAGCGCCACCGCCGTGCCGATGCGGCCCATGCCGATGATACCGAACCCCTGCGTGCCGCTGCGGCGCAACAGCGGGTGATCGGCCCCGTGCCAGGACGCCGGCGGATCGGCCCGCTGCCGGTCATGGTGCAGCAGCAGGCCGCGGCGTAGCGCCATCACCAGGGCGATGGCGTGGTCGGCGACCTCGGTGGTGCCATAATCCGGAACGTTGCAGACCATCACCCCGCGCGCGGCGGCGGCAGTGCGGTCGAGGCGGTCATAGCCGACGCCCATGCGGACGATGGCGCGCAGCCGGGGGAAGCGGGCCAGGTCGGCGGCGGTCACGTGATGGCGGAAGATCATCAGCCCGTCGGTGGCGGCGCAGTCGGCGTCGGACAGCTCGGCCAAGGCCTTGGTGTCGCGGCGCAGGATCGTGGCGCCGGGACCGAAGATGCGGCGTTCCTCGGCGTCGTCGGGATACATGGCTTCCGGGTATAGGATCGTGGTCATCGTCGCGGCGTCCCCTCGTTCCGCCGATGGGTAGGCCGCGCCGCCGCACCCGGCAAGCCGTTGTCAGCTCCCGGCGCGGCAGGCATCGTGCGGGCGACTGGATCGGAGAGACGGCCATGAACGGCGCTGAAAGCCTGGTGCACACCCTGCTGGCCTGCGGCGTGGACACCTGTTTCGCCAATCCCGGCACGAGCGAGATGCATTTCGTCGCGGCGCTGGACCGCATCCCCGGGATGCGCTGCGTGCTGGGCCTGTTCGAGGGCGTGGTGACCGGCGCCGCCGACGGCTACGCCCGGATGCAGGACCGCCCGGCGGCGACGCTGCTGCATTGCGGGCCGGGCCTGGCGAACGGGCTGGCCAACCTGCACAACGCCCGCCGGGGCCGCTCGCCGATCGTGAACCTGGTGGGCGACCAGGCGACCTACCACCGCGCCCTGGATGCGCCGCTCACGGCGGACACCGAGGGGTTCGCCCGCGGCGTGTCGGCCTGGGTGCGGACCGCGGCCCATGCGGCGGAGGTCGGGACGGATTGCGCCAGCGCCGTGCAGGCGGCCCGGTCGGCGCCGGGCGGCGTTGCGACGCTGATCCTGCCGTCCGATGTCTGCTGGGATGACGGCGGCGTGGTCGGCGCGCCATTGCCGGTGCCGACGGCGGCGCACGCCTCCCCCGACGCCGTTCTCGGCGCCGTGCAGGCGCTGCGGTCCGGCGAGCCTACGATGCTGCTGCTGTCCGGGCCGGCGTTGCGGGCCGGGCCGCTGGCGGTCGCGGCCGGCATCCTGGCCGCGACCGGCGCGCGGATGCTGGCGCAGACCAGCAACGGGCGGATCGAGCGTGGCGCCGGGCGCACCCCGATCGACCGCGTGCCGTATCCCGTCGATCAGGCCGTCGCCGCGCTGGCCGGCCTGCGCCACCTGATCCTGGTCGGCGCCACCGCGCCGGTCGGCTTCTTCGCCTACCCCGGCAAGCCCGGCCGCATGTACCCCGCCGACTGCCAGGTGCATGTGCTAGCCCGGCCCGAGCAGGACGGCCCCGACGCCCTGGCCCGGGTCGCCGAGGCCCTCGGCGCACAAACGGCGGCAGCCCCCGCCGCCCCGTCCCGCTCGGAGCCGCCGCGCGGCGCCATCACGCCCGAGGCGTTCGCCCAGGCCCTGACGGCGCTGCTGCCAGATGACGCCGTGATCGTTGACGAGAGCCTGACCTTTGGCCGTGCGGTGTTCGAGCCTACCCACGGCGCGGCGGCACACACCTGGCTGCAGTTGACCGGCGGCGCCATCGGCGATGGCATCCCCATGGCGACCGGCGCCGCCATCGGTGCCCCGGGCCGCCGGGTGGTATCGCTGCAGGCGGACGGCTCGGCCATGTACACCGTGCAGGGCCTGTGGACCCAGGCGCGGGAGCGGCTGGACGTGACGACGGTGATCCTGTCCAACCGCAAGTACGCGATCCTGCTGGGCGAGTACCGCGGCGTCGGCGCCAACCCTGGCCGCACCGCGATGGACATGCTGGACCTGGGCAACCCCGACCTGGACTGGGTTCAACTGTCCCGCGGCATGGGGGTGGAGGCCGCCCGCGCCGAGACGATGGAGGCGTTCAACAGCCTGTTCGCCCAGGCCAACGCGCGGCCGGGGCCGTTCGTGATCGAGCTGGTGATTTAGTTCTTCTTCTCCTCAGCCTCGCCCTGCGTCAGCGGCGCCTTCGTCGGCGAGCCCTTCTCGGCACCGCCGGCCGGCGTGTGGCTGTAGTCCAGGTAGCCCAGGCGCATGGCATTGAACGGGTTGCCGGCGACGATGGTGGCGCCGATGATGCCGATCAGCAGCGACACGCCGATGGCGATCGCAGTCGGGTTGAACGGAACCTGCTTCGGCTTCGGCGTCATCGTGGGCTTCATGGCCATCATGGCTGCTCCTGAGGTGTGCCGGATGCTATAGCCCGCCAGCGTGTCCCCGCGAAAGGCCAGGGGTAAAACTGCTGGACGCGGCGCAACCTTTCCGCTATACGCCCGCCCTCACTCAGGAACGCGGGAGATCGTGGGCTGCCCCAAGGCGGCCCGATCACTATGACCGCGGTCCCCAAGCCACAGGGGTCCCGACATGGCCAAGAAGGTCGTCGGCTACATCAAGCTGCAAATCCCGGCCGGCAAGGCCAACCCGTCCCCGCCCGTCGGACCCGCGCTCGGCCAGCGCGGCCTGAACATCATGGCGTTCTGCAAGGAATTTAATGCCGTGACGCAGGGCATGGAGCCGGGTATGCCCGTCCCCGTCGTCATCACCGCGTTCGGCGACCGCACCTTCACCTTCATCACCAAGACCCCGCCCAACACCTACTTCCTGAAGAAGGCGGCCGGGATCACCAAGGGCACGACGACGCCGGGCAAGGGCGCCATGGTCGGCCGGGTGACGATGACGCAGTTGCGCGAGATTGCCGAGATCAAGATGAAGGACATGAACGCCAACGAGGTGGACGCTGCCGTCCGCATGTTGGCCGGCAGCGCCCGCTCGATGGGCCTGTCCGTGGTGGAGGGCTGACCCATGGCACACGACAAGCGCCTGAAGGCCGGATACGAGACGTTCGACCGCACCAAGTCCTACCCGCTGGCCGACGCGATCAAGCTCGCCAAGGGCAACGCCAGCGCCAAGTTCGATGAGACCATCGAGCTGAGCATGAACCTGGGCATCGACCCGCGCCATGCCGACCAGATGGTGCGTGGGCTGCTGAGCCTGCCAAACGGCACGGGCAAGACACTGCGCGTGGCGGTGTTCGCCCGCAACGTCAAGGCGCAGGAGGCGCTGGACGCCGGCGCCGACATCGTGGGCGCCGAGGACCTGGCCGAGAAGGTGCAGGGCGGCGAGTTCGCCTTCGACCGCTGCATCGCCACGCCCGACATGATGGCGCTGGTGGGCCGGCTGGGCAAGATCCTCGGCCCGCGCGGGCTGATGCCGAACCCGAAGCTCGGCACCGTCACGATGGACGTGCGCGGCGCGGTGACGGCGGCGAAGTCCGGCCAGGTGGAGTTTCGTGCCGAGAAGGCGGGCATCGTCCACGCCGGCATCGGCAAGGCCAGCTTCGACGAGGAGAAGCTGCTCGGCAACATCCGCGCCTTCGTGGACGCGATCCAGAAGGCCAAGCCGACCGGTGCAAAGGGCACCTACCTGAAGAAGGCGTCGCTGAGCAGCACGATGGGGCCGGGCATCCGCCTGGACGTAGCGACGCTCGGCGGCTGATTGGGAATTCGCCCGTCCCATAGGGGGCGGGTGGCTAGGGACGGTGCAAGCCGTCCCGAACCTGTCCGAAACCGCACGTCCCCCCTCGGGGGGTTAATGGGTCCAGGCCCGCGCGCGGTAGACGGGGAAGCCGAGATGATCCGGGTGCGGCGCAAGCCCCACTCGGCGCCCTGGCGGTTCCGGCTACAGGTCCCACGGCACGTCCGCGTGCACGGGGTTCCGGACAGGCGCGGCGTGGCCATTCGGCCATGCCGAGGGCAACCCGGCTGCAGCGCGGTCCAAACGCGCCGCGGCCACTAGGAGTACCGGACGTGGACCGTACGGAGAAGCGAGAATTCGTTTCCGAGCTGGGTCAGGTGTTCGCAGCGACATCAATGGTCGTGGTCACCCAGAACAAGGGCATGACCGTGGCCGAGGTGTCGGGACTGCGCCGCCAGATGCGGGCCTCGGGATCGACCTATAAGGTCGCGAAGAACCGGCTGGCCTTGCTCGCCCTGGAGGGGACCCGGTTCGAGGGCATCAAACCAATGCTGAAGGGCGTGACCGCGCTTGCGTGGTCCAACGACCCCGTGGCCGTGGCCAAGGCTGCCATCGACTACGCCAAGACCAATGACAAGTTCGTCGTCATCGGCGGCGCCCTTGGCACCCAGACGCTCAATGCGGATGGGATCAAGGCGCTGGCCGACCTGCCGTCGCTCGACATGCTGCGCGCCCGTATCGTGGGGATGATCCAGACCCCCGCCACACGGATCGCAGGCGTGCTGCAGGCGCCGGCTGGACAGCTTGCCCGGGTCTTCGGGGCCTATGCCAAGAAGGACGAGGCTGAAGCAGGAGCCGAAGTGGAGACAGAGGCGGCCTGACCGCACCTGTCTTGATTTAGCCGCAAGCCCGGCAACCGTTTCGGCACCGGGCTTGCATAGAACCAACCAAGGGTTAAGTAAGGGACTACCAAAATGGCTGATATGACGAGACTGGTTGAGGAGTTGTCGGCTCTGACGGTGCTTGAGGCGGCGGAGCTGTCCAAGATGCTTGAAGAGAAGTGGGGCGTTTCCGCCGCGGCGCCTGCCGCCGCAGCAGCGCCCTCCGGCCCGGCGGCCCCCGCCGCAGTGGTTGAGGAGCAGACGGAGTTCACGGTCATCCTGGCAAAGGTCGGCGATAAGAAGATCAACGTTATTAAGGAAGTCCGCACCATCACCGGCCTGGGCCTGAAGGAAGCCAAGGACCTGGTGGAGGCGGCGCCGAAGGCCGTGAAGGAAGGTGTGAACAAGGATGAGGCCGCGAAGCTGAAGAAGCAGCTTGAGGAGCAGGGCGCCGCTGTCGAGATCAAGTAGCGCATCGGGTCTGGCCGCCCCCACGGGGGCGCCGGACGATTGAGCGGGAAGCGGGCGGGAACCATGCCAGGTTGCCGCCCGCTGACCTGTTGCCAGACGGCAAGCGTCCTGCATGCAGGTGTACGCTGGGAATAAGCGGCCCGGGTCAGGGCTGCGGACGTGCCGTGCGGTTGGGCGCCACCATCGGGCGCGCAGAATTCCAAGTCAAGGACGGGCAATGAACGCGATCACCAAGTCGTTCACGGGTCAGAAGCGCATCCGCAAGAGCTTCGGGCGCATCCCCGAAGTGGCGCCGATGCCAAACCTGATCGACGTGCAACGCGCCAGCTACGAGGCGTTCCTGCAGATGAACGTGGCGCCGGACAGCCGGACGCCAACGGGCCTGCAGGAGGTGTTCAAGTCGGTGTTCCCCATCGACGACTTCGCCGGGCGCGGGCGGCTGGAGTTCGTATATTACGAGCTGGAGGAGCCGAAGTACGACGTCGAGGAGTGCATCCAGCGCGGCATGACCTTCGCCGCGCCGTTGAAGGTCATCCTGCGCCTGATCGTTTGGGACCTCGACGAGGACACCGGCGCCCGCAGCATCCGCGACATCAAGGAGCAGCCGGTTTACATGGGCGACATGCCGCTCATGACCGAAAACGGCACCTTCGTTATTAACGGCACCGAGCGCGTCATCGTCAGCCAGATGCACCGCAGCCCCGGCGTGTTCTTCGACCACGACAAGGGTAAGACGCACAGCAGCGGCAAGTACCTGTTCACCGCCCGGGTGATCCCGTATCGCGGCTCGTGGTTGGACTTCGAGTTTGACAGCAAGGACCTGGTTTACGTCCGCATCGACCGCAAGCGTAAGCTGCCGGTGACGACGCTGCTGTATGCGTTGGAGAGCACGGCCACCGAAGCCATGCGCGCCGAGCGCGCGGCGCAGGGCGAAACCGTGGACATCGGCGAAATCCGCGGCATGGACCCCGAGGAAATCCTCAACCACTTCTACACCCAGGTGGTATTCACCCGCACGCCGAAGGGCTGGGCGCGCCCGTTCGAGGCCGACGCCTACCGCGGCATCACCCTGGCCGAGGCCCTGGTGGACGCCGACACCGGCGAGGTTGTCGCCGAGGCCACCACCAAGCTGACCGCCCGCGCCGCGCGCAAGATCGGCGAGGCCACCAAGACCGTGCTGGTGGGCCGCGCCGACCTGCTGGGCCGCTACGTCGCCGTCGATCTCGTGAACGAGGAGACGGGCGAGATCTATGCCGAGGCTGGCGAGGAACTGGCCGAGGCGCGGCTGACTGCGCTTGAGGACGCCGGCATCGACCGGCTGCCGACGTTGGCGGTCGATCAGTCCAATGGTCCCTGGCTCCGCAACACGCTGGCGGTGGACAAGAACGCCAACCGTGATGACGCGCTGGTCGATATCTACCGCGTCATGCGCCCTGGCGAGCCGCCGACCCCCGAGACTGCCGAGGCGCTATTCCGCGGCCTGTTCTTCGACCCCGACCGCTATGACCTGTCCGCGGTCGGCCGGGTGAAGATGAACATGCGCCTGGGCGTAGACGCCGAGGACACCGTGCGCACGCTCCGTAAGGAGGACGTGCTCAAGACCGTCAAGATCATGTGCGAGCTGAAGGACGGCCGCGGCACCATTGACGACATTGACAACCTGGGCAACCGCCGGGTCCGCTCGGTGGGCGAGCTGATGGAGAACCAGTATCGTGTCGGCCTGCTGCGCATGGAGAGGGCGATCCGCGAGCGCATGGGCAGCGTCGATATCGACACGGTGATGCCGCACGACCTGATCAATGCCAAGCCGGCAGCAGCGGCGGTGCGGGAGTTCTTCGGATCGTCGCAGCTCAGCCAGTTCATGGACCAGACTAATCCGCTGTCGGAAGTGACGCACAAGCGCCGCCTGTCCGCGCTTGGCCCGGGCGGGCTGACGCGGGAGCGGGCGGGCTTCGAGGTGCGCGACGTGCATCCGACGCATTACGGCCGCATCTGCCCGATCGAGACCCCCGAGGGGCCGAACATCGGGCTGATCAACAGTCTCGCCACCTACGCCAAGGTGAATAAGTACGGCTTCATCGAGACGCCGTACCGCTTGGTGAAGGACGGCCAGGTGCAGGAGGGCTGGAAGTACCTTTCCGCCATGGAGGAGGAGAAGCTTGTCGTGGCGCAGGCCGACGCCCCCACCGACGGCGAGGGCAACTTTACAAATGAACTGGTGTCGGTCCGGCGGCAGGGCGACTTCCGCTTGGTCAAGCCGAACGACGTGACGGCGGTGGACGTGTCGCCGCGCCAGTTGGTGTCCGTGGCTGCGGCGCTGATCCCGTTCCTGGAGAACGACGACGCCAACCGCGCGCTGATGGGCAGCAACATGCAGCGTCAGGCGGTGCCGCTGATCCGCGCCGACGCCCCGCTGGTGGGCACCGGCATGGAGGCGGCTGTGGCCCGCGACAGCGGCGCCACCATCGTCGCCAAGCGCCCCGGCATCGTCGATCAGATCGACGGCGCCCGCATCGTCGTGCGTGCGACGGCGGATGACGGCACCACACACGGCGTCGATATCTACCGGCTGCGCAAGTACATGCGCAGCAACCAGAGCACCTGCATCAATCAGCGCCCGCTGGTGAAGGTGGGGGACCGCGTGGTGCCCGGCGATATTATCGCCGACGGCCCCAGCACGGAACTGGGCGAGCTGGCGCTGGGCCGCAACGTGCTGGTCGCGTTCATGCCCTGGAATGGCTACAACTTCGAGGACTCCATCCTCATCAGCGAGCGGATTGCGCGCGACGACGTGTTCACCTCGATCCATATCGAGGAGTTCGAGGTCATGGCCCGCGACACCAAGCTGGGCCAGGAGGAGATCACCCGCGACATCCCCAACGTGGGCGAGGAGGCGCTGCGCAACCTCGACGAGGCCGGCATCGTCTACATCGGCGCCGAGGTGAACCCGGGCGACATCCTGGTCGGCAAGGTTACGCCAAAGGGCGAAAGCCCGATGACCCCCGAGGAGAAGCTGCTCCGCGCCATCTTCGGCGAGAAGGCGTCGGACGTGCGCGACACCTCCTTGAAGCTGCCGCCCGGCGTCACCGGCACCATCGTTGACGTGCGGGTGTTCAGCCGCCGGGGCGTGGATAAGGACGAGCGCGCGATGGCGATCGAGCGGTCGGAGATCGAGCGGCTGGCCAAGGACCGCGACGACGAGCGGGCTATCCAGGAGCGGTCGTTCCTGAACCGGATGCGCGAGAAGCTGCTGGGCCGCAAGGCATCCGGCGGGTTCAAGGGCATCAAGTCCGGCACGACCATCACCGAGGAGGTACTGGCAGAGCACCCCCGCGGCGCCTGGCGCAACATCGGCGTCGCCGACGACCAGGTGATGTCCGAGATCGAGACCCTGAAGCGCGAGTTCGATACCGCGGTGGAGCGGCTGCAATCCCGCTTCTCCGGCAAGGTGGAGAAGCTGCAGCGCGGCGACGAGCTGCCGCCCGGCGTGATGAAGATGGTCAAGGTGTTCGTCGCGGTGAAGCGCAAGCTGCAGCCCGGCGACAAGATGGCCGGACGCCACGGCAACAAGGGCGTCGTCAGCCGGGTGACCCCGGTGGAGGACATGCCGTTCCTGGAGGACGGCACGCACGTCGATATCGTGCTGAATCCGCTGGGCGTGCCGAGCCGGATGAACGTGGGGCAAATCCTGGAGACGCACCTGGGATGGGCCTGCGCGACGCTTGGCAAGCAGGTGGGAGAGTTGGTGGATGAGTACCGCCGCACCGGCGCCCAGCGCGACGCCCTGCTGGACATGCTCAAGGACATCTACGGCGACGAGGTGTTCGCAGCCGAGATCGAGCCGATGAGCACCGAGCAGTTGTTGGAACTGTCGGACAACTTGAAGAAGGGCATCCCGATTGCGACGCCAGTGTTCGACGGCGCGCGCATGTCGGACATCGAGGGCATGTTGACCAAGGCCGGGCTGAATACCTCCGGCCAGGTGACGCTGACCGACGGGCGCACGGGCGAGACGTTCGAGCGTAAGGTGACGGTCGGCTACATCTACATGCTCAAGCTGCACCACCTGGTGGACGACAAGATCCACGCGCGCAGCATCGGGCCGTACAGCTTGGTCACCCAGCAGCCGCTGGGCGGCAAGGCGCAGTTCGGCGGCCAGCGCTTCGGCGAGATGGAGGTCTGGGCGCTGGAGGCGTACGGCGCCGCCTACACCCTGCAGGAGATGCTGACGGTGAAGTCGGACGACGTGTCCGGCCGCACCAAGGTCTATGAGGCGATCGTGCGCGAGCAGGACACCTTCGAGGCCGGCATCCCCGAGAGCTTCAACGTGCTGGTCAAGGAGCTGAAGTCGCTCGGCCTGAACGTGGACCTCGAGACGCGCGGCGCATAACGCTGACGACTAAATCCCGCATCACACGGCGGCCGGGGCATCCCGGCCGCCGCATTGGGGCATTTGACGCATGAACGAATTGATGAAGATCCTGGGCCAGGCCGGCGCGGCCGTGACTTTCGACCAGATCAAAATCCAGATGGCCAGCCCGGAGCAAATCCGCTCCTGGTCCTATGGCGAAATCAAGAAGCCCGAGACCATCAACTACCGCACCTTCAAGCCGGAGCGGGACGGCTTGTTCTGCGCCCGCATCTTCGGCCCCATCAAGGACTACGAGTGCCTGTGCGGCAAGTACAAGCGCATGAAATTCCGTGGCATCATCTGCGAGAAGTGCGGCGTCGAGGTGACGCTCGCCAAGGTGCGGCGTGAGCGCATGGGCCACATCGAGCTGGCCAGCCCGGTGGCGCACATCTGGTTCCTGAAGTCACTGCCCAGCCGCATTGGGCTGATGGTCGATCTGACGCTCAAGGAGCTGGAGAAGATTCTCTACTTCGAAAGCTACGTGGTGCTGGAGCCGGGGCTGACGGACCTGAAGCAGCACCAGTTGCTGACCGAGGACCAGTTGCTGTCCAAGCAGGACGAGTTCGGCGAGGACGCCTTCAAGGCCGGCATCGGCGCCGAGGCGATCAAGGGCATCCTGCAGGGCATCGACATCGACGGCGACAAGGTCGAGCTGCGCGCCGAGCTGAAGGCGACCAACAGCGAAGCCAAGCGCAAGAAGCTGGTGAAGCGTCTCAAGCTGATCGAGGCGTTCGGCGAGAGCGGCGCGAAGCCTGAGTGGATGATCCTGGACGTTGTGCCGGTGATCCCGCCCGAGTTGCGTCCGCTGGTGCCGCTGGACGGCGGGCGGTTCGCCACGTCGGACCTGAACGACCTGTACCGCCGGGTCATCAACCGCAATAACCGCCTAAAGCGGCTGATCGAGTTGCGTGCGCCGGACATCATCGTGCGCAACGAGAAGCGCATGCTGCAGGAGAGCGTGGACGCACTGTTCGACAACGGCCGCCGCGGCCGCGCCATCACGGGCGCCAACAAGCGTCCGCTGAAAAGCCTGTCCGACATGCTGAAGGGCAAGCAGGGCCGGTTCCGGCAGAACCTGCTGGGCAAGCGCGTGGACTACTCCGGCCGCTCGGTGATCGTCGTCGGTCCCGAGTTGAAGCTGCACCAGTGCGGCCTGCCGAAGAAGATGGCGCTGGAGCTGTTCAAGCCGTTCATCTACTCCAAGCTGGAGAAGTACGGCCACGCCACCACCATCAAGGCTGCCAAGCGCATGGTGGAGAAGGAGCGTCCCGAGGTCTGGGACATTCTGGAAGAGGTGATCCGCGAGCATCCCGTGATGCTGAACCGCGCGCCCACCCTGCACCGCCTCGGCATCCAGGCGTTCGAGCCGGTGCTGATCGAGGGCAAGGCGATCCAGCTTCATCCGCTAGTGTGCACCGCGTTCAACGCCGACTTCGACGGCGACCAGATGGCCGTCCATGTGCCCCTCAGCCTTGAGGCGCAGTTGGAGGCCCGCGTGCTGATGATGTCCACCAACAACATCCTTAGCCCGGCCAACGGCAAGCCGATCATCGTCCCGAGCCAGGACATCGTGCTGGGGCTGTACTACCTGAGCCTGGAGACCCCCGAGTTCCGCGAGGCACCGGACGCCGCCGTGTATGAGGGCGACAAGCTGGTCAAGGCCGGCCCGGTCGCCTTCGGCAACGTGGGCGAGATCGAGTATGCGCTGACCGCCAAGGCGGTGAAGCTGCACGACAAGATCAGGGCGCGTTACGAGACGGTGGACGCCGAGGGCAACAAGGTCCGGCAGATGCTGGTCACGACGCCGGGCCGGATGCTGATCGCGCAGATCCTGCCACGCAATCCGAACGTGCCGTTCAGCCTGATCAACCGGACGCTGACCAAGAAGAACGTGTCCGACGTGATCGACGCCGTGTACCGCCACTGCGGTCAGAAGGAGTGCGTGATCTTCGCCGACCGGCTGATGGGCCTGGGGTTCGGCCAGGCGGCAAAGGCCGGGCTGTCGTTCGGCAAGGACGATCTAATCATTCCGGACAGCAAGCCCGAGCTGATCCTGAAGACGCAGAACGAGGTCAAGGAGTTCGAGCAGCAGTACCAGGATGGCCTGATCACCGCCGGCGAGCGCTACAACAAGGTGGTCGATGCCTGGTCCCGCTGCACGGATGAGGTTGCCGGCGCGATGATGAAGGAGATCAGCAGGCAGGAGGTGGGCGTGCAGACCAACTCGGTCTGGATGATGAGCCACTCCGGCGCGCGCGGCTCCCCGGCGCAGATGCGTCAGCTGGCCGGCATGCGCGGCCTGATGGCCAAGCCGTCGGGGGAGATCATCGAGCAGCCGATTATCGCCAACTTCAAGGAGGGGCTGTCCGTCCTTGAGTACTTCAACTCCACGCACGGCGCCCGCAAGGGCCTGGCGGACACGGCATTGAAGACGGCGAACTCCGGCTACCTGACCCGGCGCCTGGTGGACGTGGCGCAGGACTGCATCATCGTCGAGAACGACTGCGGCACCGAGCGCGGCCTGACCGTGCGTGCAGTGATGGACGGCGGCGAGGTGGTCGCCGGTCTGAGCGAGCGCACCCTGGGCCGCACCACGGCCGAGGACCTGCTGGACCCGGCCAGCGGCGCGGTGATCCTGCCAAAGAACACGCTGATCGAGGAGCCGGAGGCCGACCTGATCGAGTCCTCCGGCGTGGAGTCGGTAAAGATCCGCTCGGTGCTGACCTGCGAGAGTCGGGTGGGCGTGTGCGGCATGTGCTACGGGCGCGACCTGGCCCGCGGCACGCCGGTCAACATCGGTGAGGCTGTCGGGGTGATCGCCGCGCAGTCCATCGGCGAGCCTGGCACGCAGTTGACGATGCGGACGTTCCACATCGGCGGCGCCGCCCAGCGTGGCGCCGAAGTCAGCAGCGTCGAGGCCAGCCATGACGGCTCGTTGACGGTCAACAACCGCAACGTGGTGAACAACAGCCAGGGCGTTCCCGTGGTGATGTCCCGCAACTGCGAGATGGTGCTGCAGGACGACAAGGGCCGCGAGCGTGCGCGGTTCCGGGTGCCGTATGGCGCGCGGCTGCTGACGGACGAGGGCGCGGCGGTCACACGCGGCCAGAAGCTGGCCGAGTGGGACCCCTACACCCTGCCGATCATCACCGAGCGTGCCGGGTCGGTCGAGTACTTGGACCTGCTGGACGGCGTGACGCTGGTGGAGCGGGTCGATGAGGTGACTGGCCTGACGTCCAAGGTGGTGGTGGACTACAAGCAGTCCTCGAAGGGCGTCGACCTGCGTCCGCGCTTGCAGCTCAAGGACGAGAAGGGCGAGGTCATCAAGCTGGCGACGGGGGCAGAGGCACGTTACTTCCTGAACCCGGACAGCATCCTGTCGGTGGAGAACGGCGCGACCGTGGCCGCCGGCGACGTGCTGGCGCGGATTCCGCGGGAGGGCAGCAAGACCCGCGACATCACGGGCGGCCTGCCGCGCGTGGCTGAGCTATTCGAGGCCCGGCGGCCCAAGGATCACGCGATCATCGCCGAGATGGATGGCCGCGTGGAGTTCGGGAAGGACTACAAGGCGAAGCGCCGCATCATCGTGAAGAACGACGAGGCGGGCGAGGAGTCCGAGTACCTGGTTCCGAAGGGCAAGCACGTCAGCGTGCAGGAGGGCGACTTCGTGCGCCGGGGCGACCCCCTGGTGGACGGGCCGCGCGTGCCGCACGACATCCTGAAGGTGCTGGGGGTGGAGGCGCTCTCCGACTATCTCGTGAATGAAATCCAGGATGTGTACCGGTTGCAGGGCGTGAAGATCAACGACAAGCACATCGAGGTCATCGTCCGGCAGATGCTCCAGAAGATGGAGATCATGGAGCCGGGCGACACGACCTACCTGATGGGCGAGCAGGTGGACCGCCTGGAGTTCGAGGCAGAGAACGAGAAGCGGGTGGCGCTGGACGAGCGCCCGGCGACGGGGATGCCGGTTTTGCAGGGCATCACCAAGGCCAGCCTGCAGACGCAGAGCTTCATCAGCGCGGCGTCGTTCCAGGAGACCACCCGTGTGCTGACCGAAGCCGCGACGGCAGGTAAGGTGGATAACCTACTGGGGCTGAAAGAGAACGTGATCGTCGGGCGGTTGATCCCTGCGGGCACAGGGAGCGTGATGAACCGGTTGCGGGCAATCGCGGCTGGGCGGGACCAGGCGCGGCTGCGCCCAGAGGCGGCGCCGGTTGCGCCGCCGGCCTTGCCGGATCGCACAGCGGCGGAGTAACGGGCAAGACCGGAGGCGGCGTTTGATGCAGCGCTGCCTCCGGGTTGCATTTCTCTTCTATACTTGACTAACCCCAGGGGTGGACGTAGGTAACGCCCCCTAGACCATACCCGGCCTTGCCGGGCTGGCCACTACCAATGGCAAGTTCATGGTGCCGCCCCCAGGGGCCAAGGCCATGTGCAGCACGACTTGCGCGGATGGTTCGCTCCATTCCGCGCGGGTTTGTTTGGCAGGTGGCAGCCCGGTCCACCGGGGCCGACATTCGAGGATCGGAAGCAACGTATGCCGACCATCAATCAGTTGATTGCCAACGGGCGCGAGCCGGCGGCCAAGCGCAACAAGGTGCCGGCCTTGCAGGGCTGCCCGCAGAAGCGTGGTGTCTGCACGCGCGTCTATACAACGACGCCGAAGAAGCCGAACTCGGCACTCCGTAAAGTTGCCAAGGTGCGCCTGACCAATGGCTACGAAGTCGTGAGCTACATCCCCGGCGAGGGCCACAACCTGCAGGAGCACAGCGTCGTGCTGATCCGCGGCGGGCGCGTGAAGGACTTGCCGGGCGTGCGCTATCATATTCTGCGCGGCGTTCTGGACACCCAGGGCCTGCCGAAGCGCCGCCAGCGGCGGTCGCTGTATGGCGCGAAGCGTCCGAAGTAAGGGGGGCAGCACATGAGTCGACGCCGCCGCGCCACCAAGCGCGATATCCTACCGGACGCAAAGTTCGGCGACACCGTCATCACACGCTTCATGAACGCCCTGATGTATGACGGTAAGAAGTCCTCTGCCGAGGGCATCGTTTATGGTGCGCTCGACGTGATGAAGAAGCGCGGCGGTGCTGCGGCCGATCCGGTCCGCATGTTCCACGAGGCGCTGGACAACGTGAAGCCGGCTGTTGAGGTGCGCTCGCGCCGGGTCGGCGGCGCCACGTACCAGGTGCCGGTCGAAGTCCGCACCGAGCGGCGGCAAGCACTGGCGATCCGTTGGCTGATCGACAGCGCGCGCAAGCGTGGCGAGCACACCATGGAGGACCGGCTGTCCAACGAGCTAATGGACGCCGTGAACAACCGCGGGTCCGCGGTGAAGAAGCGTGAGGACACCCACCGGATGGCCGAGGCCAACAAGGCGTTCAGCCACTACCGCTGGTAGTCACCCCAATCAAACCTGCCCCCCATTCCGTGTTGACGGGCGGGCGACGGAGATAAGACGATGGCCAAGGCAAAATTTCAGCGCAATAAGCCGCACTGCAACATCGGCACCATCGGTCACGTGGACCATGGCAAGACGTCGCTGACGGCCGCCATCACCAAGATCCTGGCGAAGACCGGCGGCGCGACCTACACCGCCTACGATCAGATTGACAAGGCTCCCGAGGAGCGGGCGCGCGGCATCACCATCTCGACCGCGCACGTCGAGTATGAAACGGCCAACCGCCATTACGCCCACGTCGATTGCCCCGGCCACGCCGACTACGTGAAGAACATGATTACCGGCGCGGCGCAGATGGACGGCGCGATCCTGGTGGTGTCCGCCGCCGATGGCCCGATGCCGCAGACTCGTGAGCACATCCTGCTCGCCCGCCAGGTCGGCGTGCCGGCACTGGTCGTCTTCCTGAACAAGGTGGACATGGTGGACGACCCGGAGTTGCTGGAGCTGGTCGAGATGGAGGTGCGCGAGTTGCTGTCCTCCTACCAATTCCCAGGCGACGACATCCCCATCGTGCACGGCTCCGCGCTGATGGCGCTGGAGGACAAGTCCCCTGAGCTGGGTGAGCAGGCGATTCTGAAGCTGATGGCCGCGGTAGACGAGTACATCCCGCAGCCGCTGCGTGCCACCGACCGCCCGTTCCTGATGCCGATTGAGGACGTGTTCAGCATCTCCGGCCGCGGCACCGTGGTGACCGGCCGCATCGAGCGCGGCATCGTCAACGTGGGCGACGAGGTCGAGATCGTCGGCATCAAGAACACGGTGAAGACCATCGTCACCGGCGTCGAGATGTTCCGCAAGCTGCTGGACCGTGGCGAGGCTGGCGACAACATCGGCGCCTTGCTGCGTGGCACCAAGCGCGAGGACGTCGAGCGCGGCCAGGTGCTAGCCAAGCCCGGCAGCATCACGCCGCACACCAAGTTCAAGGCCGAGGCCTACATCCTGACGAAGGAGGAGGGCGGCCGGCACACGCCGTTCTTCACCAACTACCGTCCGCAGTTCTACTTCCGCACCACGGACGTGACCGGCGTGGTTCAGTTGCCAGAGGGCACGGAGATGGTGATGCCCGGTGACAACGTGTCGATGGATGTCGAGTTGATCGCCCCCATCGCCATGGATGACGGGCTGCGCTTTGCCATCCGCGAGGGTGGGCGGACAGTTGGCGCGGGCGTCGTCGCTAGCATCACCCAGTAAACGGCGGCCTACAGCGAACCTGGATCGAAGACAATGGACAACCAGAACATCCGAATTCGCCTGAAGGCGTACGATCACCGTGTGCTGGACAACAGCACGCGGGAAATCGTGAACACGGCGAAGCGCACGGGTGCGCGGGTTCGCGGGCCGATACCGCTGCCGACGCATATCGAGCGGTTTACGGTGAACCGCTCCCCTCACGTCGATAAGAAAAGCCGTGAGCAGTTCGAGATCCGCACACATCGCCGGTTGCTGGATATCGTCGAGCCCACGCCGCAGACGGTGGACGCGCTGATGAAGCTCGACCTGGCGTCCGGCGTGGACGTTGAAATTAAGCTGTAAGGGGCCGGGACGATGCGAACCGGACTGCTTGCAAAGAAGTTGGGCATGACCCGACTGTTCAAGGACGACGGCACCCATGTGCCGGTGACCGTGCTGCACCTGGATAACGTGCAGGTGGTGGATGCTCGTACCCAGGAGCGGGACGGCTATACGGCGGTGCAACTCGGCTGGGGCACAGCCAAAGTCAAGAACGTGTCCAACCCGAACAAGGGTCACTACGCCCGCGTGAAAGTCGAACCGAAGAAAAAGCTGCGCGAGTTCCGGGTATCCCCGGATGCGTTGCTGGAGGCTGGCCAGTTCTTGACGGCGGCGCATTTCATCGTTGGGCAGAAGGTGGATGTTTGCGGCGTCACCAAGGGCAAGGGCTTTGCCGGCGGCATGAAGCGTTGGAACTTCCGCGGCCTGGAGGCGAGCCACGGCGTGTCGGTCAGCCACCGTAGCCATGGCTCGACCGGCAACCGGCAGGACCCAGGCAAGACATTTAAGAACAAGAAGATGGCTGGCCACCTTGGCGTTGATCGTGTGACCACGCTGAACATCGAGGTCGCGGCGGTGGACGAGGCGCGTGGCCTGATTATGGTCCGCGGAGCGGTGCCGGGCAGCAAGGGCGAGTTCGTGAGCATCCGCGATGCCGTGAAGAAGCTCCGTCCAGCGGAAGCGCCCTATCCGGCCTCCCTCCGCGTTGCGGCCGAGGCGCCTGCGCCTGAGCCGGCTCAGGTCTAAGGAAGTCTCCGATGCAAGTCGAAATCAAGACATTGGACGGTGGGGCGGCTGGTTCGGCCGAACTGCCGGACGCGCTGTTTGCCGCGACGCCGCGCAAGGACATCATCGCCCGGGTGATCCATTGGCAAATGGCGAAGCGCCGGGCAGGAACGCACAAGACCAAGGGCATGGGCGAGGTGTCTGGCACTACGCGTAAGCCGTATAAGCAAAAGGGTACTGGCAACGCACGGCAGGGCAGCCTCCGGGCGCCGCAGTTCCGCACCGGTGGCCGGGTGCATGGCCCGGTGGTGCGCAGCCACGAATACGACCTGCCGAAGAAGGTTCGCCGGCTGGGCCTGATCAGCGCGCTGTCGCTGAAGCAGGCGGAAGGCAAGCTGATCGTGTTGGACAGCGCCACGAGCGGAACCGGCAGGACGAAGGAATTGGTCGCCAAGCTCAAGGTGCTTGGCTGGACGTCCGCCCTGGTGGTGGACCATACCGTGGATGCCGGGTTCCTGCGCGCCAGCGCCAACATAGTCGGCGTGGACGTACTGCCGACGGTCGGCGCCAACGTGCACGACATCATCCGCCACGACATGCTGGTGGTCACCACCGCTGGGATCGAAGGCTTGCGGGAGCGTTTGTCATGAGCGTCAAGCAGGTGCAGGTCGCCCGCCGCCGTGCGGCCACGATGTCGCGTGAGGCGATGTATGAGATCGTCCGCAACCCGGTGATCACCGAGAAGGCGACCACGCTGTCGGAGAAGAACCAGTTCGTGTTCCGCGTCGCCATCAACGCAACCAAGCCTGAGATCAAGGCTTCGGTCGAGGCGTTGTTCAACGTGAAGGTGCTGGGCGTTAACACGCTGGTGCAGAAGGGCAAGACCAAGCGCTTCAAGGGCCGTCCCGGCGTGCGGTCGGACATTAAGAAGGCTTACGTGCAGCTCGCCGAGGGACAGTCGATCGATATGTCCACCGGCCTGAGCTGAGGGATCAGCAACCATGGCGCTCAAGCAATTCAAACCAGTTACCGCGAGCCTACGCGGCACGGTCCTGATCGACCGCAGCGAGCTGTGGAAGGGCAAGCCGGTCAAGACTCTGACCGAAGGCAAGCACAAGACGGGTGGTCGAAACAACCACGGCCGCACAACCTCGTTCTTTCGTGGTGGCGGGCATAAGCAGACCTATCGCTTCGTGGACTTCAAGCGCCGCAAGTTCGATGTCGCAGCGACGGTAGAGCGGCTGGAATACGATCCGAACCGGTCGGCCTTCATCGCCCTGGTCAAGTATGATGATGGCGAACTGTCCTACATCATCGCGCCGCAGCGTTTGCGTGCCGGTGACAAGGTGGTTGCCGGCAGCCGCGTTGACATCAAGCCCGGCAATGCGATGCCGATGGCGGCGATCCCCGTTGGGACCATCATCCACAACGTGGAAATGAAGCTCGGTGCCGGCGGCAAGATGGCCCGGGCGGCCGGGACCTATGCCCAGCTCGTCGGCAAGGATGCCGGCTATGCCCAGGTCAAGCTGCAGTCCGGCGAGCTTCGCATCGTGCGGGCGGAGTGCATGGCAACGGTGGGCGCGGTTTCCAACCCCGACAACCAGAACCAAAGCCTCGGCAAGGCCGGTCGCGCCCGCTGGATGGGCCGCCGTCCGCATAACCGCGGCGTCGTGATGAACCCGGTTGACCATCCGCACGGCGGTGGCGAGGGGCGGACGTCGGG
Source organism: uncultured Acetobacteraceae bacterium (assembly GCA_964242415.1). Lineage (GTDB taxonomy): Bacteria > Pseudomonadota > Alphaproteobacteria > Acetobacterales > Acetobacteraceae > DASWOJ01. The sequence continues at coordinate 272,761 of CAXTAT010000004.1, forward strand.
TGGCCGCCACCCGGTCACGCCCTGGGGCAAGCCGACCAAGGGCGCCAAGACCCGCGCCAACAAGCGCACGGATGACATGATCATCCGCCGCCGTCCGAAGGGGAAGCACTGACCATGGCGCGTTCCGTATGGAAAGGTCCGTTCGTGGACGGATACCTCCTAGGCAAGGCCGAGGCGGCCCGAGGCTCCGGCCGCAACGAGATTATCAAGATCTGGTCCCGCCGCAGCACCATCCTGCCGCAGTTCGTCGGGCTGACGTTCGGCGTCTATAACGGCCACAAGTTCCTGCCGGTGCAGGTGAACGAGAATATGGTGGGCCACAAGTTCGGCGAGTTCTCGCCGACGCGGACCTTCACCGGGCACTCGTCCGACAAGAAGGCGCGGAGGGGTTAGCATGAGCAAGCCGAAGACACCGCGCGCCCTGGCTGAGACGGAGGCGCAATGCGTGGTGCGTAACATCCGTATCAGCCCGCAGAAGCTGAACCTGGTTGCGGGGCTGATCCGCAATCAGCCAGCTAGCCAGGCGGTCGCGACGCTGACGTTCAGCAAGCGACGCATTGCGCACCAGGTCCGCAAGGCTCTGGAGAGCGCCATCGCCAATGCGGAGAACAACCATCAGCTTGACGTGGACCGGCTTGTGGTCACGCGGGCCGAGGTGGGCAAGTCGATCGTGATGCGGCGCTTCATGGCGCGCGGCCGCGGCCGGGCATCGCGGATCGAGAAGTGGTTCAGCCATTTGCGGATCGTCGTCGCCGAGCAGTCGCAGGTGCCGGCGCCCGAGCGCGGCTCGGCTCAGAGAGAGGCGGCGTAATCCATGGGTCACAAGGTCAATCCGATTGGGCTTCGGCTCGGCATCAACCGCACCTGGGATAGCCGGTGGTATGCTGGTGCGGACTATTCCAAGCTGTTGCTTGAGGACCTGAAACTGCGGACGCATTTGCGGGCCAAGCTGTCCGGGGCCGGCGTGTCGCGCGTGGTGATCGAGCGTCCGGCGAAAAAGCCGCGCGTTACGATCTATGCCGCGCGGCCCGGCGTGGTCATTGGCAAGAAGGGCCAGGATATCGAGGTCCTGCGCAAGGACCTGGCAAAAATGGCCAAGGCCGAGGTGTCGCTGAACATCGTCGAAATCCGCAAGCCGGAGATTGACGCGACGCTGGTCGCTGAGAACATCGCGCAGCAGTTGGAGCGCCGGGTGGCGTTCCGGCGGGCAATGAAGCGCGCGGTTCAGTCGGCGATGCGTCTAGGTGCCCAGGGCATCCGGATCAACTGCGGTGGGCGCCTCGGCGGAGCAGAGATCGCCCGGACGGAGTGGTATCGCGAGGGCCGGGTGCCGTTGCACACCCTGCGCGCTGACATCGACTTCGGCGTGGCGACGGCAAAGACGACCTATGGGACGTGTGGCGTGAAAGTCTGGATTTTCAAGGGCGAAATCCTGGACAACGACCCGTCAGCGCAGGACCGCCGTGCCGCCGAGCAGGCGCCGCAGCGTTAAGAGGATCAGAAGATGCTGTCTCCCAAGCGGTCCAAGTACCGCAAGGCCCACAAGGGCCGCATTCACGGGTTGGCCAAGTCCGGCACGTCGTTGAACTTCGGCGCTTTCGGCCTGAAGGCGTTGGAACCCGAGCGTATTACCGCCCGGCAGATCGAGGCGGCGCGGCGGGCCATCACGCGCTCGATGAAGCGTGCCGGTCGCGTGTGGATCAGGATGTTCCCCGACGTGCCGGTGTCGCAGAAGCCGGCTGAGGTCCGCATGGGCTCCGGCAAGGGTAGCCCGGAGTTCTGGGTGTGCCGCATCAAGCCCGGCCGCATCATGTTCGAGATCGACGGCGTATCGCCGGAGTTGGCGCGCGAGGCGCTGACGCTCGGCGCGGCGAAGCTGCCGATCCGCACCAAGTTCGTGACGCGGATCGGGGAAGCCTAGCCATGACCAAGCCAACCGACATCCGCGCCAAGGGGGCGGAGAACCTGTCCGCCATGCTGCTCGACCTGCGCAAGGAGCAGTTCAACTTGCGGTTCCAACGGGCGACGGGGCAGACCGAAGGTGTGGGCCGCGTGCGCCAGGTGCGCCGCGACATCGCCCGCGTAAAGACGATCATGTCGGAGCAGAAGCGGTCCGCCGCCCAAAGCTCCACGAAAACTTGAGAGGAGACGGACGATGCCGAAGCGCGTCCTGACCGGGCGAGTGACCAGCGACAAGATGGACAAGACCATAACGGTCCTGGTCGAGCGCCGGGTCATCCATCCGCTGTATAAGAAGTTCATCCGGCTGTCGAAGAAGTATGCTGCGCATGACGACACCAACCAGTGCAAGGTCGGCGACGTAGTGCGCATTGAGGAGTGCCGCCCGATCAGCAAGCGCAAGACCTGGATGCTGGTCGAGCGCAACGGCGAGTTCGTGGCGCCGCCGCATGGCTTCACCATTGCCTACAGTCCGTCCCGTGCCGCCCCGGCACAGGCCGAAGCCCCTGCAGCTCAGGCGTAGGAGCCAGTAGATGATCCAGGTCGAATCCAACCTCGAGGTCGCCGACAACTCCGGCGCACGGCGCGTGCAGTGCATCAAGGTGCTCGGCGGGTCGAAGCGGAAGACGGCGTCGGTGGGCGACGTCATCGTGGTGTCCATCAAGGAAGCCATCCCGCGTGGCAAGGTGAAAAAGGGCGACGTGCATCAGGCGGTGATCGTGCGGACCTCGTTCCCGGTGCGGCGCCCGGACGGCAGCGCCATTCGGTTCGACCGCAACGCCGCGGTGCTGATCAACAAGTCGCAGGAGCCAATCGGGTCACGCATCTTCGGACCCGTGGTGCGCGAGTTGCGCGGCAAGAAGTTCATGAAGATCATCTCGCTCGCGCCGGAGGTGCTGTAATGGCCGCACGCATCCGCAAGGGCGACACGGTCGTCGTGATCACCGGGTCCGACAAGGGCAAGCGTGGCGAGGTGTTGTCCGTGCGTCCCAAGGACAACCGGGCCGTGGTGCAGGGCGTGAACATCGCCAAGAAGCACGTCAAGGCGTCGGGCATGGGCCAGCAGAGCGGCATCGTGGAGCAGGAGGCGACCATCCACCTGTCCAACCTAGCGCTGGTGGACCCGCAGACGAACAAGCCGACCCGCGTCGGGTTCCGGGTGCTGGATGACGGCCGCAAGGTTCGCATCGCCCGGCCGAGCGGCGCTGTGATCGAGGGCTGATTATGGGCGAAACCCAACAAGCGGCCGAGATGCCGCGGATGCAGCAGCGCTACCGCGACGAAGCCAAGGCCAAGCTGCAGGAGCAGTTTGGCTACAGCAACGTCATGCAGGTGCCGCGGCTGGAGAAGATTGTCATCAACATGGGCGTCGGCGAAGCCGCTGGCGACCAAAAGAAGCTGGATGCGGCGGTGGCGGAACTGACGCTGATCGCCGGGCAGAAGCCGGTGAAGACGCTGGCGAAGAAGGCCATTGCGGGGTTCAAGATCCGCGAGGGTCTGCCGATCGGCTGCAAGGTGACGCTGCGCAAGTCGCGGATGTTCGAGTTTCTCGATCGCCTGGTGACCATCGCGCTGCCGCGGGTGCGCGATTTTCGCGGCATCCCCGCGGGAAAGGGCTTCGATGGCCGGGGCAACTTCGCCATGGGCCTCAAGGAACAGATCATCTTCCCGGAAATCGAGTACGACAAGGTCACGGATATCCGCGGCATGGACATCGTGTTCGTCACGACGGCCAAGACGGATGCGGAAGCGAAGGCGCTGTTGAAGGCGTTGGATATCCCATTCGCTCCGTGAGTAAGGCTTTAACGAGTTTGGAAAACTACCAGCGGCTGCGTGTCCGCGGCGGGTTCCAGGAGGTATAGCAGATGGCCAAGACATCCGCGGTGAACCGCAACCTGAAGCGGGAGCGCATGTCGTCCCGCGATAAGAGCAAGCGGGCCGAACTGAAGGCGCAAGTGATGGACCGGACCGCCCCGGTGGAGGAGCGGTTTGAGGCCTCGATGAAGTTGGCGCAGTTGCCGCGCAACGGTGCAGCGGTCCGGGTGCGTTTGCGTTGCGCGCTGACCGGTCGCGCCCGCGGCAACTATCGCAAGTTCAAGCTGTCGCGGAACATGTTGCGCGCCCTGGCCAGTTCCGGCCAGTTGCCCGGCATGGTCAAGGCGAGCTGGTAAGGGGACCGGCCGATGTCGATGTCCGATCCGCTGGGCGACATGATCACCCGCATCCGCAATGCGCAACGCAGCCGGCACACGCAGTGTGTGGCCCCAGCCTCCAAGATGCGCGCCAGCGTGCTTGAGGCGCTCAAGCGCGAAGGCTTCATCCGCGGCTACTCTGCCGAGGAGCTGCGGCCCGGTGTGGCGCAGCTTCGCATCGAGCTGAAGTACAGCGAGGGCGAGCCGGTCATCAAGGAGATTACCCGGGTGTCCAAGCCGGGCCGCCGGGTATACTCCAAGATCAAGGAGCTGCCACGGGTGTATGCCGGTCTTGGCGTCTCCATCCTGAGCACGCCGCGCGGCGTGCTGAGCGACGGCGAGGCGCGCGCTGCCAATGTCGGCGGCGAAGTCTTGTTCCGCGTATTCTAAGGGGGACCTGCAAATGTCTCGTGTAGGCAAGTATCCCGTCGAATTGCCGGCTGGCGTCCAGGTTGCCGTGGTGAACCGAGTGCTGCAGGCGACGGGCAAGCTCGGCACCATGTCGCTTCCGCTGACCGACCACGTCGATGCGACGGTCGAGGGCAACAAGGTCACCATCACGCCGCGCAGCAACGCCAGCCAGGCACGGATGATGTGGGGCACCACGCGATCCATCCTAGCCAGCATGGTGCAGGGCGTCTCGGCCGGCTACACCAGGACGTTGGAGATTACCGGGACCGGGTTCCGCGCCAGCGTGCAGGGCAAGAACCTGGTGATCAACCTGGGCTTCTCGCATGACGTGGTCTATCCGGTCCCGGAGGGCATCACGATCACCACGCCGCGGCCGACTGCGATCACGCTGGCCGGCGTGGACAAACGGCAGGTCGGGCAGTGCGCCGCCGAAATCCGGTCGTTCCGTCCGCCGGAGCCCTACAAGGGCAAGGGCGTGAAGTACGAGAACGAGCAGATCCGGCGCAAGGAAGGCAAGAAGAAGTAAGATGAGCGCTCCCCAGGATCTCCGGACACGGCGGCGTGAGCGCCTCCGCTACCAGCTCAAGCAGAAGTCGGCGGGCCGCCCGCGCCTGTCAGTGTTCCGATCTGGCCGGCACATCTACGCGCAGATCATTGATGACGCGCAGGGCCGGACGCTCGCCGCCGCTTCGACGCTCGACAAGGACTTCCGCGAGGGCGGCAAGACCGGCGCGGACAAGGACGCCGCGGCTGCCGTCGGCAAGCTGGTGGCCGAGCGGGGCGTGGCCGCCGGGGTGAGCCAGGTGGTGTTCGACCGCGGCTCGTATTTGTATCACGGCCGCGTCAAGGCGCTGGCCGAGGCTGCCCGCGAGGGCGGCCTGGCGTTCTAGGGAACAAGCAGCATGGCACGGGACTCAAGGGACGGCGGCCGCGGCGGACGCGACCGTGACCGGGACGGCGGCGACGATCTGATCGACAAGCTGGTGACGATCAATCGCGTGGCAAAGGTGGTGAAGGGCGGGCGGCGGTTCGCGTTCGCGGCGCTCGTGGTGGTCGGGGACCAGAAGGGCCGCGTCGGCTACGGCGCAGGCAAGGCGCGCGAGGTGCCGGAGGCGATCCGCAAGGCGACCGAGCGGGCCAAGAAGACCATGATCCGCGTGCCGCTCAAGGAAGGCCGCACGTTGCATCATGACGTCGAGGGCGTGTTCGGCGCCGGGCGTGTGGTGCTGCGGGCTTGCACGGCAGGCACCGGCATCATTGCGGGTGGGCCGATGCGCGCGGTGTTCGAGACGCTCGGCGTAGGCGACGTGGTGGCGAAGTCGCTTGGCAGCCGCAACCCGCACAACATGGTCAAGGCTACCTTCGCGGCGCTGCAACGCTGCGCCAGCCCGCGCAGCGTCGCGGCCCGGCGCGGCAAGAAGGTCGGCGAAATCTTCGGCAAGCGCGACGGCTCGCCCGACGCTGCCGCGCTGGAGACGGCCGATGTCTGACGCGCAGAAGTCGACCGTGCGGGTCACGCTGATCCATAGCGGCCTCGGCCGGAAGAAGAACCAGGTGCAGACGCTGATCGGTCTGGGCCTGAACCGGATGCATCGCACGCGGGAGCTGGAGGACACGCCCTCGGTTCGTGGCATGATCCGAACCGTCGCGCACCTGGTGCGGGTGGAGGAGCCGGCATGAAGCTCAACGAAATCCGGGACAATCCCGGCGCACGGCTGAAATCCAAGCGCCTCGGCCGCGGCATCGGCTCCGGCAAGGGCAAAACGTCCGGCAAGGGTGTTAAGGGCCAGAAGGCCCGCGAGGGCGTGGCGCTGAACGGCTTCGAGGGCGGCCAGCTCCCGATCTATCGACGGCTGCCCAAGCGCGGGTTCCACAATATGTTCCGCAAGGAATACGCTCCGGTGAACGTGGGCGCCATCGAGAAGGCGATCACGGCGGGCAAGCTGGATGCGGCCACACCCATCACCGAGGCCTCGCTGAGCGCCGCCGGCCTGGTGCGGCTGGCCAAGGTGGAGGGCGTGCGGCTGCTGGGCACCGGCACGATCAGTCAGGCGATCACCATCACAGTGTCCGGTGCTTCGGCGACGGCGCTGGCGGCGGTGCAGGCGGCGGGCGGCACGGTAACGATGGTGGTGCCTGCGAAGACCGCTCCGACAGCCTGACCCGTTCGACCATGCTTGCGGCCCGGCTGGGTATGCCGGCAGAGTATTAGATTGAAGGGCGGCGCCCCGGGTCCCTTGGACGCGCGGGCGCCGCAACCTTGTTGGGGGAAACGGCAATGGCGTCTGCAGCCGAACAACTGGCGTCCAATCTCAACCTGGGCACGCTGGGCAAGGCAACTGAACTCAAGAAGCGCATCTGGTTCACCCTCGGCGCGCTGCTGGTCTATCGCGTGGGCACCTACATCCCGGTGCCCGGCGTCGATGCCTCGGTGATGGGGGAGATGCTGTCGCGCAACGGCGGCGGCATCTTGGGCATGTTCGATATGTTCAGCGGCGGTGCCCTGGGGCGCATGACGGTGTTTGCGTTGAACATCATGCCCTACATCAGCGCCAGCATCATTGTGCAGTTGATGTCGGCCGCGGTGCCCTCGCTGGAGACCCTCAAGAAGGAGGGCGAGTCCGGGCGCAAGAAGCTAAACCAGTACACGCGTTACCTCACCGTGCTGATCGCCCTGGTGCAGTCTTACGGCATTGCGGTCGGGCTGGAGAGCATGCGGGGGTCGTTCGGCTCCGCCGTACCGGACCCCGGGCTGTTCTTCCGCATGTCCTGCGTCATTACGCTGGTGGGCGGGACGATGTTCCTGATGTGGCTCGGCGAGCAGATTACCACCCGCGGCGTCGGCAACGGCATCAGCCTGATCATCTTCGCCGGCATCGTCGCCAACCTGCCGC
>CAXTAT010000005.1:0-62389 GCA_964242415.1 uncultured Acetobacteraceae bacterium
GGGGCAGCTACAGCGAGTACTCGTCGGACATCGACTACATCCCGGTGGACTGCGACTGGCCGGCGGCGGACCATCCCGGGGATGACGCCTTCTACGTTTGGGGACCGACGCCGCCGGCCGATTTCATCACCAACCACGAACTCGGCGCATAGCCGAACAGGTTCCGGACCGCGCCGTCCAGCTGCAACGCGGCCGTCATGCCCATCGTACGGGAGCAGTAGCCCGCCATCAGCGCGCTCAGGGGCATGGCCGGTTCCGCGATTGTGAACCAGAAGCCTTGCGTATCAAGCTACGGAAAGAAAGACCTGTCTCAACGACAGAAAAACGGGGAGTTCCGCGACCCTACGCCATGCCGAAGGAAACTCTGGCCTTCGAGGCCCGACGCCGACACCGAAGCCAGAGACTCCGGCGCACCGTCATGGCGCGAGCCAGCCGGCCCTGATCGGCGGGATTGGCCGGCGCCAAACTCAGGGACGCCGGCAACCCTGCTCCAGCCGACCGCTACTTCAAGTGCTGGGCAAGCAGCTTGTTCATCTCGAACATCGTCGCCTGGTCCTTGCCGAACACGCGGCGCAGCTTGTCGTCGGCCACGATCACCCGGCCGTCGTCCGGGCTCTGCAGCTTATGCGCCTTGATGTAAACCCAAACCTTGCTCACCACCTCGCCGCGGGGCATCGTGCCTTCGCCGACGATCGCGGCCAGGTCTGCCGAGGGCTGCAGCGGCTGCTGCAAGGCATTCGGCTTGTGGCCGGCCTTCGGTTCCTCGACCTTGGTGCCCTTCGGCGGCGCCTCGGCGGCCGCGCCTTCCGCCTTTGGGGCCTTCGCCGTAGCAGCCTTTGTGGTCTTCGGGCTCTTGGTCGCCGTCGGGGTCTTGGTCACCTGTTTCGCTCCATGCTTCGTTCTGCCATGTCCTGTAGTATCGACTGGACAACTTCGCCAGTGGCGCGGCTTAATCGCCCACCTCGGATTGGACCAAGGATGGCGGATGCGATGGCGCCGGGCCATGGTTCCGTCGTCCCGCTGCCAGCCGATCCGGCATTGTTGGCCAGGCTCTGGGATGCTGGGACGTCTATCGCTGATACGGCCATTGCTGACGCCGCTTTTGCAAACGGCAGACCATCCACCGGGAGAGAGCCGATGTCGCCAACGACCTGTTTGCTCACCGTCGCCGCCCTGGTCGGAGCGGCAGCCGCTCCTGCTGCGGCAATACCCTTCGCGGGTCTGCTCGGGGGACCCGGGGGGACCAGCCAACTGGTCGGCTTCGACTCGGCCACGCCAAGCACCTTCACGACCACGCTGAACATAACCGGGCTTCGCCCAGACGACACCGCCGTAGCCATCGACACACGTCCGGCGACCGGCGATCTCTACGCCCTCACCGAGGCACGGACCACCAGCACAACCAACCTGTACACGATCAACACCGTCACCGGAGCCGCGACCTTCGTCGCAACCAGCTCGATCCCGCTCGGGGGCGGCAGCACCGATATCGCGTTCAACCCGGTGACCGACACCATACAAGCAGTCAACAACAGCGGTCAGAACCTGAGCATAAATCCGGTGACGGGCGCCGCAGTGGCTGACGGCGCCCTGGCCTACGCGGCTGGCGACCCGTACGCCGGTGCCCCTCCATACATAGGCGCCATCGCCTACACCAACCAGGATCAGGCCCATGCCGTCGCCACCCAGCTCTATGGCATCGACCTCGCAAGGGGCCTGCTGGTGCAGGTCGATGCAGCCACCGGCACGCTGACGACCGTCGCCCCGACCGGCGTCGGCTTCGCGTCGTTCGGCGGGTTCGACATCGTCGGGTCCTCCACCGCCTTCGTCACGTCCGCCTTGCTGGCGTCGCCGACACTCGGCCTGATCGGCTTCGACAGCCTCAACCTTGCGACGGGCGCGACCACGATCCTGGGCACTACCGTCAACGGAGTGGCCCCGTTGCTCGACATTGCCCAAGCGCAGGTCGGCGCCCCGGCCCAGGCCGTTGCAGAGCCAGCGTCCTTGCTGCTGCTCAGCCTCGGCCTAGCGGGGCTGCTGGCCGCGCGCCGCCATCCGGCAAGCTGCGCCTAACCGCCACTGCTCATCGGCGCTGGCGCCGGGTCAAGGCTCGCCGCTGCACGAGGGCACGGCGAGCCAAGCCGCCCCCGTCCTAAGCTGCACTCCCCAGTCCCGCGCGCGGGACAGCTTGATGAAGGCGCCGGCCGTCCGCCTGAACGGGCGGCCAGCAACCGCCAGCAACAGGGCGTCACGCCGCAACTGCCCGGACAACGGCCGCTGGCGTAGCCCGGCGCTGCTCATCTCCTCAAGGCTCAGCCCAAAGCCCGGCAACAAGCCTCCCCGGCGCGCGTGAAGTGCAGCGTGCGGGCGAGCGCCAGGAGATACCGGATCTGCGTCAGGTCCATGATCCCAGCCCCTCCCCAGACCCCGGGTTCGAACGCCCGCGGCCGGCCGCCCTCACGCCGCGCTGCAGCCTCGCCTTGGACAATGCCCCGCCCTCTGGAGCTTCAGGACGCACCAGCGGCCAGTCGCGCCGCCCCAAGGATCTGGCCCGTCTCCGCCTGCAGCAGGACAGCCACGTCCTCCCCGGCGGGGACCGCGACATCCAGGTGCAGCTTTTGCCCGGTCCAGGCGCCGCCGACCGTCATCGAGCGGACGATGTTGGCCTCCAGCAGCGTCCGCCCGCCGTTCTCCCCACGCCCGACGGCGGTCTGGTGCTGCCTGTCATACCCCAGCACCAGCACCGTGCCGCGGCCGTTCCCGGCGCCGATGGTGACCGACAGCGCGCCCCCGGCGCGGACGACCTCGACCGGGGCCGCCGTCGCCGCATCCGCCGTGGCTTGGGCCAGGGCCGCCGCAACCGCGGACCGGTCGGAGCCGACCACGTCCCGCCGGCCGTCCACCACCATGGCGGGGGTATAGACGCCGGGGCTGACGGCCTCGGCGACGTAACGGCGCTGCCGCTCGGTCGCGCCCGCAAACGAGAACGGGTCGCGCCAGCCAAGGCTGTTCCAGTAGGTGACATGAAAGGTCAGCGGCAGCAGGTCCGGCCGGGTGCGGGCAAGATCGGCGACGATGGCATCCGCCGGCGGGCAGGATGAGCAGCCCTGCGACGTGAACAGCTCCACGACCACGGGACGGGCGGCAGGCAGGTGGGCCGCAGGCGATTGAGGGGTCTGCGCGGCCCCGACTGCGGGGAGCAGGCATCCGGCGCCAAGGGCAAGCCAACGAGCGCGCATGAGCAGCCTCCTTCATCACACTGGACGCCCCGCCGGGGCCGCGGAGGCGGCTTCGTGCAGGGGCATGACCTCTATTTCGGCGGCGGCGGCAGATGGTTACATGGCTGCCGGCGCCTGCCGCTTGGGGTGGTGCAGGTTTCCAGCTGGCGCAAGCAGCGGGAGGACAAGGCGCTGACCCGGCGGCTGCCCTCCGTCGTGGCTGGGTGATCCGGATACGCTCGAAATCGAGGTGTAGCCCTGCGTCGAGGAAAACGCCTCTCGTGATAGCCGTTGCCAGCCAGGACACACTCGAACAAATCACGACAAGCCAGCATGTAATTTACCGTAAACAACAAGGTCCTTACAAATACGATATAAGGTAAGCCCTTTTGCAAAAGAAAACATCGTATTCTCTCGACATAGCAGCGGCTTTATCAGAGAGTTACAATGTTCAACGTGGCTGGATTGGTCGCAAAGCGCCGGACGCGACTATTAATGTATGGAGCCTTACTGCTATGCTTCGGCCTCGCCATGTACCTATTTGGCGTCCTACTGGCGCTGCCCCGCTTCCTCATCGGCGGGGAGCGGTTCCTGGCGGTCAACGAGTGGATCGTGTGGTATAGCGGCGTTCCCGTCGTGCTCGGGCTGTGCCTAGCTCTGACCGACCTCTTTGTCCTGCTTGGACGCAAGCGATCCCCCGCGCTAGCTGTTCGCCATAACCCCATCGAGACTCCTCGCCTGGTCGTCGCGCTCACAGCCTATGACGACGAGGCCAGCATCGCCGACGCGGTGCGCGACTTCGCAGCCCACCCGCTGGTGGACGAGGTGATCGTGGTCAGCAACAACAGCTGCGACCGAACGCTGGAACGCGCCGCCGCCGCCGGGGCGACGGTGATTAACGAGCCACGCCAGGGCTATGGGCAATGCGTCCACCGCTGCTTCGCGGAGGCCATCGCACGCGGCCACGCGCTGATCGTGCTGTGCGAAGGCGACCGGACGTTCCGCGCCTACGACATCGACAAGCTGCTGGCCTACGCGCCGCATGCCGACATCGTCAACGGCACCCGCACAGTTGAGCGATTGCGCGCCCGGGTGACCCAACTCAGCACGTTCATGTATTATGGCAACCTGTTCATGGGCAAGCTGCTGGAGGCCAAGCACCTGGGCCGGACCACCATCACCGACGTCGGCACCACGTATAAGCTCTGCCGCCGCGACACCCTGGTCCGGCTGATGCCGCACCTGAACCCGGCGGTGAACCTGGAGTTCAATGCTCACTTCCTCGACGTGGCGCTAGATCATGGCTGCGACATCGTCGAGTGCCCAATCACGTTTCATCCGCGCGTCGGCATCAGCAAGGGCGGCAACGTCAACAACGTCCGGGCACTGCAGGTCGGGCTGCGGATGATGTTCGGCATCACCCTGAGCTGGAAGGCCGTCAAGGCGTGACCGGGGTGGACTACCACGGCTCGCGCCTGGTCGCCGACCCGCGGCGCGACGTGCTGTGGGACAGCCTGTGGCGCTTCCGCTTCAAGGCCATGGTCCGGCCGGAGGACTGCGTGCTGGATCTGGGCGCCGGGTATTGCAACTTCATCAACTCGGTCGTTGCCCGGCGCCGGATCGCGGTCGATGCCTGGGACGGCTTCCCCGCCCACCTGGCCCCAGGCGTCGAGCACCACGTCGGCAGCGTCACCGACCTGGGCTTTCTCGAACCCGGCGCGGTGGACTTTGCGTTCGCCAGCAACCTGTTCGAGCACCTGACCAAGGCGGACTTCTCCACTGTTCTGGACGCCCTGCGCGGCAAGCTGTCCGCGCAGGGCACGCTGACCATCGTGCAGCCGAACTACCGCTATGCGTATCGCGAGTACTTCGACGACTTCGACCACAAGAGCGTCTACTCGCACATAAGCCTGGCCGACTACCTGACCGCCAACGGCTGGGAAGTGTTCCTGGTCGAGCCGCGCTTCATGCCCTTGTCGGTCAAGGGGCGCCTGCCGGTCAGGCCCTTCCTGATCCAGGCCTGGCTCGCCTCCCCGGTCAAGCCGAGCGGCAAGCAGATGCTGGTGCGGGCGCGGCCAAGGCGATGATCCGCCTGGCGCAACGGGCGGCTCTGGCCGGCGTGGGACGGGAACGCCTGGCCCGCCAGTTCGGCGCAGTCATGATGTGTGCGCTGCTTGCATTGCTTGCGGTGCACGTTGCCGCCGTGTGCCTGGACTTTATCGCGTGCATCCGCCTTCCGCTCGAGCTGGACTATGGCGAGGGGATCGTTTGGCAGCAGGCCGCGCTGATCCCGGGACCGAGGATGTACGGTACCTCGACGGCGCTGCCTTTCATCGTGTTCCACTACCCGCCGCTCTACTATCTTCTCGCTCGCGCAGCGCTGATGGTCGAGCCGAACTTTCTTGCCGCCGGCCGCCTGGTGTCGGTGGTGAGCACCTTGACGATCGCGCCTGCCGTTGCCGGCCTGGTCCTCGTGTCGGTCAGGTCCGGCAGCCAGCGCCTTGCGCGCTTGAACGTCCAATGCGCCATCGCGGCTGGGCTGCTGGTGCTGAGCCTGCACGCCGTCCATAGCTGGGGATTGGTGATGCGCGTGGATATGCTGGCTGTCGCGCTTGCCATGCTTGGCTTGCTGCTTGGCGCCTGGGCTGACGGCCGATTTGCAGGAACCGCCTTGGCGCTACTACTCTGCCTTGTATCGGTATTCACAAAACAGACTCAGTTGCCTGCTGGTGTCGCGGTATTCCTGGTCGCACTGCTGCGCAATCCACGTGCTGCGTTAGGTGCAGCCGCCCTGGTGGGAGGGATCGGCCTCGTTGCACTCGGTTTTCTCCAGTGGCAAACCGGGGGCGGGTTCCTGCACAACATCATCGGGTTCAACATCAACCGGTTCGCGTTTTTTAACGCTTTACTGGTGTTCCTACCTGAAACGAGCAGTTTCCTGTTGATGGCGTTCATGCTTACGTCTGCCGGCGCCATTCTATTTAACCTGCCGTGGCCCTTCCCTGCTGCACCTTGGCGAAGCGCTTTTAGCCGCTGGTTCATCGCCGTGCATGCGGTAGATAGGGCAACATCGGCACGCCGCATCTTGCTAATTTATAGCATTCTTTCAGGCATCATGCTGGTTTCGGTATTTAAATCCGGTGGAGGTTTCAGCTATCTGGTGCCATGCCTTTGTGGCGGTTGTGCTTTAATCGGTGTACGATTATGCGACTTGGCTGCGGGTGGGCGCCAGATGGCCGCCGGCTTGGGCTTGCTGCTCCTGTGCATCCTGCCTCTGCCATTCCGTATTTTGCCGGACCGAGCTTCGCAGCAAGACCTCGAGCAGCAAGCAGCATTGGTGAGGCGTATCGCTTCTGCGGCTAAGCCGGTGTCCTCGGAGAACATGACTTTGCTGATGCTTGCGGGCAAACCAGTAATCTATGAACCCGCCATCGTCACCGAACTATCTGCGGTCGGACGTTGGGATGAGACTCAGTTGGTCAACATGATACGCGCAGGCGGCTTTGCTTTCATGATAACGACTGGCGACACGCACGGCGGCAGCTTCCGTCGTACGGCGGCCGTAGATGCGGCAATGCGAGAAGCCTATCCACGAGTGGAGCGGATTGCCAATCGGCTTTGGCTAAACCTGCCACTGGATCAGTAGCTTGGATTGCGACTTGGTGACCAGGCGCACTACGGCTCGACAACCACATGCAATGGCTCGACATTTTGGACCGCTCAAGCGGCAGGTACGGCTTGTTCACTGCCATGACGCGGGTTGCGATGCGTAGCGGGCGCACGACGGATATGCTGCTGCTTCGTGCTCACTTCCTGGCCTTCGGCGAGTTATCCCGGCAGGGAGACGTTAGCTGGATGCTTTTTGGAAACCAAAGCCGGCCGGTGCCGCCGGGCCTCAGACACATGCGCGAGAGCCGCTTTTTTACCTGTCCCACACCCCGCCCCACCACCCCCTACTCCGGCCGCATCGCAGCCACCAGCGCATCAACATCATACCGGAACATCGCAGCATACGTCGCCGCCGGCCCACCCGGCGCCGAAAGCGCCTCGACATACAGCGTGCCCCCCGGCTCCGCCCCCGTCGCATTCGCCACCTGCCGCACCAACCGAGGATCGGCCGCGCTCTCCAGAAAGTAGGTGCGGACCTTCTCCGCCCTCACCTGCCGGATCAGCGCCGCAACCGCCTTGGCCGAAGCCTCGCTCTCGGTGGACAGGCCAACCGGGGACAGGAACGTCACGCCATACGCCGCGCCGAAGTAACCAAACGCGTCATGGCTGGTCAGCACCTTGCGCCGGCTGGGAGGCACCAGCGCAACCTGCTGCCGGGCATACAAATCCAACGCCTGCAGCTCCGCGCTATAACGCGCCCCACGCTCCCGGTAATCCGCCGCGTCATCCGGATCAGCAGCCGACAGCGCACGCACGATATTGCCGATGTAGGTCGGCGCATTCGCCATGCTGTTCCAGGCGTGCGGGTCCACGACCGGCCGGCCATCCTCGTCCATGCGGCGCGTCCGCAGGCCCTCGGTCGCCACCACCGGCTTGCCCTGCGTGCCGGAGGCCGCGACCAGCCGGGTCATCCACCCCTCCAAGCCAAGCCCATTGATGAACACCACGTCGGCCGCCTTCAACCGGCGCGCGTCGTCCGGCGACGGCTCATAGGCGTGCGGGTCGCCGTTCGGGCCGACCAGCGACATGACCTGCACGTGGTCGCCGCCGACTTGGCGGACCATGTCGGCCAGCACGGTGAAGCTCGCAACCACCTGCAGCGTCCGGGCCGCGGCAGGCCCGGGCCACACCAGGATCGCAGCCAGCAACAAAAGGGGCAAACGGGGATGGCGCATGGCAAAAACCTCCAGGATCAGCGATGCAGATGCGGCCCCGGAAAGGCGCGTCGCAGCACGCCGCCCCGGCCGAACAGGATGGACACGCCGAGCAGCACGCTCGCCGCCAGCACGATCGACGGACCCGACGCCACCCCCAGGTGGAACGACACCACCAGCCCGGCGAACCCCGACGCGAACGCCGTCCCCGAAGCGATCAGCGCCAACGCCGGCAGCGTCGTCGCCCACAGCCGCGCCGCAGCCGCCGGCAGCATCATCAGCCCCACCGCCATCAGGGTCCCCAGCGCCTGGAATCCGGCCACCAGGTTCACCACCACCAGCACCAGGAACAGCAGGTGGTAGGCCGACCCGCGCCCGCCGACCGACCGCAGGAACCCAGGGTCGAAGCACTCGGCCACCAGCGGGCGATACGCCGCCGCCAGCACCAGCACCGTCACCGAAGCGACTCCGCCGATCAGGAACAGCGCCTGGTCGTCGATCGCCAGTATCGTGCCGAACAGCACATGCAGCAGGTCGATGCTGGACCCGCGCAGCGACACCAGCAGCACCCCCGCCGCCAGCGACGTCAAATAGAACCCGGCGAAGCTCGCATCCTCCCGCAGCGCCGTCGTGCGGCTGACCAGGCCCGACAGCAGCGCCACCGCCAGCCCCGCCACCAGCCCGCCCGCGCTCATGGCCGGCAACGACAGCCCGCCCAACAGGAATCCGACCGCGGCGCCGGGCAGCACGGCATGGCTCATCGCATCGCCGACCAGGCTCATGCGCCGCAGCAGCAGCAGCACGCCGACCGGGCCGGAGCCGACGCTCAACGCCAGGCAGGCCACCAGCGCCCGGCGCATGAAGCCGAACTCGACGAACGGGGCGGCCACCGCGTCGTACAGGGTCACAGCGCCACCCGTCCGTACGCCCGGGGCGCGTCGTCCCAGGCCTCCGCCGCCTCCCGCGCCCGCAGCAGGTTGGCGGGCGTCAGCACGGTGGCGGTCGGCCCCCAGGCGATCAGGTCGCGGGCGATCAGCAGGGTGTCGGGGAACAGCCCGCGCACCTGGTCCATGTCATGCAGCACGGCGATCACCGTCCGCCCCTCGGCGTGCCAACGCCCCAGCAGGTCGAGCAGGTCGCGCGTCGTCCGGCTGTCGATGGCGTTGAACGGCTCGTCGAGCAGGACCACCGGCGCATCCTGCAGCAGCAGCCGGGCGAACAGCACGCGCTGGAACTGCCCGGCCGACAGGGTGCCGACCGGCCGGCGCTCCAGCCCCGCCATCCCGACCGCATGCAGGGCCGCCCGCGCCTGGCGGGCAGTCGCCGCATCCACGCCGCGCAACGCCCCGGTGCGCCGCCAGGCCCCGAGCAGCACGGTGTCGGCAACGCTGAGCGGGAACGAGCGGTCGATCTCGGCGGCCTGCGGCAAGTAGCTCAGATTGTGCGCCAACAGGCCGCCACGGTCGATGCGGCCCGCCGCCAGGGGGAGCGTGCCGGCGATGGCCTTGAGCAAGGTGGACTTGCCCGCGCCGTTCGGGCCGACCACCGCCGTCAGGCTGCCCGGCGCGAACCGCCCCGCCACGTCCCGCACGGCCGCCTGGCGGTCATAGGCGACCGTGACGCCAAACAGGGTGATCCCGTCCCTCACGGGACAGCGACGGCCCACGCGACGGCGAGCCACAGCGGCGCCAAGCCCAACGCCGCCACCGCAACCCGGACCCATGCGGCGTGCGCCAGCAGGGAGGTCCGGAACAGGCCGCCGGGCCGGTCTGCGTCCGTGATCGATCCATCAAGCATCCGCGCCGCTCCGCATCGCCGGCGCATTAGGGCACGGATGATACGTTGTATCAAGCCGGGGGGGGGAGTATCAAGCCAGGCCATCAAGCCGGGCACCACCCCAGGTGCCAGAATGACACCCAAGGCGTCAAAATGCGTCGCAACCCGGCGACTCGCTGGGCAAACGCGCAATCCCGTGAGATATTTCAGGGGACTGCTTACAAGGAGCCAGCGTGACGCCCCTGCTTCGCCTGCTGCCGGGCTTTGCCCTCCTGCTGACCGTCGCCTGCACGGCCAAGCCCCCCGTGGGCGATCCCGAGGCGCTGGCCGAGTTCAACGAAACCGACGACCCCTACGAGCCGACCAACCGCCTCTTCTACCGCATCACCGACAAGCTCGACACCTACGCGCTGCGGCCCGTCGCAGTCGCCTACCGCGACACCGTGCCCGAGGCGGTGCGGAACCCGATTCACAACGTGCTCAACAACCTCGTCACCCCGGCCGCGTTCGCCAACGACATCCTGCAGGGCAAGCCGCGCAACGCGGGCGACAGCATGATGCGCTTCGTCATCAACACCACGGCCGGCGTCGGCGGGCTGTTCGACGTGGCGGCCAAGGCGGGCTATCCCAACCACGACACCGACTTCGGCCTGACGCTGGCGCTATGGGGCGTGGGGACGGGTCCCTACCTGTTCCTGCCGGTGCTGGGGCCGAGCAACCCGCGCGATGCCGTGGGCTATGGCGGGAACGTCATCCTGGATCCGTTGACCTGGGCGTCCTTTGGCGGGCAGACGGCGATCGACGTGTCGCGGGCTGCGGTCGGGCTGGTCGATACGCGGGAACGGCTGCTGGACCAGGTGGACAGCATCAAGCGCGGCGCCCTGGACCCCTATGCGACGTTCCGCAGCCTGTATCGCCAGAACCGCGCCGACCAGGTCCAGCGCACCCGCACCGAAACCCCTGCCACCACGCCGGCCTGGTTCCCCAGCAAATAAGGCGCCTCACTCCGGCCCGGCGACCCTGACCGCAACGGCCGTGATGTTGTCGTGCCCGCCCGCACCAAGCGCAAAGTCCAACAGGGCCTGGCACAGCCCGGCGGCGTCCATGCCCCGCCACCCCGGGCAGGCCCGCACCAACGCCGCCGCGGCGTCCGCGTAGTTCCACAGCCCATCGGTGCACAGCACCAGCCACCCCGGCGACCGCAGTGCCACGCCGCGCACCGCCGGCTCGGGGCAGGGGCTGGCGGCGGCAAAGTCCGTCGTGCCCAGGCAGCTCACCAGCGCATGCGCCCGGCGGTCCCGCAACGCATCCGCCCGCGGCATCTGGTTGGCATCGACCACCAGGTTCACCCACGAGTGGTCATGCGTCAGCAGTTGAGCGCCCTCCTCGCACAGCAGGTAGGCCCGGCTGTCGCCCAGCCAGCCCAGCGTCGCCGCCAGTCCACCCTCCGCCTGGCGCACATGCACCGCCACGAGCGTGCAGGCCGGCGGATCGACGTCGGCCTGGCGGTCATAGGGCAGCGCGCACACCCCGGCATGCGCTGCGATGATCGCCGCCCGCATCGCCGCGCCCGGGTCACCCGCCGCCGCGGCCAGCGCCTCCCCGGCGATCCGCGCCGCCACCGAGGCCGCCGCAGCCGGGGTCTGCGAGTTCGACACGCCGTCGCATACCACCGCGACCACCCCCGCGCCGCCACCGCCCGGGCCAGACAGCCACAACGCATCCTGGTTCTCCGGATGCTGCCGCCCCGGGTCGGTGACACCGGCCAAGCCCGGGCCAACCACCGTCAACCCGGCCGAGGCCTGCCGCTGCTTCGCCCCGCACGCCATGCAGAAGCCGTCGGCATCCACCTCGCCAGCGCCGCAGGCTGCGCAGGCGTCCGCCGCCGCCATGCCCAGCCGCGCCCCGCAATCGGCACAGAACCGGTCCCCGGCCGCATGTGCGGCGCCGCAGCTCGGGCAGCACAGGGCGGGCGGCGGCGTCACAGCAGGGTTCGCGGCCGGATCGCGTTGGCCTGATCGACGAAGGCGATCCGCAGCGCCGGGTCCCCGGTCAGCCGGGCGCAGACGCGCAACGCCGCCTCCGCCCGGCGGCGCAGGTCGGCCGGACGCGGCGGCACGCCCAGCAGCGTCGTACCCGCGGCAGGCTGCAGCGCACCGGCCTCCACCTGCCGGGCAGCCTCGCCGGCCAGCCGCGCCTCGGCCTGGTGCCGCGCCAAGTCGTTGCGGTCCAGCGCCATCAACAGGCCCGACGCACGGACCAGCCCCGCCCCGGCCGGCGCGGCGCACAGGGTCTGGACGGCGCCCAACTGCGCCTCGGACCGGGTTGCCGTGCCGTCCGGCACCCGGGCGAATGCCTCGACCACGCCCTCATCGTCGCCGGCCGCAGCCCGACAGCGCGCCAGGCCAAAGGCGGCGGCAGTCAACGCCGGGTCGGTCAGGGTCGCGGTGTCATACAGCCCGGCTGCCTCGGCAGTCCGCCCGGCCTCCTCCAGCGCCATCGCGAGGGCCAGCTTGGGCACCGTCTCCCCCGGGATTTCGTTATAGACCCGGTCGAAGCAGTCCACCGCCTCCTCGCCCCGTCCCAGCGCCAGGTACAGCTTGCCGCAATACCAGTCCGGCCGCCAATCGAACGGGTCCAGCGCCGCGGCGGCATCCAGGGACTGCATCACCACCGCCTCTGGCGCCCCCGCCTCGATCAGCGCATCGGCGTGGCGCAGCCGCACCTCCGCCGATCCTGGCCTCGATGCCGCGGCCGCGGCCAGCGCCTGTGCCCGCTGCGCCGGGTCCGCCGTGGCGGCTGCGGCGAACACCTCGGCGGCGGCTGGGTCGGACTGGTCCAGCCGCAGCTCCGGCAGCCGGCGCCAGGCGTGGGCCAGCCAGGACGGGGCGATGCCGGGCGGGTTGCGCTCCCGCAGGAACACGGCGCTGTCGGCGGCCGGCACCGGGCCGGTGCGCGCCACGGTCTCCCGCAACACGCCCAGCAATTGCGCGGCCATCTCCTCGGCATTTTGAAACCGCTGGTCGGCGTCCTCCGCCGTCGCCTTCTGCAGAAACCGGTACAGGCTCTCATTGTCGGCGAGCGGAAACCCCAGCCCGAGAGAAAGCGTCGCCGGCGCCGCGCCCGGCAGCGTGGCGGTGACCACGACCTCCACCGCCGTCACCCCGGCCGGTGCCGTGCCGGTGAACACCCGCCGCCCCGGGTCGAACGCCAGCCAGCCCGGCAGCGCCCCGCCCGCGGCCAGTGCAGCGCGCAGGTTCGCGGTCGCCCCGGACCCGGCCGCCTCCAGCGCCGCCACCGGCACCACGTATTGCAGCTCGTTCGGCCCTGGCAGCGCGCGGGCGTAGCGGTTGGCATTGTCGAAATCCATCAGCAGCACCGCCAGCGTGCGGCCGATGGTGAACAGGTCGGACGCCGCCACCGGGTCATCCCCGGCCTCCAGCGCCTGGTAGCCCACGGTCCCATAAACGTCGCCATGCGGGTCGCCGATGCGGCGGACGGCGCCCATGTCGATCAGCTTCACGTCGTCGCCCTCAAGCATCACGTTGTCCGGCTTGAAGTCGCAATACACCAGGCCCTGGTCGTGCAGGTACCCGAACGCCGGCAAGATGCCGAGGATGTACGCCATCGCCTCCGCCGGCGGCAGCGGCCCGCGCTCCTTGCGGATCGCCTTCAGCGTGCGCCCGCCGACATACTCCATGACGATGTAGGACTCGGCCTCATGCGTCACGAAGGTATAGATGCCGACGATCTTGCCGTGCTTCACCGCGGCCAGGAACTGCCGCTCGGCGATGGCGGCGGCGGCGGCCGCCTCGTCCTTGCTGTTCAGCAAGCCCTTCAGCACCACCCAGCGGTTCAGCCCGGTGTCCATCGCCAGATAGATCCACCCCAGCCCGCCGAACGCGATGGGGCCGCGCACCTCATACTGCCCGGCCACCACGTCCCCCGCGCGCAGCGCCGGCCGGAAGCTGTACTCCGCGCCGCAGTTCGAGCAGAACCGCTTATCCGGGTTCACCTTGTTCTTGCAGTTCGGGCAGAAGCACTTGTCGGCCGGCACCCGCGGGTCGGCCATCACCAGGCTGAGCGGGTCGGCGGACGGCGCCGTGGGCATCTGCACCAGCCCGCCGCCCAGGGCACGCCGCCGGGTGCTGCTGCCGCGGGTGGCACGGGCGCTGCGGGTGCCGCCGCTGGTGCCCGCCGTGCCCGCCGTGGCCATCGTCGCCGCCGGTCCGGCCTGCGGACGGCGGGCCGCCGTGACGCGCCCGGACCGGCTGTAGCCGCCGCTGCGGGCGACCTGGCGCGAGGACGTGGACAACGCCGTCACCGCGCTGCTGGCGGTGGCCGCATCCGCCGCCCGTCCGCAGGTGTCGCAGAACCCGTCCTCGATGTGCCCGGCGCAGCCGGATGCGCCGCATGGAATGCCTGCCATGGCTGTCCCCCTATCCCGCCGCAACCTGGGGCCGCGCGAGTGCGGCCTCATACTCGGCCAGCCACCGCCGGGCTGCCGGCAGGTCGGCCGGGCCACCAAACAATGCCGCCCGCAACGCCGCCGCCGCCGCGTCCAAGGCCGGGTCGGGCTGGCACACGCCACGTTGCTGCGCGTGTGCCTCACGGGCGCGGTGCTTGGCCTGCAACGCCCCGAAGCGCCCGCGCAGCTCGTCCCGCAGCGCAACCGACGCCGCCGAGCGGTCCAGCACCCCCTGCCAGCCCGCCGCCACCTGGTCGGCCAGGACCGTCCAACTGCCGAGGCCAAGCAGGAACGCCTCCGTCCGTCCAGCCTCCAGCGTCCGTTGCAGCCGGTCGAGCCAGCCCGGCAGCTCGCCCGCCTGCGCCACCGGCCCAGCCGGGACCGCGCCCGCCACCAGCGCCACGGCTGCCGATGCGGCCTGCCCGGCCTGCGCACCCTGCTCGGCGATCTGCGTCAGGCGGGCACGGGCCTGCCCAAGCGCCTGCATCGCCCGGCTGCGTGCCGCACGCGCCTGGGCCGCCAAGAAGGTCGCGGCATCGATGTCGGGGCGCAGCGCCTCCAACTGCGTCAGTGCGGCCAACGGCTCGGCCGCATCGCACCCTGCCAGCCGCGCCGCCAACGCCGCAGCCTCCGGCCGGCCCTCCCCCGTCAGGCTGTCCACCGCAGCCGATAGCGACGCGCGCAGGGCAGCCTGCGTGTCCCGCGCGCCGCTGATTCGGGCCAGGGCGGTCCGCGCGCCGTCGAACGCAGCCTCCATCGTCTCCAGCAGGCGGTTCGGCGACACCCAGGCCGTCTCCGCCGCCTGGCCCAGCAGCCGCCGGTGCAGCACGGGCGACGCGCCGAGCGCAATGCCGATCGAGGGACCGTCCAGGATTTGCACCACGGCGCCCAGGCTGGCCGGCATCCACAGCCGGGTTGCAGCGGCGCGTGCGGCCTCGGCCCGGCTGATGGCCTCGCCCAGCAGCAGCACGCCCTGCCACAGCTCATCTACCGTCGCCACCAGGCGCTGCGCCTCGGGTGCGCCCGCCGGGTCCACCCGGGCGGCGGCCTTCAGCGTCAGGAACTCCGGCAGCTCGCTCAGCTCGGCGACATTGCGGCTGGCGGCGGCCAGGCGGCTGCGCCAGGCAGCCAGCGCCTGGTCCACCCCGGCCAGCGTAGCGGGCGGCGGCGCAGCCGGAGGGCCAAAGCGCGCGGTCATGCATACTCGCGGTAGCGTTGCCACAGCCCCGCCGCGGCCAGCAGCACGGCCGCGGCCAGAACGCCGCAGGCGATGGCCGGGGTCAGCCGCACCAGCCGCTGCGCCTTGTCCACCTGGCGGTCGAACTCGGCCTGGTTGACCAGGATCGTCGCGGCCACCGCGCCCGTCAGTCCGTTCAGCGCCGCCACGCCATCGCCCCGGCGAAGCTGCAGCGCCACAGCCAGCCCGCCGTGCACCGCCTGGTCGCGCACCTGGTCCGCGACGCGCAGGAACCTCACGAGGTCGCGGACGGCCTGGCTGGCCGGGTCGCGCTCGGCCGTACCATAGGTGATGTTGCCCAGCTCCGCGCCGAGCAGGCCCGCCCTTTTCGGCACGGCCGCCAACGCCGCCGCCGGCTGGCCCTGCCGCTCCAACCCCTGCGCGGCGGCAAGGGCGTTGAGGTAGCGGTCCGTCGCCGCCCGGTCGCGCCAATCCAGGTCCAGCAGCGTGCGGGCCTGGGTGTCGAGCGCCTGCGCCATGACGGGCCGCGCGCCGGGATCAAGCAGCCACAGCGCCAGGTCCGCATCCAATGCCGCCGCGGCCCCCTTGGCAGCATAGAGCGGGTCCAGGCTGTCGTAGCTGTCAGCCTTGGCGGAGCGGACGGTCTCACGCTCGCTGGCGGTCACCGCGAACAGGCCGGCGACCATGCCAACGCCCAGCACCGTCGCCACCGCCAGCGGCAGGTTCACCAGGCGGCGGGTGCGGCGCGTAAGGAATACCTGCAGCACGGCCAGCACGCCAATAAGCAGCGCGAACGACGCGATGGCGACCAGCCCGTCAATGCGGGAGTAGGCCCGATAGGTGGCATAGGCCGCCTCCAGCGGCTTGCGGTTCGCCGCCGCCAGGGCATCCGCCTCCGGCAGGGCGAAGTCGTGCAGCAGCCGGTGCGACCACTGCAGGCGCTGGATGGAAATGAACGGCCGGCCAGGATCGGCGGCGTTGCGCGCGTCGGCCAGGGCGGCCTGGTAATCGCCGGTCCAGCGCAGCAGGCCCTGCAGGGCAGCGGTCTCATCGGCGTAGGTGATGTTGCGGCTGGCCTGGATCACCAGCGCGTCCAGCTCCGCCTTACGGTCCCGCCAGCGCTTGGACGTGCCCGCCGCAGCCATGTCGGCCAGCGCGTCATCGGTCGCGGCGGAGTCGAGGCCGCCCAGCACCTCGCCGATCTGCAGCGCCAGCACGACCGACGGCTCGGCGTCGCTGCCGATGGTCCTGATGGTCCTCGCGGCATCGGCAGCGGCCAACAGGTTGAGCGCCACCGCCAGCAGCGCGATCAGGACAACCAGGACGAACCCGCCAGCGATGCGGCCCGGCGTCGTCGGCATGAACTGGCCGAGCCTGCCGAGCACTGGCATACGGCCGGCGGCGGGCGGCGCTGCCACCCTACCGCCCGCGCAGGATCAGCCGCGTCCAGCAGCCGAGCGTCACCTGGTCGCCCTCCGCCAGCGGCGTGATCACGTTCGGCGCCACCGCCGCGCCGTTCACCTGGGTGCCGTTCATCGAGCCGAGATCGACCAGCGCCATCCCGCCGTCCGGCTGGCGCAGCAGGCGGGCGTGGCGGCGGGAGATGCCGGGATCGGGGATGACCACCTCCGGGTGGATGTCGGCGCTGTCGGAGCGGCGGCCGATCAGGTGGTCCTGCAGGTCCAGCGGGAACAGCCGCTCGCTGCGGTCCCCAGGTTCCGGGTCCTCGGGCTTGCGAAGGCTGGCGTCCACCTGGGCCAGCAGCTCCCAGCGTTGGGCGGCTGGAAGGGCAGGGGACTCGGCCGGCGCTGGCGGGGCCGCCGGGGCAGGCGTCAGGGTTATGACGGTCGCCGTAGGGGCAGCCGGTACCGCCGATGCCGAAAACGGCAGATGGGTAACGAAGTCGTAACGGCAGGTATCGCAGAAGCGCGCCAGGGGGCCGGGCCGAAGCTCCCCGCACACCGGGCACGCCTCGACGCCGCCCGGCGCGTCCGGCGGGGCAGGCGCGGCGGCCGGGGCAGCGGGCGCCGGCGCCGCCATCGCCGCGCCGCACTCGGAGCAGAACTCGGCATCGGTGGACGCCTGGCCGCACTTCGGGCAACGCACGGCCTTTAGTCCCGCTTGACGCGAACGGTGCGGGTGCTGCCGACGTCCAGGTCTATCACCGCCGCCTTCTCCGCCCCGCGCCGCAGCCGTACGGTGCCTGCGTCGTCCACGACATCCACCACCTGGCGCAGCCGGCGCGTGGTCTCCTCGTCGCCGGACTGCTGCGCCAGTTGCAGCGCGCGACCCAGGCGGAGCGTCGCCGTGCCGTCGTCATGGCGCTCCATCGCCTCTAACCCGTCCTGGATCGCCCGCGCCTTCTCCGCCTGGCCGCTGTAGTGCGCCACCTGCGCGTCGATGCGGGCGGACAGGTTGGCGTCGTCGGTCCAGGTGACGGTGACGTTGGCGCCGGGCACCGCGGTGTCCTGCCGGGTCGCCGGGTCGGGCGTCACGATGGAGGGGCGGCAGACCAGCATCTGCTCCCCCGTCGCCAGCGGCACCACGGCGAAGCTGGCGCAGTAGTCCTGCGTGCCCGCACCGAACGCCCCCAACGGCAGATCGACCGCGCGCTGATCGACCGGGCGCAGGCTGCCCAGCAAGTCGATCTCGGTCGGGTAGCCCTGCTTGAACCCGGTCAGCCGCGCGTTCTTCGGCATCCACAGCCGCAGCCGCACGTCGGCGACGCCCAGCGCCATGGCGGCGGCCATCGTCGCGCGAAAGTCCTCCGCCATGCCGTCCGGCTGCGCCACCATCTGCGCGCTGCCCAGCAGGCGGTCGGCGATCTGCCGCAGCTCCTTCGGCGACCAGTCGGTCCCAACGCCGCGGCACTGCGCCTGGAACAGCCCGGCGCAGGCCAGCAACGCCTGGTCCAGCGGCCCGGCATCCTCCGGCCCGTTCTGCCCGTCCGTCAGCAGGATCGCCTGGCACACCGCGCCGGGCCGCTGCTGGAACGCCGCCCGCGCCGCTTCAAGGGCGGTGGACAACGCCGTGCCGCCGCCGGCCTCCAGCCGCTGCACCTCGCCATGGGCGAACCGCTTGCCCGCCGCATCCGCCCTGGTCAGCGGCACGATGTTGCGCTCCTTGGTGTCGAACGCGGTGACGAAGAACTCGGTGTCCTCGTCCATCGCGTCGATGGCAACGCGCAGGGCATGCTTCAGCGCCGTCATCTTCGGCCCGGCCATCGAGCCGGACCGGTCCCCCAGCAGCCCGATCACCCGATGCGGCCGCGCGGCCTGCACCGGCCCGGCCGCATCGCCGGACAGGCTGAACACCACGTCCACCCGCGTGCCGCCCGCGGGCAGGTTGTGGTTCAGGAAGCTTTCAACCTTGAACTGCATGCAAGCTCCAGTGGAGGCCAGCCCAGAGTCGCCCGTCCCGCCCAGCCGGCGCAACCCCCGATCGGTTCGAATTTGTCCGCAAGGACGGCGCGATGCCTACGCCGACAATGCCCGGTCGGCATGGTCGCGCAGGCTCTCCAGCAGGCGCTCCCGGACCTCGCCGATCTGCTGCACCGCCGCCTCCCGCTTGCCCCGGTTGGCGCGGTCGATCTCCAGCCCGCGGTTGATGATGGCGATCATGCGGTCCGACGTCTGGTTCAGGCTGGCGATGTCGTCGGCCATGTCGCCCTGGCTCAGCTTGGCCTTGGTGTAGGCGCCGTCCAGCGCATCGATGCCGATGGCCTGCAACTCGCGCGTGATCTTGCGGCGCGCGGCGGTGGCGTCGGCGGCGCGGCTGATACGCTCCAGCGCGGCGATGCGGATGATGGCGCCTTTGAAGTCCGGCAGGTCGAACAGCACGGTGTCCAGCGTGTTCTGTATCTCGATGCGCCCGGCCTGCTGCGCGGTGCGGATTTGCGGGATGGCCAGGATGCCGCGGGTGAAGGCGATCTGCATCCGCACCAGGCGGGTCTCGAAGGCGTTGATCTGCTCGGACATGTCGCGCAGCTTGGCCATGCGGACCGGGTCGCGCGACGCCTGCACCTCGCCCCGCAGCGCCGCGTGCTCGCCGCGCATCCGCAGCGCCGCCTGCTGCCCACCGGCGATGTAGACCTCCAGCTCGCGCAGGTTGTCCTCGGTGGCATCCAGCAGCCGGTCGAGGCCGGCATTGGTGGCCTTCAGCTTGCCCAGGTGCAGCTCGGCCTTCTGCTCGATCTCCGTCATGTGGGTGGTGACGGTCGCCTGCATGGCGCGGAACCGGCGCAGGGCGGAGAAGTACTTGCCCACCACCGGCACGCGGCTGAGCATCGCGCCGGCGCCCTCGGCCTCGCGCTTCATCGCCGGCAGGTCCAGGCGCTTCAGGTCGGTGGCCAGCTCCAGCACCAGTTCGCCCGCCACACCGATTTCGTTGGTGCGGGTGCCCGCCAGCAACTGGTCCAGGAAGCCGCTGAGCTTGCGCTGCGGCGCGGCGCCGAACACAGTAAGGGAGGTGCTGTCGGCGACGTTGACCCCGGCCGCCACCTCGTGCGCCCGCTTGCGACGCGCGTCGTCGAAGCTATCAAGCCGGATCAGGTCCTTGGCCTCGATCAGCACGGGCGGCTCGGCCAGGCTGGTGGCGGTGGTGGCGACGGCGACGGCGACGGCTGGGTCTGTGGTCTGCGTCACGCGGTCCCCCTTCGGCCATCGTTGCGGGCGCGATGGTAAGTAGGTCCCTTGTGGCTGGCAAGGCCGCGCCGGGCCGCGTGCAGGGCGATCGCATTTGCCATGGGGATGCTGCCTTCTCCCTCTCCCGAAGGGGGAGAGGGGGAAGAAGCGGTTTCCTGCGGCATATACGATCACACCCTGGGGCCGCGTGCGTTGCAGCACCCGGCTGCGGATGTGCTACCTTACCGCGCATGAACGTCGCCCTGCACAGACCGATGAGCCGCGATGAGTTCCTGGATTGGGCGGAGGCCCAGGATGCGCGCTACGAATTTTACGGCATCCAGCCGATCGGGATGGAGGGCGGCAACCTCTTGCACGACCGCCTGCGTCGCCGGCTGACCCGGCTGATCGAGGACCGGCTGGCGAGCACGCCTTTCGAGTTGTTCGGCCCCGATGTTGGCGTGGCGACCGTCGGCAGCGCGGTCCGCTACCCGGATGTCGTGATCGCCTCCATCGGGAACGAAAACAAGAGCAAGCTCCTGGCCGAGGCCGTCGTGGTGTTCGAGGTGCTCAGCCCCTCCTCGCACCGCACGGACCGCGTCGTGAAGGTGCACGAATATGGCGCTGTCCCGTCCATCCGCCGCTACGTCATCGTCGAGCAGGACAGCATCGGCCTGACGGTGCTGGAGCTGGACGCCGGGGACTGGCGCACGTCCATCCGGACCGACGGCACGCTGCACCTGCCGGAGGTCGGCATCAGCCTGGCCTTGGCGGACCTGTACGATGGCCTGGACATCGCCGCCGCCTGACATCGCGGCCGGAACATCGAAATGACCGCCGCCCCGCTCCTGCTGCATGTGTTCCCGACGTTTGCGACCGGCGGCGCGCAGGTGCGCCTGGCCTCCGTGCTCAACCACTTCGGCCGGCGCTGGCGGCATGCCATCATCGCCATGGACGGCGTGCTGACCTGCCGCGAGCGGCTGGACCCCGGCCTGGACATCACCTTCCCCGCCGTCACGCTACCCAAGGGCGACACCCTGGGCAACCTCCGCCGCTGCCGCGCGGTGCTGCGTGAGCTGGCGCCGCAGACCCTGGCCACCGCCAACTGGGG
Source organism: uncultured Acetobacteraceae bacterium (assembly GCA_964242415.1). Taxonomy (GTDB): domain Bacteria; phylum Pseudomonadota; class Alphaproteobacteria; order Acetobacterales; family Acetobacteraceae; genus DASWOJ01. Next base: position 21,217 of record CAXTAT010000005.1, read on the forward strand.
GTCGATCGAGTGGGGCATGGCCAACCTGGTCCCGCTCGTGCGCCACGTCCACGTCGAGGATGGGCTGGGTCCGGACGAGGTGGCCGGGCAGTTGCCGCGCCGAGTATGGACGCGGCGGTTCGTGCTGCGGCGGAGCACGGTGGTGCTGCCGTCGCGGGTCCTGGAGCGCATCGCGCTGCACACCTGGCGGCTGCCGGCGCGGCAGGTGCGTTATATCCCGAACGGCGTCAACCTGGCCCGCTTCGCCAACCCAGGGCCACGCGGCGAAGGACCGCCGGTGATCGGCACCGTCGCGGCATTGCGGGCGGAAAAGAACCTGGGCCGCCTGCTGCACGCCTTCCAGATCGTCCGGCAGGCCATGCCGGCGCGGCTGGTGATCGTCGGCGACGGGGCCGAGCGGGCAGGGCTGGAGGCGCTGGCGGCCAGCCTGGGCATTGCGGCGGACGTGCGCTTCGCCGGGCACATGGCGGAGCCTGCCAGGGAGTATGCCGGCTTCGACGCGTTCGCCCTCAGCTCGGACACCGAGCAGATGCCGCTCAGCGTGCTGGAAGCGATGGCGGCGGGCCTGCCGGTGGCCGCGACCGACGTGGGCGACGTGCGCCTGATGCTGGCGCCGGGCAATGCCCCCTTCGTGGTCGAGCGGAATGCGCCGGCCCTGGCGGATGCGTTGCTGCATCTGCTGCGGGCGCCGGACCGGGGCCGCGGCATCGGCGCCGCAAACCAGGCACGGGCCGAGGCGGAGTACAGCCAAACCGCGATGTTCGCCGCCTGGGGCGCGTTGCTCGACGGGCCGGTCGGGAATTAACCGCGGCGCTACTGGTCGTTCTCGGTTTCGGCCTCGCGCCGGGCGGGATAGGACAGGGCCGGAGCCGGCGGCGCCCCGGCGCCCGGCCGCAGCCCGGCATGAGGCGTGGGATGCAGCAGGTAGGCGCCGCCCGGACCCGTCAGCTCCGCAGCGCCTGCGGTGATCGCCGTGACCGTGTAGGGGCCAAGCCGGTCGCCCTCCCCCGCCACCAGCGCGCCGAGGCCATCCGGAGCGGTGAAGATCGCCTGGCGCGTTCTGCCCGTGGCGACCACGCCGGTCAGGCGTGGCAGCGGCGCGGGCGGGCGCGGCAGGGTCGCGGGCGCCAGGCTTCCAGGCGCCAGCGTTGCGGGCAGCCGGGGGCCGGATTGGGCCTGCGCCGCAGGGCAGGCGCTGCCATGCCAGGCGAGCACGCCGGCCACCGCACAGGCCGCCGCCCCCCGCTTGGCCCGCACCATGGCCGCCAAGGTCAGGCCCGGCGCCGGGCCTGGCCCACCACGCCGATCACGCCCGTCAGCAGCAGGGCAACCGACGCCGGCTCGGGAACACCCACCGCGGCAACGTCCACGAAGCCGCCGAAGGCGAAGCCGTTCGGGTCCGACGTCGTGATGGTCAGCGACGACACGCCGCCGCCATAGAACCCAAAGAACCCCGGTGTGGTCGTTCCCGTATTGAAGCTGCCCCCCGGCAAGCTGACCGTCGAAGTTTGGCCCCCGGCAAGCTGGACGGTGATCGTATAGGGGTCATTCAGGCTGCTCGAAAACGGAACGACCTCGAACCCCAGCGCGCCGATGCTGCCGGCCCCGGGCGTCAATGTCTCCGATTGCAGCTGGTTGCCGCTGGCGTCCACCGGGATCAGCAGGTCCGGCGTGCCGCCGCCTGCCAGGCGGTAGGGGAAGCCGCCGGAGCCATTCGGCGGCTGCGTGACCTGCGCCAAGGCGGACAAACCAACGGTGAGGCCGTCGGCCAGGGGCACGACGTTCGTCGTCGGCAGGGTCAGGGCGAACGGGTTGGCGTTGGCAAAGCCGGTGCTGACCGTTGTATCCACCGCCGCCCCGGCAACCCCGGCCTGCCAAGCGGCGAAGCTGTTGGTCAGCGTCGCCGCCGATGTCTCCATCCCTCCGAGGGACAAGCCGGCTGCAAAGGCTGTGGCAACCAGGGCGCGGCGGACGGGCATGGGCTGACTCCTCACGAGATCGAGACTTCAGATGAGGTAGCAAACCAAAATGCCGCTGTTTGCGACATTTATGCGTCATTCCACCTTCCCCCTCTCCCTTCGGGAGAGGGCCGGGGTGAGGGGGCCTTGCCGTCGTGCGGTCCAAGAACCGCCAACGCCGCCAAGACCGGGCTATTCGCGCCGGAGACGCCGCGCTGCAAGACCCCCGCCCTCTCCCAAAGGGGGAGGGATCGCCCCCTACGCCGGCCGCGCGCCGGTCTCGTCGAACAGCAGCAAACGCCCCGCATTGCCCAACCCCACGAACGTGCTGAAATTGTGCAGCAGCGCCGCAATGATCGCGCCCTCCGCCCCCAGCACGCCCGCCGCCGCCAACGCCACCAGCAGCACCGTCCAGCCCAGCCCGATGGCAACGTTCACATGAATGGTCCGCCGGCACCGCCGGCTCAGCCGTATGGCGGTGCCCAGGCGGCGCAGGTCGCTCGTCATCAACACCAGGTCGGCCGAGGCCAGCGCCACGTCGGTGCCCTGCGCCCCCATCGCCACGCCAACCGCGCCCACCTTCAGCGCCAAGCTGTCGTTGATCCCATCCCCCACCACCATCGGACGGAACCCATCCCTGATCTCGGCCAGCACGCGGTTCATCTTCTGCTCCGGCAACGCCCCGGCCACGATGTCGCCGATGCCCAGCTCTGCGCCGATCCGCTGCGCCACTGCCTGCCGGTCCCCGGTCAGCAGCACCTGCCGCTCCAGCCCCAGCGTCCGCAGCTCCGCCACCGCGGCGCGGGACTCCGGACGCGGCCGGTCGGCGAACAGCAGCCAGCCGCCGAACGACCCGCCCAGGCTGACCCCGGCAATCGGCCCGTCATGCGCCGGCGCCGGTGGGGCCGCCACGCCCAGGCTGGCAAACAGGTCGGGACGGCCGAGCGCCGCCTCCATGCCGTCCACGGTCGCCGTCACGCCAAAACCGCCGATCTCCCGCACCCCATCCAGCGCCGGCCGGTCCGCCGCCAACGCAGCCCGCGCCGCCGCACGGCTCACCGGATGGCTGCTGGCCGCCCCCAGGGCCGCCGCCAGGTTCAGCGCCGCCGCCGGGTCCACGCCATCGGCGGCCTGGAAGTCCGTCAGCGTCAGCTCCCCCGTGGTCAGCGTCCCCGTCTTGTCGAACACGACGGAGGTGACCTCGGCCAACTGCTCCAGGAACGCCGCGCCCTTGATCAGGATGCCATGCCGCGCCGCCACCGCGATGGCGGCGATGGAGGTCGCCGGCGCCGCCAGCACCAGCGCGCAGGGGCAGGACGCCACCAGCACCGCCAGCGTCGCCGGGGTATTCCCCGTGGCGAACCAGGTCCCGGCCGCGATCAGCAGCACCAGAATCATGTATTCCCCGGCATACCGCTCCAGCAGCCGCGCGATCGGCGGCTTGGCCCGCTCCGCCGTCCGCATCAGCGCGATGATCTTTCCCAGCGTCGTCTCCGCCCCCAGCCGCGTCACCTCAAGCTCCAGCCGGCCGTTGGTGTTGATCGACCCGGCCAACGCCGCATCACCCAGCCCGACCTCGACCGGCACGCTCTCCCCGGTCAGCGACGCCATGTCCAGGCTCGCCTGCCCGGCCCGCACCACCCCGTCCGCCGGCACCCGCGCCCCGGCCAGCAGCTCGATCCGGTCGCCCAGCCGCAGATCGGCGGTGGCCACCGTGCTGGCGCTGCCGTCCAGGTTCAGCCGCCGCGCATGGGTCTCCGCCAGTTGCCCCAGCGCCTCGATGGCCTCGCGGGAGCCGAGCAGGCTGCGCTCCTCCAGCACATGCCCGATGATCATGATGATCGGCAGCACGGCGGCGGTCATCAGGTCGCCGCTGGCCCAGGCGGCGATCAGCGCCACGCAGATCAGCCGGTCCGTCACGCCGTGCAGGCTGGGATGGCGCAGGCTGCCCCAGGCAGAGGCGATCACCGGCACCGCCACCAGCAGCGCCGCACCGCCCGCCACCAGGTCGGACAGGGCGCGCTGCTCGGGGAACGCCGCCTGCCACGCTACCGCCAGCAGCAGCAGCCCGGCCGCCAGCATCGCCAGCGTCATCCGCAGTGCCAGCAAGCCACGCTCGGCCACGGCCAGCAACGACGTACGGCGCGGCGCCGCAAGGGCAGGGAGGGTGGTGGCGCTCATGGCATTGATCCTGTGGGCGGCGTGGCAGGCAGAATGATCTTGGCGCCGCCCGCCGCATCGACGGCGGTAATCCGGCCGACCTTGTGCAGCAGCAGCGCCAACTGGTCGCGATAGACCTGGTCCAGCATGGCCGGCCTGGCCGCCAGGGTCATGCCGGCCTGCAACGCGGTGATGGGGGCGGTCCTGGCCCGGGCGTCGCCCACCCGCTCCTCCGCGGCGGCGCGGGCGGCAGTCAGCAGGCGGTCGCGCTCGCGGTCGGCAGCCTGGCCGATGCGGGCCGCCTCGGTGCGGGCGCCGGCGATGCCCTGCTCGGCCAATTGCACCGCGACCAGCACGCCGTCGAACGCGACCTTGGCCGCGGGCGGCAAGGCGGTGTCCAGGTCGATGCGGCTGACGCTGACACCCAAGGAGGCACCCTGCGCCGACAGGTCACCCAGGCGGCGGTTCATCTCCCGCACCAGGTCGCCGCGCATCGCCTGCCGCCGGCTCTCGGCGAGCGCGGCCCGGCCGGGGTCTGCCTCGGTCTGGTCGGGGCGGGCAACCAGCACGTCGTCCAGCGTCCGCCCGGCCGCCACCCGCACCGCGGCGGCCTGGAACACCCGCTGCAACGCCGGGGGGACATGGGATTGCGCCAGCAAGTACGCCGCACCGTCCGCCACCTGATACGTGATGGTCGCCGACAGCAGCACCACGCCGCCATCGCCGGTCAAGTAGCTGCCCGCGCCCTGGGGGATGCCGGCGTCATTGGCCTGGGTAAACACGTCCTCCAGCGCGGTGCTGCGCGCCGTCGAGGCCGTCCGCACCGTCAGCAGCCGGTCCGGCCCCGGCACCAGCACGACCGACCCGACCGGGCGCGGCCACGACGCCGCCAGCCCCGCCGGCTGCACCCCGACGATCCCGCCAAAGCGCAGCACCACCGCCTGGCTATCCGCCGGCACCTGCCGCCAGTTGGACGCCACCCACGCCGCCGCCAGCAGCGCGATGGCGGCATACAGCACCTTGAAGCCGATGCCGATGGACTGGACGACCGGCCCGTTCAGCTCCGCCTGAGCCTGAGCAGGCTGCACGCTCACCGCGCCAGGCCCGCCTGCTTGTCAGCCGGCGCGGCAGGCAGCCCGGCCGGACCCTGGATCAGCACGTTGAACGGCGCGGCATCGGTGCGCAGGATCATGCGCGTATTGGGGCCGACGACGCTGCCCAGGGTGTCCATCGACCGCAACAAGGCATACAGGTCCGGGTCCGCCTGATAGGCGCGGGCCTGGATCGCCGCCGCTTCCTTGCGGGACGCCGCCTCGATGTCCGCCGCCTCCGTGCGGGACCGGGCGAGGGTGATGCGGCTGTCGCGCGCCGCCTCCGACCGCAGCTCGGCCGCGGCGCGCAGGCCCTCGGCGGTGCGGGCGGCGGCGACCGTCTCCCGCTCGGCGCGCATCCGCGACACCGTGGCGGCCAGGGTGGCGTCGGGCAGGCTCAGCCGCTCGATGCCGACCTGGGCGATGCGCACGCCGTACACGTCCAGCGCCTGCGCCGCCACCTGGTCGCGCAGCCGCGCCTCAAAGGCCGGAAGGTTCTGCCGCGCCGGATCGGTATCCACCAGGTCCGCCAGCTCGAAGCTGCTGGCGGTGACCTGCAGGGCCGAGCCGACCAGGCTGCGCAACTGGCGCGCGGCCTCGTCGGGATCGTTGCGGACGGCGCGCAGGAACTGGCGGATGCGCGCCGGGTCGTCCGGCACCTGCCAGGCGGCGTACGCCTGCACCAGGATGCGCAGGCCGTCCTTGGTCCCCACGTCCTGCAACCCGGTCGAGGTAGTCCGCAGCCGCAGATCGACGGGCACCACGCCCTCCAGCGGCGCCGGCAGCTTCCACGCCAGGCCCGGCTGCGTCAGCACCCGCGACAGATCGCCGAACCGGGTGATCACCGTCGCCTGCCCCGCCGGCACCATCACCGACGACGCCGCGAACCCGGCCGCCACCACGATCAGCCCGGCCAGCACGAAGCGCAGCCCGATCCGCAGGCGGCGGGCGGCCGGGGACACGCCGGGGTCCGGCTCCTCCTCCTCGTGGTGGTGATGGTGGTGATGGTCGTGGCCGTGCATCATTGGCGCCCCCTGCAATCAGTCGTCATCGCCCATGCGTCCGCCGGGGGCGCCGTAGGTCCGCAGGTCAATGACCGGAGCCTCCACGCCGCTCAAACGGTGATCCACGATGACTAGGGGCGCCTTGGACAAAGCGGTAGAGAGGTTGGCGAAGTAGCGTTCGAGCAGGAACGCCTTGCCGCCCGCGGTCGCGGCGGCCTGGTCGGCGGTGAAGCTCCGCAACAGGACGTTGGCCGCGCCCACCGTGTCCGCCGCCGTGCCGCGGGCGGTGTTGACGCCCTCGGCAGCGGTTTGCCGGGCCATGGCGGCGGTGGCCTGCGCCCGGCCGCGCTCGGTGGCGATGGCGGTGTTGGCGATGATCTCCGCGGCCTGCACGTTGTGGTAGGCCTCGGCGGCGGCGGCAGGCGGGTGGATCGCCTCCACCACCATGCCCATCAGCTCGATGCCGCTGCCCAGCCGGTCCAATTCGCCCTGCAGGCTCGCGCGCAGCCCGTCGGCAAGCTGCTCGCGGTTCTCGCCCAGCACCGCCGTCAGCACCTGCCCGGCAAAAAAGCCCGCCAGCAGCCGGCCCGCCTCCGCCCGCACCAGCGAGTCGGGCGCCGCAACGGCATAGGCGGCGCGCAGCGCGGCCCCGTCATCCATCCCGGTACGGTACAGCACCCTCAGGTCCACGCTAACACTTTGAAAACTCTGCGCCCCAGAGGTCTCGACGCCCGCGATCACATACGACACCTCCGCCGGATGCGTGCCCTCCCACAGGCGGTCGGCGGAGGCCGGCGCAGCGGCTTCGGCCGGGGAGGGCGGGTCGGCCGCCTCCTGCCGCCCCAGCGCCGTGGCGTGGACGACGCCAAGCTCCACCATCCGCACCCGGCCCAACGGCCACGGCAGGCCCAGGTGCGCCCCGGGCTGCCAGACGGCAACGGGGGCGCCGAACCGCTCGTACACCCCGCGCTGGTCCAGGTTGATCAGCGACACCCCCGACAGCCCCCACGCCGCCAAGGCGATCAGCAGCCCCACCGGCAGGAACGCCGACCGGGCGTAGCGCAGCGCCCAACTGCGGGAGAAATCCAGCCCCAGGTGGGTGCGCAGCGGCGCAGCCAGCCCATCCGGCGCCACGCGGCCGGGCTGCAGCAGCACGGCCGCCACGCTGGCCACCGCGGCGCGTGCCGCAGCCGGGGCCGGCGGCGGCAGGAACCAGTTGGCCAGGGCGCGCACGGCCAACTCGGCCGCCACCAGGCACAGGTACAGCGCGGCCACCACCATGGCCGGCCGCGCCCACGCCGCGCCAAGCCCGGCCGCAAGCTCCAGCACGCCCGCAACGGGGATGACGACGACAGGCACGAACAGCAGCGCCTGCAGGAACGGCGCTTCCGGCAACCGCGCCTTCGGGACGGCCGCCATGATCCGCTCGGCCACCAGCAGCGGAAACGTGAGCACGACCGCGCCGGCGCCCAGCAGGACGGCCTCGGCCGGCACGCCGCCGCCGCCCGGCCGCAGCCACCACGCCGCGACCCCGGCGAGCAACGCAATCAACGGAACGATGACGCCCTGCGGCCGGCGCGCCATCCGGGCCAGGCGCCAGGCCGGGTCCATCGCCGCCACCCCGCCCATTGCCAACCCGCCTGTCCCCAGCCCGCTTGTCCCCAGCCTGGCCGGCCGGCGCCAGCGCACCCGCGCCCAGCCAAGGCGTGCCCCCACAACCGGCCCCGCCGGGTGCCCCAGCCGCCACCGCGCCCATGCCAGCGGCAACGTCGCCAGCAATCCCGCCAGCGGCAGCAGCAGCGACCCGAGCACCAAGCCGCCCAACCCGCCGGCCCGCAACTCGGCCAAGGGCGGCGCCGTGCGGACCAGCAGCAGCCCGGCCACCGCCAGCACCGCCAGCCCATACAGCAGGCTCAACCGCCGCAGCAGCCGCAAGATGCGCGCCGCCTCCGGCCAGGCGTCCAGCACGGCGGCGGGCGCAGGGTCACGCGCCGGGGGTGGATGGAGCGCGTTCACGTCGTCCCACAGCCTTCTGCAAATACGAAGGCCCGCCCCGGTGTGCGCCGGGGCGGGCCTGGCCGGCCGATGATACGCCGAAAGCCTACTGCGTGCACATCATCGAACGCGGGCTCAACTGCACCACGCAGCGCGCCAGCTTGTTGGACGACATATTGTAAACGTTGGCGATGTAGCCGCCCGTCACCGCGTCCAGCACCGTGAAGCCATACTCCGACTGGTCGGCGGTCCCCGTCAGCGTCGTCGTCGGCGTGCCCGCGACGCCTGGCAGCGCATAGCTCGCCCCCGCATTGCCCGGCGTGGTGTCCGGCGTGAACGCCTGCGGCTGCGTGCCGCTGTTGTTGTCCAGCAGGGTGCCCGAGTTGCCCACCACCAGCATCGGCGCATAGCTGCTGCTGGCGAAGTTCACCACCTGGAACTGGTGGTCATGGCCCGAGATCAGCAGCTTCACCTGCGCCGGCACGCCACCCGGGGTCAGGCTGTTGAACACCGACTGCTGCGTCGCGTCGCCGCCGGCCAGGCTGCTGCCGATTTTGGCCTGGCGTATGTCATAGGTCGCCTTGTGCGTGATGTAGAACACGTTGCCGCCCGCCAGCGGGGCCAGCGCGGCACTGAGCTGCGCGGTGTAGATTTGCGCCAGGGTCTGGCCGCCGCTCAGCGTCGCGGTGTCCGGCGCAGTCGTGTTCGAATCGCTGGAATCGAACATCAGCAGCGACACCTGGCCAGCCTGGACGACATAGGGCGGCGTGTAGTCATAGGCGGTCAGCGGCCCCGCCGCACCAGGCGCCCCGGCCATCGGCACGTAGGGGCCGGTGCACTCCACCGCGTTCGGGTCATAGGCGTGCGCGTCCAGCAGCCGGAACCAGCCGCGCGCCCCGCGGTTGCAGCTCTCATGGTTGCCGCGGGACAGCGCGATCGGGGCGGCGGCCATCAGGTTGGCGGCCGGGGCAAACCAGTCGGCGTTCCAGCTATCCCAGTTGTCATAGGCCGGATTCCCCGCGCAGCCGGTGAACCCGGTCGGGCAGGGCTGCTCGCGGTAGAAGAAATCGCCGACGTGCACGATCAGGTCGGGCTGGAACGTGGCGGCGTAGTTGGACAGGAACTGCAGCGGGAACTGCGCGGGATCGTTGCAGTTCTGCGTGCCCGTGGTGGCGGCGGTGACGCGGCAGCCGGTGTCGCCGATCACCAGGATGCGGCGCGGGTTCGTCACCGGCATCTTGAGCGCAACGCCGTTGATGCTGGCGCTGGCATGGCCAAAGGCAGAGATCGGCGCGCTCTCGCACATCAGGACCGGCCAGTAGCTCTTGCCGCCGTAGCTCGCCGTGTCGGTCGGCTGGACGATGTTGCCGCGCCCGGCGAGCGTGACCGGGCTGCCGTCCACCGCGGCGACCGGGCAGCCATTGCCCGGCACCGTCTCGATGGCACGTAGCAGCACGGTGTCGTTGGGGGCGAACTGCACCCACTGGTTCACCACCGCCGCGTGGGCCGGTGCGGCGCCCGCGACGAGCGCCAGGGCGGCAAAATAGGTCCGCGTCATCATCCCGCAACAATCCCAGATGTTTGCCGCATCATACTCACGCGATTGGGAGGCGCTGTGAAACTTAGGCTACGGTTGCCCGGCGCCAACCGCCGCAGGAGCACAGCATGAGCCAAACCGCACCCGCCGAACGCCGCCGCGTGGTCACCTGGGACGATCCGAAGGCGGCGGCGCGGGCCGGGCGCGACATGGCCGGCCTCGACTACCTGATAGCGATGCGCGACGGCCTGTTGCCGCGGCCGCCGGCGGTGCTGCTGCTCGGCATCGAGATGCTGGAGGTCGAGGCTGGGCGCATCGTGATGGCCCTCCACCCCGGCGAGCACCTGTTCAACCCCTTGGGGTCCGTGCATGGCGGGATGATCGCCACCCTGCTCGACAGCGTCATGGGGTGCGCGGTCCACTCGACCCTGCCGCAGGGCCGCGGCTACACGACGCTGGAGATCAAGGTGAACTACCTCCGCGCCGTGACCGACCGCACCGGGACCGTCAGCGCCGAGGGCCGGGTGACGCAGGCCGGACGCAATGCCGCCTTCGCCGAGGCCCGCCTGACCGATGCCGCAGGCAAGCTGTATGCGACCGCCAGCACGACTTGCCTGGTGTTCGACCTGCCAAGCCCAGCACCATCATAGCCTCCCTCTCCCCCTTCGGGAGAGGGCCGAGGTGAGGGGGCCTTGCTGGCAGCCCCCGCCGCAGCAGCCCAATTCCGGCGCCGCCGACGGTCCACAGCGCACCAGGCCAGCAAGCCCCCTCACCCCAGCCTCTCCCAAAGCGGCCAGCACGCAACCGGCTTGCATTGGCGGGACGGGGCGGGTGTGATCGGCCCAACCCAGGCAGGATCAGCCGCCGGGCCATGGCAGGAGGCTGCGCCGATGCGAGCGATCATGGCTGGGCTGGCATACCTATGGCTGGCCGCCTCCGCCCAGGCCCAAACGCCGATCCGCCTGGGCGTGTTGAACGACCAGTCCGGCATGTACAGCGACCTGGCCGGCCCCGGCTCGGTGCTGGCCGCCCGCATGGCGGTGGAGGATGCCGGCGGCACGGTGCTGGGCCGCCCGGTCGAGGTCGTGTCCGGCGACCACCAGAACAAGCCGGACGTGGGCGCCGCCATCGCCGCGCGCTGGTACGACCGCGAGGGGGTGGACGCCATCCTGGACGTCCCCGTGTCCTCGGTCGCCCTTGCGGTGCAGGAGGTCGCGCGGACCCGGCACAAGATCGTCATGTTCTCCGCCGCCGGATCATCGGACCTGACGGGCAAGGCGTGCTCGCCGACCGGCTTCGCCTGGACCTACGACACCGTGGCGCTGGCCAAGGGCACCGCGAGCGCAGTGGTCAAGGCCGGCGGCGACACCTGGTTCTTCCTCACGGCGGATTATGCCTTCGGCTACGCCATGGAGGCCGACGCGCGCGCCCTGGTGACCGCCGCGGGCGGCAAGGTGCTGGGATCGGTGCGGGTGGCGATGGGAACGGCCGACATGTCCTCCCCGCTGCTGCAGGCGCGCAGCAGCGGCGCCAAGGTGGTGGCGCTGGCCAACGCGGGCAGCGACCTGATCAACAGCATCAAGCAAGCGGCGGAGTTCGGCGTCGTCGCCGGCGGGCAAAAGCTGGCGGGGCTGCTGGTGTTCATCACCGACGTGAACAGCCTGGGCCTGCAGGTGGCGCAAGGGCTGGAACTGACCGAAAGCTTCTACTGGGACCAGAACGACGCCACCCGCGCCTGGTCCGCCCGGTTCGCCGCGCGGTTCAACGGGCGGGAGCCGACGATGACCCAGGCCGGGGTGTACAGCGCCGTCGCGCACTACTTGAAGGCGGTCGCCGCAGTTGGCGGCACCGACGGGCCAGCCGTGGCGGAGCAGATGCGGGCAACCCCGGTTTCGGACTTCATGACCGCCAACGCCCGCATCCGCCGGGATGGCCGGGTGCTGCGCGACTTCTACCTGTTCGAGGTGAAGTCCCCGGCGGAGTCGAAGGGACCATGGGACTACTACAAGCTGATCCGCACCATCCCGGCCGAGGAGGCCGTGCGGCCAGAAGGGGAGGGCGGATGCGCGTTGACCCAGGGCTGACCGGCACCATGACGAACCCGGGGATGGACCCGGCCGTCGAAGCGGCGCTGCTGACCCGCCGCAGCGTCCGCGGCTTCACCCCGCAACCGGTGCCGGAGGCGACGGTGCAGCGCATCCTGGCCGCCGCCAGCCGCGCGCCGAGCATGACCAACACCCAACCCTGGCACGTCCACGTCCTGACCGGCGCAGCGCGGGCGCGGCTGTGCGCGGCGGTGCTGGCGGCGCATGAGGCCGGGGAGGTCCCGGACATGGAGTACGAGTACTACCCCGCCACCTGGCGCGACCCGTACCTCGGCCGGCGGCGGGAGGTCGGCTGGGCGCTCTATGGCCTGCTGGGCATCGCCAAGGGCGACCGCGAGGCCACATCCCGGCAGCATGGCCGCAACTACGAGTTCTTCGGCGCGCCGGTCGGGATGATCTTCACCATCGACCGCGGCCTGGGGCAGGGGAGCTGGCTCGACCTGGGCATGTTCATGCAATCGGTGATGACGGCCGCCCGCGGCTGCGGACTGGACACCTGTGCGCAGGCGGCGTTCGCCAGCTACCACGCGATCATCCGCCGGCAGTTGGACATCCCGGCCGAGCACATCGTGGCCTGCGGCATGGCGTTGGGCCACGCCGACCCAGCGGAGCCAGCGAACCGGCTGGCAACCCAGCGGGTGGCGGTGGAGGCATTCGCGCAGTTCCACAAGTAGAAGCACCGCTTGCGGCGACTAGATGTTCGGCGCCCGTGGCTATCGCTCTGTCAGACGGCTGGCCAGGCGGTGCGCGCGAACCGCCCCACGGCAGGCGCTCCCCGCCACCCACCAAACCCAACGCAAGCACAGCCCTGACTCCCTCTCCCCGCTTCGGGAGAGGGCTGGGGTGAGGGGGTCTTGCAGCGCAATCACCGGCCCGCTGCAAAGCCATGCCCAGGTCATCCACGACAGCGCCTGCCCGCGCCCCCTCACCCCAACCCTCTCCCGAAGCGGGAAGAGGGAGTAGAACCCACTACCCCAATACGGCATCACCCCACCGCATCCGGCTCAATCTCCACCAGCAGGTCACCGCTGCGCACCGTCTCCCCCGGCGCGCACGCCACCCGGGCCACCCGGCCGGCCACGGGGGCAGGCAGGCGCATGACGACCTTCATGGCCTCCATCACCACCACGACCTGCCCCTGCGCCACCCGATCCCCCACCGCAGCCTCAACCGCCGTCACCAGCCCCGGCATCGCCGCCGTAACCCGTGGCCCGCCCGCCGCGGCGCTGGCGGTGAACGACGCGTCGATGGCCGGCACCACCCGCAGCGCATGCGTGCGGCCGTGCGCCGACAGCAGCACCTCACCATCCCGGCCCGCCGCGGCAAAGCGCACCGCCCGCCCGCCCGCCCGCACCGTAACAAGTCCGCCGGCATGGCTGGCAGCCACCGGAACGCCGTCCACCTCAAACGCATCGGCGCGCCCCGTAACCACCACGTCCCGCGCGCCAGCCGGCCCATGCAGCGTCAGGAACAGCCGCGCCGGCCGCCCGGCCGCCCCCGTCAGGCGCAACCCCCCCAAGGTGCCCCAAGGACCCGGCCCCATGCCCCGCCGCGACTCCAGCCACACCGCAACCGCAGCATTCCGTGCCGCGGCGTCATCGCCCTCGCCCGGCGTCCATCCGTCAGGGAACGCCTCCCCCAGGAACCCCGTCGTCAACCGGCCCGCGGCAAAGGCAGGGTGGGCCACGATGTCGCACAACAGGGCCTGGTTGCTCGGCACCCCCAACACCACCAGGCGATCCAGCGCCGCCGCCAGCCGGGCCACCGCCTCGGCCCGGTCGGGCGCCGAGGCGATCACCTTGGCGATCATGCTGTCATAGTACGGCGTGACCAGGGACCCGGCCTCCACCCCCGTCTCCACCCGGATGCCCTCGCCCGCCGGAGGATCAAACCGGACCAGGGCGCCGGTCCCGGGACGGTAGCCTTGGCCGGGGTCCTCGGCATTCAGCCGCGCCTCGATGGCCGCGCCATGCAGCGGGATGGCATCCTGCGCCAGGGGCAGGCGCTCGCCGCGAGCAATGCGGATTTGCCATTCCACCAGGTCCAGGCCCGTCACCTGCTCCGTCACGGGATGCTCGACCTGCAGGCGGGTATTCATCTCCAGGAACCAGGGGGTGTCGTCGCCCTCCTCCAGGATGAACTCCGCGGTGCCCAGGCTGTCATAGCCGATCGCCCGGCCCAACCTGACCGCAGCGTCCACCAACGCATCCCGCACCGCGGCGGGCAGGTTAGGCGCCGGGGCCTCCTCGATCACCTTCTGGTAGCTGCGCTGGATGGAGCACTCCCGCTCCCACAAGTGCACCAGGTTGCCATGCTGGTCGCCGGCAAGCTGCACCTCAATGTGCCGCGGCCGCTGGATCAGCTTCTCCAGCAGCAGCACCGGGCTGCCGAACGCCGCCTGCGCCTCGGCCCCCGCGGAGGCCAGGGCGCCGGGCAGCCCGCCCGCCTCCGCCACCCGCCGCATCCCGCGCCCGCCACCGCCCGCGCTGGCCTTCACCAGCACCGGGTAGCCAATGGCCTCCGCCTCCGCCGCGAACCTCTCCACCGACTGGTCATCGCCGTCATAGCCCGGCACGCACAGCACCCCGGCGTCCCTGGCAATCCGCTTAGCCTCGATCTTCGACCCCATGCGGCTGATGCAGGGGGCGGACGGCCCGATCCAGGTCAGGCCATGCCGGGCGCACAGCTCCGGCAGCACCACGCGCTCGGACAGGAAGCCATAGCCCGGGTGAATGGCGTCGGCGCCGCTGGACAGCGCCGCCGCGATGATGGCGTCCCCGTCCAGGTAGCTGCGCGCGGCGTCGGCCGGCCCGATGCGGACGGCATCGTCGGCCTGGCGGACATGCAGCGCGTCCGCGTCGGCATCCGAGTAAACCGCGACGCTGCCCAGCCCCATGCGCCGGCAGGTGCGGATGATGCGGCAGGCGATCTCGCCGCGGTTGGCGATCAGGACGCGCTTCATGCGGGCGCCAACCGCCGGAGACCAGCCCGCAGCCGTGCAGCGCCGTCATTGCGAGGAGCGCTTGCGACGCGGCACTCCAGGAGTGGCAAGGACTGCGCTTGCCGCTCCTGGCTTGCCGCGCCAAAGCCGGCTCGCAATGACGCGTGGTCGAACTGGTGGCTGACGGCTCGCACCAACATCACATCCGGTAAACCGGCGCACGCCGCATGTCGTGCGGCTCGCTGGCAGCCAGGGCCAGGCACAGGCCCAGCACGTCGCGGGTCTGCCCAGGCTCGATGATGCCGTCGTCCCACAGCCGCGCCGTGGCGTAGTACGGGTCGCTCTGCTCGGTGAACTGGTCGCGGGTCTGCTTGTCCAGCGCGGCCAGCTCCGCCGTGTCGGCCTCGCCCCGCTTGAGGCTGCTGCGCCGCAACTCCAGCAGCACGTTGCTGGCGACATCCGGGCTCATGGTGGCGATGCGCGCGTTGGGCCAGGCAAACAGGAACCGCGGCCCGAACCCGCGCCCGCACATGCCGTAGTTGCCCGCGCCATAGCTGCCGCCGATGATGACGGTAAACCGCGGCACCCGCGCGCAGCTCACGGCATAGACCAGCTTGGCGCTGTGCTTGGCGATGCCGCCGCGCTCGGCCTCGCTGCCGACCATGAAGCCATTGATGTTCTGCAGGAACAGCAGCGGGATGTGCCGCTGGTCGCACAGCTCGATGAAGTGCGCGCCCTTCAGCGACGACTCGGAGAACAGCGGCCCGTTGTTGGTGAGTATCCCAACAGGGTAGCCATGCATATGCGCGGTGCCGCACACCAGCGAGCTGCCCCAATCCGGCTTGAATTCGGCGAACTCGCTGCCGTCCACCAGGCGGGCAATCACCTCCCGCACGTCGTAGGGCACCTTGGGATCGGCCTCGATGATGCCCGGGATTTCGGCCGGATCATGCAGCGGCGGACGGACGGGGCGCGTGACGGCGTAGCACGGCCGCCCCTGGTTCAGCCCGGCGACCATGCCGCGCAGCCGGGCCAGCGCCTCGATCTCGGTATCGGCCAGGTAGTCCGACACCCCGGACACCCGGGTATGCATCTCGGCGCCGCCCAGGGTCTCCCCGTCCACGTCCTCGTTGATGGCGGCCTTGACGATGCTGGGGCCGCCCAGGTGGATGCGGGCCTGGCCGCGCACCATGACCACCTCGTCCGACAGCGCCGGGATGTAGGCGCCCCCCGCCGTGCAGCCGCCGAACACCGCGCTGAGCTGCGGGATGCCGTCTGCCGACATTTTGCACTGCTCATAGAACGTGGTGCCGAAGTGGCCGCGGTCGGGGAACACGCGGTCCTGCTCCGGCAGGTAGGCGCCGCCGCAATCCACCAGATACAGGCAGGGCAGCCGGTTCTCGCGGGCGATCTCCTGGGCGCGCAGGTGCTTCTTCACCGTCTCGTAGAAGAAGCTGCCCCCTTTCACCGTGGCGTCGTTGGCGATCACCATGCAGGGCGTGCCGTGGACGACGCCGATGCCGGTGACGATGCCGGCGGCCGGGACCTCGTTGCCGTACAGCCCCCACGCCGCAAGCGGCGACAGCTCCAGGAACGGCGTCAGCGGGTCCACCAGCCGGTCGATCCGGTCCCGCACCAGCAGCTTGCCGCGGCCATGGTGGCGCTTGGTGTGCGCCTCCCCGCCGCCGGCCAGGCTGTGCCGCAGCGCAGACCGCAGCGTGTGCAGCAGGTCGCCATACTGGGCCGCGTTCTGCTTGAAGCGGTCGTCCCGCGGCGAGGCCCGGCTGTCCAGAACGGTCACGCAATCCCCCGAAGCATGGCGCGGCTCGTTGCCTGGCCGGACCGCCGCAAGACTTACCCCGGCGCAGCCGACGCCGATACCCCATGCAGCACCAGCGACGCCAGGCGGTCGGCGACCGCATCCACGTCCTGCGCGCCGGATGATGGGCCAGGGGGGAATTGGCCAGGGGGGAATGGGCCGGAGGAGTCCTGCCCCAACGGCGTTTGGCCAAGGAAGTGATGCCACTCCAGCGACCAGTTCATCGCTCCCATCAGGAACAAGCGGACCAGCCGCAGGTCGGTGCCCGGCCGGAACGCACCGTCGCGGGCGCCCTGGTCCAACAGCTCCTGCCACCAAGCCTCATAAAGCTGGCGCTGCACCAGCGCCTCGGTCCGCACCCGTTCGGGCACATGGGCGAAGATGCGGATGTTGGCCCCGATATAGTCGTTCCGTCCCAGCAAGGTATGCAGGTGCGCGGCAATGGCGGTCTGCAGGCGCAACGCCAGCGCCGCTCCGGCCGGCAGGCGGCCCATGTGGCGCCGCACCTCGGCGATCACCATGTTCACGCCGGCGTCCAGCACCTCCACCACGATCTGCTCCTTGGAGGGAAAATGGTAGTAAAGGCTGCCGGCCTTCACCTCGCAGGCCGCGGCAATGTCCCGCATGGTGACGGCCGCATAGCCCTGCGTGCGAAACAATCGTGCGGCATGGTCCAGGGCCAGGCGGCGGAGGTCGGCCATCGGAACGGCCGGGACGGGGGCTGTCATTCAACCGGACTTGGGGTTGGGGGACGGCTACGCTAGGTCGGCCCCGGCAGGGGCGCCAGTCCAGCCGCGCGCAGCACGGCCAGCGTGTCGGCGCCCGGCGTCACCGCAGGGGCGGGCACCCCGGCCGGCGTTGCGGAGAACCGCGCCGCGGTGCGCGGCAGCGTCACGCCGTCCACCGTCGAGAACAGGTCGAGCGCCGCCGCCTGGGGGTGCGCTGCCGCCTCCGCCCAGCCCAGCACGGGGGACACGCAGGCGTCGGTGCCGGCGAAGTGCGCCGCCCAGTCGTCCCGCGTGCGCTCGGCAAACCGTGCGGTGAACAGCGCGGCCGTCGCGGCCCAGCCGGCGCGGTCCATCTGCGCCCCAGCCTGGATCGCCCCGGCCAGCCGCAGCCCCTCCAGCAGGGCTTGGTAGAACCGCGTCTCAATGGCGGCCACGGCGACGTAGCCGCCATCCAAGGTGGCATAGGTGCGATAAAACGGCGCCCCGCCATCCAGGATGTTGCCGCCCCGCTGGTCGGTCCACAGCCCGGCCGCCCGCAGGCCCTGCGCGAACGGGGTGAGCGATGCCGCACCTTCGAGGATGCTGGCCGCCACCACCTGGCCCTGCCCGGTGGCGCGGGCGTGCAGCAGCGCCGCCAGCACGCCGCACGCCAACTGCATCGCCGCGCCGCCGAAGTCCGCCACCAGGTTCAGCGGCACCGGGGGCGGCTGGCCCGGCGTGCCCATGGCCAGCAGCGCCCCCGTCAGCCCCAGGAAGTTCAGGTCGTGCCCGGCGTCCGCCGCCATCGGCCCGGCGTCGCCCCACCCGCTCATGCGCCCGTACACCAGGCGCGGGTTGGCCGCCAGGCAAGCCGCCGGGTCCAGGCCCAGCCGCTCCATCACGCCGGGCCGGAAGCCCTCGATCAGCACGTCCGCGCCGCCGATCAGGCGCAGCGCGGCCCGGCGTCCCGCATCCTCCTTGAGATCGAGCACAACCGACTGCTTGCCCCGGGCCAATGCATCGAAGCGGGGCGGCGCTGGCACCCCCAGGTCGGACGCCCCGGGGCGGTCCAGCCGCACCACCTGCGCGCCCATCTCCGCCAGCACCAGCCCGCAATGCGGCACCGGGCCGATGGCGGACATTTCGATCACCCGGACGCCGGCCAGCGGCCCGGAAAGATTGCTTTCCGACATACGTCAACCTAGCTACCTAACGTTCGCCAGGCAACCGTGGAGCCGCCGCCAGACCCAATTCCAGCCTGCTGCCCCTGCGCGTCATGGCGGGCGCCGCCAACCCCTATTCGACGCCCTACTGACGGGCGAGCACGAGTTGTTCCGCGCCCAGGTCCGCCGCCTTGTGGACATCGGGGCCTCGATCAGCGGGGGCGCTGGAGGAGGTGGCCAAGCGGCTGCCGGAGTAGCGCCGGGGCGGTCCTGATGGCACGGGACCAACAGGGCCTGATCAGGGGCAACCACCGCTAGCACGGAGCCGTGCGGCATCGCCGGCTGTGGCGAGGAACTCCGCCGCGGCTGGCGCAATCCGGGCGCGGCAGCATATGCGCAAGGCTGGCCGCATAGTCGGCCCTAATCTGGAGCCTCCATGTCCGATGCAACCCGCCTCCTGATCGCCTTCTACTCACGGAGCGGCTCCGTCGAGCAGCTTGCCATCGCTGCCGCAGACGCCGCCCGGGAGGCCGGGGCGGAGGTGCGGCTGCGCCGGGCGCGCGAGGTGGCGGACGAGGAGGCGATGAGCCACGCCGAGGGCTGGCTCGAAAACGCCCGCCGGCAGAACGCCCTCTATGAGGCCCCTACGAAGGACGACGCCGAGTGGGCCGACGCCATCCTGTTCGGCACGCCCTGCTACTTCGGAGCCATGGCGACGGAGCTGAAGAACTTCCTCGACCAACTGGGTCCGCAGTGGAAGCGCGGCGCGCTGGCCGGCAAGACCGGCGGGGCGTTCGCCGCCGCATCCTGGCCGCACGGCGGGACCGAGGTGGTCACCTTGTCGCTGTATGCGCCCATGGCCCACCTGGGCATGGTGATCCTGCCGACCGGCTACACCGACGAGGCCATGCTGGAGGCCGGCTCGCCATACGGCGCCTCGACCATCGTCGGGTCCGGGCACCAGCCACCGCGCAACGAGGACCTCGATGCGATCCGCCACCAGAGCCGCCGCATGGTGGCGATCACCGGGGCGCTGATTGCCGCAGGGGAGATGCCCTGCCGCCGCGGGTAGGCGCCTAAGCCGGGCCGCCGCCGGAACCGGTCCGCAATCGCGCGCCACCGCGATTTGTGTCCTTTGCGGTCCCGCCCCGGGACGATACACCGTGCCGGGCGTCCGGACTCCCTCAAGGCGCTGCGCACACGGAACAGCACGGTGACGACGATGCCCTCCACCCCGCCCTCTCCCACCCCTCCCTCCGTCGCTCCCGCCCCGGTCGCCCCCTCCTCGGTGACCCTCTCCTCGGTGACGATGTCCTCCCGCGCCCTGCTGGAGCGGCTGTGGTCCACCATCGCCGACCGTGGGCGGTCCTATGCCGACGTGCTGCAGCCCGACGCCTCGGCGACGCCGCTGCAGCGTGCGCAGGAGCTGGCCTCAGCCCTGCTCTCCGAACGCGGCGAGGCGTCCGGCGCCGCCGTGGCCCGGGAGCTGTCCCTGGCCTTGCAGGAGCTTGGCGCCGCCGACCGGCTGGCCTTCTACCGCTACCTCGCAGAGAACTTCCTGCCCGAGGAGGACCGCCTGCGCCGGGCCGCCGAGGCCTACCTGGCCGACGCCACCCCGGAACACGCCGCCCAGCTCGCCGAGGCTGCCGACCCGACCCGGCAGGAGCTGCTGCGCCGCATCAACATGGCGCCGGGCGGCACCGCGTCCCTCGTCGCCATGCGCCGGGAGCTGCTGGACCACCTGCGCGCCGAGCCGTCGCTGAAGCCGCTCGACTCCGACCTGCGCCACCTCCTGGGGTCCTGGTTCAACCGCGGCTTCCTGGAGCTGCGGCGCATCGACTGGCAGACCCCCGCGGCGGTGTTGGAGAAGCTCATCACCTACGAGGCCGTGCACGAGATCGCCGGCTGGACCGACCTGCGGCGGCGCCTGGCGCCGGACCGCCGGTGCTTCGGCTTCTTCCATCCGGCGCTGCCGGGCGATCCGCTCATCTTCGTCGAGGTGGCGCTGACCCAGGGCCTGGCGTCCTCCGTGCAGCCCTTGCTCGCGGGCGACGGCGACGAACGGGCCGAGCGCACGCGTGAGGCCGGGGCTGACACGGCGATCTTCTACTCGATCTCCAACTGCCAGGACGGGCTGCGCGGCGTGTCGTTCGGCAACTTCCTGATCAAGCAGGTGGTGGCGGAACTCAAGGGCGAGCTGCCCGGGCTGGTGCGCTTCTCCACGCTGTCGCCGGTGCCGGGCTTCCGCCGCTGGCTCGGCAAGCGGCTGGCCGGCCCGGACCCGCTGCGGGACGACGAGGTTGCAGCGTTGCGCCTCGCGGCAGGCGAGGACAGTGCGGAGGGCGACTCCGCGGCCCTGTTGCGCGGCCTGCTGGGCCGGGACCGCTGGTGGGAGGACACGTCCCTCGCCGAGGCCATGCGCGCCCCGCTGACCCGGCTCTGCGCCGCCTACCTCACCGACCCCGGCGAGGCCGGCCGCCCCGACCCCGTGGCCCGCTTCCACCTCGGCAACGGCGCGCGGCTGGAGCGGGTGAACTGGCTGGGCAACGTGGCGCCGCGCGGGATCGAGGAGTCGTATGGCATCATGGTCAATTACCTGTATGACCCCGAGCAGATCGAGGCCAACCACGAGGCATTCGTCCGCGGCGTCGTCGTGCGGTCCGCCGCGGTGGACGTGCTGCTGGCGCCCGCGCGCCCGGCCGCCGCTCCGGCCGCGCCGCGCCGCAGCCGGAAGAACTGAACGGGGCCGCCCGGATCACGGCAAAAGAACACCAGGGAAGGAAACTAGATGTCTGAAGGACTGATGCGGGGCGCGATGCCCGCCGCATACCGGCGAACCCCGCTCAACCGCCAGCAGGTCATCGGCTTCTGGGCCGCCTGGTTCGGCTGGATGCTCGACGGCATGGACTCCGTCATCTACGCGCTGGTGCTCGGCCCTGCATTGACCGAGCTGCTGCCGCGGTCCGGAATCGCGGCGACGCCGGGCAACGTCGGCTACATCGGCTCCCTGATGTTCGCGCTGTTCCTGGTCGGCTGGGGCCTGTCGTTCATCTGGGGGCCGATCTCCGACCGGTTCGGCCGCACCAAGTCGCTCGCCGCCACGGTGCTGGTCTATGCGGTGTTCACCGGCGCGGCGGCATTCGCGCCCAACGTGTACGTGCTGGCCCTGTTCCGCTTCCTGGCCGGCATCGGCGTCGGCGGCGAGTGGGCCATGGCGGGCACCTACGTCGCCGAGGCCTGGCCGGAGGACCGCCGCAAGATGGGGGCGGGCTACCTGCAGACCGGCTACTACTTCGGCTTCTTCGTCGCGGCGGCGCTGAACTACACCGTCGGCGCGTCGCTGGGCTGGCGCGCGATGTTCCTCTGCGGGCTGGCGCCGGTCGTCGTGTCCCTCGCCACCCTGTTCAGCGTCAAGGAGCCGGAGCGGTGGCAGCACCAGCACCAGGTCGAAGGCGCAGTGCCGGAGCGCCGCCGCAACCCGTTCGCGGTGATCTTCGGGCCGCGCTACCTGCGCCAGACCGTAACGATGTCGATGCTGCTCACCGTCGCCATCGTCGGCCTGTGGGCCGGCGCGGTCTATGAGCCGACCGCCATCGTCTTCCTGTCCCGCCAGGCGGGGTTTGCGGCGCCGGAGGCGGCGAAGCTGGCGTCGGCCGGCACGGCGCTGCTGTCGGTCGGCACCATCCTGGGCTGCATCGCCGCACCCTGGCTCGCCGAACGGTATGGCCGGAAGGCGACGCTGGCCGGCTACTACATCGGCATGATGATCGCGATCGTGGCCTCGTTCGGCTGGGCGTTCTACCTCCCGGTCGGCTCCGCGTTGCCGGCGTTCATGGCGGTGCTGTTCCTCCTGGGCATGTTCGGCGGCAACTTCGCCATCTTCAGCCTGTGGCTGCCGGAGTTGTTCGGCACGGAGGCGCGGGCGACCGCCTTCGCGTTCTGCACCTCGGTGGGCCGGTTCATCGGCGCGGGCGTCAACTTCGCCCTGGCCGGGGCGGTGGCATCGATGGGCACGCTGGGCACCCCCGTGGCAATCACGGCGGTGGCGTTCGGCATCGGCCTGCTGGTGATCCCGTTCGCGCGGGAGACCCGCGGCGAAACCCTACCGGAGTAGCAGCACCGCCCCAACCCCCTCTCCCCCTTCGGGAGAGGGCCGGGGTGAGGGGGCTTTGCAGCGCAATCTCTGCCGCCCCGGGTCCCGGAGCGGCAGGGAAGCAGGACCCGATAACCCCGGCCCCCTCTCAAAGCAGGAGAGGGGAGCAGACAGCTACAAATTAATGCGCATCAAACCCGCTCGATCAGCGCCGCGATGCCCTGGCCGACCCCGATGCACATCGTCACCACCGCCCGCCGTCCGCCGCCGGCCTCCAGCGCGTTCGCCGCCGTCCCGGCCAGCCGGGCGCCAGACGCACCCAACGGGTGCCCCAGCGCGATGGCGCCGCCATGCGGGTTCACCCTAGGGTCATCGTCGGCCACGCCCAACTGCCGCAGCACCGCCAGGCCCTGCGACGCGAAGGCCTCGTTCAGCTCGATTACGTCCACGTCGGCCAGGCGCAGCCCGGTGCGGTCCATCAGCTTCTGCACCGCAGGCGCCGGGCCGATGCCCATGACGCGCGGCTCCACCCCGGCCACCGCCATCGCCACCACGCGGGCGCGCGGCGTCAGGCCGTGGCGCCGGGCAGCGCCCTCGGTCGCCAGCAGCAGCGCGGCAGCCCCGTCGTTCACGCCCGACGCGTTGCCGGCCGTCACCGTTCCGGGGCTGCGGAACGGGGTCTTCAGCTTCGCCAGGGCGTCCAGCGTGGTCTCGCGCGGGTGCTCGTCGCGGTCCACCACGGTGTCGCCCTTGCGGCCCTTCACCGTCACGGGGGCGATCTCGCGGCCGAAGAACCCGTTGGCCTGCGCCGCGGCCGCCTTCTGCTGGCTGCCGAGCGCGAACAGGTCCTGGTCGGCCCGCGTCACCTGGAACTGCTCGGCCACGTTCTCCGCCGTCTCAGGCATGGAGTCCGTGCCGTACATCGTCCGCATCATGCCGTTGACGGAGCGCCAGCCGATGGTGGTGTCGTAAACCTCCGCCTGGCGCGCAAACGCCTCGGCAGCCTTGGGCATCACGAAGGGCGCACGGGTCATGCTCTCGACCCCGCCGGCCAGCATCAGCTCGGCCTCCCCGCTGCGCAGCGCGCGCGCCGCGGTCCCCACCGCGTCAAGGCCGCTGCCGCACAGCCGGTTCACGGTGCTGCCGGGCACGCTGACCGGCAGCCCGGCGAGCAGCACCGCCATGCGGGCGACATTGCGGTTGTCCTCCCCGGCCTGGTTGGCGCAGCCCATGTAGCAGTCGTCGAGCCGCTCCCAGTCCACGCCGGCGTTGCGCTCCCGCAGCACGCGCAGCGTGTGGGCGGCCAGGTCGTCCGCCCGCACGTCCTTGAGCGCGCCGCCGTAGCGGCCGAACGGCGTGCGCGCGTAGTCGCAGATGAAGGCTTCGGCCATGGTGCATCCCCCCGGGTTGCCGCGGACGCTAGGCCGGCGGCCGAACGAAGCCAAGCCGGGCGAAGGCCAACCGGGCAAGGCCCACCGGGGTTGGCGTTACATGAAGCGGCATTGCGCAAGCAGGCCGGGCCGGTCCAGAATCCCCGGCATGATCACTCTCGAAAGAGGTCCGACATGCGGCTGATCCTGTTCCTTGCGGCGGCCTTGACGCTCACCGGCTGCGGCCTGGTGGCGCTGCCCTTCCGGGCGACCGGCGACGTCATCGAGGTGGTGCCGATCGTCGGCAAGCCCATTGGCGCCCCGATCCATGCCGTCGGCGATGCGATAGACTAACCGCTGCAGCCCGGCGCCGGGGCCGCCGCTGCCCTACTTCGTCCCATAAAGCCGGTCCCCGGCGTCGCCCAGCCCAGGCCGGATGTAGCCGTGCTCATCCAGCTCCCGGTCGATGGCGGCGGTGAACACCGGCACATCCGGGTGCTCATGCGCCAGCACCGCCAGGCCCTCCGGCGCGGCCAGCAGGCACACGAAGCGCAACTGCGCCGCCCCGGCCTGGCGCAGCCGTGTGAGCGCGGCCGCGGCTGAGTGCCCGGTGGCCAGCATCGGGTCCACCAGGACGACCACCCGGTCCGGCAGGTCGTCGGGCAGCTTGAGGTAGTACTCCACCGGCACCAGCGTCGCCGGGTCCCGGTACAGCCCGATATGGCCGACGCGGGCGGAGGGGATCAGGTCCAGCATCCCATCCAGGATGCCGGTGCCGGCGCGCAGGATCGGCACGAAGCAGATTTTCTTGCCCGAGAGGTGCGGCGCCTCCATCGCCTCCAGCGGCGTCTCGATGGCGATATCTTCCAGAGGCAGGTCCCGCGTCACCTCATAGGCCATCAGCAGGCTGATCTCGCGCGCGATCTGGCGAAAATCGGCCGTCGGGGTGGCCTTGCGCCGGAGCAGCGACAGCTTGTGCTGCACCAGCGGATGGGTGACGACGACGACGTTGGAATGCGCCATGGAGAGCCGCTCCATCAAAAGACCGATCCGCTGCTCCCTCTCCCTCCGGGAGAGGGCCGGGGTGAGGGAGACGGTAAGAACTGCCCCCTCCAGCCATAAGCCACGCCGTAGCCCGGTAGGCACAGTATGGCCCGTCCGGCCTCCCCCACCCCAGCCCTCTCCCAGAGGGAGCAAGACGCAATCCCGTTCAGAACACCGTTCCGTCGCTGGCTACCCGCAGCGGCGGACCGCCACCGGGGCGGCGTTCGGCGGCGATGGCGCGGCCAGCCGCCCAGGTGCCGCCCTCCAGGATGCGCGACAGCGGCAGCGCGGCCTCATCCCGGCCCAGCCGCGCCCGGATCAGCGGCGCAAGCCGGTCCAGCAGCGCCACCGTCAACGCACGCCACTCCACCACAGCCAGGTGGTCCACCGCCAAGGGTACATCCGCCATCGCCGGGTCGCGCAGGTGCAGCACGCCGGTATCCAGCAGCAGGCCGCCATTACGATACTCCGGCAGGCCCGTCAGCGCGCCGACGCCGGTGACCGGGACCCCGGCGTCCTCGAACACCTCGATCAACGAGTAGGCCAGCCACTGCGACAGCTTGTGGAACGGCACCAGCCCGTCGCCGGGCGCCGCGGGATGGCGCCACACATCGCCCAGCGGTCGGCCGGCCAGCACGATGCGGGACGGCCAGGCCGGGCCGAGGCCGTCCAGCAGCGCCGCCAGGATCGCAGCCGCCGCGACACATCCCGGACCTGTTTGGCCCGGACCTGTTTGACAGGGACCGGCCAGGGCATCGAACAAACCGCCTGGCCGCCCCCGGCCAAACAGGTCCGGCCGCGCCAGCAACGCGGCGCCAAGCCGCCGCAGCAGCGCCGCCCGCCCCTCCAGCCCAGCCAAGGGATTGCCGTCCGCCACCTGGAATGCCCGCCCCAGCGCCTCCGCATCGATCCGCATCAACCCAGCCGCGTCCACCTGCGGCAGCCCCTCCGCCGAGAACAGCCCGGCGCGGAACGCGTCCAAGCTCGCAACCGCCAGCCCCTCGGACCGCGCCAGCATCGGCCCGGCGCCAGCCTCCCGGTACCCCCACCCCGGCCCGGCACCAGCATCCAACAGGACGCTGACCACGCACAGGTCGATGCGGACACGCGCCAGCCCTGCCGTGTCCAACCCACCCAGCGTGGCCCGCAGCGCCCCCCAGCGGTCCACCCCACCCACCGAGAAGTGCCGCCACCGGGCATGGTGCGGGATGTCGAGGCTGGAGTAGTTCCGCCGGATCACCCCGGCAACGTAGTCGGCGCAGCCCGCCATTCCCCCCAAATCCACCCCCAGGTGCGGCAACCCCTCCCGCAGCGCCACGTCCAGCATCGCCCCGCACTGCTCGCGCACGGCAGCCGCGCTGCACAGCCAGGCCGCCCTCGCGGCATCAGGCGTCAAGCACGCGGCCCTTCGCCTCATGCAGCTCGGCTGCATCCGGCACGGCGGCGGTGAAGTAGCCAGCCGCCTTCTTGGCGTCCATCTCCACGCTGGCGTCGGCGGGGATCAGCCAGTCGGGGATCGGCACGCGCTCCACCACCTCGATCCCGCTGGCGACGATGGGGGCGTACTTCAGGTTGCTCATCGAGACCAACTGGTCGATCCGGGTGATGCCCAGCCAGTGCAGCACGTCCGGCATCAACTCCTGGCACCGCATGTCCTGCACCCCGGCGACGCACTCGGTGCGCTCGAAGTAGGCTTCCGCCCGGTCGCCGCCCTCCTGCCGCTTGCGGGCGTTGTACACCAGGAACTTCGTCACCTCGCCCAGCGCGCGGCCCTCCTTGCGGTTATAGACGACAACGCCGACCCCGCCCGTCTGCGCCATGGCGATGCAGGCCTCGATCCCCTGCGCCAAATACGGCCGGCAGGTGCAGATATCGGAGCCGAACACATCGGAGCCGTTGCACTCGTCATGGATGCGGCAGGCGATGCGCGTCTCCGTCCGGCCCAGGCGCGCGGTGTCGCCGAACAGGTAAACCGTGGTGCCGCCAATCGGGGGCAGGAACACGTCGAGGTCGGGGCGCGTTACCAGCTCCGGGAACATGCCGCCGGTATGCTCGAACAGTGCCCGACGCAGGTCGGGCAGCGGGATGCCGAAGCGGCGCGCGACGCCGGGCAGGTGCCAGACTGGCTCGATGGCGACCTTGGTGACGCGGGCGCTGCCGTCCGCCAGCAGCACGTCCCCATCGGGGTGCAGGCGTCCCGCCCGTATGGCGTCGGCGACCTCCGGCATGTTGATGTGCGCGCGGGTGACGGCGATGCTGGGCCGGATGTCCAGCCCGGCCGCGATGTCGGCGGCGAACGCCTCGGCCGGCATGTGCCCCCAGGGGTCGAGCGACACGATGGCATCCCCCGCCCATTGCGGGAACGGCCCGATGGCGACCGCCGGCCGGGTGTTGCGCAGGTCCGGCCGGTGCGCGGCGTCAAGCTGCCCGGCCGCCACCGCCAGCGCCCGGTACAGCGAATACGCGCCGGAATGCGTGCCGATGGCGTTGCGCCCAGGCTGCGAGTGCAGCGTCGCCACCACGGGTCCACGACCCCTGGCATCCCCAGCCCCCCACGCCACCGGCCGCGCGCCGGGTGCGTTGCGCGGATGGGACGTGAGGACGATGGCGCGCGGGACGGGCTTCTGCTCGTTGCTCTTCAAGGGCGGTGTGGGCGGGGCGGGCTGCTGCATCGTGCGTCCTGTGCTGCGCTGCACCACGCTAGGGACCGGCGGGGGGCGTGGTCAATCTGCACGCCCCCATACGGACTATCTGATGAACTTGATATAAATGCATTCTGGTCGGGGATGCGGCGATCAGGCGCCCAGCAGCCGCCGCAGCACCGCCGGCAGCAGGTCCGGCAAGTCCTCGGCGATCAGCCCCGGCCCGAAGCCGGCCGCCGCCGCGCCATGCATCCAAACCGCGGCGGCGGCGGCCAGGAACGGGTCCATGCCCTGCGCCAGCAATCCCAGCACGATGCCGCCCAACACGTCGCCCGACCCGGCGGTGCCCAGCGTCGCCGGCGCATTGCTGTTGATTATGGCGCGGCCATCCGGCGCGGCCACCACCGTGTCGGCGCCCTTCAACACGATCACCGCCCCGCACCGCCGCGCCGCCCACCGGGCGCGGGCCAGCTTGTCGCCACCCACTCCCTCAGCCAAGCCCTGTCCTTCAGCCGGCGTGCCGAACAGCCGTTGGAACTCCCCCTCATGCGGCGTCAGCACGCATGGCCCGGTGATCGCCTGCTCCAGCGCCGCCGGGTCATCCTTGAACACCGTGAGCGCGTCGGCATCCAGCACCGTCGCCCGCCCGGTCCCCAGCATCGCCAGCACCCGCGCGCGCGTCTCCGCGCCCGTCCCCGCCCCCGGCCCGATCAGCAGGGCGTTGAAGCGTGCGTCGCCCAGCAGCCGGTCCAGGTCCTCGGGCGCCCGGATCGGCTGCACCATGATGCTCGTCAGCGCCGTGGCATACACCAGCAGCCCCGCCGCCGGCGCCGCCACCGTCGTCAGGCCCGCCCCGGCGCGGGCCGCCGCCCGGGCCGCCATGCGCGCCGCACCCGTCATCGGCCAGCCGCCCCAAACCAGCGCGTGGCCGCGGGTGTACTTGTTGCCGCCATGCCCCGGCCGCGGCAGGTCGGCGCCCCACAGCGCCGGGTCGTTCTCCCAAGCATCCGGGGCAAGGGTATCCAGCACCGCGGCGGGGATGCCGATGTCGGCGACCATGACCTCCCCGCACAACTGCCGGCCCGGCAGCAGCAGGTGGCCGGGCTTCTTGCGGAAGAACGTGACGGTCAGCGCCGCCGGCACGGCGCCCAAGTCCGCGCCGGTGTCGCCCGCCACGCCGCTTGGCACGTCGATGGCAATCACCGGCCGGCCTCCACAGGCGGCAAGCGTCGCCTTCGCCATCCCTCCAACGGCGCGGCTCAGCCCGGAGCCGAACACCGCATCGATCACCAGCTCCGCCCCGTCCAGCACCGCGGGCGCCAGCGGCTCGACGGCCCCGGTCCAACGCTCCGCATGGTGCCGCGCCTCCCCCGCCAGTCCGTCGCGCGACCCGAGCAGCGCGACCCGCACCGGCCATCCGGCATCGGCCAACGCCCGCGCGGCCACGAAACCGTCACCCCCATTGGAACCAGGTCCGCACAGGGCGGCGATGGGGCGCACCGACCAGCGTTGCATGATCCTCTGCGCAACGGCCCGGCCGGCATGCTCCATCAGCAGCGTGGCCGGAACGCCGGCGGCAACCGTCAGGCGATCGGCCTCGCCGGTCCGGCGGACATCGAGGAGGGCGGTCCGGTTGTCCATCGCCCTTAGTCGTCCGCCGCCGCTCCCTCGGCAGCGACGGGGCCGATGGTTGCCGCAACGGCGTCATCGACCGTATCCAGCCAGATGAACCGCAGCCGCTGCCGCGCGCTGGTCGGGATGTCCTCCAGGTCGCGCCGGTTGCGGGCGGGCAGCATCACCGTGTCGATCCCGGCCCGGGCGGCGGCGATCACCTTCTCGCGTATGCCGCCGACCGGCAGCACCAAGCCGCGCAGGCTGATCTCCCCCGTCATCGCCGTGGTCGGCGGCACCGTGCGGCCCGTCATCAGCGACGCCAGCGCCACGAACATTGCCACCCCCGCCGACGGCCCGTCCTTCGGCGTCGCCCCCGCCGGCACGTGCACATGCAGGTCGCCCTGCGCGAACTGCTCGGCCGTGATCCCCATCCCAGCCGCCCGCGACTTCAACAGGCTGAGCGCCGCCTGCACGCTCTCCTTCATCACGTCGCCAAGCTGGCCCGTCAGCGTCAGCCGCCCGGCGCCGGGCACCCGGCTGGCCTCGATGAACAGGATGTCGCCGCCAACCGGCGTCCACGCCAGCCCAGTCGCCACGCCCGGCATCGCGGCATGCTGCGCCACGTCCGCATCGAACCGGCGCGGCCCCAGGATGGCCGCCACCTCGTCCACGCCGACCGGCAGCGGCCCGGCCGCCCCCTCCGCCACCCGCACCGCGACGTTGCGGAACACCGCGCCGATCTCGCGCTCCAGGCTCCGCACCCCGGCCTCCCGCGTGTAGCCGTCGATCACCAGGTTCAGCCCGGCGTCGTCCAGGTCCACCATCGACGCCTCCAGCCCGTTCTGCCGCAACTGCCGCGGCACCAGGTGGCCCCGCGCGATGGCCGCCTTCTCCTCGGCGGTGTAGCCGGACAACTGCACGATCTCCATGCGGTCCCGCAGCGGACCCGGAATGGTATCGAGCTGGTTGGCGGTGGCGATGAACAGCACCCGGCTCAGGTCGAACGGCACCGCCAGGTAGGCGTCGCGGAAGGTGCCGTTCTGCTCGGGGTCCAGCACCTCCAGCAGCGCCGAGGCCGGGTCGCCCTGGAAACCGCCCGCGCCCAGCTTGTCGATCTCGTCGAGCATCATCACGCAGTCCCGCTCGCCCACGCGCCGCACCGCCTGGATGATGTTGCCCGGCAACGCTCCGACATAGGTGCGGCGGTGCCCGCGTATCTCCGCCTCGTCATGCACCCCGCCCAGGCTGACACGCACGAACTTGCGCCCGACCGCACGCGCGATGGACTGCCCGAGCGACGTCTTGCCAACCCCCGGCGGCCCGACGAAGCACAGGATCGGCCCCTTGCCGTCCGGGTTCAGCTTGCGCACTGCCAGGAACTCCAGGATGCGGCGCTTCACCTTCTCCAGCCCGAAGTGGTCGGCGTCCAGCACCCCCCGCGCCCGGGCGATGTCGATGGGCGCCCCAGGCTCCAGCCGCCAGGGCAGCTCCGCCACCACCTCCAGGTAGGACCGGACCATGCCGGCCTCCGCAGCACCATCCGGCATCCGCTGCAGGCGGCGCAGCTCGCGCCGGGCCTGCGTCGCCACATCCTCCGGCAGCCCGGCATCGTCCAGCTTGCGCTGCAGCTCCTCCAGCTCGGGCGCGGCGTCGTCGCCCTCGCCCAGCTCCTTCTGTATGGTCTTGAGCTGCTCGCGCAACAGGAACTCGCGCTGCCGGCCCTCCATCGCCGTGCGGGTCTGCTGGCCGATGTCGTGCGACAGCCGCAGCACCTCGTGCCGGTACGCCAGCCGCGCGATCACCCGGTCCAGGCGGGAAACCAGGTCGAAGGTCTCCAGGACCTCCTGCTTCTCCAGCGGAGACAGGTCCAGCAGGCCCGTCACGAAGTCGGCCAGCGCGCCAGGCTGGTCGATGGACTGGACGGTGGCGGCCAACTCGGCGGGCGCGTTCTCGATCAGCCGCAGCACCTGCTGGCTGCGCTCCTGCAGGTGGTGGAACCGCGCGTCGATCTCCGGGGTGCGCGCCGTCGGCTCGGGGATGCGCTGCACCGTGACCGATTGCGGCTCGGCCAGGCCCATCAGCCGGACCCGGCCGAGGCCCTGCACGATGGCATTGTGCGACCCGTCGCGCCCGGTGAAGTAGCGCAGCAGCCGCGCCTCCGTGCCAACCGGGTGCATGCCGTCCAAGCCTGGCGCAGCATCGGGGCCCGGCGCGGCATCGGGGCCTGGCGCAGCAGCGGGATCTGGCGCAGCACCGGGCCGCTCCGCCGACGCGTCCCGCTGCAGCACGACCACGATATGCCGCTGCGTGCGGGCAGCCTCCTGCAGCGCGGCGGCGGCATCGGGACGGGTGATCGACAGCGGCATCACCATGCCCGGCATCAGCACGGTGTCGGTCACCGGCACGAGCACCAGCGCCTCGGACGCCGTGTTGCCCGGCAGGTCGTCCGGGCTGGTCACCCCGGCAGCGGTCAAGCCATCCATCAGTCCAGCCTCCGCAGGGTCAGCATCAGGCAGCCATCGGCAAAATCCTGCCCGGTCAATTGATACGCGCCATGCGGCAGCGGCAGCCGCCGCTCGAAGCGCCCATGCGGCAGCTCGACCCGGTGGACCCGGGCGGGCCGCTGCACGGTCGGCCAGCGCCGGGCGCCGCGGACCAGCAGCTCGCCGGCGCTGATGCCGATCTCCACCTCGTCCGGACGCACGCCCGGCAGTGCCACCACGATCAGCAGCCCCGCCTCGGTCTCCAGCACATCGACCGCCGGCTCCCATCCCGCGGCAGTGGGCTGGAACACCTCCCGCGGCAGCCGGTCGGTGCGCGCCAGCACCACCAACGCCTCCGACCACATGGCGTCCCGTCCCGACCTCGGCATCGCCGTCAGCCTTGCTGGCCGGTCTTCAGGCGATGGCCGAACACCATGTCGGCGTTCCGCTGCTGCGCCGGGGACATGGCGGCATACAGCGGCGCAAACGTGTCGGCCAGGCGCTTGAGGCCCGCGGCATGGACGGCTGCGACCGCCTCATAGGTCATGATGTCGTCCAGGGCGTTCATGGTCGCTGCCTTGTCCGACCGGGCCTGCATCGCGGCGGCGATCGACTTGGCGTTGTCCTGCATGGCTCCGGCGATCGGCGCCCACAGTGCCTCCTGGTCGGGCGTGATCTGCAACTGGTTATGCAGCCGCTGGATGCGGGCGCTGGCGTCTTCCGGCGCCTGGGCTGCCCGCGACGCGGCTCGCGCCGGTTGGCCATGGGCCGCCTCGGCCGCCATCAGGCAGACCGGGCCGAGCAGCAACGCGACGGCCAGGGCGGTGGCCAGCGCGGTCGATGGGCGAACGGCGACGCGGGTGGTGGTGTCAGTCATCGGGAATGCCTCCATTGAAAACGAAATGTTCAAACCCTGCTCACCAAAACGCTGGGAGCCAAGCGCGAATGCCCGAAGAGGTAGGGTCAACGGTGGCCGCCACCGCCGCCATGGAACCCACCGCCGCCATGGAACCCGCCTCCGCCGCCGTGAAACCCGCCGCCGCCATGGAACCCGCCAACACCGCCGCGAAACCCGCCAACGCCGCCGCGATACCCGCCGCCGCGGTATCCGCCCCGATAGCCGCCAAACCCGCCGCCGTAAGCGAACCCGAACGGCTCATAAACCGGCGGGAACCCGCCATAGCCGGGCGCACCATAAAAGGACGAGTAGGCGCCGCCCGCGGGAACGCAGCCACTCCCATACGAGTACGCATAGCCCACCGGGCAGTTCACCGCATACTGCGCCGATGCGGGGTTCGCAGGGGCCAGGACCATCAAGCCAAGGCCGCCCGCAATGACTGCTTTGCAGGCGATCAGTGTCAGGGTGCGCATATCCATCTCCTGGTTGGGCGCCGGTGGCCCGCGCTGGCCATCTGGGCACCTTACGCAGCCGGCGACCGCGGGGCGCTACGTCCCGGATCAAGGGGTTGCATCAGCAATAGGTAGTCGCGTCCAAGCCGCAGCAACAGGGTCGGAAGTTACTCATGCCGACCGCCGAGAGCCCTGACCGGCGGATCGACGCGCCGCCATCGCGGCCCACGCTTGCGGCCCTGCAAGCCAGGCTGGTCCTTGGCCCCATGGACCGCCACGCCGAAGCCGCCCCGCAACAACAGTTACAGTGGGAACCGACGGCTCAAGACCCCCGACGGCCGGCATCACCCGTCGCCGGCAAGCGGCACGCTACGTTACAGAACCGGCCCTGCCCAACGCCGCCCGGCCCGCCTATGCTGCCCCGCATGGACATCAGCCCGCACATCCTGCTGATCGACGACGACCGCGAAATCCGCGACCTGCTGTCCCGCTTCCTGGAACGGCACGGCCTGCGCGTCACCGGCGCCCGCGATGCCCGCGAGGCCCGGCGCGCCTGGCCGGCCGGCGCCTACCACCTGGTCATCCTCGACCTGATGCTCCCCGGCGAGGGCGGGCTGGAGCTGGCCCGCTGGCTGCGCGGCATCAGCGACGTGCCCATCGTCATGCTGACCGCCATGGGCGAGGAAACCGACCGCATCATCGGCCTCGAACTGGGCGCCGACGACTACCTGGCCAAGCCGTTCAACCCGCGCGAGCTGCTGGCCCGCATCCGCGCCGTCCTGCGCCGCACCAACGAGCGCGGCCCGCGCTTGGGCACCACGCCGAAGTCGCTGCACTTCGCCGGCTGGACGCTGGACCAGGCCCGGCGCGTGCTGCTGAACCCACAGGGGGTCGAGGTGCCGCTGACCGGGGGCGAGTTCGACATGCTCGCCGCCATGGCCGGGCGGGCCAACCAGGTGCTGACGCGCGACATGCTACTGGACCTGCTGCGCGGGCGGCAGGCCGGGCCGTTCGACCGCGCCATCGACGTCGCCATCAGCCGCCTGCGCCGCAAGCTCGGCGGCGAGGCGGAGGGGGGCGGAACCGGCCTGATCAAGACCGTCCGCGGCGGCGGCTACGTCCTGGCGGCGGAGGTCGAGCAGGCATGAACGCGCTCCGGTGGGCCTACCCGCGCAGCCTGGCCGGCCGTACCGCGCTGGTGCTGCTGCTGGGCCTGGCGGCCGTGCAGGCCATGGGACTGCTGGCGCACACCTGGGACCGGGTGGAGCTGCAGCGCCTGGCCGACGGGCGGGACCTGGGCGGGCGGGTGATCGCGGCCGTGCGGATCATCGGTGCCGCCCCCCCGGACGGCTGGGCCGCGGCAGCGGCGGGCCTCGACCCGGCAATCGGGATGCGGGCGTCGGTCGAGGCTGCGCTGCCCTATGGCGGCCCGGACGGTGCGCCGCCTGAGCTGCAACGCTCGATCCGCCCCTACCTGTTCTGGGGCCAAGCGCCGCAGGCGATGCATCCGAAGGAGACTCAGATCAGGTCCGCCGGGGAGCAGAACATCGTCCTGAACCTGCGCCTGCCGGATGACCGCTGGCTGGTCCTGCACACTGGCTTTCCCCCGTCGCACCCCTGGGCGTCGGCGTCGTTCCTGTGGGCCTGGGCGGGCATGACCCTGGCCGCCGCCGGGCTGACGCTGTGGGCGGTGCGGCGGCTGACCGCCCCGGTGCGCCTGCTGGGCGCCGCCGCCGAGCGCCTGGGCCGCGACGTGAACGCCCCCGCCCTGGACGAGAACGGGCCGGAGGAGGTCGCCACCGCCGCCCGTGCCTTCAACACCATGGCCGGGCGCATCCGCCGCTTCGTCGCCGACCGCACCTTCCTGCTGACCGCCATCGGCCACGACCTGCGCACGCCGATCACCCGGCTGATGCTGCGCGCCGAGTGGATGGAGGACGACGAGCAGCGCCGCAAGATGCTGGCCGACCTGCAGGAGCTGGAGGCGATGGTGGCCGCCACCCTGGCGTTCGGCCGCGACGTGGCGGGCAGCGAGCCAGCGGTGCCGCTGGACCTGGCGGTGCTGCTGCGGACGGTGCTGGACGAGACAGCCGACGCCCGGCCCGCCGCGCACCTGGCCTATGCCGGGCCGGAGCACCTGGCGATCCAGGCCCGGCCGGTCGCGCTGAAGCGGGCGATCGCCAACCTCGTCGGCAACGCCGTCGCCTATGGCGGCAATGCCCGGATCGTGCTGTGCACGCCGCATGACGGCGCCGGCGACGGCCAAGTCGTGGTACAGGTGGAGGACACCGGCCCCGGCATCCCGCCCGAGGAGCTGGACCGGGTGTTCGAGCCGTTCCACCGCCTGGACAGCAGCCGCAACCGGGAGACCGGCGGCACCGGGCTAGGGCTGCCGATCACCCGCAACATCCTGCGGGCGCATGGCGGGGACGTGACGCTGGCAAACCGGACGGGCGGCGGGGTGCGGGCAACAGTAACGCTTCCCGGATAAACCCCCTACCTTCTCCCTCTCCCTCCGGGAAAGGGCCGGGGTGAGGGGGTCTTGCCGACTTGGCCGCCCAAGCACCAGGCACACCCCAAAACCGGCCTACCAGAGCCCGGCAATGCGCGCCGTAACACCCTAACCCCCTCTCAAAGCAAGGAAGCAAGCAACGCACGGCGCAGCCCTAAACACTAACCCCCATGCCGGCACCCGGAAAGCTCAGGACAAAACTACTCCGACTCCTCGAACAGCAACGCGTTATCGGCATCGGCGGACAGCCGCACCGTGCCCTCCTCGACCTCGGCCACCAGTCCCATCGAGATATAGTGGTGCTTGCCGTCGGAAGAATCGTCCTTGGTCAGCTTGATGCGGTCGCCCTCGACCTTGTCCACGGTGCCGAGATGCACCCCGTCGGCGCCGATGACCTTGGCATGTTCCTTGATTTCGCTGGCGTCCACCATGGACCGTCTCCTGTTCATGTTAAGCAGCCCTAACGCAGGGACCGCAGCCCCGTCGCATGAGGTTTGGCAAATAGGTCAACCAGCCAGGCCAACCTGCCCCGCCTCCCATGGCCCCAACTCCCAATTGCTATGCCGTAAGGGCCTTGCCCCGGGTCTCCGGCAGCAGGAACGCCGCCACCGCCATCACGCCATAGGCAACGGCGGCGAACAGTCCAATGGCCGCGCCCAGCGACATCCTGTCCGACAGCACCCCCACCAGCCAAGGGAACAGCGCCCCGGTGGCCCGGCCAAAATTATATGCAAAGCCCTGGCCGACACCGCGCACCCGGGTCGGGAACTGCTCGGTGAAGAACGCCCCCATGCCGCTGAACACCCCGGCCGGAAAAAAGCCCAGCGGAATGCCCAGCACCAGCATCAGCCCATCCGACAACGGCGCCATGGTGTAGAGCAGCACGATCGCGCACGACCCGGCCGCGAACACCAGGAACGTCGCCCGCCGGCCGATGCGGTCGGCGAAGTAGGCGCCGCCCAAGTACCCCGCAAACGCCGAGAAGATCGTCACCCACAAATACCCGGAGGTCGCCAGCACCGTCAGGTGCCGCTCGGTCCGCAGGAAGGTCGGCAACCAGGTGGTAACCGCGTAGTAGCCGCCCTGCGCGCCGGTGCCCATCACCGCACTCAGCATCGTCGTCCGCAGCAGGCCGCCCTGAAAAATCTCCAGGAAGCGCGGACGGTCCCCGGTCAGGGCGATCTGGCGCTGGCTCTCCTTGAACACGTCGCTCTCGTCCACCAGGCGGCGCAGGAAGAACACCAGGATCGCCGGGGCGACGCCGACCATGAACAGCACGCGCCAGGCAGTCGTGTCGTCCAGCAGGGAGTACATCACGTAGTACAGCAGCGCCGCCACCGCCCAGCCGACGGCCCAGCCGCTCTGCATCGCGCCGACCGCCTTGCCGCGGTGCTTGGGCTGGATCACCTCGCCGAGCAGCACCGCGCCCGCCGCCCACTCGCCGCCGAAGCCGAACCCCATCAGCGCACGGGTCGCGAACAACTGGCCGTAGCTCTGCGCCAGCCCCGAGAAGAACGTGAACGCGGCGAACCACAGGATGGTCAGTTGCAGCGTCCGCACCCGGCCGATGCGGTCGGCCAGGAACCCGGCCCCCCAGCCGCCGATGGCGCTGGCGACCAGCGTCGTAGTGCCCAGCAGCCCAGCGTCCGCCCGCGTCAGGCTGAACACCGCCAGCAGGGTGGGGATGGCGAAGCTGTAAAGCTGCACATCCATCGCATCCAGCGCCCAGCCGCCGATGCACGCCCCCAGCGTCCGCCGCTCGCGCGCCGACAGGTCGCCGATCCATCCGGTCAGGCTGGTGTCCTGCGCCGGCTCCGCCGTTATGCCGCTCATGCCGCCTCCCGGTACTAAAATGCCGACGCTAGCGCAGGCCAGGGTGCGGCGGAACTGGAAACGCCACCGCTACCTTCTCCCTCTCCCCGCTTCGGGAGAGGGCCGGGGTGAGGGGGTCTTGCAGCACGGTCCCCGGCCAACGTCTAGCCCGGAGCTGACCGTCCCTGGCGGCGGAGCCAACTCAGCCCCTCACCCCACCCCTCTCCCAAAACGGGAAGGAAAGCCAGGCCACCCTGCTCCATGCCCCCCAGGCCAGCGCAGGCGTCAGAACTCCTCCATCGCCGCCGCCGCCGCGGCATAGCGGTCGGCATCCTCCCGCAGCAGCCACCGCGCCGCAACCAGGCCCTCGGCCGCCTTCCGGACCTAGGTCCCAAGCGGCACCGCCAGCGGAGGCAGGCGCAGCCCCACCACCTCGTTGCCGTCCGCGTCCACCGCCGGCACGAAGGTCGGGAGGGACCCGACCGGACCGGCCGGCAGGTTGACCCAGTCCACCGGCTTGTCCCACCGCGTTGTCGCCCGGCGCCCAGGTCACGCCCGGTGCAGCGGACCACCTGATTTGGGAGCGGCAGCCAGCGGCCTCGGCGCCGCTCAACGGCTTGGGGGACCCCTACATTCAGCCTTGCAACAAACTATATCTGTCCGCAGAGATTGGAGATCACCCCGATGCGCCGTTCCCATTCATTCGTAGCTGCCCTGGCCGTCGCCGCGCTGGCCTTGGCGCCATCGTTCGCCGATGCGCGGGCCGGCTTCGGCGGCAGCATGGGCAGCCGCGGGATGCGGAGCTACTCCGCGCCGCCGATGACCAACACCGCGCCGATGGGCGCCATGCCGTTCGACCGCAGCCTGGCGCAGCGGCCGTCGCCGTCCTTCCCCGGCTATGGGGCGCAGCCGTCCTATGGCCGCTCCGGCTTCGGGTCCGGCCTGATGGGCGGGCTGGCAGGCGGCCTGCTGGGCGTCGGTCTCGGCAGCCTGCTGATGGGTCACGGCTTCGGCGGCGGCGGCGGGTTTCTCGGCCTGCTGATCCAGTTGGCGGTGCTGTTCTTCGTCGGGCGCTGGCTGGTGCGGATGTTCATGCGCCGGCAGCCGGCGATGGCGGGGATGCCAAGCATGGCGCGCATGGCGCAGCCCCGCCCGGTGCAGGCCAGCGGCATGGCGCCCAGCGCCGGCATCACTATCGGCCAGGCCGACTACGCCGCATTCGACCGCAACCTGCAGGCCGTGCAGGCCGCCTGGACCGCGCAGGACGTAAACGCCCTGCGTGGCCTGGCAACGCCCGAAATGGTCAGCTACTTCGCCGAGCAGTTGGCCGAGCAGAACAGCCGCGGCCTGCACAACAGCGTCACCCATGTGCGGCTGGAAAAGGGCGACCTGGCCGAAGCCTGGGCCGAGGGCGGGCGCGAGTACGCCACCGTGGCGATGCGCTTCTCCGCCCTGGACGTGACGCGCGACTCGGCCGGCCGCATCGTCGAGGGCGACGTGGCGGTGCGCAGCCTGGCCACGGAGATGTGGACGTTCCTGCGCGCCCGTGGCGGGCAGTGGCTGCTGTCGGCGATCCAGCAGACCCGCTAACTCAGCGATATCAGTCCTCTAAACCAGGCCGCCGGTTATGCCGGCTGCCTCCCCCGCAGCGGATTGGGGCAGCAGTTCCGCATCACTGAACATTCACGTGCAGCCGGGCCAGCCTAGCGTATGAGGCGGCGGACAGGACATCAGTCCTGTTGCAACCACGCGAGGTCCGAGCGATTGCATGAATGCCATCATCGCCACCCCACGAGACGCCTCCCACTTCAAAACCTACCGCAGCGTCTTCATCTCGGACCTGCACCTGGGCACCCGCGGGTGCCGCAGCGACTTCCTGGCCGACTTCCTCGGCGGGATGTCGTGTGAGAACCTGTTCCTGGTCGGCGACATCGTCGATGGCTGGCGGCTGCGGAAGTCCTGGTACTGGGACGCGGCGCACGACAAGGTCATCCGGCTGATCCTGCGCCATGCCCGCACCGGCGCCAAGGTGACCTACGTGCCCGGCAACCACGACGAGATGTTCCGCGCCTGGCTGCCCCTCATGCTGGACCCGAACGCCTTGCAGGTCGCCGGCATCACCCTGCGCAACGAGGCGGAGCACACCACCGCGGCCGGCGTGAAGCTGCTGGTCATCCACGGCGACGAGTTCGACGGCGTGCTGCGCTACGCACGGTTCCTGGCCGTGCTGGGCGACGGCGCCTACGTGACATCCCTGGTGGTGAACCGCTGGTTCAACACCGTCCGCCGCCGGCTCGGCTATCCCTACTGGTCGCTGTCGCAATGGCTCAAGCGCCAGGTGAAGGGCGCGGTGAAGGCCATCGACCTGTTCGAGACCGCGCTGGCAACCGAGGCCAAGCGCCGCGGCTTCGATGGCGTGGTGTGCGGCCACATCCACCATGCCGAGATGCGGCAGGTGAACGGCGTGCTCTACGTGAACGACGGCGACTGGGTCGAAAGCTGCACCGCGCTGGTCGAGCACCACGACGGCCGGCTGGAGCTGCTGGACTGGGCGGTGTTGAACAAGCTGTCGTTCTACACCCCGCGCCCGTCGGACAAGGCGCCGTCGTTCAGGGCTGCCTCCCTCAAGACCAGGGCCGCCAAAGCCAAGGAGACCGCGGCGGCGTGAGCCTGCGCGCATCCTGCCCATGCGCATCTTGATCGTCTCCGACGCCTGGCACCCCCAGGTGAATGGCGTCGTCCGCACCCTCTCCATGGTCGCCGCCGAACTGAGCCTGCTGGGCCACCAGGTCGAGGTGATCGGACCCGACCGCTTCCGCACGGTGGCGATGCCGGGTTACGCCAGCATCCGCCTGGCGCTGATGCCGGGGCGGCGGCTGGTGCCGATAATCGAGGCATTCCGTCCCGACGCGCTGCATGTCGCCACCGAGGGGCCGCTGGGCCTGGCGGCGCGGCGCTGGGCGGTGCGGCGCCGGCTGGAGTTCACCACGTCGTTCCACACGCGCTTCCCCGAGTACCTGCACGCCCGCACCCGTGCGCCGACCGGCCTGGCCTATGCGGGCC
Source organism: uncultured Acetobacteraceae bacterium (assembly GCA_964242415.1). Taxonomy (GTDB): domain Bacteria; phylum Pseudomonadota; class Alphaproteobacteria; order Acetobacterales; family Acetobacteraceae; genus DASWOJ01. The sequence continues at coordinate 61,680 of CAXTAT010000005.1, forward strand.
TGCGCTGGTTCCACAACGCCGGGTCGGCGACGATGGTCGCCACCAGCAGCCTGCAACGCGAGCTGGCGCACCGGGGCTTCGAGAACGTCCGCCCCTGGACCCGCGGCGTGGACCTCGCCCGCTTCCAGCCGTCCAGCCCCGCCGGCAATCGGGCGCCGCGGCCGGTGTTCCTGTATGTCGGACGCATCGCGGTCGAGAAGAACCTCGGCGCCTTCCTGTCGCTGGACCTGCCCGGCACCAAGGTCGTGGTCGGCGACGGCCCGCAGCGTCACGCCCTGGCCCGCGCCTACCCGGCGGCACGCTTCCTCGGCGAGCTGCATGGCGAGACCCTGGCGGGCGCCTATGCCGCCGCGGACGTGTTCGTGTTCCCGTCGCTGACCGACACGTTCGGCCTGGTGCTGCTGGAAAGCCTGGCCTCCGGCACGCCCATCGCCGCCCACCCCGTCACCGGGCCGGCGGACATCCTGGAGGGCGCGGCGCCAGGCGTCGGCGCCTTGGACCATGACCTGCGGGCGGCAGCGTTGCGCGCCCTGTCCGGCGACCGCGCCGCCTGCCGCCGCCACGCCGAGCGGTTCAGTTGGCGCGCCTGCGCCGAGGCGTTCCTGGCAAACCTCGTGGTGGTCGGCGCAGGCTGACCCGAACCAGCCCGGTTTGCCCAGCCCGGTTTGCCCAGCCCGGTTTGCCCAGCCCGGTTTGCCCAGCCCGGTTTG
>CAXTAT010000005.1:62489-210380 GCA_964242415.1 uncultured Acetobacteraceae bacterium
CCCAGCTCGTTTGCCGAAGCCTGGGGCACCATGCTACCGCCCGCCCATGCTAGCCTGCCGCCTGTGCTGAAACACCTCCTCCGCCATCCCCGCACGACCGCCTTGAGCACCCGGGCGCTGGGCGCCTATCTGCGGTTCGCGCTGCGCAACACGCGATGGACCCTGCATGGCGCGGAGCAGCTTGGCCCCTACTTGTTCGCCAACGCCGCCATCTTCGCCTTCTGGCATGAATGCCTGCCGCTGATGCCGGCCCTATGGACGCTCGCCGTGCGGCAGCGGGCCGCAGCCGGGGCGCCGCGCGGCCGCATGCACGTCCTGGTCAGCCGGAACCGGGATGGCCGCCTGATTGGCCAGATCATGCGCGGCTTCGACGTGGACTTGGTGCACGGCTCGTCCGCCAAGCGCGGCGAGCAGAAGGGCGGCTCGGCCAGCATGCGCGCCCTGCTGGCGGTGCTGGCCGCCGGGGACCAGGTGGTGATCACGCCCGATGGGCCGCGCGGCCCGTGCCGGGTCGTGGCGCCCGGCGTGGCCCAGTTGGCGGCGCTGGCCGGCGTGCCCATCGTGCCGTGCGCCGCGCGGCTGACCCGGCGCCGCAGGCTGCACACCTGGGACCGCATGATCCTGCCGCTGCCCTGGGGCCGTGGCGTGCTGGTCTGCGGCGAGCCTATCATGGTCCACCGCGGGATGTGGCGCGACGGGGTTGCCCCGATCGGCGCCGCGCTGACCCAGGCCGCCGACCGGGCCGAGGCGCTGTGCGCAGCATGACCGCGCCCCCGTGGCATGGCCCCACCTGGCAACGTCCCCCCTGGCAAGGCGCCGTCTGGCATGGCGCCGCCACCCTGGCCGTGCCCGGCCTGCGCCTGATGCTGCGGCGGCGCGCGGCGCGCGGCAAGGAGGCCCCGCACCGCCTGCCGGAGCGTGAGGGCATCGACGCCACCCCCCGCCCGCCCGGCCGCCTGCTATGGCTGCATGCGGCCAGCGTCGGGGAAAGCCTGTCGGTGCTGCCGGTGCTGTCCGCCTTGCCCCCCCAGGTCCCGGTCGTCTTCACCACGGGCACCGCCGCCTCGGCGGCCGTGCTGGCGGAGCGGCTGCCGGCGCTTGGGCTGCATCAGGTGCTGCACCGCTTCGTGCCGCTGGACGTGCCGGCCTGGGCCGCCCGCTTCTTGAACCATTGGCGGCCGGACGCGGCGGCGTTCGTCGAGGCGGAGCTATGGCCCAACCTGCTGCACGCGCTGCACGCGCGCCGCATCCCGGCCATGCTGGTCAACGCCCGCATGTCTGCCCGCAGCGCACGGGGATGGGGCCGGGCGCCAGGGTTCGCGCGGCACGTCCTGGGGATGTTCGCCCAGGTCCAGGCCGGGTCGGCGGAGGATGCCGCCCGGCTGCGCAGCCTTGGCGCGCAGCATGTGACGGCGCCCGGCAACCTGAAGGCGTCCGCGCCGCCCCTGCCGGTGGATGGCGCGGAGTTGGCGCGCTTGCAGCATCTGCTGTCCGGACGCCCGGTATGGCTGGCCGCCAGCACGCATCCGGGGGAGGACGAGGTCGCCGGGCAGGTGCATCAGCGCCTGGCCGCGCAGCATCCGGGCCTGCTGACGGTCATCGCGCCCCGTCATCCGGAACGCGGCGCCCGCATCGCCGCCACGCTGCACGCCCGGCGCCGGTCGCTGGGCCAGGACCCGCCGGCGGAGGGCATCTGGGTTGCCGACACCCTGGGCGAGCTGGGCCTGCTCTACCGCCTGTCCCCGGTGGCATTTGTCGGCCGCAGCTTGGTCGGGCAGGGGGGCCAGAACCCATTGGAGCCGGCGCGGCTTGGCTGCGCCGTCGCCGTGGGACCGCACACCGCCAACTTCGCCGAGGCGGTGCAGGACCTGGCGCAATCCGGCGGGCTGACCCAGGTGGCCAACACGGATGACCTGACAAGCTGGGTGGACGCCATGCTGCGGGACCCCAACCGCCGGGCGCAGCTCGGCGCCGCAGCGCAGGCCGCGGCGACCGGCGCGGCCGGGCTGCCGGAGCGGACGGCCCAGGCGTTGCTGGACCTGCTCGGCGCCGCCCCATGATGCCGCCAGCCTTCTGGCGTCACGATGGCGTGCTGCCGCGCCTGCTTGCCCCGGCGGCGGCCGTGGTCGCGCGGGGGACGGCCCGGCGGTTGACGCGCCCCGGCTGGCGGGCGCCCGTGGCGGTGCTGTGCTGCGGCAACGCCGGCGTGGGCGGAACCGGCAAGACCACACTGGCGCTGGACCTGCTGCGCCGGCTGCACGCCCGCGGCGTGGCGGCGCACTGCCTGACCCGGGGCTATGGCGGCCGGGTGCGGGGTGTGCTGCGGGTGGACCCGGGCATCCACGACGCCGCGCTGGTGGGCGACGAGCCGCTGCTGCTGGCCGCCGTCGCTCCGACCTGGGTGGCCGCCGACCGTGCCGCCGGCGCGCGCGCCGCCGTCGCCGCGGGTGCGCAGGCCCTGGTGATGGACGACGGCCTGCAGAACCCGACGCTGGTGCAGGATGCCGGGCTGCTGGTGATCGATGGCGCCGCCGGGTTCGGCAACGGCCGCGTGCTGCCGGCCGGGCCGCTGCGGGAACCCGTCGCGGCGGCGGCGGCGCGGTGCCGGGCGGCGGTGCTGATCGGCCCGGACCTGACGGGCGCGCGGGCAATCCTGCCGCCGGGGCTGCCAGTGCTCACGGCCCGGTTGACCCCGGACGTGGCCCTGCATGGCCGCCACATCATCGCCTTCGCCGGCATCGCCCGCCCGGCCAAGTTCTACGCCACCCTGCAGCAGGCCGGGGCCTCGGTGTTGGAGACGATGGATTTCCCGGACCATCACCGCTTCACCGGCCCCGAGTTGACCCGCGTGCTGCGCCGCGCCGCCGCACTGGACGCCACGCCGGCCACGACCCCCAAGGACGCCGTTCGCCTGCCGCCCGCCATCCGCGCCGCGGTGCTGGTCGTCGGCGTGTCGCTGGCCTGGGACGATGCCGATGCGATCGAGTCGCTCCTGGACGGCCTGCCATGAGTCTGCGCCACGACGCCGAAACCTGGCTGACGCGCCTGGTGCTGCGGGGCCTGCGGGCGCTCGGGCCAGTGCGCGCCAGCAACTTGTGCGGGACGGTGGCACGCTGGATTGGGCCGTTGCTGCCAGTGTCCCGCGTCGCCAACGCCAACCTGCGCGCCGCCCTGCCGGAGTTGGACGCAGAGGCCCGGCGCAGGGTGGTCCGCGGCGTATGGGAGAACCTCGGCCGCACCGTGGGCGAGCTGCCGCACCTGGCCGACCTGCGGCCGACCCCGTCCGGACCGGGTTGGGAACTGGTGGGGCAGGACATCCTGAACACCCTGATCGCCCAGGGCGGCCCGGCCATCCTGATCAGTGGCCACATCAGCAATTGGGAGATGCTGCCGGTGGCCTCGGCGGTCGGGGGGGTGACGTTCTACAGCATGTACCGGCCGATCGAGAACAAGGCCCTGGACGCCATGCTGCTGGATTTGCGGCGGCAGGCCATGCACGGCGATGTCGAGATGTTCCCCAAGGGCGCGGCCGGCGCCCGGCAGGCGATGCGGCACCTAGCCGCCGGCGGGCGGCTGGGGATGCTGATGGACCAGAAGATGAACGACGGGATCGAGGCCCGGTTCTTTGGCCGTCCCGCCATGACGGCACCGGCCCTGGCCGTGCTGGCGCTGCGGCTGCGCTGCCCGGTGGTGCCGGGCTACGTCGAGCGCCTTGGTCCCGCCCGGTTCCGCGTCACATGCGACCCGCCGCTGCCGCTGCCAAACAGCGGCAACCGCAGCGCCGACGTGGCGGCGCTGACGCAGTCAGTGAACGACAAGCTAGAAGAATACATCAGGATGCAGCCCCAAGCCTGGCTATGGCTACACCGCCGCTGGCCGCGGGAAGATGCACCGCCCGCTTCCCCCTCTCCCCCCGGGAGAGGGCCGGGGTGAGGGGGTCTCGGTCGCAGAGCCGGGTGCAGCAAGTCCGGCAAGCCCACCCCCCGCTACCGCCAAGCCTCACCCAACCCTTTCCTTCCAACAGAAAGGGGGAAAAAACCGCCTAGAACTTCTTCTTCAACGGCAGCTTAACCACCTCAGGCAACGGCGAGCGCGCTACAGACTCGATCGCCGGCCGCAACTTGCCGGATTTCTCGCCGATGGCGGCGTCCTGCTCCGCGATGATCTCCTGCGCCGGGGTGTCGCCATCCAGGCCGCCCAGCGCGGTGCTGGGCACACGGCGGTTGCTGCTGAACGTGCCATCGACATAGGTCACGTCGAACGCAATAAAGCTGCTCTCGATCTTTCGCTTAAGCGCCATGGTCTTCATCCACAGGGGCGGTGGCCGGGTTAGGGGCGATGTCAGGGTCGATGCCGGCCTCGATGTCGGCGCGGCGCTTGGCGGCGGCCTCCTCCTTGTCGCGCATCTTCTCGTCTTTCTTCGCCTGCTTGGCCCGGTTCCGCTCGGCCCGTTGCAGGTTGTAGTTGGGCTTGAAAACCATCGGATTTCCTTGCGGCAAAAATGACGAAGCCCGCGGCAACGCCGGCGCGCTGCCTCGGGCTGATATGCGGACCGCCGGGCAACCCGGCGGCACCCGGCCTAGCTTTGGCCGAGTTGGCTTTCGCGCACCACGCGCTCATGCCCGTCGCGGGAATTCTTGATACGATACTGCAGATCCCGGGTTTCGCTGGGCATCTGCCGCACCACGATGTAGCTCCCCCGCGGCGCATTGCCATCGAACGCGCTGGGGGAGAACTCCACCTTCTGACCGGAGCCAAACTTATGGGCTGCCATAACGCTGCCTCCGGCCGCTGCCACCTAGGGCAGCTCTAGGAGTTGAGGATTACGCCGCCTGCAGGTTGACCGCGGAGGTCTTGCCCTGCTGGCCACGCTCCAGCTCGAAACTCAGCTTCTGCCCCTCGTTGAGGGACCCCATGCCGGCACGCTCAACGGCAGAAATGTGCACGAACACATCCTTGCTGCCGTCCTCCGGCTGGATGAAACCAAAACCCTTCTGCGAATTGAACCACTTAACCGTTCCGACTGCCATGATACGCTCGACCTTTAGACACGGCGGCCCGCACGGTGCGAGCCGAATTACTTTGACCAGAAGGGAGCACCGGAAAGTCAGGGGACCCCGGACAAGCCGGGGGTCGAGAGACGAAGTTCCAAAAGCACGTGAGCCCAACGCGAAAAAGCGCCGCCGCTTACATGGACCCTCGCAGCCGCAATGTAAAGCCGGGTGCCTAAATAGGCAGCAATCCTTGGTCGGCAGCAGCCTTGCCGGCGGCCGTCGCTGCAACGTCTCCATCCGCGAATCGTAGGCGCAGCGGGGAACCAGGGCGGATGGCAGCCGCCTGAGTCACCGGCTCTGTGCCCTGATAGACCATCGCATAGCCGCGTGCCAGCACTACTTCGTGCGATACCGAACGGAGCCGCGCCGCCAACCCATCCAGCCGCGCCCGGGCCTCACGAATGGCCCCGCGCAATGGGGCCGGACGAAGGCGGTCCAGCGTACGGTCGGCCTGGATGCGCTGCCGGGTGATCGCCTGTTGCCGTGCGGCGTCCAACCCGGCGCCGGCCAGGCGGAACTGCGCCCGTTGCGCGGCGACAAGGCTGCGCGGCGGCGGCATCCGCAGTTGCACCAGCCCGGCACCACGGACCGCCAGCAGATGGGGCAACGCCAGCAGCAGACGCGTCCCCCGCGCCTCAACGGCCTGATTCGACGCGCGCACCCGGCCGGCGAGGTCCGGCATCCCACGCTCCGCCCGCACCAGCGCCGCGCGCCGGGCCACAACCAGGTTGGGCAGCGCCAGCCGCAGCCGCCCGCCCAGCACGCCCACCGCCGTCCTCACCGCGCGCACCTGCGCCGGCAGGTCGGGCAGCCCACGCTCCGCCCGCACCAGCCCGGCACGGCGGGCGGCCAGCAGGTTGGGCAGCGCCAGCACCAGGCGCGCAGCCCGATCGTCCAGCCGCTGCCGGGCGCCGCCGACCAAGGCGGGCAGGTCGGGCAACCCACGCTCCGCCCGGCCCAGCCCCAGCCGCCGCTCCTGCACCATGCGGTGCAGCCCGGCGGCCAGGCGCGCGACCTCCTGCGCCAGGTTGGCCGCCAGTTCCGTGCGCGACGGCACCGCCAGCTCCGCCGCGGCGGTCGGCGTCGGCGCCCGGCGGTCGCTCGCCAGGTCGATCAGCGTGTGGTCGGTCTCATGCCCCACGGCGGAGATCAGCGGAATGCGGCAGGCGGCGGCGGCGCGGACCACGGCCTCGTCGTTGAAGGCCATCAGGTCCTCCAGGCTGCCGCCGCCCCGGGCCACGATCAGCACGTCCGGGCGGGGAATGCCGGGCGCGGGCAGCCGGTCGAACCCGGCGATCGCCGCGGCAATGCGGGCCGCAGCGCCGTCCCCCTGCACAGGCACCGGCCACACCAGGATCGGGCGCGGGAATCGCCGCAGGATCGTCGTCTTGATGTCCTGCAGCACCGCCCCCTGCGCCGAGGTGACAACCCCCACCACCTGGGGCAGCAGCGGCAGCCGGCGCTTGCGGTCCGCGCCGAACAGGCCCTCGCCGGCCAGCCGCAGCCGCAGCATCTCGATTCGGGCCAGCAGCGCGCCAGCCCCGGCATACTCCATGCGCTCGACGATGAGCTGATAGCTGCTGCGCTCGCCATACGAGGAAACCCGCCCGGTGGCGATCACCTCCACCCCGTTCTCCGGCACCAGGCCCAGCTTGGACACCGCACCCTTCCAGACGACGCCGCTGATCTTGCCGCCCTCGTCCTTCAGCGAAAAGTACATATGGCCGGAGGGATAGCGCTTGTACTCGGTGATCTCCCCCCGCACCCGCACGCGCCCGAACGCGCCCTCCAGCGTGCGCTTCACCGCGCCGCTGATCTCGCTGACGGTGTACTCGGGGACGTTGCTTGGGGAAGCGGGGCTCGTCGGGCTGGCTGGCGTGTCCATCCCAGCAACCTATGCTACCCCGGCGCCAGATTGAAGCGAGGAGCCTGGGATGCGCGTGTTGATCGTTGGGTCCGGCGGGCGGGAACATGCGCTGGCCTGGGCGCTGTCCGCGTCGCCGCTGCTGACCAAGCTGTGGGTCGCGCCCGGCAACCCCGGCACGGCGCAGGTCGCGGAGAACGTCAGCCTGCAGGCCATGGACCTGGAGGGCCTGGTGCTGTTCGCCCGCGGTAACGCGGTGGACCTCGTGGTGCCCGGCCCGGAAGGCCCCCTGGTCGCCGGCCTCGCCGACGCCCTGGCCGCACATGGCATCCGCTGCTGCGGCCCCAGCCGGGCGGCGGCGCGGCTGGAGGGCAGCAAGGCCTTCACCAAGCAGCTATGCGACGCCGCCGGCATCCCGCAGGCCCGGTGGGAGAGCTTCACCGACCCGGCCGCCGCCCGCGACTTCGTGCGCCGCCGCGGCGCGCCGATCGTGGTCAAGACGGACGGGCTGGCCGCGGGCAAGGGCGTCGTGGTGGCCGCCACGGTGGAGGAAGCCGAGGCCGCCATCGACCTGATCATGCACGCCCACGCCTTCGGCGAATCAGGCCGCACCGTCGTCATCGAGGAGTTCATGGCCGGGGAGGAATGCAGCCTGTTCGCCCTGTGCGACGGTGAGGACGCCGTATTCCTCGGCGCGGCGCAGGACCACAAGCGCGTCGGCGACGGGGACACCGGGCCGAACACCGGCGGGATGGGCGCGCTGTCCCCCGTGCCGGGGTTCGATCCCGGCCCGGCGATGGACGGCTTCATCCGCCCGGCGCTGGCGGCAATGGCCCGGCGCGGCACGCCGTTCCGCGGCGTGCTGTTCGCCGGGCTGATGCTGGGCGCGGAGGGCGCGCGCCTGATCGAGTACAACGTGCGCTTCGGCGACCCGGAGTGCCAGGTGCTGCTGCCGCGGCTGCGGAGCGACCTGCTGCCGGCGCTGCTGGCGGCCTGCGACGGCGAGCTGGGGCGGTTCGACCTGCGATGGCGCGAGCAGGCGGCAGTGGCGGTGGTGATGGCGGCGCGGGGCTATCCGACTGCGCCGGAGCTGGGGACCGTCATCGACGGGCTGGCGGCTGCGGCGGCGGTGCCCGGGGCGCTGGTGTTCCACGCCGGGACGCGGATGGACGGGGGGCGGGTGCTGGCTGACGGGGGCCGGGTGCTGACCTTGGTGGGAGTAGCGGAGGATTTGGCGGCGGCTCGGGGGATGGCGTATCGGGCGGTGGATGCCGTGCGGTGGGATGCGGGATTCTGCCGGCGCGACATCGGGACATCCGAGGCAAAGCGAGGCCTCTAGCCTCGTCGAATCCAGCACCTTCCAGTTCACCGCGCAAACGCGGCATCCGGCGGTCCCGGTCGAGCACCCCGACGACGCCGCCGATGGCGCCATCGGGCACAGGCGCCGCTCACGGCCCGAACACCGCCCTGCCGTTGCCCACCACCACGACATCCCGCTCCACCACGCGCGCGCGGAAGCTGCCGTCATGCCAACCCTCGGTGCGGATGGTCTCACCGGGAAACACCGGGGCAGTGAAGCGCAGGTGCATCTCCCGGAACCGCTCCGCGTCATAGCCGCCCAGGGTGGCCAGCAGCGCATGGCCGACCACGCCCAGGGTGCAGAGGCCGTGCAGGATCGGCCGGGGAAAACCGGCGCGGGCGGCAAAGGCAGGGTCGGCATGCAGCGGGTTGTCGTCGCCGTTCAAGCGATACAGCAGCGCCTGCTCCGGCCGGGTCGGCAGGTCCATCACCCAGTCCGGCGGATCCTCCGGCATCGGATGCGGCGGCCTGACCGGGCCGGACGGACCGCCGAACCCGCCATCGCCGCGCAGGAACGTGGTGCTGGTGGCGGTAGCGAGGCGCTCGCCGGTTGCCGCTAGAAGGAGCTGCTTCTCCGAATACAGCAGCGCCCCCCGTCCCGGCCCCTTATCGACCAGGCCGGTCACGCGGCTGCGCCCGATCACCTCGCCGCTGGCGGGCAAGGGGCGGTGCAGGACAACGCCCTGCTCGCCATGCACAAGCTGCACCGCATCAACGCCGGTTGCCGGGTCTGCGAGCCAGGAGCCGGGATGGCCAAGCACCACGGCCGCCGTGGGAACCGCCCGCAGCGCTCGGTGCTGGTCCACGAAGTCCAGTTGGCGCGGGTCGAGCGGGTCCTGGCCAAAACCGACCGACAGGGCATACAGAATGGTATCGTGTGCCGTGACGTGCTGATGAACGTCAGGCAGACGATGGTTGAGCAACACCTCGTAATCAATCGCCACAGCTCGCTTCCCCCTCTCCCTACGGGAGAGGGCCGGGGTGAGGGGGCGGGCCAGCACCGCCCTGCCCATAGGGCCTTACAACCCATCGGCGCGTGCCGTCCCCAGCCCCGCAGCCAAGACCCCCAACCCCAGCCCTCACCCTCCAGGACAGGAAGCAGACTTCCCCTCACATGCCAAGATAAGCCTTGCGCACCCCGGCATCCGCGGCGATATCACGCGCCGCACCCTCCATCACGATGCGCCCGGTCTGCAGCACATACGCGCGGTCGGCCAGGTCCAGTGCCTCGGCCAGCCGCTGCTCCACCAGCAGCACCGTGGTGCCCAGCGCCCGGACGCGCCCCACCGCGGCCAGAATGTCATCGACCAGCTTGGGAGCGATGCCCTGGCTCGGCTCATCCAGCATCAGCAGGCGCGGCTGGGTCATCAGGGCGCGGCCGATGGCCAGCATCTGCTGCTCCCCGCCGGACAGGGTTTCCGCCCGCTGCGCCAGGCGCTCCCGCAGCCGGGGAAACAGGTCGAACACCAGGTCGAGCGGCTTGAAGCGCCCGGGATCACCGCGCCGTGCATAGGCGCCCAGGCGCAGGTTGTCCTGCACCGACAACCTCGGGAACAGCCGGCGCCCCTCCGGCACCAGGCCGACGCCGCGCCGGGTAATAAGGTGCGGGGCGACCCGGCCAAGGCTCTGCCCGTCGAAATAGATGGCCCCCTCCGTCGCCACCTGCCCGGCGATGGCGCGCAGCAGGGTGCTCTTCCCCGCCCCGTTGGCGCCGACGACGGCAACGATCTCCCCGGCCGCCACCTGCAGGCTGACGCCCTGCAACGCCTTCAGGCCGCGGTAGCTGGCCGACACCCCCTCCAGGCTAAGCAGCATAGCGGTCCCCCAGGTAGGCGCGGATCACGTCCGGATGGCGCACCACCTCGGCCGGCGACCCCTGCATCAGCACGCGGCCCAGGTTCAGCACCACGGCGCGGTCCACCAGGGGCAGCAGGACCTCCATGACGTGCTCGACCATCACGACCGTCACGCCACGGTCCCGCACGGCGCGGATCAGCGCGACGCCGCCGGCAGCCTCGGTGGGGGTCAGCCCCGTCAGCATCTCGTCCAGCAACAGCAGGCGCGGCTGGGTGGCCAGCGCCCGGGCGATCTCCAGCCGCCGCTTCTCCGGCGGGGTGAGCTGGTGCGCCGGGGCGTCGGCGCGATGCTCCAGCCCGGCGAACGCCAGCACCTCCTCCGCCGCCCGCATCGCCGCGCGCGGGCTGCTGGTGCGGGCAAACGCCCCGACCATAACGTTCTCCAGCACCGTCATGCTGTCGAAGCTGCGGACCACCTGGAACGTGCGGGCAATGCCGGCCCGCGCGCACGCCACTGGCCCGGCACCGCTGACCCGCTGGCCCGCCAGGTCGATGGTACCCCGGTCCGGCGTGACCTCCCCGGAGATCGAGTTGAACAAGCTGGTCTTGCCGGCGCCATTGGGTCCGATAAGGCCAAGGATCTCGCCCTCAGCCACGTCGAAGCTGATATCCACATTGGCCGCAACGCCACCAAAAGTCTTGCTCACATCGCGAAGCCGAAGCAGGGTCATCCCACTTCTCCCTCTCCCTCCGGGAGAGGGCCGGGGTGAGGGAAGCCAAGCAGCGCCGAGCTTATGGTTTGAAGAACCCCGTCCAGGTTGCCCAAAACCTCGCGGTTGGTGAACCGCAGCACGCGCCAGCCCTGGGCGCCCAGCCAACCGTCGCGCCTGGCATCCCGCACTGGCCCATCACCGACGGCATGGCTTTCGCCATCAACCTCGATGGCAAGCTTTGCGCCAACTGCAGCATAGTCAAGGATGTATGGCCCACATGGGTACTGCCTGCGGAACTTCGCACCCTCTAAAGCTTGGTTCCGCAGCGCCGGCCACAGCATCCGCTCCGCAGGTGTGGCGTTGCGGCGGAGTGCGCGGGCGTACTTCGTCTCGATCCGGTTCTTGCCGCCTCCCTCACCCCGGCCCTCTCCCGGAGGGAGAGGGAGCAGCAGCGCGCCGCCCGCTCCTGGACGCGCCACCATCAAGCGCCGCCCCTCACGCCGAACAGGCTGACCAGCCCCGCCGGCCGGGCCAGCGACACCGCCACGATCAGGCCGCCATAGATCATCAGGTCCACCCCCTGGCCGCCACCGCCCAGGTAGCTGCGGGACAGCTCGCTGACCGGGATCAGCACCGCCGCGCCGACGAACGGCCCCCACAGCGTCCCCACCCCGCCCAGCACCGCCGGCAGCGCGATCAGGATGCTCAGTTGCCCGGCCAGCACGCTGTCAGGGTCGATATAACCGACATACTGCGCGTAGATCGCCCCACCCATCCCCGTCAGCCCGCCGCTGATCGCCGCCGCCGCCATCTTGGACGGGAACACCCGCACCGCCAGCGACCGCGCCGCCGTCACGTCGTCCCGCACCGCCCGCCAGGCAAAGCCCCACCGGCTGCCCTCGATGACATAGGCCGCCGCCCACGCCAGCGCCGCGAACGCCAGCGCCACGAAGTGGAACGGCAGCTTGCTGGTGCGGAACTGCAGGTCGATCAGGCTCTCGCCCTTGAACGGCACGTAAACCCCCGTCGCCGCCCCCACCCAATCCCAATTCAGGAACAGCAGGTAGCCGATCTCCCCCACCACAACCGTCGCAATCGCATAATAGTGCCCGCTCAGCCGGAAGCACGGCCAGCCCACCAGCAGCGCACACGCCCCGGCCACCGCGCCACCCGCGAACAGCCCCAGCGTCGGCGGCACCCCCAGGTTCACGAACAGCAGCGTCGAGACATAGGCGCCGATGCCGAAGTACAGCGCATGCCCCAGGCTGATCTGCCCGCAGTAGCCGCCCAGGATGTTCCAAGCCTGGCTCAGCCCGGCAAACAGGATGGTGATGATCAGCAGGTTCTGCACGTAAACGTCCCGCACCAGGAACGGCAGCGCCGCCAGCGGCAGCACTAGCACGCCGCCGGTCACCAGCTCCCGCCGCCGCCGCCGCAGGATCGAGTTGTCGGCCGAGACCCGGGGCAGGGTGCTGCTATCCATTACAACCGCCCGAACAGGCCGCGCGGCCGCACCATCAGCACCCCCAGGTACACCACGAACATGCCCACCTGCTTCAACGACGGTTCCAGCACGAAGGCGCTCAGGGCCTCGACCTCGCCGATCACGACCCCCGCCACCAGCGCGCCGACGATCGACCCGAACCCACCCAGCGCCACCGTCACGTAGGCGATCACCGCAAAGTTGGCGCCGACATTGGGCGACACGTAGTAGAAGCCGATCAGCATCACCCCCGCCACCCCCACCGTCGCCGCCCCCAGCCCCCAGCCGAGGGCAAAGATGCGGTCCCGGTCGATGCCGATCAGCGCCACCGCGTCCCGGTCCTCCCGCGTGGCTTCCAGGGCGCGGCCGAACTCGGTGCGGCCGATCAGCAGCAGCCCCGCGAACGCCAGCAGGCACACCGCGCTGGCCGCCAACTGCGGCAGCGGCACATACACCCCGAGCAGGCTGACGGTGCGGTTGCCCAGCCAGGTGCCCGACACCGACCGGAAATCCCCGCCGAACACGAACTGCGCCGCGCCCCGGATGAAGATCGCCAGCCCGAACGTCGCAAAGATCTGCACCATGCCGCGGTTGAATCGGACGCCCAGCGCACGCGCGATCACCCCGCGGTAGATGCCCACCCCCAGCCCGAACATCAGCAGGCACACCAGCGGCAACTGCACCAGGGGGTCCAGACCCGTCGCGCCGAAGATCACCACCGCGGCATACATCGCCAGCATCATCAGCTCGCCATGGGCGAAGTTGACCACGTCCATCAGCCCGAAGATCAGCGACAGCCCGGCCGCCACCAGCGCGTAGATCAGCCCCATCAGCAGCCCGCTGACCAGGGACTGCGCCAGCAGGTCCAAGCTCACTCGCCAGGCCCCTCCGGCGAGCCGTAGCCCCCGCCACCCGGTGTCTCGACCACGAAGACATCGCCGGGCAGCAGGTCGGCACTGCTGGCGCCGGCCAGGTCCTCCCGCGACCCATCCGCCCGCACCACCCATTGCAGGCCCACCATGCCGGGATGCCCGCCCTTCAAGCCGAACGGCGCAACCTCCCGCCGCGACGAAACGACCGACAGCCGCATGGGCGCCAGGAAGCGGATATGCCGCACCGCCCCGTCCCCGCCCCGCTGCGCACCGCCGCCGCCGGAGCCGCGCCGAATGCCGAACGCCTCCAGCCGCACCGGGTAGCGCAGTTCCAGCACCTCCGGGTCGGTCATGCGGGTGTTGGTCATGTGCGTCTGCACTGCGCTGGCGCCGGGGTGGCCGGGGCCAGCGCCCATGCCGCCGCAGATGGTCTCGTAGTACTGCCGCGCCGCATCCCCGAACAGCACGTTGTTCATGGTGGCCTGGCTGCACGCCAGGGCGCCCAACGCGCCGAGCAGGGCGTTGCAGGCGGCCTGGCTGACCTCGGTATTGCCCGCCACCACGGCCGCGCACGGCCGCGGCGACAGGAAGGTGCCCGGCGGCAGCACGATCCGGATCGGCGCCAGGCAGCCGTCGTTCAGCGGGATGTCCTGGCCGACCAGGCAGCGGAACACATACAGCACCACGGCACGCAGCACGGCAGACGGCGCGTTGAAGTTGCCGGGCCGCTGCGGGCCGGTGCCGGTGAAATCCACCGTCGCCGCACGCGCCGCCTGGTCCACCGTCACCGCCACCTGCAACGGCGTGCCGTCATCCATGGTATAGCTGAACGCGCCGTCGCCGATGCGGGACAGCACCCGGCGCACCGCCTCCTCGGCGTTGTCCATCACATGCCGCATGTAGTCCCGCACGGTGTCCCACCCGTACGCCTCCACCACGCGCCCCAACTCCTGCACGCCGCGCTGGTTGGCGGCGACCTGCGCCTTGATGTCGGCCACGTTCACGTCGGGGCTGCGGGCCGGATAGCGGGCGCCGGACAGCAGGGCGCGGAACCCGGCCTCCTGGAACGCGCCGCCCTGCACGAGCAGGAAGTCGTCGATCACCACGCCCTCCTCCTCCAGCGTGCGCGAGTCCGGCGGCGTGCTGCCCGGCGCCGTGCCGCCGATGTCCTCATGGTGCCCGCGATTGCCGACAAAGAAGCGGATCACCTGGCCCGCAGGATCGAACACGGGCGTGATTACCGTAACATCAGGAAGATGCGTGCCGCCATTAAACGGGTTATTAAGCGCAACCACGTCGCCCGGCCGCAGGGTGCTGGCGCGGGACCGCAGCACCGTCCGCACGCTCTCGCCCATGGCGCCCAGGTGGACCGGGATGTGCTGCGCGTTGGCAACCAGGCGCCCCTCGGCATCGAAGATGGCGCAACTGAAGTCCAGCCGCTCCTTGATGTTCACGCTCATCGAGGTGTTTTGCAACACGGCGCCGGTCTGCTCCGCCACCGCCATGAACAGGTTGTTGAACAGCTCCAGCAGCACGGGGTCGGGGCGCCCGGTGCCGGCGCCGGTGCGGTCCGGCCGGGGCTGGGTGCGGCGCAGGATCATGTGGTCCTGCGCCGTCACCTCGGCCGACCAGCCAGGTTCGACGACGGTGGTGGCATTGGCCTCCCGCACCAGCGCCGGGCCAGGCAGGCGGTCCCCGGCGCGCAGGTCGGTGCGCTCATAAACCGGCGTGCGATGCTCGGCGCCGCCGGTCCACATGGCAACCGTGTCCACAGGCTTCGGTCCAGGCCCGTCACGGCCAGGCAACCGCGGCTCAATCACCGTCTCCCCAGCGGCGACCGCCTCCACCGCAAGCGCCTCGGCCACCACGGCGCGGTCCGGCGTGGCAAAGCCGAAGCGGCTCCGGTGCGCGTCGTGAAAGGCGGCTAGCGTACCGGCGGCATCGGTCAGAGGGATCGGCAGCGCGGCTTCGGTCCCCGCATAACGCAGGTGGACGGTGCGCCGGACCTGGACGGCGTTCGCGCTCGCACCCTGGTCGCGCAACCCGGTGGACGCGGCCCCGGCAAGCTCGTCCGCCAGATCGCCCAGCATCGCCATCGACGCGGCCTCGAACCGCCGCTCCACCGCCTGCTCCCGCAGCACCGCCTGGTCCGCCAGGCCCATGCCATAGGCGGACAGCACGCCCGCATAGGGGTGGATGAACACCGTCTCCATCCCCAGCTCGTCCGCCACCAGGCAGGCGTGCTGCCCCCCCGCGCCGCCAAAGCAGGCCAAGGCAAAGCGGCCGGCGTCGTGCCCCTTCTGCACGCTGACCTGCTTGACGGCGTTGGCCATGTTGGCGACCGCCACGCGCAAGAACCCCTCGGCCACCGCGCGCGGGTCCTGCCGGGCGCCGCCCGCCGCGGCCATGTCGTCGGCCAGGCGGGCGAACCCGGCCTGCACGGCTGCGGCGTCCAGCCGTTCGTCGCCACGGGGACCGAAGATCGGCGGAAAGTGCGCAGGCTGTATCTTGCCGACGCACACATTGGCGTCGGTCACGGTCAGCGGCCCGCCGCGGCGGTAGCTGGCCGGGCCGGGGTTGGCCCCCGCGCTGTCAGGCCCAACACGGATGCGCGCGCCGTCGAAGTGCAGGATGCTGCCGCCCCCCGCCGCAACAGTGTTGATCGCCATCATCGGCGCGCGCATCCGCACCCCGGCGACCTCGGTCTCGAAGGCGCGTTCAAACACCCCATCATACAGCGCAACGTCGGTGCTGGTACCACCCATGTCGAAGCCGATGATGCGGCGCAGCCCGGCCATCTCCGCCGTGCGCGCCGCGCCGACGATGCCGCCCGCGGGTCCGGACAGGATAGCGTCCTTGCCGCCAAACCGGTCCGCCGCCGCCAGGCCGCCGTTGCTCTGCATGAAGTACAGCGCCACGCCGGGCAGCTCGGCCGCCACCTGGTCCACGTAGCGGCGCAGGATCGGTGACAAGTACGCGTCCACCACCGTCGTGTCGCCGCGCGGCACCAGGCGCAGCAGCGGGCTGACCGCATGGCTGGCCGAGACCTGGGTGAACCCGGCCGCCCGCGCCAGCTCCGCCAGCCGCTGCTCCATCGCCGGATGCCGCCAGGCGTGGATCAGCGCGATGGCGCAGGCGCGGATGCCGTCGCCATGGGCCGCCTGGAACGCCGTGATGGCGGCCGCCTCGTCCAGCGGCTCGACCTCGTCACCGTCCACGCCGACGCGGCCGGGCACCTCGGCCACGCGCTCGTGCAGCAGCGACGGCAGCCTCACATCGAGGTCGAACAGCCGGGGCCGGGCCTGGTTGCCGATCCGCAGCAGGTCGCCAAAGCCCCGGTTCACCACTAGCAGCGTGCGCTCGCCCTTGCGCTCCAGCAGGGCGTTGGTGGCTACGGTGGTGCCCATGCGAACCTGGCCCACCAGGCCCGCCGGCACCGGCTGGTCCGGCGCCACGCCCAGCACCGCCTTGATCCCGGCAATGGCGGCGTCGCGGTAGCGGCCGGGGTTCTCGCTCAGCAGCTTGTGGGTGCTCAGCACCCCATCGGGCGCGCGGGCAACCAGGTCGGTGAAGGTGCCGCCACGGTCGATCCAGAACTGCCAGAACCCTTGGGAATTGCTCATGCCGTCAGCCCGCCGGATGCCGCAGGTCGGTGACCAGCATGCAGCCCGGCGCATGCGCCAGGAACCACGGCAGCCCCGCCGCCTCCGCCGCCGCCTGGCTGGTGACGCCGCAGGCCCAGAACACCGGGACCTCGCCGGGCAGCACCGCCACCGGGTCGCCGTAGTCGGGGCGGGACAAGTCGGCGATGCCCAGCGCCGCCGGGTCGCCGACGTGGACGGGGCGGCCGTGCATGTCGGGGAAGCGGCCGGTGATGTCGGCCGCCCGTGCGGCATCCGCCCGCGCAACCGGACGCATGGAAACCACGAGCGGCCCGCCGAACCGGCCAGCGGGCACCGTCGGGACGCTCGTGCGGTACATCGCCACGTTCCGGCCCTCCGCCACGTGGCGCAACGGGATGCCGCCCGCGATCAGCGCACGCTCGAAGGTAAAGGAGCAGCCGATGACGAAGGTCACGAGGTCGCTGCGCCAGACCTCGGCAATGCTGGTCCGTTCCTGCACGGCACAGCCCTGCCGGTATTCGCGGTAGCGCGGCAGGTCCGTGCGGATGTCCAGGTCGGCGGCCAGGGCCGGCAGGTGCGGATCGCCTGGCTGCGACACGGCCAGCAACGGGCACGCCTGCGGGTTGCTGCGGCAGTAGCCCTCGAAGTCGGCAGCGTGCGCGGCGGGCAGAATGACCACGTTGCCCTGCACGTAGCCAACAGCCCGGGCCGAGGTATGGCCGTCAATCCGCCCGGCCCGGATCAGCCGGCGCAGTTCGGCAGCGCCATCGCCCATGCCCTCGGCGTCAAGCGTGTCGTATCGGACCGGTGACAGGCTGGGGACCGGCAACAGGCTGGCGGACAACGGCGGCTCCACTTGCGGTGAAGATGGCATATCCGCATGGCTTGCCCGTCAGCGCCACCTCCAATGCGGCGGTGCGGGGCGATATCGCTGGCCGCGTAGTGCCCAATTTCGCCGCTGCACGCCGACCCGCCCAGCCGCGCGACCCAGTAGGCCCCCCGATGAGCGCAGGTCGGAAACCTGGCGCGAGCCGCCCACGCCGATGCATCCGCCGGACCCACAGCACACCGCGCATGCCCGGCAGCCAGACCAGTGCGCCAGCCAGCCGCCCGCCCCCGCCCTGGCCCGGCGCATCAGGGCATGGTCGAGACGGTGCCCTCCGCCCAATCCGGGATCGCGCTGGTCGGATAGCGCGGGGTCGCCTCCAACTCCTGCCGCGACAGGCCGACGACGTAGCCGCCAAGGCCGGTGTCATACGTCAGGGTGCGCCAGGGCAGCGGATGATAGCTCTCGCCCAGGCCAAGGAAACCGCCGAAGCTGAGCACGGCATAGGCGACCTGGCCGGACCGCTTGTTCACCATAAAGTTGTGCACCGTGCCCAGGCGGGCGCCGTCGCGGTCATACACCGCGGTGCCCTCCACCTTGTCCGACGCGATCAGCTCCGGGGTTTCGTTCGTCTCCGTGGTGTCCGACATCGCCGTGCTCCTGTGCTGGATACGCCTGAAACGAATGGACGGGTCCAGGGTTTTATGCGCCGACCTGACGGGCATGGCGCCGGGCCAGCCGCATCGGCCACACGGCGATGCTTGCGGAGGCCGGGTTTTTATCGTTCGATGCGGGGGCGATCCGGCGCCGCACCCGGAGGGTCCTCCATGGCCGAACCGTCAGCCGGCCGGCATGCAATCCACTCCAGCGCAGACGGGCGGCTGGCGGGCTTGGCTCAGAAAAGGGACGCTCCCTATGAAGTCCGTTCTTCCACTCGCCGCAGCCTTCGCCCTCGCCGCTCCCGCCCTGGCGCAGGCCCAGCCGCGCGACGCCGGCAGCATGGCCTACCCAGCGCTGCTGCCGCAGGGCAACCTGGGCACCACCCGGGTCGGTCCGCAGCCGCGCGACGCCGGCAGCACGGCCGATCCAGCGCCGGCGAGGCCACGCAACGGCCATCTGGCGATCGGACCGCAGCCGCGCGAGGCCGACATCCTGGCGTATCCCGCGCCGCTGCCCCAGGGCAACCCAGGCGCCACGACGGTCCGGTAGCCGTCGTCCCGCCAATCCTAAGCCGTTGGCCGCGGCCGGCGGCGCCTCGGCACCGTGGCGCTGGGGGGCGCCGCCCGGGCCTCGGCAGTGCGCCCGGCCCTTGCACGGGGCTGCGGGCGCCTGTCCGGACCGGGCCTTGCCATGGCGGGACACCCCTGCGAAGCAACGCCATGCGCCGTCTTGGGAACCGACTTGGCCGCCTCGGCCGCAACCTGCTGGCCGGCCGGACCCGCCATGCGCCGCGAACCCCGCCCCCCCTTGGCCGTCACCGCGCCCAGACCCCGGTGGAATCCGGACGGCCGCTGGCCCGCCTGGTCGTCGAGCAGCTGTTCAGCCGCGTCGCGGGCACCGCGCCCGTGGAGGGCAACGCCGTCCGCCTGCTGCGCGACGGCGGGGAGAACTACGACGCCTGGCTGGCGGCCATCGGCGCGGCGCGGCGGTTCGTCCACTTCGAGAACTACATCTTCCGCGCCGACCCGGTCGGCCGCCGCTTCGCCGACGCCCTCATGGCAAAGGCCGCGCAGGGTGTCCCCGTCCGCCTGCTGTACGACTGGATGGGCTGCCTCGGGCAGGTGCCGCTGGGCTTCTGGACCCGGCTGCGCACCGCAGGCGTCGAGGTCCGCTGCTTCAACCGGCCGCGGCTGGACAGTCCGTTCGGCTGGTTCAGCCGCAACCACCGCAAGACGGTCGGCGTGGACGGCACGGTGGGCTACGTCGCCGGGCTGTGCGTCGCCCAGGTATGGGTCGGCAACCCCGCCAAGGGCGTGCCGGCCTGGCGCGACACCGGCATCGAGCTGCGCGGCCCGGCGGTGGCCGACCTCGACGCCGCGTTCGCGCAAAGCTGGGCGGCCGCCGGCGGCATCCCGGTGCCCGTGCTGCCGGTCGAGCATGCGCCGGGTCCGGTCGGCTCGGTGTCCCTGCGCGTCATCGGCAGCCGGCCGAACACCATGGGCCTCTACCGGTTCGACCAGTTGATCGCCGGCATCGCCCGCAAGTCGCTGTGGCTGACCGACGCCTACTTCGTCGGCACCACCTCCTACGTGCAGACCCTGTGCGACGCGGCGCGGGACGGGGTGGACGTGCGCCTGCTGGTGCCCGGCGCGTCGGACATCCCGGTCGCCAAGGCGCTGTCCCGCGCCGGATACCGCGCGCTGCTGGAGGCGGGCATCCGGGTCTATGAGTGGAACGGCCCCATGCTGCACGCCAAGACCGCCGTCGCCGATGGCCGGTGGGCGCGCATCGGGTCGAGCAACCTCAACCTGGCGAGCTGGATGGGCAACTGGGAGCTGGATGTCGCGATCGAGGACAAGGGCTTCGCCGCCGAGATGGAGCGGATGTTCGAGGACGACCTGGAGGGCGCGACGGAGATCGTGCTCGACCTGGGCCGGATGCACTCCACCCGCCAGCAGGGCCACCCCGCCCGGCGCGGCAGTCCCGGCCGGCTCGCGGCAGGCGCGGTTGGCCTCGGCAGCGCGGTCAGCGCCGCCATCACCAACCACCGGGCGCTCGGGCCGGCCGAGTCGAAAGTACTGGCGCTGGGCGGCGGCCTGCTGCTGGCGATCGCCGCCGTCGCGGTCGCAATGCCGAGATTGCTCACCATACCTATAGCAGTGCTTGCGGGCTGGATGGCGGTGACGCTGCTGGTGCGGGCGTGGCGTCTGCGCCGTTCGCGTCCGCCGGGCGCCACTTAGGGGCATTGCATGTTGTTCAAGCGTGTCCGCGCCCGTGCCCTCCGGCCCCGCCTGCCTCGCCCCGACCGGGATGGAATGATAAAAATTGTCAGTTGGAACCTGCTGCGGCTGACCGGCGCCAGCCTGGACGACGTGGCCGGCCTGGTCCGCCGGGAGCAGCCGGACCTGCTGCTGATGCAGGAGGCCACCCAGCGGATCGACGAGCTGCCCGCCCGCCTCGGCGGCACCTATGCCCGCGTGCTGCTGCCCGGCCGCATCCATGGGCTGGCGATGTGGAGCCCGCTGAAGCTGCCGCCCCCCGTGGTGATCGAGTTGCCGGCCGGGGCGATCTTCGAGCGGGTTTGCCAGGTGATCGACCTCGGCGCGTTCTCGGTCGCCAACGTCCACCTGTCGCACGGGCAGTTGCTGAACCGCCGGCAGTTGCGCTGCATCGCCGACAGCCTGCCGCCGCGGGCCGCGGTGCTGGGGGACTACAACCTGGTGGGGCCGGCGATGCTGCGGGGGTTCCGCGACGTGGGGCCGCGGGAGCCGACGCACAACTCGCTGGACATGCTGCCGCTGCGGCTGGACCGCTGCCTGGTGCGCGGGCTGATCTGCGCCGACGCGGCGGCGCTGGTGCGGGAGGCTTCGGACCACAAGCCGATCACGGTCAGGCTGGGCACGGCGGAGCAGCGGCTGGCACGGGCGGCGTAGCCCTGCCGGCGGGGCCGCTCCGGCCGGGCCGCGACAGCCGCCCGCCAGCCGTTCCGCCACCGGCCGGTTAGAAATTGTCATTTTTCTGTAGCCCGCGGATCATGGCTCACCCGGCTAAACAAGCGGCCAAACGCCAGGAGCCGCGCTGATGTCCGAAGCCACGCTGTCGCAACCCTCCGGCGTGGCCCCGCGCCAAGGCCCCAACCTCCATGCCAAGCCGCATGCCTCGGTCGGCATCGTGTTCCTGGTGCTGCTGGTGTTCGGGCTGGGCTACACCGTGAACGGCCTGGTGCACGACATCCACGACGCCGGGGGGCCGCCGCTGGCCATCGGCGCCTTCGTGCTGCTGGGCGTGGCGCTGCTGATCGCGCTGGGGTTCGAGTTCGTCAACGGCTTCCACGACACGGCGAACGCCGTGGCGACGGTCATCTACACCCACAGCCTGCCGGCGCAGGTGGCGGTGATCTGGTCGGGGTTCTTCAACTTCCTCGGCGTGCTGACCAGCTCGGGCGCGGTGGCGTTCACCATCGTCAGCCTGCTGCCGGTCGAGCTGATCCTGCAGGTCGGCAGCGGCGCCGGGTATGCGATGATCTTCTCCCTGCTGATCGCGGCGATCATCTGGAACCTGGGGACCTGGGCGCTCGGGCTGCCGGCCAGCTCGTCGCACACCCTGATCGGCTCGATCATCGGCGTCGGCCTGGCGAACGAACTGCTGAGCCGCGGCGCCAGCGTGTCGGGCGTCGATTGGGGCCAGGTGTGGGAGGTGTTCAAGTCGCTGCTGATCAGCCCCATCGTCGGCTTCGTCGGCGCGGGGGGGCTGTTGCTGGCGATGAAGGCGTTCATCAAGTCCAAGGCGCTGTACTCCGCCCCAGAGGGCGACCGGCCGCCGCCGGTGTGGATACGCGGGCTGCTGATCCTCACCTGCACCGGCGTGTCGTTCGCGCACGGCTCGAACGACGGGCAGAAGGGCATGGGGCTGATCATGCTGATCCTGATCGGCGTCGCGCCCACCGCCTATGCGCTGAACCGCGCGCTGCCGGACAGCACCACCCCGGCGTTCATGGCCAACACCCAAAAGGTGGAGGCGGTGTTCAGCGCCCACTCCAACGGGGTCACCGTGCCGGCCGACAAGGCCCGCGGCATCGTCACGGACGCCCTGCGGGACAAGGGCTTCGACAAACCGGAGGTGTTCGGCGCCCTGACCAGCCTGGCGCACGACATGGGCCGGCAGGTGCAGGAGAACGGCTCCGTCTCCCGCATCCCGGCGGAGGTGGTGCAGAACGTCCGCAACGACATGTACCTGGCGTCGGAGTCGCTGCGGGTGATGGCCAAGCAGGGCATCAAGTTCGGCGACGCCGAGGGGCCGGCGCTGGCCAACTGGAAGGGCGAGCTGGACAGCGGCACCAAGTTCATCCCGCTATGGGTCAAGGTGGCGGTGGCGGTGGCGCTGGGCCTGGGCACGATGATCGGCTGGAGGCGCATCGTGGTGACGGTGGGCGAGCGCATCGGCAAGACCCACCTGACCTACGGGCAGGGGGCGGCGGCGGAGGTGGTGGCGATGCTGACCATCGGCGCGGCCGACGCGTACGGGCTGCCGGTTTCGACGACGCACGTGCTGTCCAGCGGCGTGGCGGGGACGATGGCGGCGAACGGGTCCGGCCTGCAATGGAGCACGGTCAAGAGCATCGCCCTGGCCTGGGTGCTGACCCTGCCGGCGGCGGCGCTGATCTCCGGCGTTCTGTATGTCGGCTTCCGCCAGGTGTTCTAGCAAGGTCGGGCAGGGCGCTGCGGCACTAGGCCGCCATACTGCAAGGGTTGCCAGCCCCGATAGACAAGTGCCCACCTGATGTGTAGAGGGCCACCTAATCCATACACACGGTGGGCCATGCGGACGAACATAGACATTGATGATGACCTCCTTGCGGAGGCGATGACTGCTACGGGGCTAACGACGAAGAAGGCGACGGTTGAGGAGGCTCTTCGCCGCCTTGTCCGTCAGCAACAGCAGAAAAACGCTATTGCAGATATGGCCGGCCTTGGCTGGGAGGGAGACCTCGATGCGATGCGGGAGGGGCGCGACACTGACGACCACCCGTGATTGTCGTTGATAGCTCAGTTTGGATTGCCAACCTACGGGACATGGACACAGTGGCAGTCCGCAGCCTCCGTGCGGCGGTTGACGACGGCAAGCAGCAAGTGCTGGTCGGAGACTTGATCTTGCTCGAAGTCCTGCAAGGCGCGCATAGCGAAGGTCATGCCGCTCGGATCGAGAGAGACTTGCGACGTTTCCCGGTCGTGCCGATGCTCGATGACAAGCTGGCCGTCCAGGCTGCACGCAATTACCGTGATTTACGGATTCTGGGCATCACCATACGTAAGACGACCGATGTGATCATCGGCACGTTCTGCATTGCGGGTGGGCACTCGCTGCTGCACGACGATCGTGACTTCAATCCGATGGTGAAGCACCTCGGCCTGCAGATCGCCTGAGGGTCAGCCTTTGCCTCCATCGGTTCGACGCAGCGGGGCAGGCCGCAGGAGGTCACGGTTTCCTCTGTGACCGCCAGCGTTTCCCCTGGAACGAAGAAGCACGCAGCCCCTCACTCCGCCGGCTGCACCTCCATCTCGCCGATCATCGCCCGCCCGTCGTCGTCCATGACAAGCTGGCCCTCCCACTTCGCCACCACCGCCGTCGCCAGCGAATTGCCGATCACGTTCGTCGCCGACCGGCCCATGTCGAGGAAGGTGTCGATGCCCAGGATCAGCAGCAGCCCCTCCTCCGGCAGGCTGAACTGCCCCAGCGTCGCCGCGATCACCACCAGCGACGCCCGCGGTACCCCCGCCACGCCCTTGCTGGTCAGCATCAGCGTCAGCAGCATCGCCACCTGGGTGCCAAGGCTCAACGGGATGTCGTACGCCTGCGCGATAAACACGCTGGCGAACGTGCAGTACATCATCGTCCCGTCCAGGTTGAACGAGTAGCCCAGCGGCAGCACGAAGCTGCTGATCCGCCGGCTGATCGGAAACTTCGCCAACTGCTCCAGCATCTTCGGATACGCCGCCTCCGACGAGGCGGTCGAGAACGCCAGCAGGAACGGCTCCCGCACCAGCATGATCAGCCGCTTCACGCTCGGCCCCAGGAACACGAACCCGGCCAGGATCAGCACCCCCCACAGGCACACCAGCCCGAAGTAGAACTCGCCCATGAACTTCGCGTAGTTGAGCAGGATGCTGAGGCCATTCGTGGCGATCGTCGCGGTCATCGCGCAGAACACCGCCAAGGGCGCCAGCTTCATCACATAGCCGGTCACGCGCAGGATGATGTGCGACAGGCCCTCGATCCCCTCCAGCACCAGCTTGGCCGGCTCGCCCAGTGCGGCGCAGGCGACGCCGAAAAACATCGAGAACACCACGATCTGCAGGATCTCGTTGTCCACCATCGGCCGCAGTGCCGAGTCCGGGAAGACATGCTTCACAAATCCGTCCAGGCTCATCGCATGGGCGTCGATGCCGGTGGCCGCGCCGCTGATCACCTTGTGGACGCCGGCGCCGGGCTGGAACAGGTTGACCAGGATCAGGCCCAAGGTGAGCGACACCAGCGACGCGCAGATGAACCACAGCAGTGACTTGCCGCCGACCCGGCCGACCGCGCCCGCGTCCGACATATGCCCGATGCCGACCACCAGGGTGGAGAACACCAGCGGCGCAATGATCATCTTGATCAGGCGCAGAAAGATCGTGCTGCCGAACGAGATGTAGCCAGCAAGGTCATGCTGGGCGGCAGGGTCGGAAACCCCGGAATGGATCAGCCCGCCAGCCGCGATCCCAAGCACCATGGCAGCAAGGATATACGTGGTCATCCGGCTCGACTTCATGTGGCCCTGCTCCCCATTGCACCCCAGGCCGCCAGGATGCGTCAGAACGTCGCCGCGCTGCAATAATACCTTCGCCGGCACCATCCCGCCCCGCCCCGCACAGGCCAACATAACAGACCGGCATGGCGGTCAGGCCCCCGAGGCTGGTAGGATGCGCCGCAATGGCTGCGGGAGCTTGCCCCATGACCGACCACGCCGACGCCGCCCCGACGCTGGACGAGCTGGAGGCGATCTGCCGCGCCCGCGGCGGCCGCCTGACCCGGCAGCGCCGGGCGGTGCTGGCCAAGCTGCTCGCGGCAACCCGCCCCATGACCGCATACGAGCTGCTCGACGTGCTGCGCCCCGAGGACCCGGCCGCAACGCCGGCCAGCATCTACCGCAGCCTGGACTTCCTGTTGCAGCACGGCGTGGCGCACCGCCTGGAAACCACCCGGTCCTTCGTCGCCTGCGAGCATCCCGACCACGCCCACGCCGTGCAGTTCCTGATCTGCCGCCAGTGCGGCACGGTGGTCGAGGCCGAGGACAAGCGGGTGGAGTCCGCCACCGCGCGGCTGGGCGAGCGGCTGGGCTTCGCGCTCGACCAGCGCACCGTGGAGCTGACCGGCACCTGCGCCAGTTGCCAGGATGGCGCCGCCCCGGATCGCGCCGCCCCGGATCGCACAGCCCCGGATCGCACAGCCCCGGATCGCACAGCACGGTGATCGCCCAGCACGGTGACGGCGTGACCACCCTGGCCAGAGGCGTCCGGCACTTCGCCTGGACCTGGCAGGGCCGCACGGTCGACATCGCCTATGAGATCATCGGCGCCGGCCCCCCGGTCCTGCTGCTGCCGGCCTTCAGCACCGTATGCAGCCGCGAGGAGATGCGGCCGCTGGCGGACCGGCTGGCCGCGGCGGGATTCGGCTGCCTGGTGCTGGACTGGCCGGGCTTCGGGTCATCCGACCGCAGGCGGCTGGCGTATGGCCCGGCGCTGTTCGGCGCCTTCCTCGCGGACTTCGCCGAGGCGCTGCTGACGCCGGGCACGGCGGTCGTCGCCGCCGGGCATGCCGCGGGCTATGCGCTGCAGCTTGGCCATGCGCGCCCGGGATTGTGGCGGCGGGTGGTGCTGCTGGCGCCGACATGGCGCGGGCCGCTGCCGACGGCCATGGGGCCGCGCCCCAGCACCTATGCCGCCGCGCGGGCGCTGGTCCGGACGCCGCTGATCGGGCAGGCGGTCTACCGGCTCAACACCCATCGCCGGGTGATTGGCATGATGTACCGCCGCCATGTGTATGCGCAGGCCGAGCAGGTCACGGCCGGCTTCGTCGATGCGAAGCAGCGGCTGTCCCGGCAGCCCGGGGCGCGGTTCGCCTCGGTCGCGTTCGTCACCGGCGCGCTCGACCCGGTGGCGGACCGCGCCGCCTTCACCGCGCTGCTCTCGCCGCCGCCAGCGCCGACGCTGGTGCTGTGCGGCGAGGCAACGCCGCCGAAGTCCCAGGCCGAAATGCAGGCCATCCCCTCCGGCCCCGGGGTCGAAGTGCGCTGGGTGCCAGGCTCCCTGGGCCTGCATGAGGAAATGGCGGACACCGTGGCGCCACAGGTCGCAGCGTTCCTGCTGGGCTGACATCGCCGGCCCTCTGCTCCGACCGGACCGCCCGCCCTGCGCCCGTCATTGCGAGGAGCGATTGCGACGCGGCAATCCAGGATTCGCAGGACCGCAGCCGCCGCCTGTGCCACGCCGAAGCCAGATCGCAATGACCGCGCTGTTCGAACGCGCCCTCGTAACGGTCAGGCCAGAAGGCCGCGATTGCAACATGGACGGCCCTCCGCAGTAGCGCATGAGCATGATGACGGCGGTGCTCGAAGCACATGCCGGCCAGCCTGGGTTGGCGCGTACGAGGGCCAGGGGAAGGGGAGGCCGCAACGGCTGCGTCCCGCCGGCTCGGGAGCGGGTCTCGCCTCCAGGCCGGCAACCCAGGCTCTCCCGCGCTTCCCCACCCCAAACCCCTTCCGGACGATAAGAAAGTGCCGTCCCAATGCGGCTTGTCCCGCCCGCGGCGTTGCGGTCAACATGGCCCGGCCGCCGCACCCAGGCTGCACCCTCCGTGCCCTGATCCATGGAACCCCCGCCATGCCCGAACTGGACGCCACCGCCCAGGCCGAACTGGTCGCCAAGGCCGAGGTCACGGCGTCCGAGCTTCTGGAGGCAGCCATCGCCCGCACCGACGCCTCGGCGGCGACGCTGAACGCCGTGCCGGTCCGCTTCGACGACGTGGCGCGCGCCCAGCTCGCCGCCGCTGGCGGCCGCCCGGCCGGACCCTTCGGCGGCGTGCCGTTCCTGCTGAAGGACCTCGGACAGGACTTCGCCGGCCAGCCATCCACCCGCGGCGCCCGCGCCCTCGCCGGCGTCCGGCCCGACCGCCACAGCAGCTTCACCCGCCGGTGCCTGGCCGCCGGGCTGGTCATCTTCGGCCGCACCGCCACGCCGGAACTCGGCCTGAAGGCGGTCACGGAGTCGAAGCTGCACGGCCCCACCCGCAACCCGTGGGACACCGCCCGCACGCCGGGCGGCTCCTCCGGCGGCTCGGCGGCGGCGGTGGCCGGCGGGCTGGTGGCCATGGCGGGGGCCAACGACGGCGGCGGCTCCATCCGCATCCCGGCCAGCTTCTGCGGCCTGTTCGGCTTGAAGCCCGGCACCGGCCGCGTCTCCTGGGGCGAGGCCGCCGGGCTGGTGTGGGAGGGCGCGTCGTCCAACGGCGTGCTGACCCGGAGCGTGCGCGACGCCGCGGCGATGCTGGACGTGCTGTCCGGCCCGGAGCCTGGCGACCTGTTCGTGCCAGCGGCGCCCGAACGCCCGTATGCCAACGAGGTCGGCCGGCCCCCCGGTCGCCTGCGGATCGGCTTTTCGACCGCTTCCCCCCTCGGCACCCCCGTGGACCCGGCCTGCATCGAGGCCGTGCACGCAGCCGCCCGGCTGCTGGAAGGGCTGGGCCACCATGTCGAGGAGGCCGCCCCGGCCATCGACGGCGCGGCAGTCGCGGCCTGCTACATGACGCTGTATCTCGGCCAGGTGGCGGCCGAGGTCGCCGCGTCCGGCGCCCCCGACAGCGCCTTCGAGGCGGAGACGGCAATGCTCGCCCTGCTCGGCCGCGCGCTGTCGGCCGGGGCGTATGTCGGGGCGCACCAGGCATGGAACGGCTTTGCCCGCGCGCTGGGAGGGTTCCATGCGTCGCACGACCTTTGGCTGCTGCCGACGGTTGCCGCCCCGCCGGCGCGCATCGGGGAGCTGGACACCCCGCCGGGCCAGTTGCGGCTGATCTCCACGTTCCGCACCTTGCGGGCCGGCGGGCTGATGCTGAAGCTCGGCTTGCTGGACCGCATGGCGCGCGAGAGCCTGGCACGCACGCCGTTCACCCAGGTCTCGAACCTGACGTTCACGCCCAGCATGTCGGTGCCGCTGCACCGGGCGCCCGCCGAACCCGGCGGGCAGCCATTGCCGGTGGGGGTGCAGTTCGTCGGGCCACCCAATTCGGAGGCGATGCTGATCCGGCTGGCGGCCCAGCTGGAGCAGGCCAGTCCTTGGCCGCTCACTGCGGGCAGCCCTTCATAACGGCTGTATGCTCCGCTGGGGGATGGTGGAGCGAACTCGGGCTATGCAGGACCTTGTGTTCTTGATATGTTCAGAAGATGGTAGACGCCTGTGACCAACTTTGGAGACAGGGATGGCACAACTGATCGTTGCCGTTGACGACGCCCCCGACGACGAGACCAAACGGCTTCTCGGTGACGGACTGGACGCTTTCAACGACGAAGCTACTGGCACCAACGACCGGCGCCCGCTTGCCGTGGTCATCAAGGACCCGGATACCGGCCAAGTCCTGGGCGGCGTCAGCGGGCGCACCTCACTTGGCCTCTTGTTTTTAGAAATTTTCTATTTGCCCAAGCCGCTCCGCGGTGTCGGCCTAGGCAGCCGCGTACTGCATCTTGCCGAAGGGGAGGCAAGACGGCGTGGTTGTCGAGCCGGCGTACTCTACACTATCAGCTTTCAAGCTCCTGGCTTTTACGAGCGCAACGGTTGGCGGGCATTCGGTGCCATCCCTTGCCATCCGCCTGGCACAAGCCGTGTGTTCATGACCAAAGAGCTATAGTACTGGCAATCAGTCAGTAGGACTGGACGGCACGGCCACGGCGGCTGACACCCGGCCCGCCCCTCATTCCACTCCTCGACCAGAAAAGGAATGGCGCCTACGCCACCGCCCTGATCCCCGCCGCCACCCGGTCCAACGTCCGCTCCGTCAGCGCCGCCATGCACAGCCGCCCGTCGCTCACCCCATAGATGCCGAACTCATCCTTCAGCCGCGCCATCTGCCCCCCATCCAGCCCGGAGTAGGAAAACAGCCCCCGCTGCTCCATGAACCGCCCGAAATCCCGCGCATTGTTGCCAGCCAGCCGCGCCACCAGCCCAGCCCGCATCCGCCGGATGCGCTGGCGCATCCCCTCCAGCTCCGCCACCCACTGCGCCCGCAGCGCCGGGTCGTTCAGGATGGTGGAAACCAGCAGCGCCCCATGCGTCGGCGGCGTCGAGTAGTTGGTCCGCACCGCGATCTTGACCTGCTCGCCCACCAGCACCGCCTGCCGGTCATCGGCGGCCACGACCGACAGCGCCCCGACCCGCTCCCCATACAACCCGAACGACTTCGAGAACGACGTCGCCAC
Organism: uncultured Acetobacteraceae bacterium; assembly: GCA_964242415.1. Lineage (GTDB taxonomy): Bacteria > Pseudomonadota > Alphaproteobacteria > Acetobacterales > Acetobacteraceae > DASWOJ01. The sequence continues at coordinate 92,243 of CAXTAT010000005.1, forward strand.
GAACAGCGGCACCTTCAGCCCGGCCAGCAGACGCGCCGGCTGGCTGTCCGCCTCCAGCCCCTCGGCGAACCCGGCATAGGCCATGTCCAGGAACGGCACCAACCCGCGCTCCCGGATCAGCCCGGCCAACTCCTGCCAGTCCTGCGCGCGCAGGTCGGCGCCGGTCGGGTTGTGGCAGCAGGCGTGCAGCAGCAGCACCGTCCCCGGCGCCATCGCCGCCACCGCCGCGCGCATCGCCGGCCAGTCCACCCCCCCGCCCGCCGCATCGAAATAGGGATACTCCGCCACCCGCAGCCCGGACCCGGCAAAAATGCTGGGATGGTTGCCCCAGGTCGGCCGGCTGAGCATCACCGTGCTGTCCGGCGCCAGCCGGTGGATCACGTCCGCCCCCAGCTTCAACGCCCCGGTGCCGCCCAGGCTCTGCACGGTGACGATCCGCTGGCCCATCGCGTCCACCAGCGCATCGCCGAACACCAGGCGCTTGGCCGCCTCCCGCAGCGCCGGCAGCCCGTCCGGCTGCAAGTAGCCCCAGGTGCCGATGGCGCCCGACAGCCGCGCCTCCGCCACCTGCACCACGTCCAGGATCGGGATGCGCCCGGCCTCGTCGTAGTACATGCCAACGCCCAGGTTGATCTTGTCCGGCCGCGCATCCGCCCCGAACTCCGCGAACCCCTGCATGATCGGGTCCAGCGGCTGCGGCGTCAGGCCATCGAACAGCGACATCGGGCAGCTCCTTGCAACCCGGCCAGGATGCGGCGGCCGGGCAGGGACGGCAACCGCGTTCAGGCCATCCCTGCCCTCACGCCGCAACAGGGTTGAGGTAGGCGTGCACCGCCTGCACCACCACCGATCCCTCGCCGACGCCGGACGCCACCCGCTTCACCGACCCCGAGCGCACGTCGCCCACGGCATACACGCCGGGCCGCGTGGTGGCGAACGGGGAGCCGAGCGCCTGCCCGTCCGGCGCCTTGCCGGTCAGAACGAAGCCCTTGGCGTCCAGGTCCAGGCAGCCGCCCAGCCACTCGCTGTTGGGATCGGCGCCGATCATGACGAACACGTTGCCGACGCGCCGGGTCTCGCTGGCCCCGGTGGCCTGGTCGGTCCATGTCACCTCCCGCAGCAGGTCGCCGCCGGCCAGGGCAGTGACCTGGGTGCGGGTGTGCAGCGTAATCAGCGGCGACGTCAGGATGCGCTGCACCAGGTAATCGCTCATGGTAGCCGCAAGCCCCGAAGCCCGCACCACGATATGCACATGGGCCACGCTGCGCGACAGGAACACCGCCGCCTGCCCGGCGGAGTTGCCGCCACCGACCACCAGCACCTCCTCGCCCGCGCACAGCTTGGCCTCCATGCCGGTGGCGGCGTAGTGGATGCCGCTGCCCTCGAACCGCTCGTAATCCGGCACGTCCAGCTTGCGGTAGCGGGCGCCGGTGGCGACGATCACCGCCCGGGCCGGCAGGCTCCCACCGCCCTCCAGCGTCAGGCGATAAGGGTGGGCGCCGCAGTCCAGCCCGGTCGCCGCACGGGCGATGGCGAGCTTGGCGCCGAACTTCTGCGCCTGCGCCTGGGCACGCCCGGCCAGCGCCTGGCCGCTGATCCCGGTCGGGAACCCCAGGTAGTTCTCTATCTTCGACGACGTGCCAGCCTGGCCGCCAGGCGCCATGCCCTCGATGACGACGGTGGACAGCCCCTCGGACGCGGCATAGACCGCCGCCGCCAGCCCGGCCGGCCCGGCGCCCACCACGGCCACGTCATACACCTGGCCCGCATCCAGCAGCTCCGTCAGCCCCAGCGCGTCGGCCAGGGCAGCGTTGGACGGGTTGCGCAGCACCGCATCCCCGGCGCCGACCACCACGGGGAGGAGGCCGTGCGCCAGGTCGAAGCCATGCAGGAACCCGTGCGCGTCGGGATCAACCGTGGTGTCCAACAGGCGGTGCGGATAGCTGTTCCGGGTCATGAAGCGTTGCAGGCGCAGGGTGTCGCTGCCATGGCCGGGGCCGATCAGCGCGACGCCACCCAGGCCCTCGCGGATGAAGCCGACGCGGCGCAGGATGAAGGCGCGCATCATGATCTCGCCGATGTCGGCCTCGGTGGCGACCATGCGGCGGAAATCGGCATGGCGGACCCGGACGACGCGGCTGTCCACCCTGGCACGCCCGGACACCAGGATGTGCCGGTCGTTGAACAGGTCCATCTCGCCGGTGAACTGGCGCTCGCCGTGCGTGGCGATGACCCGCGGCTGGCCGTCCGCGTCGTCGTCCAGCACCTCGATGCCGCCGCTCAGCACCAGGAAGAAGTCGGCCCCGCGCTGGCCGCGGCGAAACACGAAGTCGCCGGCAGGCAGGTCCTCCTGCGTGCCGTATCCGGCGATGCGCGCGGCCATCTCCGGCGTCAGGCGGGGAAAGATCTGCGCCTGGCGGCCATAGGGGCTGGTCGGCTCGAAGTCGGTCTCGGTCGGGGGCGCCGTGTCCATCATCGGGCGAAGCTCCAAGGCGGTGGGCGGCCTCCTGTCACCTGGCGCAGCCCGGCCGGGGATGCAAGGCGTGCCGCCGTCCGATCATGCCGGCCCCGGCACAATCGCCCGCCGCGCTAGACAGCCCCCGCCGCCCGCGCAATACCCCCCGCGCAACCCCGGGCAAGGCGCAGGCATGGAATACGAGCGGCGCTTCAAGTTCCTGATCTGCGCCCCGTCCTTCAACACCGCCGACCTCGACTGGGGCCGCCTGCAGGCCATCGTCGCCGAGGTCGAGCGCCTGGGCTTCTCCGTGCTGGTCGCCCGCAGCACCGACGATGCCGAGCTTGCCATCCAGACCGACGCCGCCATCGGCTGCATGGTGGTCGATTGGGGCAAGCGCGGCTGGCTCGGCAAGCCCGCCGGGCTGATCTCCCTCGTGCGCAAGCGCGGGCTGGAACTCCCGGTGCTGATCCTGCTGCGGCGCAAGCGGCTGGAGGACATCCCCGTCGAGGTGCTGAACCACGTGGACGGCACCATCTTCCTGTCCGAGGAAACCCCCGAGTTCGTGGCGCGCAACCTCGCCAGCCGCCTGCGCAACTACGCCGCCACCCTGAAGACGCCGTTCTTCGGCGCGCTGGTCGATTACGCCGAGCAGGGCAACCAGCTCTGGACCTGCCCCGGCCACAACGGCGGCATCTTCTACAGCCGCAGCGCCATCGGCCGCATCTTCGTCGAGCACCTCGGCCCCGCCATCTTCCGCGACGACCTCGACAACTCCGTGCTGGAACTCGGCGACCTGCTGACCCACGAAGGCCCGGCATTGCAGGCGCAAAAGGCCGCCGCCCGCATCTTCGGCGCCGAGCGCACCTACTTCGTGCTGAACGGCACCTCCGCCAGCAACAAGATGGTGCTCGGCGCGCTGGTGGCCGAGGGCGACCTGGTGCTGTTCGACCGCAACAACCACAAGGCTGCCCACCACGGCGCGCTGCTGCTGGGCGGCGGCGTGCCGGTCTATCTGCCCACCGACCGCAACGTGTACGGCATGGTCGGCCCCATCAGCCACCTCGCCCTCGACGAAACCCGGCTGCGCCAGGCCATCCGCACCAACCCGCTGGTCACCGACCCCGACGCCTGGCGGCGCCCGCGCCCGTTCCGCGTCGCCGTCATCGAGCAGTGCACCTACGACGGCACCATCTACGACGCCGACGTGATCCTGCAGCGCATCGGCCACCTGTGCGACTACATCGTGTTCGACGAGGCCTGGGCCGGCTTCATGAAGTTCCACCCGCTGTTCCACGGCCGCTTCGCCATGGGCCTGGCCGGGCTGGGGGCAGAGGCGCCGGGCATCATCGCCACGCAGTCCACCCACAAGCAGTTGGCCAGCTTCTCCCAGGCGTCGCAGATCCACGTCAAGGACACCCACATCAAGGGGCAGCCGCGCCGCGTCGAGCACCGCCGGCTGAACGAGAGCGTCCTGATGCACGCCAGCACATCGCCGTTCTACCCCCTGTTCGCCTCGCTGGACGTGGGCGCGCACATGATGAAGGGCCGGTCGGGCGAGGTGCTGTGGGACGACACCATCCGGCTCGGCATCGAGCTGCGGAAGAAGCTGCGCATGGTGCGGCGCGAGTACGAGCAGGAGTCCGACCCCGCCCGCCGCTGGTTCTTCGACCCCTTCGTGCCGCATGCCGTGCAGTGGTCCGCCAACGGCGCACCGCCCCAGGACACGCCATGGGAGGACGTGCCCACCGACGACCTGGCCAGCCATGCCCGGTTCTGGGCCATGGCGGGCAGCGACGCCTGGCACGGGTTCCATGACGTGCCGCCGGGCTTCGCCATGACCGACCCCAACAAGCTGACCCTGCTGATGCCCGGCTTCGACCGCCGGACCGGCGACTACGAGGCCCACGGCGTCCCCGCCTCGCTGCTGGCGGAGTACCTGCGGGAAAACCGCATCGTGCCGGAAAAGAACGACCTGCACAGCATCCTGTTCCTGCTCACCCCCGGCGTCGAGAGCAGCAAGGCCGGCACCCTGCTGAGTTGGCTGGTGACCTTCAAGCGCCTGCACGACGAGAACGCCCGGCTGCAGGACGTAATCCCCGGCTTCGTCCGCCGCCGCCCCGCCCGGTATCACGGCCTGGGGGTGCGCGACCTCTGCGCGCAGATGCACGCCTTCTACCGTGAGGCCGGCATCAGCCGGCTGCAGCGCCAGCAGTTCGAGGCCGGCCACCTGCCCGAGCTGGCGATGGCGCCGCACGAGGCCGGGCGTATGCTGGTGCGCAACCGCGTGGACTACCTGCCGATCAGCGAGATCAGCGGGCGGATCGCCGCGACCCTGATGCTGGTGTACCCCCCGGGCATCGCGACCGTGGTGCCCGGCGAGCGCCTGGGCGGACGCGCCGCGCCGATGACCGACTACCTGCTGGCCTTCGAGCGGGCGGAGAACCAGTTCCCCGGCCTGGGCACCGAAATCCAGGGCGTATACCGCGAGACCGGGCCGGACGGGGTGATCCGCTTCCACACCTACGTCGTTCGGGAGTGACGCCGCCGCTGGAGGTGGCCGGGCTGCACGTCTCCTATGCCGGCGTCCCGGCGCTGCGCGGGATCGACCTGGCAGTTGCCGCAGGGGAGTTCGTGGCGCTGCTGGGTCCCTCCGGCTGCGGCAAGACGACGCTGTTGCGCGCCATCGCCGGGTTCGCAGCACCGGACGGCGGCGCCATCCGCCTGGCCGGGCGCGATGTGGCCCGCGTGCCGGCGCGGGCGCGCAACATCGGCCTGGTGTTCCAGGGTTACGCCCTGTTCCCGCACATGACCGCGGCGGGCAACGTGCGCTTCGGCCTGCAATGCCGCGGCGTCGCCCCGGCGGAGGCGGACCGGCGCGTGACCGACGCCCTGGCGCTGGTCGGGCTGACAGACCTGGCCGCCCGCCGCCCGGCGCAACTGAGTGGCGGCCAGCAGCAGCGGGTGGCGCTGGCCCGCGCCCTGGTGATCGAGCCGGACCTGCTGCTGCTGGACGAACCCCTGGGCGCGCTGGACCGCCAGCTCCGCACCGGGATGCAGACGGAGCTGCGCGCGTTGCAGCGCCGCCTGGGCGTGGCGGCGCTGTTCGTGACGCACGACCAGGAGGAAGCGATGTCGCTTGCCGACCGCGTTGCCGTCATGCGCGGCGGCGAGATCGTGCAGGTGGACACGCCGGAGCGGCTGTTCAGCCAGCCCTGCGACGCCTGGACCTGCGAGTTCCTGGGCGCGGGCACCCTGCTGCGGGGCAGGTTGCTGCCGGTGGCGGAGGGGCGGTGGCGGTTGCAGGTCGCCCCGGGCATCGCATTCGAGTCGGCTGGGCCAGCCCCCGGCGTGCTGTTCATCCCCGCTGGCGGCGTGCAGCTGCAGCCTGCGCCGGACGGGGAGGGGCTACCCGTGACCGCCCACCGCTTCCTGGGCACAAGCATGGAGGTGCAGGTGGCGACGCCGGCCGGCATCATCGCCGCCCTGATGCCACCAGAAGCTGCAATCGCATTCCCGCCAGGCCGCCCCGTCCTGCTGCAAGCCAACCCGGCCCAATGCCGCCTGCTGCCCGATGCCTGCGCGCTGCCTGCTGCTCCCTCTCCCTCCGGGAGAGGGCCGGGGTGAGGGAAACGGCACGGGCGGACGTAGTGACATGAGGGCGAATGGCGCCGCTGCCGTCAAGGCGTGGTCCTCTCAGCCTCCCTCACCCCAGCCCTCTCCCGGAGGGAGAGGGAGCAGCACCACCCTAACACCCGCAATCCTGCTCGGCCCCGTGCTGCTGTTCTACGGCGTGTTCCTCGTCCTCCCCTACGCCGTGCTCCTGCGCCTCAGCTTCTTCCGCTACAGCGCCACCCGGCTATGGGTGCCGGACTTCACCCTGGCCAACTACGCCGCCGTCATGTCCGACCCGTTCTACCTCGCGCTGATCGGGCGCACCGTCCTGCTGGGCCTTGGCGTCACGGCAATCACGCTGCTGCTCGGCTACCCCCTGGCGCTCAAGACCGCCCGCGCCCGGCCCGGCGTGAAACGGCTGCTGCTCGCCGTCACCCTGTCCCCGCTGCTGATCAACCTGGTGGTCCGCAGCTACGCCTGGCTGGTGCTGCTGGGCGACGCCGGCCTGGTCAACCGTGGCCTGATGGCGCTGGGCGTGACCGCGGCGCCGCTGGCCATCGGCGGCAACCTGGTCTCCGTCACCATCGGCATGGTCCACATCGGCCTGCCGCTCATGGTCATCAGCCTGGTCGGTGTCATCGAGCGCATCGACCGCAGCCTCCCCGAAGCCGCCGAGAGCCTGGGCGCCGGCCCGGCCCGGGTGCTGCGGCGGGTGCTGCTGCCACTATCGCTGCCGGGGATCGGCGCCGGCTGCCTGCTGGTGTTCTGCTTTAGCATCAGCGCCTTCGTGACCCCGGCGGTGCTGGGCGGCAGCCGGGTGGCCACGGTCAGCACGGTCATCTACGACAAGTTCACCTTCTCGGTGAACTGGCCGGTGGGGGCGACCCTGGTGATGGTGCTGCTGGCGCTGACCCTGCTGGTGGTGGCCCTGCACGCCCGCGCGGGCCGGGCAGGCTAGGATGTTCCAGCGCGCGATGGACGCCGCCGCCTGGGCGGTGCTGGGCTTCCTGCTGCTGCCGCTGCTGGCGATCATCGGCGCCAGCGTGTCGGACACGCCCTACGTCGCCTTCCCGCCGGTCGGCTTCACGCTGCGCTGGTACGGCACCCTGCTGCAACGGACCGACCTGCTGCAATCCTTCCGCGACTCCGTCGTGATCGCCGTGCTGTGCACCGCCGCGGCCACCGTGCTGGGCGTGCTGGCGGCGGCCGGGCTGCACCGGCAAATCCGGGGGCAGGGGGCGTTGCAGGCGTTCCTGCTGTCGCCGCTGATCCTGCCAACGGTGGTGACCGGCGTGGCGCTGCTGCAGTTCTACTACCTGATCGACCTGGATGCGCCGTTCGCCGGGCTGCTGATCGGCCACGTCGTCATCACCGTGCCCTATGTCGTCCGCACCGTCGGCGCCGGGCTGCTGCGGCTCGACCCGGCCATCCCCGAGGCCGCCGAAAGCCTCGGCGCCACCCCCACCCGCGTGCTGCTGCGCGTCACCCTGCCCGCGGTGGCGCCGAGCATCCTGGCAGCGGTGATCTTCGTGTTCGTCACCTCGTTCGACCAGGCGACGGTGTCCCTGTTCCTCAGCGGCCCCGGCGTGGTGCCGCTGCCGGTCCGCATCCTGAACCTGATCGAGGTCGGCGTGGACCCGGCCGTAGCCGCGGTGTCCACCCTGTTGATCCTGTTCGCCTTCGCCCTGGTGGCGCTGCTGCAACGGCTGCTGGGGCTGGACCGGGCGTTCGACGCCTAGAGCATGATCGCATCAGGTTGCTTGACCTGAGCGATAACATGCTCGCTGAAACAATGGCGAGAGCGTGATTGGTTCATCTACCTGAACCAATCACGCTCTAGCTGGCTTGTGCGCCGCCGTGAAGCGCATGATCCTGCGGCCGAGCACAGGAGCGCGCCATGCCCATCACCCGCCGGCACCTCGTCGCCGCCAGCCTGCTTCCGGCGCTGGCCCGTCCCGCCCTGGGCCAGGGCCGCCCGACGCTGCGGGTGCAGGTGACCAGCGGGCTGATCGAGAAGACCCTGCGCGAGGATGTCGTGCCGGAGTGGGAACCCCAGCACAACGCGACGGTGGCGCTGACCGTCGATGACGACATCACCATGCTGCCCAAGCTGCAGGTCGCACGCGGCCGCCCGCCCTACGATGTCGTGATGATGGACGGCGACAAGGCCATCCTGGGCGCCGGGCTGGGCCTATGGGCACCCAGCCCGGCGGCGCGGCTGACCAACCTCGGCGCGATCTACGAAAGCTGCAAGCCGCCCGCGACCGCGAACTTCGGCTGCATCGTGTTCGAGTATGCGCTGGTGTACCGCACGCCGAAGTTCGACGCGCCGCCCGCGTCCTGGGGGGATTTATGGGCGCCCGGCCTGACGGTGGCGGTGCCGCACATCAGCCAGTCCTACGGCATGGCCTTCCTGCTGGCGGCGGCGCTGCTGAACGGCGGCGACGCGGCGAACCTCGACCCCGGCTTCGCCGCCATCAAGCGTCTGCCCCGGTTCAAAATCTACCGCAACGTCAGCGAGGGCCTGTCGCTGTTCCAGCAGGGCGAGGTCGATGCCGGCATGTTCTACGCCCACCGCGCGCAGGGCATGATCGACGCCGGGCTGCCGGTGGCGAAGGTGGTGCCGCGGGAGGGAAGCTGGGGCCAGCGCACCGGCCTGCAACTGCCGCAGGGCGGGGCCAACCCGGAGTTGGCGGCGGCATGGATGGACACGGTGCTAGGCGTACCCTGCCAAACGGCGCTGGCGAAAAACCTGTACAACCCGGCCAACCGCGAGTGCAGCTTCCCGCCCGACCTGGGCCGCAAGCTGCTGCTGGGCGCCGCGCGGGTGGACGCGGTGCGCGAGCCGCCATGGGCGGTGCTGCTGCCGCAGCGCGACGCGATCCTGGACAAGTGGAACCGGGAGATCGCAGCCTAGCGAACGCCCCGCCGACCCTGCCCGACTAATGCCGGCGTCGCCCCAGCCAGCAACCAGGCGACCCTGACGCCATTTACGGGGGGAGCAACCGCATATAGCCCAAACCCTCTGCCTCCCTTCCCCCTCTCCCTACGGGAGAGGGCCGGGGTGAGGGGGCCTTGAGGCGCAACCCCCCCAACCCGGGCAGCCCAGTTGCGCCGCCCCCGCCGAGTGGCGCAAGGCAAGCAAGACCCCTTCACCCCAGCCCTCTCCCACGGGAGAGGGAGCAGAAGCGGTCCTCACAACATACGCGACCGCCCTGCCCGCAGGGCGAGAGAGCAGGCCACTGGCAACCGACCCGGAAGCACAACGCAGGCCAGCGTCCGAACAGCGCAACCTCCCCTACCCGCTACCGGCCAGCAGCGTGCGCGCCGCAGCCAGCCCGAACCGCACGCCGACGCCCACCCCATCCTCCTCCAGGAACTGCACGCCGCCAGCCTCCAGCGCACTGCGTATGGCGGCCATGGTGGCGTCCCGCGGGCGCACCGTCTCGTTCTCGATCATGTTCAGGGTCACGGCAGAGATAGCCGCACGGTGGGCAAGGCTCGCCTGCGTCCACCGCAGCAGTCCGCGGGCGGCGCGGATTTGGGCAGTGCTGATCATGCCGCAGCCCTAGCACAAACTTTAGAAAAACTAAAGTTTGCCGTTGACGCCTATCAGGCGGCCAGGCATACCCCCCGTCGTCGGGCCGGAACGGTTTGGGTTATCACTTTGAATGATCCACCCCAAGCCAACGCTTACACGCCCGACAACGTGCCTAGACAGCGGGCCGAGGCTTGACGGTTAGCATAACCTGCGTGTCGTGGGATCGAAGCCCACCGTTGCCGCGAGGCAACGTAGCTCAGTCGGTAGAGCAACAGAACTCGTCGGCAACACCATGACCGCCGCGGCGGCAGCAAAGGGACCAGGAGGCAAGGATGAGACAGGATCGACCGCGGCAGATGCCGCACATGCTCCCCAGCCGCCTTCGCCAGCCCGGTCAACAGCCGCGACTGCTGATCGGCGCATGAGCATCCATCCAAACAGTCTTCCGGCGGGCCGGAGGTCGAGGGTTACCTGGTCTGCTGCCGGTTCGATCCCGGAGGCGCCGCACCAGGCGTCGTAGCACCCTTCGCCACACCATGCCCGCCGGCGCATCCAACGAGGCGGGCCATGACGAACTACCTCTCTGCCATCTTCTCGCGCCGTACCGCGGTCGCCACGCCCCAAACGCAGCCGATCCCCGGCACGGTGCCCAACAGCGCCGGCGGGTTCGCGTTCACCGTGGACGACTGGGCGCGCCTGGACCGCTTCCTGATCCTCGGCTCCGAGGGCGGCAGCTACTACGCCGCCGAGCGCACGCTCACGCGCGACAACGCCCAGGCCGTGCTGCGCGCCATCGCCGAGGACGGCCCCCGCGCGGTCGCCCGCATCGTCGAGGTCAGCGCCGCCGGGCGTGCGCCGCGCAACGACCCGGCGCTGTTCGCGCTGGCGCTCGCGGCGTCGGCCACGGACCTGGCAACCCGCCGGGCCGCGCTCACGGCACTGCCGCAGGTGGCGCGGACGGGCACGCACCTGTTCGCGTTCGCCGGGTTCGTGCAGGGGACGCGTGGCTGGGGCCGGGCGCTGCGCCGGGCCGTGGCGGCCTGGTACCTGCAGCAGCCCGTGGACCGGCTGGCCTACCAACTGGTGAAGTACCGTCAGCGCAACGGCTGGTCGCACCGCGACCTGCTGCGCCTGGCGCACCCGGAGGGGGCCAGCCCGGCGCAGGCCGCACTGTTCGACTGGGCGTGCCGCGGCACGAACAGCGACGCGCTGCCCGCCGTCGTCCAGGCCGCGATGGCGCTGCACGGCGGCGAGGTGCTGACCGAGCCGCACGCCGCCACGGCCGCCACCCTGATCCGCCTGCACGACCTGCCGCGCGAGGCCGTGCCGACCACCCTGCTGAACGACCCGGCGGTGTGGGAGGCCCTGCTGCAGCGCATGCCGCTCACCGCACTCGTGCGGTCGCTGGCCAAGCTCACGGCGGTCGGCGTGCTGCGTCCGCTGGGCGACCACCTGCCGCTGGTGCTGTCGGCGCTGGGCGACGTGGACCGCATCGCCAAGGCCCGCCTGCACCCGCTGGCGCTGCTGCTGGCGCTGCGGACCTACGCCGCCGGGCAGGGCGAGCGCGGCAAGCTGCGCTGGGAGCCGGTGCAGCCGGTGATCGACGCCCTGAACGCCACCTTCTACACGGCGTTCAAGTCGGTGGAGCCGACCGGCAAGCGCCTTCTGCTGGCGCTCGACGTGTCGGGGTCGATGGCGGGCGGCGGCGTGGCCGGATCGTCGCTGACCCCGCGTGAGGCGTCGGCGGCGATGGCGCTGATGACGGCGGCGACGGAGGCGAGCACCCACATCGTTGGGTTCTCAGCCTCGGGGCGTGGGGCGGCCTACACCCGGGACGCGGTGCTGACGCCGCTGCCGCTGTCGCCGTCGATGCGGCTGGACCAGGCGGTACGGGCGGTGTCCGACCTGCCGTTCGGCGGCACCGACTGCTCGCTGCCGATGCGGTATGCGCTGGGGCGGCGGCTGCCGGTCGAGGCGTTCGTTGTCTACACCGACAGCGAGACCTGGGCCGGGCCGGTGCACCCGGCACAGGCGCTGCGGGAGTACCGCGCGGCGACCGGCATCGCGGCCAAGCTGGTCGTGGTCGGCATGGTGTCCAACGGGTTCAGCATCGCTGACCCGGACGACGCCGGCATGCTGGACGTGGTGGGCTTCGACGCCGCCGCCCCGGCAGTCATCGCCGACTTCATCCGGCGCTAGGCTACCCCCGGCGGCTCCATAGAGGAACCGCCGGGGGCCTGTCTCCAACAACGCCAACGACATATGCCCACACCCTCGTCATTGCGAGGAGCGCTTGCGACGCGGCATAGGGGGCGGCAAGGACAGCCCCCGCCACCCCCGGATCACCCTGCCACCAACGCGGCCCGCGATGACGGACGACCGAACCCCGCCACTGGCAACAACAAGGAGGCCGGCCATGCGCCGCCCCAATCCGCTTGAGACCCGTGCCCGCGAACTCGCCCTTGCCGCAGGCGTCGATCCCGACAGCCGCGTCGCCCGCCCCAGCGAGGACCCCACCCGCAACGGCAGCCCCCGCGGCCAGCCCGCCTGGTGCACCTTCCGCGATGCCGCGGAATCCGAGCGCCAGGCCGCCGAAGCCGCCGCCGTCACCCTGCCCCAGGAGCAGCCCGCCCAATACCGGGACGCCCCCCTGCAGATGTTCGGCCCGCATGAGGACACCACCCTGCACCAGATGCGCAACTGCATGGGCGTTGGCAACGTCGTCGCCGGCGTGGTGTGCGCCGACGGTCACCTGGGCTACGCGCAGCCGGTCGGCGGCGTGATCGCCTACGCCGGCCAGGTCAGCATCAGCGGCGTCGGCTTCGACATCGGCTGCGGCAACATGGCCGTCCGGCTGGACACGCCGTACGACGCCATCGCGCCCCGGGCGGCGGACATCCTGGCCGACGTGCGCCGCGCGGTGTCGTTCGGCGTCGGCCGCGCCAACGCCGAGCGGGCCGAGCACGCGCTGTTCGACGACGACGACGCCTGGCGCGCGGCGGGCATGGAGTCCTACCGCCAAAAGGCGGCGGGGCAGCTCGGCACCGTCGGCGGCGGCAACCACTACGTGGACCTGATGCGCGACGAGCACGGCTGGGTCTGGATCGGCGTCCACTTCGGCAGCCGCGGGCTGGGGCACACCACGGCCACCAAGTACCTCAAGCTGGCCGGCGGCAAGGACGGCATGCACGTCCCGCCCGCCGTGGTGAATGAGGACAGCGAGCTGGGCCGCGCCTACCTAGCCGGGATGGAGCTGGCCGGGCGCTACGCCTATGCCGGGCGGGAGTGGGTGGTGGAGCGGGTGCGCCGGATCATCGGCGGCGCCGTCACCAGCAGCGTCCACAACCACCACAACTACGCCTGGCGGGAGCAGCATGGCGGGCGCAACGTCTGGGTGGTCCGCAAGGGCGCCACCCCGGCGCAGCCAGGCCAGCGCGGCTTCGTCGGCGGCAGCATGGGCGACGACGCCGTGATCATCGAGGGCGTGGACAGCCCGGCCTCGGAGGCGGCGCTTTACTCCACCATCCACGGCGCCGGCCGGCTGTTCGGCCGCAACCAGGCCAAGCGGACCTTCACCCGCGAGCAGATGGACGGCTGGCTGCGCGGGCGCGGGGTGCTGCTGGCCGGGGGCGACCTGGACGAAAGCCCGATGGCCTACCGCCGGCTGCCCGACGTGCTGGCCGAGCACGCGGGCACCATCCGGGTGCTGCACACCCTGCGGCCGTTCGCGGTGGCAATGGCGGGGGAGGCGGAGTTCGACCCCTTCAAGGACTGACCAGGGGGTCCCCGGACGGTCCCGGCAGCCGCCGCCGCCGGGACCGTCCGCATAGGCCCGTATCCGTGCCCGCGGTGCTTGGACTATCCTCGCCCGCCTGCTCCTCCCACCTGGCCCTCCCGCCTGATGGTTCGCCGCAACCTGGATGCCCGCGATGCCCCTGGTCAAATACCGCACCCACAATCCCAACCTGGTCGCGCGCCGCACCAAGGTGGAGGTGCCCGGCTGGGCCGGACAGCCGGAGCCTCGGGCGGACGGGTCGCACGAATACCCCTGGCACTGCATCCCGTTCACCGAGGCGGCGCGCGGCGGCATCGAGCTGTGCTTCCCGTCCGCCGGCGAGCTGCGCGTCACGGCGCAGGACGGAGAACCGGTGTTCGACTACGCCGGCGCCGACGAGCCGCCATCATTCCGCAGGTTCGGCGCCGAGTATTTCACCTACCAACTGCTGGCCGACTTCAAGGTGGACGCGGAGTTCGCCATCAAGGTCGAAACCCATCCCCGCTTCTACACCGACACCACCGGAACGGTGCCGATCGCGGTCCCGGCGGTCCTGCGGCACTGGTGGCCGATGATCTACTTCGTCGTGTTCAAGACGCCCGCCGAGGGGCAGACCCACGTCTTCCGCCCCGGCGAGCCATTCCTGATGGTCACCATCGTGCCCGCCGACGACAAGCTCGACCTGGTGCCGATGCCCGAGGACGAGGCAGCCGAGCGGGAGATGCAGTCACGCCGCATCTACGCGGCGCGGAAGACCCTTTCGGCCGACTCCGAATGGCTGTCCGCGACCGATACCGTCTTCGATGGCACCTACCGCCGGCTGTTCGGAGCGGCGAAGTCCAGCAAGTAGGCGCCGCCCCACAAGTCAGCCCCGGAAGTCAGCCTCAGCGATCAGACAGGCTTCGACGCATTCGGAATAACCATCATCGAGTGATGATGGTGATGACGCCGCCGGTAACGGCGGTGGTAGCGGTGATGATGATGATGGTACTGCACCGTCTCGACGCTGGCCGGGCTTTCGGCCATCGCCGCATCCGATGCTTGCAGCATGGCGCTCGCGTTCGGAATCGGCCGCAGCAGGTCGGCATAGGACGCGGCATGCATCACGCCCTCCAAGGCCGGCTCCGCCATCACCGGCGACCCGGCCGCCAACGCGCCTAACGCGCCTAACGCGCCAAGCAGGCCGGCTAACTTCTTGTCCATGTAAACCTCCATCGTTCCGCAGACGAAGCTATCGCCCGGCGGCCTCGCAAGCACAACCCGCAAACGCCCGCCAGCCGTCCCGATCCCCACCCGCATGGCCCGGGACGGCCGCCGCCGCGCAGCCCGGCCCGAACCAGGGGACCGTCAGCGGATGAACACGCCGAAACCGTGATGATGATGGTGGTGATGGTGATGGTGGTAGCGCGGCCGGTAATACCCCGGGACCCGCAGGATCGGGCGATAGTAACCGGGCCGGTAGAACCTGTGATGATGGTGATGATGGTGGTGGTGATGGTAATACTGCACCGTCATCACCTCCGGGCGTGGCTCGGCCGCCGCAACGGCGTTCGCCTCCTGCAGCAGCGCAACCGCGTTCGGGATCGGCCGCAGCAGGTCGGCGTAGCTCTCGGCCCGCATCGCCTCGTCGAAGCTCGGCGCGGCCGCCTGCGAGGGCGTTATGGCCGTAAGCGCGCCCATTGCGCCCAGCAGGCCCGCCAACTTCTTCTCCATGTCAGTTTCCCTTTGTTGCGTCGCTTGGGACCGCTGCCGGCTGCAAGTCGTGATGAACTCGCGACCATGCCCGGAGATCGCGTCCGAAGCGTCATCCTGGAGACAAGCCGCCGCTTGTGGCGACTCTATGGCGGGGAAGCGCCGCCGGGCGTCCCTCGCGCAAACGTCATCGGTCCGCCCCTGCGGGTGTTCGCCACTGGCAATCGCGTCCAACCCCGCCGCCATCCGGGCCGCCGGCCAGCATCGCCCGCAGCGCCGCCCTGCGTGAAATCACCGGTGTTGAGTCACCCGCGCACGGCCCCGACCGGTCACAGGCTCTCGGCGTCTCCCCAACCATCAACCCGGCAACGCCCAAGGGAGCAGTTCGCCAAATGCGGGCGCCGCGGGTTTTGTCACCGCCGGCAATTTTGGGGATTCCCAAAGCCTTCGCGCGGACTCATGCTGCAGCGCCTCACTTGCAGGAGCCAAGCCGCTTGGCGCAACGACCGCTGCGGACCCACCAGGCCCGGGTGGCTGCCATCGTCCAAGCCGTCGCGGCCGGGGAGGGCGGCGCCGTCGCCGACATCCTGGCCGCCGTCACCCCCGGCGGCGGCAAGAGCCTGCTGCCGGTGATCGCCGCCGCCGCCCTGATCCGCGCCGGCGTGGTGGACCGCGTGTGCTGGGTGGTGCCGCGCGACAGCCTGCGCCTGCAGGCCGAGGAAGCTTTCGCCGACCCGGCCTGGCGCACGGCCCTGGGCCACGGCCTGTCGGTCCGCGCCGCCAGCAACGACCCGGACCCCTGCCGCGGCCTGGCCGGCTACGTCGCGACCTACCAGGGCATCGCCGCCGCGCCGGACCTGCACCTGGCCGAGTTCTCCAAGCACAAGTACCTGCTCGTGGTGGACGAGGTGCACCACCTGCCCGCCCTGTCCGACACCGTCCCCGACCCCCAGGCCGAACCCGGCGCCGCCGAGGCCTCCGGTTGGAGCCGCGCCTTGCAGCCCCTGCTGGAAACCGCCCGCCTGCGCCTGCTGCTGTCCGGCACACTGGAACGCGCCGACGGCCGCGGCATCCTATGGCTGCCCTACCGCGCCGGGCCAAGGGCCGCGACCCGCGAGGTGGACCTGGCCGCGCCAGGCTGGGCCGTCGTGGGCTACAGCCGCGCCCAGGCCCTGGCGGAGCGCGCGGTGCTGCCGGTGATGTTCGGGGCGCTCGACGGCGAGGCAAGCTGGATCGACCACGACAACAAGCAGCCGGACGGCACGCCCACCCAGGTCGGCCCGCACCGCCTGTTCAACCACTGGCCGACCGAGCTGACCCGGCCCGCGCTGTTCACCGCCCTGCGGACCGGCTTCGCCGACCAGTTGCTGCACGAGGCGTTCACCGCCACCCGCGACCTGCGCGCCCGCCGCCGGGCGGAACTCGGTCTGGCGCCGGGCGCACGCGGCCTCGGCAAGCTGCTGGTGGTGGCGCCCGACCAGGTCTCGGCCCGGCGCTACCTGGAGGTGATCCGCGCCTGGATGCCGCGCGCCCAGCAGGATGGCGTGCGCCTGGCCACCAGCGACGAGCGCGACGCCCGCGAGACCCTCGCCAGCTACCGCCTGCGCGCCGAGCCGACGGTGCTGGTCACCGTCGCCATGGCCTATGAGGGCCTGGATGCGCCGGAAGTCGCGGTGGTGGCGGCGCTGACCCACATCCGCAGCCGCCCCTGGCTGGAGCAGATGGTCGCCCGCGCCACCCGCATCGATCCCAACGCCGGGCCGTACGACACGCAGCGCGCCCTGGTGTTCCACCCCGACGACCCCTTGTTCGCCCGCTTCCGCAAGCGGATCGAGACCGAGCAGGGCACGCTGGCCAAGCGTCCCAAGCCGCAGAAGCAGGGCCGCCTGCCGCTATGGCTGCAGGAGCTGCGGGCGGAGCAGGATGCCGAGGACCGCGGCATCGTGCCGCTGGAGAGCAACGCGCTGGCCCTGCGCTTCGAACTGCTCAAGCCCGGCCCGGACCTGACGCTGCACCCCACCGCGCCCGCCGCGCAGGCCGAGCTGCTGGAGCCGCCCAGCGTGGCCGAGCGCCGGCTGCGCGCCCGCGTCGGCGAAATGGTGGCAGCACAAGTCGTCGAGGACGAGGGTGCGATGCAGTCCGGGCGCGGGGAGGGGGGCTATCACCGCTACAACGCGGCACTGAAGCGCGTATTGGGCAAAAGCCGGTCCGCCATGAGCCTGCCGGAACTGGAGGCGGCAGTCGGATGGCTGGAACGCAACCGGCTGCAGGACAGCCTGCACCTGCTGGAGGGCGACCCGCAATATGCCTGGACGGCGCGGCAGCGGGGCGAGTGGCGCCCCCCGGTCGGCAAGGCACGCAAAACGCGAGACACCGTTTCGTGACAATACCTGACCCGTGCTGCTCTTGCGAATGGATGCGGGCGTTGCCAACTTGTGCAGTGCAGCATGGCGGCTTGCCCCATGTTTGCAGGACGTTTCCTCCCTAAACTTGGCGGTGCCCTCGGGCACCGCCTTCTTTTTGTCTGGGAGCCTCGGATGGGTCATTACGGCCCTACCCCAAGCACGGCGCGATAGGATTTTTGTCCTGCAAACCAGCGTGCCAACCTTAGGTGCCGTCCTGCGTTATGACAGCATAGGACGAGGATGCCCACGATGACACGAGACGGTAAGCCGGACGCCTTGCCGCATGAAGAACCGAAAATCCCCAATCCGCCGTCACAGGCGGATGTGGATCAGGTCAGCCGTGACCAGGCATTGATCTCGGACGAGTGGGCGCCGGACCTCGGCGGCCCTGGTTCCTCCTCGGCGAAGCAGGAGCCGCCGCCTTGATCGGCTAACAGCGCCTCTGACGAGCAGGGTAGGGCAGTCTAGTTAGTCTACAAACCTGACGACTAGACGCTTGGTTCGCAGAATGTAAGTTATGGAAACTCACCCGGCACCCTCACTCCCACCATCAGTTTGAACCTGCGATGCCGCGAGCCACCACCACCAATAGCCCTCCGCTTCGACCGTTCTGTCTGCAATGACCGGTTCGCCCACCCTCCCGTTCGTCATCGTCCCACCTATCATTGCCCTCCCGTTCGTCATTGCGAGGAGCGATTGCGACGCGGCAATCCAGGGGGTTGCAAAGCCAGCAAGGCAGCTCCCGCACCCCTGGAACCACCCCGCAAGCACGGCGGCGAACCCGATGCCGCAGTACAAGGATCGTCGCAAATGCCGATCGGTATAAGATAACCAGCCTGCAAGCCGGAGACCCCGCCATGACCATCGAGCCCCTGCCCGACCCCCGCCGCCTAGACGGCCGCGTGGCCCTGGTGCTCGGCGCCGGGTGCGTCGGCCCAGGCTGGGGCAACGGCAACGCCGCAACCGTGGCCTACGCCCAGGCCGGCGCCGCCGTCGTCGCCGTGGACCGCAGCCTGCCGGCAGCCGAGGCAACGCGCGACCTGGTCCTGGCCGCGGGCGGCGCCTGCACCGCCTGGGCCGCCGACGTCACCAGCTCCGCCAGCATCGAGGCCGCCGTCGCCGAAACCATGCGCCGCCACGGCCGCATCGACATCCTGCACAACAACGTCGGCCACGCCGGCATGGGCGGCCCGGTGGAGCTGCCCGAGGCCGAATGGGACCGCATCCTCGACCTGAACCTCAAGGGCGTGTTCCTGGCGTGCAAGCACGTCCTGCCGGTCATGCTGGCGCAGCGCCGCGGCGCGGTGGTCAACATCTCGTCCGTCGCGGCGGTGCGCTGGATGGGCTACCCCTACGCTGCCTACTATGCCGCCAAGGCCGGAGTGAACCAGCTCACCGTCGCCCTCGCCCTGCAGTACGCCGCCCAGGGCATCCGCGCCAACGCCGTCATGCCCGGCTTCATGAACACCCCCCTGATCCATCAGCAGCTCGTCGACCAGTACGCCACCGCCGACGACATGGTGCGCCAGCGCGACGCCGCCTGCCCGATGGGCCGCATGGGCACCGCCTGGGACGTGGCGCATGCGGCGGTCTTCCTGGCCTCCGACGCCGCCGCCTACATCACGGGGGTGTGCCTGCCCGTCGATGGCGGCCTGAGCTGCCGTGCGGCGTAGGACTCCCGCCGGCCACGCTGCTATGATGTCACGCTGCAACGATGACTGGACGGGAGGCAGGCATGGCAGCGTTCAAGGGCAAGGCGCCGGGCAGCGGGTCCGGGGAGATGTCGCGGCGCACGGTGCTGCTGCGCCCGCATATCGGCCTGACCCCGGCGCAGCAGACCCAGGCCCGCCGCCTGCGCCGCGCCGGCGCCGAGCCGGACGCCATCGCCGAAGCCCTTTCCCTGCCTAGGGACGAGGTCGAAAAGGCGCTGCTGCAAATGCGCTCGCCCCGGCCAGAAACCACCCGCGGCACCCTGAACGTGACCCTGGCCGCGCATAAGCTGATCATGAAGGAGCGCGTGGGCGACGAGCCGATCTGGCAGACCATGGACCGCATGCTGGACGAATTGCTGCGCCTGCGGACCGCCGCCGCCCCGCCCCGCAAGCGCCCGGCCGCCGCGGAGCAGGACGACCTGCTGCTGCCCCTAACAAACCTGACAAATACGTCAGGCCCGCAAGGCTGACCTGCCCTAGCCGCCGCGTCGCAAACGTGACACATGGGCACTTATGTTGTACCTTCTTCATGACGCCGCCGCTGCCGCCATCTTCCCGATCCGCGCTTGGGCGCAGGCCGCAAGCTCCGTGATGCAGGCCATGCCCGGTCCTGACACCTTCACCCTCGGCACCCGGTCCGCGGTCGCCTGGGCCGACGTCGCCAACGACGTGCTGCGCCCCCGTGGCAAGCCGGAGTGGAACATCAAGACGACCCGCGGCGGCGACGAGCCGCTGCACGAGACGGTCGAGCTGGACAAGCCGTTCGTCCGCCTGATGCGCTTCCAGGCTCCCGGCGCCACCGGCCCCCGCGTGCTGCTGGTGGCCCCCATGAGCGGCCACCACGCGACGCTGCTGCGCGGCACCGTGCAGGACATGACCGACGCCGGGTTTGAGGTATTCGTCACCGACTGGCGCGACGCCCGCATCGTGCCGCTGCTGTATGGCGACTTCGACCTCGGCAGCTACATCGAAACCGTCATCATGTTCCTGCAGCACCTCGGCCCCGACACCCACGTGGTCGCCGTGTGCCAGCCCGCCCCGGCCGTCGTCGCCGCCGTGTCGCTGATGGCCACCCGCGGGGACCCGGCGCAGCCGCGCAGCATGACCTTGATGGGCGGCCCCGTGGACACCCGCTGCGCCCCCACCGTCGTCACCAAGCTGGCGCTGGAAAAGCCGATCACCTGGTTCGAGAGCCACGTCGTCACCACCGTGCCGCCCTGGCACCCCGGCGCGTTCCGCCGGGTGTACCCGGGCTTCCTGCAGTTGGCGGCCTTCATCTCCATGAACCCCGACCGGCACATGGAGGCGCACCGCCGCATGTTCGACCACCTGGTGAAGGGCGACGAGAGCAGCGCCGCCGCACACCGCAAGTTCTATGACGAGTACCTGGCCGTCATGGACGTGCCCGCGAGCTACTACCTGGAAACCGTCGAGATCTTCTTCCAAAAGCACGACCTGGCCGATGGCCGCATGACCGTGCGCGGGGAACCAGTGCTGCCGTCCGAGATCAAGCACACCGCGCTGATGACGGTGGAGGGCGAGCTGGACGACATCTCCGCGCCGGGCCAGACCATCGCGGCGCAGTCCATCTGCAGCGGCATCCCCGAAGAGCGGCGGGTGCAATACCTGCAACCCGGCGTCGGCCACTACGGCATCTTCAACGGCCGCAAGTGGCGCAGCGACATCCTGCCGCGCATCGGCGACTTCATCCGCGCGAACTAGGCCAACCCAGCTTAGCTACCCCCGCAGGGCAAAACCCGCCTCTTCTCCCTCTCCCTCCGGGAGAAGGCCGGGATGAGGGAGTCTTGCGGCGCGACCCTCGGCCCATGACAGCCTCGGCGCAGCGGAACCGGAGGTGTTCCGCGCCGCAGCGAAGTCCCCCTCACCCCGGCACTTTCCCAAAGGGAGAGGGAGAAGGCACCCGCCCGCACAACGCCATCGTTGCGCCACGCCGCCATCCCGCCTAAACACCGTTCACTTATGCAAGCCCTCACCGAACCCGCCCCCCGCACCCGCAAGCCGCGCGGCCAGGGCGCCAGCCGCCGGGGTGAAATCCTCGCCGCCGCCACCCGCATCTTCCTTGAGGAGGGCACGGCCAACGTCACCATGCGGCGAATCGCAGCGGCCGTGGGCGTGTCCACCACGGCGCTATACGTGTACTTCGCCGACAAGGACGCCATTCTGCAGGCCATCGCCGAGGCAACGTTCGCCGAGCTGCTGGGCGCCCTGGAAGCCAGCCAACGCACCGGCGGCACCCCAGCCGAGCGGTTCCGCGCCGGCCTGCGCGCCTATGTCGGCTTCGGCCTGGCCCGGTCCGACGCCTATCGCCTGACCTTCGGCGCCCCCTCCCCCTGCGACACCATCCAGGCGGCGGACCACTCCTTCGCCATCCTGCAACACGGCATCGAGGAGATGATGCAGGCCGGGCTGTTCCGCCCCGGCCCGTCCGAGCCTGCCGCCGAAGGCGTCTGGGCCTGCCTGCACGGCCTGACCGTCCTCCTGGTGGACCAGGCGCAGCACCTCAGCACGCCGCCGGAACGCCTGACCGATCAAGTGCTGAACATGGTCATCGCCGGCCTCGCCTAAACTGAACATTGTAAACTGAATCTTGTTAAGTTAGGCTGCGCCCACCCTCGCCCCAGGTGATGCCATGTCGCGCCAAGCCGCCCTCCCCGCCCTCATCCTCGCCGCCGCCCTCCTCACCGCAGCCCGGGTCGCCGTCGCCGAGCCGGCCAAGCCCGTGCGCGTGCAAACCGTCGTCCTGGTGCAAAGCCACCCGGCATTGACCGCGTCCGGCACCGTCCAGGCCCGCACCCAGGCCGACCTGGCGTTCCGCGTCGCCGGCAAGGTCATCGCCCGCCCGGTCGAGGTCGGCGACACCGTGCGCGCCGGGCAGGTGCTGGCGCAGCTCGACCCCGCCGACCTGCAGCTTTCCCAGGAGGCGGCGGTCGCGGCGGTGCAGGCCGCGCAGGCCGACAGCGAGAACACCCAGGCCGACGTGCGCCGCTACGCCTCGCTGGGCCGGTCCTCCCCGGCCTATCTGCCGTCGGAGTGGGACAAGCGCACGGCGGCGATGCGGATGGCGGACGCCCGGCTGTCCCAAATGCAGCGGTCCCTAGCCCTGGCGGAGGATCAGCGGACCTACGGCGCGCTGACGGCCGATGCGGACGGGATCGTGACGGCGCTGCCGGTGCAGGTGGGCCAGGTCGTCGCCGCCGGGCAGGCCGTGGCCGCGGTGGCCCACACGGCGGAGGTGGAGGTCGTGGCCGACGTGCCGGAGAACCGCCTGGCCGACGTGCGCGCCGTGCATGATGTGGCGATCACCCTCTGGGCGCTGCCCGGCACGGCATTGCACGGCCGGGTGCGCGAGGTCGGGGCCTTGGCCGACCCCGCCAGCCGCACCTTCGCCGTCAGGGTAACGGTGCTGGACGCGCCGCCCGGCGCCCTGGCGCTGGGCATGACGGCCACTGTCAGCTTCGGCCTGGCCGGGCCGCCGGTCGCCCCGTTGCCGCCGAGTGCGCTGGCGGACATGGCGGGCAAGCCAGCCGTATGGGTGCTAGACCCCGTGGCCCATCGCGCGTCGCTGCGCCCGGTCGAGCTGGCCGGCTACGGCCCCGACGGCAGCCTGCTGGTGCGCGCCGGGCTGCAGGCCGGCGAGCAGGTGGTGACCGCCGGGGTGCAGGGGCTGGACCCCACCATGAAGCTGACCGCCTGGGCGGGCGCCGCGCGATGAGGGGCAACCTCTCCGCCTGGGCCTTGCAGCACCGGGCGCTGACCCTGTTCGCCATGCTGGCCCTCGCCGCAGGCGGGGTGTGGGCCTACCTCGGCCTGGGCCGCGCCGAGGACCCGGCCTTCACCATCAAGCAGATGGTCATCGTCCTCGACTGGCCCGGCGCCTCCCCGGACGAGATGTCGCGTGAGGTCACCGACCGCGTCGAGCGCAAGCTGGAGGACCTGGCCTTCCTCGACCACATCGACAGCCAGACCCAGCCCGGCCACGCCGTCGTCACCGTCAACCTGCGCGACGACATCAGCCCGCGCGACGTGCCCGGCTCCTGGTACCAGGTCCGCAAGAAGGTCGGGGACATCGCCGCCAGCTTCCCCGAGGGCGTGCGCCCGCCGCTGTTCAACGACGAGTTCGGCGACACCTACTCCGTCGTCTATGCCCTGACCGGCGACGGCTTCTCCCTGCCGGAGCTGAAGCACATCGCCGAAGACGTGCGCGAGGCGCTGACCACCGTCCCCGGCGTCGGCAAGGTCATCCTGCTCGGTCAGCAGGACGAGCAGATTACCATCGAGGTATCCTACCGCAAGCTGGCCGAGCTGGGCCTGACACTACAGGACGTGTTCACCGCCCTGCGCCAGGAGAACAGCGTGGTCGCCGGCGGCTTCGTCGATACCGCGCACGACCGCATCCGCGTCCGCACCCGCGCGGCGCTGGATGGCCCGGCGGCGCTGGCGGCACTGCCGCTCCAGGTGCACGGCCACCTGCTGCGCCTAAGCGACTTCGCAGCCGTCAGCCGCACCACGCTCGATCCCCCCGCCAGCACCATGCGCGTCAACGGCCACCCTGCGCTGGGCCTGGGCATCAGCATGGCCGACGGCGGCAACGTGCTGGCCCTGGGCAAGAACGTCGCCGCCCGCCTGGCCAGGATCGAGCCGACCCTGCCGATGGGCGTCCACTTCACCGCGATCAACGACCAGAGCGAGGTCGTGGCCGCCGACATCACCGACTTCCAGACTGAGTTCCTGGCCGCGCTCGCCATCGTGCTACTGGTCAGCTTCATCAGCCTCGGCTGGCGCACCGGCATCGTCGTCGCCATCAGCGTGCCCCTGGTGCTGGCCGGCGTCTTCGTCGGCATGAAGCTGCTGAGCATCGACCTGCAGCGCATCTCGCTCGGCGCCATGATCATCGCGCTGGGCCTGCTGGTGGACGACGCCATCATCGCGGTCGAGACCATGACCGTGAAGCTCGACCAGGGCTGGGACCGCTTCCGCGCGGGCAGCTTCGCCTACACCTCCACGGCGTTCCCGATGCTGACCGGGACCTTGGTGACGGCGGCGGGCTACCTGCCGGTCGGCTTGGCCCGGTCCGGCACGGGGGAGTACACGCAGGACATCTTCCGCGTCGTCGGCATGGCGCTGGTGCTGTCTTGGCTGGTGGCGGTGCTGTTCGTGCCGTTCCTCGGCGCGGCGCTGCTCCCCGCCCCAAAGCCCGGCGCCGTGCACCACGACGCCTACACCAGCCGCACCTACCGCTGGTTCCGCGGCGTGGTGGCCTGGTGCGTGCGCCGCCGCTGGACGGTGATCGCCCTCACCGTGCTGGCGTTCGCCGTGTCCGCCGCCGGGTTCACCCGGGTGCCCAACCAGTTCTTCCCGGCGTCCGACCGGCTGGAGATTATGATGGACGTGCGCCTGCCGGAGGGCGCCAGCTTCGCCGCCACCGCCGCGGTGGTCGCCAAGCTGGAGCACCTGCTGGACCAGCAGCCCGGCATCGCCTCGTATGTCGCCTACACCGGCACCGGCACGCCCCGCTTCTTCCTGGCCTTCGCGCCCGAGCTGGACCAGCCGAACTACGCGCAGGTCGTCATCAACACCCGCACCATCCCGGACCGCGAGCGCCTGCTGGCGACGCTCACCGCGGTGGTGGACCGCGGCGACCTGGGGGAGTTCCCCGACGT
Source organism: uncultured Acetobacteraceae bacterium (assembly GCA_964242415.1). GTDB lineage: Bacteria > Pseudomonadota > Alphaproteobacteria > Acetobacterales > Acetobacteraceae > DASWOJ01. The sequence continues at coordinate 117,119 of CAXTAT010000005.1, forward strand.
GCGCCTGCGCCCGTCGCGGCTGGAGCTGGGACCGCCGGTCGGCTACCCCGTGCAGTTCCGGGTGACCGGCCCTGACGCCCTGGCGCTGCGCGGCATCGCGGCGCAGGTCCGCGGCGTGATGGCGGGGCTGCCGCACCTGCGCAACATCAGCGACAACTGGGGCGCGCTCGGCAAGCAGGTCACCATCACCGTGGACCAGGACAAGGCGCGTATCCTGGGCGTGACCAGCGCCGACGTGGCCAACACCCTGCAAACCCTGCAGCAAGGCGCTGCGATCACCTCCTACCGCGAGGGCACCGACCTGATCCCGGTCATCATCCGCGCCGTGCCGGACGAGCGGGTGGACCTGGCCGGGCTGGCCGACGTGAGCATCCCCGTGCCGGGCCGCCATGCGGTGGCGCTGGGGCAGATCGCCACCATCGGCTGGGGTCTGGAGCAGCCGGTTGCCTTGCGGCGCGACCGCACGCCGGTGCTGGTGGTGCGCGCCGACACGATGCCGGGCATCCAGGCCCCGGACGCGACCGCCGAGGTGCTACCCTTGCTGGCAGGCATCAAGGCGTCGCTGCCCCCGGGCTACCGGATCGACACCGGCGGCGCGGTGGAGGAAAGCGCCAAGGGAGCCGCCAGCATCAACAAGGTGATGCCGCTGATGCTGGTGGTAACGCTGTCGCTGCTGATGGTACAGATGCAGTCGTTCAGCCGGATGGCGATGGTGGTGCTGACGGCGCCCTTGGGCCTGATCGGCGTCACGGCGGCGCTGCTGCTGACCGGGGCGCCGTTCGGCTTCGTGGCGACGCTGGGGTTCATCGCGCTGTCGGGCATCATCATGCGCAACAGCGTCATCCTGGTGGACCAGATCGAGCAGGACATCCGCGCCGGCGCCGCCCCGGCGGACGCCATCGTCGAGGCCACGGTGCGCCGCTCCCGCCCCATCGTGCTGACGGCGGCGGCGGCGATCCTGGCGCTGGTGCCGCTGGCGTTCAGCGTGTTCTGGGGGCCGATGGCCATCGCGATCATGGGTGGGCTGGTGAGCGCCACGGTGCTGACGCTGTGCTTCGTCCCGGCGCTGTATGCCGCCTGGTCGCGCGTCGGCCGCCGCGTGGCCAACCCGGCAGCGGCAAAGGGATTGCAACCCGCGGAGTAGGCGCGCGCTGTGAGGAGATGAGCAAGCATCATCCCCCGTCATTGCGGGCCGCGCGTGCGGCGTGGCAATCCAGGACCCGTGGGGACCGTGCCGGCCGCCCCTGGATCGCCGCGCCCCAAGCGGCTCGCGGTGACGAACCCGAAGCTGCGTCCGGCCTGGCCCCAGGATGATCGTCGCCCGCGACGTGCCGGAGCTGCGCCGGGTGCTGGCCGCCCTGCCGCGCCCGCTGGCGATGGTGCCGACCATGGGGGCGCTGCACGCCGGGCACATGGCGCTGCTGTCGGCGGGGCAGCACCAGGCCGCCAGTACGGTCGCCTCGATCTTCGTGAACCCGCTGCAGTTTTCCGGCAACGAGGACTTCGACCGCTACCCGCGCGACGACGCCGCGGACCTGGCGCAACTGGACGCCGCCGGGTGCGATGTCGTCTGGCTGCCGTCGGTGGAGACCATGTACGCGCCGGACCGCGCCACGGCGGTCGAGGTCGGCGGTCCCTCGGAAGGCTTCGAGGGCGCCATCCGCCCCGGCCACTTCCGCGGCATGGCCACAGTGGTGGCAAAGCTGCTGCACCAGGCCGGCCCGGACCTGGTGCTGTTCGGCGAGAAGGACTGGCAGCAGTTGCAGGTGGTGCGGCGCATGGCGGCGGACCTCGACTGGCCCGTGCAGGTCGTCGCCGTGCCGACCCTGCGGGAGGCGGACGGCCTGGCGATGTCCTCGCGCAACCGCTACCTGACGCCCGAGCAGCGGGCGGTGGCGCCGGGCCTGTTCCGGGTGCTGCGCGCGGCGGCGGGCGCCGGCGGCAACCCGGCGGCGCTGGAGCTGGGCGACGCCGCCCTACGCGCCCAGGGCATGCAGCCGGACTACCTCGCCCTGGTCCACGCCGAGACGATGCAGCCGATCACGGCGCCGGATGGCCCGGCCCGGCTGATAGCGGCAGCCCGCCTGGGCACGGTGCGCCTGCTGGACAACGTAGCAGTCCCCCCTGCCTAGCTCTGCCCCCTCTCCCCCTTCGGGAGAGGGCCGGGGTGAGGGGGTCTTGCCCACCGCTGCCCTCAGTGCCGCCCCAACCGTGCTGCCCAATACAAACCGACCAACGACCCTGCCCAACCCTGCGCCAAATCGTCCCGTCATTGCGAGCCGGCTTCGGCGTGGCAATCCAGGAAGACAAGGACCGCCCTCGCCCCCTGGATCGCCGCGCCAAAAGTACAGCCCGCCCTCCCCGATCAGCCTCACGGGCAAGTCGGTACAAACTAGGCGAACCCCGCCAAAATCCCCCTTCCCCCCGCAGCAGAAAGCAAGAGCAGCTTGCCGCCGTCCCCACCCCTTGCAACACTCCGCCGCAAGGAAAGGGCCCCAACGTGCTAGAACGCCGCCCGACATACGCCGAAACGCGCGCTGCCTTCGCCTGGCGGGTCCCGCCCCGCTTCAACATCGCCCACGCCATCTGCGACCGCCACGCCGCAACCGGCGGCGACGCCCTGCTGACCGAGGCCCCGGACGGCACCCCGCGCCGCCTCACCTTCGCGCACCTGCGGGAGATGTCCAGCCGCCTCGCCAACGCCCTGCAGGCCCACGGCGTCCAACGCGGCGACCGCGTGGCGATCCTGCTGCCGCAATGCGCCGAATGCCTGGTCGCGCACCTCGCCGCCTACCGCATGGGCGCCATCGCCCTGCCGCTGTTCACCCTGTTCGGGCCGGAAGCCATCGAGTACCGCCTGGCCAACAGCGGCGCCCGCGCCCTGGTCACCGCCGACGAGGGCCTGGCCAAGCTGCACGGCCTGCGCGACCGCCTGCCAGAATTGCGCCTAATCCTGGGCGCCGACGGCGCCCGCGAAGGCGGCGTGCTGGACCTCCAAGCCGAGCTGTCCCGCGCCTCCCCCACCCACGCCCCCGCCGACACCGCCGCCGACGACCCGGCGCTGATCCTCTACACCTCCGGCACCACCGGCCAGCCCAAGGGCGTCCTGCACGCCCACCGCGTCCTGCTCGGCATGCTGCCCGGCGTCGAGCTGCCGCACGACTTCCTCCCCCAGCCCGGCGACCGCATGTGGACCCCCGCCGACTGGGCCTGGGCCGGCGGCCTGCTGGACGTGCTGCTGCCCAGCCTGTTCCACGGCGTCCCCGTGCTGGCCCACCGCCTGCCGAAGTTCGATCCCGACGCCGCCTATGCCCTCATCGCCCGGCACGGCATCCGCAACGCCTTCATGCCGCCGACCGCGCTCAAGATCATGCGCGCCGTCCCCCCGCCCCGCGACCCGCCCGGGATGCGCAGCGTCGCCAGCGGCGGCGAGCGGCTGGGGGAGGAAATGCTCGACTGGGGCCGCGCCACCTTCGGCCTGACCATCAACGAGTTCTACGGCCAGACCGAGATCAACCTCGTCGTCGGCAACTGCGCCACCCTGATGCCGCTGCGCCCGGGCTCGATGGGCCGCGCCATCCCGGGGCACGACGTGGCGGTGCTGGACGGGGACGGCGCGGCGGTCCCCCCCGGCGAAACCGGGTCCCTGGCGGTGCGCGCCCCCGACCCCGCGCTGTTCCTGCGCTACTGGAACAACCCCGACGCCACGGAACGCAAGTTCCGCCAGGGACCGGACGGCGCGCGCTGGTGCCTGACGGGCGACGTGGGCCGCGCGGATGCGGACGGCTACCTATGGTTCCACGGCCGCGACGACGACGTGATCATCAGCGCCGGCTACCGCATCGGCCCCGACGAGATCGAGGACTGCCTGATGCGCCACCCCGCCGTCGGCATGGTCGCGGTGATCGGCGTGCCCGACCCGGTGCGCGGCGAGGTCGTCAAGGCGTTCGTGGTGCCGACCCCGGGGCACGACGCCGGGCCAGGGCTGGCGGCGGAGATCCAGGCGTTCGTGAAGACCCGCCTGTCGGCCCACGAGTATCCCCGCGCCATCGAGTTCCGCGAGGACCTGCCGATGACCCTCACAGGCAAGATCAGGCGGCGGGACCTGCGCCAGGTCTAGGGACGGGCAGCATAAGGGCGCAAGCATGGGCAAGCTGTATGACGAGTTCACCCCCGGCCGGTCCTGGACAACGCCGGGCCGCACCGTGACCGAGGCCGACATCATCGGCTTCGCCGGGCTGACCGGCGACTACAACCCGCTGCATGTGGACGAGGTGTTCGCCGCCGCGACCGGGTTCGGCGGCCGCATCGCACACGGCCCCATGGGCATCGGCATGGCGTTCGGCCTGGCGTCGCGCCTGGACCTGATCGACGGAACGGCGGTCGCGTTGCTGGGCGTGCAATGGGACTTCCGCGCCCCAGTGCGGGCAGGGGACACCCTCCATGCCGCCATCACCGTGCGCGAGGCCCGGCCGACCCGGGGCGCAGACCAAGGGATGGTGACGCTCGCCTTCACCATCCTCAACCAACGGGAGGAGGTGGTTCAGGACGGGGTAGCCCGGCTGCTGATGCGGCGGACCTGACGCAGGTAGCCGTGTCGTGATGCGACCGACGCACGCCCCGGGCGCTTGCACCCCAGCTTCCCATACGGAAAAAGGCGCCGAGCATGAGAACCCTGATAATCGTAACTGCAGCCGTCCTGGCTTTCGGTTCTGCAGCCCGCGCCCAGAACATCAATGCCCCGATCGCCCGGCCGTCGCCAACCATATCGACCGGCTCGCCCAGTCCAGCCATCAGCACCCCACGCGGGCCGGATGTCAGGGTTGGCGGAACCCGAAGCTATCAACAACTTGTGGGACCGAATGGCAGCGCCGGCATCATGACGCCGAACAGCAACGGCACCAGCACCATCATCGGTCCCGGCGGCGGCAGCCAGGTCGTGCCGACGCCGCGCTGACCGGCGGGTTGGACCAGCTTTAGGCAACCAGGCCGGCGTAGCTTCAGGGCGAGGGGGGCACCCGGCCCATGTGACGAACCCGAACGCATCGCGGCGCACGCCGTCACGTCCGGCCGCGGCTGCACGGCATGCCACCACGTCGTGCAGGCGTCACTGATCCTATCCCGGCCGCGTCCGCCTGATCCCGCCTCACTCCCGCAGGTCCGCGCCGCAATCCACCATCGCGGGCACCCCGGGCGGCGGGACCTTCCGAAAGCCTCCATTCCGCCAATATCGCATTGCAGCATCGATCACCCGGCCCAGTGCCGGCAACCGCGGCAGCAGGAATGGACGATGACCCGACCCAGACCCGGCCTGCACGCCCTCGGCCACGCCGCCTACCCGGCCCGCGGCCTGGAGCTGGCGACCTACCTGTCCCGGCTGCACGCCCCCACCGCTCACCACCTCAGCGCCTCCGAGTGCGAGACGACGGCGCTGGCAGACCTGCTGGCGCTGGCCGACACCGCCGATATGGAACGCTGGGCGACCCTCAAGCTGGGCTATACCGACCCGGCCGGAGCACCCTGGCTACGCGCAGCCGTGGCGGCGGGCCACGAGTCCGTCGCCGAGCACGACCTGGTGTGCTTCGCCGGCGCGCAGGAGGCGCTATACGCCGTCCAGCACGCGCTGCTGCAGCCAGGCGACCACGCGGTCGTCGTCCTGCCGAGCTACCAGTCGATGGAGACCATCCCACTCGGCTTGTGCTCCGTCACCGGGGTGGCGCTGGATGCCGAGGATGGCTGGTCGCTGGACGTGGCCAGGGTCGCCGCCGCGGTCCAGCCCAACACCCGGCTGCTGGCGATCAGCTTCCCAAACAACCCGACCGGCAAGCAGTTGGAGCGGGACCGCTTCGATGCCCTGCTGGCGCTATGCCGGCACCACGGCATCTGGCTGCTCAGCGACGAGGTTTACCGCGGCACCGAGCGCGACCCGGCGGCACGGCTACCCCAGGCCGCCGACGTATACGAGCGCGGCGTCTCGCTCGGCGCGACATCGAAGGGCTTGGGGCTGCCGGGCCTGCGGATCGGTTGGGCGGCGTGCCGCGACCCGGGGCTGATCGCCCGGTTGGCGACCATCCGCCAGTACCTCTCGACCTGCAGCGCCGGGCCAAGCGAGGTGCTGGCGTGCATCGCGTTGAAGGCCGCGCCGGCGATCCTGGCCCGCAACCGCGCCATCGTCGAAGGGAACTTGGCGCGGCTGCTGCCCTTCCTGGCCCGGCATGCCGACCTGTTCGACTGCCGCGCGCCGGACGGCGGCATGGTGTGCTATCCCCGCTACAAGGGCGCGGAGGGCGTCGAGGCGTTCGCCGCGCGCATGGCCGCCGCGGGCGTGCTGCTGCTGCCGTCCAGCGTGTTCCGCTCGGACCTGCTGGACCTGCCCGGGGAGCGGTTCCGCATCGGCTTCGGCCGGTGCAGCTTCGCCGCCGGTCTGGAGGCATTGGAGCAGGCGTTGCGCTGACCCCGCCGCCTGCCCGCGCCACCGCCCCCGTCCGGTAATCCCCCCGGGCCGCCGCCCCGGTGCCCCCGCCAGGATGACCAGCGCCGCCGCAACGGAAGCCGCCCCTGGCCGCGCCCGTGCTGGGATGCTAGCCCCGGCAGACGGGATGACAACGTCAGAGGAACAACAGTGCAGCAACCTCGCACGATGACGCCGGAGGTCGAGGTGCTCGACGACCGGTTCCGCCGGCTGCTCCACGGCATGGCGCGGATGTACCACCTGTTCGACGGCTGCCGCTGGGCGGAGGGGCCGGCCTACTTCCCCGCCCACCGTGCGCTGTACTGGTCCGACATCCCGAACGACCGCATGCTGCGCTACAGCGAGGCCGATGGCAGCGTGGCCGTCCACCACGAGCCCAGCGGCTACTCCAACGGGCACGCCGTGGACCCGCAGGGCCGCCTGGTGCGGTGCGAGCACGGCGGGCGCTGCGTATCGCGCATCGAGCATGACGGCCGCCGCACCGTGCTGGCCCAGCACGTCGCGGGCAAGCGGCTGAACAGCCCCAACGACGTGGTGGTGGCACGGGACGGCGCGGTGTGGTTCACCGACCCGACCTACGGCATCGACTCCGACTACGAGGGCGACCGGGCGCCGGCGGAGATCGGCGGAAGCTGGGTCTATCGCGTCGTGCCCGGCGGCGAGCCGGCGCCGGTCATCACCGACATGGTGCAGCCGAACGGGCTGGCATTCTCCCCGGATGAGCGGGTGCTGTATGTCGGGGACACCGGGATCAGCCACGTCGCAGGCGGCCCGCGGCACATGCGGCGGTTCGGCGTCGGGGCGGACGGCGCCGTGAGCGGCGGAGAGGTGTTCGCGACGTGCGAGGCCGGGCTGTTCGACGGCATCCGGTGCGACCGGGCCGGGCATGTCTGGGTGGCGGCGAGCGACGGGGTGCACTGCTATCATCCGGACGGGACTCGGCTGGGGCGGATCGGGGTGCCGGAGGTGGTGGCCAATCTTTGCTTCGGCGGGTTGAAGCGGAACCGGCTGTATATTTGTGCGACGACTTCGCTTTACGCGATTACGGTCAATGCGAATGGGGCGGTTTAAGAAGGTCGTAGCAGATTCACAGGGGCTTCGTTGATTGGCCCGGGAACACGAACGCCGGGGGCGCATCGTGGCACAGCCCCACGCCGCACGTATGCAAGCGACACCCGCGTCCCGCACCACCCTAGCCCAAACACCCCACCCTAAATCCGCCCAGCCACGGCCCGCAGCACGTCGCGCAGCCAACGGTGCGCCGCCAGCCCATCCGACCGCCGGTGCCAGATCATCACCGCCTGCGCCGCCGCCGGCCCTGCCGTCCGCTCCGCCCCTCGGTCCAGCACCAGGCGCGGCAGCGCCCGGATCGAGACAGGATGCACCCGGGCGAACTCGGCCGCCACGCGCTGGCCCACCACCGCCACCAGGTCCGATTGCGTCAGCAGCGCCGGCGCCGACAAGTAGGGCGCCGACAGCACGACCTGCCGTGCCAAGCCCTTCGCCGCCAGCGCCGCATCGAGAAACCGTATGTCATCGCCCGACGACGAGATCTCCAGGTGCCGCAGCCCGGCCAGCCACCCCAGGCTGGGCGGCTCGTCCTGCGCCGGGTGGCCGGAGCGCATCACCAGCACAAAGGCGTCCTCATACAACCGCTGCGACCCGAACCGCTCCCCCGTGGCCCGGTGCGCGTCGCCCACCACCGCCAGGTCCAGGTCACCGCGGTCGAGCAGCCCGGCCAGGTCCAGCGTGCCGCTCGGGCGCAGGCGCAGCATGACGCCCGGCGCCGCCTCCGACACCTGCCGCACCAGCGGCGCCGCCAGCGCCAGGGCAGCCCGGTTGTCCAGCGCCACGGAGAACTCCCGCGTGGCAAGCGCCGGGTCGAACCCAGGCGCCTCGAACGCCCGCTCGATGGCGTCCAGCGCCTGCCGCAGCGTCGGCGCCAACTCCTCCGCCCGTGGCGTCGGCACCATCCCGGTCGGCGTGCGGACGAACAGGTCGTCCCGCATCATCAGCCGCATCCGCCGCAGCGCATGGCTCAACGCCGGCTGGCTCAGCCCGATCTGCGCCGCGGCCCGCGTCACGCTCCGTTCGCGCATCAGCGTGTCGAACACGACGAGCAGGTTCAGGTCATAGGTGCTTAAATTCACGATGGGAATGGCCCCGCCCGGAAGGGATGGCGACAGTTCGATGCACCATGCCCAGGTGCCGCACCAGCATATTCGTCACATGCATGTCCATGTGCAGATTCGCAATTTGCGGTGGCCCGCGTCCCGCGCTTGTATTCCGCCAACGGCCGGATCAACGGCCGTGCATGCAGGGATCGTTCGATGAACCAGATCAATCGCCGGGGATTGCTCGGCAGCGCCGCCCTTGGGGCGGGCGGCATGATGGCGCTGGCCAGCACGGCGCAGGCTGCCAAGCCCGGCGACGGCGGCTTCGCCCGCAACGCCACGCCCCTGGGCGGCGGCGATCCGGTCGTCAAGCACGACCAGGCCGAGATCGAGACGATGCCCGAATTCCGCTTCTCGCTCGACGGCAACACGCCGAAGATCACCTCGGGCGGCTGGGCCAAGGAGGCCACCGTCCACCAGTTCCCGATCAGCAAGGGCATCGCCGGCGTCCATATGTTCCTGGACCCCGGCGCATCGCGTGAGCTGCACTGGCACGCCATCGCCGCCGAATGGGCCTACGTCATCGCCGGCGAGTGCCAGACGGTGCTCCTCGACCCCTCCGGCGCGAGCGAGATCAACAACTACAAGCCAGGCGACCTCTGGTACTTCCCCAAGGGCCACGGCCACTCGATCCAGACCATCGGCGACAAGCCCTGCCACTTCATCCTGTCGTTCGACAACGGCGCGTTCTCCGAGCACGGCACCTTCTCGATCACCGACTGGATCGACGTCACGCCCAAGGACATGCTGGCACTCGACTTCGGCCTGCCAAAGGACCTGTTCAACGCCTTCCCAAAGGGCGAGGCCTACATCCAGGCCGGCCCGATCCTGGCCGCGGCCGACGCGCTCGATGCGCCCTGGCCAAAGGAATCGACCCACAAGTTCCGCCTGCTGAACGACGCCCGCGCGGTGCGCGACTTCGACGGCGGCACCTTCCGCCTCGCCTCGGTCGATGAGTTCCCGGTCTCCCGCACCATGTCGGGCGGCGTCATGACCATCAAGCCCGGCGCCATGCGCAACCTGCACTGGAACCCGAACGCCAACGAGTGGCACTACTACCTGCGCGGCAAGGGCCAGGTCGCATCCTTCGGCTCGGGCGGGCGCAGCAAGGTCGCCGAGTTCAACCCGGGCGACGTCGCCTACATCCCCGCCGGCTTCGGGCACGCGATCAAGAACGTCGGCGACGAGGACCTGGAGATCATCCAGACCTGGGACGCCGGTAAGTTCGAGGAGATCGACCTCAACAAGTGGGTGAAGTCCAGCCCGAAGTACCTGCTGTCGAACAACTTCGCCGGGGTGCCCGACGCGACGATCACTAAGCTCAAGCAGGTCTGATCGCGAACCGCCCCAGCGCGCAACAGGGCGTGCCGCACCCTTGCGGGACATAGGGGCTGCCCGCCCCTGACCCGGCTGCCCGGTGCGTCCGCATCATCCCCTCCGCATGCGGAGGGGATGATGCGGCCGTCTCGACCAAGGCGGCCGCCTCCCGATCCTGAAACCCCCAGCGGTGCCGGTTCTGCGGCGTCCCGGCCCACCCCATTGTCCCAGCGCCGGCTGCCGATGTCCCCTGGCACACCTCCGGTCATAACGTCAGGGCGGGATCGCCGCCCCGATTGCGCCGGCGCCGCCCGCCCGCCCCGGGACGCGCCGGGCAACCCGGCCCGTCACGCCGCCAAGCGCATAAACCTCCATGCCGCGGCCCGCTCCCCCCAAACCCGGCAGCGGTCGTGCGGCATACGACCACCGGACCGCCCCCAATGCCGGCGCGAGCGGATGGCTGGCCGTCGGGAACAGCGGCGACAGGAACACCGCATCGGCCCCGGCCCGCACCGCCCGCAACAGGCTGATCCGGTCATGCGCCGAGCTGGTCACCAACCGCGCCGCAGGCAGCCGGCGAGCGCCCCGCCAGCCGTTCCGCAGATGGACCCCTGCCCCGGCCGCCGCCGCCCATCGCGGGTCGCCGGCCACGACCAGCACCGTCCGGCGCGCCCGGCACATCCGTGCGACCCGCTGCATGAGCACGGCACGCCCCGGCGCGGCATCATGGCGGAACACCACGCCGCAAAGCCCGGCCGGCAGCTTGGCGATGGCAGGCAGCGGGTCCGGCGCCCGCGCCCAATCGGTGAACATCCACAGCACAGGCAGCCCCTGGCCGCGCCCGCCGCCGCCCCCTCGCAGACGCCGCGCCTTGACCTGGCGCGCCCATGCGACAAGCCTGGTATCCATGCAGCCCGACACGCCCCCTGATGACGCCGGCACCGTGCTGGCCCGCCTGGCCCAAGTCCAGGCCCGGATCGCCGCAGCAACCGCCGCGGCCGGGCGTCCCCCAGGGTCGGTCGCCCTGGTCGCAGTCTCGAAGACCCATCCGCGCGACGCCGTGCTGCAAGCCATGCAGGGCGGCCAGCTCATCTTCGGCGAGAACCGCGTGCAGGAGGCAGCCGCCAAGTTCGCCGGGCTGCGCGCGGACCATCCGGGCCTGCGGCTGCACATCATCGGCGGATTGCAGACCAACAAGGCCCGGGACGCCGTGCGGATCGCCGACGTGATCGAAAGCCTGGACCGCCCGCGCCTGGCCGACGCGATCGCCGATGCCATCGCCAAGGAGGGCCGCGCGCCCGACCTTTTGGTTCAGGTCAACGTCGGCGACGAGCCGCAGAAGGCCGGCATCGCCAGGGCCGATGCGGACGCATTCATCGAGTCATGCCATGAGCGGTTCGCCCAGCGCCTGGCCGGGCTGATGTGCGTCCCCCCCGCCGAAGCCGATCCCACGCCGCACTTCGCCTGGCTCGCCGCCTGCGCCGCCCGGCACGGGCTTGCCACCCTCTCCATGGGCATGTCGGGCGACTACGAGGCAGCCATCCGGCAAGGGGCGACCCACGTGAGGCTCGGCAGCGCCATCTTCGGCAGCCGCCCCGCCGTCTGATGTCCCACAAACCAGGCCACCCGCCGGCAGTCGAGCCGCCGTCAAGGCCGCAAGCCAAGGGCAACGCCCCGCCCCAGGCGTCGCCGACAACCAGGCGCCCGACCAGCCCCCTGCAACCGCGCCGCCAATGCCCCGGCGGCACCGTCGCGCAGACCGGCCAAGGCCCGGCGCCTCGCAGCACGGCATCGGACGCGATGGGTGACTCTGCCGGCACGCCACCCCACATCGTCGGCGGCTCCACTGCGTGCTAGGACGGGGCCAGGCCCCCACTTTAGCCCCATGGACGCTTGATGATCCCCCACTGTCGCAGCCCCCGCCCTGGCAGCCGCCTCCAACCGAGGCGCAGCGGAGGCAGGGCGTGAGCGCCATCACGCTCCCCCACACCGCCGTGCGCCCGTTGCGCGCCGGCGCCCTGCTCGCGGTGCTCGGCATCGTTTACGGCGACATCGGCACCAGCCCGCTCTATGCCCTCAAGGCCAGCCTGACCCACTTCACCGAGCCTGGCATCGGCCGGGTCGAAATCTTCGGCGTCCTCTCGCTGATCTTCTGGTCGCTGTTCCTGATCGTCACCATCAAGTACGTCGCCCTGGTGATGCGCGCTGACAACAACGGCGAGGGCGGCATCCTCGCCCTGATGGCGCTGGCGCAGCGCCATACCGTCAACCCGCGGATGCGCACCGCGCTCGGCCTGATCGGCATCGGCGGCGCCTGCCTGTTCTTCGGCGACGGGGCCATCACCCCGGCCATCTCGGTGCTGTCCGCGGTCGAGGGGCTGGAGGTCGTCTCCCCCACCTTCACCCGGTTCGTGCTGCCGCTGTCGGTCGTCATCATCCTGGCGCTGTTCGCCGTGCAGGTACGCGGCACCCACACCATCGGCCGGCTGTTCGGCCCGGTGATGGCAGTCTGGTTCCTGACGATCGCCGCCATGGGCCTGGTGCAGATCGCCCGCAACCCGGCCATCCTGGAGGCGCTGTCCCCGGTGTTCGCCGTGCAGATCTGCCTGGCGCATGGCTGGCTTGCCTTCGTCAGCCTCGGCTCGGTCGTGCTGGCCGTCACCGGGGCGGAGGCGCTGTATGCCGACATGGGGCACTTCGGCGCCCGGCCGATCCGCGTCGCCTGGGTGGTGTTCGTGCTGCCCTGCCTGGTGCTGAACTACTTCGGCCAGGGCGCGCTGGTGATGGCCGACCCGGCCGCGCTGGAGAACCCGTTCTACCTGATGGCGCCCGAGGGCCTGCGCCTGCCCCTGGTCGTGCTGGCCACCGCGGCGACGGTGATCGCCAGCCAGGCGCTGATCAGCGGCGCCTTCAGCATCGCCCGCCAGTGCATGCAGATGACCTTCCTGCCGCGCATGGCCGTGCTACACACCAGCCAGACCGAGGAAGGGCAGATCTACGTCCCGCAGATCAACGCCGCCCTGGCCGTGGCCGTGCTGATCCTGGTGCTCGCGTTCCGCAGCAGCGACGCCCTAGCAGCCGCCTACGGCATCGCCGTGACCGGCACCTTCCTGTGCACCTGCGTGCTGGCGACGGTGGCGTTCCGGCGGCAGTTCGGCTGGCCGCGCACGGCGGCGCTGGGCGTGTTCGGCTTCTTCTTCGTCATAGACCTGGTGTTCTTCGCCGCCAACGCCCTGAAAATCCCCGAGGGCGGCTGGGTCCCGCTGCTGCTGGGCTTCGCACTGATGGCGATGATGACCTCCTGGCATCGCGGCCGCGAGCTGATGCTGGCTCGGTGGAAACAGGACAGCCTGCCGCTGTCGTCCTTCCTGGCGCGGCTGCCGCAGTCGCGCACGGTGCGTGTGCCCGGCATGGCGGTGTTCCTGACGGGGAACCCCGACTACGTGCCGGCGGCGCTGCTGCACAACCTCAAGCACAACAAGGTCCTGCACGAGCGCGTGCTGTTCGTCACCGTCGAGAACCTGGACGTGCCGGAGGTCGGCCCCGAGAACCGCACCACCGTCAGCGAGTTGGCGCCGGGAGTGCAGCGCGTGGTGCTGCGCTACGGCTTCATGGAAAGCCCCAACATCCCCCGCGCCCTGGAGGACCTGAACGGCCACGGCCTGGCCTACAACCCCATGCAGGCCAGCTTCTTCCTGGGCCGCGAGGTGCTGGTGCGCGCCATGGTGCCGAAGCTGCGCGCCTGGCGGCTGTTCCTGTTCCTGTTCATGGCGCGCAACGCCGTTCCTGCAACCGAGTTCTTTCGCATCCCCAGCGACCGTGTCGTGGAGCTGGGGGTCCGGGTCGCCATCTAGCGCCGTAACGAACCAGGCTGTACTCTCCCGCGTTCCAAATGTGTGACGAGCTTACATTGGGCGGGGTGATGACGAAGCTGACCATGCTGCTGGCCCAAGGTCCGGGACTGCCGAGGGGCGACCTGGGGGACCGACTGGTCACGCACCTGCTGCTCAACGCCCAGGGCCAGATCGACCCGGCCGCGTACGAAGCGGACCCCACGCCCTGGCTCGCCACCCGCGAGGCGCCGGGCCGCGACCCGATCCAGGTTGAGGTGATCCGCCTCGACGAGGGCTGGGCGTTGCAAAGCCTGCGTGACGCCGACGATCCCCTATGGACCTTCGAGGGCCACGTATTCCGCCCCGGCGAGCTGGTGCGCCTGGGACGCCCAGACGGCGAGGAACTGCTGTTCCGCATCGTGGCAAGCGAGGCGGACTGATGCCCGCCCTTTGCGCCGCCGAGTTACCGCCTGTGCGGGCCGGGGAAATCTGCCCTGACTAACGAAGCAACGCTTGGCTCCCACCTGGCGAAGCCCAGTCACGACCGCCTTCCTCACCCAGCCTTGGTCCGCCCTACGGCCCAAGCCCGGATAGCAGCCGGCACACTCCAAATGTCGGATGCAATGACCCGATTCTGGTCGCAGGCACCCATGACTTGACGCTCGGCACTCCTTGCCTTACGTATGCGTCATTCAGGTGACGGAGGTGTAGGCATGCCGGAGCTGTTCACCATCGGCGAGCTTTCGACGGCGTTCGGCCTGTCCCCGCGCGCGATCCGTTTCTACGAGGACCAGGGCCTGATCGCGCCCGAGCGCGTCGGCGTCCAGCGCGTCTACTCCAAGCGTGACCGCGCCCGGCTGCAATTGATCCTGCGCGGCAAGCGCCTGGGCTTCTCCCTCGCCGACATCCGCGAGTTCCTGAACCTTTACGACGCCGGCCGCGGCAAGCAGATGGCCATGACGCTGGCCCGCACCCGCGTCCGCATCCGCGAGCTGGAGCAGCAGCTTGAGGACATCACCATAACCCTGGCCGAGCTGCGCGACATGGAGGCGGAGATCGCCGCCCTGCTCCGTGCCCCAACGACCCAAGACGCCCCCAAGAACCACGACGCCCCCGCTACCCACGACGCCCCCGCTACCCACGACGCCCCCGTTACCCACGACGCAAGGACCGACGCATGAGCCAGGCCGTCATTGCAGGCTACGCCCGCAGCCCCTTCACCCCCGCCGGCAAGGGCGCACTGTCCCGGGTGCGGCCGGACGACCTGATGGCGCAGGTGGTCCGCGCCCTGATCGGGCGCACCGGCGCACGGCCGGAAGACATCGAGGACATCATCATCGGCTGCGCCTTCCCCGAGGGCGAGCAGGGCTTCAACATCGGCCGCGTCGTGGGCTTCCTGGCCGACCTGCCGATCACCGCGGCCGGCAGCCAGGTCAACCGCTGGTGCGGCAGCAGCATGACGGCGGTGCACATAGCTGCCGGCGCCATCGCGGCCGGCGCCGGCGAGCTGTTCGTCTGCGGCGGCGTGGAGAGCATGAGCCGCGTGCCCATGCTCGGCTTCAACCCGGTGCTGAACCCCCGCCTGCAAAAGGACAAGCCCGACAGCTACATCGGCATGGGCATGACGGCGGAGAACCTGGCGCAGCGCTACCAGATCGACCGCGCCGCCCAGCAGGAGTTCGCCGTCACCAGCCAGCACCGCGCTGCCGCCGCCCAGGCCGGCGGGCACTTCGCCGATGAGATCGTGCCGATCCAGACCAAGGCGGGCATGGTGGACCAGGACGGCTGCATCCGCGCGGAAACAGACCAGGCCGGGCTGTCCAACCTCAAGCCCGCGTTCCTGGCGACGGGCACCGTGACGGCGGGCACCAGCTCCCCGCTGACCGACGGCGCATCGGCCGTGCTGGTGGCCAGCGCCGACTATGCCGAGCGGCATGGGCTGCCGGTGCTGGCGCGCATCGCCGCCATGAGCGTGGCCGGCTGCGCCCCGGACATCATGGGCATCGGCCCCGTGCCCGCCGCCCGCAAGGCGCTGGCCCGGGCCGGGCTGGACATGGGCGCCATGGACATCATCGAGCTGAACGAGGCCTTCGCCGCGCAGGCCCTGGCCGTCGAGCGCGACCTGATGATGGATCACGACAAGGTGAACCTGGACGGCGGCGCCATCGCCCTGGGCCATCCCTTGGGGGCCAGCGGCGCCCGCATCACCGGCAAGGCCGCCTCCCTGCTGGCCCGCACCGGGGGCCGGCACGCGCTGGCGACCATGTGCGTCGGCGGCGGCCAGGGCGTCGCCACCGTCCTGACCCGGGCCTGAGCGCCATGGCAATCCAACGTTGCGCCGTACTGGGCGCCGGCTTGATGGGCAGCGGCATCGCCGCGCACCTGGCCAATGCAGGCCTCCCCGTCCTGCTGCTGGACATGCCGGCCAAGACGGGGCCGCGCAGCAGTGTGGCAACCGCAGCCATCGAGCGGCTGAAGAAGGCCGACCCGCAGCCCCTGATGACGCCGGACGCCGCCAGGTTGATCACGCCGGGCAACTTCGACGATGATCTTCCAAGGCTGGCCGAGTGCGACTGGATCATCGAGGTCATCGTCGAGAACCTCGACGCCAAGCGCGCGCTGTACGACCGCATCGACGCCCTCCGCAAGCCCGGCAGCATCGTCAGCAGCAACACCAGCACTATCCCGCTGCGCTCGCTGGCCAAGAAGCAGTCCCCTGGGTTCCAGGCCGACTTCTGCATCACCCACTTCTTCAACCCGCCCCGTTACATGCGCCTGCTGGAGCTGGTCACCGGCCCCGCCACCCGGCCCGAGGTCACCGCCGAACTGACGCAGCTTTGCGACGTGCGGCTGGGCAAGGGCGTCGTGCACTGCAAGGACACCCCGGGCTTCATCGCCAACCGCATCGGCACCTACTGGATCACCTGCGCGGTCAACGAGGCCATCGAGCGCGGCGTGCCCGTCGAGGACGCCGACGCCGCCCACCGCCCGATGGGCATCCCCAAGACCGGCGTGTTCGGCCTGATCGACCTGGTGGGCCTGGACCTGATGCCGCTGGTCGCCACGTCGCTGCTGTCCAGCCTGCCGCCGGACGACGACTTCCGCCGCATCTTCAAGGCGCACCCCCTGCTGTCCCGCATGATCGCCGACGGCAACATCGGCCGTAAGGGCAAGGGTGGCTTCTACCGCCTGAACAAGGCCCGGGTGAAGGAGGCCATCGACCTCACCTCCGGGGAGTACCGCCCGGCGGCCAAGCCCAAGCTCGACGCCGTGGACGCCGGCCGCCGCGACCTGGGCGCCCTGGCCCGGCACCCAAGTCCCATCGGCCAATACGCCAACGCCGTGCTGGTGCAGACCCTCGCCTACGCCGCCAGCCTGGTCCCTGCCATCGCCGACGACATCCCGGCGGTGGATGAGGCCATGCGCTTCGGCTACGCCTGGCAGCACGGGCCGTTCGAGCTGATGGACAAGCTCGGCACCGACTGGCTGGCTGGCGCCATCGAGGCCGCCGGGCTACCGGTGCCCCCCCTGCTGGCGATGGCGCGCGGACGCAGCTTCTACCGCGTCGAGGGCGGCGCCCTGGAGTGCCTGACCCCGGCCGGCGAGTACGCCCGCGTGGTGCGGCCCGACGGCGTGATCCTGCTGGCCGACGTGAAGCGCGCCGCAAAGCCACTGCTGCGCAATGCGTCAGCCAGCGTGTGGGACATCGGCGACGGCGTGCTGTGCTTCGAGTTCACCAGCAAGATGAACACCCTCGACGAGGCCACCTTCGCCCTGCTGGGCCGCACGGTCGCGCTGGCGGCCAAGTCCTACAAAGGCATGGTGGTGTACAACGAGGCCGACAACTTCTCGGTCGGCGCCAACCTGGGCATCGCCATGTTCGCCGCCAACGTCGCGGCCTGGCCGGTGATCGAGGGCCAGGTCGCCGGCGGCCAGGCCGCCTACAAGGCGCTGAAGTACGCCCCCGTGCCCGTCGTCGGCGCCCCCTCCGGGATGGCGCTGGGCGGCGGGTGCGAGATCCTGCTGCACTGCTCGGCGGTGCAGGCGCACAGCGAGACCTACATGGGCCTGGTCGAAGTGGGCGTTGGCCTATTGCCCGGCTGGGGCGGCTGCAAGGAGCTGCTGGCCCGCTGGCAGGCGGAGCCGAAGCTGCCGCGCGGCCCCATGCCGGCCGTCGCCAAGGCGTTCGAGATCATCTCCACCGCCCAGGTCAGCAAGTCCGCCGCGCAGGCGCAGGGCTTGGGCTTCCTGCGCCCCACCGACGGCGTGACGATGAACCGCGACCGCCTGCTGTTCGACGCCAAGGCCCGCGTGCTGGCCCTGGCAGAGCACTACCAGCCGCCCAAGCCCAATGAATACCGCCTGCCCGGCCCCGGCGGCCGCGTGGCGCTCGACCTGGCCGTGGACGGCTTCGCCGCCCAGGGCAAGGCGACGCCGCACGACGTCGTGGTATCCAAGGCCGTCGCCCGCGTATTGACCGGCGGCGACACTGACACGCTGGACACCATGACCGAGGACGACATAACGGCACTCGAACGCCAGGCCTTCATGGCCCTAGTCCGCACCCCAGCCTCCCTGGCCCGCACCGAGCACATGCTAACCACCGGCAAGCCGTTGCGGAACTAGGAAGCCCGTCATTGCGAGCCGCCGCTTGGCGGTGCGGCAATCCAGGATCGGAAAGCCCGGCCCCAGCCCCTGGATTGCCGCGTCGCTGCGCTCCTCGCGATGACGGCAGCTCGAAACACGAAGTGCCCGCGATCAGAAAGGGACAACGACCATGGCCACCTACACCGCCCCCCTCCGCGACATCCGCTTCTGCCTGCACGAGCTGCACGACAGCAGCGCCCTGTCCGCCCTGCCCGGCCTGGAGCAGGCCACCCCCGACCTGATGGACGCCGTCATCGAGGAGGCGGCCAAGCTGGCACAGGAAGTGCTGTTCCCCCTCAACCTGTCCGGCGACAAGGAAGGCTGCACCTACGAGAACGGCGTCGTCCGCACCCCCGCCGGCTTCAAGGACGCCTACAACCAGCTCACCGAGGGCGGCTGGACCTCCCTCGCCTGCGACCCCGCCTATGGCGGCCAGGGCATGCCGATGCTGCTCAGCACGGTATTCGAAGAGATCGTCAGCAGCGCCAACCTGGCGTTCGGCATGTATCCGGGCCTGTCGCACGGCGCCTACCGCGCCCTGCACGCCCACGGCAGCGACGCGCTGAAGTCCGAGTACCTGCCGCACCTGGTCGACGGCACCTGGTCCGGCACGATGTGCCTGACCGAGCCGCAGTGCGGTACCGACCTCGGCCTGATCCGCACCCGCGCCGAACCCGCCGGTGACGGCAGCTACCGCATCACCGGCACAAAAATCTTCATCAGCGCCGGCGAGCACGACCTCACGGAAAACATCATCCACCTAGTTCTGGCAAAACTGCCCGGCGCCCCCGCAGGCACCAAGGGCATCAGCCTGTTCCTGGTCCCCAAGTTCCTGCCCACCCCCGAGGGCAAGGCCGGCCCGCGCAACGGCGTCGCCTGCGGCAGCATCGAGCACAAGATGGGCATCAAGGCGTCCGCCACCGCCGTCATGCACTTCGACGCCGCGCAGGGCTGGCTGGTGGGTCCCGAGCACGCCGGCATGAAGTGCATGTTCACCATGATGAACGCCGCCCGCCTGGCCGTGGGCATGCAGGGCCTGGGCATCGCCGAAACCGCCTACCAGTCCGCCGCCGCCTACGCCAAGGACCGCCGCCAGGGCAAGTCCGTCAAGCGCAGCGACGCCAAGGAAACCAAAAGCTCTGAACAGGGCGCGGACCCCATCATCGTCCACCCCGACATCCGCCGCATGTTGCTGGAGGCCCGCAGCCAAACCGAAGCCGGCCGCGCCCTATCCTACTGGGTCGGCCTGGAGCTGGACCGCGCCGAGCACCACCCGGACCCCGCCGTGCGCCAGGAATCCGACGACCTGGTTGCCCTGCTGACCCCCATCGTCAAGGCCGGGCTATCCGACCTGGGATCGGAGGCGGCGAACCTCGCCGTGCAGGTGCTGGGCGGCCACGGCTACGTGCACGAGTGGGGCGTGGAGCAACTCGTGCGCGACGCCCGCATCGCCCAGATCTACGAGGGCACCAACGGCATCCAGGCGCTGGACTTGGTGGGCCGCAAGCTGGGCCAGGACACCGGCCGCCTGCTGCGCCGCTTCTTCCACCCGGTCAGCGCCTGGCTGGAGGCCCACGCCGAGGACCCCACCCTGGCCGAGTTCACCGGCCCCACCGCCAAGGCGTTCGCCCGCCTGCAGCAGGCGACGCTGACGGTGGCGCAGCGCGGCCTGGCCCGGCCGGAGGAGGCAGCCGCCGCCGCAACCGACTACCTGCGCCTGTTCAACCTGGTGGCGATGGCCTTCATGTGGTGCCGCATGGCCGAGGTCGCCGGCGCCAAGCTGCGGGCCGGCGCGAACGGCGACGCCGGGTTCTACCAGTCCAAGCTGGACGTCGGCCGCTTCTACATGGCCCGTGTGCTGCCCCGGCACTCCGTCCACTTCCAGGGCGTGATGGCCGGCGGCGAGACCTTGGGGCTGATGGCAGCCGAGGCGTTCTGACGCCGCGGACCCCTGCCGTCCCACCGGACGGCAGGGCATCCCCTTTCCTGACCCTGCACGAGTAAAACAGCCCGTGGCAGCAGCTCCGCCCGTGACAACCCGGCACATCGCTTGCGAACCCCTATCCTGGCCTGCCACGCCTCGGCCGGCAGGAGGGTCGGAGGAGGCAGCCGCTTGACGATGGAACCGGGCCCCAAGGCATGATCGCCGCCCTCGCCGCCTCCCCCTGGACCACCTGGGCCATCGCCGCCGCCGCGACGGCCGGGGTCATCCTCCGCCCGTTCTCCTGGCCCGAGTGGGTGTGGGCGGTGGCGGGCGCGGCGCTGCTGGTGCTGCTCGGCCTGCTGCCCGCCCGGGATGCCCTGGCCGGCGTCGGCAAGGGCGCCGACGTTTACCTGTTCCTCACCGGCATGATGCTGCTCGCCGAGCTGGCCCGGCAGGAGGGCCTGTTCGACTGGCTCGCCGCCCATGCCGCCAGGGCCGCGCACGGGTCGGGCACCCGGCTGTTCACCCTGGTGTTCCTGGTCGGCACGGTCGTCACGACCTTCCTCTCCAACGACGCGACCGCGGTGGTGCTGACCCCCGCCGTCGCCGCCGTCGTAAAGGCCGCGGAGGCCAGGCATCCGCTGCCCTACCTGCTCATCTGCGCCTTTATCGCCAACGCGGCCAGCTTCGTGCTGCCCATCTCCAACCCGGCCAACCTGGTGATCTACGGCGCCCACATGCCGCCGCTGCTGCAATGGCTGCCGCGCTATGCACTGCCGTCGCTGCTGTCCATCTTCGCCACCTACGCCATGCTGCGCTGGACCCAGCGGCGCGACCTGCACGACGTATCGGCCGACATCGGCGTGCCGCATCTATCCCCCGCCGGGCGCATGGCGGCCTGGGGCATCGGCGGGACCGCGGCGGTGCTGCTGGCGTCGTCGGCATTCGGCATCCAGTTGGGCCTGCCGACCTTCCTCGCCGGTGCGGCAACGGCGGTGCTGGTGCTGCTGCGCTCCAAATCCGGGCCGCTCACGGTGCTGCGTGAGATATCCTGGGGCGTGCTGCCCCTGGTCGCCGGGCTATTCGTGCTGGTGGAGGCGCTGGAGCAATCCGGCCTCACCGACACCCTGGCCCGGCTGCTGCACGCGTTGGCGGAGCGGTCCGCGACCGGGGCGGCCTGGGTGTCCGGCGTGCTGCTGGCCATCGGCTGCAACCTGGTGAACAACCTGCCCGCCGGTCTGGTGGCGGGCCGGGTGATGGAGCTGGCGCAGGCGCCGGACCACGTGCGGGCTGCGGTGCTGATCGGCGTGGACCTCGGCCCGAACCTGTCCGTCACGGGATCGCTGGCGACGATCCTCTGGCTGATCGCGCTGCGGCGCGAGGGACAGTCGATCAGCGCGCTGTCCTTCCTGAAGCTCGGCGCGCTGGTGATGCCGCCGGCGCTGCTGCTGGCCGTCGCGGGCGCCTTCCTATTCTGACGGCGTTGACCTCCGATAAGCCGTCATCGCAAGGGGCGCTTGCGAAACGGCATAGGGGACCGCAAGACCTGCGCCGGCCGCCCCTCCACGCCGAAGGCGGCTCGCAGCGGCAGTGCGCCCTGCGGTCCGCGGGGCGGCGGCCGTCACCAAGCACCGTCATCACCCTGCAACCCTCCGGAGCATAATAGTGCAGAACATCAGCGCGGCCTGGCTTTATCCCCTCATCCTGGTCGCCGGCGCCCTGCAGGCTTGGGGGCCGCCGATGAACGGCGCGCTGCGCGGCGCGCTGGCCAACCCCTGGCTGGCGAGCGTCGTCTCGTTCCTGCCCATCGTATTCCTGCTGGCGATCCTGTTCCTCTGCCTGCCCCGCCCGATGCCGACCGCCGAGGGCCTGCAAAACATGCCATGGTGGGCGCCCTTGGGCGGGTTGGCCGGCGCGTTCGCCGTGGTGGCCGGGCTGCTGTTCGTGAACCGGATCGGCGCGGGCGCGTTTGGCGGGCTGACCATCACCGCCAACATCCTGATGTCGCTCGCCGTGGACAACTTCGGGCTGTTCGGCATCGAGCAGCACAGCCTGAACATCTGGCGCGTCATCGGCGGGGCGCTGATGGTCGGCGGCATCGCCCTGATCGCGATCTTCTAGGCTGCCGATGGACGGCTCAGTGACGAAGCAGGCCGGCTTCCGCCCTGCCTCATTGGACGCCGTCAACTTCCTGCTGGCCGACGTGCGCGGGGCGCTGGGGCCATACCTCAACGTGTTCCTGGTCACCCAGCAGCATTGGAGCCAAACCGAGGTCGGCTGGGTCACCACGGCCGGCGGGCTGCTGGGCCTGCTGGCGCAGACACCGGCCGGCGCCGCCATCGACGCCACGCGGCGCAAGCGCGGCGCCATCGTGCTGGCCCTGGCCGTGCTGGCGGTCGGCGCGGCCACCATCTTCGCCGCACCGGCGTTCTGGCCGGTGCTGGTGGCGAACGCGCTGATGGCGGTCGTCGGCGACGTGTTCGGCCCGGCGGTCGCGGCCCTGACGCTCGGCCTGTACGCCCGCAGCCAACTGGCCCGGCGCCTGGGGCGCAACTCCGCGTTCGACCATGCCGGCAACGTCGCCATCGCCGTCGCGGCCGGCGCGGTCGGCTACCTGCTGTCGCAGCGCGCGGTGTTCCTGCTGGTGCCGGCGTTCGCCCTGCTCGCGGCGCTGGCGGTGCTGTCCAT
Source organism: uncultured Acetobacteraceae bacterium (assembly GCA_964242415.1). Lineage (GTDB taxonomy): Bacteria > Pseudomonadota > Alphaproteobacteria > Acetobacterales > Acetobacteraceae > DASWOJ01. The sequence continues at coordinate 140,174 of CAXTAT010000005.1, forward strand.
CCCGGCCTCCGCCATCGACCAGGACCGGGCGCGCGGGCTGGAGGATGGCCACCTGGAAAACGGCCAGTCGGGCAGCGAGGGCGGGCAGGGGCCGGAGGGCGTCCGCCTGCTGCTGCGCAACCGCCCCCTGGTGGTGTTCAGCCTATGCGTCATGCTGTTCCACTTCGCCAATGCGCCGCTGCTGCCGCTGGTCGGGCAGAAGCTGGCCCAGTCGCACCCGGCCTGGGCGACGGCGATGATGTCGGCCTGCATCGTGGCGGCGCAGCTCGTGATGCTGCCCATCGCGCTGGTGGTCGGGCGCCATGCGGACCGCTGGGGGCGCAAGCCGATCCTGCTGGCGGGCTTCGCCATCCTGCCGGTGCGGGCGGTGCTGTACACGTTCTCCGACGCGGCGCCCTGGCTGATCGGGGTGCAGGTGCTGGACGGGGTGGGCGCGGGCATCCTCGGTGCGCTGACGCCCCTGGTGATCGCCGACCTGACGCGGGGCACCGGGCGCTACAACCTGGCGCAGGGCGCGGTGGCGACCATGCAGGGCGTCGGCGCCAGCCTGAGCGGGCTGGCCGCGGGCGTGCTGGTGGACCATCTGGGTTACCATGCGGCCTTCCTCGGCGCGGGCGTGGCTGCGTCGGCTGCCCTGGCCGCCCTGACGCTGGCCATGCCGGAGACGGCGCCGGATCGCGCAAATCCGGCGTGACGGCAATGACCTTCCTGTTCGCTGCCCCCTCTCCCTCCGGGAAAGGGCCGGGGTGAGGGGTCTTGCGGCGCAGAAACCGGGGGCTGGTGATCGCGGGCGCCTGCCCCACCTTTAGCCGCGTGATCACCGCCATCCCCCTCAACCCCGCCAAGTTCCGCAACCCCCACCGCACCGCCAAGGGCGAGCCGCGCGCCAGCGTCGCCCTGACCCGGCTGCAAACCCTGTGGTTCAATACCGGCACCCTGTGCAACATCACCTGCGCCCACTGCTACATCGAGAGCAGCCCGCGCAATGACGCCCTCGCCTACCTGTCCGCCGCCGAGGCCGCCCGCTTCCTCGACGAGGCCCAGGCCCGCCCGGACCCGGTGCAGGAGGTCGGCTTCACCGGCGGCGAGCCGTTCATGAACCCCGACCTGCTGCCCATGCTCGCCGACACGCTGCGCCGCGGCCTGCCCACCCTGGTGCTGACCAACGCCATGCGCCCGATGATGCGCAGCGCCGGCCGCCTGACGGAGCTGAACCAAGCCCACCCGGGCCGCCTGACCCTGCGCGTCAGCCTGGACCACTACGGCCCCGGGCTGCACGACCGCGAACGCGGCCCAGGCACGTTCGACAAGACGATGGACGGCCTGGCCTGGCTGGCGGCCAACGGCATCCACGTCCACGTCGCCGGGCGCGCTGGCTTCAGCACCGAGCCGGAGGCCGCCCTGCGCGCCGGCTACGCCCGCCTGTTCGCCGCCCACGGCATCGCGGTCGATGCCGGCGACCCGGTGCAGCTCATGCTGTTCCCCGAGATGGACGGGTCCGCCGATGTGCCCGAGATCACCGGCGCCTGCTGGGGCATCCTCGGCAAGTCGCCCGGCAGCGTCATGTGCGCCACCGCCCGCATGGTCGTGAAGCGCCGGGGCGCCGCCGCCCCCGCCGTGCTCGCTTGCACGCTGCTGCCCTACGACCCGCAATTCGAGTTGGGCGCCACCCTGGCCGAGGCCGACCGCCCGGTGCCGCTCAACCACCCGCACTGCGCCCGGTTCTGCGTCCTGGGCGGGGCCGCCTGCTCCCGCTAACCGTCAAGCACCGGCAACCGCCCGGCGTCAGTGTCGGATCTCGAACCCGTCCTGCACCCGCCACGCCTCGCGCTGCCGCACGAACGGCAGCCGCAGCGACGGGCGCAGCCGGATCCCGGCCGGGTCGCGGTAGCCCGGCACCCCCATCTGCAACCGCTCCTGCGGCACATCGAGGCGGAAGGTACGGTGCAGGTGGTCCCACAGGCTGAGGCCGCTGGACCAGTTGCTATCCGTCTCCCCCCGCACCGTCGAGTGGTGGATACCGTGCATCCCCGGCGTAGTCAGCACCCGCGCCAGCCGCCGCTCCAGCCCGACTGGCAGGCGCAGGTTGGCATGGTGGAACAGCACCGACACGAAGAAGAACGCCTGCCACAGCCGCAGCGCCCGCGGCGACGCCCCGGCCAGCGCCACCTGCGCCGCGCGATACGGCGCCGACACCAGCATGTCCACCGCATGGAAGCGCAGCGCCGTCGAGGCATCCATGTCGAGATCGACGTGATGCACAAGGTGCAGCCGCCACAGCGCCGGCACCTTATGGGTCAGGACGTGCCAAACGTAGGTGGTATAGTCCATCACCAAGAAGGCCGCCGCATCCCGCACCCAGGCGGGGGCCGGCAGGCGCTGGGCCAAGCCACGTCGCCGGGCTTCCGCCTGTTGCGCCAGGGGCCGCACCAGAGGGCTCTCCACGGCGGCCACCACCGCCATGCTGAGCGCACCGAGGGCTGCATTGCGGATCAGGCGCGGCGGCCCATCCTGGGTGCGGCGGCGCAGGGGGGCACGGCGCTCGCCGAGCAGGATCGCGGCAGCGGCTGCGATTGCGACGGCCGGCAAGATGCGCTCCAAAGAGGCTCGTCCCAAGGACCGGCCCGCCCGTTCAACGCCGGGGGGCTGGCCTTTGAGGGACGTGTCCTGGCGGGACGGCTGCAGTGCCGAATGGGCGGGCGAGGAACGGGACGGAAGCATATGGCAGCAGATGCGGACGGGCAGGGACGGCCGCAAGGCGATGCTGCCACCAGCCGGGCCAGGCCGCCCGTGGTGCCATGGACGCACGACCTGGTGGTGATCGGCGCCGGGGCCGCCGGCCTCACCGCAGCGGGCGGCGCCGCGCGCTTGGGGCTGCGGGTGGCCCTGATCGAGCGCGACCGCATGGGCGGCGAATGCCTCAACACCGGCTGCGTGCCGTCCAAGGCCCTGCTGGCCGCCGCCCGGCGCGCCCACCTGATGCGGACCGGGGCAGCCCTCGGCGTCACCGCCGAGGGCGTGAGCGTGGACTTCGCCCAGGTCTCCGCGCACGTGCAGGAGGCGATCACCGCCATCGCGCCGCACGACTCCGCCGAGCGCTTCCAGGCCTGGGGCGTCGAGGTCATCCACGGCACCGCCCGCTTCACCGCCCGCCGCGGCGTCGAAGTCGGCGTCCGGCTGCTGACGGCACCGCGCATCGTGGTGGCCGCCGGGTCCCGGCCGGCGATCCCCGCCATCGAGGGCCTGCGAGGGGTGCCCTACCTCACGAACGAGACCCTGTTCGCCCTGGACCGCCTGCCGGGGCACCTGGTGATCCTGGGCGGCGGCCCGATGGGACTGGAGATGGCGCAGGCATTCCGCCGCCTAGGCTCCACGGTGACCGTCATCGAACCCGGCCGCCTGCTGTCGCACGCCGACCCCGAGGCCGTGGCGGTCGTGGTGGCGCAGCTTGCCGCAGACGGCGTGGACCTGCGGCCCGGAACGCAGGCGACCCGTGTCATGGCGGTGCCCGGCGGCGTGCGGATCGACATGGCGCGGGGCGCGGCGGTGACCGGCAGCCACCTTCTGGTCGCCGCCGGGCGCACCCCGGCAGTGGAGGGGCTGGGGCTGGCTGCAGCGGGGATCGCCACAACCGCGGCAGGCATCACCGTGGACCGGCGGCGGCGGACCAGCAACCGCCACGTCACTGCCATCGGCGACTGCCGGGACGGCCCGCGGCTGACCCATGCGGCGGGCTATGAGGGCACGCTCGCGGTCGCCAACATCGCCCTGGGCCTGCCGCTGGCGGCCCGCTACGACGCGCTGCCCTCGGTGCTGTACACCGATCCCGAACTGGCGCAGGTCGGCCTGACCGAGGCCGAGGCGCGGGCGCGATACCGCGCCGTGCGCGTCCACCGGGTGGCATTCGCGGACAACGACCGTGCCATGGCGGAGGGCGCGACCGCCGGCTTCGTCAAGATCATCCACGCGCGGGGCCGCCCGGTGGGCGTAACGATGGTCGGTGCAGGGGCGGGGGAGTTGGCGCTGCCCTGGGTGCTGGCGATGGGCGGGCGGGCATCAACCTGGGCGGTGTCGGGCGCCATAGTGCCCTACCCAACGCGCTCGGACGCCTCAAAGGCGGTTGCCTTCTCCGCCTACGAGGGCCTGCTCTTCGGCCGCCTGGCGCGGAGCTGGGCACGCACCCTGGCCGCCCTACGCCGCCGCACCAACCCTTCCCCCTCTCCCTCCGGGAGAGGGCCGGGGTGAGGGAAGCGGCAAGCGCCGAATGTGCCCGTTTGAAGGCAAGACCCGCTCCCAGGCACGCGGAACCCCACCCTTGCGGCCTCCCTCTCCCGAAGGGAGAGGAAGCAGCGCAGCCTAAGCCTTCACGTCATTCGCAACCACCGGCTTCAAGACCGTCGAGATCGTATCCCGCAGCACCGTCACCCGCACGTTCTGCGCGATCTCCACCTCAATCTCATCCGACCCCTCCTTCACCCGCTGCACCGTCGCAAGGATGCCGCCGGCCGTCACCACCCGGTCGCCCCGGCGCAGCGCGGTCAGCATGGCGCGGGTCTGCTTCTGCCGGGTTTGCTGCGGCCGGATCAGCAGGAAGTAGAACACGCCGAAGATCAGCAGCAGCGGCACGAACTGCGTGGCGTTGGCCAGCAATCCGGATGCGTCCTGGGCGTAGGCGGGAGAAATGAGCATCGGATGTCCTAAGATGGCAGCAGGCGGTTGCCGAGGTTGCGGCGGGACCATAGTTTGCCCCCCACCCCCGTCAAGACAACCAAGCCGCCCCAGGAATCCTAAAAACCATGGACCCCCACCTGCTGACCCGCATCGCCGAGGCGCTGGAGCGCCTGGCCCCACCGCCGCTCGCCGCACCGGACCTGAACGGCGCCGACGCCTTCGTCTGGCAGCCCGCGACCGGCGAGCTGATCCCGGTCCCGCAGGTGTCCCGCGTGGACATCCGGCTGCTGCACGGCGTGGACCGCCAGAAGCGCCAGGTGCTGGACAACACCCTACGCTTCGCCCGCGGCTTCCCGGCCAACAACGCCATGCTGTGGGGCGCCCGCGGCATGGGCAAGTCCTCCCTGGTCAAGGCCGCCCACGCCGCCGCCAACGCCGCCGCACCCGGCAGCCTCGCGCTCATCGAAATCCACCGCGAGGACATCCGCACCCTGCCCGACCTGCTGAACCTGCTGCGCCCCCGGGACCGCCGCTGCCTGATCCTGTGCGACGACCTGTCGTTCGAGCGCGAGGACGCCGACTACAAGGCGCTGAAGTCCGTGCTCGACGGCGGCATCGAGGGCCGCCCGGCCAACGTGCTGTTCTACGCCACCAGCAACCGCCGCCACCTGATGCCGCGCGACATGATCGAGAACGAGCGTGCGACCGCCATCAACCCCTCCGAGGCGACCGAGGAGAAGGTGTCGCTGTCCGATCGCTTCGGCCTGTGGATTGGCTTCCACAACTGCGACCAGGCGGCCTTCCGCGCCATGGTCGAGGGCTACGCCGACGCACTGGCCCTGCCGATCAGCCGGGAGGACCTGCACCTGCAGGCCAACGAGTGGTCGATGACGCGCGGCGCGCGCTCCGGCCGGGTGGCGTGGCAGTTCATCCAGGACCTGGCGGGACGGCTGGGCGAAGCGAGGGCAGCGTGACAGAGAACCCACAGGCCATCCGCCGCCGCTTGGGCGACACGACGGTGACGGCGTTGTTCGACGGCTACCTCAGCCCGCCGTTCGGGGTGCTGCTCGGGATCGAGGAGGCGGAGGCCGCCGCGCTGCTGCAACAGGCATTCCGCCAGCCGGCGCTGCGGTTCAACGTCAACGCCTTCCTGGTGCAGTCGCCGGGCCGGACGGTGCTGATCGACACCGGCGGCGGGTCGGGCATGGGTGCGACCCTGGGCCGGCTGCCGGCGGCGCTGGCCGAGGCCGGGGTCGCCCCCGCGGACATCGGCACGGTGCTGCTGACCCACATGCACGGTGACCACTGGGGCGGCCTGGCCACGCCGGACGGGCAGCCGGTGTTCCCGAACGCCGAACTGGTGGTGTCCGCGCCGGAGGCTGCCTACTGGCTCGACAGCGCCCGCGCCGCCGATGCGCCCGACGCGGTCACGAAGGCCCGGTTCACCGGCGCCCAAGCGGCGGTTGCGCCCTACCGCGAGCGGATGCGGACCTTCACCGCGACCGACGTGCTCCCCGGCATCCAGGCCGTGCCGTTGCCCGGCCACTCGCCGGGCCACACGGGCTACTTGATCGAGGCGGATGAGCCATTGCTGATCTGGGGCGACGCCATGCATGCGCCGGACGTGCAGGCGCCCCGCCCCGAGGTCGGCGTGCGCTTCGACAGCGACCCGGCCGCCGCTATCGCCTCCCGCCGGCGCGTGCTGGACATGGCGGCGGCCGACTGTTTGCTGGTGGCCGGGATGCACCTGCACTTCCCGGCATTCTCGCACGTCGCCCGGGCGGCCGAAGGCTACGCACTAATACCCGACCTCTGGGCGACAGAGTAGCCCGCCTTCTCCCTCTCCCTCCGGGAGAGGGCCGGGGTGAGGGGGTCTTCGCGGGGAAGTGGGAAACCATGGACGCGGTTGGACCGAGGCGTTCGCAGGCTGGGGACCGCGCCGTAAGCCCCCCTTAGCCCAACCCTCTTCCAGCGGAAGAGGAAGCAGAAATCACCTCCACCCCACCCATATACGGCACCAGCACACCCGGCACGGCAATCCCCCCATCCGCCTGCTGGTAAGTCTCCATCACCGCAATCAGCGCCCGCCCCAGCGCCACGCCGGACCCGTTCAGCGTATGCACCGGCCCGGCCGCCTTACCATCGGCGCCACGCAGCCGGGCATTCATCCGCCGGGCCTGGAACGCACGCGTGTTGCTGCAACTGCTGATCTCCCGCCAAGCCCCCTGCCCCGGCAGCCAAACCTCCAGGTCATAGGTCTTGGCCGCACCGAACCCAGTATCCCCCGCACACAGCAGCACCCGGCGGAACGGCAGCTCCAACCCGCGCAGCACGGCTTCCGCGCACGCCGTCATCCGCTCATGCTCATCGGCACTGGCATCAGGGTGGGTAATGCTGACCAGCTCCACCTTGCGAAATTGATGCTGCCGCAGCATCCCGCGCGTATCCCGCCCGGCAGCGCCAGCCTCGCTGCGGAAGCACTCCGACAGCGCGGTAACCCGGATCGGCAGGTGCTCCGCCGCCACGATCTCGTCCATGACCAGGCTGGTCAGCGGCACCTCGGCGGTCGGGATCAGCCAGCGGCCATCCGTGGTGCGGAACAGGTCGTCGGCAAACTTCGGCAGCTTGTCCGTGCCATACGCGGCGGCATCGTTGACCAGCAACGGTACCTGCACCTCGGTATAGCCGTGCTCCCCGGTGTGCAGGTCCAGCATGAACTGGCCCAACGCCCGCTCCATCCGCGCCAGCCCGCCGCGCAGCAGGGTAAAGCGGCTGCCGGACATGCGGGCGGCGCGCTCGAAATCCATGCCGCCCAGCGCCTCGCCAAGCTGAAAGTGCTCCAGGGCTGGGAAATTCGTGGCCCGGGCCTCGCCATGCTGCTGGACGACGACGTTGCCGCTCTCATCCGCGCCATCCGGCACCTCCGGGTCGAGCACATTGGGCAGCACCGCCAACTCGGCAGGGATGGCCGCATCCAACTCCGCCGCACGCGCCTCGAACGCCGCCATTTCGTCCCGCAGGACCGTCGCCTCGGCCTCCAGCGCGGACGTGTCAGCCCCGGTGCGGCGGCCCTGCCCGACCTGCTTGGCGAGCGCGTTGCGGCGCGACTGCCGGTCCTGCACCGCCGTCAGCGCCGCCCGGCGCTCGGCGTCCACCGCCAGCAGGCGCCCGGCCACCGGCGGCAGGCCGCGCCGCGCCATCGCAGAGTCGAACCCGGCCGGGTCCGAACGGATCGCGCGAATGTCGTGCATCAGACGTCAACCGGCTTCTGCTCGACCAGCCCGGCCGTGAAGATGGAAATCTCGTACAGCAGGATCAGCGGCACCGCCAACCCGGTCTGCGTAATGACATCCGGCGGCGTGATGATCGCCGCAATGACGAACATGCCGACATAGGCATAGCGCCGGTACTTCTTCAGCCCGCGCGAGGTGATGATGCCCACCTTGGCGAGCAGGGTCAGCAGCACCGGCAACTGGAACGCCAGCCCGAACGCAAAGATCAGCCGCATCACCAGGCCCAGGTACTCGCTGACCTTGGCCTCCAGCTGCACCGGCAGGCCCCCCGCGCCGTCCGTGGTCTCGAAGCTCAGGAAGAACGTCCACGCAGCGGGGAACACGAAGTAGTACGCCAGCGCCGCCCCGGCCACGAACAGCACCGGCGTCGCCAGCAGGAACGGCAGGAACGCCCGCTTCTCGCTGCGATAAAGCCCCGGCGCCACGAACATGTAGATCTGCGTCGCCACCACCGGGAACGACAGGAACGCCGCCCCGAAGAACCCCACCTTCAGGTAGGTGAAGAACGCCTCATACAGCGCGGTGTAGATCAGCCGCCGGTTGCCGCCCCTGGTAATCAGGATGTTGGCCAGCGGCTGCGCCAGGAACGAGTAGATCGCCGTGCTGAAGTGGTAGCAGATGAAAAAGCACAGCAGGAACGCACCCATCGACCACAGCAGCCGTGTCCGCAACTCGATCAGGTGATCGAGCAGCGGCATCGGCTTGTCGTTGATCGGATCGTCCACGGCGGGAGCGTCGGGGGTCGCCAAGGTCTCGGATACCTGCGGTTAGGCGTGCAGCGGCGGCTGGTGCGCGTCCGCGGGGGGAGGCATGGCCGGGGCAGCAGGCGTTGCAGGCACGGACGGCACGGCCTCGGGCAGAACGGCCCCAGGAACAACGGCCCCAGGAACAACGGCCCCAGGCAGGGCAGCATCCGGCGCCGCAATCACATGCTCGGCGGCGGCGGGCACCACCGTCTCGGGCAGCGGTGGCGTCTCCGTCAGCGGCGGCGGCGTGGTCAGCGTGTCCGATGTCGTCACCGGCGGCCGGGTCTCGAACGGAGTCTCCGACATCGTCTTGCGGATCGTCCCGTCGTTATCGACGGCGCTGAGGATCTTGCCCTTGATGTCCATGCGGCGGATGTCGTTGATCTGGTCGCGCACCTCATGCAGGTTGGCCTCGCGGACCATCTCGTCCACGTGGACCTGGAACTCCCCCGCCATGCGCCGGGCCTTCTTGACCGCTTCGGCGACGGCCTTGATGGCGACGGGCATGTCCTTGGGGCCGATGGCGATCAGGGCGACCACGCCGATCAGCGCAATCTCGGACCAAGCAAAATCGAACATGGCAGTCTTAACCCCTCCATAGGTGTCCTAGCACGGGTATGGTGGCTGGGGAACCGCGGTGCTAGGGCGCACCCGCGCCGTCCGCCGCCGGGTCGTCGCGCACCAGGTCCTCCCGCCGCGGCAGGTCGCGCAGGCTGCGCAGCCCGAACTGCGCCAGGAACGCCGGGGTGGTGCCCCACAGCGTCGGGCGGCCCGGCGCCTCCTTGCGCCCGCGCGGCTCGATCAGCCCGCTTTCCAGCAGCGCGTCCATCGTCGCCTGGCCCAGGCTGGCGCCGCGCACCGTCTCGATGTCGGTGCGGGTGGCGGGCTGGTGATAGGCGATCACCGCCAGGCACTCCATGGCGGCGCGCGGCAGCCGGCGGGGCTGCGCCACGACGCGGGTCAGGCGCGGCGCCAGGTCGGGGGCAGTGCGGAACTGCCAAGCGCCGGCGACCTCCACCAGCTCGATCCCGCCGCCAGCGTGGCGGTCCCGGACGGCGGCCAACACGGCGTCGGCATCCAGCGACGGAGGCAGCAACCGGGCAACATGGCTGGCCGGAACCGGCTCGGCGCTGGCGAACAGCAGCGCCTCGGTTAGCCTCACCGCGTCGGCCACACCGTCGTCTGCCAGGTCGGTCCCAACCTGCTCGGCCCCCGCTGCATCAGTCACTATTGTATCGACGGCCATTCGCTCTGACCCTTATGCCATTGCATCGCAAGCCGTCATCGCGAGCCACCCTCGCGGCGCGGCAAAGGGGGCCGCCAGCACCAACATCCAGTCCTGGCAGCCCTGGATTGCCAAGCCGCAGGCACCCCTCGCAACAACGCGCTCCGGGCGCCACAAAACCGTCAGCGCGCATGGCGGTTGCGATCACTCCCGCACGGCCCCGCCACCGGCCCGCAGCAGGATCGGGCTGAACGGCTGGTCCTGCCGCAGCTCGACCGCCCCGCCCCGGGCCATCTCCAGCCCGGCCAGCAAGGTGCTCGCAAGCGCCGCGCGCCGCGCCAGCGGGTCCACGGCGGGCACCGGCAGGAAACGGTCGAGCGCGACCCAGCCAACCTGCTGCCCCAGCATCGCCGCCAGCCGGTCCATGGCGTCCTGCACGCTCCACAGCACCATGCGGCCCGGCCGGTAGGTCCGCCGCCGCGCCATGCGGCGCACCGCGCCCAAGTAGCCGCGCAGCAGCCCCGGCAAATCCGCCGCCAGCCGGGACCGGTCCAGCAGCACCAGCCGCTCCGGCGCTCCCCGCGTGAGGACGTCCCGCCCCAACTGCGGCCGGCCTGCCAGCCAGGCCGCCGCGGCCCGGATCGCCTCCAGTTCCTGCAGCCGGGAGGCCAGGGTCTCGGCGGCCATCTCCGCCTCGCCTTCGTCCTCGCTGGGCGGCAACAGCAGCCGGGACTTCAGCCACGTCAGCCAGGCCGCCATCACCAGCCAGTCCGCCGCAAGCTCCAGCCGTACCTCGCCGGCGCCCTCGACGACGGCGAGGAACTGCTCGACGAGGGACAGGATGGAGATCGGGCGCAGGTCAAGCTTCTGCCGCCGCGCCAGGTCGAGCAGCAGGTCCATCGGCCCCTCGAAGCCGTCAAGCTGGACGACAGGCGCACCAAGCACGCCGGGGGTGCCGAAAACACCGGGGTCACTGCGATCAGGCATCGTTGAAGCTGAGCCAGCGCACCGCATCGAACGCCCACGAAATCCCGGTGTCCAGGGCATCGGTCACCGGGGCGAACGGCACCCCGAACGCCGCCAGCATGCGCGGCAGCACGAAAATGCCGAAGATGACGACCAGGATGCCCGCCCGCTCCACCCGCGCCCAGGCCAGGGCCGCGCGCTGCGGCAGCAGCCCCACCACGATGCGCCCCCCATCCAGCGGCGGGATCGGCAGCAGGTTGAACAGGCCCAGCAGCAGGTTGGCCAGAACCAGGAACTCGATCGCCGTGCCCACGCCCTCTACCCAGCCGCCCGGCAGCAGCGGCAGCCCGTGCAGCAGCAGCGCCGCCGCCCACGCCAGCACGAAGTTTGCGGCAGGACCCGCGGCGGCGACCAGCATCATGCCCCGCCGCGGGTTGGGGAACCGCCACGCCGCCACCGGCACCGGCTTGGCCCAGCCGAACAGTGCCACCACCCGGCCAACCAGCAGCAACTGCACCAGCAGCAGCACGCCCGGCACCAGCACGGTGCCGATCCGGTCCACATGGCGCAGCGGGTTCAGCGACACCCTGCCCTGCTTCTGGGCGGTGTCATCGCCCAGCAGCAGGGCGGCATACCCATGCGCGGCCTCATGCCAGGTGATCGCCATCACCACGCACGCCACCGCCAGGGCGATCTGCGGCACGTCCTCGGTCATGCCAGCAGCCGCCCCCGCTCCGCCGCAAGCGCCGGCAGGTCCAGCACCCGGCGGTTGCCCCCGGCCTGCCGGCGCGCAGCCGCCAGCCGGGCCAGCGTCGCGGCTGGGGCATCCGGCACGCCGCGCAGCACCGCCTCGGTATCGGCCAGCCCGCCCGTGCAGTGCAGCGCCAGGTCGCACCCGGCCGCCACCGCCTGCGCCGCGAGCGCCCCCGGGGCGCCGACCAAGGCCCGCATGGCAAGATCATCCGACACGAGCACCCCCTGGAAGCCGATCCGCCCCCGGATCACCTGCCCGATCACCAGCGGCGACAGCGTCGCGGGCCAGTCCGGGTCAAGCCCAGGATATAGGAGATGCGCCGTCATCATCCATGGCAGGTCCGCGTTGGCCTGAAACGGCTGCATGTCGTCCGACAGGTCCTGCCCGGCAGGCACCACCGGCAGCGCATGATGGCTGTCCACGCCGGCCCGGCCATGCCCCGGCGCGTGCTTCGCCACCGGCTGCACCCCGGCCGCCAGCAGCCCGTCCGCCGCCGCGCGGCCCAGCAGCGCCACAGTTCCAGGGTCGGCCGCATAGGCGCGATTGCCAACCACGTCATGCGCCCCGGCCACGCGCAGGTCCAGCACGGGCGCGCAAACCAGGTCGATGCCCGCCGCCGCACACTCGCCGCCGATCAGCGCCCCCGTCAGCCAGGCCGCCCGCGCCCCGGCGGCCGGATCGGCCTCGAACCGCTCGCCGATGCGCCCCGCCGCCGGATGGGCCATCCACCCCGGCGGGCGCAGCCGGGCCACCCGGCCCCCCTCCTGGTCCACCGCAACCAGCGCGCCCGGCGGCAGGACGGCCCGCAAGGCATCCGTCAGGCTGCGAAGCTGCTCCGGGTCCTGTATATTGCGGGCAAACAGGATCACCCCGGCCGGCGGCAGGCTGCGGAACAACGCCGCCTCAGCCGGATCGAGCGCCGGCCCGGCGATGCCGACGATCGCGGCCTGCATGGGACGATCAGAAGCCGGGGGCGTTCAGAAACCGGAGACGATCAAAAGCTGGCGATGGCGCAGGCCCCGCCCTTCGCACGCACGCGGGCACAGAAGCCGTTGGCGTCGGCCATGTCGGCGAAGCCGCCGGTCCGCACGCGCCAGACCGCATGGCCGTCATGCTCCGCCCGCTGCATCACCAGGTGCTTGCCGCCCAGCACGTCCGGCATCCGCTTGGCCAGGCGCTGCCACTCCGCCTGGGCCGCCGGCTCGTTATCGACGGCCGCGAGCTGCACCATGGGCTTCGCTCCAGCACTCGGGGCTGGCAGCGCCGCTGCGGCAGGCGACGCCGCGGCCGGCGTCGGTGCAACCGGCGCTGGTGCAGCCGGCGTAAGCACGGCCGGCGTTGGCGCAGCAGGCGCCGGCGCAACGGCAGCCGGGGGCCGTGCCGCCGGACGCAGGCCGTGCAGGGTCTCAGCCGGTGCGGTGACGGCCGGCACCGGCGCAGCCGGGGCGGACGGCACCGGCGCAGGAACGGGCGCAGCGGGCTGCAACTGCGCGCGCAACACCTGCGGCGCCGGCGCCTCCGCCGCGGGGGCCATGCTCTGGGCGGCGCCGGGCTGGTCACCCATGGCCGGCTCGTCCGACCCGGCCACCTGCATGCCGCCGGCATTGTCCGGCTTGACGCGGACCGGGCGCGTGTCGGCCTCGATCACCGGCACCACCGTGTCGCGGTGCCCCAGCAGCGCCCAGCCGCCCGTGCCGGCCAGCAGCACGCCGCCCAGCACCACAGCCGCCGTCAGCAGCCGCCGGCTGCCGGTGTCCATGCCCGGCTGTTGCGCGCGATAGTTGCTGTGAACCAGTTGGCCGCCGCCAGCGGGCGGCATCTGCATGTTGTCAGGCAAGGTTCGGGTCCTCACGCATCAACGCATTTCCTCGACCGGCACCACTCCCAGCACCGCCAGGCCGGAGCGGATGACGGTCGCCGTCGCCTCCACCAGCGCCAGCCGGGCCAGGGTCTCGGCCGGCCGGTCGGCTTGCAGGAACCGCAGCGTCGCTTCGTCACGCCCGCGGTTCCACAGCATATGAAAGTCGCCGGCCAAGTCATAGAGGTAAAACGCAACCCGGTGCGGCTCATACGCCAGCGCCGCTGCCTCAACCGTGCGCGGCCAGGAGGCCAGCCGGCGGATCAGCGCCATCTCCGCCTCCGCCCCTAGGCTATCCAACGCAACCCCGGCCAAGGCCGCAGGCGCCGTCGCCTCCGCCCCGAACGACTCGGCCGCCGCACGCAGCACGGAGCGGCAGCGCGCGTGGGCATACTGCACATAGAACACCGGGTTCTCCCGCGTCTGCGCCAGCACGGCGTCCAGATCAAAATCCATCTGCGCATCGGACTTGCGGGTCAGCATGGTAAATCGCACGGCGTCGCGCCCGACCTCCTCCAGCAGGTCGGCCAGCGTAACGTAGGTGCCGGCGCGCTTGGACATCCGCACCAGCTCGCCGCCGCGGATCACCCGGACGATCTGGCACAGCACCACCTCCAGCGGCACCGGATCGTTGCCGGACAGCGCCTTCACCGCCGCCTTCATGCGTGACACATAGCCGCCATGGTCCGCGCCGAGCACGTCGATCATCAGCTTCGCCCCACGCGCCATCTTGTCGGCGTGATAGGCGATGTCGTTGGCGAAATAGGTGTTGGTGCCATCCGATTTCCGCAACGGGCGGTCCACGTCGTCGCCGAACTGCGTGGCGCGGAACAGCGTCTGCTCGCGCGGCTCCCAATCCTCCGGCAGCTTGCCCTTCGGCGGCTCCAGCACGCCCTCATAAATCAATCCCTGAGCCGCCAGGCGCTCGATCGTGCGGTCGGGCGCCCCGGAGCCAACCAGCGCGCGCTCGCTGCTGAACACGTCGGGCACCACGCCGAGCGCCGCCAGGTCCTCGCGGATCGAGGCCATCATGGCGGCCACCGTGAACTCGCGCACCGTGTCAAACCACCCTGCCGGATCAGCAATGGTCCCCCCCGGCCCGGCCAGCGCCGCGCCATGCCCGGCCAGCAGCGCCTGGCCGACCGGGACCAGGTACTCGCCCCGGTATTGCAGCCCGCCCGGCACGGCGGCGGCGAACTCGTCCTCGGTCAGGCGGGTGCCGACCGCCTGCAAGTAACGCCAGTACGCCGCCCAGGCCAGCGCCGCCACCTGCGCCCCGGCGTCGTTGATGTAGTACTCCTTCGTCACCGCGAACCCAGCCTTCAGCAGCAGGTTCGCCAGCGCATCCCCCACCACCGCCCCACGGCAGTGCCCGATGTGCATGGGACCCGTGGGGTTGGCCGACACGTACTCGATGTTCACCGGCAGCCCATGCCCAGCCGTGCTGTCCCCATAATGCCCGCCCGCCCGCAGCACCGCCGGCAAGGTCGCCCGCAACGCCTCCGGGCGCAGCGAAATATTGACGAACCCAGGCCCCGCCGGCTCGGCGCGCAGCACGTCCGGCGCCTGCGCCAGCGCCGCCGCCAGCGCCTGCGCGATGCGGGCCGGGGCCTGCCGGGCTGCCTTGGCGCTGACCATGGCCGCGTTGGTCGCCATGTCGCCGTGCGAGGCCTCCCGCGCCGGCGTCACCTCCACGCGCGCCGCCACCTCGTCCGGCAGGTCCGGCACGACGCCGCGCAGCGCCGCAACCACGGTGTCCCGCATGTCGGCAAACAGGTTCTCAGTCATTACGGTCAGCCTATGGTGAAGGGGTCGGTCAGGCGCCGGTGCTCGTCCAGCGCAAAGCGGTCGGTCATCCCGGCAATATAATCCGCCACAGTCAGCGCCGCGCGAGGCTCATCGCCCACCCCGGCGCGGGCACGCCAGCCGTCGGGCAGCATGCTGGTGTCGTCGTGCAGCAGGCCGAACAGCTCCTGCGTCACGCGCCGGGCCTTGTTGGTCATGCGGTTCACCTTCCAGTGCCGATACATGCGGGCAAACAGGAACTCCTTCACCGCCCGGTTGGCCTCCGCCATCGCCGGGCTGAACGCCACCACCGGCTGCGTGGCCCGGCGGATCGCGTCGCTGTCAGCCGGCTCCAGCGCGGCAATCCGCCGGCGGCTCTCCTCCGTCATGTCAATGGCAAACGCGTTGATCACCCGCCGGATCGTCTCGTGCCGCAGCCGCTCCGGCGGCACGTCCAGGCTGCTGCGCCGCGCCTGCGCCAGCGCGGTGCCGATCACCGGTAGGTGCGCGATGTCCTCGGGGCCGAACAGCCCGGCCCGCATCCCGTCATCCAGGTCATGGCTGTGATACGCCACATCGTCCGCCATCGCCGCCACCTGCGCCTCCCCCGAGGCATGGGTGTGCAGGTCCAGCGGGTGCAGCGCGTCATACTCGGCGATGTAAGGCGGCGGCCGGTGCAGCGGCCCGTTGTGCTTGGCCAGCCCCTCCAGCGCCTCCCACGTCAGGTTCAGCCCGTCGAAGGCGGCATAGCGGCTCTCCAGCCGGGTCACGACCTTGAGGCTCTGCGCGTTGTGGTCGAAGCCGCCATAGGGCTTCATGCCCGCGTTCAGCCCCTCCTCCCCGGCGTGGCCGAACGGCGGGTGGCCCAGGTCGTGCGCCAGCGCCAGCGCCTCCGTCAGGTCCTCGTCCAGCCGCAGCTCGCGCGCGATGGAACGGGCGATCTGCGCCACCTCCAGGCTATGCGTCAGGCGCGTGCGGAAGTAGTCGCCCTCATGGTTCACGAACACCTGGGTCTTGTACTGCAGCTTGCGGAAGGCGGAGCTATGGATCACCCGGTCGCGGTCGCGCTGCCAGGGGCTGCGGCCGGGGCTTTCGGCCTCGGGGTGGAGGCGTCCGCGCATCGTCTCCGGGCGGACGGCATAGGGGGCGTGGGGCATGGACCTGATCGGAAGGGTGGGCCGGGCTTATCACATGCCAGGCCATTCACAGAGAGGGGCCGCCCCGGGAGACCCAGGCAATAACCGAGGCCAGGTGCGGGGCACGTCGCAGCGGTGCATGGGCCACGTCATTGCGAGCCGCACTTGCGGCGCGGCATAGGGGGGCCGCCAGCGCGGTCCCCTCGGCCCCTATACCGCGCCGCAAGCGCTCCCCGCGATGACACCGGCGCTCCGAGCACATGCCGACCGGCCTAAGCCAGCGCATATCCCTCCAACAGTTAACGTCCGCTTCAACAACCACTGCATCTTCAATATGAGGCCGGAAAGGGCTATGTCTGCCACCATGGACAGCATCATCGCCTCCGCCTTCTCCGTCTCCGACCGCGCCGCCGAGCGCGTGGCAGAGATCACCGCCGCCCAAGGCAAGCCCGCCGCCCTGCGCGTGGCCGTGCTCGCCGGCGGGTGCAGCGGCTTCCAGTACAAGTTCGAGCTGGATGACGCGCCGCAGCCGGACGACCTGGTGGTCGAGCGCGGCGGCGCCCGCATCCTGGTCGACGCCGCCAGCCTGGACCTGCTGGGCGGATCGCAGCTCGACTACACCGACGAGCTGATGGGCAGCCACTTCACCGTCCGCAACCCGAACGCCACCTCCGCCTGCGGCTGCGGCACCAGCTTCGCCGTCGACTAATCGCGCCGGCGCTGATTGAACGTCAGGGCGTGAAGGCCAGAACATGAAGGCCGGCGCGTGAAAATCGCCACCTGGAACGTCAACTCGATCCGGATGCGCGAACGCCTGGTGGCCGACTGGCTCGCCCGCGTGCAGCCGGACCTGCTGCTGCTACAAGAAATTAAGTGCGAGGACGGCAGCTTCCCCGCCGCCGCCTTCGCCGCGGCTGGCTACGCCGTTGAGATCGTCGGGCAGAAATCGTACAACGGCGTCGCGGTCCTGTCCCGCATCCCGGTCGAGGTCGTGCACCGCACCCTACCCGGGCTGCCGGCCGACGACGCGCAGGCCCGCTACCTTGAGGTTGCGGCCGGCGGGATCACGGTCGGCAACCTCTATCTGCCGAACGGCAACTCCGGCGGCGATCCCGGCTACGCCTACAAGCTGGCCTGGATGGAGGCATTGGCCGCCCGCGCCCGCGACCTGCTCGACGCCGACCAGCCGGTGATGTTCGCCGGCGACTACAATGTCTGCCCGGCCGACGAGGACTTCGCCCCCGGCACCCTGTCCGCCACCGACGCCCTGGTGCGGCCGCCGACCCGGGCACGCTTCCGTGCCCTGCTTTGGCTGGGCCTGACCGACGCAATCCGGGCGCTGCAGCCGGCCGGCCCCGCCTACACCTTCTGGGACTACCAGGCCGGCGCTTGGCCGCGCGACCTCGGCCTGCGGATCGACCACGCCCTGCTGTCGCCGGACCTCGCCCAACGCCTGGTCTCGGCCGTACCCGACCGCATGGAGCGCGACCGCCCGCAGCCCTCCGATCATGTGCCCGTCGTCGTGGAGCTTGCCGGCTAAGCAGGCCCACGCAGCCAGGCTGCCCAGGCCTCATCCATGCACCAACCCCACAAAGCTCACTCCGATCGCCACGCTAGAACGTCAGCGTCGCCACGACCCGGCTGTGCGGCACGTCGCGGTCCACGCGGATGGCCATCGCAGGATCACCCTTCGCCAGGGCAAGCACCAGCCGCATGCCCAACCCCTTCCGGCTCATCGGGTCGAAGCTGGCGGGAAAGCCGGGGCCGCCATCCTCCACCACCACCTCCAGCCCGGCCGGCCGGCGGTTCAAGCCGACCGTGATCTTGCCCGTGCCATACTTGATGGCGTTCGTCACCAGCTCGGACACCACCAGCCCAAGCGGCGTCACCTGGTCGGCAGCGAGCAGGATCGTGTCAGATTCCAGGGCGATGCTGCGCCCGTTCGCCGAGTCCATCAGCATGACCCGCATGTCGTTGAGCAGCGCATCAATATAGGCGGCAGCATCGGTCTCGGTGACCGAGTCGCCCTCATACAACCGCTGGTGCACGGCGCTGATCGTAAGGATCCGCCCAGCCGCCTGCTCAAGCTGCTCCCGCGTCTCCGGACTGGCGGTGCGGGATTGCAGGTGCAGCAGGGTGCGCACCAGTTGCAGCGAGTTCTTCACCCGGTGGTGCACCTCCTGCATCAGCAGGTCCTTGTCGCGCAGCAGGGCGTCCTTGGCCTGCTCGGCCTCCCGGGCGGCGGTCACGTTGCGGGAGATCGACACCAGCCGGGTCGGCTGCCCCCCAGCATCCAGCACCGGGGCGACCAGCACGTCCCACCAATCCGTCCCGCCTTCGGGCGACGAAGCGGCGGCGGTGAAGCGGCCGACATTGCCGCCCGCCGCCGTGCGGATCGCCTCATAGGCCAGCGGCTTGCCCTCGGCCGGCCACCACTCCGGCCACAACGTGCCGACCTGGGCCAGCAGGTCGGAGATGCCCAGCGCGACCGCCCCGTTCACGTTCATCGCCAGCAGATGGCCCTGCAGGTCCAGCACCTTCACGCAGTCCGGGCTGCTCTCGAACACCTGCCGCGCCAGCGCCTCCTGCCGCTCGGCCAACAGGTCCATGCCGTCGCGGACCATGGCGGCGGCGAGGACGTTGCCAAGCGATTGCAGGAACGCGGTGTCGGCGGCGACGAACTCGTGCCGGCTGGTGCTGTCCACCTCCAGCACGCCGAACGGCTCCGCATCGGCAGTGCCGATCGGGACGTTGATGGCGCTCTGCACGCCGTGCTCGGCAAGCAGCGCCGGCACACGGAACCGGCCCTCGCCGTCCAGGTCGTTCGACAGCACCGGCGCCCTGGTGTGCAGCGCATAGCCGGCGGGGCTGTCGAGCTGCGCGCCCAGGGCGGCATGGCCAACCACGCCCGGCCGCCAGCCGACGCCCGCGACGACGAGCAGGTCGTCCTGCGCCGGCCGGGGCCGCAGCACCTTCGCAAACGCGGTGCCCAGCCCCAGCGCCGCCACCCGGCAGGCTTCGGCCAGCAACCGGTCCAGCGGCGGGGCGCCCAAGGCATACAGCCCCAGCCCGGCCACCAGCTCCTGCTGGCCCAGGCGCAGCGCAAGCTCATCGTGCGGAACGTCGCGTGCCAGTGCTACCATCATCCTGACGCTACCATGATGCTGACCTTACGCATCGCTAACGAGAACGTGAAACCTCGGCAAGTGTTTAGCACCGCTGCCTGCAAGCTGATACGGCGGTCTGCCAATGCAACCCGTTGGTCCCAAGGGCAGCCTTGCAGATTGCCCGGCGTGTCGGCATGACGGTGCGATGCAGCGCACAGCACGGACCTAGCGAATGGCGGACAACGCGATGGGTGTCCCACTGGACAGCATTGCGCACGTCATCCAGGTCGCCTTGACCCCGGTGTTCCTGCTGTCTGGCGTCGGCACCCTGCTGAACGTGTTCACCAGCCGGCTGGCGCGGGTGACGGACCACATGGAGCACCTGGCCGACCTGTTGCGGGCGGACCCATCCGGCGACCGCGCAGACGAGCAGCGGCAGCACCTGCACCGGCTGCGGCGGCGCACCATCGCGCTCGACTCGGCCGTTGGGCTGGGCGCCACTGCGGGCGCGGCGACTGCCCTGGCGACGCTGACGCTGTTCGTCGGCGCGCTGCGGGAGTCATCGGCGGCGGCGGCGTTGTTTCTGCTGTTCGGGGTCGCCGTGCTGTGCACCGTGCTGGCGCTGGCGGCCTTCCTGACGGAAACCGTGCTGTCCTGGATCGGCGTGCGGGACGAAGGCGCCCTGCCACCCCCGGCAACGCGCCGCCCCTAGGCCAGTAATGCGCGGCTCCTGCTACGGCCATCTCAGGGCCTGCGCTCGATCAGGCATACCGCGGCCGCGTCGGTGTAGTGCTGCGCCACCCCGCAGCGCCGGCACCGAGAAAGGAACAGGCAGCGCTATGGTTGCCGGCAAACAAACTCGGCCCAGCGTTGGTCGAGGTTGCGCTTGCCGATCTGGACGGCTCTTTGCTCCCGCACGCACGGGAGATAATCATTGCATGCGTCCTCCACAGCCTTGCCGATCCCTGCCCGCACAGGGGGCGGCAAGGAAGCGACGAAGTTCATCGAGGGCGGATCAAGCGCCATCAACTCGTCGAGCTTGGCCGGGCAGTGAGCCCGGATCGTGTCGTTGAAGACGGTGTGCGGCGGCGTGTAGGGCGCATAATCAATATTCGGAACGACAAACGTTTCCAAAACACCGTCCCCCGTCTGGCTGTCTGCGCGCACGACGCTGGTGTTCCTGCGTGCATTCATCAAGATCACGACATTGCCCGGCCGGAAGTTGGCGCAGCCTCCGGCCTCATCGATGGCCTGCACTGCCGGCGACGGATTTGCATCAAGCGTTGGGCTGCTGCCGTCCGGCCGGCTCAGCTTGGCCAGGGCATCGGCGGACCTGCACATTACACCTGGCTTCGTTGACCTCAGCAGGTCGGCATGCGCTGCAGGTACGACACCTATCGCAAGCGCCAGGATGGTGAAGACTTGTCTTAGCAACGCTGCTCCATCCTTGAGGTCTCGCACCCCTTCAGCCTCCAACCTCAACCGCCAACGAGGGAGCTCGTTTGATCGAACCCTGAAGCTGGAGGCGCCCCAACATGCTGGTGACAGACTGCGGCAATCGCCGGTCTAACTCTGCATCTTGTCGGTGGTGACCGGCAAGATGCGTATGCGCTTGCCCGTGGCGTGGCAGTTTGCGTTGGCAATCGACGAATCAGCGCCGATGGTGCCGATCTCGCCCAGGCCCTTGAGGCGATGGCGCTGACAATCTCGTCGTGCTTATCGACGAAGATAACCTCGATCCCTGGCATTTTGGACAAGCCTTCAAAAGCTTGCGCAGAGACCACGCCGAGCTGCACGACGCCTAACCAGGCGTACCCACCCTGGCCAAGTCAGATCCCGCTTGCGCCCCGCCACGAACACCCCTGCTTACGGCGCGACGTAAACCTCGACCCGGCGGTTGCGCTCCCGCCCCTCCTGTGTCGCATTGTCCGCCACCGGCAGTTCCGCGCCGAACGCAACGGCCTTCCCAGGCACGATGCTGGACCTGGCCAGGGCCGCCATGATCGCCTCGGCCCGCTTTTGCGCCACGGCCTGATTTGCCGAAGGAGTGCCGCTGTTATCCGCAAACCCGGCCAGGATGACGCGGCTCGGATCAACCCGCTGCGCCCGCAAATAGCCCACAAGCAGGTCAAGGTCGCGCATCGCCCGGCTGTCCAGCTCCATCGACCCAGGCTGGAACCGGAAGTTGACCGACAACCGCGCCGCGCCGGCCACGACCTGCCTGAACCGGTCAGACGCGGCATCCGGCACGGCTTCCGACTCCGACTTGATGGTCAGCGGCACCAGGCCCTCCGCCGCCACTGCGCCCTGCCCGATGGCCGAGGACGCAAATGCGGCAAAGCGCTTCACGAACTGATTCGGCAACGCAGGGCTGGTATAGACATAGATCCGGCGTGACAGCGGGTAAGCCTCGGTCGAGATCGACAGGTCCGTCGGCGCGACCGGGGTGGCCCCGTTCTCGGCAACCAGCAGCACCTTTGCCGCGCCGCTGTTGCCGAAGGTGGCAAAGCCGATGTTGGTGCTGTCGGACGCGACGACCGCGGCGAGGGCCTGTTCGTTGGCGACCCGGTAGGCCGTACCGGCGATGTCATCGCGGCCGATCAGGATGTCCTGCGGCGCATCGGCCGTACCGCCCTGGTTGTCCACCACATAGACGTGGACCGGGCCGGGCGCGCCGCCCACTTGCGACCAGTCGGTCAGGCGTCCCGCCAGTATGCCGCGAAGCTGGGCGACCGTCAGGGATGACAGCCGGTTGGCCGGGCTCACGACGGCGACGATGCCCTGGATGCCGATCACGGCCTCATTGGCCGGGCTGGTCATGTCGCCCAACGACGACAGCCGCTCCGCCTCGGCCGGCAGGATGCGCCGGGGGGACATCGCCATGTCGGCCGAGCCGCGCAGAAGCGCCGCGAAGCCGCTGGCGGGCGGACCCGAAGCGACCTGCACCGTCTCGGATTGGCCGCCCTGAACGCCGGTCACCTCCGCCGGGTGGTCGGCCCCGCCGGGAACCAGCGAGATGCCGCTGTCCCCGATCGAGGCCAGATAGCCGGACGCCAGCCGCCGGGCCAGCTTGCCGCCAAGGGCGTCCGATCCGGCCAACCGCAGGAGCACCGAGTGCGATCCCGGAGCGGCCGGCGGCGGCACTGGCGCTGGGGCCACCTGCGCGGCCCGAACGGCCTGCGGCGCGGGCGCCACCACCGGTTGCGGCAACGCAGCCGCCGCAGTCTGAACGGAAGCCGCCGGTTGCGCCGGCACGGCCTGCACCGGTGCCGGCGCTGCGGGGGCTCCCGGCTTCAGCAGCATGGAGTAGCTCCCAAGAGCGGCAGCCTTGCCGGGAGGCGCCGCCTCCGGTGCAGCCCCGGCAGGGGCGCCCGACGCGCCTAGAGGGCCGGCAAAACGGTACGCCATCGCACCGCCGCCAATGACCGCCAATCCGAGCGGGACGAGCAATGCCAGCTTGGCCCGCCCCGGCGCCCGCGCAGCCGATAACGTCTGCAGCGGCTCACCGCATTTCGGGCACACGAAATTCGACCCCTCGGGAAGTGTAACCACGCGTTGCGACACTGCAACGGCGCAGAACTCGGTATTCGTGCAACGACCACGTAGATCAACCATCATGCCCACCAATCGGCCAAAGGGGAGAAGCCTGGCGCGGAAGGAAGGACAACGGAGTGCGGAACAGCCACCTCACGGCCATTATCCCAGGGGCCGCACGGCCTGCCCTCCCCTGGCGGGAGGCCGCAGGGCGGATTGCACGATAACCCATCAAGCATTGACGCTGCGCGCGGAAGCTGGGTGCCAAACTGCGGAGTCGCCCCGGGGAGCGGACTTGGCAGCCGCCGCCGTCCAGATCAGGACGCCATACAAAGCCTTCGCCGATATGTCAGCAAAGGCATAGCCGACCTGGATGCCGACGAATACCGACGATCCCTTGAAGCCCAGAAGCGGCAAGACGTAAACGATGGCGTAAATAGGCCACGACAGCACCAGCCCAAGCCTTGCCAGCTTAATGGCCATCCGCCCCTCCACCGGCTCGGCCTCAATCGCTTTGCCGAGGCTGCCGTAGAGCTGGATGAATATGATGAGAAACGGGATCATGCCGATGCCGAACCACAGCCACCTCGTCTCGACGCTGGTCGCAATCTGGCCGGGGTAGCCCAGCGCGATCATCTCCGCTCCCAAAAGTGCGAGTATTATGCTGCGAAGCCGAACCTGGCGAGGCGGAAGGTCCAGGACCGTCACGAAGGCAACAAGCAGCAAGGGGACCGTGATCAGCCAGTCGGCATACCGGTAGGTGTCGTTATAGGGCACGCCGGTGCTGGTCACGGCCCCGTTCACGACCGCGAACGCGTCCTGCCAGCTTATGTAAATACGGACGTAGTTGTAGGTCGCGACCACGCTCACCAGACACAGGAGCGTCACCGGCATCCGGTAGCGCACCGCAACGTCCGAACGCTGGAGGAGGAAGAACAGGCTTGCGATCCCCATCGCGCCGATAGCGAATGAGAAGACTGTCCCAACCAGATCGAATTGCTCAACGCTCAGGTCAATTATCAAAGCCGTTCTCCTGTATTTTCACCGAAATGGATGCGTCAAGCCTGCATGCCGGATTGCAGCCCTTGCATCGCCGGTCAGAACGAAGCGTGAGTCTCAATATCGTTCGGCGCAACACCTAAATTGCACTCGCGCTGTTGTCATGTCAGCTTTTGTCAGTTTCCCGCCTGAATGGCGTTGGACAACGGCTCCAACCCGGTACAAGCCCAATTAGGCGCTTTCACCGCAGATTAATCAAATGAAGCAGCAAAGCGGGAAATTCCCAAAGCTCAGGCCCGCCCCCCGCCCGGCCTCGCCGGCCAGGCTCGCCGCCGGCACCCCATCATCGCCGCTCATGCACGCCGCCCAGCGGCCCGCATCAGGGCTCCCGCAGCGCCACGGCCAGCACGCGGTCAAGGTCGCCGCTGGCCCGCTCCTGCGCCAGCCAGCCATCGACCGCGGCAACCAGCTCGGCGTCGCGCGGCAGCAGATAGGCCTTCTCCAGCCGGGTGAACGGCGCGGCGACATGCGCGGGGCACAGCTCCGGGTGCAGCACGCTCTGATGGTCAGCCTCGATCCCATCGGTGACCATGACATCGGCGCGGTTGGCCAGGATCTCGTCGAACACGGTCGCGTTATCCGTGTGCACCGTCAGGGTGGCCCGGCGGAAGTTGGCGCGGGCGAACTCCTCATTGGCGGCGCCCGGGTTCACCACCACGCGCACGCCGGGCTGGTCGATGGCGGCGATGCTGGTAAATCGGTCCTGGTCGGCGCAGCGGGCCACCGGGCGTTTGCCATCCACGAACGTCACGGCGGAAAAGGCGCCGGCCGCCGCGCGGGGCGCGTTGACCGAAATGCCGCCCATGGCCACGTCGAACCGCTGCGCGACGAAGTCGGGCAGCAACGACGCCCAGGTCGTGGGCACGATCTCCAGCCTGACGCCCAGGGCGCCGGCCAGGCGCCGGGCCATGGTGATGTCGGCGCCGGTGTAGCTGCCGTCCGGTTGACGGAAGGTGAACGGCTTGTAGTCGCCCGTCGTGCCCACCCGCAGCACGCCGCGGGCCTGGATGCCGTCAAAAGCCTCCCCGGCCTGGGCGGCAACCGGCGCCAGGCACAGCAGGGCAACGAGCCAGCGAACCATGGCGCCATCCAGGATGGGGGTGGCGCGCCCTGAGGGATTCGAACCCCCGACATGCGGATTAGAAGGCCGCCGCTCTATCCAACTGAGCTAAGGGCGCGTGCTCAGCAGCATACTGCTGCTCGCCGGCATGCTGCCAGCCGCAAGCATACCGCTAATGCGTCCAGTTTTCACTCCGCCCATAGCGAAAATTATCGGCATACGCCTTCGGCTTGATCGGGCGCTGGGCCGGCGGCACCTCCAGGTCATAGGTGATGCCATGCTTGTCGGCATACGCGACCGCGTCCTCCGGCTTGTCGAAGCGCAGGCTGACGGAGCCGAGCGTGTCGCCGCTGCCCCACCACCCCATCAGGGGATCGTTCAGCTCGCGCTCGGATGGCTGGTATTGTAGCACCCAGTTGCCGACGCCGGTCTGGCCGGACGAGTTTGCATTCTTCTGCTGCTGGAAGATGCGGGCGCGCATCGGTGGCTTCCTTCTGGCTTACGCTGGCTGACTTAGGCCGGCTGAAACAGGCTGGTCGGGGCGGCCGGACTCGAACCGGCGGCCTCGTGTACCCAAAACACGCGCGCTACCAGGCTGCGCCACGCCCCGGACCTGTGGGCAACCTAGGTTCCATCCCCCCGCGGTGCAAGGACGCATCGGCCGGGGCTGCCGCTTGACGGCGCCCCTACCTCAGATGCCGAGCCTGCGTGACAGCCTTACCCTTCTTGACAGCCTCGGGGGCCACCAGTAGCAAGCGCGCGCCGTCCCGATGCGGTTCCCCTATGGGCCGGGGCCGCGAGGGACGCACATGAGCAACGAAGAAGGCGGCTCGTTCGAGGAGCGGCTGCGGGCGGCCCGGACCAAGCAGGGGCTGGACGCCGCACCTCCGGCGGCAAGCTCGGCCGGCACCGCAAGCCCCATGGGCATCGGCGTCCGTGTCGGGGTCGAGCTGGTGTCGGCGCTGGCGGTGTCGGTGGCCATTGGGTGGGCGCTGGACCACTGGCTGCACACGACGCCGTTGTTCATCGGCCTGTTCGTCCTGCTGGGCGGCGCGGCTGGGGTGGCGAATGTCTGGCGTCTGATGATGCCGAAAAAGGGCGCGGCCGGGCCGCGGTAACAAAGGCGGTCGTGGCCGCAGTAGCAAGGGCGGCCGTGGCCGCGACAAGAAGCTGCGGCGCAGGCTGCAGGTTGGGAAGGGCAGGAAGTTGGCGGCGGACTCCAAGATCGACGCGCTCGGCCAGTTCGAGCTGCACACCTCGCTGGGCGGCCTCGGTCGCTCGGTGAACTTCACCAACTCCAACCTGATGATGCTGCTCGGCGGGGCGATCATCCTGGGCACCCTCTATGTCGGCATGAAGCCCAAGGCCGTCGTGCCCGGCCGCCTGCAATCCCTGGCCGAAATCGCCTACTCCGGACTGCTCAGCATGTCCGAGGGCAGCATCGGCCCCGAGGGCAAGCGGTTCTTCCCATTCATCTTCACGCTGTTCTTCTTCGTGCTGATGGGCAACCTGCTGGGGCTGCTGCCCTACAGCTTCACCTACACCAGCCACATCGCCGTCACCTTCGGCCTGGCGCTGCTGGTCATCGTCGTCGTCACCGCGGTGTCCCTCTACATCCACGGGCTGCACTTCTTCAGCTACTTCTTCCCCGCCGGCGCGCCAAAGCTGCTGGCGCCGCTGATCATCCCGATCGAGATCATCTCCTACCTGTCGCGCCCGGTGTCGCTCAGCATCCGCTTGTTCGCCAACATGGTCGCCGGGCACGTGATGTTCGAGGTGTTCGCGACCTTCGTCGTGCTGCTCGCCGGGGCCAATGCGTTCGGGTTCATCGGCAGCATCCTGCCGCTGGCGCTCAACGTCGTGCTGGTCGGCTTCGAGCTGCTGGTCGCCGCCCTGCAGGCGTATGTGTTCGCCATCCTCACCTGCATCTACCTGCACGACGCCGTGCACCTGCACTAGGCAGGGCCCGGCGCCCGCGCGGACCGCTCCACCCCCAACCTCCTATCAACAAAGGACTGAATTCATGGACGTTCTCGCTGCAAAGGCCCTCGGGGCCGGCCTGGCCGTGATCGCGCTTGCGGGCGTGGGCATCGGCATCGGCAACATCTTCGCCGCGATGGTGACGTCCGTCGCCCGCAACCCCTCGGCGCGTGACGCCGTGTTCCCCATCGGCATCCTGGGCTTCGCGCTGACGGAGGCCGTGGCGCTGTTCGCGTTGCTGATCGCCTTCCTGATCCTGTTCACCTAAGGCCTGCCGGGGCCGGCCCGCCGGCCCCATCCGCCCAAAGGCCACCAGGAAGCACACGATGCCGCAGCTCGACTTCTCCAACCCGCTCACCCTGTCGCAAGTCGTCTGGATGGCGATCATCTTCGGGCTGCTGTACTACATACTCGCCCGCTACGCCCTGCCCCAGGTGGCAAGCGTCGTCGAGGGCCGGGCGCACCGCATCACCCGCGACCTCGACAGCGCGCGGGCGTCCAAGGCGCAGTCCGACGCCGCAGTGGCCGAGATCGCCGAGGCCAGCCGCAAGGCCGCCGCCGACGGCCAGGCCGCCATCAGCCAAGCCGTCGCACAGGCCAAGGCCGAGGCCGCCGAGCAGTCCCGCGCCGCCGAGGAACGGCTGAATGCCCAGCTCGCCGTGGCCGAGCAGCGCATCGGCGAGGCCCGCGCCTCCGCGATGGGCGCGCTGCGCCAGGTGGCGACGGAAACCGCCAGCATGGTCGTCACCCGGCTGACCGGGCAGCAGGCCGACGCCGCCTCGGTTGACGCCGCCATCAGCCACGTCATGTCAGCCCGCGGCTAGGACTCCATAATGCACGAGCACGGCAGCCTGCTGGCCGACCCCCGCCTCTGGGTCGGCGTCGCCTTCACCATCTTCTTCCTGATCTTCGGCGGGCGGGCGTGGAACTCCACGACGAAGATGCTCGACGGCCGCGCCGCCGGCATCCGCCACGAGCTGGACGAGGCCTCCCGCCTGCGCCGCGACGCCGAGGCCATGCTCGCCGAGGCCACCGCCCGGCGTGAGGCGGCTCTGCGGGATGCCCAGGCCATGCTGACCCAGGCCCGGGCCGAGGCGCAGCGCGTCGCCGACGCCGCCCGCGCCGACGCCGCCACCGCCGCGGCCCGGCGCGAGCAGCTCGCCATGGACCGCATCGCCGCCGCCGAAAAGGCCGCCGTGACCGACGTGCGCCTCGCCGCCGCCGACATCGCCGCCCGCGCCGCCGAGCAGGTGATCCGCACGGGCCTGTCGGCCGAGACCGACGCCCACCTGATCGACCGCGCCATCCAGGGCCTCCCCGCCGCATTGCGCGCCGCGTAACTGCTCCCTCTCCCTCCGGGAGAGGGCCGGGGTGAGGGAAGCGGCAAGCGCCAAGCCTCGCCAGGTTGAGAGCGGACCGCTTTCTCGCATCACCAAGCTCAGTCCCCCCGGCCCAAAGGAAGCAGGCAAGCAGCAGTGCCCCCACGCTGCGGGCGTTCGGCCCAGCCGCCTGCCGAAGCTGAACGGCACACTCCTAGGCCCACCCTTTCCATTTGCGAGGCGTCGCGCCTCGTGCCTATCGTTTTCCGTCACACGGCAGGGGACCTCATGCACAAACCTCGCATTGCACTGGCCGCTTTTCTTCTCGCCGGCCTGCTGACGATGGGTCTGCTGGCAACGCCGCTGCACGCCGCCACGTTCCGCTGGGCCAACGACGGCGACGCGAACAGCATGGACCCCTACGTCCGCAACGAGACGTTCCTGCTCACCTTCACCCAGAACATCTACGACCCCCTGGTGCGGCGCGACCGCGACCTCAAGGTCGAGCCGGCGCTGGCCGAAAGCTGGGAGCAGCCGGACGCCACCACCTGGCGCTTCCACTTGCGGCACGGCGTCAAGTTCCAGGGCGGCGAACCCTTCACCGCCGACGACGTGCTGTTCAGCTACCGTCGGGTGACCGGCCCCAACAGCCAGCTCAACGCCATCATGGCCACGGTGCAGGAGGTGAAGAAGGTCGATGACTTCACCGTGGACTTCATCACCAAGGCGCCCGACCCGATCCTCGTGCAGAACCTCACCACCTGGGCCATGATGTCCAAGGTCTGGTGCGAGGCGCACAACGCCGCCCAGCCCGCCGACCTCACCAACGTCAAGGAAGAGAACTTCGCCACCCGCAACGCCAACGGCACCGGCCCCTTTATCCTGGAGGTGCGGGAGCCCGACCGCCGCACCACGCTCCGCAACAACCCGGGCTGGTGGGACAAGGCGCCCGGCAACGTCACCGACGTGCAGTTCAACGTCATCAGCAACGCCAGCACCCGCGTGGCGGCGCTGCTGTCGGGCGACGTGGACATGATCTACAGCGTGCCGCCGCAGGACATCGACCGGCTGCAGCACACCGAGGGGGTCAAGGTGCTGATCGGCCCGGAGCTGCGCACGATCTTCCTGGGCTTCGACACCCTGCGCCCGGAGCTGCTGAAGTCCGACGTAAAAGGCAAAAACCCGTTCCAGGATCAGCGGGTGCGCCGGGCATTCTACGAGGCCATCGACGTAAAGGCGATCCAGTCGCGGGTGATGCGCGGCCAGTCCCGCCCGACCGGGCTGATGTACGGGCCGGGGATCAACGGCTTCACCGCCGCAACCGACACCCGCCTGCCCTATGACCCCGAGGCGGCGAAGCATCTGCTGGCCGAGGCAGGTTACCCGCAGGGGTTCGGCGTGACGATGGACTGCCCGAACGACCGCTACGTGAACGACGAGGCAATCTGCCAGGCGGTGACCGCCATGCTGGCGCGGGTCGGCGTGAAGGTGACGCTGAACGCGCAGACCCGGCTGAAGTACTTCTCGGAAATCAACAACCCCAACTACCACACCAGCTTCTACCTGCTGGGTTGGACGCCCAACACGTATGACGCGCACAACGCGTTCTTCAACCTGCTGGGCACCCGCAACGGCGTGCGCGGGGTGATCAACGACGGCGGCTGGTCCAACCCCGAGTTCGACGCGCTGGTCGACAAGATCGCCGTCGAGGAGGACAAGGCCAAGCGGCAGTCGATGATCGAGCAGGCATCGGCGATGGTGCGCGACCAAGTGCCGGCGATCCCCATCCACCAGCAGACCGTGGTGTGGGCAACGCGCAGCAACATCGAGCTGCAGCAGTTAGCCGACAACACCTTCCCGCTGCGCCTCGTCACGGTAAAGTAAATCCACGCTGCGCTGCCTGCTCCCTCTCCCTCCGGGAGAGGGCCGGGGTGAGGGAAGCGGCATGCACCGCGTCGAGTTACGGGCGTGCGAGATGCCTGTTCAGCATGAAGGCTGGTGCCTGCGGCTTCCCACATCCCAATCCTCTCCCAAACCGGGAGAGGAAGCAAAAGGCTACCGAACCACGCCAAAAGAAGGCGCCCCAAGACCAGGGCAACTGCATTGGGCACCCAGAGGACCCGGCGCCACCTGACACACATAGGCACCAGCCGAGCACGTCGTGCCAGCATACTGCCCCTCCCGCGGCGCCACATAGACCGTGCCCGTCCCCCCACCAAACGGCGCGATCGCCCCCGGCGCCACGTAGCACCCGCCAAGCAACAACACCGCAAGCAGGGCCAGGCAGCGGGCAAACGTCACATCGGGCATGGCGGCCTCCAAAGGGGTCCGCCACCCCCAACGTTGCGCAGACGGCTTTAGTTCTTCGCCCGGTCCACCAGGCGGTTCTGCGCGATCCACGGCATCATCGCCCGCAGGCGCTCGCCGACGTGCTCGATGGGGTGCTCGCTCATCCGCCGCCGCGTGGCCTTGAAGCTGGCCTGGTTGGTGCGGTTCTCCAGCATCCAGTCGCGCGCGAACCGGCCGGACTGGATGTCCTCCAGCACCCGCTTCATCTCCGCCTTGGTCTCCGCGGTGACGATGCGCGGACCCGTGACATACTCGCCATACTCGGCGGTGTTGCTGATCGAGTAGTTCATGTTGGCGATGCCGCCCTCATAGATCAGATCGACGATCAGCTTCACCTCGTGCAGGCACTCGAAGTACGCCATCTCCGGCGCGTACCCGGCCTCGACCAGCGTCTCGTACCCCGCCTTGATCAGCTCCACCAAGCCACCGCACAGCACCACCTGCTCGCCGAACAGGTCGGTCTCGCACTCCTCCTTGAACGTGGTCTCGATGATCCCCGCCCGCCCGCCACCGATGGCGCTGGCATAACTGAGGGCAATCTCCAACGCGTTGCCGCTGCTGTCCTGCGCCACCGCCACCAGGCAAGGCACGCCGCCGCCGCGCTGGTACTCGCTGCGCACGGTATGGCCGGGACCCTTCGGCGCAATCATGAACACATCGATGTCCGGCCGCGGGTCCAGCAGATTAAAATGCACATTGAGCCCATGCGCGAACGCCAGCGCAGCGCCGGGCTTCATGTTAGGGGCAAGCTTCTCGCGATACAGGTCGCCCTGCCCCTCGTCGGGGGTCAGCACCATGACCACGTCGGCCCACTTGGCGCACTCGGCGGGGTCCATGACCTGCAGGCCCGCGTTCTCCGCCTTGGCAACGCCGGCACTGCCGGGCCGCAGCCCAACCGCCAGCTCAGGGCAGCCGCTGTCCTTCAGGTTGAGCGCATGGGCATGCCCCTGGCTGCCGAAGCCGATGATGGCGACCCGCTTGCCCTTGATCAGGTTCACGTCGGCGTCGCGGTCGTAATAGACGCGCATGGATGATTCTCTTTCACTGTGTAGAATGGTTGGGGTTCTAGCGGCTGCGGGGCGGATGGCTAGGCTCTACGCGCCGCCGCGGATACCGTTATTGCGGCACGGCAATCCAGGGGCGGCCAGCGCGGTCCTTGCGGCCCTGGACCGCCCCGCACTATAAAGCCCAGCGCCGGTCAGAGCATCCGTGTCCCGCGCGCCATGGCGGCCACCCCGGTGCGCGACACCTCGGCCAAGCCCATCGGCGCCATCAGCGCAATGAAGCTCTCCACCTTGTCGCTGGCCCCGGTCAGCTCGAACACGAAGCTGCCCACGGTGGCGTCGATCACCCGGGCGCGGAACGCCTCGGCGATGCGCAGCGCCTCCGACCGGTCGGCGCCGCCGCTGACCACCTTCACCAACGCCAGCTCCCGCGCCAGGTGCGGCCCCTCCCGCGTCAGGTCGGCCACCCGGTGCACGGGCACCAGCCGGTCAAGCTGCGCCTTGATCTGCTCAATCACCATCGGCGTGCCGGAGGTGACGATGTTGATGCGGCTGCGCGCCCCATCGGCGTCCACCGGGGCAACGGTCAGGCTGTCGATATTATACCCGCGCCCGGCGAACAGCCCGATCACCCGGGCCAGCACGCCCGACTCGTTCTCGACCAGCACGCTGATCGTCGCCGACTGCTGCCCGGCCTCCAACACCCTCGCCCCTGGAACGGTGCTCATACCAGCATCATGCCTTCATTGGTGATGCTGGCCGTGCGCGCCTGCTGGCCCGGCCCAAGGATCATCTCGTTGTGCGCGGCCCCGGACGGGATCATCGGGAAACAGCTCTCCTTCTGCTCGACGCAGATGTCGGCGATCACCGGCCGGTCGGTGGCGAGCATCTCGCGGATCACCCGGTCCAGGTCATCGACCCCGGTCGCGCGCAGCCCGACGCCATGGAACGCCTCGGCCAGCTTCACAAAGTCCGGCAGCGACTCCGAGTAGCTCTCGGAATACCGCCCGCCATGCAGCAACTCCTGCCACTGGCGCACCATGCCCATGTACTGGTTGTTCAGGATGAACACCTTCACCGGCAGCCGGTACTGCGCCAGCGTGGCCATCTCCTGGATGTTCATCAGGATGCTGGCCTCCCCGGCAACGTCGATCACCAGGGCATCGGGATGGGCGATCTGCGTGCCCATCGCGGCCGGCAGCCCATAACCCATGGTTCCCAACCCCCCGGAGGTCATCCAGCGGTTCGGCTTGTCAAAATGAAAATACTGCGCAGCCCACATCTGGTGCTGGCCGACCTCGGTGCTGATGAACGTGTCGCGTCCCGTCTCCCGCGTCAGCTCATACAGCCGCTGGATGGCATATTGCGGCTTGATGATGCTGCCCGGCGCCATGTCCTGCTTGAAGCCCAGGCTGTCCACCGCGCGCCACCCGTCGATCTGCCGCCACCAGCTCGCCAGCGCGGCGCGGTCCTGCGTCTGCCCATCGGCGTGCCAGGCCGCAAGCAGCGCCTCCAGGATGCGCGCCGCGTCGCCCACGACCGGCACGTCGATGGCGACGTTCTTGTTGATGTTGCTGGGGTCGATGTCGCAATGGATCTTCTTGCTGCCCGGGCTGAACGCATTGAGCCGCCCCGTCACGCGGTCATCGAAGCGGGCGCCGATGTTCAGCATCACGTCGCAGCCATGCATGGCCAGGTTGGCCTCATACGTGCCGTGCATCCCCAGCATCCCCAGGAACTGCGGGTCCGGGCTGGGATAGGCGCCCAGCCCCATCAGCGTGCTGGTGCACGGCATCCCCGTCGCGCGCACGAAGGCGATCAGCGCCGCCGTCGCCGCATCCCCGGCATTGATGACGCCCCCGCCGGAGTAAACGACAGGACGCTTGGCCCCCTTCAGCAGCCGCACCGCAGCCGCAATCTGCCCCGGGTCCGGCTCGGTGATCGGACGATAGCTGCGATGCGGCTCCGTGCTGGCCGCGGCATACGGCGCAGGGGCAATCAGGATGTCCTTCGGCAGGTCGATCACCACCGGGCCGGGCCGCCCGCTGCGGGCGACGTAGAACGCCTCGTGCACCACGCGCGCCAGGTCCTGGCTGCGCTTCACCAGGTAGTTGTGCTTGGTGGCCGGCCGGGTGATCCCCGTGGTGTCGGCCTCCTGGAAGGCGTCGTTGCCGATCAGGTGGGTGGGCACCTGGCCCGTCAGGCACACGACCGGGATGCTGTCCATCAGCGCATCGACCAGTCCGGTCACGGCATTGGTGGCGCCGGGGCCGCTGGTGACCAGCACCACGCCGACCTTGCCCGTGCTGCGCGCATAGCCCTCCGCCGCATGCACCGCCGCCTGCTCGTGCCGGACCAGGATGTGGCGGATGCTATTCTGCTGGAAGATCGCGTCATAGATCGGCAGCACGGCGCCGCCGGGGTAGCCGAAGATGACCTCTACCCCCTGGTCGCGCAGGGCGCGCAACAGCACGTCTGCGCCGGATTGGGGTTGGACTGCCGTCATTGTGCTCTCCTTGGGCCGGCGGCTTCGCAGCTTCAGCAGGCGTCGTCAACCTTGCCCTTAACGAATAGCATTAAACCATGCCATTCTCTTTCTGAAAATTGCGTTTCAACCTCAAATCGCGCATGGATCGTATGCGTCAGCGTCGGGGCGACCGGGCTTCGGCCACGGAACCAGGTGGCTTGCCGCTTGGCATACTGGCCGGTCGCCAACTCCGCCAGCCCGGCTGCCTCGCGCAAGGTGACGGTTCCCGACAGGTAGGCCGCCAGTTCCGCAACGCCATGGGCGCGCATCGCCGGCACCGCCGGGTCCAGGCCGAGCGCCAGCAAGGCCCGCACCTCCCCCAGGGCGCCGGCCTCCAGCATGGCGGCGAACCTGGCGGCGGCGGCGGCGCGCAGGACCGGGCGGGGCGGGTCCAGCAGGATCATCCGGAACCCCCAGGGCGCCGGCGCCGGCGCCGCACGGTGCCAGGCGGCCAAGCCCTGCCCGGTGCCGCGCCACACCTCCCAGGCCCGGGCCAGCCGCTGGCTGTCGTTGGGGCGCAGCGTGGCCGCGGTATCCGGGTCGGCGGCGGCCAAACGAACATGCAGGGCGCCTGCCCCCTCGCTGGCAAGCAGCGCCCGCGCCTCGGCCCGCGCCGCGGCGCCGGGGTCGGGGATGTCGGCGATGCCCTGCGTCAGCGCGGCCAAGTACAGCCCGGTGCCGCCGCACAGGATCGGCACGCGCCCGGCTGCGGCCACCTGCGCCATCGCCTCCAGCGCCGCCCCCCGCCACCAGGCGGCGCTGCCCGGCTCGGCGGCGGCGCGGACGCCATACAGCATGTGCGGCACGCGGGCCTCGTCCGCCGCGCTGGGCCGCGCCGTCAAGATGCGCAACTCCCGATAGACCTGCATCGAGTCCGCGTTGATGACCGCGCCGCCCAGCCGCTCCGCCAGCGCCAACGCCAGCGCCGATTTGCCGCTGCACGTCGGCCCCGCGACGATCAGCGCCCCAGGCAACGCCCCAGGCAAAGCACCGGGCAATGCGTCGCGCAGCGCAACGGGCAGCCTTGCCCCGCCGTCCAACCCCTGCCATGCCCCCGCCATGGCACACATGCTAACCCTAATCGCCCCGCAAGGCACCGGAACCCTGACCCCGGCGCTGATCGACCGCGTGCGCGACGCCGCGCAGGGCGGCCCCGCCGTCATCCTCTCCGAGGGCGAGGCCGCCGACATCCCCTGCCCTGCCACGCCCGACACCGACCTGATCCACGCCGCGCTGGACGCCGCCCCGGTGGACGCCGTGCTGCTCCCCGCCGCCAACCGCCGCAAGCGCCTGCTGGTCGCCGACATGGACAGCACCATCGTCACCACCGAGACGCTGGACGAACTGGCCGCCCACGCCGGCCTGCACGAGGAGGTCGCCGCCATCACCCGCCGCAGCATGAACGGCGAGATCGACTTCGCCGAAGCCCTGCGCCACCGCGTCGCCCTGCTGCGCGGCCTGCCGCTGGCCGCGCTGGAGCACACCTGGGCCGCCACCCACCTCATGCCCGGCGCGCGAGAGCTGGTCGCCACCATGCGGGCGCATGGCGCATCGACCGCGCTGGTGTCCGGCGGCTTCACCTTCTTCACCAGCCGGGTGGCGGCGCTGCTCGGCTTCGACCACCACCGGGCCAACACCCTGCTGGACGACGGCACGGCCCTGCTGGGCACCGTGGGCACCCCCATCCTGGACCGCAACGCCAAGCTGGCGGCGCTGCACGCGTTCGCCGACGCCGACGGCCTGGCCCTGGCGGACACCCTGGCCGTGGGCGACGGCGCCAACGACCTGGCGATGATCCGCGCCGCCGGGCTGGGCGTCGCCTACCACGCCAAGCCCATCGTCGCCGCCGAGGCAGCGGTGCGGATCGAGCATGCGGGGCTGCGCGCCCTGCTATTCATGCAGGGTTACCCGGCCAGCAGCTTTGCCGACGCATGAGTGCGCCGTTCGACGCGAAACGTGCCATGATCCGTGACGCCGCCGGCCTTGTCGCCGCCGGCCTGGTCCCCGCCGCGGACCAGGCGGCGCTGGAGGCGGTCGGCCGCCGCTACGCCGTCGCCATCCCCGCCGCCATGCAGGCCCTGATCAAAAACCCCGCCGACCCCATCGGCCTGCAATTCATCCCCCACCCCAACGAACTGCTGCTATCACCCGGCGAGGACCCCGACCCCATCGGCGACGACGCCCTCTCCCCCGTGCCCGGCATCGTCCACCGCTACGCCGACCGCGCCCTGCTCAAGCCCCTGCTGGTCTGCCCCGTCTACTGCCGCTTCTGCTTCCGCCGCGAGCATGTCGGCCCCGGCGGCGGCGTGCTGACCGACGCGCAACTGGACGCCGCCTACGCCTGGCTGCGCGCCCGCCCCGCCATCCGCGAGGTCATCCTGACCGGCGGCGACCCGCTGATGCTCTCCCCCCGCCGCCTGGCCGCCATCCTGGCCGCGCTGTCCGCCATCCCGCACATCGAGTTGCTCCGCATCCACACCCGCGTGCCCACCGCCGACCCCGCCCGCGTCACCCCGGCGCTGGCCGTCGCGCTGGAAACGGAAACCCCGCTGTGGCTGGTCGTCCACGCCAACCACGCCCGCGAGTTCACCCCCGCCGCCGCCGTGGCCCTGCGCCGCATCCAGGCCGCCGGCGTCCCGGTGCTGGGCCAATCCGTCCTGCTGCGCGGCGTGAACGACAGCGCCGACGCCCTGGAGGCCCTGTTCCGCGCCATGCTGCGCGCCCGGGTGAAGCCGTACTACCTGCACCAGCTCGACCCCGCCCCCGGCACCGCCCGCTTCCATGTCCCCATCGCCGAGGGCCAGGCCATCCTCGCCGCCCTGCGCGGGCGCGTCACCGGCCTGGCCTGGCCGACCTACGTGCTGGACATCCCCGGCGGCCACGGCAAGGTGCCCATCGGACCCACCTACCTAGACCCTGGCCTAGACCCTGGCCCCGACCCCAGCCTCAACCCCGCCCCCGCCCCCGCCCGCACGGTGCGCGACCCCGGCGGCACCCGGCATATCCTTGCCCGGTCCCCGCCTGCGGAGTAGTAAGCCCAACTCCAATACCGATTTCCTCTAGGGGTCCGATCCTTGAAGCAACAGGCCAACCTCATTCGCGCCGGGCAGGTGCTGGACCATGGCGGCAACCGCTGGACCGTGCTGAAGCAGCAGATCATCACGCCCGGCAAGGGCGGCGCGTTCATCCAGGTCGAGATGCGCAACCTGCGCACCGGCAACAAGACCAACGAGCGCTGGCGCACCGCCGACACCGTGGAACGCCTGCAAACGTCCGAAAAGGACTTCACCTACAGCTACACCGACGGCAGCAACATCGTGCTGATGGACCCCGAGACCTTCGAGCAGACGATGGTGCCGACCGACCTGCTGGGCGACCTGCTGCCCTTCCTGCAGGACAACATGACCGTCACCGTGGACCTGGTGGAGAACGAGCCGGTCGGCGTCCGCCTGCCCTCCACCGTGATCCTTGAAGTGACCGAGGCCGACCCGGTGGTGAAGGGCCAGACCGCCGCCAGCAGCTACAAGCCCGCCGTGCTGAGCAACGGGGTGAAAACCCTGGTCCCGCCCTTCGTCGAGGCGGGCGAGCGAATCGTCGTCCGCACCGAGGACGCCAGCTACGTCGAGCGCGCGAAGGGCTGATCCATGGCGCTCCGCCTGTCGCCCCACATGACGGTGATGCAGAACGCGGCGCAGAAGGCCGCCAAGCGCCTGCTGCGCGACTTCAACGAGGTCGAGCAGCTACAGGTCAGCGTAAAGGGGCCAAGCGACTTCGTCAGCCAAGCCGACCTGCGCGCCGAACAGACCATGCGCGAGGAGCTGGCCAAGGCCCGCCCGGGCTACAGCTTCCTGATGGAGGAAAGCGGCAAGTCCGGCAGCGACAACTGGGCCTGGCGCTGGGTGGTCGATCCCCTCGACGGCACCACCAACTTCCTGCACGGCATCCCGCACTGGTGCATCAGCATCGCGCTCGAACGCCGCTTGCAGGACGGCGGCTCCGAGATCGCCGCCGGCATGATCTACAACCCCGTCGTGGACGAGATGTTCTGGGCCGAGCGCGGCGGCGGCGCCTACCTCAACGAGCGGCGGCTGCGCGTCTCCGCCCGGCGCGAGTTCAAGGACGCCCTGTTCGCCACCGGCATCCCCTTCGCCGCCGTCACCGGCGCGCGCCGCCTGGCGTTCGCCCGCACGCTGGGCGTGCTGATGCCGCAGGTCGCCGGCATCCGCCGGTTCGGCGCGGCGGCGCTGGACATGGCCTGGGTCGCGGCCGGCCGCTACGACGGCTACTGGGAGCTGGGGCTGAAGCCCTGGGACATGGCGGCCGGCCTGCTGATCGTGCGCGAGGCCGGCGGCTTCGTCACCGACCCCGCCGGCGCCGAAAGCGTGCTGCACGAGGCCGCGGGCAACGACATCGTCTGCGGCAACCCGCACATGCACGCCCGGCTGCGTGAGGTGGTGGCCGAGGGCGTCACCGCCGCCGAGGGCCGCGCGGCCTGATGTCCCCGCGCTCTCACCGCTTGCGGGGTGGGACTGCGGCGCTGCTCGTGATCCTGGCAGCGTCCGGCAAACCCGGGCAAACCTCTTGGTTTGATCTGCTGGGTTCGACACCGGCCGCCGGGCAGACCGTCAACTCGGGCGCACTGGATGCCCTGAACCCGCCAAGGCCCGCAACGCCGCGCCCACCACCAGCCCGGCCCGCGGCGCACCCAACCACCCCGGCGCGCACCAGCGCCGCAAAGCCCGCCACCCCGCCCCGTCCGCCAGCCGTACCGACCGTTCCGCCCGCCATAGCCGCGATCCCTCCGGCCGTCGCGGTCCCAATCAGCCGCCCTCCCCCGGTGCCCACGGTGCCCATCGCCGACGATGCGCCGGGCGAGGCCACCCCGATCCCCGGCGGCGTGCGGGTCACCTTCGGACCCGACCGCGCCGACCTGAACCCCGTCACCGAACCGGCGCTTCGCAGCTTCGCCCGCAGCGTGAAGGCGGAGCAGGCGTCAGTCAACGTGGTCGCCACCGCCGCCGGCAGCGCCGACG
The DNA here is from genome assembly GCA_964242415.1 of uncultured Acetobacteraceae bacterium. Taxonomy (GTDB): domain Bacteria; phylum Pseudomonadota; class Alphaproteobacteria; order Acetobacterales; family Acetobacteraceae; genus DASWOJ01. Next base: position 179,580 of record CAXTAT010000005.1, read on the forward strand.
ACCCGAGCACGCCGCGCCGCCTGTCGCTGTCGCGCGCGCTCGCCGCCCGTGCGGTGCTGATCACCGAGGGCATCGCCTCCACCCGCATCTACGTCCGCGCGCTGGGGGCCAGCGGGCCGCCGGACGGGCCGCCCGACCGCGTGGACGTGTCGGCGGGCCTTCCCGGAGCGCCGCCGCCAGCCGCCGCGCCGGGAGGCTCGACCGCCGCCCCGGCGGGACCGGCCCCCGCCGCCCCGGCGGGCCAAATCTCCGCCGCCCCGGCGGGCCAGAAGCAGTGACCCGGCCCAACACCTACCTGGTCCGCATGGTGGTGTTCCTGGTGCTGGTGCTGGGCGTGGCGGTGCTGCTGTCCGGGGCGCTGGTGACGGCATTCGGCAGCAATCCCCTGCTGAACGGGCTGATCTTCCTGGTGCTGCTGATCGGCATCGCCTGGAACCTGCTCAACGTCAGCCGCCTGGCGCCCGAGGTGAATTGGCTGGAGACGTTCCAAAAATCCCGCAACCCCGTGGCCAGCGCCCCGCAGCCGCGCTTGCTGGCGCCGATGGCCAGCATGCTGGCCACCCGCCAGGCCAAGTCCCGCGACGGCCAGGACCGCTTCACCCTGTCCGCCCCAACCATGCGGAGCCTGCTCGACAGCCTGGCCAGCCGCCTCGACGAAAGCCGCGAGCTGTCCCGCTACATGACGGGGCTGCTGATCTTCCTGGGTCTGCTCGGCACCTTCTGGGGCCTGCTGCTGACGGTGGGCGCGGTATCGGACGTGATCGGCGGCATGTCGGTCGGTTCGGGCGACCTCAACGCCCTGTTCGACCAGTTGAAGACTGGCCTGGGCAAGCCGTTGCGCGGCATGGGCACGGCGTTCAGCTCCTCGATGTTCGGCCTGGCCGGGGCGCTGGTGCTGGGCTTCCTCGATCTCACGGCCGGGCAGGCGCAGAACCGCTTCTTCAACGAGCTTGAGGAGTGGCTCGCCAGCCTGACCCGGCTGAGCAGCGGCGCCCTGGGCGGCGATGCCGAGGCCGGGTCGGTCCCCATCTATGTGCAGGCGCTGCTGGAGCAGACCGCCGAGAACATGGAGAACCTGCAGGGCATCCTGGTGCGCGGCGAGGACGGCCGCCTGCAATCCAACAATGCCATCCTGGCGCTGACGGAAAAGATCGGCACCCTGTCCGACACCATGCGGACCAGCCAGCAGCTCATGCTCCGCATCGCCGAGACCCAGAGCCAGCTCGGCCCCGCCCTGGCGCGCCTCGGCGAGCGCCGGCCGGAGGGCGACGACGCCGCCCGCGCTCACCTGCGCAACATCGAGATCTACATGCAGCGCCTGCTGACCGAGGGCGAGCAGGGCCGGGTGCAAAGCACCGCCGAGCTTCGCAACGACATCCGCGTGCTGACCCGCACCATCGCCGCCCTGGCCGAGGGACAGCCGAGCTAATGGCCCGCCCCTCTTAATGGCGAGACTGCGCCGCCGCAGCGCCAGCGACGAGCTGAACCCCTGGCCCGGCTATGTGGACGCGCTGTCCACGCTGCTCATGGTCATCATCTTCGTGCTGCTGGTGTTCGTGCTGGCGCAGGCGTTCCTGTCCGTCGCGCTGACCGGACGGGACCGCGCACTGGACCGGCTGAACCGCCAGGTGGCCGAGCTGACCGACATGCTGAGCCTGGAGCGCGGCCGCGGCGGCGAGCTGCAGCTTTCGATGGCCGGGCTGAACCGCGACCTGCAGGCCGCCGCCGCCGCCCGCGACGGCCTGACGCGCGCCCTCGCGGCCATGCGGGACCAGGCCGGGCGCACCGCCGCCGACCGCGACGCGCTGCAGGCCGAGCGTGACCGCCTATCCGCCCGGCTGGCGGACGCGGAACTGCAATCGGCCTCGGCGCAGGCGCGGACCCAGGCGTTGCAGGGCCGCCTGGCCGAAGTCGCCGGCCGCACCGATGTCGCCGGGCAGGACGCGGCGACCGTGGCCGGGCAGTTGGCCGACACGCGCAGGCAGCTTGCGGCGTTGCGGACCCAGGCCGCCGCGGCACAGGCCGAGCTGGACCGCACCGTCGCCGCCGACCGCGCCACCCTGGAGGCCCGCCTGGGCGACATCGCCAAGCTGACCGACCAGGTCCGCGCCCTGTCCGCCCTGCGCGACGACCTGGAGCGCCAGGCGCAGGACGCCGCCGCCCGCGCCACCACCGAAGCCGAGCGCCGCGCCGCGGCCGCCGCGCAACTGGCCGACGAGCAGCATCTGTCCGAGAGCGGCCGCGCCCAGGTCGCCCTGCTGACCCGGCAAATGGACCAGCTTCGCACCCAGATGACCCAGGTAGCCGCCGCCCTGGGCCTGGCCGAGGCAGCCGGGCGCGACAAGGACACCCAAATCGCCAACCTCGGCAGCAAGCTGAACGCCGCCCTGGCGTCCAAGGTCGAGGAGCTGCAGCGCTACCGCAGCGAGTTCTTCGGCCGGCTGCGCGAGGTGCTGGCCGGCCGCCCGGGCATCCAGGTGGTCGGCGACCGCTTCGTGTTCCAAAGCGAGGTGCTGTTCCCGCCGGGCAGCGCGGACATGACCCCGGCCGGGCAGGACGAGATCAAGGCGCTGGCGGCAACCCTGAAGGACATCAGCAAGGACATCCCGCCCGACCTGAACTGGATACTGCGCGTGGACGGCCACGCCGACCGCACGCCGGTCGGGCGAGGCGCCTTCGCCTCCAACTGGGAGCTGTCGTCGCAGCGGGCGATCAACGTCGTCAAGCTGCTGGCCGACGAGGGCGTGCCGCCGAACCGCCTGGCCGCCACCGGGTTCGGCGAGTACCAGCCGCTGGACGGCACCGACAGCCCGGCCAGCCTCGCCCGCAACCGGCGGATCGAGCTGCGGTTGACGGACCGTTGAAGACGCTTGGGCTGTCATAACCGGGAAATCGCCCGCAACAAGGACTGCGCCAACTCCCTCTCCCCCTTCGGGAGAGGGCTGGGGTGAGGGGGTCTGACGGCGCGGCCCTCAATAGCATGGTTGCGGTGGCGCATGCGGTTTACGGCACCGCAGGCAAGACCCCCTCACCCCGGCCCTCTCCCGCAGGGAGAAGGAGCAGCCAGGCAAGCGGCGTGTTCACGCCGCGTCGAATGGCGACACCCCATCCAGCCGCCGCCAATGGCTCGGCTTCACCCCCGCGCGCTGCATCAGGTCGCCAAACGCCCAGAACACCGGCATCCGCCGCTGCCCCAGCGCCTCGATGGCCCAGACATCCAGCCCGGTCCACGGCAGGAACGGGTTGCGCCGCCCGCTGGCCCACACTTCGACCCGGCGCGACGCCCGGCTGCTCTCCCCGCGCGCATGGAACCCATAGGTATCCGCCACCACCAGGGTGTTCGCCGGCACCGCAAAGGCGTGCGGCTGCGGCAGCCCCAGGGCGGACAGCCCGGACGGCTCGATGCGGAACGAGCCGCGCCGGGTCAGGCGGTCCGGCTGCTCGGCCATGCCCAGGCTCATCCGCCGCTCCCACGCCAGCCGCTCCGGCGTGACACGGTGCGACCCCGGCACGTAAGTGAACGGCCCCTCATCGGCGGCCACGTCGGTCAGGAACAGCCAAGCCTTCACCGTAGGGTGAAAGGTATCCGCATGCAGGGCGCATTGCGGATCGTCCGGCCCGGAGCGGGCGTGGCTGAGGATGGTCTGCACGTAGGTGATCGGCTCGGCGTCGAAGCTGCCGGCATAGCGGATCAGCCCGCGCCACTCCGGCAATCCAAGCAGCCGCCGCACAGCCGGCATCGCGTCCAGCGCCCCAGGGTCCAGCGCCACGCGGCGGGTGGCCGCATTGCCCTGGATGGTCTCCCGCATCGGGCCGCGATACGCCTCCACCTGCGCCCGCAGCGCCGCGAAGTGCTCGGGCGGCAGGAAGTCCGCCTTGGCGATCACCCCGTCGCGGTCGAACACCGCCCGGTCGGCGTCCGACAGCCCGCGGGCCAGGCGGCGGCGGCGGCTGGCGGCCAATCGTGCAGCCAGCGCCACGCGCCCGGCATGCAGCCCGCGCTGGTTCAGCCGCTGGCTGCCAATCAGCGGGTTGTCCATGAACGACTTGGCCCCAGTCAGCAACTGCGCCGCCCACAGCGGCGACAGCGCCGCCTGCCGGACCAGGGAGGCCGCGCGCAGGCGGCCAGCTTCGTTTGCCATATCGTGTGCATCCCGGTGCCGTAGTCGACTCCGCCAGGTTGATACCGGGTTCCAGGGCGCGCTGGCCAGGCGTCATCCGAAGACGTGAACGCCTTCCCATCCCGGACCAATCCAGCGCATGGTGTCGGGAAAATACCGCGGCTGCCCGGCCGCCAGGGGGAGGAAGCATGGACAACGTCGCCGGCCGCGCGCAGCCAGCCTCGAAGATCGCCACAGTGCTGCGCGTCACCAGCGGCAATTTTCTGGAGATGTTCGACTTTTTCCTGTTCGGCTTCTACGCCACCTACATCGCCAAGGCGTTCTTCCCCGGCGACAACGAAGTCACCAATTTGCTGCTGACGTTCATGACGTTCGGCGCCGGCTTCCTGATGCGCCCGCTCGGGGCCGTCATCCTAGGCGCCTACATCGACCGCATCGGCCGCCGCCGCGGGCTGATCCTGACCCTGATGATCATGGCCTCCGGCACGGTGCTGATCGCCTTCGTGCCGGGCTACGCCACCATCGGGCTGGTGGCGCCGGTGCTGGTGCTGATCGGACGCCTGCTGCAAGGCTTCTCCGCCGGTGTCGAGCTGGGCGGGGTGTCGGTTTACCTGTCCGAAATGGCGACGCCGGGCAACAAGGGCTTCTACGTCGCCTGGCAGTCGGGCAGCCAGCAGGTGGCGGTCATGGTCGCCGCCGCCATCGGCTACGTGCTGAACCAGGCCCTCGCCCCGGCGGAGATCGGGAGTTGGGGATGGCGCATCCCGTTCATCATCGGCTGCATGATCGTGCCGTTCCTGTTCTACATCCGCAGCAGCCTGCAGGAGACCGAGGAGTTCCTCGCCCGCCCGCACCGCCCCAGCCTGGGGGAGATCGCCCGCTCCCTGGTGACCAACTGGGGGATCGTGCTGCTGGGCATGCTGATGGTGGCGATGACCACGATCTCGTTCTACTTCATCACCGTCTATACCCCCACCTTCGGCAAGACGGTCCTGCACCTGACCGAGACCGACAGCCTGGTCGTCACGTTCTGCGTCGCGGTGTCCAACTTCATCTGGCTGCCGGTGATGGGCGCGCTGTCGGACCGGGTCGGGCGCAAGCCGCTGCTGCTGCTGTTCAGCGGGCTGACGCTGGTGACCGCCTACCCGGCGCTGGCGTGGCTCGCGGGGGACGTGACGTTCCCGCACATGCTGATCGTGCTGCTGTGGCTGTCGTTCCTGTATGCCAGCTACAACGGCGCGATGGTGGTGGCGCTGACCGAGGTGGTGCCCGTGGCGGTGCGGACGGCCGGCTTCTCGCTGGCCTACTCGCTGGCGACGGCGGTGTTCGGCGGGTTCACCGCGGCGATTGCGACGGCGCTGATCGACTGGACCGGCAACCGGGCAGCGCCGGGAATTTGGATGGCGTTCGGCGGCGCCTGCGGGCTGCTGGCGACGATGCTGATCTACCGCGGCAGCAGCATCGAGCGGCGGGCGTTGGCGGAGCACCATGCGGCGCGGGAGATCGGCGCGTGACGCCCCAGCGGCAGGCGGCGGCGCTTGGCCTGGCGGCGCTGCTGCTGGCCGGCGTCGCCCAGGCGGCAAGCGCCCAGGAGGCACAAGCACAGGCGGCGGGAACACATGCCGCCGAGGTCCACGTCGTCAGCTCCGGCGGCTTCGCAGCAGCCTACAAGGTGCTGCTGCCAGGCTTCGAGCACGCCACCGGCGACCAGGTCAGCACCGCCTGGGGTCCGTCCATGGGCAAGACCATCGACGCCGTGCCCGCCCGCCTGGCCCGGCACGAACCCATCGACGTGCTGATCATGGTCGGCTACGCCCTCGACGACCTGGCCGCCCAGGGCATCGTCGTGCCCGGCAGCCGCGTCCCGCTCGCCCAGTCCGGCATCGGCGTAGTGGTGCGCGCCGGCGCGCCGCATCCCGACATCAGCAGCGCCGCCGCGCTCCGCCAGGCGCTATTGAACGCCAAGTCCATCGCCTACTCCGACAGCGCCAGCGGCGTCTACATCGAGACCACCATGTTCAAGCGCCTGGGCATCGAGCCGCAGATGGCCGGCAAGGCCCGCATGATCCCCGCCGAGCCGGTCGGCGCCGTCGTGGCGCGCGGCGAGGCCGAGATCGGCTTCCAGCAAATGAGCGAACTGAAGCCGATCGGCGGCATCGACCTGGTAGGGCCGCTGCCGCCAGAGTTGCAGCAGGTGACGGTGTTCTCCGCCGGGATGCTGGCCTCGGCGCCTGACCCGGCGGAGGCGCGGGCGCTGATCGCCTACCTGGCCTCCCCCGCCGCCGCCGCGGCGATCACCGACAGCGGCATGGAACCCCTGGGGTCGCCACATTGATCACCGGCGCGAGGTCCCCCGTCCCGCTGGACCTATCGGGCCTGCGGGTCGCGATCACCGCCGGCGCGGGCGGGATCGGCCGCGTCATGGCGGACAGCTTCGCGGCCTGTGGCGCAGCGCTGTTCGTGTCCGACGTGGACGAGGCCGGGCTGGCCGCCTGCGGCCATCCCGGGATGCGGGCGGACGCGGGCAAGCTGGCCGACCTGGAGGCGTTCATGGACGCCGCCCTATCCGTGCTGGGCGGCCTGGACGTGCTGGTGAACAACGCTGGGATCGCCGGGCCGACCGCGCGCGTGGAGGACGTGACCCCGGCCGATCTCGACGCCGTGCTGCAGGTGGACCTGGCGGCGATGTTCCACTGCGCCCGCCGGGCCGTCCCGGCGCTGCGGCAGTCCGGCGGCGGCAGCATCGTCAACCTCAGCAGCGCCGCGGGGAAGTTCGGCTTCCCGCTGCGCAGCCCCTACAGCGCCGTGAAGTGGGGCGTGGTGGGCTTCACCCGCACCCTGGCGATGGAGCTGGGGCCGGACGGCATCCGGGTCAACGCGATCCTGCCCGGCCTGGTGGACGGCCCGCGCATCCGCTCGGTGCTGCACAACAAGGCGGTGGCGACCGGCGTGGGCGACAACGAACAAACCGAGCGGACGCTGGCCACGGTGAACCTGCGCTGCTTCGTGACGCAGCAGGACATCGCCAACATGGCGCTCTACCTATGCAGCCCCTTCGGCGCGACCATCAGCGGCCAAGCCATCAGCGTGGACGGCGGCCTAGAGGGCCTAACCTAGCTCCTTCTCCCTCTCCCTCCGGAAGAGGGCCGGGGTGAGGGAAGCGGCAAGCGCCAACCCTCGCCCAGACAGGAAGCAAGCTCCGCCCTTTCGCGGCCGGGTCAGGCCCTTGCGGCCCCCCTCACCCCAACCCCCTCCCAAAGCGGGAGAGGAAGCAGCACCGAGTCAATCCACCGCCGGAGACCCGGCAGTAACGCCCCCATCGATCACGATGGTCTGCCCCGTCATGAACCGCCCGGCCGCCCCAGCCAGGAACACCGCCGCACCGGCAATCTCATCCGGCTCGCCAATCCGCTGCAGCGGCGTATCGCGCGTGCGGCGCCGCAGGTTCTCCGGGTCCTCCCACAGCGCACGGGCAAAATCGGTGCGCACCAGGCCCGGCACGATGCAGTTGGCGCGTATGCCGCGCGGCCCCCACTCGCACGCCAGGTTGCGCACCATCTGCATGTCGGCCGCCTTGCTGATCCCATAGGTGCCGATGCTGGTCGATCCGCGCAGCCCGGCGATGCTCGACACCACCGTCACCGACCCCTCCCCCCGCTCGGCCATGCCTGGCAGCACCATGTTGGCCAGCCAATGGTTGCTGCGGACGTTGCTCCCCATGATGCGGTCCCAAGCATCGTCCGGGATGGTGCTCGACGGCCCGAAATGCGGGTTGACCGCCGCATTGCACACCAGCGCATCGATGCGCCCCCAAGCCGCAAGCGTCTGCCCCACCAGCGCCTGCAGCTCCTCCTTCCGGCCGATGTTGCAAGGGATCACCAGCGCCTCGCCACCCTGGGCGCGGATGCCCTCCGCCACCGCCTCGCACGCCTCCGCCTTGCGGGAGCTGACGACGACGCGGGCGCCGTGCTGGGCCATGCGCTCGGCGATGGCCCGGCCGATCCCCTTGCTGCTGCCGGTAATGACCGCCACCTGGCCGGTCAGGTCGAACAGGGTGGGCATGGCAGTCTCCTAATGCTGGCCGAGCGGTCTCCGCCGCACCCTGCCGCCATGTTGCCGCCTTGCCAAGCCGGGCGTGTTCCGGCAGGGGAGGCCGACGCTTCAGGAGCACGACATGGACACGCTGCAGGCCATCGGCATCGCCATCTTGCAAGGGGCCACCGAGCTGTTCCCGATCAGCAGCCTCGGCCACGCCGTCGTGCTGCCTGCCGTGCTCGGCTGGAACCTCGATCAGCGTGCGCCCGAGTTCCTGCCCTTCCTGGTGCTGCTGCACACCGGCACCGCCGCCGCGCTGCTGGCCTACTTCTGGCGCGACTGGCTGACGCTGGGCCTCGGCGTCGTGGGCGCGGGCGGCCCGGCCCGGGTGCACGACGCCCGGCGGCTGCTGGTGCTGATCGTCATCGCCACCATCCCCGCAGTCGTCGTGGGCTACGGGCTGAACACGCTGCTGCGCTCCCTGTTCGCCGCCCCGGCCATCGCCGCCGTGTTCCTGGCCATAAACGGCGTCATGCTGTTCGCGGGCGACCGGCTGCGCGGCCGCGCCGGCGTCACCGGCACCACGCACAAGCCGCTGACCGCCATGACCTCGCTGGATGCGGCGCTGATCGGCGTGTGGCAGTGCGGCGCGCTGCTGCCGGGCATCTCGCGGTCGGGCGCCACCATCGTCGGCGGCCTGCTGCGCGGGCTGGACCACGAGGGCTCGGCGCACTTCTCCTTCCTGATCGCCCTGCCGGTCATCGTTGGCGCCACCGTGCTGGAGGTGCCGCACCTGCTGCACGCCAGCGTGGCGCCCGGCGTGTTCCAGCAGGCGGCGCTGGCGGCAGTCGTCGCCGGCATCACGGCGCTGATCACGACGGCGGTGCTGATGCGCTACTTGCGCGGCAACGACCAGATGGCGCTCAACCCCTTCGCCATCTACTGCCTGGTGGCCGGAGTCGGCAGCGCGGCCTACCTGCTGCTGCGGCAGGCCGCCTGATGCGGCTGACCCGCCGCCTGGCGACTCAATGCCTGGCGACCCGGTGCCTAGCCTTGGCCGCCCCTGCCCTGCTGCTCGGCGCCGCCGACCGGGCGCCGGTGGCCGCGCTGCCGCTGTCCCGCATGGAAACCGGCTGGTGGCGTGCCCGGCACCTGGAGAAGCTGGCCGAGATCCGTGGCCGGCGCGTCGATCTGATCTGGCTGGGCGACAGCATCACCCAGGACTGGGAACGGCGGGGACCGCCGGACTGGCAAGACTTCGCGCCGGTCTGGCAGCATTTCTACGGCGACCGCAATGCGGTGAACCTCGGCTTCAAGGGCGACAACACCGGCCACCTGCTCTGGCGGATGGCGAATGGCGAGATCGACGGCATCCAGCCCAAGGCGGCCGTGGTGCTGATCGGCGCCAACAACATGGGCCGCGTGCACTGGTCGGCGCCGCAGACGATTGCGGGCATCGATGCGGTGGTGGACGACCTGCGGCGCCGGCTGCCCACGACGCAGGTCCTGCTGCTGGGAGTGCTGCCCAGCATACGGTCGAAATGGGTGACGCGGACGACGGATGAGGTCAACCACGGCCTGGCTACCCGCTTTGGTGGCGGCGCGGTCGCGGATGTGACCTACATGGACCTGGGTGCGCTATTCCTGCGTGACGGCCAAGTGGACCGCGCCGACTTCTTCGACGACCTGCTGGACCCGCCCGACCCGCCGCTGCACCCGTCGGTTGCGGCGCAAACCCGTATGGCCGAGGCCATTGAGCCGGCATTGGCCACGATGCTAGGCGACCGAAGCAAGGTCCGCCGCTAGAAACTCCCTGCGCTGATTGCATCGTGGCGAGGCCGCCTCGCATAAAGCGCTTTTGCCTCAAACTGGTGCCGCCCCAAGCAGCCTTGCCGCCGCAACCCACCTACGGCGCGGCAATCCAGGCGACAAGCAACCCGCTCACAACCCTGAACCGCCATGCCGCAAGTGCGCCTCGCAATGACGAGATGCCCTTAAACGTCAGGCCCTGGCAAAATCGCCACGCCCGTCAAGCAAACCTGGTATCAACGGCCCTTACGCCCGCGCATCAACTAAGCCACCGTCATTGCGAGCCGCCCTCGCGGCGCGGCAATCCAGGAGGGCACAGGCCGCAAGTTCAATCTTGCGCCCGCTGCATTGCCGCATCGCAACCGCCCCTCGCAATGACAGACGGGGCAATGCCAAACCAGGGGACAGGTGAACCGGCCAAGGCGAGAACCCATTGGCCTCGCAATGCCTGCTCACCGACAAAAAGCTAAGCTGCCTCGCCCAGCCTGGCTCGCAGGTACGCGCGAAGCCGCAATCCCGCTCCAAACGCTGACGCCATGCCGCCCACGCCCCCCCGAACCGCAGCGACCAAAACCACGGTGCCGACGGCCGCAGCCCGCCTTGCTAAACCCGGAACTCCTCCACCGACTTGCCGCCCGCTTCGGCCTGGGTCAGCCAGGTCGGCTTGCGGCCCCGCCCGGACCAGGTCTGGCCGCTAGGCGAGCGGAACTTCACCGCTGCAACCTGGTGCTCCACCTTCTTGCCGCGCTTGCCTTTCTCCGGCGCCTCCCGCTCGTGGCCGAAAAGCTGGGCCGTGGTCAGCCCGATGGAGGCGGCTTTCTCCTGGAACTCGGCCATCAGGCTTTGCCGGGCCTCCTCCAGCTTGCCGGTGCGCTCCTGCTCGGCCAACTTGATGAGTTCCTCCAATTCCGTGTAGTTCAGTCCTGATACCATCTTGCGAAGCTTGTCGCTTGCCGAATCGACCATTTCGGTGCCCCCTGCTGTGTGTTGCGAAACCATTGGAGGTTTTGCCGCGGGATTGCAAGAGTCCTTTTGACGGAAAGGCAAACCTTTGCCGTGCCGTTCAGCCGTTGTCGCCCGCAATGCCAGCAGCGTCGGACGGCGACGCAATGATTTGACCGCCGCACGAAGGCCGCGGAACAGCGACGCCTTCAAGTGGCCCCGCATCGGCGTCCCGCCCTGTCAACTCGAACAGCACCGCCACGGCGTACACCACTTCACGTTCCGCCGCACAACCCAGGCGCGAGGATTACCAACCCTATGAAAGCGGACTTTGAAGTCGCCCGGAATTGAACGCGCAATTCGAGCCGAACAGACCGGAGCCCATCACAGCCACCACGGGGTCCGTCGTGCGCTCCACATCCTGTCGGCTTCCCCGCGGTCCCGCGTGACCGTCCGGCGCAGATGGGCCAATTCATGCGCGAACACCGCGACCAACCGCCAGAAATCCTCCAGGATGGCTGCATCGTAGGTCATGAGGGCAGCATTACGCTTACGCCTCTCATCCATGCCAAACGCGCCGGCGGCGATGGGCTGGTCGCCTTGCACGCTGACCAGCGTTCCCAAACGCAAATCCGGCTCGTCCGGCTGCGCCACCAAGTGGCGCCCCCACTCGGCCATGTCGGCATGGCGCCTCACCTGGCCAAACATTTGCGGGGCCTTTGGGTGCCTGATGCCTCGGTCAGCGAAAAGAACTGCCTGTTCGGCACCACCAGCGGTCCGCCACGTCCTCTCCAAGCAAACAGCAAGCCCCAGGCTTCGAAGCGTCAAGCCTCCCGCATAGGCTCCAAGGGCCGCATCCGGGGCCGTAACCAAGTCATGCCTCTCCTCCCTGCAACCGCGCAGAGAACAGGCGCAACGGCGCCCACGGGCCGTAACAGGCACAGCCGCCGCACACGGCACACGAACGCCGCCTGCCCCCTCCCTCATCAGGAGAAGGAAGCAGCAGGTCCAGGTCTCATGCTATTGTCGTTGCGCCGCAGGCGGAGCGGCCCGCCAGGGGATGGTGCTGTTGGAGGGGATTGAACTCTCGACCTCTCCCTTACCAAGGGAGTGCTCTACCACTGAGCTACAACAGCGACGCCGCGGGCTATAGCCCGGCCCTGCCGTCCGGCGCAAGCGTCTGCAATGGCGCACCCGGCCCAGCGCCTGCCCAGGAGGCCGAGCAGCCTGCACCCCCCATGACCCTACGCCGAAGCCGTCAATGTGCCGCGTCCTCGCCTACCAGGGCGAGCCGATCCTATTGGAAACCCTGGTGGCACCGCACCGGCATGACCGACAGCGAGGCGCTGTTCCTCGCCGCCCTGGCCCGCAGCCTCGACCGGACCCGGTGACGCCATGCCCGACACCCTGGCGGAGGTGGAGCACCACATGCGCGCCGCCGGGTAGCAGAGGCCCTGCGCTTCACCGCAATGCTGACGAACGGCCATGCGGTATGGGCCTTCCGCCGGGCCTGCGACACGCGCCCGCCGGCGCTGTACGACCGGGACCAGCCCGGCGGCCTGCGTCTCCCCTCCGAACCCATCGACGAGGACCAGACCGGCTGGCAGGAGGTGCCGCGAGGCGACACGCTGGTATTGGCGCCGGGTCAGCCGGTGCGGGTGGTGATGGCGGGCGGGGAGATGGCGCGGGCGGCTTGAAACTCTCGGTGGCATGGGCCGACCAGCCTCAACTGGAAGTTGAAGACAAGTCACTCGAACGGCTTTCACCAAGCAGCCCTGAATGAACCTCCCAAACTTCCAATCCGGACTCCATGGCATTCCCCTCCCGAAAGCTTAGGCGCACGGATGACGCGATGACTGCAACCAGCATACTCCTCCGCCAGGCCAAGCACGCCGACCAACAGTTCGCTGGACACCTCGCGGAGGTTTGCATGCGAGCCTACGCCGTTGCCCTCTGGGGCGAATGGCGCCCGGACCCACCAGAAAGCTTCGTCGCGGACCGGCATAGGATCATCGTCTGCGACGGTCTCGATGCCGGATGCATCGAGACCACGCGTCATGTGGACCATCTTTGGCTCGACAAGCTTTACTTGCTTCCAAGCTTCCAGCGACAGGGGGTGGGCACGGTCGTCCTCCGGCAAATAATCGCACAGGCCAAGCACTCCGGCGTTCCCCTCAGGCTGAGCGTTCTGGTCACCAACCCGGCCCAGGCTTTCTATCGGCGGGAGGGGCTTCAGGTGCGCGAGCGAAACGCGGAAAAGGTCGTGTTCGAGGCCAACCACGGCTGCGAAGAGGTCACAAGCAAGGCAGGAAACCACCATCGTGACCAAGCATAAAGCCTCAAACACCGCATAAGAGCGGAAAAACACCCCCATCGTTCATCAAACAGCCAGCCTAGACCATCAACATCCGTTCTTGGGATCACCGCGCCAACCGCACTCGCCGCCGCGCAACGGCAGCGCCCAGCACCCCATTCCACCCCCGCCGGTCCCGCCAAGCGATCAGCATGATCGCCGAAAGCCCGCCATGCACCGCCATCGCGCCATACGCGACATCCTGCATGTTCCAGATCAGCCCCGGCCCGGCCGCCATCGCCGCCGCCGCCAGAACATAGGCCACCCCGGTCCCTCGCCCGACCGGCGCTCCCATCCGCCAGGTCACCAGCGCCACCACCCCCAGCGCCATCGCCGCCTTCAACCCGGCCATGAACCGCATCAGCAGCACCAGGTCCGACCCGGCCCCGCCATCGCCGCCCCCCATGAACCCCAGCACGCCCGCCACCCCGGCCGCACCCACCAGCGCCAGCCGCCCCGCATTTACCCCGGCGCCCGCTCCAACCCGCGTCCCAATCGTCGTGCTCATCATCCCATCCCCTTCCCGCATGGCAGCCCTGCCCGCCTACAGCTTCCTTGCAAATCCTGCCAACCCCGTTATACCCCGCCGCTTCCCTGCTGGGGTGGCGGCATCCGCCCCGGCTGTGCCCGCATTGGGCGTCAACATCCGAAGGGGCCATCCATGCCGTTATATGAATGCGTGCTGATCGCGCGCAATGAAGTCACCCAGGCGCAGGTCGAAACCGTCGCCGACACCATCACCGAGCAGCTCGCAACCGACGGCGGCGAAGTCAAAAAGCGCGAGTACTGGGGCCTGCGCAGCCTGGCCTACCGCGTGAAGAAGAACCGCAAGGGCCACTACATGCTGCTCGGCATGGACGCCAAGCCCGCCTTCATCACCGAGATGGAGCGCCTGCTGCGCCTGAACGAGGACGTGCTGCGCTTCATGACCCTCCGCGTCGAGGAGATCACCGAGGAGCCCAGCGCCATCCTGTCCCGCAAGTCCGACGACCGCGAGCGCGGCTTCCGCGGCCCGAAGCCCGCCGGCCGCTTCGAGAGCGGGCGCAAGCGCGGCTTCGACGACCGTGAAGAGTACCGTGCCCGCCCCGAGGGCGATAACGGCTTCCGTGCCCCCGAGCTGGGTGAGGAGTAAGCACCATGTCCGACCGTAACGATCGTGGATCAGACCGTGGCGGCGACCGCGGCGGCGATGGCGACAGCCGCGGCGGTGCTGCCGCCGGCGCCCGCCGCCCCTTCTACCGCCGCCGCAAAAGCTGCCCGTTCAGCGGCCCGAACGCCCCGAAGATCGACTACAAGGACGTCCGCCTGCTGTCCCGCTTCCTCAGCGAGCGCGGCAAGATCGTGCCCAGCCGCATCACCGCAGTATCCGCCAAAAAGCAGCGCGAGCTGGCAAACGCCATCAAGCGCGCCCGTTTCCTGGCGCTGCTGCCCTACGTCGTCGCATAAGGGGCCGGGATCATGGCAGTCGTTGAGCTGATCCTGCTGCAGCGGGTCGATAAGCTGGGCCAGATGGGCGATGTGGTGAAGGTGAAGCCGGGCTATGCCCGCAACTTCCTGCTGCCGCAGAAAAAGGCGTTGCGCGCCAACAAGGCCAGCCTGGCGCAGTTCGAGGGCCAGCGCGCCCAGTTGGAGGCGCAGAACATCAAGCGCCGCGAGGAGGCCGAGCGGCTGTCCGAGCGGATGGCCGGGTTGACCGTGGTGGTCCTGCGCCAGGCCGGCGAGAGCGGCAGCCTGTACGGCTCGGTCAGCAGCCGCGACATCGCCGATGCCTGCGCCGAGGCCGGGCTGACGGTGAACCGCGCGCAGGTGATATTGAGCGAGCCGATCAAGTCGCTGGGCCTGGTGGGCGTCAAGCTGGTGCTGCACCCCGAGGTGACGCTGCCGATCACCGTCAACGTCGCCCGCAGCGTCGAGGAGGCCGAGAAGCAGGCCCGCGGCGAGCAGGTCGGCCTGGCCGGCGAGGAAGAAGCGGAGCCGGAGGAGGAGCTGGAGTTCGGCGCCGCCCTAGCCGAAGCCGGCGGCGACCGCGACCGCGACCGCCAGTAGCCTTCGCTGCGCTGATCCCTCTCCCTCCGGGAGAGGGTCGGGGTGAGGGAAGCCGCACGGACCAAACCCAGCTCAAGGCAGCGCCATCTGCCCTCACGCAACCAAGGTCAGGCCCCACGGCCTCCCTCGCCCCACCCCTCCCCCCGGAGGAAAAGGCAGCACCGCCGGCCCTCCCGCAATCGGGGGTGGCCGGCGTCGCCGTTTCAGGGCTACCTCCCATCCGGCGATCCCAGAGAGGTGCGATGCGGTATGCTTTGGACGGCCTGATCCGGCGCTTCCTCGTCGTCGGCAGCCTGCAGGTCCGCTACCCCGACGGCCAGGTCTCCGTCCACGCCGGCGCCCCCGGCCCGGCCATCGCCTTCACCGTCACCGACTGGTCCGCCATCCGCCGCATGGTGCTCAACCCCGGCCTGGCGTTCGGCGAGGGCTACATGGACGGCACCATCCAGACAACCGGCTGCACCATCTACGACGCGCTGGACCTGCTGTTCACCAACCTGGTCGCCGGCGGGCGCCAGCCCGTCATGGCCCTGCACGGCATCCTCGCCACCGCGCTGAAACGCTGGGCGCAGTTCAACCCGGCCCGCCGCGCCCAACGCAACGCCGCGCACCACTACGACCTGAACAGCCGCCTCTACGCCCTGCTGCTGGACGCCGACCGCCAGTATTCCTGCGCCTACTTCCCGACCGGCGCCGAAACCCTGGACGAGGCGCAGGCCGCCAAGAAGCGCCTGATCGCCGCCAAGCTGCTGCTGCAGCCCGGCATGCGCGTGCTGGACATCGGCTGCGGCTGGGGCGGCATGGCCCTCACCCTGGCGCGCGATTACGGCGCGGAGGTCACCGGCATCACCCTGTCGCAGGAGCAGCTCGCCACCGCCCGCGCCCGCGCCGCCGAGGCCGGCCTCGCCGACCGCGTGCGGTTCGAGTTGCAGGACTACCGCACCCTGGCCGGCACCTGGGACCGCGTCGTGTCGGTCGGCATGTTCGAGCACGTCGGCGTCAACCACTACCGCGCCTTCTTCGCCGTCGTGCGCCGGGCGCTGGCGCCGGACGGCGTGGCCCTGCTGCACAGCATCGGCCGCAGCCACGGACCCGCCACCACCAACGCCTGGCTCGCCAAGTACATCTTCCCCGGCGGCTACTCCCCGGCCCTGAGCGAGGTGCTGCCCGCCGTCGAGCGCTCCGGCCTGACCGTGACCGACATCGAGGTGCTGCGCCTGCACTACGCCGAGACCCTGCGCCACTGGCGCCGCAACCTGGCGACTCGGCACGACGCCATCGCCGCCCTGTACGACGACCGATTCTGCCGCATGTTCGAGTTCTACCTCGCCGGCGCCGAGCTGGCCTTCCGCCGCAACGGCCACATGGTCTGGCAAATGCAGCTTTCCCGGCAGGTCGGCACCGTCCCCCTGACCCGCGACTACATCGCCGCCGCCAGCCCGGCCGTGGCGCGGAAGCCACACGCCGTTTTGTCCCCCTGATCCACAGCTATCCACAGGCTTGCGGGGCATCGCCGCCCTGCCTCTCCCCGGCGGGATGGTCTATGCTTCGAATCCTATGAACGAGATCAATTCCCCCCTGCTCGGCCTGTCGCAACGCCAGCCGCCGTCGAACCAACAGGCGGAGCAGGCGCTGCTGGGCGCCCTACTGGCCAACAACAAGGCCTACGAGCGGGTCAGCGAGTTCCTGTCTCCCGAGCACTTCGTCGATCCCGTGCACGGCCGCATCTACCAGGCCATCGTGCGCCGGGTGGAGGCCGGGCAACTCGCCGACGCCGTGACCCTGCGGGCCGAGTTCGAGCACTCGGGCCTGCTCGACGAGGTCGGCGGCACCTCGTACTTCGCCACCCTGCTGATGTCGATGGTGGGCATCATCAACGCCGGCGAGTACGGCCGGGCCGTGCACGACGCCTGGCTGCGGCGGCAGTTGATCGACATCGGCGAGGTCGTCGTCAACAACGCCTTCGGCCTGGAAGCCGAGCTGGACGGCCGCCAGCAGATCGAGCTGGCCGAGAGCGAGCTGTTCCGCCTGGCCACCCAAGGCGGCAACGACGGCGGCTTCGTGACGTTCGAGCGCGCGCTGACCGACGCCATCCTGGGGGCCGAGCGCGCCTTCCGCCGCGCCGGCCACGTCAGCGGGTTGAGCACCGGCCTGCGCGACCTGGACAAGAAGACCGGCGGCCTGCACCCCTCCGACCTGATGATCCTCGCCGGCCGCCCCGGCATGGGTAAGACCGCGCTGGCCACCAAGATCGCCTTCGGCGCCGCCCACGCCCTGGTGCGCGAGGCGAAGTCCGCCGACCCCAACGCGCTGCCGAAAGGCTCCGTGGCAGTATTCTCCCTGGAAATGAGCGCCGAGCAGTTGGCCACCCGCCTGCTCGCCGAGGAGGCGCGGGTCTCCGGCGACCGCATCCGCCGCGGCGAGATCGGCCAGCGCGACTTCGACCGCTTCGTGCAGGTCAGCCGCGAGATCGCCGGCCTGCCGCTGCATATCGACGACACCCCGGCCATCACCCTATCGGCGCTGCGCACCCGGTGCCGCCGCCTGAAGCGCACCAAGGGCCTAAGCCTGGTCGTGATCGACTACCTGCAACTGATGCGCCCCAGCGTCGGCACCAAGCCGGAAAGCCGGGTACTGGAGATCAGCCAGATCACCCAGGGCCTGAAGGCCATCGCCAAGGAGCTTGCGGTCCCGGTCCTGGCCCTGTCGCAGCTCTCCCGCGCAGTGGAAAGCCGCGAGGACAAGCGCCCCCAACTGTCCGACCTGCGTGAGAGCGGCACCATCGAGCAGGACGCTGACATGGTGCTGTTCGTCTACCGCGACGAGTACTACCTGCAGCAGCGCGCCCCGAAGCAGATGGCGTTCGACAGCGAGGACAAGTTCCAGTCGGCGCTGGACAAGTGGCAGCGCGACATGGAGCTGGTGCACAACAAGGCCGAAATCCTGATCGAGAAGCAGCGCCACGGCCCCACCGGCAAGATCGACGTGCTGTTCGAGGGCGAGTTCACCCGCTTCGCCGACCTGGACGTGATCCACGCAGGCGATAGCTGACACGGCGGCCTGCCGCTCCGGGAACACAGCCATCGCATGACAACCATGAACGCCGCCTGCTCCCCCTCCCCGCTTCGGGAGAGGGCCGGGGTGAGGGGGTCTTGCAGCGCAGACCTCCCCGCCCGGGCTGCCCGGCTGCGGCAGCATCGCCAGGCGCCACAAGGCAAAACCCCCTCTCTCAAAGGAAAAGGAAGTAAGCAGCCAGCGTCGTTCTACCGTCCGGGATCGTCTTGTCGCTCCGCTCCCCCAGTGCCGTACCCCAGCCCTCCTCGCGAGCTGCATCCCCAGCGTGGTGATGCCAAAGCTTACGGGAACAAACCCGATGGTTCCGCTGCGTCACGGCTCTGCTAAGCTGCGCCACCATGGCAACGGCGGACAGCAACGGCCCAAACTCCCCCGCCGCCGTCCTCGCCGTCGATCTCGGCGCAGTGGTCGCCAACTGGCGAGACCTTAGCGCCCGGCATCCAGCCGGGCCAACCGCGGCAGCCCTCAAGGCCGACGCCTATGGGCTGGGCGCACGCCCCGTGGCGGCGGCCCTACACACCGCCGGCTGCCGCCACGTCTTCGTCGCCCACCTGGCAGAAGCCCAGGCCATCCAGGACCTGCTGCCCCACGCCATGCTCGCCGTCCTGAACGGCCTATGGCCCGGCGACGCCCCCGCCTACGCCGCCTCCGGCATCGCTCCCGTCCTGGGATCGCTAGCCGAGATCGACGCCTTCGCCGCCCAGGCCCGCACCGCCGGCCGCCCCCTGCCAGCCTTGCTGCACATCGACACCGGCATGAACCGCCTCGGCCTGCCGCCGGACGAGGTGGACGCACTCGCCGCAGACCCCACCCGCCTGGACGGCATCCGGCTGCTGTATGTCATGACCCACCTCGCCTCCGCCGAGCACCCCGGCGACGCTGCCAACCAGCGCCAGCGCGACCGCTTCCAACACGCCCGCGCCCGCCTCCCCCCCGCGCCACCAAGCCTGGCCAACTCCTCCGGCGTGTTCCTGCCGGGCTTCGGCTCCGACCTGGCGCGGCCCGGCGCGGCGCTGTACGGGGTCAACCCGACGCCGGGCCAGCCCAACCCCATGCGCGGCGTCGTGCGGCTGCAGGCCATGATCCTGCAGGTGCGCCAAATCCCCACCGGCGAAGGCGTCGGCTACAACAGCACCTGGACCGCCCCCCGCCCCAGCCGGATCGCCACCGTCCCGGTCGGTTACGCCGACGGCTACCCCCGCAGCCTGACCAACCGCGCAGAGGCGTGCTTTGACGGCCACCCCGTCCCGCTGGTAGGGCGTGTGTCCATGGACCTAGCCACCTTCGACGTGACCGACGTGCCCGCTGCCGTGCCCGGCGCCTGGCTAGAACTGATCGGCCCCAACATGCCGGTCGATGAGGTCGCCCGCCGCGCCGGCACCAACGCCTACGAAATCCTGACCCAGCTCGGCCGCCGCTACCGCCGCACCTACCTGCCGGCATGATCGACCCCCTCGATGCCGTGGCGGCCGTCGGGCGCGGCACGCTCGGCGCCATACGCAATACCGGCGCCGTGGCGCTGTTCGGCGCCAACGGCCTGTCCCACCTGCTGCGCCCGCCGTTCTACGGCCGCATCTTCCTCGACGTGTTCCTCGAATTCGCCTTCTTCAGCCTGCCCGTAGTAGCCCTGACGGCGGTGTTCTCCGGCGCCGTCATCGCGCTGCAAAGCTACACCGGCTTCTCCCGCTTCAACGCCGAGAGCGCCATCGCCGGCGTCGTCGTGCTGTCCGTCGTGCGCGAACTCGGCCCGGTGCTGGCCGGCCTCATGGTCGCCGGGCGCATGGGCGCCGCCATGGCCGCCGAGATCGGCACCATGCGCGTCACCGACCAGATCGACGCGCTGGGCACCCTGTCCACCAACCCGATGAAGTACCTCGTGGCGCCCCGGCTGCTGGCCGGCGTGCTGGCGCTGCCGCTGCTGGTGGTGGTGGCCGACATCCTCGGCGTGTTCGGCGGCTTCCTGGTCAGCACTGCCAAGCTGGGCTTCAGCCCGGCCGGCTACCTCGCCAGCACCTTGCAGACCCTGACCACCAACGACGTGGTGGCCGGGCTGGCAAAGGCCGGGGTGTTCGGCTTCCTGGTGGCGCTGATGGGCTGCTACCACGGCTACAACAGCCGCGGCGGCGCCCAGGGCGTGGGGTCCGCCACCACCGGGGCCGTGGTGGCAGCGAGCATCCTGATCCTCGCCTTCGACTACGTGCTGACCGAACTGTTCTTCGCGCGATGACCCAGCCCGCCATGAACCAGCCCGCCACGAACCAGCCGAGAACCCAGCCCGCCATCCGCATCCGCGGGCTGAAAAAGGCGTTCGGCGACAAGCTGGTGCTGGACGGCATCGACCTCGACGTCATGCCCGGCACCAGCATGGTCGTCATCGGCGGTTCCGGCTCCGGCAAGTCGGTGCTTTTGAAGTGCATCTTGGGCCTGATCGACCCCGACGCCGGCAGCATCGCCATCGACGGTCAGGACGTGCTGGGCCTATCCCGCCAAGCCCGCGAGCAGGTGAACGCCGGCATCGGCATGCTGTTCCAGGGCGGCGCGCTGTTCGACAGCCTGACGGTATGGGAGAACGTCGCCTTCGGCCTGCTGGCGCAGCACAAGGCCACCCGCGCCGACGCCCGCGCCCGCGCCGGGCAGGTGCTGGCGCAGGTCGGCCTGGCCGCCAGCGTCGGCGACCTGTCCCCGGCCGAGCTATCCGGCGGAATGCAAAAGCGCGTCGGCCTGGCCCGCGCCATCGCCGCCCAGCCCGGCATCATGTTCTTCGACGAGCCGACGACCGGCCTGGACCCCATCATGGGCGCCGTGATCGACGGCCTGATCGTGGACTGCGTGAAGCGCATGGGCAGCACCGCCATCGCCATCACGCACGACATGGCCAGCGCCACGCGCATCGGCGACCAGGCAGCGATGCTGTTCCACGGCAAGCTGGTCTGGCAGGGCACCGCGGCGGACCTGCTGCACAGCGGGAACGCGATGGTGGACCAGTTTACCCACGGCCGGCGCGAAGGGCCGATCCAGATGGAGTTGCGGCGCTAGGCTGGGCTATGCTGCGGGCATGAGACATGACCAGATCGAGAAGCGCGTGCGGGCCGTGGTAGAGCGGCACCCCCTGCCGGATTTCATCATCGGCTTCGAGGTCCGCTTTGGGGAGTTCGATGGCGACCCGGCGATGTGGATTGCGTTCAAGCGAATTCCAGAACCTGGCCGCATGACCCCCGAGATCACTCGGCGGGTGAAGGCGATGAACGAATTGGAAAACGCGCTTAGACCTGAGTTGCTCGAAGCGTTCGAGGATGGGTCCATATATTTCCGATATGAGAATGACTACAGCCGGGCGCCGGTTGCTGGGTGATTGCCGCTTCGGACTGGGTAGCACACGCGCAAAGCCTGCTTGCGTCCCGTTCAGACCCTAGCGCGACGCAACCGTCGCAGATTGAGCTTCGCCGTGCTGCCTCGGCCGCCTACTACGGGCTATTCCATGCGCTGGCTCTGGCTGGCTCAAGCGCCTTCGCGGGCGGTGGCGAGCGGCTGCGTTTCCAAGCGACACGCGCGTTCAGCCACACAGCCATGTGTAAGGTTTGCGGAGCCTACGTCCGCTCGCCCCTGAAACCGTTCCCGGTCGGCTGTGAGCATCTAAACGCACAGCCGCCAAGCCCCGAGCTGATCGTGGTGGCACAGGCGTTCGAACTTTTGCAGGAGAACAGGTTCATCGCCGACTACGACCTGCTTGCCACGTTCGGGTTTGAGGATGCGGAGCGCCTTGTCGAGCTTGCCGAAGCGGCCCTGACCGCGCTTGACGCCGTGCAGACCCGCCCAGAAACCACCATCTTCCTCACAGCCCTGCTGCTCGCCGACCGCTGGACCCGCCGTGGCTAAGCCCGCCGCCCGCTACGTCTGCCAAAACTGCGGCGCCGCGTACCCCAAGTGGGCCGGCCGCTGCGACGCCTGCGGCGAATGGAACACCCTCGTCGAGGAAACCGTCGAGGCCCGCCCCGGCCCCGCCGCCCGCGCCAGCACCGGCCGGCGCGTCACCTTCGTCGGCCTCGAAGGCACCACCACCCCGCCCCCCCGCGCCGAGACCGGTATCGCCGAGCTGGACCGCGTGCTCGGCGGCGGCCTGGTGCCCGCCAGCGTCGTGCTCGTCGGCGGCGACCCCGGCATCGGCAAATCCACCCTCATGCTGCAGGCCGCCGCCATCCTGTCCCGCGCCGGCAAGCGCGTCATCTACATCTCCGGCGAGGAAAGCATCGACCAGGTCCGCCTGCGCGCCCGCCGCCTCAACCTGGCCGACGCCCCGATGGAGCTGGCCGCCGCCATCAACGTCCGCGACATCGCCGCCACCCTGGAGGCCGAGCGCGACCTGACCCTCGTGGTGATCGACTCCATCCAAACCATGTGGCTCGACACCATCGAGAGCGCCCCCGGCACCGTCGCCCAGGTCCGCGCCACCAGCTTCGAGCTGATCCGCCTGGCAAAGTCCCGCGGCTTCTCCCTAGTCCTGGTCGGCCACGTCACCAAGGAGGGCGCCCTGGCCGGCCCGCGCGTGCTCGAACACATGGTCGACGCCGTGCTGTACTTCGAAGGCGACCGCGGCCACCAGTTCCGCATCCTGCGCGCCGTGAAGAACCGCTTCGGCGCCACCGACGAGATCGGCGTGTTCGAAATGACCGACCGCGGCCTGGCCGAAGTCCCCAACCCCAGCGCGCTGTTCCTGGCCGAGCGCCGCGGCAACATCGCGGGATCGGCGGTGTTCGCGGGCCTGGAGGGCACCCGCCCGGTGCTGGTCGAGGTGCAGGCCCTGCTCGCCCCGACGGGCGGCGGCTCGCCGCGCCGGGCCGTGGTGGGCTGGGACAGCGGCCGGCTGTCGATGCTGCTGGCGGTGCTGGAAACCCGCGCCGGGCTGCGCATGGGCAGCACCGACGTCTACCTCAACATCGCCGGCGGCCTGCGGGTGCAGGAGCCGGCGGCGGACCTGGCCGTGGCCGCCGCCCTGGCCTCCGCCGCGACGGACACCCCGACCAACGCGGGGATGGTATACTTCGGCGAGGTCGGCCTGTCCGGCGAGGTGCGCCAGGTCGCCCAGGCCGAGGCCCGGCTGAAGGAAGCGCACAAGCTGGGCTTCGAGGGCGCCTGCCTGCCGCGCCGCGGCAACCGCGGCACGCGCAAGATGGCGGTGCCCGACGGCCTGAAGCTCGACGAGATCGGCCACCTCACCGACCTCGTGAGCGTGTTCACCGGCAAGAAGGCCACCCCCGAGTAGCCACGCATGATCCTCGAATCCATCCACATCTACCCCGTGAAGGCCCTGCGCGGCGTCTCCGTGCCGGCCGCCACCGTGGACCCCTGCGGCCTGCAAGGCGACCGCCGCTGGATGGTGGTGGACCCCGCCGGCCGCTACCTGACCCAGCGCGACCTGCCCGGCATGGCCCGCATCCTGGCCGCCCCCGCCGCAGGGGACGCCATGGACGGCGCCATCGTGCTGTCCATGCACGGCGCGGACCCGCTGCACGTCCCGGTGCCGACCGCCACTCCCCCAGCGCCCGTCGTGGTCTGGCGCGACCGCGTCCCCGCCCGCAACGCCGGGGACGCCGCCGCCGCCTGGCTGACCGCCGCCCTGGGCCGCCCCTGCCGCCTGGTCCACCTGTCCGACCCGGCCGCCCGGCCAGTGGACCCCGCCTACGGCCGCCCCGGCGACCGGGTGAGCTTCGCCGACGGCTTCCCCCTGCTGGCGGTGAACACCGCCTCGCTGGACGACCTGAACGCACGCCTGGCGCAGCCGGTGCCGGTCGCGCGGTTCCGCTCCAACCTGGTGGTGTCCGGCGCGGCGCCCTGGGCGGAGGACGGCTGGCGGCACCTGCACGTCGGCCACATCGCCTTCCGCGCCGTGAAGCCCTGCACCCGCTGCATCGTCATCACCACCGACCAGGACACCGGCGCCCGCGCCCCGGACCGCGAGCCGCTGCGCACCCTGGCCAGCCTCCGGGGGAACGCGGACCGCCGGGCGCTGTTCGGGCAGAACCTGGTGCCGGACACCCCCGGGCGGATCACCGTGGGAATGCCGGTTGCAGCGCAGCCCGGCGCAGGGTAGCGCAGGCAACCAGCGGCGGCCCCGGCACGTTTCACGCGGCTACTGCGGACGACGGGACGCCCGACGCCGGCACAAGGAGGACGCAGGACATGAACAAGCTGAGCGCGCGCAACCAGATCAAGGGCCGCATCACCACGGTCGAGAAGGGCCAGACCACCGGCCACGTCCACATCGACATCGGCGGCGGCGTCACCATCCACTCCTCGATCACCAACGAGGCCATCGACGACCTGCAGCTCAAGGTCGGGGATGAGGCATATGCGGTAATCAAGTCCTCCGACGTGATGGTGGGCAAGTAGGCCATGCGGCGCCGGGATCGGCTGGCCGGCCTGCTGCTGGCATCGCTGGCCACCTGGCCGGCCCAGGCCCAGTCGCCGGACGGCAAGCCCGCGCCCAGCCTCACCATTGCCGGCCGGGTCGAACACCCCCGCACGGTGACGCTGGCGGAGCTGCAAGCCATGCCAGCCGCGACGGTGGAGCTGGACAGCACCACCAGCAAGGGCGTGGAGCACGTGAAGTACACGGGTCCGCTGCTATGGACCCTGATGCAGGCGGCGCATCCGGTGGACGACCCCTCCGGCGGCAACACCGCACTGCAGCACACCATGCTGGCGCGTGGGCAGGATGGCTACGCCATCGCGCTGTCCCTCGGCGAGATCGACCCGCGGATGGAGGGCAAGCCGGTGCTGGTCGCCGTCACGCGGGACGGGGAATCGGTGAACTACTTGCGGCTGGTAGTGCCCGGCGACGTTCATGCGGCGCGCAGCGTACGGGATTTAGCCTCCATCGACGTTCGCTAGCCTTCTGGCTCCCCAAGGCCGCCGCGGCAATCATGCCAACCGCCCGTTGCCTCGCCCAGATCGCCCATCCCCCCGTCCGTCATCGCCCCGCTAGTCATCGCCCCATCAGTCATTGCGAGGAGCGCTTGCGACGCGGCAATCCAGGGGGTGCAAAACCGAAACCGGCTAGCAACGCCAGCAACCGATCAAGCAACCAACCGCACCCAAGGCCAGTCCAGCATCAGCCCGCCCGCGCCCTAAGCTTCATGCGAAGCCCAACCGGCGCCATGGTAAAGTCCAACCGCTCATGCGGCGGCGCGCCACTCTCAGTCCCAACCTCAACCAGCTCATAATTGCGCGCGATGGTCGCCAGCACCATCCGCATCTCAAGCCCAGCCAAATACCGCCCAGGACAAATCCGCGGCCCGGCGCCGAACGGCATCGACGCCATCGTCACCCCCCGGTTGCCGGCATCCGCACCCGGATCACTGCCCCCCGCCGCCGCGCGCCAGCGCGACGGCCGGAACTCGGCGGCGTCCGCCACGATGCTCGCGTCCACCACCCCGCTGCGCAGCAGGCACAACACGACCGTCCCAGCCGGCAGCGCGATGCCGTCAACCTCGGTCGGCGCGTTGTTCTCGACATACATGATCGGCCCCACCGGCCGCAGCCGCATCGACTCGCTCGAGCAGTCGTCGATCGCCGTCAGTTCGCCCGCCGCCTGGATGCTCTGCGGCACGGGATCGTCCCCAAGCAACGCATCCACCTCATCCACCACCGTACGCCAAGCCGCGGGATGCGTGTGCAGGAGGTACAAGCTCCACGCCAGGGTATTCGCCGTCGTGTCCTCCCCGGCCAGCAGGATCGTGAACACGTTGCCCGCCACCTCCGCTTCGCTGAGCATTCTGCCGTCGGCATCCCGCGCCGTCAGCATCGCCTCCAGCAGGTTGGTCGGCTGCCCGGCAAGCCCGGGGTTCTGCGCGATGCGTTCCCGGGCGGCTTGGATGAAGCTGTCCACCGCGGCATGCACGGCAGCAACGTGCCGGTCGAAGGCGTAGTCCGCTGGCAGCCTGACATAGCGCCACAGCGGGAACGGCGAGTTCATCCGGCGCATCACCGTCGGAAACACGTTGTCCAGGTTCTCCTGCAGGGTCCCGTGGGTCTGGTGCAGGGTGTTCACGTCGATCCCGAACGCCAGGCTCGCCGTCACATCGATCGTGTAGCGCATCAGCATGGCCTGCAGGTCAATCCACGAGCCGGCGCGGGCCGCCGCGTCCAGCCGCTCCTTCAACCGCTCCGTCATCAGCTTGACCAGCGGGAAGTAGCGCTTTAGGTGGCTAGGCGTGAAGGCCGCGGTAATCAGCCGCCGCTGCTGCCGCCAGGAATCGCCCTCGGCCGTGAACAGGCCGTTGACGCCCATCTCATGCGCCACCGCCTGCATTGTCCCAAGACGGCGCCAGCCCTCGGGCCGGTCGCGCAGGATGCCGGCGATCAGGTCCGGCCGCGCCACCACCAGGGCATCGCGCGGTCCCATCCGCAGTCGGTAGAGCGGACCATAGATCCTAGCCCAGCCTTCGAGCTGCTCATGGAAGTGCGGTAGGTCGAGCTGGAGCAGGTTCCCCAGCACCGGCCATCCCCGGGGTCCCACGAGGTCGGCAACCCGCCTCGCCGTTGCCGGGGACGCATGATCTGTCGCGGCTCCCATGATGCTCTCCCTCCTGCGTTGCCAACCTGGATATCTGGACGCACAGAATATTACGCAAAGATAACTAAAACCGGCGCAGCCGTCCAGTGTTGGGGCTTGCGCCGGAGCCGAGCGCATCGCCGCCTCCCGTCAGACAGGGCTGGCGCACCAGGGCATGTCCGGACCAAGCGGCTTCGGTCGAGCCGAACAGATGCCCGCAGAAACCGTCGTTCCCCACCCCCCTCGCTCCCAATGTCCCAAGGCACCCCCGCCGCCGTCCAGTCATGGGCCACGCCGCCCCCGCAAGATCAAGATTGCGAGAACTCGGACCCGCCGCAGCCGCACGGCCGGTCCCGGCGCACCGTCATCAATAAGTCATCATTTGCCCGAATCCACCAAGGGCGGCTATACCCCGGCCATCATGGCCTGGGCGAATAGATGAACTGGGTGGACCTCGTCGTCCTGGCCATCGTGCTCGTGTCCGGCCTGCTGGCCGTGATGCGCGGCCTGGTGCGGGAGGTGCTGGGCATCGCCGCCTGGGTCGCCGCCGCCGTCCTCGCCTACAAGGCCATGCCCTACGTCGCCCCCTGGACCCGCCAGCAGGTCACCGATCCCGGCGTGGGCGACGTGCTCGCCCTGGGCGGCGTGTTCCTGGTCGCACTCATCATCCTCTGGTTCGTCGTCGGAGTCATCGGCGGCCTGGTGCGCGACTCGGCGCTCGGCAGCCTCGACCGCACATTGGGGCTAGTATTCGGACTGGCCCGGGGTGCAGTGCTGGTGTGCGCCGCCTACATATTGGCTGGCTTCGTCATCCCGCCCGACAACTGGCCGCCGCCGGTGCGGGAGGCGCGGTCGCTGACCCCCGCCTACGAGGGCGCCGCATGGCTGGCCAGCCAGTTGCCGACGCCCTACCGGCCCGCCGTCCTCAAGCCCCCTGCCGGGCGGACCACAACGGCGTCGGACCTGATGCGCGCCACCCCGGCCGGCCGGGCGATGTCCCCCCCGCCGGTCCGGGATTAGGAGTAAGCCATGGTCCTCACCGAAGCCGATCTGCAAGACGACAAGCTGCACGAGGAGTGCGGCGTCTTCGGCGTCTGGAACGTGTCCGACTCCGCCGCCGTCACCGCCCTCGGCCTGCACGCCCTGCAGCACCGCGGCCAGGAGGCCACCGGCATCGTCAGCTACGACGGCAGCCGCTTCCACAGCCACCGCGGCCTGGGCCTGGTCGGCGACAACTTCAGCAGCGCCAAGGTCATCGCCTCGCTGCCCGGCGCCAACGCCATCGGCCACAACCGCTACGCCACCACCGGCGAGACCATTCTCCGGAATGTGCAGCCCCTGTATGCCGACTTCGAGTTTGGCGGCTTCGCGGTGGCCCACAACGGCAACCTGACCAACGCCAACGCCCTGCACCGCGCCCTGGTCCGCCGCGGGTGCCTGTTCCAAAGCACCACCGACAGCGAGGTGTTCGTCCACCTGATCGCCATCAGCCTGTACTCCACCGTCGTGGACCGCCTGATCGACGCCCTGAAGCAGGTGGTCGGCGCCTACTCCCTCGTCGCGCTGTCCAACGCCGCCATGATGGGCGTGCGCGACCCCATGGGCGTCCGCCCCCTCATCCTGGGCCGCATCGGCAACGAGGGCACCGGCGGCTGGGTCCTGGCCAGCGAAACCTGCGCGCTCGACATCGTCGGCGCCGAGTTCATCCGCGACGTGGAACCCGGCGAGATCGTCGTCATCAACGACCAGGGCGTCCACAGCATCAAGCCGTTCGGCCCGGGCAAAAGCCGGTTCTGCGTGTTCGAGTACATCTACTTCGCCCGCCCCGACTCCGTCATGGAGGGCACCCCCGTCTATGACGCCCGCAAGTCCATCGGCGCCGAGCTGGCCCGCGAAAGCCACATCGACGCCGACGTGATCGTCCCCGTCCCCGACAGCGGCGTCCCCGCCGCCATGGGCTTCAGCGCCGAGAGCGGCATCCCCTTCGAGCTGGGCATCATCCGCAACCACTACGTCGGCCGCACCTTCATCGAACCCACCGACAGCATCCGCAACCTCGGCGTGAAGCTGAAGCACTCGGCCAACCGCACCGTCATCAAGGGCAAGCGGGTGATCCTGGTCGATGACAGCATCGTCCGCGGCACCACCAGCCGAAAAATCGTCGAGATGGTGCGCGCCGCCGGCGCGGCGGAGGTGCACATGCGTATCTCCTCGCCGCCGACCACGCACTCCTGCTTCTACGGCATCGACACGCCCGAGCGCGGCAAGCTGCTGGCCGCCCGGCACAGCGTGGCCGAGATGGCCGGGCTGATCGGCGCCGACAGCCTGGCCTTCGTGTCGCTGGACGGCCTGTATCGCGCGCTGGGCAAGCCGAACCGCGACGTGGCCCGGCCGCACTACTGCGACGCCTGCTTCACCGGCGAGTACCCCATCCCCCTGCCGGACATGACGGACAACGCCGACCGCCAACTGAGCCTGCTGACCGAGATGCACTGATGCCCACCCTGCCCCGGCCGGTGCACTGATGCCTACCCTGGCCGGGTCGGTGGCGCTGGTCACCGGCGCCAGCCGCGGCATCGGCGCCGCCGTAGCCGTCGAGTTGGCCCGGCGCGGCGCCCACGTCGTGCTGATCGCCCGCACCCAAGGCGGCCTGGAGGAAACCGACGACGCCGTCCGCGCCGTAGGCGGCAAGGCGACGCTGCTGCCGCTGGACCTGAAGGACGGCGCCGGACTGGACCCAATCGGCCCCACCCTGTTCGACCGCTTCGGCCGGCTGGACATCCTGGTGCACAACGCCGGCGCCTTGGGCAAGCTCACCCCCGTGCCGCATATCACGCCGGGCGACTGGGACACCGTGGTGGGCGTCAACTTGGCCGCCGCCTGGCGGCTAATCCGCAGTTGCGCCCCCCTGCTGCAGGCCGCACCGGCGGGGCGCGCGGTGTTCGTGACCACCGGTGTCGTCGCCGCGCCGCATGCCTACTGGGGCGCCTACGGGGCGACCAAGGCCGGCATGGAGCACCTGGTGCTGACCTGGGCCGCCGAGGTCGCCACCACACGCCTGCGCGTCAACCTGTTCGACCCCGGCATCGTCGCCACCCGTATGCGGACCGAGGCCATGCCCGGCGAGCGTCCCGACGCCCTGGCCAAGCCAGCCGACGTGGCCGGACCATTGGCGGACCTATGCGAGCCCACCCTGACGGCAAACGCCCAAGTCGTCCGCATCTAACACCCTTCTCCCTCTCCCTCCGGGAGAGGGCCGGGGTGAGGGAGGCCGCAAGCACCAAGCCATGCCTGTTCGCACCGTCACCCCGTCTTGCTTCAGCAAGTCGCCCACCTACCCGCCCCTCTCCCTGCGGGATAAGCCAGCCCACGCTATTGCCGCCCTGAGCCTAATCCTGCTGCTCGCCGCCCCGGCACAGGCGCAACCGGCAGCCCAGTGCGCCCCTGCCCTCCGGGTGGCCGAGCAAGCCTGGAACACCCCGCCGGGCCTGCTGGAACGCATCGCCCTGGTCGAAAGCGGGCGCCTGCTGCCCAACGGCGCCGTCGCCTGGCCATGGACCATCGACGTAGCCGGCCGAGGCGCCTACTTCGACACCAAGCCCGCCGCCATCGCCGCCGTGCAGCAGGCGCAGGCCGCGGGCGTGCGCTCCATCGACGTGGGCTGCATGCAGGTCAACCTGGCGATCCACCCCGGCGCCTTCCGCTCCCTGGACGAGGCGTTCGACCCGGCGGCCAACGCCGCCTACGCCGCCCGCTACCTCACCGCGCTGTACCGCGAGGCCGGCGATTGGGACCTGGCCGTAGGGCTGTACCACTGTAAGCGTCGGCTGTAGGCCGCGGTTTTGGTTGTCCGGCGCTGGCCTGAGTTG
>CAXTAT010000006.1:0-8265 GCA_964242415.1 uncultured Acetobacteraceae bacterium
CGCCACACCACACTAGCCGAGAGGTGTGCCGGCGAGTGGAAGAGTTACAACCGCGTTCGCCCGCTGCAGGGAGCCTCCTCATGAAGCGCCGCGCCGTTTTGCAATCCGCCGCCGCCGGAGCCGTGGCGCTCGCGGCACCGCGCATCGTCCGGGCAGAGGGCCGGACCACCCTCACCTTCGTGCCGCAGGCCGACCTCGCGAACCTGGACCCGATCTGGTCCACCTCCGACGTCAGCCGCAACCATGGCCATGCGGTGTTCGACTCGCTCTATGGCGTCGATGCCCAGTTCGCCGCCAAGCCGCAGATGGCGGCCGGCGCCGTGACCAGCGCCGACGGCCGGCAGTGGGACCTGACGCTGCGCGACGGCCTGCGCTTCCATGACGGCACGCCCGTGCTGGGGCGCGACGTGGTGGCCAGCCTGACGCGGTGGGGCAAGCGCGACTCCTTCGGCGGCGTGCTGTTTGCCGCGACCGACGAGTTGTCGGCGCCGACCGACAAGACGGTGCGGTTCCGCCTGAACAAGCCGTTCGGCCTGCTGCCCGACGCGCTGGCGACGGCGGCGAACATGGCGGCGATCATGCCGGAACGGCTGGCGAGGACCGATCCCTATCAGCAGGTCACCGAAATGGTCGGCAGCGGCCCGTTCCGCTTCGTTGCCGACGAGCGCGTCTCGGGCGCCCGCGTGGTGTATGAGAAGTTCGCCGGCTATGTGCCGCGCCCTGATGGGGTGGCGAGCTACACCTCTGGCCCGAAAATCGCCCATGTTGACCGGGTTGTCTGGACCGTCGTGCCGGACCAGGCAACGGCGGCGGCCGCGCTGGGCATCGGCGAGTTCGACTGGTGGGAGAACCCCGGCATCGACCTGGTGCCGCAGCTCCAGCGCAACCGGGACATCACGGTCGTGGTCAAGGACCCGACCGGCGAGATGGGCTGCATGCGGTTCAACCAGCTTTATCCGCCGTTCGACAACGCCGCGATCCGCCAGGTCGTCCTGTCCGCCGTCAACCAGCAGGACGTGATGGACGCGGTGGCCGGCGCGGACCCCGCCCTGATCAAGGTGCCGAATGGGGTGTTCGCCAACGATACGCCGATGGCGAGCGACGCCGGGCTGTCCGTCATGAAGGGCAACGCCGACCCGGCTGCGCTCAAGCGGGCGCTGGCAGCGGCTGGCTACAAGGGTGAGCGGGTCGTCGTGCTTGCCGCGTCGGATTTCCCGACCATCAACGCCATGGCCGAAGTCGCCGGGGACCTGCTGAAGCGCATCGGCTTCAACGTCGATTACCAGTCGCTGGACTGGGGCACGGTCGTGCAGCGGCGTGCCAGCCGGGAGCCGCCGGACAAGGGGGGTTGGAACATCTTCTTCACCTTTCTCGGCGGCACCAACAACCTCAGCCCGGCATCGCACCTGGCGCTGCGCTCCAACGGAACGCGCGCCTGGTTCGGCTGGCCCGACCTGCCCAAGACGGAGGCGCTGCGGCTGGCCTGGTTCGATGCGGCGGGGCTGGCCGCGCAGCAGCAGGCCGCCCGGGCGATCCAGGCGCAGGCGATGCTGGATGTGCCCTATGTGCCGATGGGCATGTACTACCAGCCAACCGCGTTCCGGAACACGATCAGGGGCATCCCCGACGGGTTTCCGCAGTTCTATGGCGTGGAGAAGGAGTGAGGCAGGCTTCTTCGACCGCACGTTCATTGTCACGCATCCTCCTTGAGGTGGCCCGATCGGGCTTGTCGCTCCGGGCCTGCTTGGCGACGATGACGCGCCGGACGGTGGCCATGATTGGGGCCGGTGCAATCTCGTCAGGGGTTGCGCCGCACCGCTGCGCCATGGTCCGAGGATGGCGTCACGGTGCCTGAGGCGCCCGCATGGCTGCGGCTTGGCATCCATCGAAGCTTTTCCGAGCTGCTGCGTGTGCACTGCTCGGGGAGCGTTGTACCCGCAGGACCGCAGAGTTGGGGGAATTGCATCGCAGAGAAAGCCGCAGCGGTGCGGCGCCTTGCGGCCCTTGGCGACACTGGCTTCGGCGTTGCCATGACGTTGGCTGAACATGGTCGAGACCGCCGTACCGGCGGGCGCGAGCGCCTCGCCTTGGTTACCAAGGCCAGGCGGCAGCAGCGCAACACCCCCGGCGCCCAGGTCCGCCGGAGGTTCACCATCGAGACAGCACGACAAAAGCCCGTCAGCCTCTGTCCCGACATCGCCAAGACGCCATGGCCACCGTAACGAGGTCGTAGCGCGGCGTTGCCGAGGGGCAGCCGGCTGGCCTAGCCTGGCCGTATGGAACCCTCCCCTTTCGCCGCCGGCGCCGCCTATATAAGGGGCGAGTTCGTCCCCATCGGCGAGGCGTGCATCCCCGTTACCGATTGGGGGTTCACCCGGTCGGACGCGGTCTATGACGTGGTGCACGTGTTCGGCGGCGGGTTCTTCCGGCTGGCCGATCATCTTGAGCGGTTCGCCCGCTCCATGCAGGCGCGGCGGCTGGTTCCGCCGGAGGACTTGGGGCAGATGGAAGCGGCGTTGCACCGCTGCGTGGCCCTGACTGGGCTGGAGGACGCCTATGTCGCGATGGTGGCCTTGCGCGGCCGCCCCCGGGTCGCCGGGTCACGCCGGCCGGCGGACTGCGCGAACCACTTCGTCGCCTACGCCCTGCCCTGGATCGACGTGATCCCGGAGGACGTGCAGGCGCGCGGCGCCCATCTATGGATCGCCAGCGTGCCCCGGGTGCCGGATGCCAGCGTCGATCCGACTGTGAAGAACTACCAGTGGGGCGACCTCACCACGGGGCTGATGGAGGCGCATGATCACGGGTTCGACACGGCGATCCTGTGCGATGCCGCCGGCTTCGTGACCGAAGGCCCGGGGTTCAACATCTTCATCGTCCGGGACGGCGCCGTGCTGACGCCCGACCGCGGCAGCCTGCACGGCATCACCCGGCGGTCGGTGCTGGAGCTGTGCGAGCGGCTGGGGATCACCGCTGCCGTGGTGCCGGTTACCCGGGCGGCGCTGGAGGAGGCCGACGAGGTGTTCGCCGCGACCACGGCGGGCGGTGTGATGCCGGTGTCCCGCGTGGGGGGCCGCATTCTTGGCAACGACCGGCCGGGGCCGGTGTCGCTGCGGCTGAAGCAGGCCTACTGGCAGGCCCATGCGGACGGCTGGCACCGCACGCCGGTGCGGCGTTGTCGCATGGGTCAGCCGTTGAGCCTGGAGGGGCTGTCGAGCGATTTCGGCAAAGTGTCTTCGGTGTAGGCAAGGCGTAGCTGGTGAGAGATCGCAACAACTCGGAAGGGTCGCCTGATCCGCAAGGAGCTATGCCGTTTTGGGTTCAAGGCGTGCCTTCTGCATAAGCTATAATGCTGACAGACTTGCGAACTATCTTTACAATAACATCCAACACGCCGCAGGGCGTGCAGGCCGGCGAGGTGATCCAGGCGATGGCGGCGGAGGCCGGGTTCGACGTGCGGGTGGTTGCGGCGGAAATCGGCACGGTGCTGGCCGCGACCATGCGGGGCGAGTTCCAGGTGACGCTGGGCGGGTGGTCGGGGCTGCTGGACCCGGACAGCAACGGGTGTGCGTTCCTGCACACGGGAAGCGCGCTCAACATCGCCGAGTATTCGAACCCGAACGCCGATGCGCTGCTGGGGCAGGCACGAGCCGAGGGTGACCCGGCGAGGCGGCGGGCGCTGTATGACCAGTTATGGCGCCAGGTGCAGGCGGACCTGCCGCTGATTTATCTTTGGACGCCACGGAACATCCTGGGGTGTCGCGCAAGGTGCAGGGGGTCGTGCTGCTCGCGAACGGGTTGCTGCCGTTGCAGGGTATCCGGCCGGGTCCGTAGGTGCGGATCACGAGCCTCACGTTTCGGGCGGCAGGCCGCCGAGCCTGGGTTTTGGCCCGGGTTGGCTCGGTTCAGACCAAGGCGGAGGGTAATCCGGCGGCGGTGAACCGGATGGCGCGAGGGGTTGGGACCGCCGGGAAACACGTTCCGGTATTCAAGGCGCGATTGCTCGTGTCGAGCGCTTTTCCTGGTGGGGCGATGTATGAGGATTTCGCTCGGATCGTCGCCACCTATTTGTGCCAACCGCCGAGGGTTCTGATCGCTGGCAAGGGCATCGTCATTGCGAGCCGCGCTTGTGGCGTGGCGATCCAGGGGCAGCCAGCGCGATTCGCGCAGTCCTGGATTGCCGCGCCGAAGCCGGTTCGCAATGACAGGGGTTAGTTAGGATCGACAGGTCAGACCCGTCGGCGGTTGCCTTGCGAACGACCGCGACAGCCGTCGTCTCACCGGATGCGGCAGCGGCGGTGGTGGCTGCCCCTCGAATGGTGGCTTGATCAAGCAACCTCCATCGCCAGCATGGCGCGGCCTGGCGCGACCAACTGTCCTTCCTGCACATAGATCCGGCGTACGATACCACTCATCGGGGCCACGACCCGCGTCTCTGCCTTCATCGCCTCGATGATTGCGATGATCTCGCCCGCCTGCACAGCAGCGCCTTCGGCGACGAGCAGCTTCCATACGTTGCCGCCCAATGGGGCCTCCACCAGTTCGCAGCCGCCGGGTAGGTCGATCTCGGCCACTTCGGCACCGTTGCCGGCGTCTTCAGTGGGTGCAGTGGCCCGGTCAAACTCGCCGTTGCGCTCCCACTCGGCCCGCTCGTCGGCGAAGGCGGCCTCTCGCCTGGTTTGGAAGGCGGTGATGCTGTCGGCATTCTGCGCCAGGAAGGCACGGTACTCCGACAGGCGGAATGTCCCCTCCTCGATGCGGATCGAGCGGCGGCCGAATGGGAAGTCGCGGCGCCACTCGGTCAGCTCGTCATGGCTGACGGGGAAGAAGCGAACCCGGTCGAAGAAGCGCAGCAACCACGGCTTGCCATCGCGAAAGGCATCCGTCTGGCGCCAGGCGTTCCACACCTGGATCGTGCGGCCGAACAGTTGGTAGCCGCCCGGCCCCTCCATCCCGTAGATGCACATATAGGCGCCGCCGATGCCGACCACGTTTGGCGGGGTCCACGTCCGCGCGGGATTATACTTGGTTGTGACCAGGCGGTGCCGCGGGTCGATCGGCGTCGCCACCGGCGCGCCGAGGTAAACGTCGCCCAGCCCCATGACGAGATACTCGGCGTCGAAGACGATGCGCCTCACGGCCTCAATGCTGTCGAGCCCGTTGATGCGGCGGATGAACTCGATGTTGTCCGGGCACCACGGCGCATTGTCGCGGACCGAGGCCATGTACTTCTCGATGGTCTGGTAGATCGCCGGGTCCTGCCAAGACAACGGCAGGTGGACGACGCGCGAGGGGATCTCGAAGCCGTCGAGACTGCCCAGCCGGTCCTCGGCCGCGGCGAGCGCCGCAACCAGCGCCGCCTGTTGCAGCAGCCGGCTGTCATAATGGACCTGCAGCGACCGAATGCCGGGCGTCACGTCGATGATGCCGGGCAGGTCGAGACGCCCGATCTCGAGCATCAGCGCGTGGATACGCAGGCGCAGCTCTAGGTCGAGGACGATGGGGCCATATTCGACCAACAGGTTGCGGTCGCCTTGCTGGCGGTAGGTCACGGACGGGCGAGCGCCCTCGCCAGCCATGGCGTGCAGGATCGGCGAGCCGGGGTCTTCGTCCAGCTCCGGTCCTGCCTCGCACGCTGCGTCCTGGGCGGGACTGGCGAGCGTGCGGATGAGCAGGTCCTGGGCCTGTTCGGCGGCGTTTGCAGCGGCGTTGCCGACGATCGCGAAGCGCACCCAGTCGCCCGGGGCGAGTTGGCCCACCTTCCACAGGTCGGCCTGCGCGACCACGAAGGGGCAGACGAAGCCGCCCAGCGACGGGCCGTCCGGCCCCAAGATGATCGGCATGTCGCCGGTGAAGTCGATCGCGCCGATCGCATAAGCGTTGTCGTGGATGTTCGAGGGATGCAGTCCTGCCTCTCCGCCATCCCTGCGCGCCCATTGCGGCTTGGGGCCGACCAGGCGAACGCCGGTGCGGTTGGAATTGTAGTGCACCTTCCACGGCGTGTTCCGGAGCATGGCGATGTCGGCGGCGGTGAAGAAGTCGGGCGCGCCGTGGGGGCCGTAGAGCACGCTGAGCGTCCACTCGTGCGTGATCGTCGGCCGGTCCGCCGGCGCAAGTGCCGCGGTTCCCGCCTGCGTCGGCGCCCCGGCGAAATGCAGCGTGTCGCCCGTCAGCACGGCCCGGCCGGCATGGCCGCCGAACTCGCCCAGGGTAAAGGCGCTGCAGCTGCCGAGATAGCGTGGCGCGTCGATGCCCCCGGCCAGTAGGATGTAGCCGCGTATGCCGGCAGCGACGCGGCCGACCTTCAGCACCTGCCCGGCCGCTACGTCGAACGCCGCGTAGCAGCCGACCGCCACGCCATCGAGCGTCGCGGCGAAGTCGGCGCCGGTGAGGCACAGGCGGGTGGGAGCATTGACCAGCAGCGTCGGGCCGGCGGCGGTGATCTCCAGCCCGGCCGCGCCCTCCGCGTTGCCGAGCAGGCGATTGCCCAGGCGGAAGGCGAGCGCGTCCATGGGTCCCGAGGGCGGCACGCCCACGTTCCACAGGCCCAGGCGGCCCGGATAGTCCTGCACCGTGGTGAAGGCGCCGCCGGCCAGCACGCGGATGATGCGCGGCGTGTAGGCGATGCCGGCCAGCGCGCTGGTGGAGACCGCGCCGCTCGTGAACGCCGCCGAGCGGACCACCGTGCGCAGCCGGTCAAGGTTGGTCTCGATGCCCGCGATCGCCGTTTGGTCGAGTGCGGCCTGCATCGCCGCCACTGCCGCCCCGCGCGTCGGCGCCGTGACGATCAGCTTGGCGAGCAGCGGATCGTACCAGGCGGACACCTCGGTGCCGGCATCGATCCAGGTGTCGATCCGCGGCCCCTCGGGCCAGGACACGCCGACGAGGCGGCCGGAGCTGGGGCGGTAGTCCTGGGCCGGGTCCTCGGCATACAGCCGAACCTGGATCGAGGCGCCCTTGGATCTCGCCTGAAAGCCGTCGAGGAAGGAGAAATCGCCGGCCGCGCCGCGGACCATCCATTCGACCAGGTCAACGCCGGTCACCTGCTCGGTGACGCCATGCTCGACCTGCAGACGGGTGTTGACCTCAAGGAAGCAGAAGTCGTTGCGTTCGATGTCGTAGAGGAACTCGACCGTGCCTGCCGAGCGATAATGCGCGGCCGCGGTCAGGCGGACGGCGGCGCCGATCAACGCGTCCCGGATCGCTGCGGGCAACCCCGGTGCGGGCGTCTCCTCGACCACCTTCTGGTTGCGGCGCTGGAGCGAGCAGTCGCGTTCGCCGAGGGCCACCACCTGGCCAGCGCCATCGCCGAACACCTGCACCTCGATGTGGCGGGCGCGCGCGACATAGCGTTCTAGGAAGACGCCGCCGTCGCCGAAGTTGCCGGCGCCGAGCCGCGCGACGGTGGCGAAGCCCTCGCGGATGTCCGCCTCGTCGGCACACGCCTTCATGCCGATGCCACCGCCACCGGCTGTTGCTTTGAGGATGACCGGGTAGCCGATCCGCTCCGCCGCCTTGATCGCCGCCGTCTCGTCGGTCAGCAGGTCGGTGCCTGGTGCCAGCGGTACGCCATGCTGGGCGGCCAGCGACCGTGCGATGTGCTTCAGGCCGAAGGCGCGGATGTTGTCGGGGGTGGGGCCGACGAAGGCGATGCCGCGGGCGGCACAGGCTTCGGCGAACGCGGCGTTCTCGGAAAGGAAGCCGTAGCCGGGATGGATCGCCTGGGCGCCTGTCGCTTCGGCGGCAGCCAGGATCGCCTCGATGTTCAGGTAGCTTTCCGTTGGCGGCGCCGGGCCGATGCGGATGGCTTCGTCGGCCTCCGCGACGTGGCGGGAGCCGGCATCGGCGTCGCTGAAGATGGCGACCGAGCGGATGTCCATCGCCTTCAAGGTGCGGATGATGCGGCACGCGATCGCGCCGCGGTTTGCGATCAGGACTTTGGAGAACATCACGCGGCCACTACCATGCACACCGGCGTCAGCGTAGTGCGCAAATCGGGCGTGGGGGTGTAGCGGCCCCGACCCTGTTTGGGGTTGGGCAACGCGGACAGGCTTTGGGTGTTCGAGATGCAGCATATGGTTGAGCAGGTGGACAACCGCCTCCACCTCGGTTGCGCGACGCTTGTCCGCATGCGCGGGCAACCTGTCCCCGATCACCTGCGTCCAGCGCCCGACTGCGGCCTTGGCCAGAGCGCGTCTCGTGTCGCTGGATGCTGCCTGCCAGCCCATGCGGCCGTGCTCGGCGATGTCTGGCGAACCTCTCGGT
>CAXTAT010000006.1:8365-178497 GCA_964242415.1 uncultured Acetobacteraceae bacterium
TCGATGTCCGGCGAACCTCTCGGTTCGATGTCCGGCGAACCTCTCGGTTCGATGTCCGGCGAACCTCTCGGTTCGATGTGGAACGCGGCGGCACGATGATCGCCGCTTCAGGACAGCGCTCGGCCACAGCCGCAGAAACGCCGTTCTGGTCATAGGCGCAGTGTTGTCGCATGGATGATTCGCGGCATTGCCAATGTCGTAAGCTATGCCAGGAGCACGTCTTGTGCCCAAAATGGCATAGATCATTCCGGATTAGGCGATATTTCCGAGTTGTTGCGTGCTCCTATCATCTGCGCTTCGCCTAGGCCGGGGAAGTATTGCTGAAATTGCTCAACAGGCTCCATGCTCAACTGCTGATGCATACAACAACGCCATGCTATGCCCGCAAGCAGCGGGGATAGACGCGTCCTGGAACAGCAACGCCTGCATCGCACTCGATAGGGTACTGCCCAGCCAGGCGGCGTCTGGACCAGACTGCTTTGCCAGGAACCGGCGCAGGGTGTGATGCTTGACGTCGGTCCCATCCAGGAAAGCCATGCTCCATGCTTCGTACTCCCGCACCTCGATTGAAACCAGGTCGATTAAGGTGATCTCCTCGTGCCGGCAGTCACGGGCTATCGTCTCGTGCAGGCGCTCGATTTCCGCAATAGGACCCTCCAACACCTGCAGGAAGGTGGTCCCGTCGAACAGCAGCACGCCTGTCAGTCCTGCCTTCGGATTGTTCGCCCGCGACGCGCGAAGGATGTTTGCCACTCCGGCCAGGCAGTCCTCAGCCGTTCCCTTCAGCGCGCTGCGGCTGCTGTACACCAGGCGACTCAGTGCCCCGGCCATCTCAGGCAGCCTCTGCAACGGGCGCAGCCACGAAGCGGGATGCCTCGGCGGCCGGCATCGGCTTGCCGATCAGGTAACCCTGCAACACGTTGCACCCCTGCTGCTGAAGGCACGCCATCTGCTCCTCCGTTTCCACTCCTTCCGCCGTCGTGGTGACGCCGAGGCGCTGACCTAGCCCGATCACCGCCCAGATGATGGCGGCACATTCCGCGTTGACCATCATCTCCTGCACAAAGGACCGGTCGATCTTGATCCTGTCGAACGGGAACGTCCGCAGGTAGCGGAGCGACGAGTAGCCGGTGCCGAAATCGTCCATGGATATCCTCACGCCGAGATTGCGCAGCGCGTGCAGGGCTTCCAGGGTATCGATGCCCTCCTTCAGCAGCACGCCCTCGGTGATCTCGAGTTCCAGCCGGTGCGCCGGCAGCCTGGACTGGGCGAGCGCCGCCTTCACGGTGCCCACCAAGCCCCCGGCGGCGAACTGCACGGCGGACAGATTGACGGCCATCGTGGTCTCGTCGCTCCAGGCGGCGGCCTGGGTCACGGCAGTGTTCAGCACATACTCGCCAATGGCAACGATCAGCCCGGTTTCTTCGGCAAGTGGGATGAAGTCGCCCGGCGGGATCAGCCCACGCTGCGGATGGCGCCACCGCACCAATGCCTCGAAGCCGCGAACGCGTTGCGCGGCCACGTCGAACAGTGGTTGGTAGAACACTTCCAGCTGCTCGTGGGTAATGGCGTGCCGCAGTTCCAGCTCCAGGGTGCGGCGCTGCTGCATCTGCATGTCCATGCCCTGCTCGAAGAACCGCAGCGTGTTGCGCCCATCCGATTTGGCGCGGTAGAGCGCAAGGTCGGCGTTCTTCATCAGGGCGACGGCGTTCTCTCCATCTTGCGGAGCCATCGCCACGCCGACGCTGGCGCTGATGTTGATGATCTTGCCGTCCAGGATGTAGGGCCGGCACACCATCTCCACGATCCGCCGGGCCAGGATGGCGGCTTCTGCCGGCATCAGGGGCGGGGTTGGCAGGATGGAGAACTCGTCGCCGCCCAGGCGGGCGACCAGGTCGGTTTCGCGCAACGTCGCACGCAGCCGGCCGGCGACCCGCGCCAGCAACAGATCGCCGACCTGGTGGCCCATGGCGTCGTTCACCTCCTTGAACCGATCCAGGTCCAGCGTGAGCAGGGCGAACTGCTCCCCGGTGCGGGCCTGCTCGTGCATTTGGCGGTCCAGTCCAAGCCCGAATGCCGGGCGATTGGCCAGACCCGTCAAGGCATCATGGTGTGCCAGGAAGCGGATCTCCTGCTCGGCCTTGCGCCGCTCCCGCAAGTCGCGGACCGCCACCACGCGGTGCGGCCTGCCGGAATACAGGATGGGCTTCTGCATCATCTCGACCGGAATCTGCTCTCCGTTCGCCGACAGCAACACCTGCTCGCCCGCGCTTCCGGGCAAGACGGCAGCTGGTT
This sequence comes from uncultured Acetobacteraceae bacterium, assembly GCA_964242415.1. GTDB lineage: Bacteria > Pseudomonadota > Alphaproteobacteria > Acetobacterales > Acetobacteraceae > DASWOJ01. Next base: position 10,661 of record CAXTAT010000006.1, read on the forward strand.
GGGTCGGCTCGAACAATGCGCTGACCGACGACCCGACCAGGGCGGACGCCGGGCGGCCGACCATCTGCTCGAAGCTCGTGTTGACGGCGACCACCATCTCCCCATCGCACACCAGCAGGCCCTCCACTGCGATGTCGGCGAGGCTTTGCAGGTTTAAGCGTTCGGTCTCCCGCAGCCGGTCGGCACGGCGACCAAGTTGCACCGCACCGGCACTGAGCAGCAAAAGGAGGAAACACGCGCCAGCCACGTTGATGGCCAGTAAGTCCGGTGACATGACGCTCGAAGGCAGCGCGGCTGCGGCAGTCAGGGTGATGGAGCCTGCCGCCATGCCGGTAAAATGCAGGCCACAGATGGAGAGAGTCAGCAGCGCCATTGCCGTGAGCTTGCTCCAACGCCCCAAGCCGGCCAGGGCGAGCAGCAATGACGCAGCGCCGAACCCGCACCCAAGCGCTAGCGACATCGCCACAAGTCCAGCGTCCCACGAAACAAACCCGGGAAACCGCAGCGCCGACATTCCCGTGTAGTGCATCGCGGCGATCCCAAGCCCGATGGTTGCTCCGCCCACAGCTTGGTTCACCCGGCTGGACCACAGCAAGGCGATCCAGAAGCCCAGCCAAGTCAGGACAACCGCCGCCAGCAACGACAGCACCGTCAGCTCGATGTCGTACCCAACCTTGATACCTTGCTGGAACGCAAGCATTGCGACGAAATGCGTGGCCCAGATCGCTGATCCAGCGGCTAGAGCGGCGCCTCCAAGCCAGAGATGACGCGCACGGCCCTGCAGCGCCTGGATGTGCCGCAGCAAGCTCAGGGCAGTATGGGAGCCAAGGACGGCAACCACTCCGGCAAGGGCGACCAGGTAGAGGTTATGTTGTTGAGCGATGCAAGCGTATAGCCGCAGCATTACAGATGATCCTTGCCAGTGGGCGAGGATACCGCTGCGACTATGAAATTGAGGTTAATTGCTGTGGGCCGGCACTTAGCTGTCAGGCGGCACGGCAGAGTAATTGCCCGCTTGGGCAGGGTTCGTGCCCCGTGGGCGGTTCAGACCCTGTTTGCGGAGTCGTGATGCTCATCGGCAAGGCCGACGTGCGCGACCAATTAGGGGCCGCGCACGGTGTTGCCCGGCTGCTACGCAGCGACAAGACCAAACAAGGCGGGTATGGCGGCTATTTCGGGACCACCGCAGCCGTCCCGTCCGAACTGCCCGGCGGTGGGATCACCGGCATCGTCCCAGCAACCGGAGGCGTAATGACCGGCATCGATCCAGCAACCGGAGGCGGGATCACTGGCATAGTCCCGTTCGCCGCCGGTGCACCCGGCACCGGGGACGCCTGCACGGATGGATTGGGGGACAGCGCCGGGGCAGTGCCGGCCGGTGGTACCGAGGTCTGCGCGTGGACCGGGTTGGACGCCATCGCCGCCAGCATCATCGCCAACGCCAGCAATGCCCAAACCCACCAAGGTTGCGGCTCCGGCCGGCGGCGGCGCAGTGCGATTGCGACTGCTCTAGCCCGGTTGCTTCCCTGCGCCATCCCTCGTCCTCTGCATCAGTGTTGCCACGGATATGGGAAGAAACGTTTTAACGTGCGAAGCGGACCAAGCAGCACACGGCTTCGTGTCCGTTCGTGCGGCAGTGGCGGGGTCGTTCCCGGGGCGCTTTTGCCTCGCGGGCGCACTCAGCTTCCTTGGTGCAGGTTGCGTACCCGGTGCAGCCTGCGGCGCCGGGCCGGCGCGCGGTCCCGCACCGGCGGCTCCGGGAGCACGAAGGCGGCCTTGAGGCGGTTGACGGCGTAATCCTCGGCCGATGCTGCCTCTGGCACCTTCTCGCCCAGGCCGAAAAAGTCGCTGGTGGTGCCGGGGAACAGCCGTAGGTCGGTCGGCACGCCTGCGGCGGTCAGGTGGGCGGCCACCACCTCGCCGCCGGAGCGCGTCGGGTCGATCTCCGCCAGCACCATCGTCGTTGGCGGCATCCCCGCCAGGTCGGTGCGGTCCTGCAGGTCGATCCGCGGGTCGAGCAATTGCCGGTCGTCGGTCGTGTAGCGCTGCTGCGCCCAGCCCACCGTGCGGCGGGTCAGCGGCAGGCTGCGGCCGTTCTCCGCCATGCTTGGCCCGGACAGCGCCGTGCCAGCCAGGGGGGTGATCAGCAGCAGGTGGTTGGGCGCCGGCGCGCGGCGGTCCCGGGCCAGCAGGGCGGTCGAAAGCGCCAAGTTGGCACCCGGCCCCTCCCCGGCCAGCACGACTCGCGCTGGGTCCGCGCCCCACTCCCTGGCATGGGCGCGCGCCCACAGGTAGGCGGCGAACGCGTCGTCGTGGATGGCGGGGAACGTCACCTCCGGCGCGTGGCGGGGGCCGAGGGACACCACGACCCATCCGGTGCGCCGGGCCAGTTGCCGGGCCGTTTCGTCGTACTGGTCGGTGCCGCCGGTGACCCAGGTGCCGCTGGGGAAGTAGATGATCAGCGGCGTGTTCTTCGGCGTGGGCGGCTGATAGAGCAGGGCGGGCAGCGGGCCGCTGGCGCCGACTGCGGTCAGCGGGCGGACGACCGGCACGTCCGGGCTGTCGGCGGGGTTGCCGTTCACGTTGGGGATGGCGTGCATGGCGTCGATCAGGTTCGGCACCTCCCGTGCGCGGGCGATGGACACCGTGCTGGGATCGACGGCGCGCATGTTCAGCCGTTCCTGCAGCACCGCGGTCATGGCGGGGCTGGGCTGGTAGGGGGTGTAACCCTGCGGCGGGCCAGAATAGCCGCATGCGGCCAGGCAGCCGGCCAGCAGCAGGAGTGGCCCAGCAGCAGGAGGGGCGTGGCGTGGGTGGCGCATGGTTCGGGAGACTCTGACTTAGGACTGCACCAACCTGCCCTGGCCCGGCGGATCGGACAAGGCTGGTCCTCCCGAGCAACGGCTTCACGCGCGGCGGCGGCGTTGCCTCCCTCTGCGGGCAGGGTAATCCCATCTGCGGTGGGGACGCTGCCTGCTTCCTTTCCCGGAGGGAGAGGGCCGGGGTCTTGCGGCGCAGGCCTGCTGGCCCGGGCAGCGCGGTTCCGGCGGCATCGCCGGGTAGGCGAGGCCAGCGAGATTCCCTTGTATCTGGCGCCCACCCCCGGCGCGCGGCGGCTGGCGCCCGTCTTCCCTCGGGTTGCAGCCGTGTGGGTAAGCCCTGGGATCAGCCACCGCCGTGTCACGCACAACCGGACAGTCGCCTTCCCGACGACATAGACCCGCTGACCAACCGTGCTCATCCCTTCGATGATGCGCGGTGCTTGCGTCCCCAATAGCTTCGGGTCAGGATCGTTCCGCATGCTTTCAAGGAGGGATGGCCAAATGACTGTTTCCAACGCGCAAGAAGATCGCCTGCTGACTGTCCCCGAGCGCGAGATGGTCGCCCAGACCCGGCCGCCTGCCGTGGACATGCTGGGCAAGGAGGAGATCCAGGCGCTGGGCAAGCGGCTGCGCGAGGCGCGCGACCGCTCCCGCGCCATCGCCAGCCAGCAGCAGCGGGAGATGCGGGGGAAGTCCGATCCTCGCGGGGTGGTCCCGGCCCGTGACAATGCCGGGTCGGAGAGCAAGACCGGGGTCTTGGTCGAGGCGCTGAAGCGGGTGACGGCAGCACTGCGCAAGCTGAACAGGCCGACGGCGACGCAGGTGCTGCGCGCGGCGCTCGATGCAAAGTCGGCAGCGGAGCCGCGGCACCCTGGCCCGGGCCGCACCGCGTCCAGCGGCATGAAATCCAGGGAAAGCAAGCAGCCTTCCGTTCGCATGGACCCGCGGGAGGTCGGGCGCGTGTCGAAGGCCACCAAGGTCGCACAGGCGAAGCGAGATCATTAGGGCCTTCCCGCCGGGCCTGCAACGCCGGCCCGCTCCAGGCCAGGCGGAGTCCCGCGCGGCCGAGCCAGGCAGGGCGCCCCAAAGCTGGGGACTTCCGCTGGGTCAGCCTGCGGCAGGTTCCTGCGCGGTCCAGCCGTCGCCCCCGGCCTCGTAGCGGCTCCCGGAGATTGTTGCGGGGGCGGTCGCCGCAGAGGCAACCATCCCACCCACTGCCAGCCTGCAGACAGGCAGCCCCGCGGCTACTCCGCAGTGCCGGCCGAAACCGGCTGGTCCGGGTAGGCGCCCTCCCAGCCGCCACCCAGCGCCTTGTACAGCGCCACCAGGTTGGAGCTGACCGTCGCGGTGCTGTCCGACAGCGACTGCTCGGCTTGCAGCACCGTGCGCTGCGCCGTCAGCACCTCGAGGAAGTCGGACACGCCCTGGCGGTAGCGTTTTTGCGCCAGATCCAAGGCGGTGCGGCTTTGCACGACCTGCTCGGCCAGGCGCGCGTGGCGGCGCTGCTCGGCGCCGTAGGCGACCAGGGCGTTGTCCACGTCGGTGAAGGCTTGCAGCACCGTCTTCTGGAAGTTGGCCGCAGCCTCCTGCTGCTGCGCCGTGCGCAGGTCCACGGTGCGGCGCAGGCGTCCGCCCTCGAAGATCGGGATCGTCAGGCTGGGGCCGAGGCTGTAGGTCTGCGCCGGCAGGCCGAGGTTCTTCAACTGCGTCGCCTGCAGGGCGGCGCTGCCGGACAGGGTCAGCTTCGGGTAGAAATCGGCCTTGGCGACGCCGATCTCGGCCGTGGCGGCGTGGAGCTGCGCCTCGGCCTGGCGGATGTCGGGGCGGCGCCGGGCCAGCTCGGACGGGATGCCGATGGGGACGCGGGGCGGGATGCGCGGCACGCCGGGAGGGTTCGGGCCGCCCAGCTCGGCCTGCAGGGCGGCTGGCGGCTGGCCGAGCAGCAGGCCGATGGCGTTGATGTCCTGGGCTTCCTGCTGCTCAAGCTGCGGGATGGCGGCGGCGGTCGATTCCACCTGGGCACGGGCGTTCGCCACATCAAGGTCGGTGCCCAGGCCGCCGCGGGCGCGCTCGTTGGTCAGAAAGGCGCTCTCCTGGGCCGACGTCAGGTTGTTGCGGGTGATCCGCAGCGTCTCCTGCGCGCCGCGCAACTGCATGTAGTCGCGGGCGACCTCGGCGATGGTGCTCAGCAGGGTGGACCGGCGGTCCTCCCGCGAGGCCTGCAGGGTGGCGTCGGCATTCTCGACCGAGCGGCGGACCCGGCCCCATAGGTCCAGTTCCCAGCTTGCGTCGAAGCCGCCCTGGAACAGGTCGAAGGGCGGGATGCCCGGGAACGACGTCGCGGGAAAGGCGCCCTGCGTGCCGCCCAGGCCGTTGGATTGCGCGCCCGGCGATGCGGTGCCGGTGCCGCCGCTGCCGCCGATCAGGCTGATCGCGCCCTGGCTGCTCACCCGCTCCCGCGTGTAGGAGCCGTTGCCGTTGACCTGCGGGAACAGGTCGGCGGCGGCGATGCCGCGCTGCGCCCGGCTTTGCGCCAGGCGCGCGGTGGCGGCCTGCACGTCCAGGTTGCCCTGCGCCGCCCGGCGTACCAGGCTGGTCAGCACGGGATCGTTGAAGGATTGCCACCACTCGGGATCGACCGGCTCGGCGGTCGGCAGGGACGCCTCGGCTGGCGGCGGCGGCTTGCGGGCGGCGAACCAGCTTGCCGGGCTGAACAGGCTCGGCGGCTTGAAGTCGGGGCCGACCGTGCAGGCGGACAAGCTGAGCGTTGTCAGCATGGCCAGGCGGCTAATGCCCACCGGCAGGCGCTCCCTTGGGCAGGTTGGGCAGGAACAGCGCCAGCGGCGCCACCACCAGCGCGACGACGGCCAGGATGGTGAACACGTCGAGGTAGCTGAGGATGCTCGCCTGCGTCGTCACCTGCTGCGCGATGGCGGTCAGCGACGTGGTGCCGCCATAGCCGTTGTAGGGCGTGACATGCTCGGCCAGGCGCTCGAAGTGGAACTGCCCGCGATAGGCCAACTGGGCGGTGGCGATCGACACGCCGAAGCTGCCGCCCAGGTTGCGCATCAGGTTGATGATGGCGCTGGCGTCCGGGTTCTGCGCCGGCGGCACCCCGGTGAACTGCACCGCCGACAGCGGGATGAAGATGAACGGCAGCCAGATCACCTGCAGCATGCGCGACATCGACAGGTTGTAGAACGCCGCGTTCAGGTTCAGCGCCGACGCATAGTTCATCGCCCCGGCAATGCCGAGCAGCGCCGAGAAGATCAGCCACTTCGGCTGGATCAGCCGTCCCGTGACCAGCCCGGCGACCGGCATGACGAACAGGGTTGCGATGCCCGCCGCCCCCAGCGTCAGCCCCGCCGTCGTCGCATCGTAGCCCAGCAGCTCCTGCGCCAGTTGCGGCAGGAGCTGCGTGGTCGAGATGATGATGAAGCCGAACAGGAACATCACGACGTTGCTGATGGCGAACGCCGGTATCTTGAACAGCCGCAGGTTCACGATGGGCTGGTCATGCAGCAGTTCCCAGATCACCAGCGTGACCAGGGACACTGCGGAGATGACGGAGAACGTCATGATGAACGGCGAGGTGAAGCCGTCGTCGCGCTCGAACCGGTCCAGCACGACCTGCAGGCAGCCGAAGCCGAACGCCACCAGCAGGAAGCCGAAGTAGTCGATCTTCAGGCCACGGGCGAGCCGCCGCCGCCGTTCCGCCTGCACCAGCGCGCTGTCGTAGACGAACAGCCAGGTCAGCGTCAGCGACAGCAGGCCGACTGGCAGGTTGATCAGGAACACCCAGTGCCAGGAGTAGGTGTCGGTCAGCCAGCCGCCCAGCACGGGGCCGACCGCCGGCGCGGTGACGACGGTGAAGCCGTATAGCGAGAACGCCAGCGCCCGCTGCTTGGGCGTGAAGCTGTCGGCGAAGATGCTCTGCTCGGTCGGCGCCAGGCCGCCGCCGCCGATGCCCTGCAGCACCCGGAAGAACAGCATCATGCCCAGGGTGTCGGCGAACGCGCACGCCACCGAGGCCGCGGTGAACAGCGCCACGCAGCCCATGTAGAAGCGCTTGCGCCCGAGCACGTTGGACAGCCAGCCGCTGATCGGCAGGATGATGGCGTTGCTGACGAGGTAGCTGGTGATGATGTAGGTGCTCTCGTCCTGCCCCGCCCCCAGGGAGCCAGCGATGTGGCGCAGGGCGACATTGGCGATGGTGGTGTCCAGCACCTCCATAAAGGTCGCAATCGACACCACCACCGCCAGCAGCCAGGGCGAGTTCGGCCCGGCGGCGGACCGCGGGAGATCAGGGTTCTCAGCCATCGTGGGGCGTCCTAGCGGCTCATCGCTTCAGCGTGTCCAGCTCGGCGGGCTGTTTTCAACGGCCGATCTTCAACGAACCGTGACGCGCGGGTCCACCGACATCCCCGGCGCCATCCGGCACTTGGACTTGGCGTTGGCGAGGTCGTCGAAGTTGATCCGCACCGGCACGCGCTGCACCACCTTCACGAAGTTGCCCGTCGCGTTCTCGGCCGGCAGGCTGCTGAACACCTGGCCGCTGCCGCCCTGGAAGCTCGTTACATGCGCGTCGAGATCGACGCCGGGGCAGGCATCGACGCGGATGCGGACGTACTGCCGCTGCGCCATTGCGGCCAGTTGGGTCTCCTTGAAGTTGGCGGTCACCCAGAGGTCGTCCTGCACGACGGCGAGCAAGGACTGGCCGGGGTTCACGTAGTTGCCGAGATCGACCGTCCGCTTCGTCACCTGGCCGTCGGTGGGTGCGGTGATGACCGTGTAGGACAGTTGCAGCCTGGCATTCTGCACCGCCACGTCGGCCTGCACCACGGCGGCGTCCTGGGCGGCAACGGTGGAGCGCTGCGCCTCGATCTGCGCCCGCACGCCGCTGACCGCCTGGCGGTTGGCGTCCAGCCGGGCGGCGGCCGACTTCGTCGTGGAGTTCGAGTTGTCGAGCTGCTGCTTGGTGATCGCCTTCGGGTCGATGGCGCGGTAGCGGGCGAGGTCGGTCTGCGCCTGGCCCAGGTCGGCCTCGGTGACGCGGACATTGGCCTGCGCCTGGTCCAGGTTGGCCTGCTGCAGCCCAAGCTGCGCCCGCGCCTGGGCGGCCTGGGCCTGGGCCTGGGTGCGCTGGCTGATCGCCTGGTCCAGCCGCACCTGGAAGTCGCGCGGGTCCAGCTCCAGCAGCACCTGCCCGGCCTTGACCTCCTGGTTGTCCTGGAAGGCGATGCGGGTCACCCGGCCGGCAACCTGCGTCGCCACCTGCGAGATATTGCCGTCGATGAAGGCGTCGTCCGTGGTCTCGAAGTGGCGGGAGTGCAGCCAATACAGCACGCCGGCGGTGATCAGAGTGGCGAGGATCAGCAGGCCGACGAAGGTGTAGATGATCCGCTTGCCGCGCGACATCGGCCGCTTGCCAGACTTTTCGTCGTCAGGCTTGTCGTCGTCCGGCTTTTCGTCGCCAGGCTTGTCGCCGTCAGCCTTGTCGCGGCCGGGGCTGCTTTCCGGCTTGGTCTTGGACTTGGCGTCGGGCACCTTGTCCTTGGGCGCCTCGTCCCCGGGACCCTTGTCCTCGGGCTGGTCACCACGACGCACCGGCTGGGTTGGGGGCCGGGCCGGCGGGTGCGGCATGGCCGGCATGTCCCATGCCTGCGGACCCTTGGCGTCGGCCAGGCGCGCGGAATAGCCCCACTGGCCATGGCCGGGTAGCTTACCCGGGCCGACCGTTTCGTCCGGCCTGGAACCGCCGTCCATCCTGCTCTCCTCTATCCGGCGCACACAACGATAGAACCGCGCCGGTTGCAAGCATCAAGGCCGTGATCGCACCGCGCCGAAACGTGTCGCTGGAAGAGGACTTGTAAAGGCTGACCTAGCCGTTTGACCTAGCTCCCGCGCATCAGGCCTTGACGGTGACCTGGGCGTAGCGCACGCCATGCACGCCCGCCATCCGCAGCACCCGGACATGGGACCGCGCCGGCCGGCTGTATGTCGCCGTTCTGACCCGTGCCAGGTGCCCGGCATGGCGGCCGTCCTGCTTGGCCGCGATGGCAGCGCCTGCTGCACAGACCAGGGCGGCTATGCAAGGCGCTATGAGCAGAAAGCGGATGGGGGGCATGACGGGTCTCCTCGGTCAGAGCTAACGACTCGGCTGAACGTTAACCGGTAGAGCACTGACTCCCTTATCACCATCAGCCCTAATTGTTGCAAGCCCCGCGTTAAGTTTTGCATAACTAGAGCAGGCACAACGCTTGCAGGTCGCGTCGCAGGGCCTCGGGCAGGCCGTCGGCGCCCACGGCAGGCGCGTTGGCATCCAAATCCGCCGGCGCCTCGGCCGCCAGCAGGTAGCGCCAGCCCTGGAATGCCCGCATCGGCCGGCCCGTGACCGGCACCAGCTCCGGGTGCAGCACCAGCCCGGCGCAGCGGGTGCTGTCGTCCCACTGGTCCTCGATCACCGCCAGCACGCGCTGCCGCACCACCATGGCGCCGCGGATCACCCAGTAGATGCTGCCGCCGTCCGTGATCTCGGCGGTGCGCCGGGGGAAGCTGCGCGTCTGGTGACGCAGCGGCGGGCGCGACGCCGTGCGGGCCGCCTGCAGGTCGCGCAGGTGGGCGATGTCGCGGACCCCGACGGCGAGCTTGGCAAGGTGCAGCATCGGGTCAGGCTTACGCGGCGGCCGGATTCCCTTGCAAGCCGGATTTTCTGGAAAGACGGGCGTGCTCACGAAGCGGGGACATCCTCAGGCGCCGTCTCCGGCGTATTCTCAGGCGCCGTCTCCGGCGACGGGTCCTCGACCGGCAAGCCCTGGCTGCTGCCGGGGCCGGCGACCTTGGCTGGCATCCGGCACCACTCCCGCGCGACGCAGCGCCAGCACTCCGGCCGCCGCGCCTTGCAGACGTAGCGGCCGTGCAGGATCAGCCAGTGGTGCGCCGGGCGCAGCACATCGCGCGGGATGCGCTTCACCAGGCCGTCCTCCACCGCGCGCACCGTCTTGCCCGGCGCGATCCCGGTGCGGTTGCCCAGGCGGAACACGTGGGTATCGACGGCCATGGTGTCCTGGCCGAAGGCGACGTTCAGCACGACGTTGGCGGTCTTGCGGCCGACGCCGGGCAGCGCCTCCAGGGCTTCGCGGTTGCCGGGCACCTGGCCGCCGTGGCGTTCGAGCAGCAGGCGGGACAGCTCGACGACGTTCTTCGACTTGGCCTGCCACAGCCCGATGCTGCGGATGTGCGCGGCCACGCCGTCCACGCCCAAGGCGACCATGGCGGCCGGGTCGGGGGCGACGGCGAACAGGGTGAGACCGGCCTTGTTGACCGCGATGTCCGTGGTCTGCGCCGACATCACCACGGCGCAGAGCAGGGTGTAGGGGTTCTGGAAGTCCAGCTCCGATGCGGCGGCCGGGTAGGCGGCGCCCAGGGCGGTGATGAAGCCGCGCACCTGGGCGAGGGTCATCGGCGGCGTCTTGCGGGCCGGTTTCGCGGCCGTTGTTCTCGGGATGGTTGGCATGCCCGGATAATGGCTGCGCGGGCTGGGCTGACAAGCGCCGCCGCCGTGCTACATCGGCGTCATGAACGAAGCGCTGCAGGTGCCGGGGCAAGCTCCGGTCGCGTTTGAGGCCGTCATCATCCCGCACCGTAGCCTAGGTCCGGTGGGGCTGCGCTGGCTGGTGGGGTTCATCCTGACGGTCAGCAGCGCGGTCTCGGTGGGGCTGTGGTGCGTTGGCGCCTGGCCGGTGATCGGCTTCAACGGCGCCGAGATCGCGCTGGCGATCGTGTTGGTGCGCCGCAACGCGCGGGAGACCAAGGCGTGCGAGATGCTGCTGCTGTCGGAGGACGGCATGCGGATCGTCCGCACCGACGCCAAGGGACGCCGCAGCGAGCGCACCCTGCAGCCGGCGTGGCTGCGCGCCTTCCTGGAGGAACGGCCGGGCCGCGCGCCGGCGCTGTGGCTGGCCAACCGCGGGCTGCGGATGGAGGTTGGTGCCGAGCTGGGTGAGATGGAGAAGCGGGACTTGGCCGGGGCGCTGAACCAGGCGCTGCACCGGCAGCGCAACCCGGTGTTTGACAATGCGCAGTTGCGGGGGGGTTAGGCGGGGGGTGCTGGCTGCTTCCTCTTTCTAGTTTGGGAGAGGGCTGGGTTGAGGGGAGCTTGCTTTCTGCTTTGAGGGCCGTTTGCGTCCTTGTGCCGCGGGGATTGTGCTGCACGACCCCCTCACCCCAGCCCTCTCCCGAAGGGGGAGAGGGAGTCTGTGCGGTCTTTGCTTGATCAGGCTGGTTTCTGGCTGGGGGGTTAGCTGGTGATTTCGTCTGATCCCTGCACGATTACGGCAAATAGGTCGCGTAGGCCGGCCAGGCTAGCGGCCTGCATTGCTGCCGCTGGGACTACGGTGCCGTCGGGGCCCGGCAGGTCGCGCGTTGCGGTGGCCCCGGCCACGACGGTTGGGTGGAAGCCTAGGCTGAATGCCCCGCGCGCCGTCGAGTTGATGCACATATGGGTCATGAACCCGGCCAGGATGAGGTTGGTCACGCCCGCCGCGTGCAGTTGCTGCTCCAATCCGGTCTGCACGAACGAGTTAGGGTAGCGTTTGGTGACAACCGCCTCGCCGCCACGCGGCGCGACTTCTTCGCTGATCTGGCCGATCGGCTGCGTCAGGTCGTACGGGGAGCCGGGGCCGGCGTCGTGGCGGACGTGGAACACGGGGATGCCGGCCGCCCGGGCGCGTTGCAGCAGGCGCTGCGCCTCCAGCAGGGCGGCTTCCACGCCGTCGAGCTGCATGACGCCCTCCCGGTAGGTGTTCTGGCAGTCGATCATCACCAGCGCAGCGTCGTGCAGCGCCGGCGGCTGGGTGTCCAGGCCGGATAGGTCGCGCAGGGTTCTGGGCGCCATGGTCAGGCGTCCCCGCGGGACGGCGGGCCATCCTGCTGCAGCGCCGCCGCCTCGTCGTCGGTGAACACGCGGGACCGGGTCAGGAAGCGCACGCCCTCCGGTGCCTCCAGGGAGAAGCCGGAGCCGCGGCCCGGCACCACGTCGATGATGAGCTGCGTGTGCTGCCAGTACTCGAACTGGGCTGCGCCCATGTAGAACGGCGCGTCCTCGATGGTGCCCAGCCGCACGTCCTGCGCGCCGACCTTGAACTCGCCCGCCGGGTAGCACATCGGCGAGCTGCCGTCGCAGCAGCCGCCGGACTGGTGGAACATCACGGCGCCATGGATGGCCCGCAGCTTCGCCATGACCGCCGCCGCCTCTGGCGTGACCAGCACCCGTTCAACCATGTCGTTTCTCCAAAAGCTGGGCCTCCAAAAGCTTGGGGCGACGGGGAGGTTCCCCGCCGCCCCGCCCTCGTGCCTGATGCCGGCCTAGAAGAAGCCCATCGCCTTCGGGCTGTAGCTGACCAGCATGTTCTTGGTCTGCTGGTAGTGGTCGAGCATCATCTTGTGGTTCTCGCGCCCGATGCCGCTCGCCTTGTAGCCGCCGAACGCCGCATGGGCGGGATACAGGTGGTAGCAGTTGGTCCACACCCGCCCGGCCTGCACCGCGCGGCCGAACCGGTAGGCCCGGTTGCCGTCACGCGACCACACCCCGGCGCCCAGCCCGTACAGCGTGTCGTTGGCGATCGACAGCGCCTCCTCGTCGTCCTTGAACTTCGTCACCGACACGACGGGGCCGAAGATCTCCTCCTGGAAGACGCGCATCGAGTTGTTGCCCTCCAGCACCGTGGGCTGCACGTAGTAGCCGCCCTCCAGCTCGCCGCCGAGGTGGGCGCGCTCGCCGCCGATCAGCACCTTGGCGCCTTCCTGCTTGCCGATGTCGAAGTAGGACAGGATCTTCTCAAGCTGGTCGTTGGACGCCTGCGCGCCGACCATCGTGGTCATGTCCAACGGGTTGCCCTGGACGATCTTGCCCACCCGCGCCACAGCCCGCTCCATGAAGCGGTCGTAGATGCTTTCGTGCACCAGCGCGCGGCTGGGGCAGGTGCAGACCTCGCCCTGGTTCAGCGCGAACATGGTGAAGCCCTCAAGCGCCTTGTCGAGGAAGTCGTCGTCCTCGGCCATCACGTCCTTGAAGAAGATGTTGGGGGACTTGCCGCCCAGCTCCAGGGTGACGGGGATGATGTTCTCGGAGGCATACTGCATGATCAGCCGGCCGGTGGTGGTCTCCCCGGTGAAGGCGATCTTGGCGATGCGCTTGGATTGCGCCAGGGGCTTGCCGGCCTCGACGCCGAAGCCTTGGACCACGTTGATCACGCCGGGCGGCAGGATGTCGGCCAGCATGTCCATCAGCACCGCGAGGCTCATCGGGGTCTGCTCGGCGGGCTTGATCACCACGCAGTTGCCGGCTGCCAGCGCGGGCGCCAGCTTCCAGGTCGCCATCAGCAGCGGGAAGTTCCACGGGATGATCTGCCCCACCACGCCCAACGGCTCGTGGAAGTGGTAGGCGACGGTGTCCCCATCGATCTCGCTGATGCCGCCCTCCTGCGCGCGGATCACCCCGGCGAAGTAGCGGAAGTGATCGACCACCAGCGGCAGGTCGGCCAGCGTGGTCTCGCGGATCGGCTTGCCGTTGTCGATGGCCTCGACCAGGGCGAGGGTGCTGATGCGGCTTTCGATCCGGTCGGCGATCTTGTTCAGGATTTTGGAGCGTTCGGCCGGGGCGGTGCGGCCCCAGGCGTCCTTGGCGGCGTGCGCGGCGTCGAGCGCCAGCTCCACATCCTCGGAGGTCGAGCGGGCGATGGTGCAGATCACCTTGCCGGTGACCGGCGAGATGTTGTCGAACTGCATGCCGCGGACAGCCGGCACCCACTTGCCGCCGATCCAGTTATCGTAGTGCGGCCGGATCGCGATTTCCTTGGCGATGTCGGTTAGGACCTTATCGACCATAGACTTTCCCCTTTTATTGCCTGCTTGGTGCAGCCTGACTTGGATAGCCGGCGGCCAGGCGGGACGGTTGCGGCGCGCTGCAGCCGGTCCGTTCTGCCTGATCGTGCATAACGCTAGCATGGCCGGGGAGCGTGGCTCAACGCCTATCCCCCGGCTTGGCCGCGGCTCGAAGCGGACCTTTGGCCTGGGCGGTTCTTGCCCCGAGGCTCCGACGTCGTCGCGTGCCGGCTCCGGCAACGTCATTGCGTGCCGGCTCCGGCGCGGCAATCCAGGGGGTGAGAGTGATTCCCACCGCCAGGATCGCCGCGCATCAAGCCAGGCTCGCGGTGCCTGTGCTCCGGTCGTCGGCCAGGGTCACCGGCGTTGGAACCACCCCAGCCAATCGCGACAGCCTGCCGCCGCAGCAGCCCGGCCAAGCCCAGCCCCGCCAGCAGCAACGCCAGGCTCGCCGGCTCGGGCACGGCGGTGCCGTCGAACACCGTCAGGCTGGCGAGGTTGGACACGTAGCGGCCTCCGGCACTGTCGCCGGGCACGACGATGCGGGCGAAGCCGGCGCTGCCGAGGAGCTGCCCGGCGGTGTCCGAGTAGGCGACCAGGATCGGGGCGTCACCGAAGCTTGGGCTGAGTTCGCCGAGGGCAAAGCTTACCTGGTAGCCGTCGCTGCCGGTTGCCGTCACCAGGTCCCGCAGTATGTCGTTCTTGATGCCCGGGTTTGTCCTGATGCCGGCGCTGTTCAGCACGTCCCACAGCAGGGCGCCGGTGTAGGTGTCCGTCACCGGGGTGCCGCCAGATAGGTAGGTGACGGTCTCGGTGTGGGACGGCAGCGCCTCCAGCGGCGGCAGCGCCAGGGCCAGCGGCGTCGCGACCGCGCCCTGCACGGTGACCTGCGTGGCCGGGCCGCCGCTGGTCCCCGGCTGCACCGGGGCGCTGGCGACCGCCAGGCTGGTCAGGTTCGAGACGTAGCGCCCGCCCGCCCCGTCGCCCGTCGCCACGACGCGCGCGAAGCCATCGGGGCTGGGCAGCGTGCCGCCCGTGTCGGAGGTGGCGACCAGGTCCTGCCGGTTGCCGAACATGGGCGAGATCTCCCCGGCCGAGATCACCGCCGTGTAGCCGTCCGCCCCGGTGGCGATGACGTACTTGCCCAAGACGTTGTTCTTGATGCCCGGATTGATGGTGATGCCGCCTGCGGCCTGCAGCACGTTCCACAGCGTCGGCCCGGTGAAGCTGTCCGAGACCGTGCTGGCGCCCGCGCGGTAGGTGACGGCCTGCGTCGATTGCGGGAGCGCTCCCAGTACCGCCGCATCGAAGGCGCCCGGCGCCCCGACCGCACCCGACACGGTGAACGACGTCGGCACCGCCCGCGCCGGCGTCGCGAGCGTGCAGCAGGTGGCCAGCAGCGCCGCAATCCAACCCCGTCCAGGCATGGCCAATTTTCCTTCGCGCAGGTTTGGCAGTATCCCACATGGCAAATCTGATGCGGCGGCGTAGCGGCTGTTGCAGATGGCCGTTGGTATAGCTCCGCCGGCTGCTCAGGCGCGCCAGCTAGCCAAGGCCCATATGACCAGCCTAGCAGGCGCGGTGAGGCGGAGGATCTGGTCCTATGCTTCTTGGCTCCGTCCCTTGGGCGACCCGCGCCGCCGCGCTGCGGCCACGCCGGCTAGCGCCATCCCCAGCACGGCCATGCTGGCAGGCTCCGGCACGGCGGCGGGTGCGGGCGGGCCGAAGCCGTTGGCGGCCAGCACCGCCTGCGCGGTCGGCGACAGGAGGTAGTTCTCCAGCGCCGTCGCACCAGGCTCCTGGGCGCCGTTGATGATGGTCTCGCCATATTCGGCCGACACCGCGAGGTTGGACGGCAGGTCAACTATGGCCAGGTTGGGGTCGAGCGCCACCGCGGCGACGGCGGAGGTGTAGTATTCCAAGAACACGTCGGTCGTGTCGGTCGTGTCGAGGAAGTACACCAGCGCGTTCTGCCCGGCTGGCACCGGGGGCGAGGCCGGTCCGGCAACAAGGCGCTGGGCCTTGGCGTCCAGCGTCGCCTTCGCGCCGGGGTCCAAGGCGTCGGCATCAGCGAACACCTGCTCCGTGTAGTCGCCGAGCGGGTCATAGACGGGGGTGGACGTTCCGACCCGCACGGTGGGGTTCAGCAGGGTCGTCAGCAGGTTGGCCGAGGTGACGCCCTCGTTGCTGCGCACGACCGCGACGAGTTGGTTGCTGGCGAAGTTGACCACCGGGCCGGCCAGCCCTTCGGCCTGCAACGTAGCCGGGTTGCCGGTGTCGGCGCTGGCGAACACGTCGGGCCGGGTTCCGGCCTCGATCTCCGTGCGGATCGTGCCGGAGGGCTGGAACGTGGTGGTGACCGGCGTGCCGGTGGCCGCGGTGAAGTCGTGGGCCACCGTGGTCAGGGCGGCGTTCAGGCTGCCCGCTCCGTATAGCGAGAGCGGGGTCGCCTGCGCCCCTGGGGCCGCGGACAGCAGAACGGCGCAGGCCGCAGAGGCCAGCAGCGCGCGTGGGCGGGTCGCGGCGTTCGCAGGGGGTGCTGTCATCTTGTCCTCGCGGCAGACGACCGGGATCGGTCGCTTCGGCGGGCAAGCTGACAGCCAGGGCGTGGATTGGCAATATCTAACGGTATATAGCGGTTCCTGACATTTGCGTTGTGCGGCGGCGGCGTCTCGACGGCGGCAACGGCCGCAGCCTGCCGCGCGCCTGGCTCCGCCGGCGCCCATGTGCGCGCCGGGCTGCTGTGTGCGCCAAGCTGTGCAAGCCTGCTTAGGGATGGTTATGGGGCCGATCCGGGGGGCCGATCTGGGGGTCGATCCGGGCGGGGTGCATCGGCGGTCGGCGGATCGCGGCGATCCCGGACATCGGTTCGCTCGCTGGGGCAGGCGGCAGGAGGGTGCTTCCCGGGCAGCGGCCGAGGTCGCCCTATCCCGCGAAGCAACGCGAAATGTGGCGGCGCGTGCTCATTCTGCTGTCATCCCGGCCCGGCGCCGGGCTAGGCTGCTGCAGCGCACAATGCCTTGAGGCCCCGGCCCATGCCAGCGACACGACCCTCTGTCTGCCCGCACGACTGCCCCAGCACCTGTGCCCTGGATGTGGAGGTGCTGGACCGGCGCACCATCGGCGCGGTGCGCGGGGCGGACAACCCGTACACGGCCGGGGTCGTGTGCAACAAGGTCGCCCGCTATGCCGAGCGGGTGCATCACCCCGACCGGCTGCTGCATCCCCTGTTGCGGACGGGACCGAAGGGGGGCGGGGCGTTTCAGCGGATCACCTGGGACGAGGCGCTGGACCGGGTCGTGGCCGGGTTCACCGAGGCTGCGGCGCGGCATGGGACCGAGGCAGTTTGGCCCTACAGCTCCGCCGGGACGATGGGGCTGGTGAACCGGGACGGCATCTTCCGGCTGCGGCACGCGATGCGCTGGTCCGGGCGCAAGGGCACCATCTGCAGCACCATCGCCACCGCCGGGTGGATGGCCGGCTGCGGCCGGGTCAGCGGCGCGGATTCACGTGAGATGGCGGTGGCGGACCTGAACGTGCTGTGGGGCACCAACCCGGTGTCCACCCAGGTCAACGTCATGGCCCACGTCACCCGCGCCCGCAAGGAGCGCGGCGCCAAGCTGGTGGTCGTGGACCCGTACCGCACCGGCACGGCGGCGGCGGCCGACATGCACCTGGCGGTCCGGCCCGGCACGGATGCGGCGCTGGCCTGCGCCGTCATGCACTGCGCGTTCCGCGACGGTCATGCCGACCGGGCCTACATGGCCGAGTATGCCGACGACCCGGCGGCGCTGGAGGACCACCTCCGCACGCGCGGGCCGGATTGGGCGGCGGCCATCACCGGGCTGTCCTCGGGGCAGATCGAAGCCTTTGCGGCGCTGTACAACCCGACGCCGCGCGCCTACATCCGTGCGGGCTATGGGTTCACCCGCGGGCGCAACGGCGCGGCGTCCATGCATGCGGTGAGCTGCCTGCCCGCCGTCACCGGCAAGTGGCGGCACGAGGGCGGGGGCGCCCTGTGGGGCATGAAGGGCATCTATGGACAAGTCGCTGATCGAGGGCACGGCGCTGCGCGACCTCTCGATCCGCGAGCTGGACATGAGCCGGATCGCCAGCATCCTGACCGGCGACCGGGAGGCGCTGATGGGCGGCGGACCCGTCCATGCCCTGCTGGTGCAGAGCGGCAACCCGGCCTCGGTGTGCCCCGACAGCAACCGGGTGCGGCAGGGGCTGCTGCGGGACGACCTGTTCACCGTGGTGCACGAGCAGTTCATGACCGAGACCGCGCGTTTTGCCGACATCGTGCTGCCGGCGACCACGTTCCTGGAGCATGACGACATCTACCAGGCTGGCGGCCACAGCCACATCCAGATCGGCCTGCGCATCATCGACCCGCCCGGCGAGGCGCGGTCCAACCACGACCTGGTTTGCGCCTTGGCGGGGCGGTTCGGGCTGGAGCATCCCAGCTTCAAAATGACTGGGCTGGAGCTGGCGGATGCGACCCTGTGCGCCTCCGGCTATCCGTCGGCCGAGGAACTGGCGGCACGGCGCTGGGTGGACGTGCAGCTTCCGTTCCAGACGGCGCACTTCTTGGACGGGTTTGGGCACAAGGACGGCAGGTTTCATTTCCGCGCGGACTGGCGGGCGCTGGGCGATGCGGAGGGCAAGCTGCCGGCGCTGCCGGATTATGCGCCGCTGACGGACGCGGCGAGCGGGGAGCGGCCGATGCGGCTGGTGGCGGCGCCGGCCCGGCAGTTCCTGAACTCCACCTTTACCGAGACGCCGACGGCTCGGAAGCGCGAGGGCCGGCCGCAGGCGCTGGTCTGCCCGGAGGACGCCGCCGCGCACGGCATTGCGGACGGCGCCCTGATGCGGCTGGGCAATGCCCGGGGCGAGGTGGTGCTGCACGCGCGCCATGTGCCGGGGCAGACACGGGGGACAGTGGTGGTGGAAAGCATCTGGCCCGCCGCGGCGTTCGGCGGGGTGCAGCACGGCATCAACGTGCTGACCAGCGACGAACCCGCGCTGCCCGCGGGCGGCGCGGTGTTCCATGATACCGCCGTGTGGATGCGGGCGGAGGAGGCCGACGGCGTCATGCTGGCCGCGGAGTAAGGCGGAGTTGCGATATTGGGTTGAACCGGTGCTTGGCCAGGGTGGCTTGCCCATTTTGTGCCAGCAGCGAGACGGCGAAGCGCCGGGCGGCCTGCATGTCGCGTAGATCGGACGTTATGGTAAATGCATCAAGGTTCTGGCGCTCCGTCATCAGGCATAAGGATTTCACCTGGTAAATTTTGCAATGCTGGAACATGCACCGGAACTCGTGTAATAACTATGGCCCAGTCACCTCCGATTAGACTGAGAAGGCGAGCATCGGACTGATACTTCTGGCGAAGGGTGGCTTCCTCACCGGCTAATTCCTCGCAGTTCAAGCCATCTTTGTTCGTAAAAGACTTGCACCGAGCCTTGTGACCGATGAAAGTATCAACGTCGGTCGGAAGGTTAAGCGGGTTCATGTTAGCTGGCTCGTCAGCTAACCCCGCTTCGCTAGCGAAGAGGACCATGGAGAACGCGACAGCACAGCGTGCAGACCCTCGCATGGCATAATTCCTGTCCGTCTTATGCTGAATCATGGTAACGCCGAAGGTGCAGTTATGAAAGCTCATAAAAGGTAACTGTGTCGCCGGGTTGGAAGAGTTCAGCAGCTTCGCTGGCTTTGGCAACCACGCCCAGCCAGCTCCTTCGCAGCCCAACACTGTCTATGAACTCTGGCCCGGAGTAAGCAGACCTGCCGCGCTCGCTGTGGACGACGCCGTTTCCAGGTATGATCCCGCTGAAACCATCTTTGAGCATCAGGACAAGGCCCCGCCCCGTCAAGGTAAACACCTGCTCGATCTCCGCTTGCCCGCTCGCAGCCTCGCACGGTTCACCCATGCGCCGATCATACCGTCTTTCCCGGACGCGGGCACCATCGGCCGCCCTGGCCTTGCACCCGTCCCATGCTGCACTGCACCAACGCAGAGTCGCCATTATGGAAAAAGGGGGACAGTCTTGCCGAAGTCCCCGGCCAGTCTTCAGGGGCCGCGGCGGGCCGGGCGGCACAGGAACTTGGTGGAGAGCTGTATTCGGAGGTGACCGACGCCGCCCGAGTACGCGCAAGGACTTGTTCAGGTCGTTCCACTATCGGTCTTGTGCCGTGTGGCAGACGCGGAGAATGCGGACCATCCCCGCCGTCTCATCCACTCGGTAAACGATGACGTAGGGCGGCACGGCTGACAGCTCGCGGGGCGGCGGGCACCCGGCCGGGCCGGGCCTTGGCGGGCAGCGCGGCCAGGCTGTCGGCTGCGGGCCAGCAAGGCGTGGCTGATCAGCGCGGCGGCGGGGTTGCGCTCGGCCAGCCACGCGGTGAGGCGGCGCTGGTCGTCCCGGGCCCCGGCCCGCCATGCGACGCGTACGCCGCCGGCGACGAGGGCAGCGACGTGGCGATCCGGCGCTCCAACTCCTCAATCTCGGCCATGATCTCGGCGCGGACCTCCTCGTGCGGGATGTCAGCGCGCGGGTCGGCCAAGGGCCTCGGCCACCACGGCGACCAGCGCCTGCCGTGCGGCCTCCAATAGGAGACGGCGGTCACGGCGGTGCCGCCGGGGTTGGTTGGGTCTCAGGCGCGGCGAACGCCGCCAGGAACGAGCCCAGGCCGGAGGAGCGCAACGGCGCCCAGGGCTTGCCGAGCTGGCGGCACAGCCGCTTGACGGTCAGCGCGGCGTCGTGGCTGACGCAATCCACGGGGAAGGCAACCTGGTCGGCCTGGCCGATCAGGCCGGGCAGCAGCGATGGGTGGTCATGCCGCCCCCCGTCGTGGACGAGCAGCGTGCCGCCGGCAGCCTCCAGCAGCCTACGCAGGGCGTCCACGGCGCCTGGACGCCCACCGACGTATAGGATGCGTTGCGCCGGCAGCGCCACGGCCTTCGAGGACTCCGTCCCTGCCCCGTGCCGCTCCAGCGCCGCGACTTCGTCCTGCGCTGCCGTGCAGCCGGCTTCTGCCGCCGTGGCCCGCGCTTCCCAGCGCCGCGCCGCCTCCGAGGCGTCCGCAAGCCGCCCCTCCAGCCGCTCGCGCCGGGCTGTCTCGCGCGCCAGGCGGGATTGGAGGTCTGCCACCAGGTCGCGCAACCCGGCAGATGCATCACCGTCGCCCGTGGCAGCGTTACGCGCGACCTGCCCCGCCGCCAGCGCGCCGAGGCGGCGGATCGTCGCATCGCGGGAGGTGACGGCCTCATGCAGGCGGACTTGCTGCCGCTCCACCTTGGCCTGCAATGCGGCATTCGCCTCTTCCAGCGCGGTCAGCCGGCGGATGTCGGCCCGGTTGGCCGCGCCGACCAGGTGGGACAGCATGTGAACGTCGCCGAACGCCCGCCGCAGCCCCTCGTGCCCCACGTCGGGGTGGGTCAGCACGGCCCAGTAGGCGCCGGGGATGTCGCCGGCCCGGCGTGCCTCCGCCCAGGCCTGCATGACGGCGGCCTCGCTCCGCAACGGGGCGAAGCGTTTCACCACCGTCTCATGCCGGGCATCCAGCGTCTTCTGCAGCAGCTTCGACCCGGCATTGTGGTGGCTGCACAGGCTGACGGCCTGGGAGTGCAGGTCATGGTCGCTGAAGCCGGACACATCGACCTGCGCCGCCTTGCCCATGGCCCGGCGCAGCTCCGCCGTGGTCAGGCAAGTGCCGATGACCGAGCAGTGGACGGAGGCGTTCAGCTCCCACAGCTTCGCCCGCTGCCGCTTGGGCGGCGGCAGCGCGGGCAGGGCAACCGGCAGCAGGACCCGGGGCCGGCTGGCGGTCCCGCCGACCCCGAGGAACACGGCAGGGTGCATGGCTGCCGTCACGGCCCCGCCTCCGTCATGGCCCTGCCTCCGTCACGGCAACGCCGCGACGGCCTTGGTCTCGGTATGGAACTCGATGGCCTCGTAGCCCATCTCGCGCGCCCAGCCGGACTGCTTGTAGCCGCCGAACGGCACCGCCACGCCGTTGAGGTTGTGGGCGTTGATCCACACCGATCCCGCCTTTAGCTTGTGGGCGATGCCGGTGTCGCGGGTCCAGGTCGACGCCGGGCCATGCTCGGTGGCGTCGCCCACCTTGGCGATGCGGTCCAGGTCGTCGTCATGCGGCATGGCGCAGACCACGGGGCGGGCGTCCGCCCATTGGCCGCCGATCAGCAGCTTGCGGCGGCGTGCGATGAAGTCACGGTTGGCCTGGCTCAGCCGGCCATGCGAAGCGGTTACGTCCATGTTCGCCTGCCCTCGTTATATTCGTTCAAACATAGCGTCGCGTCGCGGCGCAAGTCCAGCGCAACCGCACGGAATTGCGGCCGTTTCCGAGCACCCGGCGGTGGTGCTACATTGCCGGCATGACGAGGCTCATGCTGCGCATCGACTTCGATGGGGACCGCGCGCTCGGCCCGGGCAAGGTCCGGCTGCTGGAGCTGGTGGGCGAGACCGGATCGATTTCGGCGGCCGGCCGGGCGATGGGCATGAGCTACCGGCGGGCGTGGATGCTGGTGGATGCGCTGAACCGGACGTTCAGCCTGCCGGTGGTCGAGACCCGGGGCGGCGGGGCCGGTGGCGGCGGGGCCAAGCTGACGCCGTTCGGCGCCGGGGTGATCGAGAGCTACCGCGCGATGGAGCGGGAGGCGCGCGACGCCCTGGCCCGGCGCCTGGCTGAGCTTGAGCAGGCATTGGCGCCTGCCGCGCCGTGATCTGGCGGTGGGCTTGCGCTCACGCTCACCCTACCGGCGTCCAGGCTCGCCATCGTCGCGGGATGCTCGCCAATCGAGCGTTGTGCTCGCACTTGCTGCCGATGGCGGCTGGGCGCTGTTCACCCGCATCTCTCAGGGCTTGGAGTCCGCTTCCGGGTGGAACAGCTTCTGCCCGGCAACCTGGTAGCTGGCGATGGCCGCCTGCCCGGCTGACGAGGCCAGCCAATCAGCGAACTGCTGTGCGGGCTGGCGGCCCTCCGGGTCATGCTCGTCCGGATTGAGCGTGATGACGTCGTAGCGGTTCACCAGGTCGCGCCCGCCCTCGACGACGATCTGCAGGTTGCGCTTGTTGCCGAAGCTGAGCCAAGTGCCTCGATCCGACAGCGTGTAGGCGTCCATGGCTGCCGCGGCGTTCAGCGCCGCGCCCATGCCGCCGCCGATGTCGCGGTACCAGGCCCCGGCCGGGTTGACGCCGGCGCCCTGCCAAAGGCGTTTCTCCTTGGCGTCCGTCCCGCTTTTGTCGCCGCGCGAGACGAACGGCGCCTGTGCCTGGGCAATCGACCGCAGGGCGGCGGCGGCGTCATGCCCGCCGGCGATGTGCGCCGGGTCGCTGGCCGGTCCGACCAGGATGAAGTCGTTCCAGGCGATCTCGCGCCGGGTCACCCCATGGTGCTCCGCCATGAACCGGTCCTCGGCATCGGGGTCATGCACCAGCACCAGGTCCGCGTTGCCCTTGGCCGCCGTTGCCAGGGCCTGGCCGGTGCCCTGGGCGACGACGTGGACCTCGATCCCGGTGTCGCGGGTGAAGATCGGCAGGATGTAGCCCAGGAGGCCGCTGTTCTCGACCGAGGTGGTCGAGGCGAGCACGATCGCCGGGTGCTGCTGCGCGGGCTGGGCGGACGCGACCGGCACGGCGGCCGTGGACAGCGTGCTGGCCAGGAGGAGGTGCGGAAAGTGGGAGGGGTTCATCGGCCTGCCTGCTTGCGGGTGTGGGACAGCATGAACGCCGCTGCGCTCACAGCCACGCTGATCACGATCAGCACAAGCCCGAGCGCCAGCGAGGTCGCCAGGTTGCCTTCGCTGGTCTCGAGCGTGATGGCGGTGGTCATGGTGCGGGTGTAGCCGGCGATGTTGCCGCCCACGATCAGGATCGCACCCACCTCGGAGACCGTCCGGCCGAAACCGGCCAGGATGGCGGTCAGCACCTCGGCCCGGCCGATGGCCAGGAGATGGTGCAGGACCTGGTGGCGCTTCAGGCCGAGCGCCAGGAAGTCTCCGCCATACCGGGCCCAGATCGCGGCCAATGCCCGATGGGTGATGGCGGTGACGATGGGCAGTGCCAGCAGGCTCTGCGCGAGCACCATGGCGCCAGGGGTGAACAGCATCCCCGAGCGCCCAAGCGGCCCGGAGCGCGACAGCAGCACATAGAGGGCGACACCCACGACGACGGGCGGCAAGCCCAGCAGGGCGTTGGCGAGCAGGACCAGGGCGTCGCGGCCGGGCACGCGATAGACCGCAAGCGCGGTGCCGAGCGGAAGCCCGATCCCGGCCGCGATGAACGTGGCGGAAAGGCTGACGGACATCGAAAGGCCCACGATGCGGATCAGCCCGGAGTCGAAGCCGGCGAGCAGGTTCCAAGCGTGATTGGCGGCTGCGGGGAGGCCGGACACCCGCCTACACGGGAACCAGGACGCCTCCGGGTGGCATGAGATCGACGCTCTCAATCAGGGATGCCAGGCTGATGTGGCGCTCCTCGTAGTCCTCTACCGTGGTGATCAGATGCTTCGGCGACCGGGCAAGTCGGTCGGGTTTGCACGCTATTAGCATGCCGCCCCGGTGCAGCAATTCGCGAAGGACGCGCGCAAGCTCGGGCCGGTCCGCCTTTGCGCCGGATGGCTTCTCGGTGGGTATCTTCTCGCAACCAGCTTGCCGGAACGCATCGGACTGCCGCTCCGGGGACTGGTCAGTCGTGCTCACCCTGGCGTAGCCGACCCGCATGGTTGCCTCGTATTCGCAAGAGCCGTTGAAGCCGTAGCGTTTCCAAAACGACCGATCAAGAGCAGTTTCGAGATGAAGGATGTGGCTGCAGGGCTGTTAGGGGCAGACTGCGCCGAGCTTCGTCAGAAACGTTGATTGTCGAAAGCAGCCGGCGCTGAGCCGGGCGTCATTGTCACGCAACGTAAGCACGTTCGTCCGTTGCCGAGCACGGCGCGATAAGCGTCCGTGGCCTGGTGGCCATCAAGGTCCGCTGACGGCTACTCCCCGTCGAACGCGGTCGATTTGACCAGCGCGAACACGGCCCGGCCCGGCCCCAGGCCCAGCGTGGCCACGGCGTCCCGGGTCAGCCGGGCCAACAGCCGGGTCGGCCCGGCCTGCAGCACCGCGAACACCTCGTGCGGGCCGGCCGGGTCGATCGCGGCCAGGGTGGCTGGCATGGCATTGTGGCTGCTCAGGCCGCGCGGCAGCTCGGTGGCGACCGCCACGTCGCGGGCGCGCAGGCGCAGGCGCAGGGTGGTGCCCGCCGGCTCCGGGCGCAGTGGTACCAGCAGCTCGCCGCCGGGAAAGCGCAGGCAGGTCAGGCCGCGCGCCGGGTCGTGCGCCGCGACGGTGCAGGCCAGCACGGCGCCGGCGTCGCGGCGGCTGGTCAGCAGGGGCAGGTCGGTGCGGGCCGTCAGCGCCCCCACCGGTCCGGCCGCCAGCACCCGGCCGGCGTCCAGCAGCACGAGGGTGTCGGCCAGCCGGTCCACCTCGGCCAGGTCGTGCGTCACGTAAAGGATGGGGAGGCGGGCCAGGTCGCGCAGCCGTTCCAGGAAGGGCAGCACCTCCGCCTTGCGTGGGGCGTCCAGCGCCGCCAGCGGCTCGTCCATCAGCAGCAGGCGCGGGCGGGACAGCAGGGCGCGGCCGAGGGCGACGCGCTGCCGCTCCCCGCCGGACAGGGCGCGCGGGCGGCGGCGCAGCAGGGGGGCGATGCCGAGCAGGTCCACCACCTCGGCGAAGCCGGGACCGGTTGCGTCGCGGGGGGCGCGGCGCAGGCCGTAGCGCAGGTTGGTCTCCACCGAGAGATGCGGCAGCAGCCTTGCGTCCTGGAACACCACGCCGCAGCGCCGCCGCTCGGCTGGCACGTCGAGGCCGGCGGCGGTGTCCAGCAGCACCTGCCCATCCAGCGCCACCCTCCCCTCCGCCGGCCGCCGCAGCCCGGCGACCACCGACAGCAGCGTGCTCTTGCCCGACCCCGACGCGCCGAACAGCGCCGTCACGCCCGGCGCCGGGGCGGTGAAGGCGGCGTCCAGGGTGAAGCCGGCGAAGCTGTGCCGGGCCGAGACTTCAAGCATCGTGCTAGCCACCCTCCAGGTGTGATCGATGATCCCCGGCCTCCCCCGTCATGGCGAGCCGCGCGTGCGGCGTGGCAATCCAGGGGCGGCCGGCGCAGTCCCTTCCCGCCTGGATTGCCGCGCCGAAGCCGGCTCGCAATGACGGCGTGCTGTTGGCGGTCAGGATCTCCGGCGATTGGCGTCACATGCCCAGCAGCCGGCGCATCCGCCGCGCGACCAGCTCCGACAGCAGCAGGCCGCCGATGGCCAGCGTGAAGGACACCAGGGACAGCTTGGCCGCGGTCGCCTCGCCGCCGGGCACCTGGATGGCGGCGTAGATCGCCAGCGGCAGGGTCTGCGTTTGGCCGGGGATGTTGCTGGCGAAGGTGATGACGGCGCCGAACTCGCCCAAGCCTGCGGCGAACGCCACCACGCCGCCGGCCAGGATGCCCGGCGCCATCAGGGGGAGCGTCACGGTCAGGAAGCGGTCCAGCGGCCCGGCGCCCAGGGTGCGGGCCGCCGCTTCCAGCCCGGGATCGACGCCCTCCAGCGACAGGCGGATGGCGCGGACCATGAGGGGGAACGCCATCACCGCCGTCGCCAGCGCCGCGCCGGCCGTGGTGAACACCAGGCGCACGCCGAACCACCCGAGCAGCAGGGCGCCCACCGGCCCGCGCACGCCGAACAGCAGCAGCAGCCCCCAGCCGACCACCACCGGCGGCAGCACCAGCGGCAGCAGCACCAAGGCATCCAGCAGCCCGCGCCCGGGGAACCGCCCGCGGGCGATGGCATAGGCCGCGCCAACCGCCAGCGGCAGCCCGAACAGCACGCTGCGGGAGGCGACCACCAGGCTGAGCCGGACCGCCTGCCATTCGTCCGGCGTCAGCCAATCCAGCAGGGTGGTGCCTCCCTGGTCACTGGCCTGTTCACTGGCCCCCGCTCACTGGCGGATGGAGAAGCCCAGCTTGCGGTAGGCCGGCGTCGCTTCAGGGCCGGTCAGGAATGCCAGCAAGGCCCGCGCCTCCGGCCGGTCGCCCTGCTTCACCAGGGCGAAGGGGTAGGTGATCGGCGAATGCGTGCCCTCCGGGAAGGTGCCGACGACGCGCACGCCCTCCGACGCCGCCGCATCGGTTGCATAGACGATGCCCAGCGGCGCCTCGCCACGCTCGACCAGCAGCAGGGCGGAGCGCACGTTGTCGGCCTGCGCCAGCCGCGGCGCCAGGGTGTCCCAAATGCCGAGCGACTTCAGTGCGGCCTCGGCGTACTTGCCGACAGGCACGCTGGCGGGGTCCCCGGTGGCGATGCGGCCGTCCGGACCCAGCCGCGGCAGCAGGTTCACGCCGGGAATGAGCGCGATCTCGCCCGGCAGGTCGTCCGGCTGGCGGGCGGGCGCGATCAGCACGAGCTGATTGCCGAGCGGGCTGCTCCGGGTGCCCGGCACGAGCAGGTTGCGCTGCTCCAGGTAGTCCGCCCAGGGTTCATCGGCGGAAGCAAAGATGTCGGCTGGCGCTCCCTGCTCGATTTGCCGGGCCAGGACGGAGGATGCGGCGAACACGAAGCGCGGCGGCGGATGGCCCTTGGCGGCCCAGGCCTGGCCCAGCTCGCGCATCGCGTCGGTCAGGCTGGAGGCTGCCATCACCGTCAGCTCCGGCGCCTGGGCGTTGGCGAGGCTGGGCGCGAAGGCCAGGAGGCAGGCGGCAAGCAGACCTCGGCGGCGCATGGGCAATCCTTTGTTCGCTGGTCGGGTCGCTGTATGCCGTGACAACTAGCGGTCCCAGGTGCCGCCAGCAACCGGTGTGGCGCGATGCAGGGTGGTCGCTGGTGGGGTAGATGCGGCGCCTGCTCCCTCTCCCTTCGGAAGAGGGTCGGGGTGAGGGGGTCTTGCTTGCAGCGCCGAGGACCGCGGAGCCTGCGGAAAGCGGGCTGCACTGGCTGGGGATCGCGCTTGCCCGTTCCCTCACCCCGGCCCTCTCCCGGAGGGAGAGGGAGCAGGCGGCGCGGTCTCCGCTCCGCCGGCGTAGGCCCTGCCTTGCCGCCGGTTAGCTCCCTGCCTGGTGCTGCCGGGCCCAAAGCTCTTCCAGGTCCAGTTCCTGCTCCAGGGCGATCAGCACGCGGTCATGGATCCGGCTCGCCCGGTGAAGCCGCAGCACCTCCGCACGCCCGGCGGCGACGGCGGACAGGATGGCCCCGAAGTGCTCGGCCCGGTCGCCGTCAAGCCCGCCCGCGGCCTCGCTGAACTTGGCGGCGGCAGCGGCGCGATAGGCGTACTGCTCCAGCAGGCGCGGGTTGCGCTGGGTGCCGTCGGGGCGGGCGGACCCGGCCTGCACCGCCGCAAGCTGGGCCGCGGCCACCGCAGCGCGGGCCGCGGCCTCCGTCAGCGTCGCGGGCGCCAGCGGCATGGCGAAGCTCTCCAGCCGCAGCAGGCGGATCAACGGGCCGAGCGTCGCGCCCTGCACCAGCACGGTCATTAGGATCACGGCGAAGGTGGCGGCCTGGATGAAGTCGCGGCCGGGGAACGCGGCGGGCAGCGCCAGCGCGATGGCCAGGCTGACCACGCCGCGCATCCCGGCCCAGCTCATGATCACCGGCACCGCCAGCGGGGGCATGGGGTCGCGGCGGCGCAGCGAGGGGACCAGCAGGCGCGGCAAATAGGTGGCGGGGAACATCCAGGCGAACCGGGACAGCACGACGGTGCCCAGGATGATGCCGATGGGCGGCAGCAGCGGCCCGATGCCGCCCGCCGCGCCGATGCGGGCCAGCACGCCGCGCAGCGACAGGCCGATCAGGATGAACACCAGGCTTTCCATGATGAACACCACGGCGCTCCAGACCGCGCCAAGCTCGTTGCGCGCGGTGGCGCTCAGGGTGCTGTGCTGCCGCCAGCCGCTCAGCAGGCCGCAGGCGACGCAGGACAGCACGCCGGACACGCCGGCGGCGTCCGCCACGATGTACGACGCCCAGGCGATCAGCAGGCTGGCGATGATGGCGAGGTTGGGGTCGTGCAGCCGGGCTATCACGACGCTGGCCAGCAGGCCGAACACCAGCCCGGCCAGGATGCCGCCGATGGACAGCACGGCGAAGCTGCCCAGGGCGCCCCACCAACTGAACGCGCCGGTCATCGCCGCCGCCACCGCCAGGCGGAACAGCACGATCCCGGTAGCGTCGTTGACCAGGCTTTCGCCCTCCAGCAGCACGACGATGCGCGGCGGCAGGCGCACCCCGGCCAGCACCGCCTTGGCGGCGACGGCGTCCGGCGGGGACACGATGGCGCCCAGCGCGAAGCATGCCGCCCAGGGCAGGCCCGGCACCGCCAGGTGCGCCGCGACGCCGACCACCAGGGTGGTGAACACCACCGCGCCGACCGCCAGTTGCAGGATGATGCGCAGGTTGGCGCGGAAATCCCGCCAAGGCGTGAACCAGGCGCTGGCCACCAGCAGCGGCGGCAGGAACAGCACCAGCACCAGGTCGGGGTCCAGCTCCACGTCCGGGGTGCCCGGCGTCAATGCCAGCGCTAAGCCGCCCAGCACGAAGGCAGCGGCCGGCGGCAGGCGCAGGCGCCGGGCCGCCAATTCCAGCAGCACGATGGCGGCCAGCAAGAGCAGCAGCAGCTCGAACTGGGCGACGGGGAGGGAGTCGGGGATGGCCGGGGTCTCCTCGGTTTGTGGGTCCAGGCTTCACAGGTCCGGGCTTCGTGCGTCCGGCGCCGGGCCGTTGGCATTCGTGTTGCATGGCCAACAGTGCGGGTCGGCAACGGGCTCGGCTGCAGTCGGCCGGGGCAGCAGGAGGGGATCAGCGGGATGGCGTCAAGCAGCCAGGGCGTGCCGACCCTGATGGTCGCCGGCGCCGATCCCAAGCTGTACAACCACGACCTGGCGCCGACGGCGCCGGCTGGGCGGACCTGGGGCGTGTTCAGCCTGTTCGCCATGTGGATGTCGGACGTGCATTCGGTCGGCGGCTACACCTTCGCGGCCAGCCTGTTCTTCCTGGGGCTGACTGGCTGGCAGGTGCTGATCTCGATGGTGGCGGGCATCACGGCGGTTTACTTCCTGATGAACCTGATCGGGCGGCCGTCGCTGCGCTATGGCATCCCCTATCCGGTGGTGGCCCGCATTGCGTTCGGCGTGATGGGCGCGAACCTCGCGGCCGTGGTGCGCGGGGTCGTGGGGGTCGTCTGGTATGGCGTGCAGACCTACTTCGCGTCCAAGGCGGTGCAGGTCCTGGTGGTGACGCTGCTGCCCGCGGCGGCGGACTTCACCCACAATAGCGTCCTCGGGCTGTCCACGCTGGCCTGGGGCAGCTTCCTGTTCATGTGGTTCTTCCAGCTTGTGATCTTCCTCAGCGGCATGGAGCGCATCCGGCGGTTCATCGATTTCTGCGGGCCGGTGGTCTATCTTGTGATGTTCGCGCTGGCGGCGTGGATGCTGTGGCAGACCGGGTTCTCCAGCCTGTCGCTGCAGCTCAGCCCGCCGGCCCCGACCATGGCGGCGACGCTGGGCGTGATGGCGAACGCGGCCATGCTGATTGTCGCCTACTTCGCCGCGCTGCTGCTGAACTTCGGCGACTTCGCCCGCTTCGGCACGGACGAGGCGGCGATGAGGCGGGGCAACTTCCTGGGCCTGCCGGTCAACTTCCTGGTGTTCTCGATCATCACCGTGATCGTGACCGCGGGGACGCTCAAGGTGTTCGGCCAGGCGATCATGGACCCCGTGCTGATCGTCGAGCGGATCGGCAACCCGGTCGTGGTGGTGATCGGCTCCGTCACGTTCATCGTGGCGACGATGGGGATCAACATCGTGGCCAACTTCGTCTCGCCTGCGTACGACATCGCCAACCTGTATCCCGAACGCATCAATTTCAGGCTGGGCGGGCTGATCGCCTCGGTGCTGTCGGTGCTGGTGTGCCCCTGGCTGTTCGTCGCCAACCCGCAGGCGATCACCTTGTTCGTCAGCATCTTCGGCGCGGTGCTGGGGCCGATGTTCGGCATCATGGTCGCCGACTACTACCTGGTGAAGCGGCAGGTGGTCGCGTTGGACGACCTGTACACGATGTCGCCCAATGGGGCCTTCCACTATGACGGCGGCTGGAACCGCGCTGCGCTGGTCGCCTTGGCGGGGTCGGGGGCGCTATCGATCGGATTGTCGCTGCTGGGCGCGTATGGGGTGATCCCGAACGTCGGCGACTGGGGATGGCTGATCGGCGCCGGGGCGGGCGCGCTGATCCACCGCGCCCTGTCAACGCCGACCGCCGCGGTGATGGCGCTCCGCCCGGGGGAGTGATGCGGAGGCTGGCGTCCCCCGGAGCGGGCATGGCAGCCGCGGCGATGAGAACCTTGGCGCGTGCCGGGCGCCGAAGTGCCAGGTCGCAAAACGTTAGAGCGAAGAGGAGCAAGGTCATGTTGCAGGCACGACGGAGGCTGTTGACGGGGGCGGCGGCATCGCTGGCGACCATGGCGCTTGTCCGGCGCAGCGCGCAGGCGGCGGGAACGCCGGGGCTTACGACCCACATGCTCGACGTGGCGAACGGCAAGCCCGCGGCTGGCGTGCGGATTGATTTTGCGGTGCTCGACGGCGACGCCTACCAGTTCGTCCGCACGGTCCACACCAATGAGGACGGCCGCAACGCCGAGCCGCTGCTGACGGCGGAGACGATGAAGGTCGGCCAGTACCAGCTTGTGTTCCACATCGCCGAGTACTTCACGCGGATCGGCACCGTCCTGCCCAACCCGCCGTTCCTCGACCAGGCCGTCATCCAGTTCGGCATCGCCGACGCCGCCTCGCACTACCACGTGCCGCTGCTGGCCTCGCCGTGGACCTACACGACGTATCGCGGCAGCTAGGCTGTGCGGCGCCATGCCGGCGATCACGCCATCCGCACCGCCCGGAGACGCCCGGCGCGCCTGCGCCTGATAGGCGCTGGCTTGGGGGCCGTCTTGGCCCTGGCGGTCCCCGCAGCCACCGCGGCCGAGCCGGACATGGGTGCGGTCAACCGCATGGACCGCGCGGCGTTCGTGCAGACGTTCGGCGGCATCTTCGAGAAGTCGCCCTGGGTGGCGGACGGGGCTTGGGACAAGCGGCCCTTTGCGGGGATCGGCGACATGCATGCGGCGATGGTGAACGTGGTCAAGTCCGCGCCGCTGCCGAGCCAGCTCGCCCTGTTGCAGGGCCACCCGGACCTGGCCGGCAAGGAGGCGCAGGCCGGTGCGATGACCGCGTCCTCGGTGTCCGAGCAGGCGGGCGCCGGGCTGAATGCGCTGTCGAGGGAGGAGGTCACGCGGATTTCGGACCTCAATGCCGCGTATAAGCAGAAGTTCGGCTTTCCGTTCATCATCGCCGTGCGGATGCATACGAAGGAGGGCATCTTCTTCGACTTCAGCCGGCGGCTGCAGAACGACACGCAGACCGAGTATGCGAACGACCTGCAGAGCGTCTATGCGATCACGCTGCTGCGGCTCAACAGCCTGCTGCTGCCCAAGTAGCCCGGCGGCGGCGGGGCAGCGGGGCGTCCCGCGGCGGACGATCTTGGCTGGCCAGGCGTGCGGCGCGGTGATGTAGTCTGCGTTGCCATGAACGCGCGGGAACCAGGAGGGATGGAAGACACGCAGGCGGACCTGCTGACGGTCGATCTCGGCCGGAGCCGCTGCCGCGTGGCGCTGTGGACCCAGGGACGGCAGCAGCGGGCCGAAGGCGCAGGGGCTGCCGGCCTTGCCGCACCCGGGGGCGCCATGGCGGCGGCGGCTGCGATCCTTGCCGTCGCCGGGCCGCTGATTGGGCCGGCTGGCGTGTCGGCGGTGTCGGCCGGTGCGCCTGGCGCGCTCGCGGCGCCGGAGGCCGCGCGGGACCTGGCCCGGCGGCTGTGCGCGGCGCTGCTGGCGGCGCGGGCGGTGGTCGGCAGCGACGCGGTGATGGCGCATGCCGGGGCGCTGGGCGGCGGGCCGGGGGTGGTGCTGGTGGCCGGGACCGGCGCCGTGGCGGTCGCGATCGGGCGGGACGGCGCCGTGCACCGGGTGGATGGGGCCGGGCCTTGGTTGGGCGACGAGGGCGGCGGCGGCTGGCTGGGGCTGCACGGGCTGCGGGCCGCGCTGCGCGCCGCGGAGGGACGCGGCCCTGCGACGGCGTTGCAGGCGCTGGCGGTGGCACGGTTCGGCCCCCTGCCCGCCCTGCCGGCCCGGTTGGAGGGGGAGCCGAACCCGCCGCGGGCTGCGGCCAGCTTCGCCCTGGATGTCATCCAGGCCGCACGGGCGGGCGATGCGGTTGCGGATGCGCTGCTGCAGCAGGCCATTGGCGCCCTGGCCGCGACGGTCCGGGCCGCGGCCGCCGTGCTGGCGCTGCAGCCTGTGCCCTTCGCCGTGCTCGGCGGGTTGGCGGCAGCCCTGTCCGCGCCGTTGCTGGCAGCCCTGGCTGGCGACGGCTTGCTGCCCGTCCTGGCCCCCGGCAGCGCGCTGGACGGCGCCCGGCTGCTGGCCCAGCCCGGCACGCTGCATGACCGGAGCCTGGTGCGGGCGCAAGCTGCCACGGCGACCCCGGTGCCTGATGCGCTGGCGACCGAGGGCGTGCGCCCCGGCCTGGACGACCTGGACCAGCGCAGCCCCGGCGCGATCGTGCACCTGCTGCTGGCTGCGGAGCGCGAGGCTGGCGGTGCCCTGGGCCGGGCCGCCGCCCCCCTCGCCCTGGCGGCCGATGCCATTGCCGCCCGGATGCTGCGAGGCGGGCGGCTGTTCTACCTTGGCGCCGGCACCCCTGGCCGGCTGGCGGTGCTGGACGCGGCCGAGCTGGCGCCGACCTACAGCGCTCCGCCCGGCCTGGTGATCGCCTTGCTGGCCGGGGGCATGGACGCGCTGGTGCAGGCGGCGGAGGGTGCGGAAGACGACCCGGACGCCGCCGCCGCCGCGTTGGACGCGCACGGGCTGGGGCCGGGAGACGCCGTGGTGGGCATCGCCGCATCGGGCCGCACGCCGTATGTGGTCGGCGGGCTCAGCCATGCCCGGGGCTTGGGGGCGCTCACGGTGGCGGTGGTCAACAACCCCGGCAGCCCCGCGGCGGCGGCGTCGGAGCTGGCGGTGGAGATCCTGACCGGCGCCGAGGTCGTCGCCGGCAGCACCCGGATGACCGCGGGGACCACGCAGAAGATCGCGCTGAACGCCATCAGCACCTCGGCGATGATCGCGTTGGGCCGGACCTATGGGCCGCGGATGGTGGACGTGCGCGCCAGCAACGCCAAGCTGCGCCGCCGGGCGCTGCGGATGGTGCAGGACATCACCGGCGCCGGGCCGGATGCGGCGGCGGCGGCGCTGGCGGCGGCGGGCGGGCGGGTAAAGCCGGCGGTGGTGGCGCTGCTGGCCGGCGTGGACGCGGAGGAGGCGGAGCGGCGGCTGGACGTTGCCGGCGGGCGCGTGCGGGCGGCGGTCGGCGCTTGACGGCGCCGCGGTGGGCCGTGGGCCTGATGACCGGCACCGTGCTCGACGGCAACATCGACGTTGCCCTGCTGCGGACGGACGGCGAGGCGGTGCAGGGGTTCGGCCCCTGGACCTTGGCGCCCTACCCGGCCGGCATGCGCCCGCTGCTGGCCCGCGCGTTGGATGCGGCGCGGGCCTGGGCGTTCACCGGGCCGGAGCCAGCGGTGTTCGCCGAGGCCGAGGCTGCGCTGACCCGCGCCCAATCTGCTGCGGCGCTGGCACTGCTGGCCGAGGCTGGGATTGCCGCCGATGAGGTCGCGGCCATCGGATTCCATGGGCAGACCGTGCTGCATCGCCCGCCGGCGCCGGGGCTGCGGGGGGAGACGCGGCAGTTGGGCGACGGCGCGCTGATGGCGGCGCTGACCGGCATCCCCGTCGTGCACGATTTCCGCAGCGCCGACGTGCGGGCGGGCGGCCAGGGGGCGCCGCTGTCGGCGGTGTACCATGCGGCGCTGCTGCGGAACGCGCCGCCGGGGACGGCGGTGCTGAACCTTGGGGGCGTCGGCAACCTGACTTGGGTGGGGCCGGGTGGCCGGCTGGTCGCGTTCGACACCGGCCCGGCCAATGCGCCGATTAACGATTGGGTGGAGCGCCATACCGGCCAGCCGATGGACCGCGACGGGGCGCTGGCCCGCGCCGGGCAGGTGGATGAGGCGCGGCTGGCGCGGTTGCTGGCCGATCCCTGGCTGCTCGCGGTGCCGCCAAAGTCGCTGGACCGCTTCAGCTTCACGGCGGCCATGGCGGACGGGTTGAGGCTGCAGGACGGTGCCGCGACCCTGGCCGCCTTCACCGCCGGCTGCGTCGGACGCGCCTTGGACCTGCTGCCTTCGCGTCCGAGCCGGCTGGTGGTTTGCGGCGGCGGGCGCCGTAACCCGGCCGTGATGGATGCCCTGCGTCTCCGCGCGCGCGTGGAGGCGGTGCCTGCGGAAGATTTCGGCTGGCGGGGCGACGCCATTGAGGCGGAGTGCTTCGCGTTCCTGGCGGTGCGCTGCCTGCGGGGCCTGCCGATCAGCTATCCCGGCACGACCGGCGTGCCGCGGCCGATGACGGGTGGGACGATGAGCCAGCCCGCAGACCGTTCTTCTCCCTCTCCCTCCGGGTAGAGGGCCGGGGTGAGGGAGGCTGCGAGGGCTACACTCGCCCGATTTAGGCGCGGGTTTCGTCCCCTGGCTGGCAAACTCGGTTCGTGCCGCTTCCCTCACCCCGGCCCTCTCCCGGAGGGAGAGGGGGAAGGGTTAGGGGCCGCTTAGGTAGCCGAGCACACGCCCGGTCCTGCCCGGGGCGGCGGCGTCACGGAAGATCCGCAACTGCCCGCCGTCGGGGAAGCTCACCACCTCCGCGCCGCTCGGGCTGGTCACCACGGGCACCGGGGCGCCGGCCCAGACGTTGGCGATCAGCTTGGCATACTGCGCGCCCAGCTCCGGCGTGAAGGAGTGATAGGCCGCCGCCGCCGCCGGCCACGCGCCCGTGCGGGCATGCAGGCCCGATAGGAACCGCGCGGCATAGGCGGCATTGGGGCTAGGGTCGAACGCCTCGTCCAGGGTGCGGAAGGCGGCCGGGTGATACAGCAGGTTCACCTGCATGCAGCCGACGTCGATGCTGGCGACGCCGCGGGCCTGCAGGGCCTGCACGGCCAGGATCGCGTCGGCCTTGCCGGGGTAGTAGGTGCCGGCACCCTCCGCCGTCACGGTCCAGGGCCACGGCTGGCGGGTGCCGGTGCGGGGGTCGGAGCGCCCGCTCTCGACCAGGCCGATGGCGGCCAGCAGGCCCGGCGCGGTGTGGGCGGCGGCCTCGGCGGCGGCGATGGCCGGGCCGCAGACGCCATGGTCCACCGGGCGGGAGGCGGCCTGCACGGGGACGGTGCCGGCGAGGGCGGCGAGCAGGCCGGCAGGGATCGCGCTCCGCATCGGGCGGATATGCCGGACGGCGGGCCGGGCGGCAACCGGCTTGGTTTGGCAGACCGGTGTGTTCAGCAGACCGGTGTGTTCAGCAGACCGGTGTGTTCAGCAGACCGGCGTGTTCAGCAGACCGGCGTGTGCAGCGGGCGGGCAGGTTTGGTGGGCTGGCAGGTTTGGTGGGCTGGCAGGTTCAGCGGGCGGCTTGACCCGGCGGGCGGCAGTCCGCATCACCGGTCCGCCAATGTCCTCCAACCCACACATCATCGGCCCCATCATCGGCATCGACTTCGGCACGACCAACAGCGTCGTCGCCCTGCTGCAGCCGGACGGCGCGGTGCGGACGGCGCAAGTGGCCGGGCTGGACGTGTTCCGCACCGTGCTGTGCTTTTGGAACGAGCGCGGGGCGCTGCGGCACGCCGCCGGGCCGCACGCCGTCGAGGCCTACCTGGATGATCCCGAGGATACTCGGCTGATCATGTCCATGAAGACCTACCTGGCGCAGCGTAGCTTCAGCAGCACCCAGGTCATGGGCCGGCGCTTTACCCTGGAGGCGCTGGTCGCCCTGTTCCTGCGCGACCTGCTGGCGGGCCAGGCTGTGGAACCCGGCAGCTTTGAGGGCGCGCGCATCGTCGCCGGCCGCCCCGTCCGCTTCGCGGGGGAACTGGCCGACGACGCGCTCGGCGAAGCTCGGCTGCGCGAGGCCTTCCGGCAGGCAGGCCTGGGCGAGGTAGAGGTGGCCTTTGAGCCGGAGGCTGCCGGCTTCCGCTTCACCCGTGCCCTGACGGCTCCCGCCACTGTGCTGATCGGCGACTTCGGCGGCGGCACCAGCGACTTCTCCCTGCTGCGCTTTGATCCCGGGGCGGCGCGGCCGGTGCAGGCGCTGGCCACCACGGGGGTCGGCGTGGCCGGGGACAGCTTCGACGCGCGCATCATCGACCGAGTGGTGGCGCCGCACCTGGGCAAGGGGGGCGCCTACCGCGTGATGGGCAAGGAGATGCCGATCCCGGCCGAGTACTTCACGGGCCTGTCGCGCTGGCACCGCCTGTCGCTGATGCGGACGCCCCGCATGCTGCGCGAGATCGGCGACGTCGCCCGCACGGCGACCGAGCCGGACCGCCTGCGCGGGCTGATCCGGGTGATCGACGAGGAGCTGGGCTATCAGCTTTACCAGTCCGTTTCAGCGGTGAAGGCGGAGCTGTCCCGCGGCGACCGGGCGGTGCTGCGCTTCTGCCATCCGGGCCTGACTATTGAGGAGGAGGTGACGCGCGCCGCCTTCGAGGGCTGGATCGCGCCGGAGCTGGCGGGGCTGTCGGCCGCGGTGGACCGCGTGCTGGCGATGGCCGGGCTGGCGCCGGGCGCGGTGGACCGGGTGTTCCTGACCGGCGGGACTGCGTTCGTGCCGGCCGTGCGCCGGCTGTTCGAGACGCGGTTCGGCGGGGAGCGCGTGTCCGGCGGCGGCGAGTTCGTTTCGGTGGCCGAGGGGTTGGCGCTGATTGGGCAGGAGCGGCTGGGCGTGTAGTCCGGGTGCTGGGTTGCGGATGCGTCGGGCGAGAAGCGGCCGGCTCCCTCCTCCTGCTTTGGGAGAGGGCTGGGGTTAGGGGTCTTGCTTGCTGTCCTGGCCATGCCTGGGAGCCACTGGGGCCGGGCTGCTGGAGCCGGGAGGTCTGCGCTGCAAGGCCCCCTCACCCCAGCCCTCTCCCGTAGCGGGGAGAGGGGGCCAGGATAGCGTGTGGCTGCCCGGTATGATCGGTGCCTCCTCGGCCTGTTCCAGGGCTGACCCGTGCGAATGGGGGCCGGAATTAACGGGTCGAAGCCGATCGTGTTAAAGCAACGGCCGGAAGTTCTGACTATTCATAAGGGCATCGTCATTGCGAGCCGTGCTTGCGGCGCGGCAATCCAGTCGCTGCACGCGCCGTTATTGCCGCCCTGGACTGCCGCGCCGAAGCCGGCTCGCAATGACGGGCGCCTTGGGATCAGAAGGTCGGAACTTCTGGTTGTTGGTATAGTATCGGCGGCTCCAGGGGAGGCTGTGCCCGTTCCGGACCAGCCTTCCCGAAGGACGCCTGCGGCCTCAGCGCCCGTCGGCCAGGAACGCCCGCAACGCCTGCGCCGAAGCGTCCGGCGCTTCCTCGTGCAGCAGGTGGCCGGCGCCGGGGAACACGGTCAGCCGGGCACCCGGGATCGCCGCCTGGTAGTCGGCGGCGTTGGTGGCCGGGATCATGGCGTCCTGCTGCCCCCACAGCAGCAGAGTCGGCGCCTGGATGCGGCGCAGCAGTGGCAGCGGATCGACCAGCACCTGCTGGCCGGTGCGCACGACGATGGCCGCGCGCACGCCCGGCGCCAGCAGCATATCGCGGTAGCGGCGCACCAGGTCGTCTGTCACCATCGCCGGGTTGGCATAGGCCGCCGCCAGCGTCGGGCGCAGCAGGGCGGTGGGCAGAACATAGGGCAGGGCGCGCAGCAGCAGCGGGATTTTCGGCGCGACGCCATAGGCGAACCCGGCGCTGGCGAAGCCGTCCGGCGCCAGCAGCACCAGGCGGTCCACCCGCTCCGGATGCAGGGCGGCAAAGGTCCAGGCGATCCGCCCGCCCATCGAGTGCCCGGCCACGATCGCGCGCTGCACCCCTAGCTGGTCCATCAGCGCGGCCAGCACCACCATGGCGCGCGCATCGGTGTAGTCCCCCTCGGGGGTGGTCACCTGATCCGGCCCGGTCAGGCCGAACCCGGGCAGGTCGAACCGGATGACGCGGAAGTCCGTCTCCAGCCGGGCGGCCCAGGCGTCCCAGGTCTGCAGGCTGGCGCCGAAACCGTGCAGCAGCAGGACCGCCGGCGCGGCGCGGGGGCCGGTGTCGCGGACGTGCATCCGCAGGCCGGCCGCCTGCACGAACACGGACGGCGGGGCGGCATACTCTGCCTCCAGCGCCGCACGGGGCTTGTCTGGTGTGTAAAGCCATGCCGCAACGCCAGCCAGCACGAGCGCCAGTACCAGGAACGCGACCAAGACCATGCGCCGCAACTTCCAACCCCGCCCTGCCACCCCGTCAGACGGTTATGCGTCCGGCGGTTAGCTGTCCAGCCAGGGGGAGTAAACGACGCCCTCGCCGTCCATTGGCGGATTGCGCGCCGCCATCAGGGCCGACACCTCCCCGGCCAGCGTCGTCAGCACCCACTCCTGCATTTCGGTCAGCATGCGCGGCAGGGTGTCGAGGACGCAGAACGTGCCGATCAGCGCGCCGCCCGGTGCGGCCAGCGGCACGCCGGCGTAGAAGCGGAGCCAGGGCGACCCGGTCACCAGCGGATGGTGCTGGAACCGCGGATCAGCCCGCATGTCGGCCACGATCAACGGCGCCGAGTCGTGCAGCGCGTGGGCGCAGATGGCTTCCGACCGCGGCAGGCCGGTGAAGCCTGGGCCGACCAGGGCCTTGGACCATTGACGGTCGGCGTCCAGGAGCGACACGGCGGCAATCGGCATCCGGCAGACCTGGGCGGCGATGCACACCAGGCGATCGAAGCCTCGCTCCCGGGGGGTGTCGAGGATTCGCAGGTCATGCAATTCCCGTAAACGCCTTGATTCGCCGCACGCTGCTTGCACACCGGTCTCCTAGAACGTCTGTGCCTGGGGAAACCTTCCACCGCCAGGCAGCACAGGCGCCGCGGACGGGGATGCTTCACATCGGCGACCTTGCTTTCGGAGTCTTCTAGCGTACGCAGGCTAGTCTGCTGTCCAACTATTTTACGGGAGGCCCTTCCTAGTCGTTACGCCTTGACTTCAGCGGCACGATGTTCGCGACAGCCGTCCTGGCTTCGGCCGCCTGCCCCTGCAGCACCTCAGCCACCTTGCGCGCCAACTGGTCGCGCTTGAATGGTTTGCTGATCAACTGCACTCCGGGGTCCAGACGGCCATGGTGTACGATGCTGTTCTCGGTATAGCCGGACATGAACAGCACCCGCACCC
The DNA here is from genome assembly GCA_964242415.1 of uncultured Acetobacteraceae bacterium. Lineage (GTDB taxonomy): Bacteria > Pseudomonadota > Alphaproteobacteria > Acetobacterales > Acetobacteraceae > DASWOJ01. The sequence continues at coordinate 50,727 of CAXTAT010000006.1, forward strand.
TCGGCCGGATGGCGGTGATGCGCTCGGCCAGGTCGCGCCCGCGCAACGGGCCGGGCAGCACCACGTCGGTCAGCACCAGATCGACCGCCGCGGCATGGGCGCCGAACACGCGCAGCGCCTCCTCGCCATCGGCGGCGTCCAGCACGCGGTAGCCCAGCCCGCGCAGGATTTCGGCGGCGACCTCGCGCACCGCCGGCTCGTCCTCCACCAGCAGGATGGTCGCGGTGCCGTGCGGCAGGTCGGCCGGCAGATCGGGGCGCTCGATGGCCGGGGCGGCGGCGGCGCGCGGCAGGAAGATGCGGACCGTGGTGCCGTGCCCCGGCTCGGAGTAGATCTTGACGTGGCCGCCCGACTGCTTGACGAAGCCGAACACCATCGCCAGGCCCAGCCCGGTGCCCTTGCCGTCGGGCTTGGTGGTGAAGAACGGCTCGAACACCCGGGCGGCGACCTCCCTGGTCATGCCGTGGCCAGTGTCGGACACCGCGAGCACGACATAGTCGCCGGGGCTGAGCTCGGCGTGGTGACCGGCGTAGTCGGCGTCGACCGCCATGTTGGCCAGCTCGATCGTCAGGCGGCCGCCGCCGGGCATGGCGTCGCGGGCGTTCAGCGCCAGGTTCAGCACGGCGTTTTCCAACTGCGCCGGGTCGGCATGGGCGGGCCACAGCGCCGAGGGCTCGATGTAGCGCACGTCGATGTGCTCCCCCAGGGTGCGCTGCAGCAGCGGCACCAGGGCGGGCATGTTGGCGGCCAGGTCCACCGCCGCCGGCGCCAGCGGCTGCTTGCGGGCGAACGACAGCAACTGGCTGGTGAGCGTGGCGCCGCGCTGCGCGGCCCAGGTGGCGCGCTCGATCCGGGACAGCAGGCGCGGCGTTGCGTCCGGGGCGGCGCGGATCAGCTCCAGGTTGCCGAGGATGACGGTCAGCAGGTTGTTGAAGTCGTGCGCGATGCCGCCCGTCAGTTGGCCGATGGCCTGCATCTTCTGCGACTCGCGCAGCACCGCCTCGGCCTGCGCACGCTTGGTCATGTCGGTGACGGTCAGCACGAAGCCGGCGTCCAGGGCCGCGGTGCGGCGCAGCTCCAGTTGCTGGCCATCCGGCAGCGCGCATTCGGTGACGGCGGGGTCGTCGGCGCCCTGATGCGGCTGGGCCTCGTCCGGGGCTTGCAAGATCGGGGCTTGCAAGATCGGGGCTTGCAAGATCGGGGCTTGCAAGATGGGGGATTGCAGGACGATGCCGTCCGCCTCCAGGTGCTCGGCGAAGGCCGCATAGGGCGTGCCGGAGCGGACCATGGCGCGCGGCAGGTGCAGCAGGGCCTGGAAGGGGCCGTTCCAGTGCGCCAGCCGCCCATCGGCGCCGAACACCGCCACGCCCTGGCTCAGGCTGTCCAGTGAGGTGCCCAGACGCAACGCCAGGGTGCGCTGCTCCGCCTCGGCCGTGCTCAACCGCCGCCAGGCGCCGTTCAGCATCCGCGCGGCCCACACCAGCGCCCCGACGGCCAGCAGGGCGCCCGCCGCGGCGAGCCAGCGCACCAGGGCGCCACGGCGGTCGGCTTCGGCCATCCGCTGGGCGAGCTGCGCCTGCTCGTCTGCCGTCATCGCCCCGAGCACCGCCCGGATGCCGGTCATGTAGCCGCGGCCGGCGTTGGTGCGGACCATCTGCAGGGCGGCGTCCAACCCGGCGTCGCGGCGGACCTGCATGGTTTGCGCCAGCTCCTGCAGCTTGAGCTGCAGTAGGGGAGCCAGGGCGCGCAGCCGGTCCTGCTGGGCCGGGCTGTCGGCGGTCAGCCGTTGCAGCGCGATCTGCAAGGCGCCGACCTGGCCCAGGGCGGCGTCGTAGGGCGCCAGGTAGGCGGAGTCGCCCGTCAGCAGGAAGCCGCGCTGCCCGGTCTCGGCGTCGCGGGCGGCGATGTCGAGGTCCTTGAGCGTAGCCAGGGCCTGCCATGTGTGCTCGACCCAGCCGCGGGCCGACCGGGTGGCGAGGAACCGGTCCCAGGTGACCAGGCCGATCAGCAGCAGGAACACCGTCAGCACCCCAAGGATGGTGGCGCTGGCGCGGGCGACGCGGAAGCTGCTCATGGCGGGAGTACGTCCTAAACAGTTGCCGGCTCCACGGCTACGTAGCGTCAGGCTCCTGTCCCACGCGCCTGCTCCGCCAGGGCCAGCGCCGCGAGGGTCAGCAGGCCGCCCCGGTCGCGCAGGCTGTCCAGGATGCTGAAATGGTCGGCGCCCGCGACCGGGATCAGCGGACCCGGCGCATGCGCGGCGGCGCGGCGCGCGTGCAGGGCGCGGCTGTCCGCCACCAGCGCCGGCAGCTCCGCCGTGCCGTAGGCCAGCGCCAGGGGCTTGGGGACGGCCGGCAGGCGCAGGGGCGAGAGGTGCGCGACCTCCGGGTCCGTCAGCCGCAGCTTGTCGTTCAGCACGGTGTCGCGCAGCGGCCCCAGCTCGAACACGCCCGACACCGCCAGTCCCGCCTGCACCCGCGGGTGGGACAGCGCCATGGCCGCGAGGTGGCCGCCGGCGGACCAGCCGGACACGATCAACGGCCCGGCGACGCGGGTCGCCAGCCAATCCAGCGCCGCATGGATTTCCGCCACCATCGCCGTCAGCCCGGCCTCTGGCGCCAGGGTGTAGCCCGGCAGCGCCGCCGACCAGCCGTGCGCCCGCACCCCGTCCGCCACTGCGGTGAAGCCCTCGCGCGCATTGCGCTGCCAGTAGCCGCCGTGGATGAACACCAGGCAGGGCGCCGCCGGGTCGGAGGCGGGGAACAGGTCCACCCGGTTGCGCTCGCCGGGGCCGTAGGGCTGGTCCAGGCCGGCCGGGTCGGCGGCGCGGCGGGCGGCGGAGGCGTCGCGCAGGGCCTGCAGGCGGACCTGGGCGTCGGCGACGGCGGCAGAGTTGTCATAGGCGGCGTCGCGCTCCGCCCGGTTCATGCGGCCCCACTCAAGCATTCGGTGTCTCCGATCCTGGAAGGGTGGGGGCTGGACGCTCCGGCAGGTTGATCCCGGCCAGCGCCTGCCAGACGCGGATGACGAAGGCGTCGTCCCGTGCGCCGTGGCCGCCCGCCGCCGCCGCGAGGAAGAGTTGATGCGCGGCGGACGCCATCGGCAGCGGGAAGGTCAGCGCCCGCGCCTGGTCCAGCACGATGCCGAGGTCCTTGACGAAGATGTTGACCGCCGACAACGGCGTGTCGTCGCCGGCCAGGACGTGCGGCATCCGGTTCTGCCACATCCAACTGCTGCCGGCGGAGGAGGAGATGACGTCGAACAGCGTTTGCGGATCGGCCCCGGCGCGGATGCCGAGCGCCATCGCCTCCGCCGCGACGGCGATGTGGACGCCGGCCAGCAACTGGTTGACCATCTTCACCGTGCTGCCGACGCCGGGCTGGTCGCCGAGGCGCCACACCTTGCCGGCGATGGCCTGCAGGACCGGGCCGGCCTGCTCGAACGCGGCCGGGTCGCCGCTGGCCATCACCGTCATGCTGCCGCCCCACGCGCCGACGGTGCCGCCGGATACCGGGGCGTCCAGGTAGAGCCGGCCTGCCGCCGTGACCCGATCGCCGAGGGACCGCGCTGCCTCGGGCGATACCGTGGTGCAGCATAGGACGACGCCGCCCTCTGCCACGTGAGGCAGGGCGCCTTCGGGGCCGAACAGCACCTGCTCCGCTTGGGCGGCGTTGACGACGAAGACGATCAGCGCGTCCAAGCCGCCGGGCAGGGCGGCGGGGCTGTTGACGCAGGTGCCGCCTGCGGCCAGCAGCTCGGCCCCGCCGCCGGGGCGCACCTCGCAGCCTGCGACCTGATGGCCGGCGTGCGCCAGGCTCACCGCGCTGCCCATTCCCATCGAGCCTAAGCCAATCACACCGACCTTCACGCTTGCATCCTCCGCCGTTGGGGAGAGGATGCACGGGACGGCGGGGGCGGCAAGCGGCTAGGGGAGTCGCATGTGGCGTGAGGCGGCTGCCTGCTCCCTCTCCCTCCGGGAGAGGGTCGGGGTGAGGGAGGCCGCACGCGCCAAACCCGGCTTGGTTGGGGTCGGGTTTCTTGCTTTAGGCGGGCAAGTTCGGCCCTTGCCGCTCCCCCTCACCCCGGCCCTCTCCCGGAGGGAGAGGGAGAAGGCAGGGTTCTTGCGCCATGTGTGGTCGATACGGCTTTCCCTTGTTGCGAGCTTGTACTATCGCGCGCTCAGCAGTGACGCCTCTTGCGGATCTTGGATCATTGCCGGGGCCTGCTGGCGTCCCGCTCCGATGGGCGTCATCTTACGGTGCGGAACCGCTCGACGGCGGAGACCAGGGCGCGGCGCACCCCTGGCTCCAGGGCGGAGTGCCCGGCGTCCGGCACGACGGTCAGCCGGGCGCTGGGCCAGGCGGCGGCCAGCTCGAACGCAGTGCGGGCGGGGCAGACCATGTCGTAGCGGCCCTGCACGATCTCCGCCGGCAGGTGGCCAATGCGGTGCATCCCGCCCAGCAAGCCGCCCGGCGGCAGGAACAGGTCGTGGGCGAAGTAGTGCGCCTCGATCCGCGCCAGGCCGAGCGCGGTGCGGTCCTGCGCGAAGCTGGCGACGGTGTCGGGGCTGGGCAGCAGGGTGCTGCACGACCCTTCGTATACGGACCAGGCGCGGGCGGCGGACATATGCACCGCCGGGTCGGCGCTGGTCAGGCGGCGGAGGTAGGCGCCGAGCACGTCATGCCGCTCCTCCGGCGGCAGGTGGCCGATGAAGGCGGCGTGGGCGTCGGGGAACACGGCGCCGAGGCCGTGCAGGAACCACTCGACCTCTGCGCGGCGTCCGAGGAACACGCCGCGCAGCACCAGGCCGCGCACCCGGTCCGGATGCGCCTGCGCGTAGGCCAGGGCGAGCGTGCTGCCCCAGGAGCCGCCGAACAGCAGCCAACGCTCGATGCCGAGGTGGCGGCGCAGGGTTTCGATGTCGGCCACGAGGTCGGGGGTGGTGTTGTGGGCGAGGCTGCCGAGCGGGCGGGAGCGGCCGGCGCCGCGCTGGTCGAAGATGACGACGCGCCAGAAGCCGGGGTCGAAGAAGCGGCGGTGCACGGTGCCCGCGCCGGCGCCGGGGCCGCCGTGCAGGAACAGCACGGGCTGGCCGCGGGTGGCGCCGACCTGCTCCCAATACATGACATGGCCGCCGGACAGCGGCATGTAGCCGGTCTCGAACGGGCCGATCTCGGGGAACAGGTCACCACGTGGCATCGCCTAATCCTACACGGTTCCTGGTGGTGGCGGAACCGGTTGGTCAGGGGTAATGCTGCGCCGCATGAGCAAAACTTTTCGTTTCTGGCCCTACCGGCTGTGGGTGGTGGTGGGCGGGGCGGCCGGGCTGCTGGCGGTGGCGGCTGCGGCCGGGGCGGCGCACCTAGCGGCGGACCCGGCGGAGCAGCGCGCCCTGGGCAGCGCGGTGCAGATGCATGGGTGGCACGCCCTGGCGCTGGTGGGGGTCGGGCTGTGGGGGGTGCGTGGCGGCTGGCTGGGCCATGCGGCCGGGGTGGCGTTCGGGTTGGGGCTGCTGCTGTTCTGCGGCACGATCTACCTGGGGGCGCTCGGCGGTCCGCATCTGGGGCCGGTGGCGCCGGTGGGGGGCACGCTGCTGATGCTGGGCTGGGGGCTGCTGGGCGCGTCCGCGCTGCGCGCCCGTGCGGGAGCTTGACCGGCAGCGCCTACTTGGCGGCCGAGGGGTTCGAGCAGCCGCTGCTGGAGGAGCTTGAGCGGGCCGGCGTGCCGGTCACGGCCTGGCATGGCCGCCTGGCGCTGTCCCCTGCCCTGCCCTATTCCAGTGTTTGGGCGCTGGATGTGTGGACGGCGCCGCAGGAGCACGCGGCGGCCTCGGTGAAGGACGCCGCCGATGCGTTGCGGGGGGTGCAGCGCAACTGGTCGGCCTACTCTGCCGGGCACCACCGCCGGATGGCGCTGATCGCCGGGCGGCTGCCGCCGGTGCGCGCCCTGCCGCTGCGCTTTCCGGACCCGGCGCCGACCAGCCACCTGGGGGCCTGGACCCTGCTGGACACCGACCGCCTGCTGTTCAGCACCAGCAAGACCAGCCCGTTCCCCGGCGGCGAGTGCCGATTCCAGGAGGACCACATCGGCCCGCCCAGCCGCGCCTACCTGAAGCTGTGGGAGGCTCTGACCCGGCTCGGCGCGCATCCCGGCCCCGGCGACCGCTGCCTGGACCTGGGCGCCGCGCCGGGCGGCTGGACGTGGGCGCTGGCCGGGCTGGGCGCGCAGGTGCGGGCGGTTGACAAGGCGGCGCTGGACCCCCGCGTCGCCGCCCTGGCCGGCGTGGAGGCGGTGAACGACAGCGCCTTCGCGTTGCCGGTCGAGCCGGTGGACTGGCTGTTCAGCGACGTGATCGCCTATCCGCCGCGGCTGCTGGCGCTGGTGGAGCGTTGGATCGCGGCTGGCTCGGTCCGGCACATCGTGTGCAGCTTGAAGTTTCAAGGCCCGACCGACCATGATGCCGCCGATCGCTTTGCCGCCTTGCCGGGCGGGCGGCTGGCGCACCTGTTCCACAACAAGCACGAGCTTACGTTCTTCTGGACAAGGCCGTAACCCGTGCGCCTTGACGGGGAGGGACAACGATGGGGGTTGGTTACCAGGCGTCGCCGCTATGCCGCATCAGCGACCTGGAGATGCCCGGAGATACGCCCGGGCCAGGTCAGCCCACAGCTCCGGGTGAGGACACAGCGCCGGATGCGCTGGGCGGACAGTCCGGCGTCAGCGGGATCATCAGCGACCCCGCGATGAGCCTTCGCTCGTCGGTGAAAGCCGACATCCTGGAGTAGCGCGACCACATCGCCCGCAAGTACAGGGTTCAACTCGGCGAGGACCTATTCTGGGACGAGGACAGCGGTTTCAAGCAATCGGAGGACGCCGGCATCGGCGGTGACCTGCTGCTCCGGTATGTCGCCGCCGTAACGGACCAGCGTGGCCGGGATGCAGCCCTCGCGCTTGTCGGCGCCAGGGAGATACCCGATGCGGAGATGGACGCCGTGCTCGGCGAGGCGAACCAGCGGGGCTTCGCCGGCCGGTATCCGCAACTGCTGCTGGATGCACAGTACTGGCTGCCGTTCAAACGGCACCTGATCATCGAGGAGCCGGATTGGCTGGGAACGGTGGCGCGTTTCGGGTCGGCGCCCCGCCTTGCGGACGAGCTGGCGGAGGTGCGGGCACTTATCGCCGCTGCTGACCCAAAGGCGGCCGCTTGGCCGGGTGATGCGGCGGCGCCGTTGGATGATGTGCTCGCCAATGCCTGGCAGGCGAGCGAGGTGGTGGCGCGCCTTTGCGACGCTGCCAACGCGCAGCACCTTCCGCTTTGGATCACGGGTTGAAACCCGGCATGCTGCGCGATGGCCAGCCGGTGCAGGCCGGAAAGCCTCGCGCCTGTCGCCACCTGCCGGGGCTGCGTGACGGCGGGGGGCTTTGTGGCACCCGCCCTACAGGGTCGCTGGCCGCCGGATACCGGCCAGCGCCATGACTTCCACGGCCAACGGCCGGAATGCCAGCGCCATCAGTCCCAGGTAAACCGCCGCCCCGGCCACAGCCAGCACCGCCACCCGCAACGGCTCCGCCTCGGGCAGGGCCGGCCGCAGCAGGGCGACAGCCGCCAGCATCGCCACCCCTGCCAGCATCGGCCGCAGCGGCGTGAGCAGCAACGCCCAGGGGTCCAGCCGGCCGCGGCGGGCCGCGATCACCGTATTGATCGCGAACATCACGGGATAACCCAGCAGCCAAGCCCAGCACACGCCCATGATCCCCCAGGCGCAGCCGATGATGAAGGCGGGCGGGAACAGCACGGCACCCGTCAGCGTGCACAGGAAGCCAGCCCGCGCGTCGCCGATGCCTTGCAGGTAGTTGGGGATCACCAGCAGCACCGCGCGGAAGCTCATCGCCAGCGCCAGCAAGGCCAGCATCGGTTCCGCCCCCGCCCAGTGCGGGCCGAACACCAGGGCCACCACCTCCGGCGCAACGGCGCTGATGCCGAAGAACACCGGCACCGCCAGCGCCGCCATCAGGCGCATTGCCTTCATCACGTAGTAACGGCCCTCCGCCGGGTTGGCCTGCACCAGCGCGAAGGCGGGGAACGCAACCTGGTTGATGATCGGCGCCACCTTGCTGAGCGGCATCCCGGCGAAGTTCAGCGCCACGGTGTAAAGCCCGAGGTCCGCCGGGCCGAGCCAGCGGCCGATGATGATGACGTCAGCGGAGGTGAAGGCGACCCATGCCAGATGCTCAAGCATGCGGAACGCGCCGTAGTGCAGCAGCGGGCGCACCAGCCGCGGGTGCCAGGTCGGCCATACCCGCTCCCGCGCGGTCAGTGCCGCGAACCCGGCCACCCGCAGCGCCCCGCCAAGCAGTCCGCCCAGCATCAGCGCCCACACGCCCCATCCCGCCACCGCCAGCAGGATCACCGTAATGGCCCCGGCCAGGCCCGCGGCCATCTCCATCGTCACCATCTGGCGGATGCGCAGGCTGCGGGTGATCTGCGCGCGGGGGATGATGACCATGCCCTCGAACAGGAAGCCCAGGCTGGCGGCCTGGACCAGCAGGGCCAGCCGCGGCTCCGCGTAGCAGGCCGCGAGGGCCGGCGCGGCGACGCAGACGGCCAGTGCCAGCGCCGCCGAAACCGCAAGCAACAGCCCGGCGACGGCAGCCAGCAATGGGCGGGGCGCGTCCGCCCGCTGCACCACGGCGTCGCCGAGGCCAAAGCCGACGAAGCTCGCCAGCACGTTGATGGAGACCTGGGACAGCGCCATCAGGCCGTAATCGTCCGGTGACAGGATGCGAATGACCGCAAGCGTCATCGCCCAGGTGACCACTTGGAACGCAACCTTCACCCCGGCAGACCAGCCAACGGCGGCGACGGCGCGCTCGGCAACGTTCATAGCGGCCGGTCCAAGATGATGATGGCCATGTTCCCCTATGCTGCCGGCTTGGCTTGGCACGCCTAGGGCGCCGCCTGCAATGGCGGCCTACTAAACCTAACGCATGAGGAAGGGGTTAAGCCTTGTTGGGGGCGTCCTTCTGGATCGTTACTGGCGCAACCTCGGCCGCCTGGCGGTCAGAGGTCGGCAGCGCCGTGGCTTCGTGATCGGCCTGGGCCTCCGGGATGCCGTGCGGCGTCGTGCCGGTCGGGTTGGCATCGGAGCCGGCACCGTCTTCGGGAACGTCGGTCTGGACTTTTGGCTGGTTCATGCTGCCCGAACACGGCAGGCAGCCCGGGGTTCCCGTGCTATGCTGGGCCAATACCGATGGAGCCGCCGATGCCCAAGTTCGCCACCCTGCTTGCCCCCCTGGTCGCCGCCTGCGCCCCGCTTGCCTGGACCGGGACCGCCCATGCCGCCGACACGGCGCCCGTGCGGATCACCGTCATCGCCGACCTTGACGACGACATCTACAACGCCCGGGCCGGGCGCGGCGGCGTTGACGCCACGCGGATGGCGGTCGAGGACTTCGGCGGCTCCGTGCTGGGCCGGCCGGTCGTGGTGGACGCGCTGAACGACCACAACAAGGCGGCCGAGGCGCCGGGCCTGGCAGAGCAGGCGTATGACGCCGGGACGGACCTGCTGATGGACGTGCAGAACTCGCCCATCGCGGTGGCGGTGTCGAAGGTCGCGACGCAGCGGCACAAGCTGGCCATCAGCACCAACTCCGCCGTGCCGGCGCTGACACGCGGGGCGTGCAGCAAGTATGTGTACCATTACTCGTTCGACTCCGTCGCGATCGAGTCGGCGACGGCGGCCTACGTCGCCAGTCAATCGGACGGCAAGCGGTGGGTGGCCGTGGTGGCCGACGCCGGTTTTGGCCGCGGCGCGCTGGCCACCATGACGCCGGTGATCGCCGCGCACGGGGGCGAGGTCGCCAAGTCGTTCGTCGTGCCGCCCGCCACCACGGACTTGTCGGCCATCGTGGACGAGGCGCGGGGCCTGCATCCGGACGTGATGGCGGTGTTCAACGCCGGGGCCGATGCCGACCGCGAGGTGGCCGCGGTGGTGAAGGCCGGGCTGCCGGCGCGGGTTGCGACGGCGCTGCTGTACCTGTCGGACGTGGACCGGGTTGGTGACGGCTATGCCGGGGTGCGGGCGGCGGTGCCCTGGTACTGGAACCTGGACCCGGTGGCCCGCGCCTGGTCCGACCGCTTCGCCGCCGCCCATGCCGGGGTGCGGCCGACGGCGGCGCAGGCGGCGGACTACTCGGCGACGACCGGTTGGCTGCAGGCGGTGCAGGCCGCCGGCACGACCGATGCGGATGCCGTGGTGGCGAAGCTGGACGGGCGCGGGTTCGAGGATATGTTTGCTCGCCATGCCGAGTGGCGCGCGTCCGACCATATGGTGGTGCACGACCTGTATGTGGTTGAGGTGCTGCCGGCGGCTAAGCTGGCGGAGCCGCACGGGTGGTTCCGTGTGCTGGCGACGGTGCCGGCGGCGACTGCCTTTCCGGTGGGGACGGAGTGCCACCTGGATCACTGACGTTCGATTGCTGGCTGCTCCTTCCTCCTTCGGGCGGGGGCCGGGGTGGGCAGGCGCGGTGCTTGCCCGAGCAGGGCTTTGTGCTTGCTGGTCGTGGTGTTCTCAGCTCCCCAGCGAAGACCCCCTCACCCCGGCCCTCTCCCGGAGGGAGAGGGGGCAGGAAGCAGTTCTGCCATGGCGTCGCATACCCGTTCGGCGTCGCTGTCCGTCAGGTCCGGGTGGATCGGCAGGGCCAGGATGCGGCTGGCCAGGTCGTCGGAGACCGGCAAGGCCGCGCCGTCATGGTGCCCGGCGTAGGCTGGCTGCCGGTGCAGCGGACGGGGGTAGTAGATGGCCGTCGGCACCCCCCGGTCGCGCAACCCGACCTGCACCGCGGCGCGCGTGTCCGCATCGGGCAGCAGCACGGCGTAGATGGCCCAGGCGCTGCGCCCGCCGGGCACGCGGGCCGGCGTGGTCAGCAGGTTGCCCAATCGCCGGTCGTAGATGCCGGCGATGCGCTCGCGGATCGCCAGCTCGTCGTCGAACACCTCCAGCTTGGCCAGTAGGATCGCCGCCTGCATGGTGTCCAGCCGGCCGTTCATGCCGGTCCGCAGCACCTCGTAGCGCGTGGTGCCCTCGCCGTGCGTGCGCAGGCTGCGGTATAGGGCGGCGCGGTCGTCGCTGTCGGTGAACAGGGCGCCGCCGTCGCCATAGGCGCCCAGCGGCTTGCTAGGGAAGAAGCTGGTGGTGGTCGCGTCGGCCAGGGTGCCCAGCCGGGTGCCGTGCAGGGCGGCGCCGAAGCTCTGCGCGCAGTCGTCCAGGGTGAACAGGCCCTCCGCCGCGGCGATGCGGTTGAGCGCCGGCCAGTCGGCGGGCTGGCCGAACAGGTCCACCCCCACCAGGGCGCGCGGGCGCAGCCGCTCGGCGGCACGGACCGCATCGATGCGCTGCTGCAGGTGGGCCGGGTCGATCTGGAAGGTGGCCGGGTCCACATCGACGAACACCGGCGTGGCGCCCAGCACCAGCGGCACCTCGGCCGTTGCGGTGTAGGTGAAGGCGGGCAGGAACACGGCGTCGCCGGGGCCGATGCCCTCGGCCATCATGGCGATCTGCAGGGCGTCGGTGCCGCTGCTGACGCCGACGCAGTGGCGGGCGCCGCAGTAGGCGGCCAGGCGACCCTCCAGCTCCGCGACCTCCGGGCCGAGGACGAACTGGCAGTGCGCCAGCACCGCGTCCAGCCGGGGGCGCAGCCGGTTGTGGATGCGGGCCTGCTGGGCCTTGAGGTCCAGGAAGGGGATTGCGGTCACGCTTGTGGACACGCTGTGGACACGCTTGTGGACATGGTGGCTACTCTCCAATCATCGGCGCGGTGAGGGGCGCGGGGCTGTTGTCCGCCTCCGCCCGCTCGAATTCCGGGACCATGCGGCCCAGCAGTGCCAGCGCTGCCCGGGTCTGCCCGGCACGGCAGGCGGCGGCGATGCGGTCGATGGCGTCGCCGACCAGCACGGGATCGGCGGTGCGCGGGGTGGCCATCAGCAGGCCGGGATGGCCGGTCGGCGCCGGCGGCTCGCTGCCGTGGAACAGCTCCTCGTGCAGCTTCTCGCCGGGGCGCAGGCCGGTGAAGGCGATGCGGATGCGGCCGGGAACGGGATGCGCCAGGTCGGCGTCCGCGGTCTCCGCCGGCTGCAGCCCGGCAAGGCGGATCATCTGCCGGGCCAGGTCAACGATGCGGACCGGCTCCCCCATGTCGAGCACGAAGATGCCCCCCGCCTCGCGCGCGAGCCAGTCCTGGTCGGCAGACTCGCCGTCGCCAGCTCCCCCGTCAGCAGACCCCTGGTCAGCAGCTTGGCGTGCCGCTCCGAGCACGCTGGCCTGCAGCACCAGCCCCACCGCCTCCCGCACGGTCATGAAGTAGCGCTGCATCTCCGGGTGGGTGACCGTCAGCGGCCCGCCCCGCTCCAACTGCCGGCGGAACAGCGGCACGACGGAGCCGGTGCTGCCCAGCACATTGCCGAACCGCACCGTCACGCAGCGCATCGCGCCATCCGGGGCCGGCGCGTCCAGGGTAGCCATGTCCAGGGCCTGGCAGTACATCTCGGCCAGGCGCTTGCTAGCGCCCATGACGCTGCTGGGATTGACCGCCTTGTCGGTCGAAATCAGCACCATCGCCCGCGTCCCCACTGCCGTCGCGGCGTCCGCCACGTGGCGGGTGCCGACGGTGTTGGTCAGCAGGTCCTCCAGCGGGTTCGCCTCGCCCATCGGTACGTGCTTCAGGGCGGCGGCGTGGAACACCAGCTCGGGCCGCACGTCGGCGAACACCGCCCTGATGCGGGCCTGGTCGCGGACATCGGCGATGCAGGTCTGGCGGGGGATGGCCGGGCTGGTTTCCCCAAGCTCCTGGTCGATCTGCCACAGCGCGTACTCGCCGTTGTCCAGCAGTACCAGCAGGCTGGGGCCGAGTGCCGCGCATTGCCGGGCCAGCTCGGAGCCGATGGTGCCGCCCGCGCCGGTCACCAGCACGCGGCGGCCCTGCACCAGCCGCGCCATGCCGTCGCGGTCCAGCGGGACCTGCGGGCGGTTGAGCAGGTCCTCGATGGCGACGGGGGCCAGCTCCAGTAATCCGCCGCCCCCGGCGCCGACCTGGGCGGATTGCAGCGCGGTGGGGCGCGGGACGCGGCGGACCGGCACGCCCTCGGCGTCGGCCTGCGCCAGCATACCGGCCAGCACGGGGCCGGCCAGGTCGGGCTGGGTGACGACCAAGGCGGCGGGCAGCCGGCCCTCGGCGCGCAGCCGGGCCAGCACGGCGCCGGCCTGGCCGACCTCGCCCAGGATCGGGTGGCCGTGGATGCGCCGCCCGGTCTGGCCCTGCCGCAGCGACAGCAGCCCGGCCACGCGGTAGCTGGCGCGGCCGTGGCCGAACTCCAGGGCGCGCAGGAACAGGTCCGCCCCATCGCCGGCGCCGACCAGCAGGACGGACTGCGCCTCGGCCCCGTCGCGCCCGCGCCGCCGGGCCATCTGCAGGCGATAGACGACGCGGGGGGTGCCGAGGGCGACGATCAGGGTCAGGGCGTGCACGACGGGAAAGGTCGGGGTGGGCAGCGGGAAACCGGACACCCGCAGCAGGACGGCGAACAGGGCGGCGCTGGCGACGCTGCTGCCGACCAGGCCGACCAGGTCCTCGATCCCCGCGAACCGCCAGTACTGCTGCGGCATGCGGAACGGCAGGCCGGCCAGCAGCAGCGTGATGGCGCCGCCGGCCACGAACCACAGGGGGTGCAGCAGGCCGCCGCTGGGATCGGCGATGTAGCGGGCCACCGGCGTCGCCACGGCCGCCAGCGCACCGTCCAGCAGGACGTTGAGCAGGATGCGGTTGATCGCCGGCTTGGTCGGGGTTGGGGGGCGTTGCGGGGCCATCGTCCGAACCCTATAGCCCACCCGGCCCCGCTTAGCAGTCCCCTCATCCCAACGCTCCCTTGGCCCACCGCTCCCTTGGCCAGTGCCCCTTGTTGAAGGCGTCCCGCTTGTCCGCCGCTGCCGTGCTGACCCACCTGCTGTTCTGCGCTTGCCTGGCTGCCCTGTCCGCCGTGGTCGTGCGCGTGATGATCGGCGTGGCCGTGATGGACCAGCCGGACCTTGGCCGTCCCGGCGCCCGCAAGGCGCATGCCAGCCCGGTGCCGAAGGGCGGCGGCGTGGGCGTGGTGGTGGCGTTCCTGGTGGGGACGCTGGTGCTGTACCGGTATGCGGCGTTCTCCCGCCTGGCTGACCCCTACTTCGTCGCCTTCATCCTCGCCGCTACCGCGATCGCCGTGGTGGCGTTCCTGGACGACCTGCGGAACTGGCCGTTTTCGGTGAAGCTGGCCGCCCAGGTGGGTGCGGCGGCACTGGCGGTGGGCAGCGGGCTGGTGATCGCCGAGGTCAACTTGCCATGGTGGGGGCCGGTGCCGCTGGGCTGGGCTGGCGTGCCGGTCACGCTGGCCTGGATGCTGTTCGCCACCAACGCGGTCAACTTCATCGACGGGCTGAACGGCCTGGCGTCCGGCGCCTGCGCCATCGCGTGCGCGATGCTGGCGGTGATCGCGGCGTGGTTCGGCGGATGGTTTGTCTATTTTGCCTCGCTGCTCCTCGCGGCGGGACTGGTGGGGTTCCTGCCGTTCAACTTCCCACGGGCGCGCATCTTCATGGGCGACGTCGGCAGCCAGTTTTGCGGCTTCGTGCTGGCGATGCTGGGCGTGGCGGCCGGGCGGTTCTCCGGAGACCAGGGAGGGGTCGAACCCTCAGTGCTGCTGGTGCCGATGCTGCTGTTCGGGGTGCTGTTCGACGTGGCGTTCACCCTGGTGCGCCGGCTGCTGGCCGGCGAGCGGGTGACCCAGGCGCACCGCGGGCACCTGTACCAGGTCGCGCACCGGTCCGGCATGCCGGCGGTGTGGGTCACGCTGGTGCATTGGCTGTTCGTCGCCTGGGGCGGGATGTGCTGCGCCGTGTTCATCCTGGCCACCGGCAACCCCAAGCCGCTGGCGGTGCTGCTCGTGCTGCCGCCGCAACTGGCCTGGGCGGCGTGGGTTTCCCAGCGGGCGCGGCGGGCCGGGCTGCAGCGGTGGTAGCGGCTTGCGCGCGACCCGGCCGCGCCCATAGCATTCCCCACCAGGTCCACGAAGGAACCGCCCATAATGCGCCGGCTGCTGCCTGCTGCGCTTCTTGTCTTGGCCGCGCTGCCAGCCTGGGCGCAGGACAACCCGTCGTTCAACGTGGTGAACCGAACCGGCGCCGCGATCAAGGAGGTGTTCGCCAGTCCGGCGGGGGTGGCGAATTGGGGCCGCAACCGCTTGGCCGCCGCCGCCGTGCCGCCTGGCGCCAACGCTCCGATCCGCCTGCCTGCGGATGGCAACTGCATCTATGACGTGCGCGTGGTGTATGCCAATGGCCAGTCCGACGAACGGCGCGGCGTGAATACCTGTGGCTTGGACAACCTGATCTTCCCGGGCACGGCCGAGACCGCTACACCGCCGGCACGATCCGGCCGCGGCCAGCAGGCTGTCGCCGACGACCCTTCATTCCGTCTTGTTAACCGCAGCCGCAGCGAAGTTAACGAGGTTTACGCCAGCCTGACGGGCGATGACGACTGGGGGGTTGACCAGCTTGGCGAGGCCACCATCGCACCGGGCGCGACGCGGGTCATACGCCTGCCGTCCGGTCCCTGCACCTGGGATGTGCGGATTGTCTGGGCCAACGGCGAGGCGGCCGAGAAACGACGGCTGAACCTTTGCACCATCACCGATCTACGGGTGCCGTAAACAGAATCTTCACGACCTATTCGCTGGTGAAGCCTAAGCGGGCTTACGCCGCTTGGCTGCGGTCTTCTCCGCCTGGGGGCTGTGCAAGCCTGTTCGAGCCGGATGCTGGCTAGAACGGGCTTGCTGCCCGCAGGCGCGGTAGGCTTTTAGCCCGCCGCGACCTTCTGTGCCGCATCGGCCTTGGCGCCACCGCCGGCCGCCGGCTTCTTCGCGATGGCCGTCGCCTCGACCATGATGCCGCGTAGGTCGCGCAAGAAGGCCTGGCCCTTCAACGTGCGCTGCACCAGCACGCTGCGGCGGTCCATCGGGTCCACCTTGCGGCGGGCCAGGTCCAACTCGCCCAACCGGTCCAGCGCACGGGTGATGGCGGGCTTGGAGACATTCAGGTCGGCGGCGAGGCCGCGGACGGTGTGCGCGCCCTCCTGCAAGTAACAGGTCAGGAAAACGCCGAGTTGCCGGGCCGACAGGTCGGGGCCGTCGCGACGCACCAGGGCAACGATGGTGTCGCGAAGAATACCGACGAATTGGTCGGGGGATGGGATGACTGCCACAGTATGATCCTCTCTAACGACCGCCGTCTCGCCGGCTGGCTAAGGTTCGTAACAATAGCCGATTTAGTGACAAACCAAATCGTTAACAGTGTTTCACGCAAGATATAGCCTGCTAAACCGTTCTCATTTCCGTTATCCCGCCTCACGGTACGCTTTCCGACGTCATGGTAGCACATTGATTACGGTTCCAGCATGTAAATTGCGTACGGCAGCGTAACAGGCGCGCAGTCCCAGCGCCTCGCCGCCCTCTGGACGCCCAGGACGGGCCTGGTCGTTCCATGCATAGGTGTCCAGGTGCGCCCAAGCGGCCCCTGGCGCAACGAAACGCTGCAGGAACAGCGCCGCCGTGATCGCCCCGGCCATCGGCTTGCTGGACACGTTGTTCAGGTCGGCCACCGGGCTCGCCAGCCATGGATCATACCCCGCCCATAGCGGCAGCCGCCACAGCGGGTCGTGCTCGGCTTGGCCTGCGGCCAGCAGCGCGGCGGCCACCCTGTCCCCGGCCGCGTCGTGCGGGGCGAACAGCGCCGGCAGGTCCGGGCCGAGCGCCACCCGCGCCGCGCCGGTCAGCGTGGCGGCGTCCAGCAGCAACGCCGGGTGCAGGTCGGACGTCTCCGCCAGCAGGTCGCACAGCACCAGCCGGCCCTCGGCGTCGGTGTTGCCGACCTCGACGGTCAGGCCGCGCCGGGTCCGCAGCACATCCAGCGGGCGCATCGCATCGCCGGACACCATGTTTTCGACGCAGCCGATTCGCACCAGCAGGCGCACGGGGAGGTCCGCCTGCATGACCATGCGGGCCAGGGCAAGCATCAGCGCGGCGCCGCCCATGTCCTTTTTCATGCGCAGCATGCCGGCGGAGGGCTTCAGGTCGTAGCCGCCGCTGTCGAAGCAGACGCCCTTGCCGCACAGCGCGACCAGCGGGGCGTCCGCCGCGGCGGTGCTGCCGGCCCAGGCGAACCCGGCCACGCGCGGCGCCCGGGCCGAGCCGCGGCCGACGGCGGCCACGGCCGGGTAGTTCTCCGCCAGCGCATACCCCTGCACCAGCAGGCCTTCGGCCCCGAAAGCCTCGCCCAGCGCCAGGGTCGCGGCGGCCAGTTCCACCGGGCCGAGGTCACTGGCGGGCATGTTCACCAGGTCGCGCGCCAGCCAGGTTGCGCGGGCGGCCGACAGGGCATCGGCGCAGCCATGGCCATCCGCCAGAAGCGCCGGGCCACGCTTTGGCTGGGAGTAGGCGGAGTATTGGTAGGCGCCCAGGCAAAAGCCCAGCACGGCCGCCTCGCGCTCGTAGCCGCTGCCGGCCAGGTGCCAGACCGTGCCCTCCGGCAAGGCAACCGGGAGGGCGCCGAACGGCCAGGGGCTGGGGTCGGCGCCCAGGCCGAATACGGCTCCGGCCAGGCCATCCCCGCCCGGCAGCAGCGCGAGCTGCCCGGCAGCGCCCGTGAAGCCGCCGGCCCGCACGAAGGCGGCCTGGCCTGGGACGAGGGTGGCCAGCACCGAATCGACCTCGTTGGGATGGATGGCGTGCAGCGGCAGGCTCGGGGCGCCGGGCGGGGCCAGGCAGGTCAACTCTCGGTCGAGCATCATCGGGGCATCCTCAGGTTCAGCGTCGTGGCGCAGCGCCGCGCCTGGCCTGCGTCCCGGCTGCGGCGGGGCCGGCAGGCCGGGCGTCCCGGGCTTGCAATCCGCAGCGCCAGGCGCAAACTTTGCTCCATGCAAGGCTTACCCTCCCGGGTCAAGGCGGTGCTCGGGCCTACCAACACTGGCAAGACCCACCTTGCGATCGAGCGGATGCTGGCCCACTCGTCGGGGATCATCGGCTTTCCGCTGCGCCTGCTGGCGCGGGAGAACTACGACCGCATGGTGAAGGCCAAGGGCGCGCGGTCGGTGGCGCTGATCACCGGGGAGGAGAAGATCATCCCCGCCGGCGCCCGCTGGTACTCCTGCACCGTGGAGGCGATGCCGCTGGACCGCGCGGCGGAGTTCGTCGCGGTGGACGAGATCCAGCTTTGCGCCGATCCGGACCGCGGCCACATCTTCACCGAGCGGCTGCTGCACGCCCGCGGCCTGGTGGAGACGATGTTCCTGGGCGCCGAGACCATACGCCCGCTGCTGCAGCGCCTGGTCCCGCAGGCCGAGATCGAGACGCGGCCCCGCCTGTCGCAACTGACCTACGCCGGCCCGGCCAAGCTGGTGCGCCTGCCGCCGCGCAGTGCGGTCGTCGCGTTCAGCGCCGGGGAGGTTTATGCCATCGCCGAGCTGATCCGCCGGCGCCGAGGTGGTTGCGCCGTGGTGATGGGCCGGCTGTCGCCCAGGACGCGCAACGCGCAGGTGCAGCTTTACCAGAACAAGGAAGTGGACTTCCTGGTGGCCACTGACGCAATCGGCATGGGGCTGAACATGGATGTGGACCATGTCGCCTTTGCCCGGCTGAACAAGTTCGACGGCCACCGCCCGCGGCGGCTGACGGCGGCGGAGGTGGCGCAGATCGCCGGACGCGCCGGGCGCGGCATGCGGGACGGCACGTTCGGCACCACCGCCACCTGCCCGCCGCTGGACGAGGACCTGGTGCGGGCGGTGGAGGCGCATGACTTCGAGCCGCTGGAGGCGCTGTACTGGCGCAATGCGGAGATGGACTTCTCGGGCGTGGACAACCTGCTGGCCAGCCTGCTGACGCCGCCGCCGCGGGCCGGCTTGGTGCGCGGACCCGATGCCACGGACCTTGAAACGCTGGAGGTGCTGTCGCGGGAACACGAGATCCGCGACATGGCCCGGGGGCACCGCCGGGTGCGGCTGTTGTGGGAGACCTGCCAGATCCCGGACTTCCGCAAGCTGGCCGACGACACCCACACCCGCCTATGCGCCCGCGTGTTCGGCCACCTGGTGCGGGATGGCGCCGTGCCGGCCGACTGGCTGGAGACCGGCATCTCGGCGCTGTCCCGCGCCGACGGCGACATCGACACCCTGATGGCCCGGCTGTCCGGGGTGCGCATCTGGGCCTACATCGCCGCCCGGGGCGACTGGGTGCGCGATGCCCCAGCCTGGCAGGCCCGCACGCGCGAGGTCGAGGACCTGCTGTCCGATGCCCTGCACGAGCGGCTGACTACCCGGTTCGTCGATCGCCGCGCCGCGCACCTGCTGCGCCGGCTAGAGGAGAAGGACGGCGAGGAGCTGCTGTCCGCCGTCACCGCCCGGGGGGAGGTGGTGGTGGAAGGGCATCCGGTCGGCCACGTCGGCGGCTTCGCGTTCCTGCCGGACCCGCTGGCGGAGGGGCAGGAGAAGCGCCTGGTGCTGCGCGCCGCGCGCCGTGCCCTGCTGGGGTGGATGCCGCGGCGGGTGGGAGAGCTGGAGGCCGCGCCGGACAGCATGCTGACCTGGACCGCCGACCACAAGCTGGCCTGGGAGGGCGTGCCCATTGCCCGGCTGCGGCCCGGCGCGGGGATGCTGCGCCCGCACATCGACGTCATCGACACCGAGTACCTGGATGGCCCGCACCGCGAGCGCGTCCGCAAGCGCCTGCATGGCTGGGTGTCCGGCATCATCGCCGCCGACCTGGCGCCGCTGTTCGCCGCCGAGGCTGCGGCGGGACGTGACGCCGCCTTGCGCGGCCCGCTGCACCGCATCATCGAGGCCGGCGGGGTGGTGCCCGGCGCCACCGAGGCCGACATTCCACCGACGCTGCGCGGGCCGTTGAAGGCGTTGGGCGTGCGGGCCGGGCGGTTCGCGCTGTTCCTGCCGGCGCTGCTGAAGCCGCGTGCCGTGGCGACGCGGGCGGCGCTGTGGGCCTTGCAGGCCGGGGTGCCGGCGCCGTCGCTGCCTGCGCCGGGGCTGGTGTCGCTCGCGCCGCCTGCCGATTGGCCGCCGGGCTTTGCCGCTGCGATGGGCTGGGTTGCCGCCGGGCCGGTGCTGCTGCGGCTGGACATCGCGGAGCGCATTGCGGCGGAGCTGGGCTATGCCACCCGGGCCCGCGCGGCGGCGATGCCGGGTGGCCTGGCCTCCCGCCTGCAGGTGCGTGCGGAGGAGGTGCCGGCGGTGCTGCGTGCGCTCGGCGTGCGCCTGGCGCCGGGCGGCGGGCTGGCGGAGGGGCAGTATGGCCCCCCTGCCCCGCCGATGATGCTGCCGGTCCGCAAGCGGCCGCAACCGGCGCCCGCCGTCCCGGTCCCGCTGACGCGCGTCAAGGACGGACCGTTTGCGGCGCTCGGGGCGTTGCGCCAGGCGATCCGCGATTGAGCGGGACGGCGGAGGACCGCGAATGGCAGCGGCTGGACAAGTGGCTGTGGTGCGCGCGCTTTATGAAGGCGCGCTCCGACTGCGCGCGCCTGGTGGCGGAGGGCCTGGTGCGGATCAACCGTCAGGTGACCGACAAGCCGCACGCCCGCCTGCGCCCCGGCGACGTGCTGACGCTGCCGTTGCGGCAGGACGTGCGCGTGGTGCGCGTGCTGTCGCTTGCCAGCCGGCGTGGCCCGGCGCCGGAAGCGCGCACGCTGTACGAGGACTTGAACGAAGATCGGGGCGCCGGCGCACCGGACCCCTGATATGGACCCTGATATGCCGGGCCAAGGCTTGCGCCGGGGGATGAAAGGGCCGCATACCGCCCCATTCTAAGGGGTGCCCGGAGCCGACGCTGCCGGATGGGATAGAGGGATATGCGATGACCTACGTGGTCACCGAGAACTGCATCAAGTGCAAGTACATGGACTGCGTGGAGGTGTGTCCGGTGGACTGCTTCTATGTCGGCGAAAACATGCTGATGATCCACCCCGACGAGTGCATCGACTGCGGCGTGTGCGAGCCGGAGTGCCCGGCCGAGGCGATCGTCCCCGACAGCGACGACCGTGCTGCGCCGTGGGCGGAGCGTAACCGCATCTATGCCATCGAGTGGCCCAATATCGTCCGCAAGGGCGTGCCGCCGGACGACGCCGACGAGTGGAAGGACAAGCCGGACAAGGAGGCGCTGTTCTCGACCGCGCCGGGCAAGCCCTAGGCAAGTTTGCGCGAGATGGCCTGGCGGCTTGTGGGCATCGCATGACGCGGCGGACGTTTTATGCTAGGCTGGACGACGTAGCGCCACTTCGGACGAACCTGCCCCACAATGCGGGCCGGCATTTCGGCGCTCCTCGTCCTTAACGTACGCGCCATCCGGTCCGCCGGCTGGCCAGGAGTATGCCCGGTGTCGACCAAGCCCGCCCTCGACACGGTCCCCGAGACCGTTGACGAAACCGCTGACGCAGCCGCTGCCGCTGCGCCAGCCCCCGCTGCGAAGCCGGCCGCCGAGCCGCAGTTCCGCTCGCCGCCCAAGATGCCGGGTCACATGCCTGGGATGCATGGGCGGCCGCAGATCGCTCCGCGCGCCATGGCGGCCAAGGAGGATTTCGTCGAGGGCGACTACGTCGTGTATCCCACCCACGGTGTCGGCAAGGTCGAGCGGATCGCGACGGAGGAGATCGCCGGGCATAAGCTTGAGCTGATCCATATCACCTTCGAGGAAAACCGGATGACCCTGCGGGTGCCGGTGGCGAAGGCGCGCACTGCCGGGCTGCGCAAGCTGGCGACGCGCAAGCTGTTCGACGATGCGCTGGCGCTGCTGAAGGGCCGGGCGCGCATCAAGCGCACCATGTGGTCGCGGCGGGCGCAGGAGTATGAGGCAAAGATCAACTCGGGCGACCCGATGGCGATTGCCGAGGTGGTGCGTGACCTGCACCGCAATGCCGGGCAGCCCGACCAGAGCTTCAGCGAGCGGCAGATTTACGAGGCCGCTATGGACCGGCTGGCTGCCGAGATGGCTGCGCTGGACGGCACCGACAAGGCGACTGCTGCGACCAAGCTGGGCGACTACTTGAAGACGATCGTGAAGGGTACGGCAGTCGAGGTGGACGCCGAGGGCGCCGAAGTCGAGCCGGACTTGGAAGCCGAAGTGGATGAGGCTGAGTAGCTTCCGGTCCCTTCGGGAGAGGGTTGGGGTGAGGGGGCGGGGGCTTATTGTTCCTGCAGGGTAGCGGTTCTGCACTCGGTTGAGGTTTGCGCCGCAAGGCCCTCTCACCCCGGCCCTCTCCCGGAGGGAGAGGGAGAAGGCAGGCGGCAGCAAAAAGGCCCTGGGGATTGCTCCCCAGGGCCTTTTGCGTTGCAGCAGCTTAGTTGTTGCTGTTGCGGTTCCCGAATAGCTGCAGCAGCAGCATGAACAGGTTGATGAAGTTCAGATACAGGCTTAGTGCGTCGAACACGCTGCGCTTGGCGGCGGCGTCCGAACCCTCGGCATAGGCATACTGCGTGTAGTCGCTCTTGATGCGCTGCGTGTCGTAGGCCGTCAGCCCGACGAAGATCAGCACGCCGATGATGCTGATGCCGAATTGCAAGGCAGAGCTGGCAACGAACATATTGACCAGCGACGCGATAATGATGCCGAATAGCCCCATCATCAGGAAGCTGCCCATGCCTGTCAGGTCACGCTTGGTCGTGTAACCCCATAGGCTCATCGCGCCGAAGGTGCCGGCGGAGATGAAGAACACGCGGGCGATGCTGCTGCCGGTGTAGATCAGGAAGATGTTGGCCAGCGATGCGCCCATCGCGGCGGCAAAGGCCCAGAACAGCCCCTGCGTCGCGGTACGCGACAGCTTGTTGACGCCGAAGCTCAGCACCAGCACGAACGCCATCGGTGCGAAGATCGCGGCGTAGCCGAGGATGGTAGGCTGGACGGCGACGCCGCGGGGGGTGGCAACCTGGTGATAGAAGAGCTGGATCAGGCTGGTGTTGGCGATGCCGTAGGCAACGGCACCGGTCAGCAGCAGGCCGGACGACATCCAGTTATAGACGCGCAGCATGTAGCTGCGCAGGCCGGCGTCGATGACGGCGCCGTCCTGGGTTGCGGCCGGTACGTAAGTCCGGTCAGGGATAAAGGCCATGATCAGGTCCTTGTTATGGGCGAAACTGCCCGTGCCGCGTATGTTGGATGAAAGCTTTGCTGGATCAAGCGGAATCGCATCCTAGCCCTGGCCGCCAAACCGTCCCGTTCGTTGCGCTGTCCTGTTCGTTGCGCCATCCTACTCGTTACGTAGAAATGGCGCCGCCCGGGTCCGCAACGCCGAGGCCGTGCCGGCATAGCCGAACCCAAGCATCAGCGCCACGCAGCCCAGCAAGGTCGCCGCCAGCACGCCGGGCAGGAATACCCAGTCGGCGCGCATCAGGAAGTGCACCACGCCCCAACTCGCCAGGGTGCCCACCAGGGCCGCGATCACGCCCGCTGCGGCGCCCACCAGCCCGAACTCCACCAGCCACGCCCCCCTGATCTGCTGCCGCGTGGCGCCGAGGGTCTTCAGCACCACCGCCTCCGCCATGCGCCGCCGCTGCCCGGCCGCGACGGCGCCCACCAGCACCAGCGCGCCCGCCACCAGGGTGATGCTTCCCGTCGCGGCCAGGGCGGCAGCGATTTTGCCGACCAGTTCCGCCACCGCGCCCAGCACGTCCGCCACCCGGATGCCGGACACGTTGGGCAACGCGTCCGTCACCGCCCGCAGCACCCCGGCCTCATTCTTGGGGGCAACGCGCACGGTGGCGATGTGGGTGTGCGGCGCCCGCTCCAGGAAGCCCGGCGAGGCGACCATGGTGAAGTTGATGCCCAGGGTGCGCCAGGCGATGTCGCGCAGGTTGGCGATCCTCAGGTCGAAGTCGCGGCCCAGCACGTTGACGCGGATCACGTCGCCGATCCCCACGCCCCAGCCCTTCGCCAGCCCGGCGTCGAACGACACCAGCGGCGGACCCGCGTAGTCCGCCGGCCACCAGTCGCCGGCCACCAGGCGCGAGCCCTCCGGCAACGCCCGGCTGTAGGTCAGGCCACGGTCGCCGCGCAGCGCCCATTGGGTGTCGGGCGTCGCCTTCACCTCGGCCGCGGGGACGCCCTTCACCGACACCAGGCGGGCGCGCAGGCTGGGCACCTCCTCCACGTCGGTCACGCCGGGCTGGGCGTGCACGATGGACTGGAACTGGGCCATCTGGTCGTTCTGGATGTCGATAAAGTAGAAGCTGGGGGCGTTGGCCGGCAACTGCTCCAGGATCTGCGCGCGGATGTTGCCCTGGATCAGCACGACGGCGGCCAGGGTGGACAGGCCGAGGCCGACCGAGACCAGCATCAGCGGCGTCGTGGCGCCGGGGCGATACAGGTTGGCGACGCCCAGCCGCGCCCAGGGGGCGGACAGCCGCGGCGCCCGCCGGGCCAAGGCCATCAAGACGCCCCCGCCGACGCGGAACAGCAGCAGCGTCGCCAGGGCCGCGCCGCAGAACCACAGGGCGAAGCCACGCTCGGGCGACGTTAGTACCGCCAGCCCCACCAGCAGCGCGGCCAGCAGCGCGTTGACCGCCAGCACCCGGCCGCGGGCGCGCATCCGGACCGGCAGCAGGGCGTCGCGGAACAGGGCGGCGCCGGGGATCTCGGCGGCGCGGGCCAGGGGCCACAGCGCGAACACCCCGGCAGTCAGGAAGCCATACGCGGCTGCCAGCCCGAGGGAGTGCGGGTAAAGGCCCACCCGCGCCGGCACGGGAAGGGCATCGCCGAACAGCGCCAACCCGGCGGCCGGCGCCAGCGCGCCCACGGCGACGCCGATCGCCACGCCTAGGGCGGACAGCACCAGCACCTGGATGAGGAACACGCCGAAGATCAGCCGGCTGCTGGCCCCCAGGCAGCGGAGGGTGGCGATGGTGCGCGCGCGCGACTCCAGCCAGGCGCGAACGCCGGTGGCGACCCCTATGCCGCCCACCAGCAGCGCCGTCAGGCCCACCAGGGTCATGAACAGGCTGGTCTGGTCGATGAAGCGGGCGACACCGGGCGCGGCCTCGGTGGCGTCGCGGATGCGCCAGCCCTGGTCGGGGAACGCCGCGTGCAGGTCCGCTGCGACGGCCTGCGGGTTGGTGCCCGGCGGCAGCACCACGCGCTCGTCGTAGGTCAGCAGCGACCCCGGCTGCACCAGGCGGGTGGCCGGCAGCGCGGCGGTGGAGATCATGGCGCGCGGCCCCAGGATGGTGGGGGCGGCGACGCGATCCGGCTCGGCCAGCAGGGCGGCGCGGACCTGGACGGTGCTTTGGCCCAGCCGCAGCAAGGCGCCGGGCTGCACGCCGAGGCGGTCCAGGATGACCTGGTCCACCAACAGCCCGGGATGCCCGTCGCGCTCGGCCAGGGCGTCGTGCAAGGGGCCGGGCGGCGCCAGGGTGGCCTCGCCGACCAGGGGGTAGGCGGCATCGACGGCCTTCAGCTCGACGAGCTGCCGCTCCCCGTTAGCCGCGATCAGCATGGAGCGCATGCCGACGATGTCCGACACCCGGCCGCCGCGGGCCTGCAGCCAGGCGCGCAGGGTGTCCGGCAACGGCTGGGCGCCGGACTGCACCTCCAGGTCGCCGCCCAGGATGCGGCGGCCCTCGGTTGCGAGGCCGGACTGCACGCCCTCACGCAGGCTGCCGACGGCGGCGATGGCGGCGACGCCCAGGGCGAGGCACGCCAGCACGATACGCAGGCCGCGGACGCCGGCGCGCAACTCGCGGGCGGCGTAGGTGAAAGCGATCACGCGGTGGCCCCTTGGTCATGCGCCGCGGGGACGTCCTGGCCTTCTAACTCCGCCAGCACCCGTCCGTCGGCGATGCGGATGCGGCGGTCGCAGCGGGCGGCAAGCGCCGGGTCATGGGTGATCAGCATCAGGGTGGTGCCCAGTTCGTCCTTCATGCCGAACAGCAGGTCCATCACGATGCGGCCGGTCGCCACGTCCAGGTTGCCCGTGGGCTCGTCGGCCAGCAACAGGCGCGGGCGCGGGGCGAAGGCGCGGGCCAGGGCGACGCGCTGCTGCTCCCCGCCAGAGAGCTGCCCCGGCAGGTGGGTCAGGCGGTGGCCCAGCCCGACCTTCTGCAGGCTGTCCGCCGCACGGTCCGCCGCGTCGCGCACGCCGGCCAGTTCCAGCGGCACCGACACGTTCTCCAGCGCGGTCATGGTCGGGATCAGGTGGAACGCCTGGAACACGATGCCGATGGTGTCCCGCCGGAACCGGGCCAGCGCATCCTCCCCCATGCGGGTCAGGTCCTGCCCGGCGACCACGACGCTGCCGCCGGTGGCCTGCTCCAGCCCGGCCAGCACCATCAGCAGGCTGGTCTTGCCGCTGCCGCTGGGGCCGATGATGCCGACCGCCTCCTTGGCCTGGACGTCCAGGGTCACACCGGCCAAAATGGACACTGGCCCGGCGGTGGCAGGCACCGTCAGCCGAAGGTCACGCACCTGCACCAGGGGCGTGCCGGGCGTGTCTCCGCGGGACGTGAGTGTGGATTCAGAGGCAGGGTGCATTACTATGTCCATGACGGCTCCATATGGCACCCGGCGGTGGCTGGCCAACGTCGCGCTCGGGGGGGCGCTCGCTTTGTTGACGGCCCCGTGCTTCCCGGCCCGGGCTGCTCGCACCGTGCGCGTGCTGATCCTGGGGGACAGCTTGGCTGCGGGCTATGGGCTGGCGCAGGCGGACGGATTCCAGGCCGTGATGACGGCGGCCCTGCGCGCCCGCGGGCACGACGTGCAGTTCATCGACGCCGCCGTGTCGGGCGACACCACTGCCGGGGGCCGCGCCCGGCTGGACTGGGCCTTGTCGGACGGCGCGGACGCTGCGCTGGTCGAGCTGGGCGGCAATGACGGGCTGCGGGCGCTGGAACCCTCGGTGATGGAGGGCAACCTGCGCGCCATCCTGGACTCGCTGGCGGCCCGGCACATCCCGACCCTGCTGTCCGGCATGATGGCGGCGCCCAACCTGGGCCGGGAGTATGACGACGCCTTCGCCGCGGTGTTCACCAAGCTGGGTGCACGGCCGGGCCTGCTGTATGACCCGTTCTTCCTGCAAGGCGTCGCCGCCGACCCCGCGTTGAACCAGCCCGACCATATCCACCCCAATTCCGAAGGCGTCCGCCGCGTCGTCGCCCGGCTGCTGCCGATGATGGAGCAGCTTCTCGCCGAGGTGCCCGCCCAGGATAAGTCGTGAGGCTGTATAGAACGTGAGGCTGTTCGTGGCGCTTGACCTGCCGCGCTCGCTGCGGGAACGGCTGAGCTGGATGGCCGGCGGGCTGCCCGGCGCCCGCTGGGTGGCGCCGGAGAACTACCACGTCACCCTGCGGTTCATCGGCGAGTTGCCGGGCTGGCGGGCGGAGGAGGTGGATACGGCGCTGGCGGCGTTGCGCGCGCCGGGGTTCACGCTGCAACTGGCGGGGATCGGCACCCATGCGAAGGGCGGCAAGGTGAACGCGCTGTGGGCCGGGGTGGAGCGCACGCCGCAGCTCGATCACCTGCAGACCAAGATCGAGACGGCCTTGCAGCGGGCCGGGCTGGAGCGGGAGCGGCGGCGGTTCACGCCGCATGTGACGCTGGCGCGGATGGACGGCATTCCGGAGGCGAAGATCGCCGCCTGGGTGGCGGGGCACAACCTGTTCCGCAGTGAACCGGTGCAGGTGGAGCACTTTACTCTGTTCAGCTCGCTGCTGGGCAAGGAGCAGGCGGTTTATGTGCCTGAAGTGGAGTACGACCTGGCGTGACTGCGGCCTGCTTTACCGCGACCGCATGCCGCGTCGTTGCGAGCCAGCTTCGGGGTGGCGATCCAGCGGCGGCACGCACTCGCCTCCGCAGCCCCTGGATTGCCGTGCCGCAAGCGCGGCTCGCAATGACGGGTACTCCCGATGACGGCCCATGACGGATCATCCATGACAGCGCCCGCCATCGTCGTGCTGACCGGCGCCGGCATCAGCGCCGAAAGCGGCCTGGCCACCTTCCGCGACCCGGACGGGCTGTGGCAGCGCGTGCGGATCGAGGACGTGGCGACACCCGAAGCCTTCGCCCGCGACCCGGCCCACGTCCATGCCTTCTACAACGCCCGCCGCGCCCAGCTTGCGGAGGTGCAGCCGAACGCCGCCCACCTCGCCCTGGCGCGGCTGGAGCGCGAATGGCCGGGCGGCTTCCTGCTGGTGACGCAGAACGTGGACGACCTGCACGACCGCGCCGGCAGCCAGCCGCTGCACATGCATGGCGAGCTGCGCCGGGTGCGCTGCGGGGCATGCGGGGCGCGGCATGGCTGGGCGGCGGACCTGTCCACCGGCACGCCCTGCCCGGCCTGCGCCGCGCCGCGGCTGCGGCCGGACATCGTCTGGTTCGGCGAGATGCCGATGGGCATGGACCGGATCGGGGCGGCGTTGGACGGCTGCGGGCTGTTCGTGTCGGTCGGCACCTCCGGCAACGTGTATCCTGCCGCGGGCTTCGTGGATGATGCGGCGCAGGCGCATAAGGTGGAGCTGAACCTGGAGCCGTCCGCCGGGTCGGCGCTGTTCGACGAGGCGCACCACGGAGCCGCCACCCAGGTCGTCCCGGCCTTCGTGGACCGGCTGCTGCGCCGATGGACTTGACGCTGGACGAGCTGGCGGCGGAGGTGCGTGCCTGCACTTTCTGCGCCAAGGTGCTGCCGCTGGGGCCGCGGCCGATCCTGCGCGTGTCCACGACGGCGACCATCCTGATCGCCAGCCAGGCGCCGGGCACCAAGGTCCATGTCAGCGGCACGCCCTGGACCGATGCCTCGGGGGTGCGGCTGCGAAACTGGCTGGGGATGACGCCGGAGGAGTTCTACGACGGCGCCCGCATCGCCATCCTGCCGATGGGCCTGTGCTATCCCGGCCGCCTGCCGCAGGGGGGCGACTGCCCGCCGCGTCCGGAGTGCGCCCCGCTGTGGCGGCAGCGGCTGCTGGACGCCATGCCGCAACTGCGGCTGACGCTGCTGGTGGGCAGCTACGCGCAGGTCTATGCGCTGGGGCCGGGCAAGATGACCGACCGGGTGCGTGGGTTTCGCGAGTATATGCCGCGGTACTTCCCGCTGCCCCATCCAAGCTGGCGGACGGGGATATGGGAGACGAACAACCCGTGGTTCGTGACAGACGTGCTCCCGGCGCTTCGGGACGAGGTGCGCCGGGTGCTGTCGGTTACCGGGGCGTCTGCTGGCGGCGGCGGCGGACCAGGGTAAGCCCGGTCAGCCCGGCGCCGAGCAGCGCCATCGAGGCTGGCTCGGGCACTGCGGTGCTGCCGGGCAGGGCGAAGCTGACGTTGCCGATGGCGAAGTCGCCATCCCCGGTGCCGCCCGCGGTGGGCGCGGAGGACAGCACGACCGAGGTGACCGCCGTCGTGGAGGTCGCAGCCAGGATGCCCGGCGATGCCGCGTTGTCCGCCAGCACGCTCACGCTGATGGTGCCCAGGGAGGTGGTGCCGTTGAACGCCTGGGCCAACACGGTGTACGCCTGCGTGGTGTCGAAGTCGTCCACGGCGAACTGGAACGCCCCGACGCCGCTGCTAAGGGTCACGGTCACGTTGCCCGGCGTCACGCAACTGAAGCTGGTGAAGCCGCACGACAGCAGCAGTTGCGTGCCGTTGGCGTAGTTGCTGTCGAGGTAGCCGTTGTTCGCCTGCTCCCGCTGCAGCGTGTTCGGGCTGGTGAAGCTCGCCGTCAGCCCCGTCCCGGCTGCGTAAGACGCCGGGGTGCCCGTGGCGTAGGTCGTCCCGACCGCGTCCGTGAAGGCGAGCGGCGTGCCGCTGGTGCCACTCGTCTGGATCAGCGCGGCGGTGGCCGGGGTGGCCGCGGTGCCCGCGGTGCCCGCGAGGGCTGCCGCGGCGAGAGCCAGTTTGCCTAGTGTCATGCGGGTGGCTCCTTAGTTCGTGGTCTGGCTGGGGCGGGCGAAGAAGTCAGCCGGGATAGGGTTGGGCAGGCCCTGCACCCGGTCCTCGGTCGTGAGGTTCAGCGCCGAACAGCCGTTGCCGCCATAGTGCGGCAGGCTGGCGATGGTCGTGGCGGGGATCATCGCATACGACGCCGGCAGCGGGGCGCGCTGGCCGGCCAGGCGCAGCGGGTCGAAGGCGGACAGCAGCGCCCCGGTCGGCGCCGTGGCTGCGTCATGCGGCCCCAGGTAGTTCTGCGTGAACCCGGCCGGTCCCGTCTGGAACCCTGCGCCCTGGGCGCCGGCGGTCAGCGCCGCCGCCTCGTCCGGCAGGCTGGACAGCGGTGACAGGCCGAACACCGAGTTCACCAGCTCGATGACCGAGTTGTGGTCGCCCTCTTCATGCGACACGACATGGGCGCGGGCGTAGGGGGAGATGACCAGCAGCGGGATGCGGGGTCCGCGGCTCAGCGACAGGCCCGCCGGGTCGTAGCTGAGGATGCGCGGCGGGACGTGGTCGTAGTCGCCTTCGCTCTCGTCGTAGGTGACGACGATGGCGCTCTGGCTCCAGTAGGGGCTGCTGGCGATGGCGTTGATCTCGGTGGCGATCAGCGACTCGCTGATGGCCTGGTCCGAGTAGCCCGGGTGGTCGTCGTCGCCGAGGAAGTTGCCGCTGACGTAGGCGGCGTCGGCGGCCGGCGCGACGGTGCCGAAGCCGGTTGCGCCGGCGGTGTTCGGCGTCATGCCCATGATGTTGTCGTAGCCGCCGCGGACGTAGAACACGCCGCCCGACGCCGGCAGGGCCGCGTTGCCGACATCGGTGAAGAAGTTGCCGAGGCCATGCTGGTGGGCGGCCTGCACGGGGTTGCTGGTGACGTAGCCGAAGTACTGGGGGCCGTTGTGGTGGCCGATGTAGCTGGCGTTCGGCACGGTGCTGATACCGTTGGCGTTCGGCAGCCCAGGCTCGGCGTTGTAGCCGTTCTGGTACCAGCCCCAGGCATAAGGCGCGTTGCCCTGGGCGGTGATGAACGGGATGTCGTTCTGGATGTCCGGCAGGTCCAGGGCCGGGTTGCCGTCGTGCGAAACCACGTCGGACAGCGTGCGGCCGGCCAGGGTCAGCGGCAGGCTGGCGAAGGTCAGGTTCGGCGCGACGTTGGTGGGTGCGCCGGACTCGTTCTTGCGCTGCGGGGTGCCGGCCGCGGCACCAGTGTTCGCGGTGGCGGTGAGGTTGTCGGGCAGGCTGGGCAGGCCCGAATACTCGCTGACCGCTGCCGGCAAGCCCGGGATCGGGTCGTTGGTGATCGGCACCGCGACCGAGCCGAAGGTGGCCGCCGAGGTCGCGGCGGGGTGCTTGACCCACTGCGTCTCACCGGACTGCCCGGCCACCATCGCGATGGCGTTCGGCGTGGACGGCCCGATGGTGGTCTGGAAGATGTTGTCGAACAGCGCGAACTTGTTGGCGTAGTTCCACAGGAACGGGATGGTGTCGCAATCGACGTAGGCCATCGCCAGCTCGCCGTACTGCTTGGCCTTCAGGGTCACGGCGGAGGGCGCGGTGGCGGGAACGGCGGCGGTGGAGGCGATGACCGGGGAGCCGGTGAGGTACTTGGCTTCCTCGTTCAGCGCGAAGCGGTCCATGGCGGGGATGTTGTTGGCGCCGACGTTCATCTTGGCGGCCATGCGCGGGTGGCCGTGGTCGATGTCATCCAGGGCAGTGGCGTTCTGCGCGGGCCCGATGCGGAACGGCGACACGGTGCCTTGGGTGCCGTCGGTGTTGAAGAACACCTGGGTGTTGGTGGCCGGCACGCGCGGGGTGGTGCCGGTCGAGAACAGGCCGTTGGCGCCGCGCAGGGTGCCGAAGTAGTGGTCGAAGGACTCGTTCTCCTGGAACAGGACGAACACGTACTTCACGCGGTGGCGCAACAGGCTGATGAGCTGGGTGTTGGTCAGCGCCGGGTCCAGCGCCGGGTCGTTGTAGTAGGGCGCCACGTCGGCGTTCGGCGCGGGCTGGCCGGTCACGACGGGCGATGCGGTCGTGGCGGCGGCGGCCAGGACGGGTTGCAGCACCAGGCCGGCCGCGACCAGGGCGGAACAGCCCTGCAACAGGAGACGCTTCATCGTGTGGGCACCCTCTAGATTCCAGGGCTCCACCATCGCATGCCATGGGCGGCGCGGTGTTAAAGCTTCGCTACAATCCCATTAAGTCCGTGTCAGCGGCTACTCGGCCCCGGTGGGCAGGACCAGGCCGCCGTCCCGCCACGCCGCGTCCAGTCCCGCCGGCAGGCCCAGGCGGCCGAAATTGCGGGTGACCAGGTCGGCCAGGGTGCCGCCGGCCCGCGCCCGTGCCTGCCAATCCGCCGCAAGGCCCAGACCGGCCCCGGGCACCGGCAGCGCCTCCGGGTCCGGCTGCTGCAGGGTCTGCACCGTCCAGCCGACGATGGCCGTCCAGCGCGCGTCGTCCAGCCCGGTGACGGCCAGGATCGGCGACGCCGACAGCGGCTCCGGCAGGATGCGGAGGGGGTGGGCGGGGTCGGCGGCAGCCTGCTCGGTCGCCAGCGTGCTCATGTCCAGGGCCACGGCGGGGCAGCGGCCGACGTCGAAGGCGTCCAGCATCTCCTCCTCCTCCTGCCAGGCGGAGAAGCGGAGGGGCAGGTTCCGGCTGCGGAACCAGGCGAGCAGGGTGCGCTCCGGGCCGGTGCCGGGTTCGGCGCAGACCATGGTGCCGGCGAGGTCGGCCAGGTGGCGGGCCGGGCTGCTGGCAGGGACCATGACGCCGTTGGTCTGGTGGAACACCGCCGGGCCGGGCACTACGGCGTCGAGCAGGCTGTTGCCGAGCAGCTCCGAGCCGGTCAGGAAGGCGACGGCGTCCTCGCCGCGGCGCAGGCGGTCGAAGTCCTGGTTCAGGACGTAGGGGTGGAACTCGATGCGGGCGGGGTCGCCGAGGACGGCGGCGGCGAGAGCGCGGCACAGGTCCACCTCCAGCCCGGCCATGCCGCCGGGGGACGGGGCGGCCAGGCCGGCGCGGGGGACGCCGCCGCAGCGCAGGGTGCCGGCCTCGCGGATGCGGTCCAGGGTGGCAGCGTGGGCGGGCGTGGCCAGCAGCAGCAGGGCTAGGGCGAGGCGGAGCATGGGGGGTCCTGGGGTGGTGCTGATCGTGGGGTATGAAGGCTGGGCAGCTTTGGCAAATGACCGTGTTGCGACAGTTAGGGCTGGCACATGGGATGTGCGCTGACTCCCTCTTCCGGATTGGGAGAGGGTTGGGGTGAGGGGGTCTTGCTTCGCGTCACCTTGATGCTGCCGGAACCGGGCTGCCTGGGCCAGGGGGTTTGCGCCGCAAGACCCCCTCACCCCGGCCCTCTCCCGAGGGAGAGGGAGAAGGCAGCGTTCCTATCGAATATGCGATTGCCACGCCCGGAGGGAGAGGGCCGGGGTGACGGAGGCTGCAAGGACCAAGCCTCAGCCGTTTAGTGGGCTATGAACTTGATGGTGCGGTGCTTGCCACTTCCCTCACCCCGGCCCTCTCCCGGAGGGAGAGGGGGCAGGCAGGCGATTACCCGGCGGCGTCGCGCAGGCCTTGCAGGATCGTCACCAGCTTGGCATCGCGCGCCTGCGCCAGTTCGGGGATAGTCTGGCCAGCGGCCTCGGCAACCACGCCTTCGATGAGCGCCTGCTCGAAACCCGGCGTCATGGCCGGCGTGCCCAGGTCGGGCCACAGCTTGGCGACGCCGATGTGGTCCATCAGGTATCGCAGGCCGCCGGCCCCGCCGCCCAGGTGGTAGGTCATGATCGGCCCCATGATGGCCCAGCGTAGCCCCGGCCCCTGGCTGACGGCGGCGTCCACGTCGGCCACGTTCACCACGCCCTGCTCGACGAGGTACGCCGCCTCCCGCCATACCGCCGCCTGCAGGCGGTTGCTGACGTGGCCGGGGATTTCCTTGTTCAGGCGGATCGGGTGCTTTCCCACCGCGGCGTAGAACCGCATCGCGCGCTCCACCGCCTCCGGCGCGGTCCGCTGGCCGCCGGCCACCTCCACGAGCGGGATCAGGTGCGGCGGGTTGAACGGATGGCCCAGCACCAGGCGCTCCGGGTGGCGGCAGCGGGCCTGCATGGCGCTGGGCAGCAGGGTGCTGCTGCTGCTGGCGATCAGGACCTCGGGCGGCAACGCGGCATCGACCTGCTCGAACAGCGCGACCTTCACGTCGATGCGCTCCGGCCCGTTTTCCTGGACGAAATTGGCGCCCTCGACGGCCGCGACGGGGTCGGCGTGGAAGGTTAGGCGGGCGGAGTCGGCGCCTTCGGACAGGCCCAGGCGTTGCAGCGTCGGCCAGGCTTGCTCGACGAAGTGGCGCAGGAAGCCCTCGGCGTGCGGCGCCGGGTCGCTGGCGGAGACATCCAGGCCGTGCGCCAGGAAGTACGCCGCCCAGCTTGCGCCGATGGTGCCGACGCCCAGGACGGCCACTCGGCTGACGCCCTCATAGGTCATGTTACGCCTCCTTGGTCTGCGGATGCTTGCGCGCCGCCTTGAACCCGGCGACGAAGCGCGCCGGTGCAGTCCTCTGCCATCTCAAGGCTTAGTCAAGGATTATGGCGGTAACCTAGCTCAGGGCGAGGTCGGATCAAGCCCGCGCGCCTGCCGCCGCCGGGTTCTACCGCCGCCGCGGGTCGAGCAGCGCCTGCACGCCGTCCACCGCGGCGTTGGCCAGCACGACGAAGAACGACGCATACAGCACCGCCGCCATCACCACGGGGAGGTCCAGGTTCTGCAGGGCGTCGTAGGTCAGCTTGCCGATGCCGCGCAGGCCGAACACCACCTCGGTCAGCAGGGTGCCGCCGCCGATCAGTGCGCCGATGTCCAGGCCGAACAGCGCCAGCACCGCCACCAGCGCATTGCGCAGCGCGTGGCGCAGCAGCACGCGGGCCTCGCTGATGCCCTTGGCGCGGGCGGTGCGGATGTAGTCCTGACGGTAGGCGTCGATCAGCGATGCGCGCAACACCCGGCCATAGACGCCGGCATACAACAGGGCCAGCGTCGTCCACGGCAGCACCAGGGCGCGCAGCCAGCCGCCGGGGTCGGACAGCAGCGGCACGTAGCCTAGCGGCGGCACCCAGCGGAATGCCCAGGTGTCGTGCAGGCGGGATTGGGTGAGCAGGTTGACGACCTCGCCGAGCCAGAACACCGGGACGGAGATGCCGACCAGGCCGAGCGCGGTCGCCAGGTGGTCGGCCGGGCCGCCCTCCCGCGCCGCCGCCAGCAGGCCGATGCCCAGCCCGGCCAGCAGCCACAGCACCGCCGCGCCGGCCGCCAGGGACAGCGTGACGGGGGCGGCGCGCAGCACGGCGGGGACCACGAGCTGTCCCCGGTTGACGAAGGACGGCAGGTCGCGCGTGACGAACAGGCGCTGCATCAGCACCAGGTACTGCACAGGCAGAGAGCGGTCGAGGCCGTACTCGTGGCGGACGGCGGCCAGGGTTTCCTCCGATGCGCCGCGGCCGGCCAGGCGGGCGGCGGGGTCGGCGCCGGGGGTGGCGAAGAAGATCAGGAACACCAGCACGCTGATGCCGAACATCACCAGTAGCGAGCGGGCCAAGCGGAGCAGCAGGATCACGCATACTCTTTTATGTTCAACATTTTATGCGCCATGCTTCATGTCTGGTCGCCGCGCGGGTCCAGCCGGACGCGCAGCGCCTCGCCCAGCACGTTGAGCGCCAGCACGGTGGCGACGACGGCCAGGCCCGGCGCGATTGCCACCGCCGGGCGGGTGTAGATCATCGCCTGGCCGTCGCCGATCAGGGTGCCCCAGCTTGCCGCCGGGGCCTGGACGCCGATGCTGAGCACGGACAGCGCGGCCTCGGTCAGCAGCGCCATCGCCGCGACGACGGGGGCGAAGCCGGCCAGGGTGGGCCAGACGTGCGGCAGGACGTGCCGGGCCAGGATGTGCGGCGGGGTGCCGCCGAGGGCGGTGGCGGCCTCGATGAACTCGGTGCCGCGCAGGGCGATGACCTGGGCGCGGATCGGCCGGGCGACGTAGGGAATATAGACGACGCCGATGATCAGCGCCGGCAGCAGCAGGCTGTCGGCGGCAATGGTGATGGGGCCGACGTGCAGGTTCTGGCTGATGAGCACGATGCTGAGGGAGATCGCCAGCAGGTACACGGGGAACGCCCAGAGCAGGTCCAGCAGCCCGGCCAGCACGCCGTCCGTCCAGCCGCCGGCGAAGCCCGACACCACGCCCAGCACCGCCGCCAACGCCAGGCACAGCAGGGTCGCGCCGCCCGCGATCAGCAGGGAGGTGCGCCCGCCATACAGCAGGCGGGCCGCCACGTCCCGCCCCTGCCCGTCTGCGCCCAGCAGGTAGGCGCCCTGCCAGGTCGGGCCGATGGGGGTGACACCCAGGCCGAGGCCGGCGGTGTTCTCGGCCAGCACGTCGGTGGGCTGGCCGCCCACCATGATGCTGCCGTTGACGTTACTGCGGAACGGGTTGGACCCGGCCACCTGGGCCGCATAGACCGGCGCCAGGGCGCAGGCTGCGACGATCAGCGCGAGGATGGCGGCGGCGAGGCGGGTCATCCCGTCAGCGTTCCAGTTCCGTCATCGTCCCGATCCCGTCAGTGCGAGCCGTGCTTGTGGCGTGGCGATCCAGGGGCTGCACGTACGGATCGCGGTTCTTGTGGCTCCTGGATTGCCGCGCCGAAGCCGGCTCGCAATGACGGAGTTCCCACGGGCCGGCGCCACCCCCGTCACTGCACCCACGACTGATCGATCAGCCAGCGGAACTGGTTGTGGTAGATGAAATTCCCCACGCGGGCCGAGACGAAGTCGATGTAGCGCAGGTTGAACAGCACCGCCGCAGGGGCCTGGTCCGTCACCGCCCGGTCCAATGCCGCCAGCCGTGGGGCACCGTGCGGGTCGGCCAGCGCCGCCTGCAGCTCCCGGTCCACCGCCGGGTCGCAGAAGCCGGAGATGTTGGGCGACGCATCCGATCCCGGGCGGAACGCCGCACAGCCGAACACCCCGCCCAGGAAGTTGGAGGCGGACGGATAGTCCGAGTACCAGTTGGTCAGGCTGAGCTGCACCGCATTGCGGGTGTTCTGGATGTAGGTGAACTGCACGTTGCCCGACAGCGAGCGCAGCCGCGGCACGAACCCGAGGTCGCGCAACACGTCCAGCAGGTAGGTGCCGATGGCACGGGCGACGGGGCTGTCGTCCGTCACCAGCGTCACCGCCTGCCCGGTGGCGCCGCTTTCGGCGACCAGGCGCCGGGCGGCCGCGGGGTCGAAGGGATAGGGGCAGTATGGCTCGTATCCAGGCAGGCCCGGCGGCAGCACCTGGCAGGTCGGCACCGCCAGCCGCGGCCCGCCGAACAGCTTGATCAGTGCCCGCCGGTCCACCGCCATGTTGAGCGCGCGGCGCACCCGCAGGTCGTCGAAGGGAGCCAGGTGGGTGTTCATCGGCAGGAACCACATGGCGAAGGCGGGATCGAGGTGGACCTGGCCGGCGTTGTGCGCGCCGATCTCGCCCAGGCGGTCGGCGGGCGGGGCGTCGAAGGTCCAGTCGGCCTGGCCGTTCTGGATTGCGGTGATCTCGGCGGTGTCCTCCAGGCCGAAGTCGTATTGGATGGCGTCGGGGTAGCCGTCGGGCTGGGCGTCGCGGCTCCATTCATGGAAGTACGGGTTGCGGATGATGCGGAGGCCCTCGCCGGGGTCGTAGGACTGGATCAGATAGGGGCCGGTGCCGGGCAGCGGGGTGTCGCCGGTATCCGTGGGGGGGGCGCTGGCGGGCAGGATGCTGGCGTGCGGCAGGGCGAGCTTGGTCAGGAACTCCGGGTCGGGCCGGGTCAGGCGGATGGCGAGGGTGCCGGCTGCATCATCGGGGGTGACGCCGGGTAGAGTGCAGGATTCTGGGGCGTGCAGGCAGTCGTCGGCGCCCTGGATGGCGCCGTAGAAGTTTTCGGCGGTGGGGCTGCCGACGCGGAAGATGCGGCGGAACGAGGCTGCGGCGTCGGAGGGGCGGACGGGGGAGCCGTCGCTGAAGCGTAGGCCAGGGCGCAGGTGGAAGACGTAGGTCAGGCCGTCCACTGGGGTGGGCAGCGTGTCGGCGAGGTCGGGGGTCAGCTCGTCGCCGGCGTCGCCGGGCACCTTTCGGAAGGCGACGAGGCCGTCATAGGCGAGGGCGAAGACCTGCCAGTACTGGGCGGTGTAGTTGATCTGCGGGTCGATGGTCCCAGCCGCCGTGTGCGCGAGCAGCCGCATCTCGCCGCCGCGGTGGTCTTGGGCTTGGGCAGGGGATGAGAGAAGGACAATCGCAAGAAAGAGCCAAGCTGGCCCCCTCTCCCTGCGGGAGAGGGCTGGGGTGAGGGAAGCGGCACGCCCTGTCCTCCGGTATGACAGAGTGGACCAGGGCTGCCGGTGATCGGGGATCGCGCTTGCCGCTTCCCTCACCCCGGCCCTCTCCCGGAGGGAGAGGGAGTAGGAAGCCGTAGCACCCAGGCGGTGCCGTCCCAGATCTTGAATGGCGTCCCGCCCGCTACGTCTAGCGCGTAGCCGTGCGCCGCTGCCCATCCCGAGGCGTCGGCATAGTCCTGCGCGGCGTCGTTGCGGTAGGACAGGTTCAGCACGACCAGCGCACCACCGGGCCGCAATGCACGGGCGGCGCCCGCCACGTGCCGGTCCGCCGTCTCCGGACCGGTTTGGACGATGTAGGGGAAGCTGTCGATGGCCAGCACCAGGTCGAACGCCGCCGGGGGCAGCGCGTCCAGGTCCCGCCCGGCGGTGTGCTGGAACCGCACGTTGGCCAGCGCGCCGTGCCGCCGCGCTGCCTCCGCCACCATGCCCGGCGACACGTCCAGCCCCAGCACCGACCGGCACCGCGGGGCCAGCGCCGCCGCCACGCGGCCGATGCCGCAGCCCAGGTCCAGCACGTCCAGGCCGGGGCGCAGCAGGCCCTGCCCCTCCAGCCACTCGATGATCTCCGCCGTGGCCGCCGCCAGGATGGCCGGGTCGCCGAGCGAGTACAAGGCCACGCTGGCCTCCGGCGAGTGCCGCACCGCGTGGTCGAAGAACGCGGCGATGCGGGCCAGCCCGGCCTCCGGCGTCGCGCCCGAGGCGTCGTGCTGCGCGGCGGTCGCCTGCACCTCCGCCGCCAGGGCGTCCAGCGCGGCGGTGCGCGCGCCCACCAGCCCGGCCATCGCCGCCCAGCGCGGGGACGGCGACCGCTGCGCCTCCAGGCTGGCCTCAATGCTGGACGCGGTGGCGCCGCCCAGCAGCAGCCGGGCTACGGCGACCTCGGGGGAGATCACGCCGGCCAGGCAGTCCCCGATGGGTCCGGCGGCGACCGGCTGGCTCACGCCGCACGCTCCAGCCGGGGCAGCCAGCCCAGGGATTGCAGGCGGCGGCCCTCGCCGTGCAGGAAGCGGTCGCCGATGTCGGTGCGCCAGCGCAGGTTGGGGATCACGACGTTGCGCGCCCGTGCCGCGGCGGCGGCCTGTGCCAGGGGAACGGTGGCACCGGTGCCGGTGACGACCATGGCATATCCGGTGCGGCGGCGGGCGTGGAGTTGGCCACCGTCCAGGCGCACGTCGGACAGGTGGTACTGCGCGGGATCGTCGGGCGGCTGGTGGTAGAACACGGGGGGGTCGGCGGCGGGGTCGGCGCCGGGGGTTTCCTCGGGGAAGCCGGGGATGGTCAGCACGATGCCGATGGACCAGCCGGGGAGCGCGGCGAAATCCTCCGCGCCGCGCAGCATGCGGGTCAGCAGGTCGCCCCAGCCATCCCGCTGCAACGGCGCCAGCACGGCGAAGCCGGGGTTGCCGAAGCGGCAGGTGAACTCCAGAGGCCACAGCCCGGCCTCGTTGGCGATCATGTTCAGGTTCACGTAGCCGACGTGGCCGGCCGCGGCGAGCAGGCCCTCGATGCGGCCCAGCGTCGCGTCGAACAGGGGCTGCGCGCCGTCGTAGGAGGCGAGCGTGCCCATCTCCCCGGTCATTTCGCCCATCTCGCCGGGGAAGAACCGCTTGTGCTCGAAGTCGATGCAGGCGGGGCGCAGGAAGCGGTGGCCGTTGAAGTAGGCGCCGACGCCGACTTCGACGCCCTCCAGCCGCTGCTGCAGCAGCACGCGGCCGGGCGGGGTGCGGCCCAACTGGAACAGCACGTCGGCGCCCTCCTGGTGGTCGCCGACGAAGGTGGCGCGGGCGTTGTTATCGTGCTTCAGGACGTAGCGGCCGGGGTGGGCACCGAGCCAGGCGGCGGCCTCGGCCGGGCCGGCGAAGGGCAGGCTGTCGGTGATCTGCAGGCCGGCGTCGCGCAGGACGGACTGGCCGAAGGCGCGGTCGTACTCCAGCCGGTCGCCCAGGGTGCTGCCGCCGATCACCTGGTAGCCGTCCGCCCGCAGCGCGTCCTGCTCCCCGCCGCGGCCGACCTTCTCGAAGATCACCAGCCCATCGCGGCCCACCCAGTCCAGCGCCGGACGCCACTCGGGCACCGTCTGCACCAGGCCGCCGAAGCAGCCGGCGTAGGCAGAGTCCCCGGCATGGACGCGGACCTCGTGGCCCTCACGGCCCAGCGCCATGTACAGGTCGCCCAGGTCGATCCGGTTGCCTATGCCCAACACCCGCACGCCATGCCCTCCACGCCCTGAACTCCGGTAGCATCCCCGGCGATTTGGTGCCTGTATAGCGTCAGGCCCGCAAGAGGCGTGGAGGGAGGAGCGCGATGAGACACCTGATCCCTGCGTTGCTGCTGGCCGCCCTGGCCGTATTGCCTCTGGCCGTATTGCCCCTGGCCGCGCACGCGCAGCAGGCGCACGAGATGCGGGTGACGCGCCAGCCCAGCATCATCTACCTGCCGACCTACGTCATGGAGCAGCAGGGGCTGATTGAGCATCATGCCGCCGCCCTGGGCGCACCGGGCCTGCATGTCGAGTGGCTGACCTTCGCCGGCGGCGGCAGCGCGACCGACGCCATGCTGGCCGGCAGCATCGACGTGGTGAACACCGGGCCGGGCAACCTGCTGCTGCTGTGGGACCGCACCCGCGGCGGGGTGAAGGGCATCGCCGCCAGCTCCGCCCTGCCGCTGACCTTGATCTCACGCGACCCGCGGCTGAAGACGCTGCGGGACTTTGGGGAGGCCGACCGGATCGCCGTGCCCACTATACGAGTGTCCACGCAGGCGGTGCTGCTGCAGATCGCCGCGGCGGAGCTGTTCGGCGCTGACAAGTGGGGCCAGCTCGACGGCAACACCGTGCAGATGGGTCATCCGGATGCCGTCGTCGCCATGCTGAACCCGCGGCACGAGGTCGCCAGCCACTTCTCCGCCCCGCCGTTCTCGTTCCAGGAGCTGCGGACGGTGCCCGGCGCGCACGTCATCACCGACGACCGCGGCATCCTGGGGTCGCCGCTGAGCAACGCCGTGTTCTTCGCCACCACCAAGTTCGGCGACGCCAACCCGCTGCTGATCCAGGCCGTGAAGGATGCGACCATCGAGGCCGAGGCGTTCATCCGCGCCAACCCGCGCGAGGCCGTCGAAATCTACCGCCACGGCTCCGGCGACAGGGCGGCGACGGACGACCTGCTGGCCATGATGCAGCAGCCGGGCATGGACGATTACCGCCCGAAACCGCAGGGTACGCTGCGGCTGGCCGAGCACATGCACCGGATCGGCACGCTGAAGATGCTGCCGAAGGCTTGGACCGACTACTTCTTTCCGATCTCCGCCGACCTGGGAGGCTCCTGATGCCCGATACCTCGATCCCTGGCGGTGGGCCGCTGCTGGACGTGGCCGGCGTGACCCTACGGTATAAAACGCCAAGCTCGCTGGTGACGGCGACGCACCGGGTCAGCTTCCAGGTGCGCCAGGGTGACCGCTACGTGGTGCTGGGTCCCAGCGGGTGCGGCAAGAGCACATTGCTGAAGGCGGTCGGCGGATACCTGCTGCCGGATGAGGGCACGATCAGCATCAAGGGCCGCACGGTGACCGGGCCGGGGGCGGACCGGATGATGGTGTTCCAAGAGTTCGACCAGCTCATGCCCTGGAAAACCGTGCAGGAGAACGTGGCGTTCCCGCTGCTGGTCGCGCGCCGCATGGGCCGCCGGGCGGCGCTGGAACGGGCGGGGGCCTACATCGACAAGGTGGGGCTGACCAAGTTCCGCGACAGCCTGCCGCATACCCTGTCCGGCGGCATGAAGCAGCGCGTCGCCATCGCCCGCGGCATGGCGATGGAGCCGGACATCCTGCTGATGGACGAACCCTTCGCGGCGCTTGACGCCCTGACCCGGCGGCGGATGCAGGACGAGTTGCTGCAACTGTGGGCCGACACGCGGTTCACGGTGATGTTCGTCACCCACTCGATCGCCGAGGCCATCCGCATCGGCAACCGCATCCTGCTGCTGTCGCCGCACCCCGGGCGGGTGCGGGCGGAGATCGACGGCGTGGACCGCATCGACCCCGCCGACGGCAGCGCCGCCCGGCTGGAGGCGCGCATCCACGACCTGCTGTTCACCGAGCGCGGGGCCGAGGACGTGGACCAGGTTTCGGAGGGTGCCCCGGAGAACATCGATGTCTGACGCGCAGATCCTGATCCACCCCGAGGCCGTGATGGACGCCGGCATGGGGCAGCCGGAGGTGATGCGCCGGCTGCCGGTGGGCGAGCGGCTGTGGAACAGCGGGTTTGTCCGCAAGACGTGTTTTCTCGTGCTGCTGGGCCTGGTGTGGGAGGGCTATGCGCGCTGGCTGGACAACCCGCTGCTGTTCCCGACGCTGAGCGAGACGCTGCAAGCCGGCTGGGAGCAGGTGCTGAACGGCGTGCTGCCGGCGCGGGCGTGGACCTCGATCCGCATCCTGGTGATGGGGTATGCGGCGGGCATCGTGCTGGCGGCGGCGCTGACGATTGTGGCCATCGGGACGCGGGTGGGGACGGACATCCTGGAGACCATGACGGCGATGTTCAACCCGCTGCCGGCGATTGCGCTGCTGCCGCTGGCGTTGATCTGGTTCGGGTTGGGAACGGGCAGCCTGGTGTTCGTGCTGATCCACTCGGTGCTGTGGGCGGTGGCGCTGAACACCCATGCCGGGTTCCTGGGGGTGTCGCAGACGTTGCGGATGGTGGGGCGCAATTACGAGCTGCGGGGGCTGCGGTATGTGTGGCTGATCCTGATTCCGGCGGCGTTCCCGAGCATCTTGACGGGGTTGAAGGTCGGGTGGGCGTTTGCCTGGCGGACGCTGATTGCGGCGGAGCTGGTGTTCGGGGTGTCGTCGGGCAAGGGCGGGCTGGGGTGGTTCATCTTCGAGAACCGCAACGTGCTGGATATTCCGGCGGTGTTTGCCGGGCTGCTGACGGTGATCCTGATCGGGCTGGCGGTGGAGAACCTGGTGTTCCGGACGATTGAGCGGCGGACGGTGCGGCGGTGGGGGGTGCAGGGGTAGGGCCACCCAGGGGCAATCGCCTGAAATGCTGAAACGCCGCCTTCTCCCTCTCCCTCCGGGAGAGGGCCGGGTGAGGGGGTGGGCCAGCACAGACCCACCGTTTGAGAGAGCCAGTCGCCCAAGGGCTGAGGTCCGCGCTGCAAGACCCCCTCACCCCGGCCCTCTCCCGGAGGGAGAGGGAGCAGTAGCAGCGTCGCCTACGCGGCGCGGGCCATCTCGCGTAGGACGTAGTGCAGGATGCCGCCGTTGCGGTAGT
This sequence comes from uncultured Acetobacteraceae bacterium, assembly GCA_964242415.1. GTDB lineage: Bacteria > Pseudomonadota > Alphaproteobacteria > Acetobacterales > Acetobacteraceae > DASWOJ01. The sequence goes on from CAXTAT010000006.1 coordinate 94,381, forward strand.
ACTCCACCTCGTCCGCCGTATCGACCCGGCAGAACACCGGCAGCTCATCCACCTTCCCGCCGTCACGGTGGATCACCATCCGCAGGTCCATCCCGGCGCGCAGCTCCTCCAGCCCCAGGATGTCGATGGTCTCGCTGCCTGTCAGCCCCAGGGAGCCGCGCGTGGCGCCATCCTTGAACTGCAATGGCAGCACGCCCATGCCCACCAGGTTGCTGCGGTGGATGCGCTCGAAGCTCTCGACCACCACGGCCTTGATGCCCAGCAGCGCCGTGCCCTTGGCCGCCCAGTCGCGCGACGACCCCATGCCGTACTCCTTGCCGCCGAACACCACCAGCGGCACCCCGGCCTTCTTGTAGCGCTCGGCTGCGTCGTAGATCGGCATCTGCTCGCCGCCGGGCTGGTAGCGGGTCCAGCCGCCCTCGACGCCGGCGACCATCTCATTCTTGATGCGGATGTTGGCGAAGGTGCCGCGCATCATGATCTCGTGGTTGCCGCGGCGGGAGCCGTAGGAGTTGAAGTCCCGCTGCATCACCTGGCGCTCGCCGAGGAACTCGCCGGCAGGGGATGCCTTCTTGATGTTGCCGGCGGGGCTGATGTGGTCGGTGGTGATGTTGTCGCCGAACAAGGCCAGGACGCGGGCGCCGATGATGTCCGTCACTGCGCCGGGCGTCATGGTCATGCCGTCGAAGTACGGCGGGTTCTGCACGTAGGTGCTGGCGTCGTTCCAGCGGTAGGTCTGGCTGCTGGCGTCCACTTCGATGGCCTGCCACTCCTTGGTGCCCTGGAAGATTTCGCCGTAGCGCTTGATGTATTGCTCGCGGCCCAGGCTGGCGCGCACGACGGTCCGGATCTCGGCATTGCTGGGCCACACGTCGCGCAGATAGACCGGCTGGCCATCGCTGCCGATGCCGAGCGGCGCCGTCGTGATGTCCTCGTTCATGGTGCCCAGGATCGCGTAGGCCACCACCAGCGGCGGGCTGGCAAGGTAGTTGGCCCGCACGTTCGGATGCACCCGCCCCTCGAAGTTGCGGTTGCCGGACAGCACCGACGCCGCGACCAGCTTGTTGGCCTCGATGGCCTCGGCCACCGCGTCATCCAGCGGGCCGGAGTTGCCGATGCAGGTCGTGCAGCCGTAGCCGACGAGCTGGAAACCCATGGCGTCCAGGTCCTCGGTCAGCCCGGCCTTGTCCAGGTACTCCGTCACCACCTGGCTGCCCGGCGCCAGCGAGGTCTTCACCCAGGGCTTCGGGTGCAGGCCCTTCGCCAGGGCGTTGCGCGCCAGCAGCCCGGCGGCCACCATGACGTAGGGGTTGCTGGTGTTGGTGCAGCTCGTGATGGCCGCGATCACGATGTCGCCGTGGGTGATCTCGTAGCCCTTGCCGGCCACCTTGACGCGCTTGTCGGCGTCGATGGCGGGGACGCCCAGGCCCTTGGTCAGGTCACCGCGGAACGACGCCGAGGCGTCCTTCAGCAGCACCCGGTCCTGCGGGCGCTTCGGACCCGCGATGCTCGGCAGCACCGTGGACAGGTCTAATTCTACGATGTCGGTGTACACCGCGTCGGGCGTGCCGGCCTCGACCCACAGGCCCTGCGCCTTGGCGTAGGCTTCGACCAGCGCGATGCGGCTCTCGTCGCGGCCAGTCAGGCGCAGGTAGCGCAGGGTCACGGCGTCGATCGGGAAGATGCCGCAGGTGGCGCCGTACTCGGGCGCCATGTTGGCGATGGTCAGCCGCGTGCTGACCGACAGGTCCGCCAGGCCGGGGCCGAAGAACTCGACGAACTTGCCGACCACGCCCTTCTTGCGCAGCATCTGCGTGACTTGCAGCGCGAGGTCGGTGGCGGTGCTGCCCTCCGGGAGCGCGCCCGTCAGGCGGAAGCCGATCACGTCGGGGATCAGCATGGCGATGGGCTGGCCGAGCAGCGCCGCCTCCGCCTCGATCCCGCCGACGCCCCAGCCGAGCACGCCGATGCCGTTGGCCATGGTGGTGTGGCTGTCGGTGCCGAACAGGGTGTCGGGATAGGCGACGGTCTTGCCGTCGATCTCGGCGGTCCAGATGGTCTGCGCCAGGAACTCGCAGTTGACCTGGTGGCAGATGCCGGCGCCGGGCGGGACAACCCGGAAGTTCTGGAACGCGGTCTGGCCCCAGCGCAGGAAGCTGTAGCGTTCGCCGTTGCGGCTGAACTCGGCGTCCATGTTCTTGTGCAGGCTGTCGGTGGTGCCGCTGTAATCGACCATGACGGAGTGGTCGATCACCAGGTCCACCTGGATCAGCGGATTCACCTGGCCGGGCTGGCCGCCGAGCTTGATGATGCCGTCGCGCATGGCGGCGAGGTCCACCACGCCGGGGACGCCCGTGAAGTCCTGCATGAGGATGCGGGCGGGGCGGAACGGCACCTCGCGGGTGCTGCTGCCGTTGCGCGCCCACTCGGCGATGGCGCGGGCGTCGTCGGTGGTGTAGCTGGCGCCGTTCTCGAAGCGCAGGACGTTCTCTAGCAGGATTTTCAGGCTGACGGGCAGGCGGTCGGTTGGCTCGCCGAGGGACTTGGCGGCCTCGGGGATGGAGAAGTAGTCGTAGCTGTGGCCGGCGGCCTCCAGCGTGCGGCGGGTATTGAGGGTGTCCTGCCCGATCATCTTCATGTGGCGTGCCTCTGTTGCTGGGCCGCGCCAGTCACCAGCGGCAGCGGCCGTGCTCATGTGTCGTGATTGCGGCCGGGTTAAACCATGCCGGGTGGGTCGCGTCCACCTGCCGGGGCGCTTTGGGTGGGTGGTATGCAAGAATCTCACCAGATGCGTGGCGGCTTGCGCCCATCCCTAGCTGGGCATGCGCCTGCGGGCCTGGGCTGGCTTCGCCCCGGTGGCCAGGATGCCGAGCGTGCGGGAGTGCTGGCCACCATCGACAGGATTGTCGAGGCATGACAACGCCCTGCCCTCATCGCGCCTGGGCCAAGGTGCCGCCCCGTTCACGACGCTGCAGCCGCAGCAGGCCGGGCAAGCCGACGCTGTGCCGTGATCCCGCCATAACTTGACGCGATACGAGGCGTTAGGAGCGCGGGCGGCATAGGGTCCGCGACTGCACAAGGAACTTGGACGATGGCCTCCTACTCCACCATCTATGCGTTCGGCGACAGCCTGTCGGACGCGGGCAACGACTCGCTGGCGACCACGCTGACGGGGACGATCCCGGTCAGCCCGCCTTACTACTCGCAGGCTTATGGCCCCGTGTCGGCCAACACGTTCAGCAACGGGCCGACCTGGGTAATGGACCTGTCGGTTGCGCTGGGACTGGGGACGCTGTCGCCGAGTCTTACGGGCGGCAACGACTTCGCCTATGGCGGCGCGGAGACCGGACCGGAGCCGCAGAGCGCCGGGGGCGCGGTGCTGGCGGCGACCTCCCTGCCGTCGCAGATCGTGCAGTTCGAGGCGGGGGTGTCGCGGTCCCAGGCTTCGGGGGCGTTGTTCACGCTGGCAATCGGCGCCAACGACATCCTGGACATCCTCGGCCAGCCGACCCTGACGGCGGCGCAGCAGACCGCGGACATCGCGGCGGCCGTTGGCAACGAGATCGGCTTCGTCCAGCGCCTGGCCAGCGATGGCGCGAAAACCCTGCTGGTGCTCGACGTGCCCGACCTCGGCAAGACGCCGACCGTAATGGATGGGGCTGCGAACGGCAGCAACACGCCCTCGGCGGCGTTCGATGCGCTCGCATCCAATCTGGCCGCGCAATACAATGCGGCGCTGGAGAGCCAGTTGCCCGGGATCGCCGGCATCAGCGCGACGGTGGTGGACGCCTACGGGCTCATCGACAGCGCCGTCGCCAACCCGGCGGCGTATGGGGTCAGCAACGTGACCACGCCGGTGTGGAGCGGCAACTTCCAGGACGCGGGCAGCGGAACGTTGTCGAGTACGAACATCCTAACGCAGGACCAGTTGCTGTTCTTCGACAGCCTGCACCCGACCGAGACCGGGCACCAGGGCATCGCGGCACTGGCGGAGCAGGCGCTGGCGGGTGGTGCCAATCCGGGTGCCGAGGTTTCGAAGGTTTATGAGGCGGTGCTGCAACGGGCGCCGGACGCGGGAGGGCTGGCCTTGTTCAGCAACGCGCTGAGCGATGGCAGCCTGGCGCCGACCGGGTTCGCCGACGCCATCGCCACCTCGCAGGAAGCGCAGGCCAACGTGGCGCCGATCGTGGATCTATACACGATCCTCGGCCGTGCGCCGGACCAGGCCGGGTTGCAGCTTTGGGTGCAGCAGTATGAGGCCGGGACGCCGTTGAGCACGATTGCAGGGGACTTTCTGGCGTCGCCCGAGGGGAAGCAGGTTTACGGCTCGCCGGTGGCCGCGAGCGCAGCGTCGGATGCGGCGTTCGTCAACACGGCGTACCAGGAGGTGCTTGGCCGTTCGGCGGATGCGGGCGGCTTCGCATTGTGGACGGGCGCGCTGCAGGCGAACGCACTCACGCCCGGGGCGGTGCTGGCCGATATTGCGCTGTCGCCCGAGGGACAGGCGCGCGACGCGTCTGCGGCCACGAACTTCCTGATTGCGGCGGCAAACGGGACAGCGAACTATGGGGGGTCGCTGTTCCCGACGGGGTGACGGGGGGCGACGCCTGGCCGGCAAGATGATCGGCGCCGTCTAGCTCCCGTGGTGCGGGCCTCTGCCGGTGGCGTGGTGAGGCCGGTATAGGCCATTACGCCGGTATTGGTGCGGATCGTTCAGCGGCCAGGCGATGTCGTCCCCTCCCCTGAATGATAGCTTGGGGGGAAGGACAGCGCGCCGGCTGTGTGATCGCCGGGCCGACGATGATATGCACCGGTCCATCATGGACGATTGCCGGACTCCCACACCCCCTTTGGCTCGGCCCGAGCCAAGCTGCCCTGCAGAGGCCGCTTGAGCGTCTCGCTATCCGTTTGCCCGGACCTGCCTGGTCCGCATTGGGGGACAGGACTGCAGGCGCGGGACATCAGCGCATTCCGTGGCGAGCGCCTGGTGCTGCGTGGGGTGTCGTTCACCGTGGCGCCGGGCGGGGCGCTGCTGTTGCTGGGCGCCAACGGATCGGGCAAGAGCACCCTGCTGCGCGTGCTGGCCGGGCTGAAGCGGCCGGATGCCGGGCGGGTGCTGTGGCAGGGTGGGGATGCCGACCCGCTGCCGGTCGCCTACCTCGGCCACCAGGACGCCGTGAAACCCGGGCTGACCGCGCTGGAGAACCTGGCCTTTGCCGCCGGAACCGGCCGGGGCGACGCGCGGGATGCCCTGGCGGCGCTGGACCTGGCGGCGCTGGCCGACCTGCCGGCGCGGCTGCTGTCGGCCGGGCAGAAGCGGCGGTTGGCGCTGGCCCGGCTGGTGCTGTCCCCGGCCGCCATCTGGCTGCTGGATGAGCCGACGCTGGGCCTCGACACCGCTGCGGTCGAGCGGCTGGGTGGGCTGCTGGCGGCGCACCGGGCGGGGGGCGGCGTGGTCGTCACCGCCACGCACCTGCCGCTGCCGCTGCCGGATGCGGCGGAGTTGCGGCTCTGACGGCCGGGTGGGCGCTGCTGCGGCGGGAGATGCGGCTGTCGCTGCGGCATGGTGCCGACACCTTGGCGGCGGTGCTGTTCTTCGTGTTGGCCGGGGCGTTGTTCCCGCTCGCGATTGGCCCGGCGCCGGAGACCCTGGGGCGGATCGCGCCGGGCATCGTCTGGGTGTGCGCGCTGCTGGCGGCGCTGCTGCCGCTGGACCGGCTGTTCGGCGCGGACTTCGAGGACGGGTCGCTGGACCAACTGCTGTTGGGCGGGCTGTCGGCGGGTGCGGTGGCGGGGGTGAAGGCGCTGGCGCACTGGCTGGGCACCGGGCTGCCGCTGCTGCTGGCGGCGGGGCCGCTGGCGGTGATGCTGCAACTGGACCCGGGGGCGGTGCCGGTGCTGCTGGCCGGGCTGCTGCCGGGAACCTTGGCTCTGTCCTTGCTGGGGACGTTGGGGGCGGCGGTGGTGCTGGGCGCGCGGCGCGGCGGGGTGCTGCTGCCGCTGCTGGTACTGCCGTTGGCGATGCCGGTGCTGATCTTTGGCGCGGCGGCGGTGGAGGCGGTAGGGTCCGGGCTGACTCCGCGGCCGCACCTGCTGTTGCTGGCGGCTGTGCTGGCCGGGGCGCTGCCGCTGTGCCCGCTGGCGGCTGGGGCGGCGTTGCGGGGGGCGGTGGAATGAGGGGGTGGACGGTGACCACGTCGTGCTGCGGCCTTCTGCCTTTCCCTTCGCGAGAGGGTTGGGGTGAGGAGGTCTTGTCTGCTTTCTGTGCTGGGGGCCGGCGGCGCTGTTGGAGCCGCGTTGCCCGGGTCAGGGGGATCGCGCTGCACGGCCCCCTCACCCCGGCCCTCTCCCGAAGGGGGAGAGGGGGAAGGAGCGTGCCATGACTGCATCGTACCCGCCTGATGGGCCAGTCTGGGCACCACCTGTCGGCCCCGCCGTTGCGCGCGGCTTGTGCACCGACTGCGGCCTGTCCCGCACCGCGCAGCCCGGCCAATGCGGCGCCGCCTGCCAGTTCATCGCGCCGGACTACCCCGGCCTGGAAACCCGCGTCCATGGCCGCCCGCGCGACCCGGCCCGCCCGGACGAGCTGCACTTCGGCCCGCACCTGCGGATGCTGCGCGCCTCGCTGCGGACGCCGCGGGACGGCGCGCAGTGGACCGGCATCACCACCCGCATCGCCGAGCGCCTGCTGGAGACCGGCGCCATCGACGCCGTGCTGACCATGGCGCCCGACCCCGCCGACCGCTGGCGCCCGATCCCCGTGCTGGTCACGGAGGCGGCCGGTATGGCGGAGTGCCGCGGCATGCGGATGGGCTACGCTCCGCTGCTGGCCCTGCTGGAGCCGGCCCGCGCCCGCGGCTACCGGCGCGTGGCGGTCATCGGCATCCCCTGCCAGGTGCACGCCCTGCGCGCCATCGAGCATACGCTGGGCTTCGACCGGCTGTTCGTCATCGGCACGCCGTGCTCGGACAACACTACCACCGAGCGGTTCCACGAGTTCCTGGCCCTGCTGACAGAGGACCCGGGGACGATCACGTATCTGGAATTCCGCGCCGACTACCGGGTGGAGCTGCGGTTCACCGATGGCCGGGTGCGACTGGTGCCGTTCCTGCAACTGCCGATCAGCAAGCTGGCGCCGGACTTCTTCCCGCTGACCTGCCGCACCTGCGTCGATTACACCAACGTGCTGGCCGACCTCACGGTGGGCTACATGGGCGGCCAGGGCGAGCAGTGGCTGCTGGTCCGCAACGAGCGCGGCGAGGCGCTGCTGGCCGCGCTGGGCGACGAGATCCGCACCGGCGCCCCGGGCAGCGCCGGCAAGCGGGCCGGGGCGGTGCGCGGCTTCATTGCCAACGTGGCGCGGGCGGCGGGCGGGCTGCCGCTGCGCTCCATGCCGAATTGGCTGCGGCCGGTCGTGGGTTGGCTGATGCCCCGGATCGGGCCGCGCGGGCTGGAGTTCGCCCGCACCCGGGTGGAGATGAAGGCCGCCGAGACCGTGCTGCACCTGCGCCGCCAGCACCCGCGCCGGCTGCGGACGATGGTGCCGGGGCATATCTGGGCGTTGCTGGCGCCGTATGGCCTGGCGCCGCGGCCGGACGAGCTGCCGCGCCAGGAACAATCCGCCGCACCGGGCGTAGAAGCGCCATAGCGCGCAGGGGGTTTCACGATGGAGGACGACGGCCTGCAGAAGGCCCCGGACAGCACGGGACAGCGCGGCGGCCTCGACGGCGCGGGACGGCGCGGCGGCCTTGGCCGCATGGGCAAGGTGGGCCTGGCGGTGGGCGGGATCGCGGTGCTCGGCTTGGCCGGCTGGGCGCTCAGCCGCACGCCGGCCGGACCCGCCGGCGATGCACAGATGGGGTCCGCTACGCAGGCATCCCCGGTTGCGCAGACCGTCCCCGCAGCGCCGACCGGCCCGGCGCCAGGGCCGGCCCAGGCCGGCGCGCCTACCGACGCGATCAAGACGGCCATCGACCGCGTGCTGGATGCGACGGAGAGCGTCTGGTCCGTCGAGCTGCCCAAGCAGGCCGGCAAAGCCTACGAAAAGCCCGCCGTGGTGCTGTTCACCGGCCGGACGCCCTCCGCCTGCGGCACGGCGCAGGCCGCCAGCGGACCGTTCTACTGCCCGAGGGATCGCAAGCTGTACCTCGACACCGCGTTCTTCGCCGAGATGCAGCGGCGTTACGGCGGCAGCGGGGATTTCGCCTTCCCCTACGTGATCGCGCATGAGATCGGCTACCACATCCAGGCCTTGCTGGGCCTGCCGCAGGTGCAGCCGGCAGCCGGCACGGCGGCGGCCAACGAGCTGCCGTTGCGGCGGGAGCTGATGGCCGACTGCCTGGCCGGCGCATGGGCCAACCGCATGGTGGCGCGCCAGGCGCCGATCAACATGCCCGACATCCGCCAGGCCGCCCGCACCGCCACCAGCATCGGCGCCGACAGCACCAAGCCTGGGGCGTCAGACGCCTCGGCTGCGCCCATGCTGGACAGCTTCACGCTCGGCACGGCGGAGCAGCGGACGCGGTGGCTGTCGGCGGGGATGCGGGAGGGCACGATCGCGGGGTGCAATACCCTTGAAGGACCGATCTAGGGTTCTGCTCGCTGAAGCCTTCTGCCCGGCCCGCGGCGGGAACGGCTTGCGCCGCTGTTGCCGAACCAGCCGTGCGGCGGGCCGGCGATCACCGGGTAGGCGGCGGCACCGCGGCGGCGCTGCAATCCTGACGCCGCTGTCCCCGCGTGCCTGCGGAGCATCGCCCGCGCGGGACGCTGGATGATCGATCCCCAACACATAGGTAGATTCCGAGCCTGCCCCGGCGTTCGTGCGCCTGGCTACGGTCGGCCCTGGGAGCGCTGGGCGACGGCGGCCCCGACATGAGGACGAACGGTCATGGACAGCCTGATCTCGACGAACACCGTCAAGGAGGCGCAGGCCGTTGTCCAAGCCGACGCCGATCCGCTCGCCACGCCCCAGCAGACGAGGACATTGACCGGCAAGGTCGCGCTGGTGACCGGGGGTTCGCGCGGCATCGGCGCTGCCTCGGCCCGTGAGCTGGCCCGGCTTGGAGCGGACGTCGCGATCAGCTACTCGGCCAGCGCAGACCGCGCGGACTCCGTGGTTGCCGAGTTGAAGGACATGGGCGTGCGGGCCGCCGCCTTTCGCGCCGACCAAGCCGACACTGCGCAAGCGACCAAGTTGATCGCCGACGTCGTGGCGGCCTTCGGCGGCTTCGACATCCTGGTTGCCAATGCAGCCGTGTTCGTCGTTGGCCCGGTGAAAAGCGCCGACAATGCCGCATTGGACGGGATGCACGCGATCAACGTCGGCGGCACGATCGCCTCGATCCGCGCCGCAGCCGACGCGATCCGCGACGACGGCCGGATCATCGTCATGTCCTCCGGCGTCGCATACCGTGTCGGCGCACCGGGGCTTGCGGACTACTCATCCACGAAGGCCGCGCTCGAAGGCTACGTTCGGGGGGCGGCACACGATTTGGCGCCGCGCCGGATCACCATCAATGCGCTCAGCATCGGCGCGGTCAACACTGAGATGAACCCGGAGGACGGGCCGATCTCGGACTGGCTCCGGAGCGTCAGCGCGCTCAAGCGATATGCGCAGCCAGAGGAGATCGCGGCTGTCGTCGGCTTCGTTGCGTCGCCGGCGGCCAGCTACATGACTGGTGGCGTCGTGCCGGTCAGCGGCGGCGGCGTCGCCTGATCCGGCAGCGTCCGGTCTGAAGCCGGGCATCATAGGGGAGTGAGTCCGGGCGCCTCGCGGCGGGTGGTGAGCTTCATGAGTCCGGCGACCTCGATCTTGGGATGGCTTCCGTGCGCGCGGCACGGCTTGCCACGGGGCTGGTTCGCCAGCGCGGACAGCAAGTTGGACTGACTGGTCGGGCGCTCCAGCGTGCCGCCATCCATGGCGATTGGCTGAGACCCGCCTGATTCCCAGCGCGGCTCGTGCCGGTCCTCCTGGGCCAGGAACTGCCCGAGCGTCATCGATGTGCGCAGGGCGATGCTCACGCCGTGTGATTTGGCATCCTGCCCGACCGGTTTCGCAACCTTGTCGCCATGATGCCGCCCCTGCCATGTGTTGCATTGGCATCCGGGGGCGGCATGGCGGCAGGCAGCGAGGTCGGGGCGGACGGGATGCGGGTGGCGCTGGTGGTGCTGGGCGCCGCCGCGGCGGTGATCCCCTTGTTCCACCGGCTGCGGATCAGCGCGGTGCTGGGCTTCATGCTGGTCGGCATGGCGGTCGGACCCTCTGGGCTGGGGGCGCTGGCCGGGAGGGCGCCGGCGCTGGCGTGGATCACCATCGGGGACCGCGGCCAGATCGCGCCGCTGGCCGACCTCGGCGTGGTGCTGCTGCTGTTCATGATCGGGCTGGAGCTGTCGTGGGAGCGGATGGGCACCATGCGCCGCCTGGTGTTCGGCCTGGGGGCGCTGCAACTGGCCGGCTGCACCCTGGCCGTTATGGGCGCTGGGATGCTGCTGGGCGTGCGGCCGGCTGGGGCGGGGCTGGTGGCGCTGGCGCTGGCGATGTCGTCCACCGCGGTCGTGGCCCAGGTGCTGGCGGAGGAGCGGCGCATGGCCGGGCCGGTCGGGCGCGTCAGCTTTGCCGTGCTGCTGTTCCAGGACCTGATGCTGGTGCCGGTGCTGTTCGGGCTGGGGGCGGCGGGGAACGCGGGCTGGGCCGGGTTCGGGCTGGCGGTGGCGAGGGCCGTGGGCATGGTGGCCGCCATCGTGCTGGGCGGGCGGCTGGCGCTGCGCCCGCTGTTCCGCGGCGTGGCCCGCACCGGCAGCCCCGAGCTGTTCATGGCGGCCTGCCTGCTGGTGGTGCTGGGCACCGGGCTGGCGGCGGCGGCGGCGGGGCTGGGCACGGCGCTGGGGGCGCTGATCGCCGGGCTGCTGCTGGCCGAGACCGAGTACCGCCGGCAGATCGAGGTCACGGTCGATCCGTTCAAGGGCCTGCTGCTGGGGGTGTTCCTGATCAGCATCGGCATGAGCCTCGACCTGGCCCGCATCGCGCAGCAGCCGCTGCAGGTGCTGGGCGCGGCGGCGGGGCTGGTGGCGTTGAAGGCCCTGGTGACGGCGGGGCTGGCGCGCGGCTTCGGCCTGCGCTGGCGGGTGGGCGGCCCGGCCGGGCTGCTGCTGGGGCCGGGGGGCGAGTTCAGCTTCGTCATCCTTGGGCTGGGCCAGGCGTCGGGGCTGGTGGATGCGGGGCTGGCCGGGTTCGCGTTCATCCTGGCGGCGCTGACGATGGCGGCGATCCCGCTGCTGTCGAAGCTGGGCACCTTGCTGGCCGGCCGACGCCCGGTGAAGGTGCGGCCGGACCTGCTGCCGCCCGAGGTGGCCGCGGATGGGCCGCCGCGGGTCATCATCGCCGGGTTCGGCCGGGTCGGGCGCACGGTGGCGTCGCTGCTGGACGCGCACGCCCTGCCGTGGGTCGCCATCGACACCGACGCTGACCGGGTGGCGGCACAGCGCGGGCCGGGCCGGGCGGTGTATTACGGCGACATCACCCGGCCCGAGCTGCTGGTTCGCGTCGGCCTGGCGGACGCCCGCGCCCTGGTCGTCACCATCGACGACCGCGCCCGCGCCGATGCCCTGGTGGGGACCGCCCGCGCCGCCCGGCCGGACCTGCTGATCGTCGCCCGCGCCCGCGATGGCCGCCACGCCGCGCGGCTGTATGGGCTGGGTGCGTCGGACGCCGTGCCGGAAACCATCGAGGCCAGCCTGCAGCTGTCCGAGGCGGTGCTGGTGGACCTTGGCATCCCCATGGGTCCTGTCATCGTATCCATCCACGAGCGCCGGGCGGCGCTGCAGGAGGAGATCAAGGCCATGGTCCCACACGCGACCATCGTCCCGCGCGGCCAGGTGCGGCTGCGGGCCAAACGGTAAGCGGCCCCGGAGATAGAGGATGTGCGAGCTGCTGGGCATGAGCGCCAACGTGCCGACCGACATCTGCTTCAGCTTCGCCGGGCTGGTGCCGCGCGGCGGCGGCACCGCGCCGCATGCGGATGGCTGGGGCATCACCTTCTATGAGGGCCGCGGCTGCCGCGCCTTCCATGACCCGACGCCCAGCGCGCGGTCGGAGATCGCGCAGTTCCTGATCGGCCATCCCATCCGCAGCCAAGTGGTGATCAGCCACATCCGCCGGGCCAACCGCGGCGGCGTGTCGCTGGAGAACACGCACCCGTTCACCCGCGAGCTGTGGGGCCGCGCCTGGACGTTCGCGCATAACGGCCAGTTGCGCGGGGTGAAGCGATGGCCGCTGGGCGGCCACCGGCCGATCGGCACCACGGACAGCGAGCACGCCTTTTGCTGGATGCTGCAGCAACTGGGCGACCGCTGGCCGAAGCCGCCGTCGGACGGGTCGCTGGCCGCGCACGTCGCCGCGCTGGCCCGGCAGTTGTCGGCCCTGGGGGTGTTCAACATGCTGATGAGCGACGGGCGGCAACTGTTCTGCTTCTGCGGCACCAAGCTCGCGTGGATCACCCGGCGCGCGCCGTTCGGCCCGGCCACGCTGGTCGATGAGGACCTGACGGCGGATTTCAGCAAGCAGACCGGTCCCAATGATGTCGTCAGCGTCGTCGCCACCCGGCCGCTGACGCGCGACGAGACCTGGACCACCATGCGCCCCGGCAGCTTCATCGTGTTCCGCCGGGGGGTGGCGCATCCGGGTCTGCGGGCGCGTGGACGGGGGATTGCGGCCTCGGTTGGCGCCATGGCTGACGGACGCCGGGCGGGCACCGTGCCGCCCACCAACCCAAGCCGCGGAGCCGCCTGATGCCCCTTCCCGTTCCCGCCCTCGATCACGTCGTCATCAACGTCCGCGACGGGTTGGACGCGGCGGCCGGGCTGTATGAACGCCTGGGCTTCACCCTGACGCCGCGCGGGCATCATACGCTGGGGTCCAGCAACAACCTGGCCATCCTGGGCACCGACTACCTGGAGCTGCTCGGCGTGCAGTCCGGCGGCGGCGGCCGGTCGGACGTGCTGGACTGGCCGACCGGGCTGAACGGGCTGGTGTTCAAGACGTTCGACTCGGACGCGACGCATGCGGCCCTGCAGGCGGCCGGGTTGCCGGTGCTGCCGCCGCAGGCGTTCTCCCGCCCGGTGACGACGCCCGATGGCACCACCGGCGACGCGGCGTTCCGCACCGTTCGGCTGGAGCGGGAGGCCGTGCCGGCGGGGCGCCTGTTCTTCTGCCACCACCTGACGCCGCAGCTTGTGTGGCAGGACGCCTGGCGCCGCCATGCCAACGGCGCCCTTGGCATCCAACGCGCCATTGTCGCCGCCGAGGACCCGGCGGAGCCGGCCATGCTGCTGACGCGCCTGTTCGGGGCGGATGCCGTGCAACGGCATGGGGACGGGTTCCGCCTGCTGGCCGGCCTGGCCTGCATCGAGGTTGTCACCCCGGCGCGGCTGGCGGCGGAGTTCGGTGCCGCCATGCCGGATGCGGCCGGGCGCGGGCAGTTCATGGCGGCGCTGGTGCTGCGCACGGCGTCGCTGGAGCGTGCTGCCGCGGCCTTAAGGGTGGGCGGCGTCGCGGCGGCGCGGGAGGAGGGGCGCCTGGTCGTCTCGGCAAGCACGCTGGGCGGCATGACGTTGGTTTTTGAGCCATGATGCCCACCCAAGCCCTCATAGGCCGGGTTCGGGGCGCTTTGACCGGACATGCCGGGGCCGTCATTGCGAGCCGTGCTTGCGGCGCGGCAATCCAGGGGCGGCGGGCAGGGTCATTGCCGCCTATGCCGCGTCGCAAGTGGTCCTCGCAATGATGTCGGCGGTCGGCGCACATGCTGGCCGGCCTGGGTCAGCGCCTATGACCCCAGCCCTCTCCGGGAGGCAGCAGCGTGGCGCCGTCCGGTGATCGACTGGCTGCTCGCGTTGGACCGGGGGTCCAGCGCCACCCTGGCTTCCCTGCGCCATGGCCTGCCGCTGGCCAGCTTTCGTTTCGTGACCGCCATGGGCGCCGAAGCCACGGCCTTGCCAGTTGCCGTCATTGCCTCCGGCCTGCTGGCGGCCGGGCGGCGCGGTGGGCTGGTGGCGCCGCTGTGGCTGACCCTGCTGGGGGCGGAGGCCACGACCTATGCCCTGAAGTACCTGGTGGACCGGCCGCGACCACCCTCCTTGGCCGGGCTTGCGGCGATCTCGCCGTCCTTTCCCAGTGCCCATGCGACGGTGGCGGTGGCGCTGTATGGCTTCCTGGCGCTGGCCATTGCGGCGGGGCTGCCCGGGCGGCGGAGGGCGGTGCTCACGGCGGGGGCGACGTTTATCCTGGCCATCGGCGCGACCCGCCTGGTGCTCAGCCTGCATTACCTGTCGGACGTGGTGGCGGGGTATGCCATCGGCGGCGCTTGGCTTTGGGGCGGTTCGCGCTGGGGCGTGCTTCGGATGGCACGCCGCACGGCGCGAATGCAACGGGATTGACGCCGAGGCACGGCCGATATCGCATTGCCACAATGCCGCTGCACGAGTCTGGGTATATCTTGGCGGCTGGAACGAGGGGCGTGCCCGAATGATCAGGAGCAGGGGACGGTGCAGGTTCAAATAACGCTGATCCTGTTGCCGCTGCTCAGCCTGGCGGCCTGTGCGCACGGGCCGCCGATACGGCTGAACCCGGCCAACGCGACGGTTGCAGTCCCGCGCCCCGTCGCGCACGTCACCCTCGCGACGCATCTCGACGCCTCGCGCTCGCCTTGCGCCGGCCCGGCGTCACGCCGGCTGACCAAGGCACGAGAGGACGAGCTGTTCCGCCAATTCGCCGCGCATGACGGGCGGGCGGCCGAACCGCCGCCGCCGGCCAAGTCACGAGTGTCCGCCTGCCGGACCGCAGGACGATAGGCGGCGATGGACGCGCTGCTGCCCGGGTCGGATGCCTCGGCCGCCGCGTCGGCCTTTGCGGTCGAGCCGGGCCGCCGCGTGTCCGGGTTCATCCAGGCTGGCGGGCGTGCGGTCGTCCTCGTCGATCCATCGGCGCCGGCGCGGGCGGCGGCGCTTGACGGCATCCTAGCCGCCCTGCCCGCCGGGGCCATCAGGCTTGGCAACCCGCTTGCCAGCGCGCTGACGCTGCACAGGCTGATGTTCCAGCTTGGGATCGAGGATTCTGGCGAAGATGGGGGCGTGGACGCTTGTGAGGACGGGCGCGCGGACGGGGGCGGGCTGATCGTGTGCGCCCTCGATGTGCCGACCGGCGCCAGGATGGCCATGCTGGCGGTGGATGACGCGCACTCGCTGACCCCCGACGCCATGGCGGCCCTGGCGCAGGTGCCCAGCCCGGCCAGCCCCGACCAGGCCGGACGCTTGCTGCTGTTGGCTGGCGGACCTGCGCTGCTGGCCCTGGTGTCCGGACCCGGGTGCGAGGTGTTGCGCGACCCTTGCCTGACCTTGACGATCGTGGCGCCCGCCTCCGCGACGACCGTGGCGCCTGCCCCTGCTGGGGCTGTGCCGCTTAGGGCATCCGTTTTCGGCGTCACGCCTGCGCCCAAGGCCGGGGCCGACCGGCGATGGTGGCCTGGACTGTTGCTGGCCGGGTCGTTTCTTGTTGGCTTGATCGGCATGCCGATCCTGTTCTGGGTCACCCAAGCGGCGACCCCGCCCGGCACACAGGCGGCGGCGGCCGCATCGCCCGCCGCCAGTACGCCTGAGTTGGACGTTGCCGCGGCAACCAGCGCCCGCCCCCCGCCCCAAGCAGCGCCGGACAGGCCAGAGGGGAGCGTCACATCGCAACCCACGCTGGCCCGGGCCGACGTGCGGCTGCGCCGGGAGTTCGATGCGTTCCTCAACCGGGCCGGGCGCGACACGGCGAACCTGAGCGCAACGGCCCGGGACAGGCTGTTCCGCGACTACTTGAACTGGCGCACCCGCAACGCGGGACGCCCGGAGCTGCGCAGGCCGCCTACGCCGGAGACGCCGTAGCCTGATCTGCCCTGCGGACGCCGGGAACCCTGGTACGACCGGCCCTGCAGGGCGTCCGCCAGCATGGCCCCGGCATCGCCCCGGCCCGCGCCGCCGCTGCAGCCTCGGATTGCGCCCGCCCGCCCTGCGGCCGTAGCCTTCTCCCCATGGCCTATCAAAGCACCGTCTGCCCGCACGACTGCCCCAGCACCTGCGCCCTGGAGGTGGAGGTACTGGACGCGCACCGCATCGGCTCCGTCCGTGGCGCGGCCGACAACACCTACACCGCCGGCGTGATCTGCGCGAAGGTCGCCCGCTATGCCGAGCGCCAGCACCATCCAGGCCGCCTGACCCGCCCCCTGGTCCGCACCGGCCCCAGGGGCACGTTCCGGGAGGCCGGCTGGGACGAGGCCCTGGACCTGGTTGCCGCCCGGTTCCAGGACATCGCCGCCCGGCATGGGGCGGAGGCGGTCTGGCCCTACTACTTCGCGGGGACCATGGGCCTGGTGCAGCGAGACGGCATCAACCGGCTGCGCCACGTCATGCGCTACTCCCGGCAGCACAACACCATCTGCTCGACGGTGACCGAGAGCGGCTGGATCGCCGGCGTCGGCCGCCATGGCGGGCCGGACCCGCGGGAGATGCGGGAGGCCGACCTGATCGTCATGTGGGGCGGCAACCCGGTCTCCACCCAGGTCAACGTTATGACCCACGTCACCCGCGCCCGAAAGTCTCGCGGGGCGAAGTTCGTGGTGATCGACCCGTATCGCACCCCCAGCGCCGCCGCCGCCGACCTGCACCTAGCCCCCCGCCCCGGCACCGATGGCGCCCTGGCCTGCGCCGTCATGCACGTCGCCTTCCGCGATGGCCACGCCAACCGGGCCTACATGGCCGAGTATGCCGACTGCCCCGACCGCCTTGAGGCCCACCTGCGCCCGCGCGGCCCCGAGTGGGCGGCCGGGGTCACCGGGCTGACGGTGGCGGAGATCGAGCACTTCGCCGGGCTATACTGCCGGACGGAGCGGGCGTTCCTGCGCATCGGCTACGGCTTTGCCCGCAGCCGCAACGGGGCGGTGGCGATGCACGCCGTCACCTGCCTGCCCACCGTCACTGGCAAGTGGCGGCACCCCGGCGGCGGCGCGTTCTGGAACAACCGCGGCACCGGCATCTATCACTGGGACAAGACGCTGATCGAGGGCCTGGATGCCCGCGACGCCTCGGTCCGCATGATGGACATGAGTCGAATCGGCGCCGTGCTGACCGGGGACCGGGCGGAGCTGGGGGACGGCCCCGCGGTGCACGCCCTGCTGGTGCAGAGCACCAACCCTGCCGTCGTCGCCCCCGACAGCCTGCGCGTCAGGCGCGGATTGATGCGGGAGGACCTGTTCACGGTGGTGCACGAGCAGTTCATGACCGAGACCGCCCGCCTGGCCGACGTGGTGCTGCCGGCGACGACGTTCCTGGAGCACGACGACCTGTATGGCGCGGGCGGCCACACGCACCTGCAGGTCGGCCGCAAGCTGGTGGAGCCGCCGGGCGAGTGCCGCAGCAACCATGAGGTTTTGCAGGGTTTGGCCGTGCGGTTGGGCGCGCAGCATGCCGGGTTCGGGATGACGGCGATGGAGCTGGTGGACGCGACGCTGCGCGCCTCCGGATGGCCCGGCGCGGAGGAGGTCGTGGCCCGGCGCTGGGTGGACGCGGCGGAGGGGTTCGAGCGCAGCCACTTCCTGACCGGGTTCGGGTTCCCCGATGGGCGGTTCCGGTTTGCGCCCGACTGGGCCGGGGTCGGGCCGCACCATGCGGGGATGCCGGAGCTGCCGGATCACTGGGCGGCGGTAGATGCGGCGACGGAGGACCACCCGTTCCGCCTGGTTGCGGCGCCGGCGCGCAACTTCCTGAACACGACGTTCACGGAGACGCCGGGCAGCCGCAAGCGGGAGGGGCGGCCCACGGCGCTGCTGCACCCGGCCGATGCGGCTCGGCTGGGCGTGGTGGATGGGGGGCGGGTGACGCTGGGCAATAGCCGGGGGGCGGTGACGGTGCATGTGCGCGTGGCCGACGGGATGCAGCCGGGGGTCGTGGTGGTGGAGAGCGTTTGGCCCAATGCGGATTTCGGCGATGGGGTGGGGATCAACGCGCTGACCAGTGATGCGCCGGCGGCGCCGAATGGCGGGGCGGTGTTCCATGACACCGCGGTTTGGGTGCGGGCTGCGGCGGTGGGGCTGGCGATGGCGGCGGACTAGGGCGGTGGCGCACCGGCGGCGCCAATGCGCTGCTTGTCACCGACCTGATCCCTGTCACGGCGCTGTTGCTGGGCCTTGCGCTGCATGAGCCGATAACCCCCAATGCCGTGCTGGGCGCTGCTGTGATCCTCGCCGGGCTGGCCCTGCTGGACGGGCGCTGGCTGCCGCGAACAGGAGTTGCCCGATGATCCGCGCTTTTGCCTTTCTGGCGTGCCTGCTGCCCTGGGCCGCCGCGCTGGCCCAGCCGAAGCCCGGCGCGGACAGCACTACCACACACACCCTCACCCTGCCCGGCCGCAGCCTGGCGTTCACCGCCACCGTGTCAACCATCCGCCTCGCCAACCCCGCTGGCGCGACGCAGGCGGAGATCGTCACCACCGCCTTCCAGCTTTCGGGCGCACCGCCGGGGTCCCGTCCCGTGACGTTTGCCATCAACGGCGGCCCCGGCGCGTCCTCGGCCTGGCTGGATTTGGGCGCCATCGGACCCTGGCGCGTGCCCTTGGCCGGCACGCCGCCCAGCGCCGACCCGACCGTGGTGGACAACGCCGAGACCTGGCTCGACTTCACCGACTTGGTGTTCATCGACCCTGTCGGCACCGGTTACAGCCGTGTCACCGGCGGGGACGATGTGCGCCGGGGCATGCAGGGGGTGGACGGCGACATCCAGTCCATCGCCGCCACCATCACCCGCTGGCTGCAGGCGCAGAACCGGCTGGAGTCGCCGAAATTCATTGTCGGCGAAAGCTACGGCGGCTTCCGTGGGCCGAAGCTGGCGCGGGCGCTGCTGGACGACCAGGGCGTGGGCATCCGCGGCCTGGTGCTGGTGTCGCCCGTGCTGGACTTCAATGGGCGGGACGCGCCGTGGGACCCGCTGCGCTGGGTGGGCCGCCTGCCGTCGCTGGCCGCCACCGCCCGCGGCGCCTCCAGCCGGGCGGACATGGAGGACGTGGAGCGGTATGCCAGCACGGCCTACCTGGTGGACCTGGTGGCCGGCGAGCATGATGCGGCCGCGGTGGACCGCATGAGCGCCCGGGTGGCGGAGCTGACCGGCATGGACCCTGCCCTGGTGCGGCGCCGGGCTGGCAAGCTGGACACCGGCACCTTCCTGCGGGAGCGCGACCACGGCCGGGTCGGCAGCCCCTACGACGCCACGGTGACGGTGGCGGACCCGTTCCCGTCGGCGGCGAACGACAACTCGCCCGACCCCATCCTGGACGGGCTGCGCGGCCCCGTGACGGGCGCGATGCTGGAGCTGTTCCGCACCCGGCTGAACTGGGCGCCCGAGGGTGCGCCGGCCCGGCAATACCAGTTGCTGAACGAGGCCATTGCCCGCGAGTGGGATTACGGCCGCGGGGGCCACCGGCCGGAGGTGCTGACCGACCTGCGCCAATACCTGTCGCTGGACCCGACCGTGCGGGTGATGGTGGCGCACGGGCTGACCGACCTGGTGACGCCGTACTATGCCGACAAGCTGCTGCTGGACCAGGTGCCGGAAACCGTGCCGGCTGGGCGGCTGCGGTTCCAGGTCTATGGCGGGGGGCATATGTTCTATAGCCGCGATGCTTCCCGCGCTGGGCTGCATGGGGATGCTGAACGGCTGGTCAGCGATGGGCTGGCGGTGCAGTGACGCTGCTTGGATGTAGCGTTGAGCGTTGTGGCGGCGGGATAGGGCGACGTTCTTCGTTGGGTTGGGACGGCTGCACTGCTTGCTGCTCCCTCTCCCCGCTTCGGGAGAGGGCTGGGGTGAGGGGGGCGGCAAGGGCCAGACTCCGCCGGGTGGAGGCAAATTTCGTTCTCGTGCGGGCGGGGTTAGGCCCTATCGGCCCCCCTCACCCCGGCCCTCTCCCGGAGGGAGAGGGAGCAGGCAGGCAGAGTGTTGTGCCTTCTTCCGTCGGTTACGGCAGTTGCGCGACTGCTGCCAATGCTTGCGCCACGCCCGGCGCCGCTGCCAGGATCGGCGCGCCGGCCAGGTTGCCCCGCGGCAGGAACGGCAGGGTGACCGCCCCGGCCTCATTCAGCAGCGCCAGCGCCGCCGCGCAGTCCCACAAGTTGATGTGCAGCTCCGCGTAGCCGTCCATCCGCCCTGCCGCCACGTCCGCCAGCCCCAGCGCGCCTGACCCGCCGAAGCGCAGGCTGGCGCCGCTGGCCTGGACGCGGGCGAACAGCGCCTGGTAGGCGGCGTTGTCCACCCGGGGCGACCAACTGACCTCAATGATAGACCGGGCCAGGGCGTCGGTCGCGGCGGCATGGATTGGCATGCCGTTCAGGGTGGCCCCCCGGCCCTGGCACGCGGCAAAGGTCTCCGCCAATGCTGGGGCGGCCAGCACGCCGAGCAGCGGCGTGTCGCCGTCCAGCAACCCCACCGACACGCACCAGCGCGAGGCGCCACGGGCGTAGTTGCTGGTGCCGTCTATGGGATCGACCACCCAGCGCAGACCGCCCGAGCGGGTGCGGCCGGCCTCCTCGCCCTGGAAGCCGTCCTCCGGGAAGGCGGCGGCCAGGGCGTCGGACAGCAGGCGCTCGACGGCGCCGTCCGCCTCGGTCAGCCAGTCCTGCGCGCCCTTCAAGGTGGCCTGCGCGGCGCCCGGCGGCGGACGCATCCGCATGGCGAGCGCCGCAGCCTGGGCGGCCAGGTCCTGTGCGGCGGCGAAGCGGGCGCCGAGCGCCGTCACTGCCGGCCGCCGGGCCATCCGGCTGTTGACAGGGACGGCGAAGGCGGCTGGATGTTGGGCATGAAGCGCTTGATCCTGCTGTTGGTGCTGCCTGCCGCCGGGTGCGGCGCTTATGCGCCGGCGTTGCAGAAGGGCGCGCAGACCGATGTGTCGGCCCCGGCATACCAGGCCGACCTGCAAGCCTGCCAGAAGCAATCTGCGGCGGCGGTGGACAAGCGTAACGCCAAGACTGGGCTGACCTGGTTCGCCTCGCCCGTGCGGCGGCCGTTCCAGGTGCGGGCGGAAATCCGGTCGTGCTTGAGGGAGAAGGGTTACCCGGTCCAGGGTTAGTAGCCATCATGCGGGGCAACCGTCGGTGAAAGCCGGGGTTGCGGTTGACGATGCGAGCGCCGTTGTTGCTAGCTGGCTGCGGCGGGGCGATCCGGTGGGCAGGGACCGCGCCGGCCGGCCCTGGATTGCCACGCCGCAAGCGCGGCTCGCAATGACAGTGCCTTCGCCATGACGATGGCTTCGGCATGATGGTGCCTTCGACCGGTCAGCGCCCCCGGCGGCTGGCGTCAGTCGCCGCAGGCGGCCAGTTCGGGCATCATCGATTCCGCATCGGCGACGCCCGCGTCGGCTGCCGGGTTGCCCGGCTCCACGCGGCTGTAAACCAAGTGCAGGCGAGGCGCCGCGGCCTCCACCGGCTCGCGCGGCGGCGCCAGGAGTTGCGTGCGGGCCAGCGCGGCGAACAGCCCGTCCTGCGCCACCAGGTCTCCGAACGTGCCGGCCTCGGCCACCAGGCCGTCACGGAAGAACAGGATGCGGTCCGCGTCGCGGATGGTCGCCAGCCGGTGCGCGATCACGAAGGTCGTCCGCCCGGCGGCGGCGGCCTGCATCGCGCGCACAACCTTTTCCTCCGTCGCGCCATCCAGCGCGCTGGTTGCCTCGTCCAGGATCAGGATGCGCGGGTTGCGCAGCAGGGTGCGGGCGATCGCCAGCCGCTGCCGCTGCCCGCCGGACAGGGCCGCGCCGCGCTCGCCGACCAGGGTGTCGTAGCCCTGGGGCTGGCGCAGGATGAAGTCGTGCGCCTCGGCCAGCCGGGCGGCGTGCTCCACCTCGGCTTGCGTGGCGTCCGGCTTGCCGACGCGCAGGTTCTCGCCGATCGAGCGGTTCAGCAGCAGGGTGTCCTGCGGCACGGTGCCGATGACCTCGCGCAGGCTGGCCAGGCTCACGTCGCGCAGGTCGCGCCCATCGACCAGCACAGCGCCGGCATCGGGGTCCCACAGGCGCTGCAGCAGCGACATGGCGGTGCTCTTGCCCGATCCGGTCAGGCCGACCAGGGCGATGGTCTCGCCGGGCCGGGCGACCAGGTCCACGCCGTCCAGCACCGCGGGGCCGCCGGGGTAGGCGAAGCGGACGCCGCGGAACTCCACCCGGCCCGGCCCCGCCGGCAGCGCAGGCTGGCCCGCCGGGTCCGGCACGGTGCTGCTGGCGTCCAGGACGGCAAAGAGGTCCTCCAGCCGCGGCAGGCTGCCGCCCAGGCGGGACACCGTGCCCACCGCGCCCTCCAGCCGGCCGACCAGCATTCCGGCGAATCCCATGAACGTCACCACGTCCGCCGTGCTGGCGCGGCCGTGGCCGTGCAGCCAGGTGCCCAGGCCCACCACCGCCACCGTGGCGACGGTGCTGGCGCAGCGGTTCATCACACCGACGCCGGCCCACCAGCCCAGCACGGGGAACTGGTGCCGCACCACGTCGCCGGCCAGTTGCCCGAACGCAGCCGCCTCCAGCGGCGCGCGGCCGAAGGCGCGGATCAGCGGCGCATTGCCCAGCACGTCGCCGACCTGGGACGCCAGGGCCGAGTGCGCGTCCTCCGCCCGGCGCTGCCCGTCCTGGGTACGGCGGATGGTGACCGACGCCGTTGCGGAGAACACCACCGCGAGCACCACCAGCACCGCGCCCAGCACCGGGTTGAGGTAGAGCGCCAGCGGCAGCAGCCCGGCCAGGCACAGGACTGCGCCCAGGTGCTCGCGGAACAGGCCGAGCCACAGCCAGAACATCTCGTCGCTGCCGGTCAGCAGGGTCTTGATCAGCTTGCCGGTGGGATGGCGGGCGTGGTGCGCGGGCGGCAATTGCAGGATGTGGCCGAAGGCGCGGCCTATCACGCGCAGCCGCAGCCGGTGCGCCAGCCGGTCCGCCGCCAGCGAGGTCGCCATGCCGGCTGCGATGCCGAGCACGCCCATGGCGGCCCAGGCCAGGATGGTGCCGGTGGACGGCCCGGCACCGCCCAGGCCCTGGATCACCTGGCCGAACAGCACCGGCTCCACGAAGCCAGCCGCCACCAGCGCCACGTTGGCCGCACACAGCATTGCAGCCGTGCGCCAATGGGGGGCGAGGAAGCCTAGCACCCGGCCATACACCTTGAGGAACCGCATCATCCGAGCCTCTCTGCCGCCCCAGTGGCGGCGTTGAGGCATTAGCTAGGACCCGATTGCGGCGAAGGCGGCGCCGGATTGCGCCGATATTGTGTGAGGGTTCAGAACGGGCGCGCGGCGGAGGTTTAGAAGGGCATTAATGCCTTGGGTGCTGGATGTCCTCGTGGACGGGACGGGCCTCGAACCCCTCATTGGCGAGTTGAACCACCACCAGGTGCTCCTCCGCACCGCCGATCACGACGACCTCGCCACGGTCGGCATCAACGGTCACGCCCTCGACGTTGGCGACGAGGCCGAGAGACCGCCGCAGGGCTGCCACCCGGACCGCATCCTCCAGGCCAGCAATCTTGAACCGCAGCGAACGGGACATCGGGCCATCCTTTTCCAAACCAACGACACGACGCGCGAGGAGCGGGAAAGTTGTCGCAACCCGGCAACGTCTGCCCGGCACGCAACCATTGAGTGTACGCCAGCGTTCCGGTCGCACAACAACCGTAATGAGATCAGCCGATGGGAATGTTCAGCTTCATCAAGTCGGCCGGGCGGATGCTCGGCCTGGGCCATGACGCCACGCAGGACGAGAGCAAGCCTGCCCCGCCCACCCCGGACGCCGCCGCGATCAAGACAGAGCTACAGGGCCTGGGCTTCGATGCGCCCGGCATGGACGTGCAGGTGCAGGGCGACACGGTGACCCTGGCTGGCACCGCGCCGGATGCGGCGACGCGGGAGAAGATGATCCTGGCCGCCGGCAACATCGCCGGGGTGGCGGGCGTGCAGGATGCGGTCACCACGGCCGACCCGGCGCCGGAGCCGAAGCTATATACCGTCGTGCGCGGCGACACCCTGTCCGCCATCGCGCAGAAGGCGATGGGCAATGCGAGCCATTATCCTGCAATCTTCGAGGCTAACAAGCCGATGCTGAAGGACCCGAACAAGATTTATCCGGGCCAGGTCCTCCGCATTCCCTCCTAACGGCGCCGCAGCAACGCCAGCGCCGCGACGCCCGCGACCAGTAGGCCCACCCCGGCGCTCATGGCCATCCGGGACTGGGCGGGTTGCTGGCCGTCGTTCATCGGCTTGAACAGTGCGCCGCTGGTTCGCGTCTGCTCCGGCGTGCGGCTCAGCCCGATGCCCAGCACCTTGGCCATTATCCAACGGCCCAGCCCCGGCGCGATGGCGTAGGCCACCGGCGCCAGCTTCGCCAGGGCGCCGACCGAGGTCTTGTCGCGCGGGCGCTGGGCGACGCACACGATGGCGTCAGCGACCGTCTCGGGCTTGTCGGGCGGCGAGGGGTGCAGTTCGTGGCCGCTGTAGTTGGCGGCATGCTGGACGCCGGGCGTATCGACGAAGCCGGGGTAGATGTCGCAGATGTGGATGTCCGGCTGGTCCTGCAGCTCGGCCCGCAGGCTTTCGGACAGGCCGCGCAGGCCGAACTTGCTGGCGGTGTAGCTGGCGGCGAACGGCGTGCCCATGAAGGCGCCGAAGCTGATGACGTTGATCAGCACGCCCTGGTGCGCGTCCTGGAACAACGGCAGCACCGCGTAGGCGCCGTGCAGGTAGCCCATCAGGTTGGTGCGGATGACCTGGTCGTGCGCCTCGACCGGGGTGTCGTTGAAGCGACCGACCGCGCCGACGCCGGCGTTGTTGACCCAGACATCCACGCGGCCGTAACGCCGCTCCGCCGCCTGGGCGAGGGCGCGCATGGCGGAGGGGTCGGTGACGTCGGTCTCGACGTATTGCGCCTGCCCGCCGGCGGCCACGCAGTCCTTGGCCAGCGCCGCCAGCTTGCCGCCGCGGCGGGAGGCCAGGGTGACGCTGGCGCCCCGGGCCGCGAACGCCAGCGCGGTCGCCCGGCCGATGCCGCTGGATGCCCCGGTGATTACCACGCTCATGTCCCGCACTGGCATATCGTCCTCCTCAATGGTTTGACCCGAACAGGCCGGGCCGGCATGGGTTCCCGCCGGAGGGACGGACATGCAGGATGAGGCGGCGGTGCGTGCGGCGTTTGCGCGGCAGGCTGGGTGGTGCCGCAACCTCGGCTCGCCGCTGACGGCGCTGATCGAGGACTTGGTGGCGGAGCGGCTGGACAGGGGCACCCCGCTGGGGCGGCGCATCCTGGACTGGCCGGCGCAGCCTGGCGCGGCGGTGGACATGCTGCCGCTGCGCCTGCCGGGTGGGCTGCACGCGCTGGCCCGGCAGGGGCATCCGGCGTTGGCGCCGCTTTATCCGCCGTACCCCTTGCCGGATGCCGACGCGCTGTGGGCCGCCATGCAGGCCGCGTTGCTCGACCCGGCGCTGGCGCCCTGGCTGGACAGCGTGCCGCAGACCAACGAGGTCGCCCGCTCGGCCATCCTGATGGCGGGGCTGCTGGTGGTCGCGGCGGAAACCGGGCTGCCGGTGGCTCTGCATGAACTCGGTGCGAGCGCGGGGCTGAACCTGTTGCTGGACCGTTACGACATCCGGTTGGCCGGGGTGCAGGCCGGGACGCCCGGCAGCGCCCTGGTGCTGGCGCCGGAGTGGACGGGGCTGCTGCCGCCGGACGCATCGGTGCGGGTCGTGCGGCGCAGCGGCGTGGACCTGCTGCCGCTCCATGTCACGCAGGAGGCCGGGCGGGAGCGCCTGCGCGCCTATGTCTGGGCGGACCAGTCGCCGCGGCTGGCCCGGCTGGAGGCGGCGCTTGCCGTGGCGCTGGCGCAGCCGCCCCGCATCGTCCAGGGGGATGCCGCGCCCTGGACGGAGGCTGCGATCAGCTTGGCGCCGGAACAGGGTGTCGTGCGGGTGCTGATGCATTCCGTTGCGTTCACCTACTTCCCGGCCGAGACCCAGGCCCGCATCGCCGGGCACATGGCGGCGGCGGGCGGGCGGGCGACCCCGGCCGCGCCGCTGGCCTGGCTGCGGTTCGAGCCGCCGCCGGGCCATGCGGAGTCGCCGACGCTGTGCTTGCAGCTTTGGCCCGGCGGGGAGGACCGCGTGCTGGGCACCGGCAGCCCGCATGGGACCTGGATCAAGTGGGCGGGTCAGACGCCTTCGTAGAACTCGGCCAACGGCACCTCGATGCCGATCTCGGGCATCCGCAGCACGTCATCGGTGGCCAGCATGTGGCCGACCAATCGTCGCCCGCGCGCTCGAACACTGTTGCCACGGCATCGTCCTGTTCGAGCAGGACGTAGCGCATGATCGACGGGGTGGCCTTGAACTCCCGGTTCTTGATGATGCGGTCCGTCCGTGCCGTGCTGGGGCTGATGACTTCGAACACCACGACGGGATCGAGGACAACCCTGCTCGACCCTGGTCCGCCGCCGCACGCCACGAAGGCATCTGGATAACGGATGCTGCCTGCGGTCTCAATCTGGAGGTCGCTGGTCAGGACTTCACACGGTGAGCCACGCAGACGGTTGCCCAGCGCAATAATGATGTTCCGCTGTATCCTGGAGTGGCTGCGGGTCCCGCCCACCATGGCGATGGGCTGGCTGCCGTCGTATTCCCAGCGCAGCTCCTGCTGCTCCTCCCAGGCGAGGAACTCCTCCGGCGACATCTCCTGGCGCATGACGACGTCCATGCAGACACCCTACCATGCCATCCCATATCCAGGCAGCATAACCGCCTGCCACGAGGTTGCACGCCCTATGGACTTCACCATCCCCGCCGAGCTGTCCGACCTGCAGGACCGCACCCGCGCCTTTATCCGCGACAAGATCATCCCGCTTGAGGGCGACGCCCGCCAGGAGCGCCATGGCCCCACGGACGAGCTGCGCCGCGAGATGAACGCGCTGGCCGCCGAGGCCGGGCTGCTGGCCCCGCACGTGGCGCGCGAGTACGGCGGCCTGGGCCTCAGCCATGTCGGCCGCGCCATCGTGTTCGAGGAGGCCGGGTATTCCGTGCTCGGCCCGCTGGCGATGAACCTGTCGGCTCCGGACGAGGGCAACATGCACCTCATGGAGGTCGTCGCCACCCCGGCGCAGAAGGACCGCTGGCTGCGTCCGCTGGCGTCGGGGGAGATTCGCTCGTGCTTCTGCATGACCGAGCCGCCGCCCGGCGCCGGGTCCGACCCGGCGGCGCTGCTGACCACCGCGGTGCGCGACGGCGACGATTACGTGATCACGGGGACCAAGTGGTTCACCACCGGGGCGGTCGGCGCCGGGTTCGCCATCATCATGGCCAAGGGCGAGGACGACCGCGCCACCATGTTCCTGGCCGACATGGACCAGCCCGGCATCCGCGTCGCCCGGGTGATGGATGCCATGGACCAGGGATTCGCCGGCGGCCACGCCGTCGTGGAGATGGAGGGCCTGCGCGTGCCCGCCACTGACGTGCTGGGCGAGATCGGCCAGGGGTTCCGCTATGCGCAAATCCGCCTGGCCCCGGCGCGGCTGACGCACTGCATGCGGTGGCTGGGGTCGGCCCGTCGCGCGCAGGACATCGCCGTGTCGTATGCCGCCAAGCGGCAGGCGTTCGGGAAGCCGATCGCGCAGCATGAGGGCATCGGCTTCATGCTGGCCGACAACGACATGGACATTCGCACCAGCCGCCTGACGATCTGGCACACCGCCTGGCTGCTCGATCAGGGCGAGCGCGCGGGCACCGAGAGCAGCATCGCCAAGGTGGTGTGCAGCGAGGCGATCTTCCGCGTTGCCGACCGGTGCGTGCAGGTGCTGGGCGGCGTGGGCGTGACGGGGGAGACGATGGTGGAGCGCATCTTCCGGGAGGTCCGCGGCTTCCGTATTTATGACGGACCCAGCGAGGTGCACCGCTGGAGCCTGGCGCAGAAGATCGTCAAGCACGGTGCGAACCACTGATCTTGCCTGCTTCCCCCTCTCCCTCCGGGAGAGGGCCGGGGTGAGGGGGTCTTGCTTGCGCACTGGGGGTCGCTGGGGCCGGGCTGCTTGGACTGAAGGGACCGTGCTGCAAGGCCCCCTCACCCCAGCCCTCTCCCGAAGGGGGAGAGGGAGCCGTGCGGTCTTTGCTGCCAGCGACTGCCCTGCCCCTCGTCAGTGCTGAACGTGGCGGTGCGGCGCAGGAGGCTGGATGGTCTGCGCCCGCCCTTTCAGGTCGCCACACCGCGAGCGCGTCCTGCGGCGGCGGTGGACAGCAGGTTGCCAACCTGCGAACCGCGGTCAATCGTGGTGCCGGGCGAAACGGAGACGGACCATTGAGCGACACCTTCGACCTGACGGGCCACGTTGCGGTGGTGACCGGCGGCGGGCGCGGCCTGGGCCGGGCGATCGCCGAGGGCCTGCACCGGCACGGCGCGCGGCTGGTGCTGTGCGGCCGGACGGAGGCCACGCTGCTCGCCGCCGCCGCCGCCATCGGCCCGGACGTGCTGCCGGTGGTGGCCGACGTATCGAAGGAGGCCGACGTGCTGGCCCTGCGCGACGCGGCGCTGGAGCGGTTCGGCGCGGTGCACGTGCTGGTGAACAACGCCGGGGTGAACCCGATCTATGCCGGCATCGAGCGCACGACGCTGGCCGACTGGCAGCATATCATGGACGTGAACCTGACCGGCACCTTCTTGTGCTGCAAGCATATCGGCGGGGTGATGGCGGCGGCGGGGCGCGGGTCGGTGATCACGATCAGCAGCGTGGCCGGGCATGTAGGGCTGCGGCGGTCGGTGCCGTACTGCGCGACCAAGGGCGGGGTGGAGCTGATGACGCGGGGGCTGGCCCTGGATTGGGCGCAGAAAGGGGTGCGGGTGAACTGCATCGCGCCGGGCTACTTCGAGACGGATCTCACGGCGGGGATGCGGGAGAACGAGGCGATGGCCGGGCGGCTGCTGGCGCAGACGCCGATGGGGCGGTTCGGCACCGACAGCGACATCGTGGGGGCGGCGGTGTTCCTGGCGGGGCCGGCGAGCCTGTATGTGACGGGGCAGAGCCTGATGGTGGATGGGGGTTATACGGCGGGGTAGGACGGTTTCCAGTTCGCGGGCTAGATTGGGGCAGTTGCGCCCTCGGTCTGCAGTGCGGGGATGAGGCCGAGCCGCGGCGCTGCCCGTCCTTATTCCAAGTTCATCGCGTGCCGGAATGGGTTGCAAACCCGGCTGCAGCGTGCCCGACGTTTATGTTGCCAGGAGCGCACGGCCAGCGCGCCGCTGGTTCAAGGGGACATCGATGTTCCATATGAGTCCTCTCGGAAGCGATCTGTTTTTCGAGACCCTGTGGAGCATCCTTGTCTTCGCGCTGCTGGTCGGCGCCGCCGCGCTTGGCATCTACTTGCGGCCGCGCCTGCCGGAGGAGCACCGGTCGCGGGAGTCCCTGGAGCTGGTGCGCGTCATCACCGGCATGATCGTGACGTTCGCCGCCCTGGTGATCGGGCTGCTGGTGTCCTCGGCCAAGACGTCCTACGAGGCGTCCACGCACGAGCTTGCCGCCTATGCCTACGAACTCAGCCGCTTCGACCAGTGCCTGCGCGATTACGGGCCGGGGACCGAGCCGTTGCGCGGCCTGTTGCGCGGCTACACCGCGGCGATGATCGCCAGCACGTGGCCCGAGGAGCCGCCGCCCGAGGGGGTGAACCGCACCGAGGTGTCGGCCATGGGCCGCTCGGACGCCTCGCCTACGCTGGGCAGCCTGCTCGACCGCATCGGCCGCGGCCTGCACGTCCTGCAGGTGGGAAACGGCCTGCCGGCGGCGCTGGCGGCTGATTGCCTGGACGAGTTCCGGACGGTCATGCACCTGCGCGGCACGCTCAACGACGACCAGCATAGCGAGGCTTCGACACCGTTCTACATCCTGCTGGTCAGTTGGCTGTTCGTGGTCTTCCTGAGCTTCGGGCTGCTATCGCCCTATAATGGGCTGGTGTTCGTGGCGATCATGCTGTGCGCGCTGATCCTGACCAGCGCGCTGTTCACGATCCGGGAGCTTGACCAGCCGTATTTCGGCGTTTTCTACATATCCAGCGGCGGGATGCGGCATGAGCTGGACTCCATGACCCGACCCTAGACGCGATACGGGGCGCAGCAGCCGTCCCGCCATCGGGGGAACCCCCACCGCCGCGCCGCGCTGTTGCACGCAGCAACGCAGGGGTCCAGCAATGGCAGTCAAAATCCAAGGCAGCAAGGTGCGCTACGCCGTCGTTGGCGCCGGGTGGATCAGCCAGGCCGCCTTCATGCCCGGCGTCGCGCACACCGGCAACTCCGAGATGACCGCCATCATCACCGGCGACGAGGAGAAGGCGCAGGCCCTGGGCAAGCGCTACGGCATCACCAACACCTACCACTACGACGCCTACCATGCGGCGCTCAAAAGTGGCCAGTTCGATGCCATCTACATGGC
Source organism: uncultured Acetobacteraceae bacterium (assembly GCA_964242415.1). GTDB lineage: Bacteria > Pseudomonadota > Alphaproteobacteria > Acetobacterales > Acetobacteraceae > DASWOJ01. The sequence continues at coordinate 124,881 of CAXTAT010000006.1, forward strand.
CCTGCCCAACTGGCAGCACCGCGAGTTCACCATTCCCGCCCTGGAGGCTGGGCTGCACGTCCTGCTGGAAAAGCCGATGGCGACCAGCGAGGACGACTGCCGGGCCATTACCGCCGCCGCCGAGGCGTCCGGCGCCAAGTTGCTGGTCGCCTACCGCCTGCACTTCGAGGCGGCGACGCTGGAGGCGATCCGCCTGGTCCGCGCCGGTGGGCTGGGCCGCGCCCGGTTGTTCACATCCACGTTCACGCAGCACGTCGCCAAGACCAATCACCGGGCCAAGCATGGCTTCTGGGCCGGGCCGGTGGCGGACATGGGGCCGTATCCGATCAACGCCGTCCGCAACTTGTTCGGCGCGGAGCCGATCGAGGTCATGGCCTGGGGCCTGCGCCATAAGGAGTATGGCTTTGACTTCGACGACTGCGTGTCGGTCCACCTGCGGTTCCCCGGCGACCGCATCGCGCAGTTCACCGTTGCCTATGGGCTGAACGCGCATAATGACTACCGCGTGGTCGGCACGGATGGAGACCTGCTGGTGCAGCCTGGGTTCATGTTCCCGGGACCGTTGAAGCATACCCTGACCCTTGGGAAGACCACGACGGAGCGGACATTCCCGAAGGTGGACCAGTTCGGCGGGGAGACCCAGTACTTTTCCGATTGCATCCTGAACGACAGGATTCCGGAGCCGGATGGCGAGGAGGGATTGCTGGACGTGCGCGTGGTTGCGGCCATCGGGCGGGCGCTGGAGACGGGCCAGCCACAGACGCTGCCGCCTATGGTGCGGGATCGTTATCCGACGCCGGACCAAGCTACTACGTTGTCCGCCATTACGCCGCCGCCGTTCGTGAACGCGCACGAGCCGTCCGAGGAGTAGGCGGCCATCTCTCCGGACAGGGCGGCTGTAGATACCTTCTGCTCCCTCTCCTTGCTTCGGGAGAGGGTTGGGGTAAGGGGGTCTTGTTTGCCCTCATCCCGCGGGAGGTGTCGGCGCTGGTAAAACCGGACCGCTGAAGCTGTCCGGGTTGCGCCGCAAGACCTCCTCACCCCGGCCCTCTCCCGGAGGGAGAGGGGGAAGGAAGCGGCGTTTGTTAAGTGCGGCCGTGGTCGCGGTAGTGATGGCCACCGCCGGAGTCGTCGCCGTCGCTTTCCTTCATCGGGTCTGCCTTGTTGCCCGGCGAGCCGCCGCCCTTCTTGTGGCCGTGCTCCTGCTTGTCCTTGCCGGGGTGCTCCTTGTCCTGGTGGCTGCTGCCGGGGCCGCCAAACCGGCCGGTGTGCTCGTTCTTGTCAGGCATCCTGAAGGTCCTTCTGATCGGGTCGGGAACAGCCAACGGATCGCGCAGGCGTTGGTTTTGCGCCCCTTTTGAATGACGAACGGTTGACGCAGGCGGGCCAGACCGGTACGCCAAAATAATCGTGAGCAGCGCAACCCGCCCCCGCCCCTTCCTTCGACTCCGCGGCCGGTCCTTCATGGCCGTGGTGCTGACGCCCGAGCCGCCCCTGCCCGAGTGGATGGTGCAGCTCGACGCGCAGCTCTCCCGCTCGCCCCGCTTCTTCGATGGCCGCCCGGTGGTGGTGGACCTGGGTGCCCTGGCCGGACAGGAGGCCGAGTTCCCCGCGCTGATCGACGGCCTGGCCGCCCGCGCCATCCGCGTCATCGGGATCGAGGGCGTGGACGAGGCAACGCTCGGCCCACTGCTGCAAACCCTGCCGCCAGTGATTGCCGGGGGTCGCACCGTAGGCCTGCCCGTGCTGGTCGCCGACGCGCCGCAGGCCGAGCCGGCGCCGGAGCCGCCGGCGGAGCGCGAGCCGCAGGCCCTGGTGGTGGACCACCCGATCCGCTCCGGCCAGAGCGTCGCCTTCACCACCGGCGACGTGACCGTGATCGGGTCGGTTGCGTCGGGGTCCGAGGTGATTGCCGGGGGATCCATCCACATTTATGGCGCCTTGCGCGGCCGGGCCATCGCTGGACTGATGGGTCCGGGTCCGGACGGCAAGCGCCCCCGCATCTTCTGCCGCCGGCTGGAGGCGGAGCTGCTGGCCATCGACGGCGTGTATAAGACGGCCGACGAGATGAACCCCAAGCTGCAGGGCCGCGCCGTGCAGGTCTGGTTGGATGGCGACGAGTTGGCGATAGCCGCGCTGGATTGATCGAGTCGAGGAAGGGTTAGCATTGATGGCCAAGGTCCTGGTCGTAACCTCCGGCAAAGGCGGCGTCGGCAAGACGACCAGCACGGCCGCGCTGGGCGCCGCCCTGGCGCAGGCGGGCCAGAAGGTGGTCGTCGTCGATTTCGACGTGGGCCTGCGCAACCTCGACCTGATCATGGGGGCCGAGCGGCGCGTCGTGTACGACCTGATCAACGTGGTGCAGGGCGACGCCAAGCTGGTCCAGGCGCTGATCCGCGACAAGCGGTTGGAGACCCTGCACCTGCTGCCCGCCAGCCAGACCCGCGACAAGGACGCGCTGACCAGCGAGGGCGTCGCGCGCGTGATGGTCGAGTTGCGGGAGCGGTTCGACTGGGTCATCTGCGACAGCCCCGCCGGGATCGAGCGTGGGGCGCAGCTTGCGATGTACCATGCCGACACCGCCGTCGTGGTCACCAACCCCGAGATCAGCAGCGTGCGCGACAGCGACCGCATCATCGGCCTGCTCGACAGCAAGACCGAGCGCGCCGAGCGGGGGGAGCGCGTGGACAAGCACCTGCTGCTGACCCGCTACGACCCGGCCCGCGCCGCCCGGGGGGACATGCTGAAGACCGAGGACATCCTCGAAATCCTGTCCATCCCGTTGCTGGGCATCATCCCGGAAAGCCCGGACGTGCTGCGGGCGAGCAACCTGGGGGCGCCGGTGCCGCTCGCCGACCCGACCAGCGCCCCGGCCCGCGCGTATACCGATGCGGTGCGGCGGCTGATGGGCGAGGCGGTGCAGATGTCGGTGCCCAGCGACCGCAAGGGCCTGTTCGGCAAGCTGTTCGGACGGCGGGTCGCATGAGCCTGTTCGACCTGTTCCGGCGCCGCGACACCGCCCCGGTTGCCCGGGAGCGGCTGCAAATCCTGCTGGCGCATGAACGGGGGTCCGGCAGCGCCTCGCAGCTTGTGGCGGTGCTGCAGGAGGAGATCCTGGCGGTGATCGCCAAGCACATGCAGATTGACCGCGATAAGGTGGTTGTGAAGCTGGACCGCGGGACCGAAGTATCTATGTTGGAGATCGACATCGAGATGCCGGGCCAGCAAAGCACGCCGCAGGTGCGTGCCCGCGCCTGATCTTGCTCTAGGACAGGGCTGGGGTGAGGGATTCCTGCTGCGGCGTGGCGAACCGCCCGCGATGCTGGGACAAGGCCACTCCGGGCCGAGGGTTGCGCTGCAAGACACCCTCACCCCGGCCCTCTCCCGGAGGGAGAGGGAGCAGACGCTTCGTCTGAGGACACGTGCTGCCAGGCTCTTGCCCTGATCCCCATGGGCCAGCCGGACGAAGCTGCCGTCGCAATCGCCTTCCTGCTGTCGCCGGATGCCGGCTACATTACCGGGCAGTGCCTGCATGTGGACGGGGGATCACGCTATGGGCGAGTACCATGCCACCATCGCCGGTGAACGCCACCGCTTCCCGACGCTCGCCGCCCTCATGGCCCAGGCGACGCCGCTGCGCAGCGGGGACCAGCTTGCCGGCCTGGCCGCCGAAACCCAGGCCCAGCGCGTCGCGGCGCAGTGGGCGCTGGCCGACCTGCCGCTCAGTGTCTTCCTGACCGACGCCGTGGTGCCGTATGAGGCCGACGAGGTTACCCGGCTGATCCAGGACACCCACGACCCCGCCGCCTTCGCACGGGTCCGTCACCTGACGGTCGGCGGCCTGCGCAATTGGCTGCTGTCCGACGACGCCACCGCCCCGGCCCTCGCCGCCCTGGCGCCGGGCCTCACGCCCGAAATGGCCGCCGCGGTCAGCAAGATCTGCCGCCTGCAAGACCTGATGGTGGTCGCCGCCCGCGTGCAGGTGGGCACCCGGTATCGCACCACCATCGGCCTGCCGGGCCGCCTGTCGGTCCGCCTGCAGCCCAATCATCCCAGCGACGACCCGCGCGGCATTGCGGCCAGCATCCTGGACGGGCTGCTGCTCGGGTCCGGGGACGCCTGCATCGGCATCAATCCGGCCGCTGACAGCCCTGACCGCACGCACGCCCTGCTGTCCCTGCTGGAAGACATCCGGGTCAAGCTCGGCATCCCCACGCAAAGCTGCGTGCTGGCGCATGTGACGACGACGCTGGACCTGATCCGCCGCGGCTCCCCGGTCGATCTGGTGTTCCAGTCCATCGCCGGCACCCAGGCGGCCAACCGCGGCTTCGGCATCGACCTGGCCCTGCTCGACGAGGCGCACGCCGCGGCGCAGTCGCTGGGGCGCGGCACGGTCGGGCAGAACGCGATGTACTTCGAGACCGGCCAGGGCAGCGCCCTGTCGTCCGGCGCGCACCATGGCGTCGATCAGCAGACGCTGGAGGCGCGGGCCTATGCCGTCGCCCGCCGCTACGATCCGCTGCTGGTCAACAGCGTCGTGGGCTTCATCGGCCCCGAGTACCTGTTCGACGGCAAGCAGATCACCCGCGCCGGGCTGGAAGACCACTTCTGCGGCAAGCTGCTTGGTCTGCCGATGGGGTGCGACGTCTGCTACACCAACCATGCCGAGGCCGATGGCGACGATGCCGACACCCTGCTCGCCCTGCTGGTGGCGTCCGGCGTCAACTTCGTCATGGGCGTGCCTGGCGCCGACGACATCATGCTGGGCTACCAGAGCACCAGCTTCCATGACGCGCTGGTTATGCGGGACCTGCTGGGCCGCCGCCCGGCGCCGGAGTTCGAGGCGTGGCTGGACGCGCAAGGGTTGCTGGACCGTGCCGGCCGGGTGCGCCCGCCGGGCTTGCCGCCGCGGTTCCAGGCGCTGGTGGCGTGACGGAGCCGGAGGTGTCCTCGGACGTGTCCTCCGATCTGTTTTCTGGGGCGGCCGAGACGGGGTGGCTCGCCCTGCGCCGCATGACGACGGCGCGCATTGGGCTGGAGCGCACGGGTGCATCGCTCGCCACGCAGCCGCTGCTGGAGTTTCGCCTGGCCCATGCCCGGGCGCGGGACGCCGTGCATGCGGCGATGGGCGATGTGCCGGGCTTGGATGGACTGGGCTTGCCGGTGCTGCACGCCGCAACCTTGGCGGGGGACCGGCAGGCCTACCTGATGCGCCCGGACCTTGGCCGCCGCCTGCGCCCGGATGCTGCTGCTGCCTTGGCGTCGCACGCCGGGCCGCACGCCCGCACGCCTGCCTTAGTCGTGGTCGTGGCCGACGGCCTGTCGGCGGCGGCGGCGGAGCGCCATGCCGTTCCGCTGCTGGCCCGCCTGCTGCCGGCGCTGCAGGTGGAAGATTGGTCCTTGACGCCGCTGGTCGTGCTGCGCCAGGCCCGGGTGGCCGCCGGAGATGCGGTGGCGGCGGCCCTGGGTGCTGATGCCGTGCTGGTGCTGATCGGCGAGCGTCCGGGCCTTTCTGCGCCGGACAGCCTGGGCGCCTACGTCACTTGGGCGCCGCACCCGGCCATCACCGACGCGGACCGCAACTGCGTGAGCAACATCCGCCCGGCGGGCCTGGGCTACGACGACGCGGCGTTCCGGCTGGCTTTTCTACTGCGGGCGATGCGTGCCGGCGGGGTTTCCGGGGTCGGCCTGAAGGACGGGTCGGAGATCGCTGCGGCAACGACGGCCCTGGCTGCTTCCTCCTTTCCCAGGCCGGGGTCATAGGCGCCAACCCAGGCCGGGCAGCCCGTGGCGCTGCGGCCCACCATCACCGACGGCCTATGGGACGCGGTGTTCATCTGCCACGACATCACACAACGCGATCTGCGCGACCCGGCGCCAACTCATCAACCCGTCACCCATGTCCCCGAACAGGTGTAACCCTTGTCCCTGGCCTATACATCCTAAAGGAAAAGGGGACATCCCGAACGGAGAGGGGGTAGGAGTCACATGCCAGGTTTGCACTTCGAGGAGTTCACCGTGGGGCAGGTCTTCGACCACCCCTGGCGCCGCACCGTGACCGAGGCCGACAACGTCCTGTTCTGCAGCATGACCATGAACCCGGCCCGCCTGCACCTGGACGCCGAGTACGCCGCCGGCACCGAGTTCGGCCGCCCCCTGGTCAACAGCCTGCTCACGCTGGGCATGATGATCGGCATGTCGGTCAACGACACGACGTTCGGCACCACGATCGCCAACCTCGGCATGACCGACGTGCGCTTCCCCAAGCCGCTGTTCCACGGCGACACCCTGCGGATCAGCACCGCCGTGCTGTCGCTGCGGCCCAGCCGGTCCCGCCCGGGGCAAGGCATCGTCGAGTTCGGGCACACCGCGTTCAACCAGCACGATGAGGTCGTGGCGGCCTGCACGCGGCAGGCGCTGATGATGCGGCGGCCATGATGCGGCGGTCGGACTGAGGCTGCCTAGAGCAGCAGGGCCACCAGCGCCGTCCACCCGGTCTGGTGCGAGGCGCCCAGCCCGCGGCCGGTGTCGCCATGGAAGTACTCGTGGAACAGCACCGCCTCCGCCTCCTGCGCGTCGCCCATCGACGGGCGGCGTCCGCTGGGGTCGCGCAGGAACAGCCGGGTCAGCCGCCGGGCCAGCTCGTCCGCCACCCCGGCGAGGTCCAGCATGTGGCCGGAGCCGGTCGGGCACTCCACCTGGAACTCGGGGCCGTAGTACTGGTGGAACTCGCGCAGGCTGTCGATCAGCAGGTAGTTGACCGGCATCCACACCGGCCCCCGCCAGTTGCTGTTGCCGCCGAACGACCGGGTGCGGCCCTCGCCGGGGTCGTAGCCGATCTCGAAGCGCTGGCCGCCCTGCTGCAGCACGTAGGGGTGGGCCTCGTGCACCTTGGAGAGCGAGCGCACGCCGTAGTCGGACAGGAACTCCGTCTCGTCCAGCATTCGCCGCAGCAGCTCCTGCACCCGGTGGCCGCGCAGCAGGGACAGCAGGGTGGTCTCGCCGACGCCTGGCACGGCCCAGCGGGACACCAGGGCGGCCAGCGCCGGGCGGTGGTCCAGGAACCAGCGCAGCCGGCCGGCGAATCCTGGCAGCGCCGCGATCATCTCGGGGTCCAGCACCTCGACGGCGAACAGCGGGATCAGCCCGACCATCGAGCGGACGCGCAGCATACGCGTGGCACCATCGGGCAGGCGCAGCACGTCGTAGTAGAAGCCCTCCGCCTCGTTCCACAGGCCGCCGTTGGCGTTGCCGGAGACGCCCATCCGGGTCATCGCCTCGGCGATCAGCAGGAAGTGCTCGAAGAACTTGGTGGCCATGTTCTCATAGACGTGGTTGTCGCGCGCCAGGATCAGCGCGATCCGCATCAGGTTCAGCGCATACATTGCCATCCAGGCGGTGCCGTCCGCCTGGTCCAGGGTGCCCCCGGTCGGCAGCGGCTTCGAGCGGTCGAACAGCCCGATATTGTCCAGGCCGAGGAAGCCGCCCTGGAACACGTTGCGGTCGTCCGGGTCCTTGCGGTTCACCCACCAGGTGAAGTTGAGCATCAGCTTGTGGAACACCGCCTCCAGGAATGGGCGGTCGGGCGTGCCGGTCAGCGCCTCGTCCTGGCGATAGACCCGCAGGGCCGCCCAGGCGTGCACGGGGGGGTTCACGTCGCCGAATGCCCATTCGTAGGCCGGCAACTGGCCGTTGGGGTGCATGTACCACTCGCGGGTCAGCAGCAGGAGCTGGTCCTTGGCGAACTGCGGATCGACGGGGGCGAAGGCGACGGTGTGGAACGCCAGGTCCCAGGCGGCGTACCAGGGGTACTCCCACTTGTCCGGCATCGACAGCACGTCGCTGTTGTTCAGGTGCCGCCAGTCATGATCGCGGCCGGTCTTGCGCTCGGGCGGCGGCGGTGGCTGCGCAGGGTCGCCGTCTAGCCAGCGCGGGATGTCGAGGTGGTAGAACTGCTTGGTCCACAGCAGCCCGGCCACCGCCTGGCGCTTCACCGACCGCGCGTCGGGGTCGGCGATCCCGGCGGCTAGGGCGGCGTGGTACTCGTCGGCCTCGTTGCGGCGGGCCTGCATGATGGCGTCGGGGTCGCCGGGCGACTCCGGCTCGTCGGCCATACGCAGGCGGGCGCGGAGCTGGACGGCGCCGCCGGGGGGGATCAGGAACTGGGCGTGGGCGGCGGCCTTGGTGCCCTGCAGGCTGGCGGCGACCGCGCCGGTTTGGCCATCCACCACGCAGTCGTTGATGCCGTCCTTGAACGGGCCTGGCGCCGTGCCGCCGAACAAGCGGTTCACGTTGGTTTCGTTCTCGCAGAATAGCCAGGGGTGGCCGCCCTCGACCGTGAAGCGCCGGGGCCGCCAGCCGCGTTGCATCGCCTGGACGGAGCCGTCCGGCATGGCCTGCAGCAGCGGGCGCGGGCGCGTGGTGTCCCAGGACCAGCCGTTGCGCGCCCAGAGGTGCGGCAGGATGTGCAGCGGCGCCGGGTTCGGCCCCTTGTTGGCGGCGGTGATGCGCCACAGGATGTCGTCGGTGGCGGCCTTGGCCCATTCGACGGTGATGTCGAAGTGACCGGGCTGCATTGCGCCGGTGTCCTTGATCTCGAACTCCGGGGCGTCGAGGCCGCGGCGGTGGTTTTCCTCGACCAGTTGCGAGTAGGGGAAGGCCGATTGCGGGTAGCGGTAGAGCATCCGCATGTAGGAGTGGGTGGGGGTGCCGTCGAGGTAGAAGTACTGCTCCTTCACGTCCTCCCCGTGGTTGCCCTGGCTGTTGGTCAGGCCGAACAGGCGTTCCTTGAGGATCGCGTCCTGGCCGTTCCAGAGGGCCAGGGCCATGCACCAGTGCTGCTGGTCGTCGCAAAACCCGGCCAAGCCGTCCTCGCCCCAGCGGTAGGCGCGGCTGCGGGCGTGGTCGTGCGGCAGGTAGTCCCAGGCGGTGCCGCCGGGGCTGTAGTCCTCGCGGACGGTGCCCCATTGGCGGTCGCTGAGGTAGGGTCCCCAACGGCGCCAGCGCGCGCCGGGGCCGATGGCGCGCAGGCGCCGGCCCTCGGCGGTGTCGAAGATGCTCACCTGGTGCTCCCTCTCCCCCCGGGAGAGGGTTGGGGTGAGGGAAAGCGGCAAGCACCGCCGTTGGCAATCGGGAGGCGCTGCGGCGGCCAGAAGCCGGCCCTTGCCGCTTCCCTCACCCCGGCCCTCTCCCGGAGGGAGAGGGGGAAGGAAGGCACTTTACGCCTGGTCCTCGTGCCAGGTACGGCCGTCGCGCTCGATCAGCGCGATGGAGGCGCTTGGTCCCCAGGTGCCCGCCGAGTACGGCCGCGGGCGTTCGGGACGCGCAGCCCAGGCGTCCATCACCGGCTCCACCCAGCGCCAGGCGGCCTCCACCTCGTCGCGCCGCATGAACAGCGTGGAGTTGCCGCGCACGGTGTCCATCAGCAGCCGCTCGTAGGCGTCGGGGTAGCGGGCGCCGAAGGTCTTCTCGAAGCTGATGTCCAAACCTGTCGGGCGAAGCTGCAAGCCGCCGGGGCCGGGCTCCTTGGTCATCACCTCCAGGCGCATGCCCTCCTCCGGCTGCAGGCGGATGATCAGCTTGTTGGGCGACAGCTCCGCCTGGTCGCTGGGGAAGATCGAGAACGGCAGGCTGCGGAACTGCACGACGATCTCGCTGAGCTTCTGCGGCAGGCGCTTGCCGGTGCGCAGGTAGAACGGCACCCCGGCCCAGCGACGGCTGTTCAGCTCGGCCTTGAGGGCGACGAAGGTTTCCGTCGTGCTGGGTTCGGCCATGCTGTTGCTGCCGTTGAGGTCGCGCAGGTAGCCCTCCACCGGCTTGCCGTCCACAGCGCCCGCCGTGTACTGGCCGCGCACCGTCAGCGCCGGCACCTCATGCGGCGCCATCGGGCGCAGGGTCCGCAGCACCTTCAGCTTCTCGTCGCGCACCGCGTCGGCCTCCAGCGACACCGGCGGCTCCATCGCCAGCAGGCATACCAGTTGCAGCATGTGGTTCTGCAGCATGTCGCGCAGCGCGCCGGAGTGGTCGTAGTAGCCGCCCCGGCCCTCCACCCCCACGGTCTCGGACACCGTGATCTGCACGTGGTCGATCACGTCCGCCGTCCACAGCCGCTCGAAGATCGTGTTGGCGAAGCGCAGGGACAGCAGATTCTGCACGGTCTCCTTGCCGAGGAAGTGGTCGATGCGGAAGGTGCGGGCCTCGGAGAAGTGGCGGCCGACCTCGTCGTTGATCGCCTCGGCGCTGGCCAGGTCGCGGCCGATGGGCTTCTCCAGCACCACCCGCGACTCGCCCGTCGCCAGCCCGGCGCGGGTGAGCGCCTGGCAGACGGGACCATACAGCTCCGGCGAGGTCGCCAGGTAGAACACCCTGATCCGGTCGGCATGCAGCAGGTTCTGCAAGCCGGACCAGTCGCCGTCCGGCGCCGCCGCGTCCAGCGGGACGTAGTGCAGGATGTCGAGGAACGCCGCCTGCGCCGACCCCTCCAGCGCGGCCGGGCTGACGTGCCGGCGCAGGGCCTCGGCGGCGCGGGCGCGGTAGGCGGCCGGGTCGAGTTCGGAGCGGGCGACGCCAATGATGCGGCTGCCAGAGGGGATCTGGCCGTCGCGGAAGCGGTAGTAGAGCGCCGGCAGCAGCTTCCGCAGCGTCAAGTCGCCGGTGGCGCCGAAGATGACGAAGTCGAACAGCGGGACGGGGATGATCTTCGACATGCGGCCGTATCTCCAAGGCGAATGCCCGGACTATGCTGCAACACGGTGAGGTTGTCGCCGCGAAATCGCCGGGTCGGTCAGGCATGGCGGCGGGCGAGCGCCCATCCGGCCAGGCCAGCCGGGAGCAGCATGGTGGCCACTCGCTCCGGCGCACCGATGGCGGTTAGGCTCGGCTTCCCGGTCGATAGGCCGCTGAGCAGCACCGATCTGCCAGCCGGGGGCGCGAGATTGGTCAGCGTAAGGGTGATCGAACTGCCGGTCGCGACGGATGCGTTGGCGGTAGGTGCTGGCGTTCCCATGGCCGGTCAGCGGCGTCGCCGCCCGCTTCATAGCGAGCGGTCGGACCGGGGTTCGGAGGGAAACGGCATGCATGAAAAGGGCGGCGCCAGATTGCGCCGCCCTGTAAGGAAACCTGACAGTCTGGCCATCAGCGGCGGCGGCGCACCAGGCTCAGGCCGGCCAGGGCAGTGCCGAGCAGTGCCAAGCTGATAGGTTCCGGCACTGGCGTCGGGTTGGTGAGGTCGGTGAGTTGCAGGCCGCTCAACACCACCGAGCCTCCGGTTGAGGCAGCATCCTCCGCCAGCGTGATCGTCTCGGTGCTGCTTTGCGCGGTGAAGCTGTAGAGTTCGGTGTGGAACGGTGTGAGGGCTGCGCCTGCCGGATCGACGGCCGACAGCAAGTAGCTCAAATTGGAGGCTCCTGTCGCCATGATATCAAGCTGGGGAGTGCCGGTCTGGGCGGACCGTGCATTGGCCAATACGCTAATCTGGTAGCTGTCGCCGACGGTGAAGCCGCCGATGGTCTGCGACATGCTGTCGCCTGGGTTCGCCAGGAAGCCTGCGACGGTCGTGCCGGAGGGCAAGGCGCCGTTGTTCCAATAGCCGTTCATGTTGAATTGGCTCTGGCCGTCGTAGGACGTCACGCCGGGTGTAGATTTGGTGTTGAGGTTGGCGGTCCAGCCGGGGATATTGTACTTTGCGCCGTTGGCGTCGAACGTCCGGGTGACGCCCTTACTGTTCAAGCTGGTGTCAACGTCGCTGAAATTCGGGTCCACGATAACAGGCCCCGCAAGGGCTGACCCAGCGATCAGCAGGCCAGTCAAGGAGGCGAGCAGCAATTTTTGCGCTTGCATGGGGGTGCCTTAAGAGTTTCTTAACCGTTATTGCAGGTGTTGTGCCAGCGCGTTCTGAGGCTTTCGTCATTGGCGCTGAATGTCAGGAAATGTTGGAGGTGTAAGTTTTCCCGACTCCGAAACGGAGCAGAATTCAAATAAGCCGGGGAAAACAGCGGTAACGATTCGATACAGCCAGTTGCGGTCGCCTGCGCTAGGCTTGCGCCATGGATACCGCCGCCCTCAACGCCACCATCCGTTTCGGCCTGGGCCATGCCGCCGGCCAGCCCCTGCCCGCCGACCCCAGGCGCTGGCTGGCCGATCAGCTCGCACGGCCCGACCCGGCGCCTGCCACCGGCGCAACCATCGCCGACGCCCTGATGGCCCGCCGCCAAGACCGCCTCGACCGCCCGCCGGGCGGCGAGCAGGCCCGGGGCGGACCCACCCGCGCCCGCACCCTGGCCCTGTCCGAACAGGCGGCCCTGCTCGACCAGGCCCTGCTGACCCCCGCGCCGTTCCGCGAGCGCCTGGTCCACTTCTGGGCCAACCACTTCACCGTCAGCGTGCGCGTCGGGCAGGTCGGCCCGATGATCGGCCCCTATGTCCGCGAGGCCATCCGCCCGCATGTCACCGGGCGGTTTGGCGACATGCTGCTGGCCGTCATCCGGCACCCCGCCATGCTGATCTACTTGAACAACGCCACGTCGGCCGGGCCGAACAGCCCGGGCGGCCAGCGCACCGGCCGCGGCCTGAACGAGAACCTGGCGCGCGAGTGCCTGGAGCTGCACACGCTTGGTCGAGCGGGCACCCCGGCCGCCGGCTACACCCAGACCGACGTGACCGAGTTCGCCCGCATCCTGACCGGCTGGTCCGTCGAGCGCGAGGAGGAGCCGCTGGGCTTCCGCTTCCGCCCGGGGATGCATGAGCCTGGCGCCAGGACCCTGCTCGGCCAGTCGTTCCCCGACGGCGAGGAGGGCGGCATCGCGGCGCTGGCGTTCCTGGCCGGGCACCCGGCCACCCACCATGCGCTGGCCACGAAGCTGGTGCAGCACTTCACGGCCGACGTGCCGCCGCCGGATGCGGTGCGCCGGATCGAGGGCGTGCTGCGCGACACCGGCGGCGACCTGGGTGCGGCGTCCCTGGCGCTGGTGGACCTGCCCGCCGCCTGGCAGCCGCTGACGAAGCTGCGGCCGCCGCAGGACTTCGTCATCGCGGCCCTGCGCGCCTCGGGCCTGCCGGAGGGGCATCGGCCGGACCCGGCGGGCATCATGGGCGCGCTGGGGCAGCCGTTCTTCAACGCGCCCGCCCCGATCGGCTGGCCCGATACCGCCGAGGACTGGGCGGGGCCGGAGGCGCTGCTGCGCCGGGTTGATTGGGCCTATGGCTTTGCCGGGCGGGAGGAGCTGCCGGACCCCGGAACGCTGGCCACCACCGCGCTCGGCCCGCTGCTGTCCGCGGCGACGGCGAACGAGATGCGCCATGCCGGCTCTCGCCGCGACGCGCTGACCCTGCTGCTGGCCTCCCCCGAATTCCAAAGGCGCTGATATGCAAACCTTCCTGCACCAACCGCAACTGGGCCGTCGCGCCGCGCTGCTCGGCCTTGGTGCCGCCATCACCCTGGGCCGCGCCTCCCTGGCGGTGGCCGCCGCGCCGACCGAGCGGCGGCTGGTCGTCGTCATCCTGCGCGGCGCCTTGGACGGCATGGCGGCGGTCGTGCCGTATGGCGACGCGGTGCTGGCGGGATTGCGGGCCAACCTGGTGCCGCCGGGGCCGGGGGAGGCTGGCGGGCTGCTGGACCTCGGCGGCTTCTTTGGGCTGCATCCTGCCCTGGCCGGGCTGCATGGCATGTACCGCGCGGGCGACCTGCTGCCGGTGCACGCCGTCGCCGGGCACGTCCGCACGCGCAGCCACTTTGAGGCGCAGGACCTGATGGAGTCCGGCGCCGACCAGCGGCTGTCCAGCGGCTGGCTGAACCGCGCCGTGCAGGGCATGCCGCCGCGCGGGGACAGCGGGGCGCCGCTGTCGGTCGGCGTGTCGCTGCCGCTGTTGCTGCGCGGCCCCGCGGTGGTGGGCAGCTTCGCCCCCAGCGGCCTCGCCCAGCCGTTGCCGGACCTGTATGCCAGGCTGGCCGCCCTGCACTCGACCGATCCCATCACTGGCCCGGCGTTCCGCCAGGGCCTGCAGGAGCGCGGCTTCACCACTGCCCAGCTCACCGGGAGCGACATGCGGGGCGGGGCGCAGCCGGACCGCAACGGCTTTCCCGCCCTTGCCGCCACGGCGGGCAAGCTGCTGGCCGCGCCGGACGGCCCGCGCATCGCGGCGATGGAGCTGGGCGGTTGGGACACCCACCAGGCGCAGGCGCAGCGCCTAACGCGGCCGTTGCAGCAGCTTGACGCCGGGCTGGTGGCGCTGCGCGATGCGCTGGGGCCGGTGTGGGCGGATACGGCGGTGCTGGTGATGACGGAGTTCGGCCGCACTGCCCGCGCCAACGGCACCGGCGGCACCGACCATGGCACCGGGACCGTCGCCTTCGTGGCCGGCGGGGCGGTGCGCGGCGGGCGCGTGCTGGCGGACTGGCCGGGCCTGGCGGACGGGCAGTTGCTGGAGGGGCGGGACCTGCAGCCCACCCTGGACCTGCGCGGGCTGGCGAAGGGCTTGCTGGCGGCGCATCTCGGCCTGTCGCCGGCCGCCCTGCTGCGTGCCTTTCCCGGCAGCGAGGCTGTCAGCCCCGTGGCTGGGCTGCTGCGCGCCTGACTTCAGCGGTCCTTTGCCCTGACCGGAGGGCAGTTCCGCCGTTCGTCATCGCGAAGGGCGCTTGCGACGCGGCAATGCAGGGGCACGGGACCGCAACTCCAGCCCGCGCACCCCTGGATTGCCGCGCCGAAGCCGGCTCGCAATGACGTTGGCTGACTTGGGAGCTGCCTGGGGGGCTGCCTGCGCGGTTGCACCCGCGCACGCCGCGCCCTAGCAGGAGCGCAGCATTATCAGAGGTACGGTTTTGGACATTCTCTGGCCCGAAGGCGAGCGTATCCCCCTGCCCTGCCCGGTGTGCGGCACCCCCGGCCCGCATCCGGTGCTGCTGCGCGCCGGGGCGCCCGCCCAGGCGCTGATCCGCTGCACCGCCTGTACGGCCTGCTTCTTCCAGGACACGACCCAGCCCGACTACGCCAACCGGGCCGAGGCGGAGGTGTTCCAGCAGATGTACCTGGAGCAGAACGCCGGCATCCACCACATGACCGGCGTGCTGTTCCGGCTGGATGATCCCGGCATCGACAGCCTGCTGGATGTCGGCTGCGGCTTCGGCTACCCCGTCGATCTCGCCGCCAAGGTGCTGGGCTGGCGGGCCTGCGGCGTGGATCCGGCCGAATACGCCCAGGCCGGCGCCCGGCTGCTGGGTGCGGACCTGCGGCAGGAGTACCTGGCGGACGCCTCCGCGCTGGGCGAGCCGTTCGGCCTCGTGATGGGGTCGGAGGTGGTCGAGCACATCAGCGAGCCTTATCCGTTCCTGGCGCTGCTGCGGCGTTGGATGAGGCCGGACGGGACCTTGGTGCTGACCACGCCCGATGCCGCCATGCTGACGCCGGGGCAGGACGCGGCCATCATGTTCTGCATGCTGTCGGTGGGGCTGCACATGATCCTGTATACGGCGCAGGCGATGGAGGCGATGCTGCGACGGGCGGGCTTTGCCCATGTGCATATCGAGTGCGCCAGCAACAACCTGATTGCCTTCGCCGCCGACCACCCGCTGCGCTTCCACCCCGACGCTGCGGCCCGCCACCTGCAGGGTTACCGCGCCTACTTGCAGCACCTGGTCGGGACGGCCGAGCCTGGGTCGCCCTTGTGGAACGGCGCGGCGGGACGGCTGTTCGCCCATGACTGCCACGGCGCCCCGCTGCAAGATGCGCTGGCGCAGTGGGACCGCATCGCCGCAACCTGGCGGGCGCGCGGCATCGACCTGGCCCGGCGCCGCCTGCCGCCGCCGGTGGCCGAGCTGCGATTCGGCCAGGACCCGCTGGCCCTGCTGGTGGCCCAGGCGGCGACGCAGCCGTTCAACCTGGGCGGCGTGCTGTACGGCCGCGCCGTGCTGGAGCGCCGCATGCCCGGCAGCATCCCGGAGGGCGTGCTGGCCTATGCCCGCCCGGCGTTCCGGGTGGCGGTGGAGGCTCGGCGCGTGCTGGAGGAGTGTGGCCTGATCGACCTGGACCTGCACCAGTCCGCCTGGCAGGCGCGGCTGCTGATGCTGGACTGCCTGGTGGAGCTGGCGCCGGAGATGGAGGTCGAAATGCTGGCCGCCCTGGCTGCGCCGTCCGCCCCTGGGCTGGCCGGGCGCATCGACATCCCGCGGGTCCGCCTGCTGCCGCGGCTGGTGCCGCCGTTCATGCGGCTGGTCGGGGAAGGCCGGTATGCCGAGGCGTCGCGGCTGGAGCCGTTCCTGCGGAACCTGGATGCTGTTTGCGACGTGCCCTACCCCGACCCACCGACGCTGCTGCTGATGCTGTTTCAGATCGGCATCCTGCGGCTGAACTTCCGGCGCGACGTGCCCGCCGCACGCGCCGCCTTCGCGCACATGGCGGAGCACGCCGCCGGCTGGGCCCCGCAACCGGCGTGGACGGCGGCGGTGCGCCCGTTGCTGGACCTCGCCACCGCGCATGTCGCGCTGGCGGACCGCATGGGCGCCCCGGAGGCAACGTCCAGCCCGGTTGCGGAGGCGGTGCCGCCCGGCCTCGCACCCGCAGCCAAACCGGCCAAGCGGAAGCCCCAAGCCGCGGCCCGGCGCCGGAGGGCGGCCGCGCCAGCCGGCTAGAGGGACGTTTCGAAAGTCGTGATCCGTTGTCTGGTAAGGGGAGTTTCTCATCCATGGCGGCTTGTCGTTTGATATCGAACTAATATCCCCGGGTCTTTGCGTTGGCTGGTCTGCCGACTTGTCCTCTCGTCATTGCCCCATCTGTCATTGCGGGAGCGCTTGCGGCGTGGCAATCCAGGGATTGCAAGGCCGGAACTGCGGGGCGTGCCCCCTGGATTGCCGCGCCGAAGCCGGCTCGCAATGACGACCGATAGATACATACGCGGCCGTAATTGTTGGGGCGGGGGGCGTTTGGCGCGCGTCGGCTGACGCGGCGGCGGCGGTCGGGTAAGGTGGCGCGGATCTGCCAACCCCCCAGTCCCAAGCCAAGGAATGCCGCCCATGCTGTCCCGCCGCACGGCGATCACCCCACCTGCCAGCCCGGGCCTGCTGCGCCGACGGATGCCAAGCGCCGCGGCCTGCACGCGGCGTGGCGAGTCCTAGCCCGGTGTCGGACCAATCCCCGGCCACCGCCGAGCAGGCCATCGAGTTCTTCCGCCGCAAGGGCGCCGATGGCCCCTGCCCGATCTGCCGCCACCCGAAGTGGCTGCTGCACTCCGGCGTGGACCGCGGCGTGGACGTGTTCCGCGTGCCACGCCAGGTCGATTACATCGTCAGCAACCTGCAGGTGTATGTGATGATCTGCGAGAATTGCGGCTTCGTGCGCCAGCACGTCCGCGACCTGGTGGATGGCGCGATCGACCCGCCCGGCGGCCTGTCCCTGCCCACCGAGTAGGCCGCCCCGCCTTCATGGCCCCACCTGCCGCGGGATGCCTGGTGCAGCGGGGCAACGTCGGGCGGGGCTGCCGTCACCAGCAGGAGACCTGAATGGCGTCCTTTGGCATGGCCGCACCTTGGCCGCTTCGCGTCGTCCGCGCGCATCCGCGCATCAGCACGGGGCTGCTGGTCAGCCTGCTGTCGTACTTCGTGCTGCCGGACGCCCTGATGCCCTCGGCGCGCGCGGTGCTGGCATGGGACATCGGCTCCTTGGTGCTGCTGCTGCTGGCCGGCATCCTGTTCGCCCGCGGCGGCGCCACGATGGAGCGGGCCGCCGCCGAGCAGGAGGAGGGCGAGTGGACGATCTTCTTCATCACCCTGGCC
Source organism: uncultured Acetobacteraceae bacterium (assembly GCA_964242415.1). GTDB lineage: Bacteria > Pseudomonadota > Alphaproteobacteria > Acetobacterales > Acetobacteraceae > DASWOJ01. The sequence goes on from CAXTAT010000006.1 coordinate 142,642, forward strand.
GGGGTGGTATTCAGCTTCGTCGCGCTGACGGTGGTGTTCGGCGGGGTGAAGGACATGACGCCAGACGTGCGCCGGTTCCATGTCGGCCTGGTCGCGGCGACGCTGCTGCTATCCTGGCTGGTCACGCATGTCGTGTTCGCGATGCGTTACGCGCACGAGTATTATGCCAAGGACCTGGGCGGCCCGGACATCGACCGCGGGCTGGAGTTCCCGGGCGGGGAGCCGCCGGATTACTGGGACTTCGTTTACTTCGCCATCGTCCTCGGCATGACGTTCCAGGTCTCGGATGTGCAGATCACCGCGCGGAAGCTGCGGCGGCTGGCGACGGTGCACGGGCTGATCGGCTTCCTGTTCAACACGGTCGTCGTGGCGCTGACGGTCAACATCGCCGCAAGCCTGCTGTCGTAGTTACCGAAGCCCGGCCAGCAGGGCGTCGCAGTTGGTGCGGCCCGACAGCAGGCAGTCCTCGATCCGGGCCTTGTCGCGCAACTGGATGACCAGGAACAGGCTCGCCACGACGATCAGCAACGCCGCCGTCAGCCCGGCCAGGCTGGAGGTGACGCGGTTGTCCTCAGCTTGCTCGTCTTCGCCTGGGTACGCGCGTGTCGGACGCATCGTGCCTTCCTACCTGCCTGTTCTCGATAAGGCTGCCCCAACCCTAGGCTGCAAGACGCATTGCAGCAACATCCGCGATGCCGCATGAGGACGCGATGCAGGCCGCCCGCCACCTCGCCGCCACCGACGCCGCCTTCGCCGCCTTGATCGAGCGGATCGGCCCCTGCACGGCCGCCCCCAAGCCGCGCGAACCCTACGAGGCCCTGGTCCGCGCCATCGCCCACCAGCAACTGCACGGCCGCGCGGCGGAGGCCATCCTCAACCGCTTCATCGCCCTGCACCCGGACCCGTTTCCCCGCCCGGAGCAGGTGGCGGCCACCCCGGACGCGGCGCTGCGGGCCTGCGGCTTCTCCGCCACCAAGGTTGCCGCCGTCCGCGACATCTGCGCCCGCGCGCTGGACGGCGTGGTGCCCGGTGCGGCCGAGGCGGCGGGGCTGTCGGACGCCGAGCTGATCACGCGCCTGGTCACCATCCGCGGCGTCGGGCGCTGGACGGTGGAGATGCTGCTGATCTCGACGCTGGGCCGCCCCGACGTGCTGCCGGTGGACGATTTCGGCGTGCGGGAGGGCTGGCGGCTGATCAAGGGCCTGGAGAAGCAGACGGCCCCGCGCGAGCTGGCGCGGGTCGGTGAGGCTTGGGCGCCGTGGCGCTCGACCGCGGCCTGGTACCTGTGGCGCGCGGCGGACGAGGGCAAGAAAGTCAAGCCGCCGCCAGAAAGCCCTGTACCACCTGGGTGAATGCCTCCGGCGCGTCGGCATGCAGCCAGTGCCCGGCGTCGCGCAGGGTGACGAAGCGGGCGGCGGGGAACAGCGCGCGGAAGGCTGGGCGATGCTCGGGCAGCACGAAGCCGGAGCGGTCGCCGCGCAGCGCCAGCACCGGACCGGGGTAGGTCGCGCCGGGCGGGGCGTCCCAGCCCTCGATGCCGGGCAGGGCCGTCGTGATCTCAGGCAGGCTGATTCGCCAGGCGGGCTGCGCGCCGAAGCGCAGGTTCTGCAGCAGGAAGCCGCGCACCCCGGCCTCAGGCACCGCGGGCGCCAGCAGCGCATCGGCCCTGGCGCGCGTCAGGTCCGGCGTCAGCGGCAGGGCCAGCATGGCATCGGCGATGGCGCGGTTGTTGTGCTGGTAGGCGACCGGCGCGATGTCGGCCACCAGCAGGCGCCGCACCCGGTCCGGCGCCAGCAGGGCGGCCCGCATCGCCACCTTGCCGCCCATCGAGTGCCCCAGCAGCGCCGCCGCCGTGATGCCGCGCGCCGCCATGCTGTCCAGCACGTCGGCTGCCATGGCGGCGTACGACATGGCGGGGTCGTGCGGGCTGGCGCCATGGTTGCGCAGGTCGAACGCCAGCACGCGGTGCGTCTCGGCCAGGCTGCGCTGCACCCTGGCGAAGTTGCCGGACGAGCCGAACAGCCCATGCAGCAGCACGACGGCGCTACCTTGCCCGGCCTCGGTGCCGTGCAGGATCATGCGGGGGCCGCCGGGCCGGGCACCAGGCTGGCATAGAGTGCCGGGTCGGTCGCGCCCTCGGTGCTGAACAGCAGCACGCGGCTTTCGGCGGTCAGGCCGAGCGCCGTGCGGGCCGCCGGGTGTTCCGCCGCCAGCAGCAGGCCGCCCAGCCCGGCCGCGCCGGACTCGCCGGAGACGATGCCCGCCGCGGCCAGGGCGCGCATGCCGTCGATCGCGGCGGCGTCGGGAATGGCGAGGAAGGCAGCGGCGGCGCGGTCTAGCTCCTGCCAGGCGATCAGGCTTGGCTCGCCGCAGGCCAGGCCCGCCATGATGGTCTGCAGGTCCCCGGCCGCGGTCGGCGCCCCGGCTTCGGCGCTGGCCAGCAGGCAGGCGGCGCGGCTGGGTTCGACGACGACCAGCGCCGGGACCGGGTTGAGGCTCCGCACCTGGACCGACACCGCCGCCGCCATGCCGCCGACGCCGCCCTGGACGAAGACGTGGGTGGGCGGCGGGCCGGACCACTGGCCCAAGGCTTCGTCCGGCATCAGGCGGTAGCCCTGCATGACCTCACGCGGGATTTCCGTGTAGCCGGGCCAGGAAGTGTCGGAGACGACGAACCAGCCGTGCTCGGCCGCCAGGGACGCCGCGGCGCGCACGGAGTCGTCGTAGCTGCCCGGCACCTCGCGCACCTCGGCGCCGTAGCGGGCGATGGCGTCGCGGCGGTTCTGCGTCACGCCGGGGTGGACAAGGATGACGCAGGCCGCGCCGAAGCGTTGGGCGCCCCAGGCGACGCTGCGGCCATGGTTGCCGTCGGTGGCGCAGGTGACGGTGATGCCGGACGTCGCTGGGGCGAGGCTGCCGCTCATTAGGTCCGCGGCGGTTGCGTTGCGGGCGGTGCCGCGCCGGGCCAGTTCGGCCTGCATTACGCCCAGCACGGCGTAGGCGCCGCCCAGCGCCTTGAAGCTGCCCAGGCCGAAGCGTGAGGCTTCGTCCTTCACCTGCACGGTGGCGACGCCGGCGCGGCGGGCCAGTGCTGGCAGGTCATGCAGCGGCGTGGGGGCGTAGCCGGGCCAGGCGGTGATCTCGGCGCGGGCGCGGCGGAACCCGCCGGCAGGCAGCACGGTCAGGCCGGGCAGGCCGCGGCGCGGGTTGGGCAGGCAGCGAAAGGTCATGCTGGCTAGAATTGCGCGGCGGCGGACCAGCGGCTAGTGCTGGACTGGATTAGACGCCTGCTGCTGCTCCATCCCTTCGGGAGAGGGCCGGGGTGAGGGAATCGGCAAGGGCGGACTTGGCCGAGGCAAGGACAGCAAGCGGCCCGATCGGGCGTGGTGTGGCGCTTGCCGCCTCCCTCACCCCGGCCCTCTCCCGGAGGGAGAGGGAGTTAAGCCGGCTCCATGTATAATCGAGCTGCGACGAGAGAGGGGGCGGCCATGCACATCACCATCCTGGGCGGCAACGGGTTCCTGGGCCGCAAGGTCGCCGCGCGCCTGGCCGCCGATGGCGCGCTGGGCGGCGTGCCCGTCAGCAGCCTGACGCTGTTCGACCTGGCCTCTGCCCCGGCCCCGGGCGCGGCGTTCCCCGTGCACAGCCTGGCCGGGGACTTGGCCAACCTGCCGCCCGCCGCCATCCCGCCCGGCACGTCCGTCGTGTTCCACCTGGCCGCGGTGGTCAGCAGCGCCGCGGAGGCGGATTACGAGTTGGGCCGCCGGGTCAACGTGCGCGGCACCGACGCGGTGATCGACGCCTGCCGCCGGCTGGACGCGCCGCCGCGGGTGGTGTTCACCAGCTCGGTCGCCAGCTTCAGCGGCGGCCAGGGCGCGGTGCTGGCCGACGACGCGCGGCAGGTGCCGGGCAACTCGTATGGCGCGCAGAAGGCGGCGGCCGAGCTGATCCTGGCCGACGCCAGCCGCCGCGGCTTCCTGGATGCGGTGCTGATCCGCCTGCCGACCGTCATCGTCCGCCCTGGCCGCCCGAATGCCGCCGCCAGCAGCTTCGTGAGCAGCATCGTGCGCGAGCCGCTGCTGGGCCTGCGCGCCGCCCTGCCGGTGCCGGACAGCTTCGCCGTCTGGGTGTGCAGCCCACGGCGGGCGGTTGATTGGCTGCTGCATGCCGCGGGCATGGACACGTCCGCCATGGGCGGGGACCGTGGGGTAAACCCGCCGGGCCTCAGCGTGACGGTCGGCGAGATGCTCGCGGCATTGGAGGCGGTGCAGCCCGGCGCCGCCGCCCTGGTGGACCGCCGGCCCGATCCCGCCGTTGCCGCCATCGTCGGCGGCTGGCCGGCTGCCTTCGCCGCCATCCGCGCGCCGGCGCTGGGTTTCAGCGCCCACGAGGCCCTGCCGGAGGTGATCCGCGCCTTCATCGCCGACGACCTGGAGGCGACGCGCCGCGACCGGGTGGCGTAGGCTGAAACATCGGTTGTAAAACGTTACAGCCCTCCGCCAATTTATTCACTGGTCCAGGGTTGAACCCGCTGGGATCGGGCCGCAGTAAGAAGCAGTCGGCGGCGGAGTGCTGCGCGGCGACTCCTGCCCCGTTGGGTTCCCCTTACGATGTCACTTTTCCGCACCGGTGCCCTTCCCCCCGTTGGGACCGCGGGCGGGGTGCGTGCGCGGCGGGAACGGCGGGCGGTGGTGGATGCCGTCGTCCACGCCCCGCAGGCCCTGCGCGCCCTGGTGCGCGCCGACGAGATCTGGCTGGTGGTGCTGGCGGCCGGGGTCGGGCTGGCGGCGGGGGTCGTGGTGGTCGGCATGTCGGCCACGGCGCAGTTGATGCACCGGATGTTCTTCGGCCTGAGCGCGGGCGAGTTCCTGTCGGCCCAGGTTGCGGTGACCTGGCTGCGGGCCGGGGTGGTCCTGGTGGGGGGCGGCCTGGTGCTGGGCGCGGCGGGCTGGGCGCTGGCGCGCTGGATGCCGCGGCGCACGGTGGACCCGATCGAGGCCAATGCCCTGTACGGCGGGCGGATGTCGCTGCTGGACAGCCTGGTCGTGGTTGCGCAGACCGTGTGGTCGAACGGCGTCGGCGCTTCGGTGGGGCTGGAGGCCGGGTATGCGCAGATCGGCTCGGCGATGGCGTCCCGGTTGGGCCGGGCGTTCCGGGTGCGGCGCAACGACCTGCGGCTGCTAGTCGGCTGCGGCGCGGCGGGCGCCATTGCGGCGGCGTTCAATGCGCCGCTGACCGGGGCGTTCTATGCGTTTGAGCTGGTGATCGGCACCTACTCGCTGGCGTCGCTGGCGCCGGTGGTGATGTCGGCCATCGCCGCGGTATCGATCATGCGCATCCTGACCGGGGGGGCCGACGGGTTCGACATCCGCATCCCCACGGCACTGGAGACGGTGGACTATGTGCCGATCCTGGCGCTGGGCATGTTGTGCGCGCTGGGCGGCATTGCGCTGATGCGGGGTGTGACGCTGGTGGAGGAGCTGTTCCGCCGCAGCCGGCTGCCGGGGTGGCTGCGGCCGGCGGTGGGGGGTGCGGCGGTGGCCGGGCTGGCGCTGGTGTCGCCCTCGGTGCTGTCGTCCGGGCACTCGGCGCTGCGGGTCGCGCTGGATGCACCATATGGGATGCAGCACATCGCGCTGCTGATCCTGCTGAAGGCGGTGGCGTCGGCAATCAGCATCGGGTCGGGGTTTCGCGGCGGGCTGTTCTTTGCGTCGCTGTTCCTGGGGGCGCTGCTGGGCAAGCTGTTTGCCGGAGCGCTGGCGTTGGTGACGGTGGTGCAGGCGCTGCCGGCGGTGGTGTGCGCGCTGGTGGGCATGAGCGCGCTGGCGGTGGCGGTGGTGGGCGGCCCGTTCACGATGGCGTTCCTGGCGCTGGAAAGCACGGGGTCGCTGCCGATGACGGTGGCGGTGCTGGCGGCCAGCGTGGTCAGCACCATCACGGTGCGGCGGACGTTCGGCTACAGCTTTGCGACGTGGCGGTTCCATCTGCGCGGCGAGGGTATCCGCAGCGCGGTGGACATCGGCTGGATGCGGAACCTGACGGTGGGCAAGATGATGCGGCGAGAGTTCCGCAAGGTGCCGCAGAGCATGATGCTGACGTCGTTCCGGCGGGAATTCGTGCTGGGCAGCGTGGCGCGGGTGGTCGCGGTGGACGATGCCGGGTGCTACGCGGGGATACTGGCGACGTCGGAGGGGCATGCGGCGCCGGAAGGCACCGAACGGCTGGCGGAGGTGGTGCATCACAAGAAGACGGTGCTGCTGCCGCAGATGACGATCAAGGAGGCGGTGCAGATGTTCGAGACCGCCGAGAGCGATGAGTTGGCGGTGGTGGACAGCGCGGAGGGGATGCACGTGATCGGGGTGCTGACGGAGCAGTATGCGCTGCGGCGTTACTCGGAGGAGCTGGAGAAGCGGCGGCGGGAGTTGTCGGGGGAATAGGGAGAGTGCAGCAGGTGGAAGCCGTGCTGGCTGCGTTTGACACGATGCCGTTCCATAGATTGCTTTCGCCGAATTAGGGGTTGTGCAACCGATGGGGCAGGCTGGGCAACCCGGCTTAGGTTGCTTCCCTGTATGAACCTGGGGCTGGGAGCATGACGGGCTGGGCAGCCACAAGAGCCAGCTCCGAGCAGTGGTGCGAAGCCGGCGCCGAAACCTATTGGGAGGCGAATGGCTTTGGACGAGGAAACTGGGTGGAACCGCTCAACTCAGGAGCGCCCTGCGACACTTCAGACGAAGTTTGACCCGAGACGCAACAACTTCGACCTCCTTCGCCTGGTTTTGTCGGTCACGGTGATATTCTGCCATAGCTTCTCTCTCAAGGGCAGCGATTGGGAGCCGATAGGTTCATACCTGCACTACGGATTCGGCGGGACGCTTGCCGTGTACTGCTTCCTCGTGATCAGCGGTTTCCTGGTCACGAAGTCGTTATGCGAGCGAACCCTGGAGGATTATGTGGCCGCGCGCATCCTGCGCATCCTTCCAGGGCTTGCCCTTGTCACCCTCGTCGAAGTGTTCGTCATCGGCCTGGCCTTCACGAATGCCAGCGCATGGATTTTCCTGACCTATGTTGGCTTCAGGCATCTTTGGAACGTGGCAGTCTTCGGGTTGGACGCGCAGATGTACAGCGTGTTCCCAAACACCAGCCCGCCGTGGCTGATGAACGGCTCGATCTGGACCATACCAATCGAGTGCTCGTTCTACATCGTTCTTCCGGTCATCAGTTTTGCATTCGGGCTACGGCGGGCCATAGCGTCGATGTTCCTCATCAGCCTCCTGGCTGTTCCAGCCGCGCGGCAGTTCGGACTGGGCCCCGATGCGCCGGGACCATCGCTCTTCACCAATGTGCATGTGTTTCCGTTCCTCGATTTCGCCAGCTACTTCCTTGCTGGTTCTACCGCTTGGATTGCTCGCGACAGGATACCCTTCAGTTCCGGGATGCTCGCAATCAGCTTGATCAGCCTTTATGCGGCGGCAGGCGTATGGCTGAGCGATATAGTTCTCAAGCTGTTTCTGCCTTATATCGTGCTTTATGTCTCGGTGATGGGCGGGACGGGAAGCCGGCTCAAGCAAGCCGTCGGCGACCTGTCATATGGCACGTATCTCATCGGCTTTCCTGCGATGCTGTCCGTAATCGCCGTGGATGGCAAACTTGGGATTTACTCGACGTTTGCAATTGCGGCTACTGTGTCCCTGGCCTTTGCCTGGCTGTCATGGCACTTTGTGGAGCGACCCTGCCTACGCTTGAAGTCGCGGCTTCAGGTGCGAAAGGCTTGATGACCCAGAAAGCTGGTCTCTCCCACCAAGCTAAGCCGGAGACTTCACACAAAGTCTCCCGTCCCGGCGCGCTATGCTCCACTGGACGATCCCGTCCCCGGCAACGCCCGCTGCAACGCCTGCGCCAAGTCATCGATCCGGTATGGCTTCCGCAGCAACGGCAGCCCCAGCGGCACCGCCGCCACCCCGCCCCCAGTATAGCCGGTCGTCAGCAGCACCGGCAGACCCGGCCGCCGCCGCCCCACCTCCCGCGCCAGCGCCAGGCCATCCATGCCGCCGGGCATCAGCACGTCGGTGAACAGCAGGTCCACCACCCGGCCATCCGCCAGCGCTCCCAGCGCCGCCGCCGCCGTGGTCACCCGCGTCGGCGCGTGGCCGAGCTGCGTCAGCATGTCCACCACCAGGGCTGCCACGTCGTCGTCGTCCTCGCACACCAGCACCGCCGCCCCGCGTTGCGGCGCATTGCCCGGCGCGGCGGCCAGCTCCATCCCGGCCGGCGCAGCGCGGGTGGACACCGGCAGCAGCAGCGACACCGTCGTGCCCTGGCCGGGCACGCTGAGCAGCCGCACCCCGCCGCCCGACTGCCGCGCAAAGCCATAAACCTGCGCCAGCCCCAGCCCGGTGCCCTGGCCAACCCCCTTTGTCGTGAAGAACGGCTCGAACACCCGGGCCTGCGTCTCCTCGCTCATGCCCACGCCGGTGTCTGAGACGCCCAGCCGCACGAAGTCTCCGTCCAACCCATCGGCGTCGGTGACGGCATAGATCCGCACCAACTCGGCCCGCACCGTCAGCACGCCGCCGCCCGGCATCGCGTCGCGCGCGTTGACCGCCAGGTTCAGCAACGCCAACTCCAGCTCGGCCGGGTCGGCCTCGACCGCCGGCAGCCCCGGCGGCAACTGCACGTCCAGCCGGATATCCCCGCGCAATGCCTGCCGTAGCAGCTCCCTGGCCCCGCCCTCCATCCACGCCGCCACGTCGATGCGCTCCGGCCGCAGCGACTGCCGGCGGGCGACGGTCAGCAGCCGTTTGGTCAGCTCGCCGCCCCGCTGCGCCGCGCGCCGCACGTTGTCGGCCAGCAGGGCGCGGCGGTCCGGGTCCTGGACGCGCTCCATCAGCGTCAGGCCGCTCAGCACCACCTGCAGCAGGTTGTTGAAATCGTGCGCGACGCCGCCGGTCAGTTGCCCGACCGCCTCCAGCTTCTGCGCCTGGCGCAGCCGGGTTTCCAGCAGGTTGCGCTCGGTCACGTCGCGCGCCGCGGCCAGCAGGCGCGTGACCCGGCCGCGGGCGTCGCGCAGCGGGGTCAGCGTCGTCTCGAACGTTGCGGACCCGGAGAGGAACTGCAGCGGCCCGGTGAAGGTCATGCTGCTGCCGCCCTCGATGCAGCGCCGCGCCTGCTCCGCCAGCGCCGCCGCGGCGGCCTGCTGCATTACCGACGCGAGCGGCAAACCTGCGATCTCGTCCGCCGCCAGGGCGGCCGTGCGGGCTGCGCTGGGGTTCAGGCGCTCGAACGCCAGCCCGCCGTCGGCGCCGACCTGCAGGGTGAACAGGCTTTCGGGAAAGCCGTCGAAGATCGCGCGGGATTGCGCCTCGCTCTCGGTCAGCGCGGCCGTTCGTTCGCGCACGCGGTCCTCCAGCCCGGCGGTCAAGTCGCGCACCGCCAGTTGCCGCCCCCGCGCCCGCAGGGCGGAGCGCGCGGCGCTGACCAGGCTTTCGGCGTTCAGCGGGCGTTCCAGCAGCACGGCGTTGCCCAGGCGGTCCAGGATGCTGGTGCGCGCCCCGGTGCGGACGCCGGACTGCTTGGTGGCCAGCACCACGAACGCCAGGTCGGACCAGGGCGGCTGCCGCTCCACTGCCTCCAACAGCGCCGGCAGGCCGGGGCCGGCCAGCGCCTCCTCGGTCACCACCACCGCGCTGCAATCGCCGAAGCCGTCCGTCAGGTCGGACAGGCCGGCGCACACAGTGACGGCAATCCCCGCCGCGGCCAGCACGCGCTTGACCACCGGCGCGTCCCGCCCGCGTGGGGCAAGGATCAGCACGGGCTGCATGGGGTCAGGCCGTGCCGGGTTCACCATGGGACTTCAGCAGGGCGGCGGCGGTGCCGGTCCAGGCCGGAGCGCCCGTCAGCACGCCTTGGAATCCCTGCAGCGGCTCCCCCACGTGCAGGCCTCCGTCGTCCACCCAGAACTCGCGGATCGAGCGCTCATGCGCGGCCGTGCGGGTTTTCACGACCGAAACCGCCTTGCGGACCTCGCCTTCCGCCTCGAAGTAGCGCAGCAGCACGATGGCGTCGGCGAGGTAGCTGAGGTCCAGGTCGGTGCGGACATTGCCGACCAGGCCGTGCTGGCCCAGCACCATCAGGGTGACGATGCCGCGCTGGTTCAAGTAGCTCAGCAGCTCGTGCATCTGCAGCAGCAGGTGGCGCTCGCCGGGCATGGATTGCAGATAGGCGTTCAGGCTGTCGATGACCACGAGGCGCGCGCCGTCCCGCTCGACCGACGCCCGGATCAGGCCGGCGAACTCGCCCGGCGACAACTCGGCCGGGTCGATCTGGCGGATCGACAGCGCGCCGCTGGCGACATGGGGCGCCAGGTCCATCCCAAGATTCGCGGCGCGGGTTGTCAGGGTCTTCAGCCCCTCGTCGAACAGGAAGTAGGCGGCGTGCTCCCCCCGCCGCAGGGCGGCGAGCGTGGCGCAGCAGGCCGTCGTCGTCTTGCCTGCGCCGGAGGGTCCGATCAGCAAGGTGTTGGTGCCGGGCGTCAGGCCGCCGCCCAGCAGGCGATCCAGCCCCGGGGTGCCGGTGCTGACCGCCGCGCTGTCGAAGTCGGCATGGTGCTCGCTGGCGATCAGGCGGGGGTGGACAACCAGGCCGCCCGGCTCGATGGTGAAGTCGTGGAAGCCGCCGCGGTACTGGCTGCCGCGCAGCTTCACTACCCGCAGGCGGCGGCGCTCGGAGCCGTACTCCAGGGCAAGCTGCTCCAAGGTGACCACGCCATGGGCGACGCTGTGCAGTTGCAGGTCGCCGTCCAACGAGGTGCGGTCGTCCAGCATGAACACCGTGCAGCCGCGCTGGGTGAAGAAGTGCTTCAGCGCCAGCACCTGCCGGCGGTAGCGCAGCGGGCTTTGTGCCAGCAGCCGCATCTCGCTCAGGCTGTCGAACACGACGCGGGAGGGGCGCAGCGCCTCGACGCGGGCCATGACGCCGCGCGTGGTCTCGCCGAGTTCCAGCTCGGAAGGGTGCAGCACGGTCTGCTCGGATTCCGGGTCGAGGCCGACCTCGCTAACCAGCTCGAAGATGTCCACGCCGTCCAGGTTCCAACCGTGGCTGGCGGCGACGGTGCGGAGTTCCTGTTCGGATTCCGACAGGGTGACATACAGGACGGTCTCCCCGGCCGCCTGGCCCGCCAGCAGGAATTGCAGGGACAGGGTGGTCTTGCCAGTGCCTGGGGTGCCCTCGATCAGGTAGACGCGGCCGGGTTCCAACCCGCCGGTCAGAACGTCGTCCAGCCCGGCGATGCCCGTCACCAGGCGGGGCGGGGCGGGCAAGTCTGCTGCTGGCATCACGCTGTCCTAACCTCGCTTGAACGAAACCGCACGTCGCCTGTTACTGTAGGCTTGTCGAGGCCCTATGCTCGCGGCGCCCTATACGCCCGGTGAAGTTTCGAGGTTCCCCATGCGCCTGTCCGTTCTGGATCAATCCACCATCGCCGCCGGACGCAGCCCGGACAGCAGCATTCAGGAGACGCTGGCGCTGGCCCGGCACTGCGATGCGCTGGGCTATGACCGCTATTGGCTGGCCGAGCACCACAATAGCGTCAGCCAAGCCGGCACCGCGCCGGAGGTGCTGATGGCCGCCGTCGCCGCCACCACCACCCGCATCCGGGTGGGCAGCGCCGGGGTGATGCTGCCGCACTACAGCGCGTTGAAGGTGGCGGAGGTGTTCCGCGTGCTTGAGGCGATTGCGCCCGGGCGGATCGACATGGGCCTGGGGCGCGCGCCGGGGTCGGACGGCCGCACCGCCCATGCGTTGAACCCTGCCGCGGGCGATGCCGCCGACCACTTTCCGGAGATGGTGCGCGACCTGCTGGCCTGGGTGCGCGGCGAGCGGCTGCCGGAAGGCCACCCGTTCCGCGACGTGACGGCGCAGCCTGCGGGACCGGGTGCGCCGGAACCTTGGATCCTCGGCAGCAGCGGGTATGGCGCGCAGGTCGCGGCATACTTCGGGCTGCCCTACTGCTTCGCCCACTTCATCACCGATGGGCGGGGCGCGGCGGAGGCGCTGGACACCTACCGCGAGCATTTCCGCCCCAGTGACGGGCTTCGCAGCCCGCATGCTGCCCTTGCGGTATGGGCGCTGGCTGCCGAGACCGAGGAGGAGGCCGACCGCCAGTTTGCGTCGCGCGCCGTGTGGCGGCTGGGCCGGGACCGTGGGGTCTATGCCGCCCTGCCCTCCCCGGAAGCCGCCGCAGCCTATCCAGCCACGGCGGCCGAACGGGAGCGCCTGAACACAATGCGCCAGACGGCTTTCGCAGGCACCGGCCCGCGGGTCATGGCGATGCTGCGGGGACTGGGACGGGAGCACGGGGTGGATGAGGTGGCCGTGCTGACCACCATGTATGACCCGGCGGCGCGGCGGCGCAGCTACGCGCTGCTGGCCGATGCCGCCAGCCTAGCGCCGGAACAGGTTCCGCTGGCGGCCGAGTGAGCCGCCGCGCCACTGCCGGTACTTGAACGTTGCCCAGGCTACGCCAGCGGCGATCAGCAGGACCGGCAGCAGCATCGAGACGAGCCACAGCGCCAAGGCCGCGACCGCTGCCGTGCCGGCCAGCACCGCAACCAGCACTGCGCCGATCAGCAGCTTAACGGACACCGGCACGCCCGGCGCGGCGCGCGGGCGCAGGGGTTCGCGGAACTGACCGTCCGGGGTCATGTCGATGACGGGGGGCGTGCGGGCCGGGTCGATGCGGATCATGCGAATGACTTGGCCCGCGGGGTTTGCTGCTTCAAGGCCAGGCCGTCCCGATGGCCGCAGGCCCGGCGCCCATGTCCAGGGCGACCCCGGGCCACAGCTTCACGCCGTCCCAGCGGAACACCTGGATCGTGCGCTCCACCATGTTCTGCGCCAGCAAGGTGCGGCCGTCGCGGCTGAAGGCGATGCCCTGGGACCAGCGGCCGATAGGCGCGTCCGCCACCAGGCGCAGGCGCTTGTCGGACAACTCGAACACCGAGAGCTTGCCGTGGTCGCCCAGGAAGGGGCTGCCGGCGGGCTTGGTGGTGCCCTCCTGCGTGCCGACCGCCAGGTACTTGCCGTCTGGCGACCACTTCAGGCCCTCGGGGGAGCGGCCCACGGCCTGGGTCTGGATGGCGCGGAACGGCTCGGCGGTCAGGTCGATCAGGCTCACGGTATCCATGTCGCCGTCGCCGCGGCCCATGTTGCTGACCGCCGCCAGCGTGCCGTCCGGCGACACGTCGATGGTGTAGGGCGCGATGCCGGTGGTGATCGGCCGCGGGTCCGCCGTGACGGCCCGGCCCTCGATGTGCAGCACCATGACCTGATTGTCGCCATACCGCGTGACCAGCGCGGCCTTGCCGTCGCGGGTGAACACGACGCCGCTGGGCAGGGTGCCGGCGCCGACCGTGACCAGGCCGGTCGGGGTCAGGCGGCGGTCGCTGATGGTGAACACCGAGACGGTGCCGGCGGCACGGTTGGCGACCAGCGCCATGGTGCCGTCCGGCGACACCCGCACCATCCCCGCCCCGGCGCCGGCCCGCAGCCGCTGCACGATGGCCGGCGGCTTCGCGGTCAGGTCGATGACCGTCAGGCGGTCGTTCGGGCTGATGCCGCCCGGCCCGGCCGGGTCCGCCTTGGTGGCGGAGGTGACGATGGCGAACGTCTCGTCCTGGCTGACGAAGACGGCCATGGGCGGGCCGACGACGCTGCCGGGCACGTCGATGGTGTCGGTCACCTTGGGCGGGGACTGCGACAGGTCGATGATGGACAGCGTGTCGGGCGCGGCCACCTCGGGGGCGACCTGGGCGCCGTTGTCCAGCACGGTGTGTGCGTCGTTGGACGATAGGGCGATGTCCGCATGGGCAGCGTTATGCAGAACCGCCATGGCCGTTACCGCTGCAAGCAGGGTCCGCATCGCAGCCTCCCTTGTTGTGGCTGCGTACGTTACGCTGCGTTCCGCTGGTTCACCAGGGCCGTCACATGGTTCCCCAGCGCCATCGAGGCGGTCAGGCCGGGGCTTTCGATGCCGAACAGGTTGACCAGGCCGCCGATGCCGTGCTGCGCCGGGCCGGACACCAGGAAGTCGGCGGCGGGGTCCTGGGGGCCGCTGATCTTCGGGCGGATGCCGGCGTAGCCCGGCGCCAGCGCGCCATCGGGCAGCGCCGGCCAGTAGCGGCGGATGGCGGCGTAGAAGCCGTCGGCGCGGCGGATGTCCACGTCGTAGTCCTCCGTCTCCACCCACTGCACGTCGGGGCCGAAGCGAGCCTGGCCGCCGAGGTCCAGTGTCAGGTGGACGCCCAGGCCGGCGGCCTCCGGCACCGGGTAGATCAGGCGGTGGAACGGGGCGCGGCCTTGCAGGGAGTAGTAGCTGCCCTTGCAGAGGTGGGGTCGCGGGATGCTGGCGGGCGGGATGCCCCCGATGCGCCGGGCCACGTCGGGGGCGTGCAGGCCGACGGCGTTGACCAGGACCTCGCAGGACAGGTCCATCGGCTCGTCGCCGCCGATTTGCAGGGTGAAGCCGCCGGAGCGTGCGGTGCCGCCGAGGACTGGGGCGTGGAAGACCACGGCGCCACCGGCGTTCTCGATGTCGCCCTGGAAGGCGAGCATCAGGGCGTGGCTGTCCACGATGCCTGTGCTGGGCGACAGCAGGGCGCCGGCGGCGTGCAGGGCCGGCTCCAGGCGTTGCGCGTCCTCGCCGGAGAGCAGTTGCAGGTCGTCCACGCCGTTGGCTTCGGCCTTGGCGCGGATGGTTTGCAGGACGGGGATCTCGGCTGGCTCGGCGGCGACGATCAGCTTGCCGAGGCGGCTGTGCGGTATGCCGCGGCCGGTGCAGTAGTCATACAGCAGGTGCTTGCCCTCGACGCAGAAGCGGGCCTTGAGGCTGCCGGCGGGGTAGTAGATGCCGGCGTGCACGACCTCGGAGTTGCGGGACGAGGTGCCGGTGCCGATGCCGGCCGCGCCCTCCAGCATCCAGACTTCGCGACCGGACAGCGCCAGGGCGCGGGCGGCGGCCAGGCCGACGACGCCGGCACCGATGACGACGCATTCAACGTGTTCCATGGGGGTCTCCGGGGGTGCGTCCGGGGGGTGCGTCCGGGCGGCATCCAACACTGGACGGGGGTTGGGTTCAACGGGTCACCGGCTCGCCGCGGTCGTCGTCCTCGCGGTCGCTGCTGACGCCGACGGTGCGGATCAGGGCGGGGTGCATGACCCAGGCGTCCAGGCGGTCCGGCCGGCGGATGCCGTGGCGCAGGCGGTCCAGCGCGGTCCAGGCGAAGGCGGTACGCGGCAGGGCGGCGATGGCGTCCGGGGTCAGGCCGTAAGCCAGCAGCCGCCAGTCCACGTCGCCGGAGAAGCCGTCCTGCGCCACCCAGTCCAGCAGCTTGGCCGCGCCGGCGGCGCTGATGAAGTAGCCGTCCGCGCCGGGGGCGTTGTCCTCCGGCGGGAAGGTCAGCATCGCCTGCGCCAGGGTGCGGACGGTGAGCGCGTCGATGCCAGCCGGGTCGATGCGCGGCTCCAGCCGGTCGTTGGCGAAGCACACGTCGTAGTGCGGCGGCAGGCCCAATGGGCCGGTCCGTGCTGGCAGGGGCAGTAGGGGGATCACGTCGTCCTCGATCACCAGGCAGTGCCGATGGCCGGAGGTGCGGACCCAATCCCACGCGGCGGCATGGCTGAGGAAGCAGCCCAGGGTGCCGCGGCCGCCGGTGTCGCCGGGGTGGGACAGCAGGCGGTTGACTGCGGCGCCGGGTAGGCGGCTGCCCTCCACGGCGGGGATGCGGTGGACGCCGGGGAACAGGCGCTCGATCCAGGAGCGGCGCTCGCTGTTGCGGTCCAGGTTGATGACGGCGATGGCGTAGGAATCGCCGTCGCCGGGGTGGGTTGCGAGGGTGCGGGCGACGCGCTGGTAGAGCGCGGCTGCGTCCCGCTTGGCGGGGTATTCGGAATGGGCGGGGTCCCAGCGATGGGCCTCGGCGAAGCTGGCCTGCGACACCGGCCAGTCCCGTTGCTGCCGGGCCACGTCGCCCAACAGGGCGTGTAGGCAGGCGTTTGCGGGCTGGGTGATGAGCGTCTTTTGGGCGCGGGTGCGCAACGTTGGCAGGTCGTCCATGTGGAAGGCATACAGCGCGCTGTAGTGCGCCAGCCACTGCGCGTCGGGCAGGCCGCGGGCGGCGCGGCGGAATGCGGCGTCGGAGTCCGGGTAGTGCAGCGCCGCCTTTAGTTCCTGCTTGAGTTGCAGGCCGAGTTGCCAGTCGTCGGGATGCTGCTGCAAGGCTGCGCGCCAGGCGTCGGCGGCCTCGCCATGCCGGCCGGCGGCGCGGGCGGCCAGGGCGGCTTGGATGGGGTCGGCGAGCATGGATGCGGGGTGCCCCGTACGGGATTCGAACCCGTGTTACAGCCTTGAAAGGGCCGTGTCCTAGGCCTCTAGACGAACGGGACCGTGCCGGGCGGAGGTAGCCTGGGAGGCCAGGCCGGTCAAGGCGTGCTTCGCGGCGGCTACTCCGCCCGCGCCGCGTCGGCGATGAAGAAGCCGGCGGTGACGGTGCCGTTCCACTCCTCCGCCCGCAGGTGCCCGGCCAAGTGCAGCGGCGCGCCGGGCTGCAGCAGCGCGTCGGCCAGCGCGCCCTCGCGGGCACGGAACAGCAAGGTTTTCAGGCGGGGGCCGCCGCCCTCCCCCTGCACGTAGGCGCGGACGGTCGCGCCCTCCTTGCCGATGCGGTCGGCGCGGACGACCTGGGCGCGGGGGATGACGAACACCGGCTCCTCGTTGCCATTGCCGAAGGGGGACAGGCGGGCCAGTTGCTGCGCCAGATCGACCGTGGCGCCGGGTACGGCCAGGGTGCCCTCCACCGACAGGTCGGCGGCGCGCGGCAGGGCGGCGGCGTGGGCCAGGCGGCCGTTCAGGAAGGCGTGGAACCCGGCCATCGCGTCAAGGTGCAGCGAGAAGCCGGCCGCCATCGCGTGCCCGCCGCCGGTCGCCAGCAGCCCGGCCTGCCGCGCCGCCATGACGGCCCGGCCCAGATCGACCCCGGCCACCGACCGGCCGCTGCCCTTGACTAGCCCGTCCGCCAGCGCGCCCACGCAGGCCGGACGGTTGTAGCGCTCCTTGATCCGCCCGGCGACGATGCCGACCACGCCGGGGTGCCAGCCCTCGCCATGCACCAGCAGCACGGCATGGCCGGCGGCGGACTGCCCGGCCGCCTGCTCCAGGGCGGCGTCCAGCATTGAGGCCTCGACCTGCTGGCGGTTGCGGTTGGTGCTGTCGAGGGTCTCGGCCAGGGCGCGGGCCTCGACGGGGTCGTCGGACAGCAGCAGGCGCAGGCCGAGGTCCGACGTGCTGATGCGCCCGGCGGCGTTGATGCGCGGCCCCAGGGCGAAGCCGCAGGTGAAGGCGGTCGGCGCATCGCGGGCGGCGGCGGCGACCAGCAGCGCGGCGATGCCGGGCCGGGCGCGGCGGGCCATCACGCGCAGGCCCTGCACCACCAGGGCGCGGTTCAGGCCCGTCAGCGGCATCACGTCGCACACCGTCGCCAGCGCCACGAGGTCCAGCAGCTCGCGCAGGTCGGGTTCGGCCTGGCCGGCGAAGTAGCCGGCGCGGCGCAGGGTCCGCAGGGTGGCGATGGCGGTGAGGAAGGCTATGGCGGCGGCGCAGAGGCTGCCGAGACCGCTGGCGCAGTCGGCGCGGTTGGGGTTCACGGTCGCCAGCACCGGGGGGGGCGGGCCGTCGGCGACGTGGTGGTCCAGCACGACGACATCCGCCTGCCCGGCCACCGCCGCCAATGCCGCGGCGGCTGCCGTGCCGCAATCGACGCAAACGACCAGGGTGGCGCCGCGGCCGGCCAGGGATAGCAGGGCGGGGCCGTTGGGGCCGTAGCCCTCCAGCAACCGGTCGGGCACATGGGTCAGCACGGGGCAGCCCAGGCCGCGCAGGACGGTGGTGATGATGGCGGCGCTGCAGGCCCCGTCCACGTCGTAGTCGCCGAACACCGCGACGGTCTCGCCACGCTGGACGGCGGCGGCCAGGCGGGCGGCGGCGGCGTCCATGTCGGCCAGCACAGAGGGGTCGGGCAGCAGGGCGCGCAGGGTCGGCTCCAGGAAGTGCCTGGCGTCGTCCAGGCCGATGCCGCGCGCTGCCAGCAGGCGCCCGATCAGTTCCGGCAGGTCGAGGCGCTGGGCGATGCCCAGGCCGACCCGTTCCTCACCGCGGCGCCATAGCCAGCGGCGCCCGGTCAGGCTGGCGGACACGTCCAGGGCGGTGGCGTGGGTGTGGCTCAATGGAAGCACGGAATGAGAATGCAGGTCAGGCGGCGGGGGGCTTGCCGGACAGTTCTTCGACCTGCGTCTGCAGACGGCGCACCTGGCGGTGCATCGTGAAGACCATCTCGCCCAACGCGCGCAGCTCCGCCTTGGTGCCTTCGTTCGCCGTCCGTACGGAGTCCACGGCTCCCATGTTGACGGTGATATCCTCGCGGATCGAGGTGATCTGGTCGCCCAGCCGGTCCATCCGGGCCATCAGGTCCACACGCAGCACAGTCTGGTTCTGTTGCAATGCGGCCTGGTCCCGTTGCAGCGTGGCCAGGCCCTGCTGCAACGCGGTTTGGCCCTGCTGCAACGCGGCTTGGCCCTGCTGCAGGCCGGTCTGGCCGTGCTCCAGCCGGCCAAGACGGTCGTTGATCCCGTTCAGCAGGGCGATAACTGGATCGTCGCTCATGTCCTGTCCTCGTTGAAGCGGGCACTGGCTGAGGGTGGCATTCTACACCTCATGCCAGCACTCTGCGGCCCGCCGACGCTTAATCCGACTGCCAGGTCTTGGTGGCGAAGTTGTGGTGCGCCTCGATGTAGCGGATCGTGCCGGACTTGCTGCGCATGACCATCGTGTGCGTGAAGGCGCCGGAGCCGAATCGGCGTACCCCCTTCAGCATAGCCCCTCCCGTGACGCCGGTGGCGGCGAACATGACGGGGCCGCGCGCCATCTCCTCGACGGTGTACTTGTGCGTGGGGTCGGTGATGCCCATGCCGCGGGCACGGTCCTTCTGCGCCTCGTCCTCGTATTGCAGGCGGCCCTGCATCTGCCCGCCGATGCAGCGCAGCGCGGCAGCGGCCAGCACCCCCTCCGGAGCGCCGCCGCAGCCCATGTACATGTCCACCCCGCCCTCCGGCAGCGCGGCTGCGATCACCCCGGCCACGTCGCCGTCGCTCAGCAGCATGATGCGTGCCCCGGCCTCCCGGCAGCCGGCGATCAGGTGGGCGTGGCGGTCGCGGTCCAGCATGCAGACCACGATGTCGTTGACCTCGCGGTCCTTGGCGCGGGCCAGGGCGCGCAGGTTGTCGCCGACCGAGTTGTCCAGGTCCACCACGCCCTCCGGCAGGCCCGGCCCGACGGCGATCTTGTCCATGTAGATGTCGGGGGCGTGCAGGAAGTTGCCGCGCTCGGCCAGGGCGACCACGGCCAGGGCGTTGGGGCCGCCCTTGGCAGTGAGGTTGGTGCCCTCCAGGGGATCGACGGCGATATCCATGGCCGGGCCGCCGGCACCGACTCGCTCGCCGATGAACAGCATGGGGGCCTCGTCCATCTCGCCCTCGCCGATCACCACGGTCCCGTCGATGGCGACGCTGTCGAAGGCGCGGCGCATGGCCTCCACGGCGGCGCCGTCGGCCTCGTTCTTCTTGCCGCGGCCCATCCAGCGGGACGCCGCCAGGGCCGCCGCCTCGGTCACGCGGGCCAGGTCCAGGGCCAGGTTGCGGTCGTAGCTGATCTCGGGCTTGTTCATTGCGGGGGTCCTTGTGACGGCCTTGATAGATGGCCCGCCCTATCCAGCGCCGCGACTGCCGTCATTGCGAGCCGGCCTCGGCGTGGCATTGCAGCGCTGCAAGGGGCAGGATTCGTGCCTGTGACCCTGGATTGCCACGTCGCTCCGCTCCTCGCAATGACGACGGCGCCGGGCGGCGATGAGGGCGCCGCCGGGCAGCAATGGACGGCGGTGTCGGATGGCAGTGAGGGCGGTGCCGGGCGGCAATGACGGCGGCGCCGGACGGGCTGCGCGCCGGGGCGCGCCCGTCAGGCTGGCTCGATGCGGATCAGGGCTGGCGGCTCCAGCACGGCGTCCATGGCGGCGATGGCGTCCAGCGCGCCGAGCATCGCGGCCTCGTTGGTTTCGTGCGTCACCAGGACGACCGGCACGGCCTCGCCGGGGGCGCGGCCGCGCTGGAGCATGCTTTCCAGGCTGACGCCGGCGTCGCGCAGGGCGGCGGTCACGTCGGCGATCACGCCGGGGCGGTCCACCACCATCAGGCGCAAGTAGTAGGCGCCGACATGCGCCGACATCGGCACGGACGGCAGGTGCGACAGCGCCACCCCGTCCGCGCCCCATACCGGCACCAGCCGGCCGCGGGCCAGGTCGAT
Organism: uncultured Acetobacteraceae bacterium; assembly: GCA_964242415.1. Taxonomy (GTDB): domain Bacteria; phylum Pseudomonadota; class Alphaproteobacteria; order Acetobacterales; family Acetobacteraceae; genus DASWOJ01. The sequence goes on from CAXTAT010000006.1 coordinate 163,043, forward strand.
CAGGTCCGCCACCACGGCGCTCGCGGTCGGGCCGGCCCCGGCGCCGCGACCTTCGAGCATGACGCGGCCGACGAAATCGCCCTCCGCCACCACCGCGTTGTAAACCCCGTCCACCCGGGCGATGGGGGAGGATTGCGGCACCATGCAGGGGTGGACGCGGCTTTCGATCCCCGCCTCGGTCCGCCGCGCGATGCCGAGCAGCTTGATGCGGTAGCCGAGCTCGCCGGCGAACAGGATGTCCAGGGCGGAGACGGCGCGGATGCCCTCGATGTGGACCGAGGCGAAATCGACGGGGCGGTTGAACGCCAGCGCCGCCAGGATGGCCAGCTTGTGCGCGGCGTCGATGCCGTCGATGTCGAAGGAGGGGTCGGCTTCGGCGTAGCCTAGCCGCTGCGCCTCCGCCAGCACGTCGGCGAACTCGCGGCCGTGGTCGCGCATGGTGGTCAGGATGTAGTTGCAGGTGCCGTTCAGGATGCCGGCGATGCGGCTGATGCGGTTGGCGGCCAGGCCCTCGCGCAGCGCCTTGATGACGGGGATGCCGCCGGCCACTGCGGCCTCGAACGCCAGGGTGACGCCGGCGGCCTCGGCCTGTGCCGCCAGCGCCGCACCGTGCACGGCCAGCAGGGCCTTGTTGGCGGTGACGACGGGCTTGCCGGCGGCCAGGGCGGCGGAAACCAGGGCTGCGGCTGGGCCATCGCTGCCGCCGATCAACTCGACGACGACATCCACCGCCGGGTCGGACGCCAGGGCCACCGGGTCGTCATACCAGCGCAAGCCCGCCGTCGGCACGCCGCGGTCGCGTTTGCGGTCGCGGGCCGACACCGCCACCACCGCCACCGGCCGCCCCGCCCGCGCGCTGACCAGCGCCGCGTTGTCGCGCAGCACGCGCAACACCCCGGCGCCGACCGTGCCCAGGCCGGCGACCCCAACCGAAAGCGGCTTGCTCATCGCGGTGGCTTGGTCATTCCGCGGCGACGTCGGGCACGGCCAGGCTGTCGCCCTGCAGGAAGCCGCGGATGTTGCGCACTGCCTGCCGCAGCCGCTGGGTGTTTTCGACGAAGGCGATGCGGACGTGGGTGTCGCCGTGCTCGCCGAAGCCGATGCCCGGCGCCACCGCCACCTTGGCCCGCGCCAGCAGCAGCTTGCTGAACTCGACGCTGCCCAGGTGCGCGTAGCGTGGCGGGATCGGCGCCCAGGCGAACATCGAGCCGTCCGGACTCGGCACGTCCCAGCCGGCGCCGGCCAGGCCGCGCACCACCACGTCGCGCCGCTCCCGGTACAGCGCCCGCATCTCCGCAACGCAATCCTGCGGTCCGTTGAGCGCCGCGGTCGCCGCGACCTGGATCGGGGTGAAGGCGCCGTAGTCGAGGTAGCTCTTCATCCGCGCCAGCGCCGCGATCAGCCGGGCGTTGCCGGCGGCGAACCCCATGCGCCAGCCCGGCATGGAGTAGGTTTTCGACATGCTGGTGAACTCGACCGCGATGTCCTTGGCGCCGGGCACCTGCAGCAGGGATGGCGGGGGGGTGTCGCCGAAGTAAATCTCGGCATAGGCGAGGTCGGACATGATGTAGATGTCGTGCTTGCGGCAGAACGCCACGACCTCGCGGTAGAAGGCCAGGTCGGCGCAGTAGGCGGTGGGGTTGCTGGGGAAGTTCACGATCAGCGCCGTCGGCTTGGGCACGCTGTGGCGCACGGCGCGGTCCAGGGCCTCCAGCATGTCGTCGTTCGGCGTCGCGGGCAGGCTGCGGACGCTGGCGCCGGCGATGATGAAGCCGAACTGGTGGATGGGATAGGACGGGTTGGGCACCAGGATGGTGTCGCCGGGGCTGGTGATGGCCGACGCCAGGTTGGCCAGGCCCTCCTTCGAGCCGAGGGTTGCGACCACCTCGGTCTCCGGGTCCAGCCTCACGTCGAAGCGGCGCTCGTAGTAGGCGGCCAGGGCGCGGCGCAGGCCGGGGATGCCCTTGCTGACGCTGTAGCGGTGGCTGCGCGGATCCTGCACGGCCTCGATCAGCTTGGCGACGATGTGCGGCGGGGTGGGGGTGTCGGGGTTGCCCATGCCGAGGTCGATGATGTCCTCCCCCGCGGCGCGGGCGCGCGCCTTGGCCTGGTTCACCTCGGCGAACACGTAGGGCGGCATGCGGCGGATGCGGTGGAATTCCTGGGTCATGGCCTGGCTCGGAAAGAGGGCTCGGATGCAGGGTGCCTACGGTAGCAGACGCGCGCCGCCGGTGCGACCCGGAGCGGACGCCTCCAAGTGGATGGCAGCCATGGGCACGCCGGCAGCCACCAGGGCGCCCTGGATGGCCCGGGCACGGGCCAGGCCGAGCGGGATCGCCGCCTCCTGGCGCTCGGGCGAACCCTCGCCATCGCCGCCGGCGAACACTTCGACGCCGCCGCCGGCCCGGCGTGCGGCCAGTTCGCGCAGGGCCGGGTCGGCGCTGTCCGGCAGGGCAGCGGACCCCTGCGCGAAGGCGATCACCGTCAGCGGGGTGGGCCGGGGCGTCGCAGGCGCGAAGGTGGTCGCCGGCAGGCCCGGCAGTTGCGGCGTGGCGGGGGCGCCGGTGGGCAGGTCTGGCAGCGGTCCCGATGCCAACGGCGCGGCCGGCGCGGCCGGCGCGTTCGATGCGGTTGCGGTTGAGGCTGGGGCAGCCTTGGATTTTGCCTGTGCTGCAGGCGCCCGGGACACCACGGGGGTTGCAGGCGGAGCCGTCGCCGCGTCCAGCGTCGCCATCGGGGCCGCCGGGGCGGTCGGCGGCGCGGCAGCCGTCTGGCGTCCAGGCGCCGCGGCCGGGGCGCCGCCCGGCGTGCCGGCGGTGGGCGCAGACGCGATCGGGTCCTGCACAGCCTGGCGCGCCGTGCGGTCCCGTTCGGCCGCCAACTGCGCGGTCAGCGCCCGGCGCACGGCGGGGTCGGTGAGGGTCGGCTTGGCCGGCACCTGGCTCAGGTTTGGATAGGGGTCGGTCGCACCGGGCGGCGGCGGGCGGCCCTCGGCGATGCGCCCGCCCTGCAGATCGTGCCACCAGTCGAGCGGGCCTTCCTGCGTCAGCTTGCTGCCGTTTGCGCGCTCGACGGCGCCGGTCACGCTCCCGGTCCCGCTGCATCCGGCCAGCAGCATTAATGGAAGCAGCGGCAACAGGATCGCCGCTTGTCGCCGGCGGCGCACGCGCCTAGCTACCTCCCCGTTGCACATCGGCTGGTTCATCTCCTGCTTACGCCGCCCGGGCGTGCCGCGGCAGGCCCCTGTCTAGCCCAGCAGCAGCCCCGACGAAAAGGACGCCCGCACCATGGCCGAACCCGGCGCACGGACCCCACTCCCGCTCCCAGGCTTCCGCATGGGCGACCCGGCCGTGCTCAGCCGCTCCATGGCCGACATTGCGGGCCGGTCCCAACGCCTGGTGGCGGACTGGCTGAACCGCCAGTCGCACGAGCTGCCCGCCATCGACCCGCTGAACGTCGGCAGCGCCTTCATGGAGATGACGGCGAGCCTGATGCGCGACCCGGCCAAGCTGATGCAGGCCAGCCTGGGCTTCTGGCAGGACTACATGACGCTGTGGCAGAGTTCCACGCGACGCATGTGGGGCATGGAGGCCGCACCGGTCATCACCGCCGGCGCGGCGGACCGCCGCTTCAAGGACGGCGCCTGGAAGGAAAGCGAGGTGTTCAACTTCATCAAGCAGTCCTACCTGCTGTCGGCCCGGTATGTGCACGACATGGTAACGCAGGCGGAGGACCTGGACCCGAAAACGGCGCAGAAGGTGGACTTCTACAGCCGCCAGTTCATCGACGCGATGAGCCCGACCAACTTCCTGCTGACCAACCCCGAGGTGCTGCGCCGCACTGCCGAGACCGGGGGCGAGAACCTGCTGCGCGGCCTGACGAACCTGCTGGGCGACCTGGAGCGCGGCCGGGGCCGGCTGACGGTGCGGATGACCGACCCGGACGCCTTCCAGGTCGGCGGCGACATCGGGGTGTCGCCGGGCAAGGTGGTGTTCCAGAACGGGCTGATGCAGTTGATCCAGTATGCGCCCAGCCCCGATGCATCAAGCACGGTCAACGTGCTGCGCCGCCCGCTGCTGATCGTGCCGCCGTGGATCAACAAGTTCTACATCCTGGACCTGCGGCCCAACAACAGCTTCGTCCGCTGGGCGGTCGGGCAGGGCCATACGGTGTTCATGGTGAGCTGGGCCAACCCGGATGAGCGGATGGCCGATCGGGGCTTCGAGGATTACATGCGGGATGGCGTGCTGGCTGCGCTGGACGCCATCGGGCAGGCGACGGGCGAGCGGGAGGTGAATGCCATCGGCTACTGCCTGGGCGGCACGCTGCTGGCGACCACGCTGGCCTGGATGGCGGCGCAGGGCGACGACCGGGTGCAGTCGGCGACGTTCTTCGTCACCATGCTGGACTTCGCCGAGGTCGGGGAACTCGGGGTGTTCATCGACGAGGAGCAGTTGCGCTCGCTGGAGGAGCGCATGGAGAAGCAGGGCTTCCTTGAGGGCCGCGACATGGCCGCCACGTTCAACATGCTGCGCGCCAACGACCTGATCTGGTCGTTTGTGGTCAACAACTACCTGATGGGCAACGAGCCGTTCCCGTTCGACCTGCTGTATTGGAATGGCGACAGCACGCGGATGCCGGCGCGGATGCACAGCTTCTACTTGCGGCAGATGTACCAGGGCAACCTGCTGCGCGTGCCCGGGGGGCTGCGCCTGCTGGACCAGGATATCGACCTCGGGCGGGTCACCATCCCCGCCTACTTCCTGTCCACGCGGGAGGATCATATCGCGCCGTGGATGAGCACCTACCGCGGCACGCAGTTGCTGGGCGGCGACAAGCGGTTCGTGCTGGCGGCCAGCGGGCATATCGCCGGGGTGGTAAACCCGCCGGAGGGCGGCAAGTATAGCCACTGGATCAACGGGATGCTGCCGGACAGCCCGCAGGATTGGCTCGCCGGGGCGACGGAGATGGCTGGAAGCTGGTGGCCGGACTGGCAACGTTGGGTCGCGGCGCTGGACGCGGCGGAGGTGCCGGCGCGGGTGCCCGGCACCGGGGCGCTGCCGGCGCTGGAGGACGCGCCGGGCAGCTACGTCAGGGTGCGGGCTGGGTGACGGGGGGGCGGGCATTTTCTCATCGTGTGAGGACGCTGCCTGCACCCTATCCCGGAGAGAGAGGGCCGGGGTGAGGGGGGCCGCACGAGCCGGACCTCTGTTCATTGAAGACCATGCTTCGCTCCTTCACCAGGACACCCAGCGCTCGCCGCTTCCCTCACCCCGGCCCTCTCCCGGAGGGGGAGGGAGCAGGCAAGCGGCTATAATTGGGTGTCCATGCCGCCGTCGAGCAGCTCGTTGGCGGCGTTCGTTGTGGCGATGTTGGCCGTGCTCAGGAATGGCAGGTTGCTCAGCCGGGCCAGCACCTCGTCTGGCGGCGTGGTGAAGGTCGGCCCGGACAGCGCCGCCAGCGCAGCCGCCCGGTTGTTGTCAGCCAGGGCATTGCCGGCAGCGGTCAGGTGATCGATCACGGCCTGGGACGGCGTGCCCAGCGGGATGCCCAGCGCCGCCCGCGCGTCCTGCCGGGCTTGCAGCAACTGCTCCTGGGTCGGCGCCGAGAGGACGGACCAGCGTGCGCTGGCGTAGAACTGGCCGGCGATGTAGTCGAGCGACGCCACCGCCCGCGCCGCCTCGACCGGGCGGCCATAGGTGCGGTTCGAGTCCGCGAACGCCCACGCCGCCAGGTTGGCCGCCGCCGCGTCCGGATCGGGGCCGGAGCCTAGCTGAGCCGCAGTCAGCCGGCCGTAGTCGGGAATAACGGGTGGCATGGTCCCGCAGGCAGCCGGCACCAGGAGCGCGGAAAGCAGGACGGCGTGGCGGAACACGGTGGGGCCTCGCTGGGACATGCCGTCTAATCTATGGCGCGCAGTCCCGTACGGAAGCGGGCGGCACGATCCCGGTAATGCACGGCCGTCTGATCGCGCTCCGCCTGCTCCCCGGCCGGCATGTCGCGCAGTTTGCGGGCGGGGACGCCGGCCCATAGCTCGCCGCGGCCGATGCGCTTGCCCGGCGTCAGCAGGGCGCCGGCGGCCAGCATGCCGCCCTCCTCGATCACTGCGCCGTCCAGCACCGTGGCGCCCATGCCGACGAAGGCGCGGTCGTGCAGGGTGCAGGCGTGGACGATGGCGGCGTGGCCGATGGTGACGTTGGCACCGATGGTGCAGGCCCACTCGGCGCCGGGGTTGACGTGGACGACCGTGCCGTCCTGCACGTTGCTGCCGGGTCCGACGGTGATGCGGTTGGTGTCGCCGCGCAGCACGCAGCCGAACCACACGCTGGACCCGGCGCCGAGCCGCACGTCGCCGATCACCGCGGCGGTCGGCGCCACCCAGGCGTCCGGCGCCACCTGCGGCGACACGCCGTCCAGGGAGAACAGCGGGCCGTTACCCGGCATGGGCCATCTCCTGCACGGCGGGCTGGTCCAGGCCCAGCATCAGGCGGATGTTCTGCACCGCTGCGCCGGACGCGCCCTTGCCGAGGTTGTCCAGCCGGGCGACCAGCAGGGCATGGCCCGCGGCCTCGTGCCCGAACACGCGCAGCTCCATAAGGTCGGTGTCGTTCAGTGCGGTCGGCTCCAGGCTGCCGGTGCCGGCGATGGGCGGCACCCGGATCAGGGTGCTGCCGGCGTAGCGGTCGGCCAGGGCGGCGTGCAGGTCGGCCAGCGTCGGGCGGCCCGGCAAGGTGTCCAGGTGCAGCGGCACCGAGACCAGCATGCCCTGACGGGTGTGCGCGACGGAGGGGACGAAGATCGGGCGGCGGGTCAGCCGGGCGTACTGCTGGAGTTCCGCGACGTGCTTGTGTTCGAGGCCCAGGGCATACAGCTCGAAGGCTGGGCCGCCGGTGGCCTCATGCGCCTCGATCATGGCCTTACCGCCGCCGGAGTAGCCGCTGACGGCGTTGACCGACACCGGGTGCGAGGGGTCGAGCAGCCCGGCGTCCACGAGCGGGCGCAGCAGGGCAATGGCGCCGGTCGGGTAGCAGCCAGGGTTGGCGACGCGGGCCGACTTGGCGATGCGGAGGGGCTGGTCGGGTGCGAGTTCCGGGAAGCCGTAGGCCCAGTCGGGGTCGCAGCGGTGGGCGGTGCTCGCGTCCAGCAGCTTGGGCGCCTGGTTGCCGAGGCCGGCGACCAGGGCCACGCTTTCCTTCGCAGCGGCGTCGGGCAGGCACAAGACGACCAGTTCCACGGAGGCCATCATGTCGCGCCGGGCCTGGGCGTCCTTGCGGTGCGCCGGGTCGATGCTGTGCAGGGCCACGCCGGGCACCGCGGCCAGGCGGTCGCGGATGCCGAGGCCGGTGGTGCCGGCTTCTCCGTCGATGAACACGGTCCTGTCAGGCATGGCTAACCTCTTTGGCGTGGATAGGGGGCAACGAAAAAGGGGGCGGCCCTGTGCGGACCGCCCCCCTTCATAAGCACTTGGGTGTGACGGTTTACCGCTTGCTGAACTGGAAGCTGCGTCGGGCCTTGGCGCGGCCGTACTTCTTGCGCTCGACCACGCGGCTGTCGCGGGTGAGGAAGCCCGCGAGCTTCAAGACGCCGCGCAGCTCGGGCTCATAGTACGTGAGGGCGCGGCTGATGCCGTGGCGCAACGCGCCAGCCTGGCCGGATAGGCCGCCGCCGTTGCAGGTGCACATCACGTCGAACTGGTTGTAGCGGTCGGTGACCAGGAACGGCTGGGCCAGCAGCATCCGCAGCACGGGGCGAGCGAAGTACTGGGTGACGCGCTTGCCGTTGACGGTGATCTCGCCCTTGCCGGGCTTGATCCACACGCGGGCGATGGCGTTCTTGCGGCGGCCGGTGGCGTAGCTGCGGCCCAGCGCGTCGCGCTTGGCCTCGCGGACGGGCTTGTCGCTGGTGACCAGCGCGGAGGCGACGGCGAGGTCCTTGAGGTCGGCGAGGGTGCGGGTCTGCTCGGCGGGGGCGGCCGGGGGCAGGTCGTCCAGGGTGTCGGACATGCGGCTAGACCCTCTTGTTCTTGGCGTTCATGGCGGCGACGTCGAGCGGCTTCGGCTGCTGGCCGTCATGCGGGTGGGTGGCGCCGGCGTAGATGTGCAGGTGCTTCATCTGCTTCCGCTGCAGGGGGCCGCGGGTGATCATGCGCTCGACGGCCTTTTCGATGACGCGCTCGGGGTGGGCGCTTTCGAGGCGGCTGCGGATGGTGCGGCCCTTGATGCCGCCGGGGAAGCCGGTGTGGTAATAGAACACCGACTGGTCGGCCTTGTTGCCGGTGACGCGGACCTTTTCGGCGTTGATCACGACGATATTGTCGCCGCAATCGACATGCGGGGTGAACTGCGGCTTGTGCTTGCCGCGCAGGCGCTGGGCGATGATAGCGGCGAGGCGTCCGAGCACGAGGCCGTCGGCGTCGATGACGGTCCAGGCCTTGTTCACCTCGGCCGGCTTGAGGGAGATGGTGGTCTTCTGCATGGTTCCAATTCCAGGGCTGCGCGCGGTTTGGGGGAAAGAGGGTGCGATGTCAAGGGTTTTGGGGTGTGGTATGGGAATACCACATGGGTGCGGGGCTGTTGCGGGCCGGGGGGTTGCCCGGCGTGGGGCGTAGTCTTGGCTCCTCGCTGAACCGCGGTCGTTGCGCGCCGCGCGTGCGGCTTGGCGACCTGGGGGTGGTGCAGGGTGATCGCGCATGATCTTGGGGTTGCAGTGGCTTGGCTCCCTCTCCCTCCGGGAGAGGGTTGGGGTGAGGGAGGCCGGGAGGGCCAAGTCCCGCCAGATTGAGAGGGGCTTCGGTACTTTGACAGGCGAGCTGGGCCCTTGCGGCCTCCCTCACCCCGGCCCTCTCCCGGAGGGAGAGGGAGAAGCAGCGGGTGCCGTTTTTGGGTTGGGTGGGTTTGCTCTGGGGGAGGTGGGCGCGGTCCTGGCGGTCCTGGATTGCGGCGGCGTAAGCGCCCCCTGCAATCGCGGTCGGGGTCCCTGTGGTGGCGGCCCGTGGACGTGACGGCCCACATCATCGGAGCGAGTGGCCGGTCTGGTGCGGCGTTGTGCCGGTCCCTGCTGGCGGACGGGCTGCCCTGGGTGCCCGTGGTGCGGAGCGCCGAACGCTGGGCCGCGACCGGGCTGCCCGGGGCGGCGCGCGTGGCCGACCTGACCGGCGCCGGGCTGGCTGCCGCACTGGGGGATGCGCGCCTGGTCGTGTCGTGCGCGCATGCCCGGCACATCCCTGCCATCCTGGCCGTCTCTCCCCAGGCGGAACGCTTCGTGTTCCTGGGCAGCACCCGCCGCTTCACGCAGTGGCCCGACGCGCATGGCACCGGCGTGCAGGCCGGGGAGGCTGCCCTGCGCGCCTCAGGCCGGGCCGGGGTGATCCTGCATCCCACCATGATCTACGGTGCCGCCGGGGAGGACAACGTGCAGCGCCTGGCCGCCCTGCTGCGCCGCCTGCCCCTGGTGCCGTTGCCCGGCGGCGGGCGCGCCCTGGTGCAGCCGGTCCATCAGTCCGATGTGACCCGCAGCCTGCGCGCCGCGATGGAGGCCGCCTGGGCCGGTCCGCACGCCCTGGTGGTCGCCGGGCCGGACGCCCTGCCCTATGCCGGGTTCGTCCGCGCCGTGGCCGCTGCCGCCGGGCTGGGGCGGCCGCGCATCGTGTCCATTCCCGCTGGCCTGCTGCGTGCGTTGGCGCCGCTGACGCGGTTGCCCGGGCTGCCCCGCATCCGCGCCGATGAAATCCGCCGCCTGGGCGAGGACAAGGCTTTCCCCATCGGCGACATGCGGCGCATGTTGGGCATCGACCCCCTTCCGCTGGCCGCCGGCCTGGCGTTGACGTTTAGGACACCCCCATGCCCGTGATCAACCGCATCGCCGCCTTTCATGACGAGATGACCGCCTGGCGGCGCGACCTGCACCAGCACCCGGAGCTGGCGTTGCAGGAGCATCGGACGTCGCGGGTCGTGCAGGACCTGTTGCGGGGGTTCGGGGTCGATGAGGTGCATGCCGGGCTGGCCGGCACCGGCGTTGTCGGCGTGATCCGCGGCAGTGCGCCGGGCGATGGGCCGGCGGACGCGATTGGGCTGCGCGCCGATATGGACGCCCTGCCGATTGAGGAGGAGACCGGCGCGGCCTATGCCAGCCAGACCCCCGGCGTCATGCACGCCTGCGGTCATGACGGGCACACGGCTATGCTGCTGGGGGCTGCGAAGTACCTGGCCGAGACGCGCAGCTTCGCCGGCACCGTCCACGTGATCTTCCAGCCTGCCGAGGAGAACGGCGGGGGTGGCGGCATTATGGTGCGGGAGGGCCTGTTCGAGCGGTTCCCGATGCGCCAGGTGTTCGGGATGCACAACTGGCCGGCCCTGCCGGAGGGCGTGTTCGCCTGGCGTGATGGGCCCGTGATGGCCGCCGTGGCCGACATCGAGATCACCGTCACCGGGCGCGGGGCGCATGGGGCGCAGCCGCACATGGGGGTCGATCCCGTGGTGGTCAGCGCGGCCATCGTGCAGGCGCTGCAGAGCATCGTCTCGCGCACCGTGGAGCCGGTGGAGGCTGGGGTCGTCACCATCGGCAGCATCCAGGGCGGGCATATCTACAACGTCATTCCGGAGACCGTGCGGATGCTGGGCACCGCGCGCTGGTTCAGCCCGGTGGTGGGGGACCTGCTGGAGGCTGGGGTACGGCGGCTGGCGGAGGGCATCGCCGCCGGGTTCGGGGCGGCGGCGGATGTGGTGTTCCGGCGGACCTATCCGGCGACGGTCAATGATTCGGCGGCGATGGCGCTGGCTCGGCACGCGGCGGTGACGGTGCAGGGGGAGGACGCGGTGCGGCACATGGACAAGCCGACCATGGGCGGGGAGGATTTCAGCTTTATGCTGAATGCCAAGCAGGGGGCGTATATCATGCTTGGGGCGCGGCGGGGGCCGGAGGATGCGATGGTGCATCATCCTCGGTATGACTTCAATGATGCGATCTTGCCGGTGGGGGCTTCTTATTGGGCTACGCTGGCGGAGGAGTTGTTGCCGCGGGGGTGATGTCAACTTCACTTGGACAAGATAGGGCAATGCGAACAGAGAAGTTGATTAGAAGCCGACGAATGGAAGCTAACTTGAGCGAGGAAGATAGACAACGTATTGAACAAAGAAGGGTTTACAAATTCTATCATTCATCAGCCGAGACGCCTGTTTTAGGTAGTGGAAGCATCCTAGTTGGGACCGCAGGAAAGTATTGGGCAATCGACAACATCGCCCTGAGGGACACGTTGGATGGACAGACCGCAACGCGCGTCGATGACTTCACGTTTGAACATGGGATGCCTGTGGATCACTTAGTTGACCCAACAAGTCCATTCCATGGCTTTGCTCGTACTTTCATAGGCTCCGTTGCACATGGCGACATCCAGTTCTCTGGGTTTGATTTTGTGTCCAAACACGACTTCTATATGTATTCATTCTCCTACGAATGCACGCAGTCTGTTGTAAAATCGTTCGCCTCTGATCCGTTCGATTGGGTTGCAGAAATTTCTGACATATATGGACTGGCCGAAACTCTCGCCCAGATTCATCCTCAACTGATTGGTTTGTATTATTGCATCCTGCCCATGACCTATAGAGACATCTATCGCACTCCCGGCGAGACTCATCCAGACCCATTGCAAAGCATGTTTGAGAAGGATAGCTCGTTCGCTTCCAACAAAGAAGGAAGAATTGTATTCTTTGAATTTGAGCCGCCAGGTAGGATTGGCTACAGTTTAGTTCAACTTCCTATACCGAAGCCTTTTGCAAGCTTGGAGATTCGCAAGTGGTTCAGTCGAGGACATATGCCGACCGCTTGAATGCAAAGACACAGTTTTCAGAGCTTTCGAATGAGCCTGGTTGCAAGGGAGCCGATCACCCGCGCGATTAGGTTCAGCATGGTTTTGTTCAATGCTGCTCCTCTCGTCAAACAGCAGCAGACAGGGGTGCGTGCCAACACAGGGACAGTCAGGCGCACTCAACTCAGGGCAACAGGGGAGATTACCTCCACGGAGATATCATGCTTAAGATTTACGTTGATTTCAATTCCAGAGATTTGAGCGATCCAGGGAAAGAGAGCATCATCCTCCCAATGAATGTTCAACAATCAGACGAATGCAGCAAACAGCTAGTTGAGGGAGCTAGGATCAGCATACACGATGGGGATATTCAATGCGAAGCGTTGTTAAGGCACAGGGAAACCGAGATTTAGAAGAAGGGGGGCAAGCTTTGGCTGGCAGAGATTGTTCCAGGCACAGTTCAGGATGACGCCGTTGATGCAAAGAACTATGAGGAGCACTTACCTAATTGACGTTCGCCTCTGACCCGAAGGCGTTTCCACCATGCCTTGGCTTGAGGTGATGCGATAGCCATTGTGCCGGCTGGCACGCTGGATTGGGCGCTGCCGTCTCAGCAGCCCACATCTATCTACTCCCGCGCCAACCGCCCCTCATACCACTGCACCAGCCGCGTCGCCGGAAACAACAGCGCAAAGTAGATCAACGCAACCACCGTATAAACCTCCAGCGGCCGGTATGTATCCGCCGTGATCAGCGTCCCCTGATACAGCAAATCCGGCACCGCAATCGTGCTAACCAACGACGTATTCTTCAACTGGATGATCGACTGGTTCATGAACGGCGGCACCATCCGCCGCACCGCCTGCGGCAGCACCACCAGCCGCATCACCCCCCACCGCCGCAGCCCCAACGCCCGCGCCGCATCCCACTGCCCGGCCTCAATCGACACGATCCCGCCCCGGAAAATCTCCGCATAGAATGCCCCCGTGTAAAGCGACAGCACCAGCACCGCCGCCACCGCCGCCGGAATCTGCACGTCCAAGATCACCGGCAGCGCATAGTAGAACCAGATGATCTGCACCAGCAGCGGCGTGCAGCGGAACACCTCGATCACAGCCACCAGCGGAGCATTCACCCACCGCGACCGCGACAGCCGCGCCAGCCCCAGCAGCAGCCCAATCGCCAGCCCCAGCAGCACCGTCCCTACGGTATAGGCCAGCGTAACCCCGATCCCCACCAAGAACAGGTGCGTGTAGCGGAGCAGGAAGCCGAACCCCCACTGGTAGCCCATGCCGCTAGAAGACGACCTCGGGCGGCACGTCCTCCCGCGTGACGCCGTTCAGCGCCAGCCCGGCCAGCAGCCAGTCCCTGATCTGCCCGACTCCGCGGTTGTAGTCGATCCAGGCGTTCACGACGTCCACGAACCGCGTGTCCGCCTCCCGCCGCACGCCGAAGCAGCTCGGCAGGGCCACCAGCGGCCCCGTCAGCAGGTGGTACGGCCCCAGCGCCCGGTTGCGCGCGATGGTGCTCAACCCCAGCATCGCCGCCAGGATGAACACGTCGGCCCGGCCGGACTGGAACGCCAGCGTCGCCTCGTCGCGCGTCTTGTAGGCGGTGATCTGCGACTTCGGGGCGTAGCGCCGGGCGGCGGTCTCGTGCAGCGAGCCGATGTCGCACACCAGGCGGATGTCGGGGGTGTTGATGTCGTTCCAGGTCTTCGGGTCCAGGCCGTGCCGGGCCAGGCAGCCATAGGGGTGGATGAAGAACGGCCGGGTGAAGCCGATGGCCAGCGCCCGCTGCGGCGTCGGCCCTAGCGCGAAGGCCAGGTCGATCTTGTTGGCCTGCAGATCCAGCACCGAGTTGGCGTAGGTGCTCTCGACGTATTCGAGCTTGGCGTCGAACACCTTGGCGATGTCGCGGGCGAACTCGATGGCCGCGCCGTGCCACTCCCCCGTGGCGAGGTCCTTGGTGAAGTAGGGCAGCTCGCCCGGCAGGACGGCGATGCGCAGCGTCTTGGTGCGGGTAATGCGCTCGAAGGTGCTTTCCGCGGACGTGGTTTGCGCCTTGGCCGAGCCGATCAGCGCGGCGGTGGGCAGCGCCGTCCAGGTGATGAGGCGGCGGCTGATCCCTGCCATGGCCTTACTTGCCCACGTTCCAGACCGGCTCCTGCACCGCCACGTCGGCGGGATACACGGTGTGGTAGATGCCGTCCTTCACCTGCTGGATCACCGGCGTCGCCTCCTGGTTCTGCCCGGTCTCGTCGAAGCGCACGCCGCGCCACGGCATGATGGTCTGGTCGCCGGGCACGTTGGCCGCCATCAGGGCGCGGCGGATGTCGTCGGGCTTGGCCGACCCGGCGCGGTTGATGGCGTCGGCCAGCACCTGCACGGCAACCACCTGGCGGGAGGTGTTGTCGTTCAGGTCCTTGCCCGACTTGGCGCGGAACATCGCCATCACGGGGACGATGGCCGGGCGGGACTTGGTGGCGTCGGCGGCGAAGGACGAGCGGCTGAACACCCCCTCCGCCAGCGGCCCGGCGGCGGTCAGGAACGCCTGCTCCTGGTAGCCCGCCGCCTGCGCCATCACGGCCGGCGGCGAGTAGCCCAGCTCGCTCAGGCTGCGCAGGGTCAGGATGGCGTCGGACGTGTAGCTGCTGGGCATCAGCACGTCGGCGTTGGCCGCCTTGAGCCGCTGCGCCTCGGCAGACAGCGAGGGCGAGTTGGCGCGGTACTTGATGTCCGCCGCCACCGTGATGCCCGCCGCCTTGGCGAGGTTGCGCTGCACCGTGCTGCTGTCACTGCCGAAGATGCTGTCCTCGTAGAACAGGGCGACCGACTTCACGGGGTGGCCGGTCTTGGCGCCGACCTCCTTGAAGAAGTCGAACATGGCCTGGGTGAACATCTCGTCATGCGGGGTGGTGCGGAAGAACCACTTCAGGCCGCGCTTGTTCAGGCTGGGGGACGAGTTGTCCATCGACAGGTAGGGCACCTCGTAGCGCTCCGCGACCTGGCTGATCGTGGCGGCAGTCGCGCTGGTGTAGCTGCCGATCAGCGCGGAGACGTGGTCCTGGGTGATCAGCCGCTCGGCCTCGGCGCGGGCCTTCTGCGGGTCGTTCTGGTGGTCGGCGAACACGACGCGGATGTGCGCGCCGCCGAGATGGTCCAGTCCGCCGCCGCCGCCCATCAGCATCGGCAGTGGCTCGTGCGCGCCGTTGACGATCTCCAGCATGGTGTCGATGGCGTTGCGCGCGTCGGCGCCGACCTGCGCGGCGTTGCCGGTCAGGGGGTAGAGCGCGCCGATCACCACGTCGTCAGCCGCACGGGCGGCGGGAGCGATGACCAGGACGGCCGCGGCGGCCCAGAACAGCAACGCGATGCGCTTCATGCAAACAAGCTCCCAGCAAGTGCCGGGGAGTGAAGCATGCGCCGTGCCACTACGATAGGAGGGCGGACCCGAGAGGAGGCACTGGGGCGAACGACGGGGATCGAACCCGCGACAACCGGTACCACAAACCGGCGCTCTACCAACTGAGCTACGTCCGCCACAGTGCGGGCCGCGGTTCTAGGGCAGGTCGCCCGGCGGCGTCAACGGGATACCGCGGCGCATTCCGCTGCAAACGCGCGTGCGGTGAGGAGCCTGCCTGCTCCCTCTC
>CAXTAT010000006.1:178597-203188 GCA_964242415.1 uncultured Acetobacteraceae bacterium
CCCTCTCCCGGGGGGAGAGGGAGCAGCAGTGATCCTCCGGCGGGTTGCCGCGGGGCTGCACTTCAGCCGTGCGACAGCCAGCCCACGGGTGCTGCTGTGACGCGCATCACAGAACGGCCAGCCCGCCGCAGGCTACCGATGGGGCCAACGAGAGGAGGCTGCGATGATCTGGTCGTTTTCCGCCCTGCTCGCCTGCCTGGCGATGGGCGATGCGCTGCACAGCCTGACCGGCCTGCCGGTCCCCGGCGCCGTCTTCGGCATCGGCCTGCTCCTGGCCGGCCTCTGCCTCACCGCGCACCGGGAGCAGCCAGCCTCCCTGCCTGCGGCGGACCTGCTGCTGCCGTACCTCGGGCTGCTATTCGTCCCGCCGGGGGTGGCCGCCGTGCGCCGCCTCAGCCACCTGTCCGGCGCCTGGCTGCCGGTCGCGGGTGCAATCCTGGTCTCCAGCGTGCTGGCCCTCGTCGTCGCCGGCCGCGTCACGCAGGCACTGTTGGCCCGGCAGGAGCAGCGCGGCGTCAAACGTGCCGCCGCAGCCGCCACTCGCCTGCAATACACGCCCGGAGCACACGTGCGATGATCGACCCGCACATACCCTTGCAAGCCTTGGCGGCGGTGCGGCCCGCTTTGCCGCTGCTCGGCACAATGCTGGCCTACGAGGCCGGGTTGCGCGTGCAGCGCCGATGCCGCGGAAACGCGCTGGCGAACCCGGTGCTGCTCGCCGTCGCCCTGGTCACGGTGATGCTCAATGGCCTGGGCAGCCCGCCGGAGGAGTACTCGGCCGGAGTCCAGCCGCTGGCCCTGCTGCTTGCACCGGCCACCGTGGCGCTCGCCGTGCCGCTGCACCGCAGCCTGCCGCGCATCCGGGTGGCGCTGGCTGCGGTGCTTGCCGGGATCAGCGTGGGGCTTGTCACCGCAGCAGCCGTCGCGGTGGCCGTTGCCGGGTGGCTTGGCGCGCCAAGCCTCGTGGTTCACTCCATCGCGCTCAAGTCAACGACGGCAGCCATTGCCATGGCGGTCGCCCCGCTCATCGGCGGCGACCCGTCGCTTGCGGCTGGACTGGCGGTGCTGACCGGGATCACCGGGGCAGTCATCTGCACCTGGGTGCTGGACGCTGCCGGCGTGCATGACCAACGTGCCAGGGGATTGGCGACCGGCGTCACCGCGCACGGCATCGGGACTGCGCGGATGCTGGCGATCGACGCCGAGGCCGGGGCCTTCTCCAGCCTGGGCATGGCTTTGGCCGGGTTCGCTGGCGGGATCGTGCTGCCGGTCGCGTATGCCTGGTTCGCCGTGGCTTGACGGGCGGGGCAGCCCCGCCGCCAAGCCCGCTCGTTGCCCCTTATCGGCGAGCGGTGTTGAGCGCCACGGCCGTATCGGTCCGCAGCACGACCCGGCCGTTCACGACCGACAGGGCGCTCAACGGAACCGTCGCCACATGGCTGCCGTTCTCGAAGTACGACCCGACCATGATCTCCGCCGTCCGCCCATCGCTCCCCAGGCTGCGGACGCTGCCGACGATGTTGCCCTGCGGGTCGCGTATCCACTTCCCGACCGAAGTCGCGGTGACCGGCGATGGTGCAACATAGGCCGGGCCGGGGAAAGCCGGGCCAGCAAACGTCTGGGCCATACCCGCGCCGCTGGACGACAGGACCAGGGCAACCGCCAAGCCAGCCAACCGAGAATTGATCATAGCAGCCTCCATAAGTTCAATGATGAGACTAATCATTTAGGTTCAAAGATGCAACCCCTGCCCCTATATCCACTGGATGCAACGAAGAGACTTCTCCCAAGCTCCGTGCCCGATCGCCCGCACCCTTGACCTCGTCGGCGAGTGGTGGAGCCTGCTGATCATCCGTGAGGCGTTCCTCGGCGTGACCCGCTATGACGATTTCCAGCAGCGCCTCGGCATCTCCCGCAACGCGCTCACCGACCGGCTCAAGAAGCTGGTAGACGGCGGGGTGCTCACCCGGCGTCCGGTGGCCGAGGGGGCCAAGCGGGAGGAGTATGCGCTGACCGGCATGGGGGATGACCTCATGACCGTCGTGCTGGCCATGCTGCAGTGGGGCGACCGCTGGCTGGTGCTGCCGGGCAAGCCGCTCTCGCGCATGGTCGAGACCGCGACCGGGTGCGAAGTCGCAACGTTGCAGGTGATGTCGTGCGACGGCCGCCCGCTCAGCCGTGCGGAGATCGGGGTCGTTGCCGCGCCGGGCCATGGCGATCCGGCGCTGCAATCGGAGGCTGGGGCGGCAGTGGAACCCTCGATGGCATCACCGACCGCGCATTGAGCCGGCGGCATCAGCCTGCCCAACTCGTATCGGAGCCAACTTAGGGCAGGGTTGGAGGCGCTTTAACCGGGCGTGCCGGCGCCATCATTGCAAGCAGCGCTTGCGGCGCGGCGATCCAAGGCCGGCTGGACGGCGGTGGCGGCCCCTGGATTGCCACGCCGCAAGCTGCGGCTCGCAATGACGGCTGCGCGCTAAGTAGCTTGCAGGTATTCGCCCCTCCGCCTTGGGCGGAGGCATGGCTTGTCGCTTTGCGCCGGCCCTACAGGACCAGCGCTGTCTGCACCGGGTTTGGCAGCGCCGCGCCGCCCTGTTCGTCACGCCGCTGCCGCTCCCGCCGCGCCGTGAAGGCCACATCCGCATTGCCGGCGGCACCCGCCAGCACCTGCTCCAGAGCCGCGTCGCCGAGGTCGGCCCACCGACGGCCGCGCCACGGGCCGAACGGCACCTTGACCAGCAGAGCCGGCTCGTCCGACCAGGCCAGAAGCTGCTCCACGCCCGCCAGGTGCAGCATGTCGCGCAGGTGGTGCGCCGTCACATAGGCGTCCGGCCCGGCCCGGTGCGCGGGCAGGCCGCGGTCGCGGTCCAGCCCCTCCGGATGCCGCCAGTAGCGCAGGCCCTGGTTGGAGTGGGTCGGCGCGTCCGGCCACAGGCGCAGCGCGCACTTGTAGGTGCAGACCCAGCGCGCGCCGTTGGACAGGGCGGGGCGGCACCACCGCTGCTCGAAGGCCGCCCGGTGCGCCGCCAGGGCCAGGGGCACTGGTCCCGGCCAGGCTTGCAGCACCGGGGGCGCAACATCCTGCCAAGACCGCGCGTCCGCCACATCCGCATCGATGAGGTGATGGATCGCCGAGGTCTGCGGCGAAATCGGGTGGTCCGGCTTTACCAGCAGGGCGTGCGGCCCTTCGCGCAACGCCCATGCACCGTCAGAGTCCAGGACCACGTCCTGCCAGCCGACCTCAACGACCCCGCCATCCGCAAAGCCCTGGCCGGTGGTCTCCAAGTCGATCACGCGGATGAATCCGCCGGGAGGGATGCTGGACATAATCTGACATATAATAGGCCGTCGCCGAACAGCAGCCGCCCGTGTGCAGATTTCCTTCGGCTACCTTCCCTGGGGCTATCCCGCGCTGCGGATCGCGGTAATGCGGGCGACGGTGGCGGTGGTGGAGAACCCGGCCATCAGCTCCGCCAGCCACACCCGGCCGCCCCAGGACTGCACCTCATCCGCACCCACCACGTCGTCCAGCGCGTAGTCGGCGCCCTTCACCAGCAGGTCCGGCTTCAGGACGGACAGGGTCTGCAGCGGCGTGTCCTCCTCGAAGACCACCACCAAGTCCACCGCGGACAGGCTTGCCAGCACCGCGGCACGGGCGGCCTCCGGCTGCACCGGGCGGGTGGAACCCTTCAGGCGGCGCACGCTGGCGTCCGAGTTCAGCCCGACCACCAGGCGGTCGCACTGGCCGCGCGCCTGCTCCAGCAAGTGGACGTGGCCGGGGTGCAGCAGGTCGAAGCAGCCGTTGGTGAAGCCGATGCGCCAGCCCTTGCGCCGCCACCGCTCGACCTGCTCGGCGGCGATCTCACGCGATACCACCTTTCGCAACGCGCCGCCCTGCGGGGACAGGGCCTGCAGCAGCTCCTCCTCCCGTGCGACGGCGGTGCCGATCTTGCCGACGACGATGCCGCCGGCGATGTTGGCCAGGCGCACGGCAACCCGCAGCTCCAGCCCGGCTGCCAGCCCGGCCGCCAGCGCCGCCACCACGGTGTCCCCGGCGCCGGACACGTCGTACACCTCCGCCGCCTCCGCCGGGTAGTGCTGGATTCCCCCGGCGTCGGCCAGGGTCATGCCGTCCTCCGACCGGGTGACCAGCACCGCGCCGAAGCCGTGGGCGGCGCGCAGGGCCTGGGCGGCGTCGGCGATCTCGCCCTCGGTCTCGACCGGCAGGCCGGTGGCCTCCGCCAACTCGCGGCGGTTCGGCGTGATGACGTCGGCCCCGGCGTAGCGGCTGTAGTCGGGACCCTTGGGATCGACCAGCACCTGCCGGCCCGACGCGCGGGCAGCGGCGATCAACTGCGCCGGGGTGTCACCGGCCAGCACGCCCTTGTTGTAGTCCGACAGCACCGCGACCGAGGTGGCGGCCAGGGTGTCCCGCGCGATCCGCATCATGCGCTCGGCCAGCTTGGGCTGGATCGGCGAGGTGTCCTCGCGGTCCGAGCGCAGCAGTTGCTGGCCGGCGCTGACATACCGGGTCTTGACGGTGGTGGCCCGCCCGCCCTGGACCAGCAGCCACGGCTCGACCCCGGGCTGGCCGCCGACCAGGCCGGTGAGGTCGGACCCGGCCTGGTCGTCCCCGACCACGGACACGAAGGCCACAGCCGCACCCAGCGCCGTCAGGTTGCGGACGACGTTGCCGGCGCCGCCTGGCATGGCCAGCTCGCGCTCGACGGTCAGGATGGGAATCGGCGCCTCGGGGCTGATGCGCTCCACCGCGCCATAGACATAGCGGTCGAGCATCACGTCGCCGATCACCATGACGCTGGTGCGGGCGAGGCGGCGCACGGCGGCGGTCAGGGCCTCGATGGTGGCGTCGGCGTCCGGGGTGTCCGCGTCGGTGCGGCCGGGGCCGGGCGGGATGCTCTGCATGGTGCCCACGGCTAACGATCCCGGGGCGGCAAGGCAAGCGGGGCGTGACGTTTGCACGACAGGCGGCGGCGCTGTGCTGCTTTCATGCCAGCTCTATGCCTGCAGGTATCGCACCGTGTCGGCTTCCAGCACCGCGCAGGTCAGCCTGCCGCCGCGGCCGGCGCCGGTGTCGATGCCGAGCCGGTACGGCCGCAATTCCGGTTCGGGGTGCGGGGTATGGCCGTGCACGACCAGGGTGTCCGGCTGGTCGGGCAGCATCGGCGCCGGGCCGGGCCAGTCGAGGAAGCCCTCGCGTATCCATAGCAGGTCGTCCTCCGCCTGATCGGCCACAGGCACGCCCGGCCGCACGCCGGCATGGACGCAAAGCAGGCCATCGGTGGACCACAGCGGCAGCAGGGTCTCCAGGAATCGCACATGCGGCGGCGGCAGCAGCGACCCCCACTGCGCCACGTGGTCCCGCGGCGAGATGCCCCAGCTTTGCAAGCTGACCCAGCCGCCGTTGCGGAGCCAGTGGTGCGCGTCATCCGTGCTGCCGCTGGCCAGGACGTCCAGCAGCATCCGCTCGTGGTTGCCCATCAGGTTCACCGTCGGCAGGCCCGGCACACCCGCCAGCACATGCGCGACCACGCCGGCCGAGTCCGGCCCGCGGTCGATCAGGTCGCCCAGGTGGACCAGGACCGCGTCCTCGATGGGCCGTGCGGCGAGGTCGGACGCGATGGCGGCATGCACCGCCTGCAGCCGGACGAGGTGGCCATGCACATCGCCCACGGCATAGACGCGGTAACCCAGCGGCAGCCCGCGCATCCGGGAGTCGAGGCGTAGGACGGCAGCGGCGGCGGACGGGTTCATGTGCGCCTGCTTAGAGCAGCGCGAGCCGGCCCGTCACCCAATCTTGCCCTTGGCGGCCCGCGCGGACGCGCCTAATGCCCGGTGATGAACGCAATAGCCGGCTTGAACGCGGGTGGAGGCTTGAACGCCATCGAGGTCGAGGGCCTGACCAAGCGGTACGGCGACGTGCTGGCCGTGGACGACATCAGCTTCGCCGTTGTGCCGGGCAGCACCCTGGGCCTGCTGGGCGGCAACGGCGCGGGCAAGACCACCACGATCGCCATGCTGCTGGGCCTGCTGATCCCCAGCGCCGGGCACATCCGCATCCTGGGGCACGACATGGCGCGGGACCGGTTTGCGGCGCTGGCGCGGATGAACTTCTCATCCCCTTACATCGCCCTGCCGTCGCGGCTGACGGTGGCGGAGAACCTGCGCGTCTATGGCCACCTGTACGGCGTGCGCGGGCTGGAGGCGCGCATACGCGAGCTGGCGGCGCAACTGGACCTGGGGGGCCTGCTGAACCGCCCGTCCGGGGCGCTGTCGGCCGGGCAGAAGACGCGGGTGGCGCTAGCCAAGTCGCTGATCAACCGGCCCGACATCCTGCTGCTGGACGAGCCCACGGCCAGCCTGGACCCCGACACCGGGGACATGGTGCGAAGCTGGCTGGAGCACTACCGGGCCGAGAGCGGCTGCACGATCCTGCTGGCGTCGCACAACATGCCGGAGGTGGAGCGGCTGTGCGGCCATGTGCTGATGCTCAAGCAGGGCCGCATCGTGGACAGCGGCGCGCCGGCGGAGCTGGTGGGCCGCTACGGCCGCGACGACCTGGAGCAGGTGTTCCTGGACATCGCCCGCCGCCGGGAGGCTGCATGAACCCGGCGATGTTCGGCCTGTCGGCCCGCCGCGTCTGGGGCCTGATGTACCGGCACTTGGCGCTGTACCGCCACTCGTGGCCGCGGCTGCTGGAGCTGATGTACTGGCCGGTGCTGCAGATGTGCATCTGGGGGTTTACGGCCAGCTTTCTGGTTGGCCGCAGCGGCGCGGCCGGGGGCAGCATTACGGTGGTCGCCGGCGCCCTGCTGGGCGGGGTGCTGCTGTGGGAGGTCGCGCTGCGCAGCCAGATGGGCGTGGCGATCAGCTTCCTGGAAGAACTCTGGTCGCGCAACCTGGGCCACCTGTTCGTCAGCCCGATCCGCCCGTCGGAAATGCTGGCCGCCCTGGTGGGGGTCAGCGTGCTGCGGATGCTGACGGGGGTGCTGCCGGCCATCCTGATCGCGTTCCTGCTGTATGCGTTCAACCTGTTCGCCATGGGTCCGATTGTGGTGCTGTTCTTCGCCAACCTGATGGTGATGGGCTGGTGGGTGGCGTTGGGCGTGGTCAGCCTGATCCTGCGGCACGGCGCCGGGGCGGAGGCGCTGGCGTGGTCGGTGCTGTTCGGGCTGACGCCGATCAGCGCGGTGTTCTACCCGGTGTCGGTGCTACCGGCCGCCTTGCAGCCGGTGGCGCTGGCGCTGCCGTCGGCGCATGTGTTCGAGGGGATGCGGGCGGCGTTGCAGGGCGTTGTGCGGTGGGACCACCTGGCCTGGGCGTTCGGGCTCAATGCCGTGTGGATGGCGGCCGGCCTGTGGCTGTTCACCGCGCAGTTCCGCCAGGCCCGGCTGCGCGGCGCACTTCTCAACATTGGCGAGTAGCTGGAGCGATTGATGGGCACAAACCTCTGGCTGATCCGCCATGCGCTGGTGGCGGAGAACGAGCGCGCGATGCTGTACGGCATCATGGACGTGTCGCTATGCCCTGATGCCCTGGTGGCGGACGTGCCGATGTACCAGTCCCTGGCCCACCGCCTGCCCCGGCCCGCCACCTGGTGCTGCACGCCGCTGTCGCGCACCCGGCGCACGGCGGAGGCCATCTTCGGTGCCGGCTATCCCCGGCAGGAGCTGCACGTGCTGCCGGGCCTGATCGAGCAGAACCTGGGCCGCTACCAGGGCCTGCCTCATGCCGAGTTGCCGCCGTTGCTGATCGCCCCTGCCCACCCCTTCTGGCCGCTGGCTGGCACCGAGCGTCCGCCGGGTGGGGAGAGCGTGGCCGAGATGCTGGTCCGCGTGGCCGATGCGCTGGATGACGTGGTGGCCGGGCATGAGGGCGAGGACGTCGTGATCGTCAGCCATGGCGGCGCGATCCGGGCCGCCGTCGCCCATGCGCTGCGGCTGGACGCCGACCAGGCGCTGCACCTGTCGGTGCAGAACCTGTCGTTGACCCGGCTGGAACGCCTGGCCGAGGGCTGGCGCGTGATCTGCGTGAACGAGATGCCGGGCGTCTGACCCAGCGGATCCCGAAGTGGCGGCTGCTGCCGGTTCGCCACCGGGGCACGCCGTTGCGGGCCGGCTGCGGCGTGGCAACCCAGGGCAGCCGGAGTCGTGCCTGCGGTTCCTGGGCTGCCACGCCGCAAGGGCGGCTCGCGTTGCCAGGGAAACGCCGGCACGGGAGAGGGCCGGGATTAAGCAGGAATCGACATAACGTGGTGCATCAAGACTCCTTGGTAACGCCATAATCGCACGCTAGGATCATTCCAGAATGGCCCGGGGGATTCGGCATGGTCCGATGGATGGTTGCGGCGGCGATGGCACTTCTGCCCGGCGTGGCGCGCGCGCAGGCGGAGCAGCAGGCGCTGGTGGACCGGGCGACCCTGGCGGCGCAGGAGATGGTGAACAACTTCAACGGACGGGATGCGCAGGGCGTGCTGAAGCAGGCGCGGGCGACGATGATCTGTCCGCAGGTGCTGCGCGCCGGGTTTCTGTTCGGCGGCCAGGGCGGCAACTGCGTGCTGGTGGCGCGTGACGGCGCCGGGTCGTGGTCGGCGCCGGCGTTCTATACGCTTGGCGGCGCCAGCTTCGGCTTCCAGGCGGGGCTGCAGGATGCCGAGGTCATGCTGATCATCATGTCCGACCGCGGCCTGCACGCGGTGCTGGACAGCCAGTTCAAGCTGGGCGCCGACGCGACCGCGACGTTTGCCGACCTGGGCGGCGGCGTGGAGGGCGACACGACGGCGGCGCTGCGGGCGGACGTCGTGGGCTTCAGCAAGGCGCGCGGGCTGTATGCCGGCATCACGCTGGGCGGCAGCATCATGAGCGCCCGGTCGGACTGGAACCAGATCTACTACGGCCGGCCGCTCGCGGCGCAGCAGATCGTGATCGGGATGGAGGGCACCAACCCCGCCGCCGACCCGCTGCGCCAGGTGCTGATGCGGTATGGCACGCCGAACCAGCCGCCGCTGGCGCCCGCGCTGCCCGCGCCGGTGCCGCAGGGCTTCGCTCCGGGTCCTTATACGCCGGCCCCCGTGCCGGCGCGCCCGCCGGTGATGCAGCAGCCGCTCGCGCCGGCTGGGCGGTATTAACTTCCCCTGCCTGGGGTGGGACGGCTACACCCTGCGCCATGTCCGATGCCCCCCCTCCGTTCTGGGAGACGACGCCGCTTGACGGCATGACCGACGCACAGTGGGAATCGCTGTGCGACGGCTGCGGCCGCTGCTGCCTGCACAAGCTGCGCGACGACGACGATGGCTCCCTGGCCTGGACCAACGTGTCCTGCCGGCTGCTGGACACCACGAGCTGCCGGTGCAGCAACTACGAGCGCCGGCAGGAGAAGGTGCCGGACTGCGTCAGCCTGACCCCCGCCGCGCTGCGTGAGATCGACTGGCTGCCGCCGACCTGCGCCTATCGCCGGGTGGCGGAGGGGCGCGGGCTGGAGTGGTGGCACCCGCTGGTGTCCGGCGACCCGGCGACGGTGCACTCGGCCGGGGTGTCGGTGCGGGGGCGCGCGGTGAACGAGCGCAAGGCGGGGCCGCTGGAGGATTACATCGTCGATTGGCCGGGGCGGATGCCGCGGGGGCGGCGGCGCAGCGGTTGATGGGCGAGCGGGGCGCCTGAACTCCAGCATTCGAGCTACGCGGTCCTCCCGGATTGGCGGCACTGCGGGGTCAATGATGCCGGATGCTGGACGCGTCCAAGTCACCTTACGATCCTGAGGCTGGGGTCTGGTGGGCCGAAAGGGGCGACTTGCCGGGCTTGGTGTCCGAGGCGACGACCTTGGATGTCTTGGTGGGCCGTGTGACGGCTGTCGCGGCCCTCTCGGTACGACAGTCCATGAACAATGCTGACACTTCGCCGGGTCAGCGCGCCCTCCCCTGCTGCTACCCTGCGCGGGGACCCGGCGGACGCCGGGTGCGGGAGGCGGCGATGAGCGCGGCGTTGGACGACACGATCCTTGCGACGGCCACCGTGAACATCTCGAAGACCATGGTCAGCATCGAGGGCGTGACCTACCCGGTGACCGGCATCTGCGGCGTGTTCATCAAGCGGCCGCGGATCGTTGGCCTGGCTCTGTTGGCGCTTGCCCTGGGGGCGATGGGCGCCTCCGACCTGGCAAAGGGGAGCGACGGCGGGCTGGTGCTGCTGGCGGTCAGCGCGGTGGTGCTGGCATTCGCCCTGACCCAGCCCAGCATTCTGGTGCTGCGCACGGCCAGCAGGGACCAGAAGGCGCTGCACTCCCGCAACCGGACGGAGCTGCTTGCCGTCAAGCGCGCCATCCAGGAGGCCGTGACGCGGCGCGGCTGAACACGCCGGCAACCCGTCATCGCGAGCCGCGCCCGCGCCGTGGCGATGCAGGGGCGCAAGCGCGGTCCGTGCCGCCCTGGGTCGCCGCGCCGAAGGCGGCTCGCAACGATGCCCCCGGCGTCACCCCACCGCGTGCGCCTGCAAGTCCTCCAGCCGGCAATGCGCCAACGCCGCCGCCTCTGTCGCACGCAGCGCCACGCGGGGCGCGCAGCCGGCCAGGAACGCCTCCTGCCAGCGCATGGCGCACAGGCACCACCGGTCGCCGGGCTGCAGGCCGGGGAAGCGGTACTCCGGCCGCGGCGTGGACAGGTCGTTGCCGTGGGACTTGCTGAACTGCAGGAACTCGGCCGTCACCTCGGCGCAGACGGTGTGGCTGCCCAGGTCGTCCGGCCCGGTCTCGCAGCAGCCGGTGCGGGTGAAGCCGGTTAGCGGATCGAGCGAGCAGGTTTCCAGCACGCCCCCCAGGACGTTCAGCGACTTGTTGGGCCGAGTGGCGTCGAGCGGCATGGGCGGGGTCTCCAGGATTTTGCGCGGCGGATTTAAGGGGATCGTAGCAGACCGGGCCTGGCGCTGCCCAGACGCCGCGGGGGATCGGCGTGGGGGACCATTCGGGGCAAAGCCCTTCGAGACGATGATCGAGGGCCGATGATCACCCTGCCCTGCCTGACGCCGTACGGCGGGGTCCGTCCTAGGCTTCGGCTGCCTTTGCGGGAGCATCCAGGGGCAAGTAGATCGTGATCGAGGTCCCCTCGCCCGGCGTGCTGTGCAGGGTTACATGGCCGCCGGACTGCCGGGCGAAGCCGAACACCTGGCTCAGCCCGAGGCCGGTGCCCTGGCCGATGGGCTTGGTGGTGAAGAACGGCTCGAACGCCTTATCCACCACGCCGGGGGCCATGCCGACGCCGGTGTCGGCGACGCAGACGGTGACGAAGCGGCCGGGCTGCGCCTCCGGATTGCCGGCCAGGTCGGCGCAGTCCAGGTTGGCGGTGCCTGTGCTGATGCGCAGCCGCCCGCCGTCCGGCATGGCGTCACGGGCGTTGATGGCGAGGTTGAGCACCGCCGCCTCCAACTGCGCCGGATCGGTGCGGCAGGCCGGCAAGCCCGGCGAGGGCTCGAACGCGACGGCCACCGGTGCGCCGACCGCCTGGCGCACCAACCCGGCGAAGTCGGCAAGCAGCGGGTTCACGTCCAGCACCGAAGGCTGCAACGGTTGCCGGCGGGCGAAGGCCAGCAGGCTGCGGGTCAACTGCGCGCCGCGCTGCACGCCCTTCATGGCGGTGCCGGCCAGGCGGGTGATCTTTGCCGCCGCCTGGGCTGCCGGCGGGGGTGCCGTGGGCAGGTGGGTCGCCGCGCGCTCGATCAACTCCAGGTTGCCGAGGATGACCGTCAGCAGGTTGTTGAAGTCGTGCGCGACGCCGCCGGTCAGTTGGCCCACCGCTTCCATCCGCTGGACGTGACGGAGCTGGTCCTCGGCGGCCAGGCGCTGCGCCGACTCGCGCCGCAGGTCCCGCAGCGCCGCCTCCTCCGCCTTGGCGCCGCGCAGCGCCAGCCAGGACACCCCCAGCAGCGTGGCGGCGGCGGCGGCGGCGAACAGGCCATACATCAGCACGTTGCCGTGCCAGCGGCGCACCATCGCCTTGCGGTCCAGGCCGAACACGACATAGACCGGGTAGGCATCGACCTTGCGGTAGCTGTAAAGCCGGTCGATGCCGTCCACCGTCAGGCGGGCCTGGAACGTGCCGCCAGCTGGCTGCTCGGCGATCTGCTGCATCAAGGTGCCGCCAGGCTCCAGGCGGTTTGGCACCACGCCGGGCTGCTGGGCCAGGATGGCGCCGTCGGAGCGGATCAGCAGGGCCAGGTGGGACTGGGGCGGCGCTGCCTGCTGGTAGAACCGGGCGAAGTAGGCGGGGCTGGCGGCGACGTGGATGGTGCCGGCGAACCCGCCGTCCGGCCCCCTGCGCCGG
Source organism: uncultured Acetobacteraceae bacterium (assembly GCA_964242415.1). Classification (GTDB taxonomy): domain Bacteria; phylum Pseudomonadota; class Alphaproteobacteria; order Acetobacterales; family Acetobacteraceae; genus DASWOJ01. The sequence continues at coordinate 190,929 of CAXTAT010000006.1, forward strand.
CGGCTGATGGCGAATGACGGCGCGCTGGTCGGCCGCCCGGCGAACGCGTCGCTGATGTAGGTGCCGCCCTCCTGGACGCTTGGGTCGGCGGCGCGCTGCTGCTGGAAGAACTCGCGTGGGGCGATGCCGGCCCCATCGTCCCAGGGCTGGCTGCCGGCCTGGATGACGCCGTCCGCGTCGGCGATCCAGGCGGAGACGGCCTGGTCCAGCGGCGCCTTGACCCGGCGCAAGAAGTCGCTGGTGGCCGGGGCAGACACCGCGGCGGGTGGCATGTCGCTGATGCGCTCGTCCACCAGGGACAGCAGCAACTCCTCGGTCTCGAACACCTTGCGGGCGTGCTCGTGCATGATGGCGGTGGTGCGCTGGACGGTGACTGCGCCCTCCCGCCAGACCGCGGCATAGTTCTCCGCCGCGGCGGCGGCGAACAGCACGGCGGGCACCAGCATGGCGGCAGCGAGCAGCATTTGGTGCAGGCGGACCGAGGACGGCACTAATCCGCGTCCTTGCCGCGCCGATCCTTGCCATGCCGGCCCTGCCGCGTATGGGATGTGCGCCTCGTTCGCATCGCCGCGGTATGCGCCGATGAGCCGGAACCGACAACAGGCGCCAGCGGCAGGGCGTGGCATCATGGGGGTCCGCCGCCGCGTGACGACGGGGTCGCGCGGGCGCTGCGGCGGCTTGCCGCCAGGGTGCTGCTGGCCTTGAGGGCGCCAGGTTTGGCCCTGGCTGGACCTCCGATCGGACACAGTAAACTTTTCTTAACAGAGTTTCGGCATGACCCGGCGTGCCGCTAACCGCTACGTTGGGTTTCGGTAGCGATTGCAGGGGTAAACGAGCATTACGAAGCTGGCACAGAAGCGGGCGGCTGCGGCACGGGGAGAACCTGCCCATGCGGGACTGGAGCGCAATCGTATGCCGCAACAACTAGCGTCGTTGTCCACCGGCAGGGCGATCTTCTTGCTGGACCTGGTGGCGGTGGCGCTGCTGTGGCCGGTGGCGCTGCTGCAGATGCACATGAGCGGGGCCGAGGGGCTGCCGGCGGCGGCGGTGCTGTATCCGGTCGCCGACCTGGTAGCGCTGTATGCGCTGGGGCTGTACCGGCGGGACCTGGCGCTTGAGGTGCGGCGCAGCCTGGGGCGGGTGCCGGTGGCCGCCGCCGCCGGGGCCTTGGCGGCGGCGCTGCTGCTGGCGCTGCTGGGCTGGCGGGACGGGCAGGTGCAAATGGCGCTGAAAAGCGCGGCCTGCTTCCTGGTGACCGGGGTAGCGGCGCGCGTCCTGTTCGATCTGCTGCGCCGGCGCGGCCTGTTCAGCCGGACGCTGCTGGTGGTGGGGGCCGGCCGCCGCGCCTGGGACCTGGTTTGGATGCTGCGGAAGGAGGGGCTTTACCTCAACTATCGCATCCTGTTCGTGCAAAGCCCCGAGCTGGGGGAGGTGGACCCGCGGCTGGCCGATGGCGGCTTCGGCTCGGTGGAGGCGTTGCCGCCGGACGGCTTCCTGGGCGCGGCCCGGCGGTTCGGCGCGGACCAGATCGTGGTGGCGCCGGACGAGCGGCGGGGCCTGCCGCTGGAGGGGCTGCTGGCCTGCAAGATCGACGGCATCCCGGTGCTGCAGTATCTCGGCTTCATCGAGAAGGAGATCCGCCGGGTCGATCTGAAGCGGATGGAGCTGGGCTGGTTGCTTTACTCCGACGGCTTCGTGTTCGGCACGGTGGACCGGGTGCTGAAGCGGACGCTGGACCTGGTGGTGAGCAGCGTGGCGCTGTTGCTGCTGTCGCCGTTCCTGCTGGCGGCGATGCTGGCGATCCGGCTGGAGGATGGCGGCCCGGCGCTGTATCGGCAGACCCGGGTGACCCGCGGCGGCCGGCCGTTCCAGATCAACAAGCTGCGGACGATGCGGGTGGATGCCGAGCGTGCGGGCGCGGTATGGGCGGCGAAGGCGGACCCGCGCATCACCAGGATTGGCGCTTTCCTGCGCCGGACCCGGCTGGACGAGGTGCCGCAGCTGCTGAACGTGCTGCGGGGGGAGATGAGCTTCGTCGGGCCACGGCCGGAGCGTCCGGACTTCGTGGCGATGCTGACGGAGGCGATCCCGCTGTACAAGGAGCGGCATGTAGCGAAGGCGGGGCTGACGGGGTGGGCGCAGATCAACTACCCCTATGGGGCGTCGATCGACGATGCGCGGAGTAAGCTGAGCTACGATCTATACTATGTGAAAAACTTCTCGGTACTGTTTGACCTGCTGATTATCTTGCAGACGATCCGGGTGGTGTTGTGGCCGGGAGGGGTTCGGTAGAGCGGTCGTCGATGTTGAAGCGTTCCAGCGCATTCGCCTGCGCGCTGGATTTTGCGGTAATCACTATCGGGGGTTGATCGGTGGGTTGCGGTCCTTGCCGGTGACCGACTTGCCTCCTCCGCTCGTCATTGCCGCATTCGTCATCGCGAGGGGCGCTTGCGACGCGGCGATCCAGGAGCGCAAGACCGAAACTACAGCCCTTGCTCCCCTGGATTGCCACGCCGCAAGCGCGGCTTGCAATGACGGCAGCGGGGGGTGCTGCACACTGTCTGCCGCGGTGGCCGACGCAGGTTGCGCAGCGGCCACCAGCACGGCCATCCAAGGGCCGGTTGCCAAGCCATGCCACGCCGGCCGACACTGCCAGCATGATCACGATCTACCACCTGGATACCTCCCGCTCCGAACGGATCGTCTGGCTGATGGAGGAGTTAGGACTGCCCTACACCCTGGAGCGGTTCGACCGGATGCCTAACATCCTCGCGCCGGAGGAGCTGCGGCGGGTGCATGAGCTGGGCCGTGCGCCGGTGATCCGCGATGGCGACACGGTGCTGGCGGAGTCGGGCGCCATTGTCGAATACATCGTGGCCCGGCATGGCGGCGGACGGCTGGGGGTGGCGCCGTCGGACCCGGCGTTCGCGCAATACCTGTATTGGCTGCACTACGCCGAGGGCAGCCTGTTGCTGCAACTGCTGCGGGAGTGGACGTTGGAGCGGTTCCTGCCAGATGCGGATGCGGCGCCGGGCATGGCGCGGGTGCGGGCGGCGACGCGGCAGCATTTGGAGTTCGTGGACGGGCGGCTGGCGGGGTCGGATTACTTTGCCGGGCCGGAGTTCACGGCGGCGGACGTGATGATGGTATTCCCGTTCACGACGCTACTGCGGTTCCGTGAAGTGGACTTGGGACCTTACGCGGCGTTGCGGGGGTATCTGGGGCGGATCGAGGAGCGGCCGGCGTATCGGCGGGCGATGGAGGTGGCGGGGCCGGGGGTGAGGCGGTGAACCGGCCTGGAATGGTCAGCAGCCTTCTGAAAGGCGACGTTCGTTGATCAAGTAGTGCCGGCCTTGCGGCGACAGCGGTGGGGGCAAGCGCCACGCCGCCTACTCGGCAGCGATGGACCCGCTGAACTCCCGGCGGATCGCGGCGCTGTGCTGGCCGATGGACGGCACCGGCCCCAACACGGGCACCTGGCGGTTGCGGAGCGCAGGCGGCGCCACGACCGAGGCCGGGCCGCGCTCGGTGTCCACTGTCACGCGCCGCAGCGCCGGGTGGCGCGCCAGGTCCAGCACGCCGTTGACGAAGCCATACGCCGTGCCGGTTTCCCGCAAGCGCTGTGCCGCCTCGTCCCGGTCCAGCGTGGCGAACACCCCTGCGACCAGCCCATCCACCGCCGGGCGGTTGGCGACGCGGGCGTTGTTGGTGTCGAAGCCGGGCCGGGTTGGAAGGTCCGGGTCGCGCAGGAAGTCCGCGCAGAAGCGGTGCCATTCCCGTTCGTTCTGGATGGAGATCAGCACCAGCGCCCCGTCCGCCAGGGCGAAAGCGCCGTAGGGACAGATGGAGGGATGCGCGAGGCCCACCCGCTCCGGTGCCCGGCCCGTGCCCTCCGCATAGAGCAGCGGCACGTTCATCCAGTCCGCCATGCCGTCGAACAGGCTGACCTCCAGCTTTGCCCCAGCGCCGGTGATGCCGCGGGCGATCAGCGCCTCCAGCACCGCGCTGTGGGCCGCCATGCCGCAGGCGATGTCGCACACCGAAACGCCCACCCGGCCCGGCCCGGCCGAGTGGCCGGTAATCCCGGCCAGGCCGCTTTCCGCCTGCACCAGCAGGTCGTACGCCTTCATGTCCGAGTACTCATGGCCCACGCCATAGCCGGTGATGTCCACCGTCACCAGGCGTGGGTAGCGGCGGCGCAGCGCGTCCGACCCGAACCCGGCCCGCGCCGCGGCGCCGGGCGCCAGGTTTTGGATGAACACGTCGGCGCGCGCCAGGATGGCGTGCAGCAGGGCGGCGTCAGCGGGGTCCTTGATGTCGGCGACCAGGCTTTCCTTGCCGCGGTTCAGCCACACGAAGTAGCTGGCCAGGCCGTTGACGGAGGCATCGTAGCCCCGGGCGAAGTCGCCTTCCGGCCGCTCGATCTTGACCACGCGCGCGCCGGCATCGGCCAGGCGCGAGGAGCAGTACGGCGCCGCAACCGCCTGTTCCAGCGTAAGCACCAGCAGGCCCGCGAGCGGGCGGGTGCCTGTCACCCCGTTTGCCGTCCCGTCCGCAGCCACGTCAGCCCCCGTGCCTGGTAGCGGTCATTGCCATGGAGCCGACGCGGTACGGCGCTTCAACCCCCTGTCTTGGCCATGGCCGGACCGCTTTACTCTGATGCCGTGGTTGTTCACGAGCACCTGAGACGATCAAAACCCCCATCAAACGTCCAAATTCGCCACCTTCAGCGCGTTCCCGACGATGAAGTCCCGCCGCGGCTCCACCACGTCCCCCATCAGCGTCGAGAACACCTGCGCCGCATCCTCCACATCGCCCACCCGCACCTGCAGCAGAGTGCGCGCCACCGGGTCCAGCGTCGTCTTCCAAAGCTGGTCCGGGTTCATCTCCCCCAGTCCCTTGAACCGCTGGATCGCCAGCCCCTTGCGCCCCTGCCCCAGGATGCGGTCGAACGCCGTCGCCGGCCCGGCCACTGCTACATCCGCCCGGTCCAACGCCAGGGTCGCCGGCTCGGCAAACCGTCCCGCCAAGGCCGCCGTTCGCTCCGCCAGCCAACGGGCTTCCGTGCTGCGCAGGCTGCCCGCGTCCACGTCGTAGCGTTCGGCCACCCCGCGCACCGTGCGGGCCAGGTGCAGGCCGCGCTCGTCGGCCCAAACCTTCCAGGTCCGCTCCACCGGCAGCGACACCGCGTTCAGCCGCTGCACCAGCTCGCCGCTGACCGCAGTGGCCCGGCTCGCGTCCGACGTCAGCGCCCCCGCGATGGCCGCCTGTTCCAGCAGCCAGGTTGGCACGGACGTGGACAGCCGCCGCAGGTTGCCCGCGGCCTCCCGCAGCCACGCCAGCTCCCCAGTCAGCTCGTCCCCAGCATAGGCATGGCCGTCGGCATAGGTCAGCCGCGCCTCCGCCACGGCCTTGCCCAGCAGGTAGTCCTCCAGGGCGTCGTCGTTCTTCAGGTAACGCTCGTCGTTGCCCCGCTTGGCGCGATACAGCGGCGGCTGCGCGATGTACAGGTGCCCCCGCTCGATCAGCTCCGGCATCTGGCGGAAGAAGAACGTCAGCAGCAGCGTGCGGATGTGACTGCCGTCCACGTCCGCGTCGGTCATAATATTGATGCGGTGATAGCGCAGCTTGCGGATATCGAAGCCGCCCTGCTCCGGCTCCCCCCGGCCGATGCCGGTGCCCAGCGCGGTGATCAGCGTGCCGATCTCCGCGCTGCCCAGCATGCGGTCGAACCGTGCCCGCTCCACGTTCAGGATCTTGCCCTTCAGCGGCAGGATCGCCTGGAACTTGCGGTCGCGGCCCTGCTTGGCGCTGCCGCCGGCGCTGTCGCCCTCGACGATGAAGATCTCGCACTTTGCCGGGTCGCGCTCCTGGCAGTCGGCCAGCTTGCCCGGCAGCGTGCTCACGTCCAGCACGCCCTTGCGCCGGGTCAGCTCGCGCGCCTTGCGGGCGGCCTCACGGGCGGAGGCTGCGTCCATCACCTTCTGAATGATCGACTTGGCCTCCTTCGGGTGCGTCTCGAACCAGTGGGACACCGTATCGGCGACGGCGGCCTGCACGACGGGCTGCACCTCGCTGCTGACCAGCTTGTCCTTGGTCTGGCTGCTGAACTTGGGGTCCGGCACCTTCACCGACAGCACCGCCGTCATGCCCTCGCGCATGTCGTCGCCGACCAGGTCCAGCTTGTCCTTCTTGCCCATGCCCTCGGCGTACTTGGTCACCACGCGGGTCAGCGCTTGGCGGAAGCCGGCCAAGTGGGTGCCGCCGTCGCGCTGCGGGATGTTGTTGGTGAAGCACAGCATGGTCTCGTGGAAGCTATCGTTCCAGGTCAGCGCGAACTCGACGCGGATGCCGACCTGGCTTTCCTCGGTGGTGACGCTGATCGGCTGCGACACCACGGCGGTCTTGCTGCGGTCCAGCCAGGCGACGAACGCCTCCAGGCCGCCGTCGTACTTGAATGCGGTTTCCTGGGCCGGGGCGTGGCGCTCGTCGCGCAGCAGGATTTCGAGGCCGGAGTTGAGGAACGCCAGCTCGCGCAGGCGGCGTTCCAGGATGGCGTAGTCGAACTCGACCTTGGTGAAGGTGCCCGTGCTGGGCTTGAAGATCACCTCGGTGCCGCCCGGCTGGTCGCTGGGGCCGATGACGCGCAGGGGTTCCGTGGTCTCGCCGTGCTCGAAGCGGATGAAGTGCTCGAGGCCGTTGCGCCAAATGCGGACCTCCATCCATTCGGACAGGGCGTTCACCACCGCGGCGCCGACGCCGTGCAGGCCGCCGGAGACCTTGTAGCTGTTCTGGTTGAATTTGCCGCCCGCGTGCAGCCGGGTCAGCACGACCTCGGCGGCAGACACGCCCTCCTCCAGGTGGATGTCGGTCGGGATGCCGCGGCCGTCGTCGCGCACGGTGACGCTGCCGTCGCCGTTCAGGGTCAGCGTGCAGCTTGTGGCAAAGCCGGCCTGCGCTTCATCGACGGCGTTGTCGATGATCTCGAACGCCATGTGGTGCAGGCCGGAGCCGTCGTCGGTGTCGCCGATATACATGCCAGGGCGCTTGCGGACGGCTTCGAGGCCCTTCAGGACGGAGATGGACGCGGCATCGTACGCCTCGGGCTCGGGATGCGTCGCAACGTTCTCGGACATGCCGGTGGGGGACCTCGTTGGGGATGAATTCTTTATGCAATATAGGGCGTCGAGGGGGCGAAAGACAGTGCTGGCGGCTGCTTCCCTTCCCTTTGGGAGAGGGGGCCTTTGGTGCCGCATGACGGCGCGATGGACGTGCGACCTGCCCCGGCTAGGTTGGCGCTTGCCCGCCCCCTCACCCCGGCCCTCTCCCGGAGGGAGAGGGGGCAGCAGGCGGGAGGCTGGACCTGGGGGGTGGGGCGGTTCAGGCTCCGGGGCACATCGCGAATCCGGAGCCAGGTCCATGCAAAATATCGAGCAGATCTGGCGCATCGTTGAGGGCAAGCAGGCCGGGTACATCGGGCTTGCCGACCAGGTCTGGGACACGCCGGAGCTGGCCTATGGCGAGCACCGCTCCGCCGCCGCGCACCTGGCCATGCTGGAAGGCGAAGGCTTCCGCATCACCCGCAGCCTGGCCGGCATCCCCACCGCCATGATGGCCGAGGCCGGGCAAGGCGGCCCCGTGATCGCCATCCTGGGCGAATACGATGCGCTGCCCGGCCTCAGCCAGCAGGCCGGCCTGGACCAGCCCAGCCCCGTGGACGGCCAGGACGGCGTCGGCCACGGCTGCGGCCACAACCTGCTCGGGTCAGCCGCCCTGCTCGCCGCTGCCGCGGTGAAGGACTGGCTCGCGGCCAGCGGCGCCCCTGGTCGCGTGCGCTACTACGGCTGCCCGGCCGAGGAGGGCGGCGCCGCCAAGGGCTTCATGGTGCGCGCCGGGGCGTTTGCCGACGTGGACATTGCCATCTCCTGGCACCCAGCCTCGTTTTCCGGCGTGAACGAGGCCACGAGCCTCGCCAACACCCGCATCGACTTCAGCTTCACCGGACGCGCCAGCCATGCCGCCGCCGCACCGCACCTGGGCCGCAGCGCGCTGGACGCTGTGGAGCTGATGAACGTCGGCGTGAACTACCTGCGTGAGCACATGCCGGACAGCGCGCGGGTGCATTACGCCTACCTCGACGCGGGGGGCATCGCGCCGAACGTGGTGCAGGCGCGGGCCAAGGTCCGCTATTTAGTACGCGCCGCCGACCTGGCGCAACTGAACGCCCTGGTCGCTCGGGTGCGCCGCATCGCCGACGGCGCCGCGCTGATGACTGAAACCGGCGTCGCAACGCAGGTGGTCAGCGCCGTCAGCAACCTCGTGGGCAACACGCCGCTGGAGCAGGCGATGCACGACAACTTCCAGCGGCTTGGCCCGCCGCGGTTCGATGAGGCCGATCTGGCCTATGCCGCCCGCATCCGCGCCACCCTGACGGAAGGCGACACCGCGGCGGCGTTCCAGCGCGTCGGCCTGCCGGTGCGGCCGGACCTGGCGTTGTGCGACTTCATCATCCCGTTCGGGGCAACCGGCCAGGGCGGCAAGGGCAGCACGGACGTGGGCGACGTGTCCTGGGTGGTGCCCACGGTGCAGGCGCGCGGGGCGACCTGCGCGGTGGGCACGCCGTTCCACTCGTGGCAGTTGACCGCGCAGGGGAAAAGCCCGGCCGCGCACAAGGGCCTGGTGCACGTGGCCAAGGTAATGGCCGGCACTGCGCTCGACGCGTTGCAGGACCCGGCGCTGGTGGCCCGCGCCAAGGCCGACCTGGCGGAGCGCACCCGCACCACGCCCTATCGGTGCCCGTTGCCGGACGACGTGCAGCCGCCGATCCGGGCCATGAGCCTCGGCGTCTAGGGTGGTGCGGGCGGTCGTCCTGGTTGCGGCGGTGCTGGCGTTCGGGGCCGGGCTGATCCTGGACCCGGCGGGCGTGGTCCGCATGGCGCTGTTCTGTGCGGCGGGCGGGTACGGCGTGCCGGGGCGGGCGGTGGTGCTCGGGCTTGGCGGGGCGGTGGTGGTGCTCGCGATGCTCGTTGCGCGGCACCGGCGGCGTGCGGCCCGACGGCCTGTGGCTGCGGTGCGAAGCCAGCTTCCGCGCCCAGCGCGCCCGCTCCAGGCGCGCCCACCCCAACCCGTGAACAAGCTGGCCAAGGCCCCTGCACCGCGCCCGACACGCAGCGCGGCCCGGCCAAGCAGCCGAACCCGGCGCAAGGGCTGAGGCTGGGCGCTGATCGTGCCGACCCGCGAGGGGTACCTCGTTATGGCGAGTCGCGCTTGCGGCGTGGCAACCCAGGGGCGGCGGCACCCCCGGATTGCTGAGCCGAAGCCGGCGCGCAATGACGGGCGCCGGTTGCCCGGGATTGGACTGAACCGGCGCATCAGGGCGCCAGGGTGGGGCCTTCCCCGGCCGGCTCGGGTGCCCGCCCCATCCCTCTGTCCAGCCCGCTGTTCAGCCTGAACGCATCCGTAGCCGCCTGGATGACGCGCAGCGCCGTCACCGAGCCGCCGGCCTCGCCCTTCTCGAAGTCGTCGCCGGCCTGCTGGCCCATCGTGTTCGTCACATGGGCGATGCAGGTGATGGCCAGGCCGCGCGCGGCGGCGAGGGCATACAGGGCGGCGGCCTCCATCTCGACCGCCAGGGCGCCGCAGGCCGCGGCATGGGCGATCGCCGCCGGGGTCTCGCGATAGGGGGCATCGGTCGTCCAGGTCGCCCCCCGGTAGAGCGCCGTGCCGCAGCCCGGCGGGAACGCGGCGCGCAACGCCGCCTCCACCCGGTCCAGCAGCGCCGGGTCGGGGGCGGCCATCGACGGCCCGGGCGGCATGTAGTGCGCGCTGGTGCCCTCGTCGCGCAGGGCGCGGTCGATCAGCACTAGCCAGGGCGGGTGCCCAAGGCCAGCGATGCGGCCGGCCGAGGTGATGCTGACCAGGTAGCGGCAGCCGGACGCAAAGAGCTGCTCGGCCACCAGCACCGCGAATGGCGCTCCCACGGCGCAGCCGACCACGCCGGCCAGCGTGCCGTCGGCCAGGGCGAACTCATGGAGGTCGGTGTGGTAGCACGCCCAGCCCGGGCTGGGCCGCGCCTGGGCGGTGCGGCGCAGGTGGCGCACCAGGTCGCCATCCGGGTCCAGCACGCAGATGGCCGGCACGTCGCGGTCCGGCAGGCCCTTCTGGCGCCGGGCCTCGCGCAGCAGGTGCTCCGGGCGGAAGACCGAGGGGGCGGCGAAGTCCCTGGGCGCCTGGGATGCCGATGGCGGGTCAGGAGGGTGGGGCGGCATGGCCGGCACCATCGGGCAGGGCGGCAGGCAAGGCAACCTGGCGCAGGCCGCTCGGGGGGGCTTGCTGGACGATAGGGCGGGGTCTTGACGCAGCCGACGGCGGGCCTCGGGACCGGCGCGATTCCGCCTGGACTGGGCTGGAGGGTGCGGCCCGGACTGGCTGCGGCTTGCACGCCTGCCTGGGCCGTGCGACGCCCGGCATGGCGGCACGCAGGGGGCAAGCATGCGGATGTTGGTGGTCGGCGCCGGGGCAATCGGCGGCTACTTCGGCGGGCGGGCGGCGGAGGCTGGCGGGGACGTGACGTTCCTGGTGCGCCCGCGCCGGGCCGCGCAGATCGCGGCGGACGGCCTGGTGATCCGCAGCCCGCGAGGCGACCTGACGCGGCCTGTCGCCATCGTGCAGGCCGGCGCGCTGGACGGCCCGTATGACGCGGTGGTGCTGAGCTGCAAGGCCTACGACCTGGACGACGCCATCGCCGCGTTCGCCCCCGCGGTCGGGCCGGGCACCGCCATCCTGCCGTTGCTGAACGGGATGCGGCACCTGGACGTGCTGGAGGCGCGGTTCGGCGCCGGGGCGGTGCTGGGCGGACAGTGCCAGATCGCCACCACGCTGGAGCCGGACGGCACGGTCCGCCACCTGGGCGAGCTGCAGGCGCTGTCGGTCGGCGAGCGCGACGGCAGCCCCTCCGCGCGGGTGGAGGCGCTGGGCGCGGCGTTTGCCGGGTGCGGCGGGCGAACGAGTGGGACGATCATTCTGGATATGTGGGAGAAGTGGGTGTTTCTGGGCTCGCTGGCCTGCCTCACGTCGCTGATGCGCGCCGCGGTGGGCGACGTGGTGGCGGCTGGTGGGACGGACATCGCGCAGGGCCTGTTCGACGAGGCCGCCGCCATTGCCGGCGCTGCGGGCTATGCGCCCCGCCCGGCGTTCGTCGAGCGGATGCGCGGGACGATCGCGCAGGCGGGATCGATTTTCACCGCCTCGATGCTGCGCGACATCGAGCGCGGCAACCGGATCGAGGCGGACCATATCGCCGGTGACCTGATCGCCCGGGGCACGGCTGCGGACACACGGCTGCTGCGGATCGCCTACGTGCACCTCAAGGCGTACGAGGCGCGGCGGGCGCGGGAGGCGGCCTGATCTTGCTGCGCGGGCTTCGAGGTTGAGCCGCTAGGCTTGCGGTCGATGAGGTTGGGGGATGCGACACTAAGCGCCGTTGACTTTGACTTCTTGGGATTCGCAAGTGGCTTTGGGTGCTGAGCCGGTGACTCGTGAGTCTGACCATTGAGTGCGTGCCGTCATTGCGAGCCGTGCTTGCGGCGTGGCAGTCCAGGGGGGCCAGAGCGATGCTTAACCCCTTGAACCGCGCCGAGACTGGCTCGCACTGACGATACGGCCCGGTACAGGAGGGATCAGGGTCAAAGGCGGTTGGCAGGAGATGGCCGGACTGCTCCGCCATCGCATGCTTTAGACGGTCGTGCGACCATTGCCTGGGGTGACGCGAAGGCAACAGGCGGCTAGGCTGCCCAAGCCGCGGGACATCCGCGAAGTGGTCCAGCCCTTGACCCGGGCACACCGGCGCTGTTGCGAGATCCGAACTCCCGCGCTCACACGGCAGATGCAGCCCGTGCACGTATCACGATGCCTACCGTCGCTGCTCAGCACGCGGCAGCGCTGTCAATACTGGCTGCGAAGGAACACCCAGGCGCAAAAGCTGCGCTTCCGGCCCTGGTTTGACCAGCTTCCCGCCGAGTCCTCTGATCGCCTGGGTAAACCGGCGATAAGAGCAGCAGGGCAGCCCTGCAATCCATAAGGCTTCTAAAGAAAATCGCCGGGCGACACTTGTCACCCGACGATATCCACTATCAAAGCAATAGAAGTTGCTCCGTCAACACCATGCAGGGGCTACCAGCGAAGCTGCGTTCCAATGCTGACGAGTTGCGAGTGCACGGCGTTGTTGGCCTGGCTGCCGACGACGCCGTTCAGCAGGTCGT
>CAXTAT010000007.1:0-58216 GCA_964242415.1 uncultured Acetobacteraceae bacterium
TCGATCTTGTTGATCACCAGCAGGTCGCTGCGGGTGATGCCGGGGCCGCCCTTGCGCGGGATCTTGTCGCCGGCCGACACGTCGATGACGTAGATCGTCAGGTCCGCCAGCTCCGGGCTGAAGGTGGCGGCCAGGTTGTCGCCGCCGCTCTCGATTAGGATCACGTCCAGCAGCGGGAAGCGGCGGCGCATCTCGGCGATCCCCGCAAGGTTGATGCTGGCGTCCTCGCGGATGGCGGTGTGCGGGCAGCCGCCGGTCTCGATGCCCATGATGCGGTCGGGGGGCAAGGAGCCGGCGCGGGTCAGGAACTCGGCGTCCTCCTTGGTATAGATGTCGTTGGTGATGGCGGCGATGTCGAACCGGGGGGCGAAGGTCTTGCACAGGGCGTCCATCAGCGCTGTCTTGCCGGTGCCGACGGGGCCGCCAACGCCGACGCGCAAGGGGCCGTGTGGGGAGGTCATGTGCGGAACAGCCTTGTGTACTGGGTTTCATGGCACATTGAGGCGATGTCCGAACGGAAGCAGGCGCTGCCCAGGTCGTCCAGGGTGGCGGTGCGGGTCTCGGCGGCCACCGCGGCAATGACGGGTTCGAGCCGCGACAGCACGCGCAGCCCGGCGGTCTGGCCCAGCGGCACCAGGCGGACGGCGGCGCTCACCATGTTGGCTGTGACGGCATGTAGGAAGCCTTCGCCTGCCGCATCCTCCGCCACTGCATGCGCGCGGGCCAGCACGCCGACTGCGATGGGATAGGCGACGGGACTGTCTAGCGCAGCCAGCAGCGGCGCGCCCCAGACTGCGGCGGCCAGCGCGAAGGCGGTGCCTTGGCCGAGCGTTTCAGCCTGGCGCTCGCGGGAGGGTTGCGCGGCGGCGGCCAACTCGGCGACGGACGCTAGCTCGGTCACGTCGGCGGCGCGGTGAGCATGGCGCAGCAGGATCGCATCGGCCCGGCCGGAGCCGTGGCGTAGCACGTCGTCCAGCCAGGCGGCCAGGGTGTCCTCGTTCCGGACATCTCCGGCCTCCACCGCCCATTCCAGGCCGTGGCTGTAGGCAAAGCCGCCAGTGGGGAACGCCGGCGACAGCCAGGTGAGCAGCTTAACCAAGCTGCTTCCTTCCTCTCCCCGCTTCGGGAGAGGGCCGGGGTGAGGGGGTCTTACAGCGCCACCCTCACCCACGCAAAGCCCCGCTCCGTCAGGCCCACCAGTGCCCGGCTCCGCGGCCAAGACCCCCTCACCCAACCCTCTCCCGGAGGGAGAGGGCTTAAGCACCAGCATCGTCCTCATCGTGGTGATGTCCGTGCCCGCCGGCATAGGCGCCAGCCTCCGGATCAAACGGCGCCTCGATCTCCCGCACATGCCCCCCCAGGCCCCGCACCATGTCGGCGATGACATGGTCCGCCCGGATGCGGATATGCGCCCCGAGCAACTGCACCGGCAAATGCCGGTTGCCCAAGTGCCAGGCGATCCGCACCAGCCCGGCTGCATCATGCGCGTGGATGTCCAGCAGCGGCTCCGGCCGGGCCAGCACCTGCACCACGCCGCCGCCGTCCAGCAGCAGCCCATCACCATGGCGCAGGCGCGCGGCCTGTGGCAGGTCGATCAGCACCTCCGCACCCGAGGCAGTCGGCAGCATCAGGCGGCGGCGGTGCCGGCGGTCCCAGTCGATCAGCACCTGGTCACGCTCCTGCGCCGGGTCCCATCCGCCGGTCGGCAGCACCTGCGCGGCGCGCATCAGGACACCGCCGGGGCGGGCAGGGACAGCACCGGCGCCTCCTCGTCCGGCACGGTGCCCTCCTTGCGCACGAACACCCGCTTGGCCACCATGGCGATGCCCGCCGTGGCGAAGCCGTCCACCGTGCCCCCCACCAGGCCGCCCACGAACGGCACGAACTTCGACACGTTCAGCACGCCCATGCCGCCCGCCCTCGCCGTCAGCCGGGTGCCCACGGCCTGGTTGATGCGGCCGAGGGCGGCCCCGGCAAGCCCCGTCAACGCCTGCTGGGTCAGCCGGGCGCTGACGGTGACGCCAGCATTCTTGAGGATGTCCAGCGCCGCGCCGCCGGCCAGGCAGGCGATGGACAGCACCTTCACCTGCTCGGATTGCAGGTCGTAGCCGCGCGCCCGGGCGATCTCGGTGATCATGTTCAGTTGCAGCGCGCTGACGCCGGCCACGTTCGCCGGCAAGGCGAAGGGCAGCGTCATGACCCCGCCCAGGTTGGTGGTGAAGCCGACCAGCCCGGCCTGCGCCGCCGTCCAGCGGATCAGCGTCTCGATGTGCTCCTCCGACCCTTGTCCCGATCCGGGCGCCGGCATGGGGGCGGTGAGCTTGGACGCCGTCACCCGCTCGTACAGCCAGTGCAGGGTTGCCATGACGGCCTTCGCGGCCGGTGATTGAACCTGTTCCATCCGCTTATCCCCGCAAAGGTCAGAACAGGAAGTAGCGCTGCGCCATCGGCAGCACCGTCGCCGGCTCGCAGGTCAGCAGCACGCCGTCCGCGCGCACCTCGTAGGTCTCGGGATCGACCTCGATGCGCGGCGTGGCGTCGTTGAGCACCATGCTGCGCTTGCCGATGCCGCCGCGGGTGTTGCGCACGGCGGACAGCGGCCGGGTCAGGCGCAGGCGGTGGCCGATGCCGTCGTCCAGCGCCGCCTGCGACACGAAGGTAATGCAACTCTCCTGCATCGCGCGGCCGTACTGCGCGAACATCGGGCGATAATGCACCGGCTGCGGCGTGGGGATGCTGGCGTTGGGGTCCCCCATGGGCGCGACCGCAATCGTGCCGCCCTTCAGCACCAGGTCCGGCTTCACGCCGAAGAACGCCGGGGACCACAGCACTAGGTCCGCCAGCTTGCCCGGCTCGACCGAGCCGACCTCGTGCGACAGGCCCTGCGCGATGGCGGGGTTGATGGTGTACTTCGCCACATAGCGCTTGATGCGCGCGTTGTCCGCCGCGCCGTCGCCGGGGAGCGGGCCGCGCTGCTGCTTCATCTTGTGGGCGGTCTGCCAGGTGCGGATCACCACCTCGCCCACGCGGCCCATCGCCTGGCTGTCGCTGCTGATCATGCTGATCGCGCCCAGGTCGTGCAGGATATCCTCGGCGGCGATGGTCTCGCGGCGGATGCGGCTTTCGGCGAATGCCACGTCCTCGGGGATCGACGGGTCCAGGTGATGACACACCATCAGCATGTCCAGGTGCTCGTCGAGCGTGTTGGACGTGTAGGGCCGGGTGGGGTTGGTGCTGCTCGGCAGCACGTTCGGCAGCCCGGCGATGCGGATGATGTCGGGTGCATGGCCGCCGCCCGCGCCCTCGGTATGGTAGGCGTGGATGGTGCGGCCCTGGAAGGCGCGGATGGTGTCCTCGACGAAGCCGCTTTCGTTGAGGGTGTCGGTGTGGATCATCACCTGCACGTCGTGCTGGTCCGCGACGCGCAGGGCGCAGTCGATGGCAGCGGGGGTGGTGCCCCAGTCCTCATGCAGCTTGAGGCAGCTTGCCCCGGCGCGGATCATTTCTTCCAGTGCCGCGGGCTGCGAGGCGTTGCCCTTGCCGCTGAAGCTGAGGTTGACCGGCAGGCCCTCGGCGGCCTGCAGCATCCGCGCCAGGTGCCAGGGGCCGGGGGTGCAGGTGGTGGCCGAGGTGCCGGTGGCCGGGCCGGTGCCGCCGCCGACCAGGGTGGTGATGCCGGACGCCAGGGCCTCCTCGATCTGCTGCGGGCAGATGAAGTGGATGTGGCTGTCGATGCCGCCGGCGGTGAGGATCTTGCCCTCGCCGGCGATGATCTCGGTGCCCGGGCCGATGGGGATGTCCACGCCGGGCTGCACGTCGGGGTTGCCCGCCTTGCCGATGGCGTGGACGCGGCCGTGCAGCAGGGCGACGTCGGCCTTGATGATGCCCCAGTGGTCGATGATCACCGCGTTGGTGATGACGGTATCGACGGCGCCCTCGGCCTGCGACGCCTGGGACTGGCCCATGCCGTCGCGGATGACCTTGCCGCCGCCGAACTTCACTTCCTCGCCGTAGGTGGTGAGGTCGCGCTCGACCTCGGCGAACAGGTCGGTGTCGGCCAGGCGGATGCGGTCCCCCGTGGTGGGGCCATACATATCGGCATAGGCGCGGCGGGGAATGCGGGTCATACGTCGAGCGGTCCCATCACGTCACCTCGAAAACCCTGCACGATGCGGGCGCCGCGGAACGGCACCAGGGTCACGTCGCGGGTCTGGCCTGGCTCGAACCGCACGGCTGTTCCAGCGGCGATGTCGAGGCGTTGTCCGCGGGCCAGGGCGCGGTCGAAACTCAGGGCCGGGTTGGATTCCGCGAAGTGGTAGTGGCTGCCGACCTGCACCGGGCGGTCCCCGGTGTTGGCGACCGTGACCGTCGTGCGCGGCTGGCCGGCGTTCAGCTCGATGTCGCCCTCGGCGGTGATGACCTCCCCGGGGATCATGGCCTGCCTCCATAGGCCGGAGCGGCCTGTTCCGACCGCGCTCCGTCATTGCGAGCCGGCTTCGGCGTGGCAATCCAGCGACCGTGCGGGTCAGGACAGCGCCCGCTGCTCCCTCTCCCGCTTCGGGAGAGGGCCGGGGTGAGGGGGTCTTGCTCACTTGGGCGCCATGGGGACCCGGCAGCGCCACCGGAACCGGTCTGCCGCGGCCGGGGACCGTGCTGCAAGACCCCCTCACCCCAGCCCCCTCCCGAAGGGGGAGAGGGAGGCAGCGTGGTGCTTGCGCCTCCGGGACAGCCGCGCCGCTGTGCCCCTCGCGATGACGGGCGATGGCTGGCCATGGCGATGCGCCCCGTCATCGGATCGGCTCATGGACGGTGACGAGCTTGGTCCCGTCCGGGAACGTCGCCTCCACCTGCACGTCGTGGATCATCTCGGCGATCCCCTCCATCACCTGCGCCCGGGTCAGCACCGACGCGCCGGCCTCCATCAGGTCGGCGACGCTGCGGCCGTCCCGCGCGCCCTCCACCACGAAATCGGAGATCAGCGCCACCGCCTCCGGGTGGTTCAGCTTCACCCCCCGCTCCAGCCGGCGCCGGGCAACGTTGGCGGCCATGGCGATCAGCAGCTTGTCCTTCTCGCGCGGGGTCAGGTGCATGGGGTCCTCATCAGCACAGCCAGGTCAACACGGGCACGTCAGCACAGCCAGACGCGCGGCAGCGGGCGGCCGTCGCGCAACACGCCCAACCCTGCCACGACCGCCCGGCGGAGGCACGCGCCATCTGCGGCCGCCACCCGCGCGACCAGCATCCCGTCCCAGGCAGACGCGCCGGCCTCCCACCCCGCCAGCGCCGCCCGCAGCGGGTCCAGCAGCCGGGCCGCACCCGGCGCCGCATGGACCAGCGTGGCAACCGCCCGGGCACCATTGCCGGTGGCCGGCCGGTCCAGCAGGGCCTGCACCGGCCCGTCCAGCCGGATCGCGTCATGCAGGACCAGCCGGCCGTCGCGGCGAAGCTGGATCAGGTCGCGGAACCCGGCGGTGCGGACCGTCTCGCCCATCGCGGTGCGGCCGAACACCAACTGCTCCACGCCGAGGAACCAGGCGTCGCCGGCCAGCTCCACCTGCAGCCGGCGGCGGGCGGCGCAGCGGTCGAACAGGATGGTCTCCTGCGGCAGCCACTCCAGCGCCGCCCCGGCTGCCACATGCAGGCTGGTCGAGACGTCGGCCACCGCGCCGGGCAGCGCGCGATAGATCCGCTCCGCAGCCTGCGAGGCCACGGTCGCCGCGGTCCCCAGCCCGGCTTCGATGCGGGTCGCAAGCTGGTCGCCCCCGGCGATGCCGCCGGCGGTGTTCAAGGTGACCGCGCCGGTCCAGGCGCCCCGCTCCGTGCGTGGGAAGCGGACCTTCAGGCAGCCTTCCTGCCGCAGCGCATCCAGCACCGTCGCCTCATCCCGCCGCTTGAACGCCAGCCGCACCATACCGCGGGCGCGCTGGTGCGGCGGAGCGGCGGATGCAGGGCTTGGGCAAGCAGGCGGCACCCCACCAGGCTGCCACCCGGCGCCACGCCCGCCCGCTTCCAAACCGTCCGCTTCCAAACAGCCGGCCTTCAAACCGACAGCCGCCGCCGCACCTCGGCCTCGTCCAGCGTGCCGGCGGGTCCGCTCATCACCACGTCGCCGCGGTCCAGGATGACCATGCTGTCGGCCAGCTCGCGGGCGAAGTCGTAGTACTGCTCGACCAGCAGGATCGCCATCGTGCCGCGGGCGCGGAGCAGCGCGATCACCCGGCCGATGTCCTTGATGATGCTGGGCTGGATGCCCTCGGTCGGCTCGTCCAGCACCAGCAGGCGCGGGTGCATCACCAGGGCGCGGGCGATGGCGAGCTGCTGCTGCTGCCCACCCGACAGGTCGCCGCCCCGGCGGCGCAGCATCGTGCGCAGGATGGGGAACAGGTCGAAGATCTCGTCGTCCACCCGGCGCTTGCCGCGCGGCAGCACGGCGAACCCGGTCTCCAGGTTCTCGCGCACTGTCAGCAGCGGGAAGATGTCGCGGCCCTGCGGCACCCAGGCGATGCCCCGGCTGGCGCGGGCGTAGGTCGGCAGGCGCGTGATGTCCGCCCCATCCCAGGTGATGCGGCCGGCGCTGACCGGATGGGCGCCGGTGATGGCGCGCAGCAGGCTGGTCTTGCCGACGCCGTTGCGGCCCATCAGGCAGGTGACCGCGCCGGTCTCGACGGTGATGGACACCTTACGCAGGGCGATCGCCGCGCCGTAGTGCAGATCCACGTTCTCGACAAGAAGAGTACTCACTTACTGCTCCCTCTCCCTCCGGGAGAGGGCCGGGGTGAGGGAGGCCGCCAGCCCGAACCCGTCCTATTAAAGGACGCAAAGCGCTGCCATTGGCCGGTTCCGCTCCCGCCGCATCCCTCACCCCGGCCCTCTCCCGGAGGGAGAGGGAGCAGATTACCGCCCAAGGTAAACCTCCACCACCCGCGGGTCCTCGCTCACGTGATCGATCGTGCCCTCGCTCAGCACGGACCCCTCGTGCAGCACCGTCACCTTCACGTCCAGCGCGCGCACGAACCCCATGTCGTGCTCCACCACCACCACGCTCCGGGTCCGGTTGATCTCCCGCAGCAGGTCCGCCGTCTGCGCCGTCTCGGCGTCGGTCATCCCGGCCACGGGTTCATCGACCAGCAGCAGCCGCGGGTCCTGCGCCAGCAGCATGCCGATCTCCAGCCACTGCTTCTGCCCGTGGCTCAGGTCGCCGGCCCGGCGGTGGCGGTGGTCGCGCAGGCGGATGGTGCCGAGGATCGCCTCGATGCGGTCCGCCTCCAGCGGGGTCTGCCGGGCGCGCAGGGTGAACCACGGCTTGCGGTCGCCGCTCAGCGCCAGCAGCAGGTTGTCCCACACGGTATGCGGCTCGAACACGGTGGGCTTCTGGAACTTGCGGCCGATGCCCAGGCTGGCGATGGCAGGTTCGTCCAGCCGGGTCAGGTCGGTTTCGGCGGCGTAGATGACGCGCCCCGCGTCGGGCCGGGTCTTGCCGGTGATCACGTCCATCATCGTGGTCTTGCCCGCGCCGTTCGGGCCGATCACGGCGCGCATCTCGCCAGGCGCCAGCACGAGCGACAGGTTGTTCAGCGCGCGGAACCCGTCGAAGCTGACGCTGACGCCATCGAGGTAAAGCAGCGTGTCGGCGACCGGCCCAATGCTCACCCGACCGCTTCCTCGGATGCGGACTCGGCCAGGGTCGGCACCACCGGCTCCGTCCGCTTCGGCGCCCGCACCAGACCGACCAGGCCGCGCGGCAGGAACAGGGTGACGGCGATGAACAGCGCGCCCAGGGCAAACAGCCAAAGCTCCGGATAGGCCCCGGTCAGGTAGGTCTTGGCCGCATTCACCAGCACCGCGCCCAGGATCGCGCCATACAGGGTACCGCGCCCGCCGACCGCCACCCAGATGACGGCCTCGATGGATCCGGCCGGGGCGAACTCGCCGGGGTTGATGATGCCGACCTGCGGCACGTACAGCGCGCCGCCCAGCCCGGCCATCACGGCAGAGACCGTCCACACCACCAGCTTGTAGGTCTCCGGCCGGTAGCCGAGGAACCGCGTCCGCGCCTCGGTGTCGCGCACCGCGATCAGCACCTTGCCGAACCGCGACCGCGTCAGCCACCGCGCCATCAGGTACAGCCCGCACAGCAGCGCCGCCGTGATCACCAGCAGCCCGCAGCGCGTGCTGTCCCAGGCGAGCGGCGCGCCCAGCAGCTCCTTGAAGTCGGTCAGCCCGTTGTTGCCGCCGAACCCCATGTCGTTGCGAAAGAACGCCAGCAGCAGCGCGTAGGTCAGCGCCTGGGTGATGATGGACAGGTAAACCCCCGTCACCCGGCTGCGGAACGCCAGCCAGCCGAACAGCGCCGCCAACGCCCCCGGCGCCAGCATCGCCATCAGCAGCGCGAAGGGGAAATGCGCAAAGCCGTACCAGTACCACGGCAGCTCGTGCCAGTTCAGGAACACCATGAAGTCTGGCAGCGTCGCGCCGTACTGCCCGCGCCCGGCGATCTGCAGCATCAGGTACATGCCCATCGCATATCCCCCGAGCGCAAAGAACGCCGCGTGCCCCAGGCTGAGGATGCCGCCGAACCCCCACACCAGATCGACCGCCAGCGCCAGGATGGCAAAGCACAGGTACTTGCCCACCAGCGACACCGCATACGTCGGCACATGCAGGGTGCTGCCCGGCGCGGTCCCCAGGTTCAGCCCCGCCAGCAGCACCGCCCCGCCCAGCACCAGCAGCAGCGTCAGCGGTGTCGCAACCTCCCGCCTCACGCCTCCACCGCCCGGCCCTTCAGCGGGAACATCCCGCGCGGCCGCCGCTGGATGAACAGGATCAGCAGCACGAGTACAACAATCTTGCCCAGCACCGCCCCGGCCACCGGCTCCAGGAACTTGTTGACCACGCCCAGGGTCAGCGCCCCCAGCGCCGTGCCCCACAGGTTGCCCACGCCGCCAAACACCACGACCATGAAGCTGTCGATGATGTAGCCCTGGCCCAAATTGGGGCTGACGTTGTCGATCTGGCTCAGCGCCACCCCAGCCATCCCCGCCACGCCCGACCCCAACCCGAAGGTCAGCGCGTCGATCCAGGGCGTGCGGATGCCCATGGCCGCCGCCATCCGCCGGTTCTGCGTCACCGCCCGCATCCGCAGCCCCAGCGGCGTGAACCGCAGCACCGCCATCAGCGCGAACAGCACGGCGACGGCGAACACGATGATCGCCACGCGGTTGTAGGTCAGCGTCAACTGGCCGATCTTGCCCGCACCGCTCATCCAGGCGGGGGTGCCGACCTCCTGGTTGGTCGGGCCGAAGATCGAGCGGATGGCCTGCTGCAGCACCAAGGACAGCCCGAAGGTCGCCAACAAGGTCTCCAAGGGGCGGCCGTACAGGAAGCGGATCAGCCCGCGCTCGATCACCATGCCCAGCGCGCCCGACACCAGGAACGCCAGCGGGACCGCGATCAGCAGGCTGGCGCCGAACAGGCCCGGCGCATTGGCGCGGATCACCTGCTGCACGACGAAGGTCACGTAGGCGCCGATCATCACCATCTCGCCGTGCGCCATGTTGATGACGCCCATGACGCCGAAGGTGATCGCCAGCCCCGTCGCCGCCAGCAGCAGCACGGAGCCGAGGCTGAGGCCGTAGAACGCG
This sequence comes from uncultured Acetobacteraceae bacterium, assembly GCA_964242415.1. Taxonomy (GTDB): domain Bacteria; phylum Pseudomonadota; class Alphaproteobacteria; order Acetobacterales; family Acetobacteraceae; genus DASWOJ01. Next base: position 9,642 of record CAXTAT010000007.1, read on the forward strand.
CCCTGCAGCAGGTTCCACAGGCGCAACTGCCAGTCGATGGCGGACACGGCCTCTGCGGCGGACGCGGCGACGGCCGGGCTGGGGGCGGGGAGGGAGGACAGCAGGCCGCGCGCATCCAGGTCCCCCCGGGCGCGCAGGGTGGCGATGGCGGCCAGCCGGTCCGCGTCGGTTGCGCCGTCCGTGGCCAGGATGGCGGCGGCGCGGGCCTGCTGCATGGTGGCGCGGACGCCACCGTCCTTCTCCGCAGCCAGGGCGCGGTCCAGGGCGGGCAGGGCGGCGGCGTCGCGGGACTTGAACACCGCCTCGGCGGCGTCGGCCCGCACGGCCGGGTCGGGGGAGAACAGGCGCAGCCCGCCCATCGCGGCATCGACGGCCCGGCGCACCGCGTTGTTCACGCGCACCGGGCGCAGGCCGGAGGCTCCGGGGGCCGGTGCGCCGGTCTGGGCGTCCACGACGGAGTCGTCAGGGTTGCGGATGAACAGGCCGCCGCCGGGTTGCAGCAGCAGGCGACCGGCCTGTAGGGCGTCCAGCACGGGCGCGGCCCGTGGGTCGCCGGAGGTGGCGAGCGCCTCCACGCCCCGGCGGATGTCGTCGAACGACGTGCTGGCGAGTGGCGCCAGCGAGGTCTGCGCCCAGGCCGGAGCGCACAGCAGCAGGGCAAGCAGGGTGGCAATCAGGCGCATCGGCTTCTCCCTCTCCCTCCGGGAGAGGGTCGGGGTGAGGGAAGCGGCGAGCGCAGTCCCCGCCATTGTAGAGCCAGACCGTGCTGCCAACGGCAAGAGGCGGTGCTTGCCCGCTCCCTCACCCCAACCCTCTCCCGGAGGGAGAGGGAGAAGACAGCGGATCAGCTTCCGCTGCCGCCGCACTTGCCGGTCTTGACGTTGAAGTTGCCGCAGGTCATCGGCGCCCGCCAGTCGGCGATCAGGTCGCGCGACCCCTCCAGGTACGGCGACCACTCCTGCGCCACGATCGTCCCCGGCGTCTGCGACACGATGTTGAACTGCCCGTTGCCCTGGATCTCCCCGATCAGCACCGGCTTGGTGATGTGGTGGTTCGGCATCATCGTCGACTCCCCGCCCGTCAGGTTCGGCGCCGCCACCCCGATCATGGCGTCGATCACCTTCGCCGGCTCGAACGTGCCCGCCTTCTCCACCGCCTTCACCCACATGGCGAACCCGATCACATGCGCCTCCATCGGGTCGTTCGTCACCCGCTTGGGGTTCTTGGTGAACGCCTGCCAGCGCGCGATGAACGCCTTGTTTTCCGGCGTATCGACGCTCATGAAGTAGTTCCACGCCGCCAGGTGCCCCACCAGCGGCTTGGTGTCGATCCCCGCCAGTTCCTCCTCGCCGACGCTGAACGCTACCACGGGGATGTCGGTCGCCTTGATCCCCTGGTTGCCCAGCTCCTTGTAGAACGGCACGTTGGCGTCGCCGTTGATGGTGCTGACCACGGCGGTCTTCTTGCCCGCGCTGCCGAACTTCTTGATGTCGGCCACGATGGTCTGCCAGTCGCTGTGGCCGAACGGCGTGTAGTTGACCAGGATGTCCTCCTGCTTCACGCCCTTCAGCTTCAGGTAGGCCTCCAGGATCTTGTTGGTCGTGCGCGGGTACACGTAGTCGGTGCCGGCCAGCACCCATCGCTGCACCTTCTCCTCCTTCATGAGATAATCCACCGCCGGGATCGCCTGCTGATTGGGCGCGGCGCCGGTGTAGAATACGTTCTTGCTGCTCTCCTCGCCCTCATACTGCACGGGGTAGAACAGGATATTGCCGGTCTCCTCGAACACCGGCAGCACCGACTTGCGCGACACGCTGGTCCAGCAGCCGAACACCGCGGCGACGTGCTGCACGGTGATCAGCTCGCGCGCCTTCTCGGCGAACAGCGGCCAGTTGGAGGCGGGATCGACCACCACAGGCTCCAGCTTGCGGCCCAGCACGCCGCCGCGCTTGTTCTGCTCGTCGATCAGCATGAGCATCACGTCCTTCAGCGTGGTCTCGCTGATCGCCATGGTGCCGGACAGGCTGTGCAGGATGCCGACCTTGACCGGCCCGTTCTCCTGCGCCCGCGCGCCCGGCGCCAGCAGTACGACGGCTGTGGCGGCCACGGCGAGGCCAGCGCCCCGCAGCCAGTTTCGAACGGATGCCATTGCAGCGTGTCTCCCCAAGAAGGCCGGCTTGGTACGGCTAGATACGCCAGTGCAATAAGTGTGCCATCTGGTCACGCCCGCGTGAGCACTTCCGAGGCAGCGTTCACCAGCCCCGCTGCACGCGCCCAAGGTCACCGTCTGCCGTTTAATTAAGCATTCCACGCAGCCGGCCCAGCCATACCCGGGGATGCCAGGGCGAGGCCATGCGAAGCCAATGCAGCGTCTGCCGCGCATTAGCGAGGCTTTGCTTGTAGCGGTCCGCCCCGCCCAGGAAGTCATAGCAGGCCGCCCCGTCCGCCCGGGCGGCCTCAATGGCCAGGTGGTGGCAGGTCAGGCCCGGCTTGCCGTGGCGTGGCGCGGCGGCGTAGTCGAAGCCGCTCTGGTAGGCGCAGACCCGCCCGGCGCCGCGCAGGTTGTATAAGTATCCCACCACCGCCTCCCCGGCGCAGACCCGCAGCAGGTCCACCGCGCCGGTCGCGACGCCGTGGCCCACCATCGCCTGGTGAAAGCGGCGCACCTCGGGCGTAGCGAAGGCGCCGGGCTTGCCGCGGGCCTGCCAACTGGCCTGGTGCAGGGCGATCAACCCATCCAGGTAGCGCAGCGCCTGCGGCTCCGTGCCTGCCCGGTCCAGGGCGGGGTCGCCATAGGCCCGCGCCGACCGGCGAAGCTGATGGCGAGTATTGGCGCTCAGGCCGGCCAAGTACTCCGTCCCGGCCGGGATCGCTGCGAAGCTGACGCAGGGCGCCACCCGGTCCTGCCGGCCATGCACCCCGCCCACCCGGCCCGCCGCCGCGGCCACGGCGCCATCCACGCCGGACAGCACGACCTGCCGGCCCCGGCCAGCCTGCCGCAGCATGGCATCCAGCACCGCGTCACGCCCCGGACCCGGCAGCACGAGCGGCCCGTTATGCTCGATGAACACGCCGTCCAGCACGGGATCGCCGCCCTCATGCAGCCACAGCCGGCTGCCCCGGCGGTTGAACAGCGCCAGGCCGGCCAGCGCCTCCCCCCGATGCGCCTGCACCAGCACCGGGTCGGAATATCGCTCGGCCGCCAGGCAGCCGACCCAGTCCCATCGCTGGAAGGCCGACGCCTCCGCCGCGTCCTGGAAGCCCTGCCACAGCCGGCCCAGCACCCTCAATCCGGCGGCATCCAGGCTGGGGCGTGTGGCGGTGACAAGGATGGGGGACATCGTTATGGTCCCGTCATAGCCGCACGGCGTCCCCGATGGTAGCCGCACGCTTGCCGCAGGCCGCGATCCCTGGCGTCCTATCCGGCGCCGCAGCAAAGGGGTCTCCGTGGTCGCCGTCCTGAGCCAACTCCTGCTGCCGCCGCCAGGGCTGGCGCTGCTGGCCCTGCTGCTTCTCGTGCTGCGGCAGCGCCTACTGGCCGGGGTGGCGCTGGCGGGCCTGCTGCTGCTCAGCCTGGGGCCGGTCGGCACGGCCCTGCTTGCGGCGCTGGACGTGCCCGCCGGCGACATCTCCGCAGCCGGGGCCGCAGCCGGCCCGGCGCCGGGCGCCATCGTCGTGCTCGGTGGCGATGTGCAACGCACTGCCGGCTATCAGGGGGGCGTGCCGAACGCGACGGTCGGCGCCTTGAGCCTGCAGCGCGTGCAGGCCGGCGCCGCGCTGCAACGCCGCACCGGGCTGCCGATGTTGATGACGGGCGGCATCGTGGAGACCGGCGTCATCCCCGTCGGCGAGCTGATGGCCCGGTCCGCCCGTGACGATTTCGCCGCCCGGGTCCGCTGGGTCGAGCCGCTGTCGCGCGACACCTGGGAGAACGCGGCCCTCAGCGCGCCGCTGCTGCGGGCCGCCGGCATCAGCCGGGTGTTCGTTGTCACCCACGACTGGCACATGCGCCGGGCGCTGGTGGCGTTCCGCCATGCCGGAATCGATGCGGTGCCCAGCCCGACCTACGCCGACCCTGGGCCGCAGTTGGCCTGGACGGACCTGCTGCCCTCCGCCGGCAACTGGATGCGCTCCTACTTCGCCGTGCACGAGTGGGTTGGCCTGGCGTACTACGCCCTGCGGCGATGACGGCCCCGCGGTGACGACTGCGGTGCGGCGATGACGGGGGTGGTCCTGGCCGAGGCCGGCAGCCTGGCGGAGTGCGGCGCCGAATGGGACCCGCTGTTCGACGCCGGCCCGGACTTTCAATCGCGGCGCGCCTGGTTCGACGCGACGGTCGCGGCGGCGCTGCCGCCGGGATCGCGCCCGCTGTTCTGGCTGGTGCGGGACGCTGGCCGGCCGTTGCTGCTGCTGCCGATGCTGGCCGGGCCTGGGCGGCGGCTGGGCAGCCTGACGACGGCCTACACCTGCCTGTTCCAGCCGCTCGCCGCGCCCGGCGCCACCGGTGCCGCACTGCAGGCCGCCGGCGCCGCGGTCGCCCGCGCCTGCCGGACCTGGCCCACCGCCACGCTGGAGGCGCTGGATGCGGGGTGGCCGGGTTTGCCGCCCCTGCTGGCCGGCCTGCGGTCCGGCGGCGTGGTCACCCGCCGGTTCGACCACTTCGGCAACTGGAGCCAACCGGTCTCGGGCGTGGGCTGGGACGCGTACTTGCTCGGCCGGCCGGGGTCGCTGCGGGAGACGGTACGGCGCAAGACCCGTGCCTGCGAACGCGACGCGCGGGTCGGCATCGAGGTCGTCCATTCCGGCGACGCCCTGCCCGCCGCGCTGGCCGCCTATGAGGAGGTGTACTCCCGGAGCTGGAAGCAGCCGGAGCCGGCGCCGGGCTTCACCGCCGCCCTGCTGCCGCGCGCCGCCGCGGCCGGCGTGCTGCGGCTGGGGGTGATGCGGGTGGCGGGCCAGCCGGTCGCGGCGCAGTACTGGATTGTGACGGACGGCATAGCGACGGTGCTGAAGCTGGCGCATGACGATGCCTGGCGGGCGCTGTCGCCGGGCACGGTGCTGACCGCGCACATGATCCGCGGGTTGCTGGAGGAGGGGATGGCACAACTGGATTTCGGTCGCGGCGACGACCCCTACAAGCAGCTTTGGGCCAGCCGGCGGCGCCAGCGGATCGGCGTGTTGCTGGCCGACCCGCGGCAGCCCCGCGGCCTGGCAGCGCTGCTGCGGCATGACGCCGGCACTATGGCGCGCCGGTTACGGCGAAATAGGACGACAACAAACGTGTAAACTTTTCCGACACTTCATAGCGTTCTATCAGGCATCGGTCTGCTAGACCGGGTGCCGCGTCGTGGTGTGCCTGCATCTTGCCGTAAACCTGGAGTTTAGTGGGCGGGAACGCGGAACAGGCTTGGGTGAGGGTTCGGCATGTGCGGCATCGTTGGCGTGATCGGGTCGGAGCCTGCGGCTCCCCTGCTGTTGGAGGCGCTGCGGCGCCTGGAGTACCGCGGCTACGACAGCGCGGGTATCGCGACCCTGGTGGATGACGGCATCGACCGCCGCCGCGCGCCAGGCAAGCTGGTGAACCTGGAGGAGGTGCTGCGGCTGGACCCGCTGCCCGGCCGGACCGGCATCGGCCACACCCGCTGGGCCACGCACGGCGCGCCGACGCAGCGCAACGCCCACCCGCACGGCACGCCCCGCGTCAGCGTCGTGCACAACGGCATCATCGAGAACCACGCCGAATTGCGCGCCGAGCTGGAGGCCGAGGGCCAGGTATTCGAAACCGAGACCGACACCGAGACGGTCGCGCAGCTTGTGGACCTGAACCTGCGCCACGGCATGCCTCCGGTTGAGGCTGCACGGGAGGCGTTCCGCCGGCTGGAGGGCGCCTATGCCCTGGCGCTGGTGTTCGCCGGGCATCCCGAGCTGATGGTGGGCGCGCAGCATGGCGCGCCGCTGGCGGTGGGTTTCGGCGACAACGCGATGTACCTGGGCAGCGACAGCCTGGCCCTGGCGCCGCTGACCCGGCGCATCGCCTACATGCAGGACGGCGACTGGACCGTGCTGACGCGGGACGGCGCGGCGTTCTTCGGCCCGACCGGGCAGACGGTGACGCGCCCCGTGCGGCTGACGGTGCAGACCGGCGCCGTGGTCGGCAAGGACGGCTACCGCCACTTCATGGAGAAGGAGCTGCACGAGCATCCGGCCGCCATCGGCCAGACGCTCGCCCGCATGCTGGACCCGGCGACCCGCGCCGTCACCCTGCCGGGGATGCCGTTCGCCTGGACGGACGTGCCACGCGTGACCATTGCGGCCTGCGGCGGCGCGTACTTCGCCGGGCTGGCCGGGCGGCACTGGCTGGAGGAGTTGGCGCGGCTGCCGGCCGACATCGATTTCGCCAGCGAGCTGCGGTATCGCGCGCCGCCGCTGCCCCGGGGCGGCGTCGGCCTGCTGGTGAGCCAAAGCGGGGAGACCGCCGACACCCTGGCCGCCCTGCGCTTCATGCGCGGCGCCGGGCAGCACGTCCTGTCGGTGCTGAACGTGCCCGAGAGCACCATGGCCCGCGAGAGCGATGTCGTGCTGGAGACGGTTGCCGGCCCGGAGATCGGCGTGGCCAGCACCAAGGCCTTCACCGCGCAACTGACCGTCATGGCCTGCCTGGCCGTCGGCGCCGGCCGCGCCCGTGGGACCCTCAGCGCCGCGCGCGAGGCCGAGCTGGTCGCCGCCCTGCTGGAGCTGCCGTCCCGTGCGGCGGAGGTGCTGGCCCATGCCGAGCCGATCCGCCACCTGGCCATCCGCATGACTGAGGCGCGCGACGTGCTGTGCCTGGGCCGCGGCACCTGCCACGCCATCGCGCTGGAGGCGGCGCTGAAGCTGAAGGAGATCTGCTACATCCACGCCGAGGGCTACGCCGCGGGCGAGATGAAGCATGGGCCGATCGCGCTGATCGACCGGCTGGTGCCGATTCTGGCCGTCGCGCCGTCCGGCCCGCTGTTCGAGAAGACGGCGTCCAACGTGCAGGAGGCCGGGGCGCGCGGCGGCCAGGTGGTAGTGCTGAGCGACGCCGCCGGCTGCGCCAAGCTCCGCGGCATCGCGGCGGAGGTTGTGGAGCTGCCGGCCGTCGATCCCTTCGTGGCGCCGATCCTGTATGCGATTGCGGTGCAGATGCTGGCCTATCACACCGCCATCATGCGCGGCACGGATGTGGACCAGCCCCGCAACCTCGCCAAAAGCGTGACCGTCGAATGACCCCGCCAGATGGTGGCGGGGTCATCGGCGGGGCGGCTCCGGAGCCTGAGATGACGACCTATGTGATTACTGGCGGCGCTGGCTTCATCGGCTCGCACCTCGCCGACGCCTTGCTGGCGCAGGGCTACCGCGTGCGCGTGCTGGACGACTTCTCGACCGGCCGGATGGAGAACCTGGACCGGGCGTGCGAGGTTGTGCGCGGCGATGCCCGCGACCTGGCTGCCGTGCGCCGGGTGATGGCCGGGGCGGCAGGCTGCTTCCACCTGGCCGCCATCGCCTCGGTCGCGCGGGCCAACGAGGATTGGATCGGCACGCACCAGGTGAACCAGGGCGCGACGGTTGCGGTGCTCGATGCGGCCCGGGCTGCGGGTGGCCTGCCGGTGGTCTATGCGTCGTCGGCCGCGGTCTATGGCAACCTTGAGGGCATCGCGCGGGAGGACTCGGCGCCGGCGCCGCGCACCGCCTATGGCGCGGACAAGCTGGGGTCCGAGCTGCACGCGCGGGTCGGCTTCCTGGTGCATGGCGTGCCCTCGGCTGGGCTGCGGTTCTTCAACGTCTATGGCCCGCGGCAGGACCCGGCGTCGCCCTACAGCGGCGTCATCTCCATCTTTGCCGACGCCATCGCGCAGGGACGGCCGGTCACGCTGCATGGCGACGGCCGGCAGACCCGGGACTTCGTGTTTGTGCAGGATGTCGTGGCGCACCTGATCGCGGCGATGCGGCTGCTGGCGGCCGACCCTGGCGCGCATGTGCTGAACGTATGCACGGGACGCGAAACCTCGGTGCAGGACATGGCGCACCTGATCGGCAAGTTGACCGGGCGCACGCCGGTCATGCGCCGCGGGCCGGCGCGGGCGGGCGACATCGCGCGGTCGGCCGGCGCTCCCGACCGTGCGCGCGCGGTGCTGGGGACGCAGGCGCGGACAATGCTTGCGGACGGCTTGCGGGAAACGTTGTCGGCATTGCGCACCGGCAGAATTCTGGCGCGAGTCTGAACTTTGCTACAAAACCTGATAGTGCGGCTGCTTTACCCGGGCAGGCACGGAGTGGTATGTCCTGTTTCGGCAAGGGATAGAGGCGTGTAGCTCAGTGGCAGAGCGCTGCCATCACATGGCAGAGGTCGGGGGTTCAACTCCTTCCGCGCCTACCATCCCTTGCCGTCGGCCGGGGCTGAATTTCGACCGGACTGGACAGACATGACCCGCAGCATCCTCCTGCCGCTCCTTGCCCTGTTGGCCATGCTGTCCGCCTGCGGGCCGACCGGGCCGAACCCGAACCTGGTGGCGCCGCGGGGTTCGACGGTCAACTCGCCCTACTTGATCGGCCCCGGCGACACCCTCAGCGTGTTCGTCTACCAGGCGCCGCAGCTCAGCGTGCCGAGCCTGCAGGTGCGCCCGGACGGCCGCATCTCCATGCCGCTGATCCCCGACATCGCCGCCGCTGGCAAGACGCCGACCGCGCTGTCCAAGGACATCGAGACGCGGCTGAAGCAGTATGTGAAGGAGCCTAATGTGTCCGTCATCGTCAGCGGCTTCGTCGGCCCGCTGGACCGGCAAATCCGGGTGATCGGCGAGGCGACGGAGCCGCTGGCAATCCCCTACCGCGACCAGATGACGGTGCTGGACGTGATGATCCAGACCAAGGGCCTGACCCGCTACGCCGCCGGCAACAGCTCGGTCATCGTGCGCGACATCGGCGGCAAGCGGCAAACCATCAAGGTGCGGCTGAACGACCTGCTGAAGGACGGCGATATCGACCAGAACGTGGCGATGCTGCCGGGTGACACCCTGATCATCCCGCAAAGCTGGTACTAGGGGCGCCGTACGATGACGATACTGCTCCTGCTGCGCCGGCAGCTCAATGCCGCCTGGCGCTACCGTTGGTGGGCGGTGCTGTTCACCTGGGCGGTGTGCGCCGCCGGATGGGCGTTCACGTTCACCATCCCCAACTCCTATGAGTCCAGCGCGCGGCTTTATGTCGACGCCGACGTGGTGCTGACGCCGCTGCTGCGCGGTCTGGCGATCGACAATGCATCGGCGCAGCAGCTTGACGTGCTGCAACGGACGCTGCTGAGCCGGCCGAACCTGGAGAAGCTCATTTCCAAGACGTCGCTGGAGTTAAACATCGCGGGTCCGTCCGACCGGGAGAGCATGGTGGAGCGGCTTGCGACCGACATCCGCATCACGCCGCAGACCCGCAACCTGTTCACCATCGCCTATCGCAACAAGTCGCCGCAGCTTGCCTACGACGTGGTGCGGGCCATGCTGACCACGTTCGTGGAGAGCAAGGCCGGCAACAACCGCGCCGACCTGGAGAACGCCGGCAAGTTCCTGAACCAGCAGATCAATCAGTATGAGCAGCAGTTGCGTGACGCCGAGCGGAAGCGGGCGGAGTTCCGCGCCAAGTACGTGGACGTGCTGCCCAGCGCCGATGGCGGCGCGTCGCGGCTCGAGGCTGCCCAGGGGCAGGTGCGCGACTTGACAGGCCAGTTGCAGGACGCCGTATCGAAGCGCGACACCCTGACGCGCGAGTTGTCCAGCACGCCCCCAGCCATCGTCACCGAAACGGATGCGGCAACCGGCGGCGGCATCAGCCGGTTGCGGGAGGCTGAGCGCACCTTGCGGGAGCTGCGCCTGCGTTACACCGAGGCAAATCCGGACGTGATCAGCCAGCGCCAGTTGGTTGCCTCGCTGCGTTCGAGTGGCGGCGACGACCCCACGCCCAGCCCAGGCGACAACCGAACCGGACCGCGCAGCCGGTCGGCATCGAACCCGGTGTATGAAGCCTTGAAGACCCGGGTCGTGGATAATGAGTCCGTCATCACCTCGCTCACCCGGCAGGTCAACGACGCGACCAAGGAGCGCGACCGGCTGGAGAGTGTTGCCCGCAGCGCGCCGCAGTTGCAGGCGGACTACGCCAACGTCAACCGTGACTACGACGTCGTCCGCAAGAACTACGACGACTTGCTGGCCCGGCGCGAGTCCATGCGCATCTCCACCGCCGCCGACGCCGAAAGCGACAAGGTCCGGGTGCAGATCATCGACCCGCCGCAGGTGCCGCAGAACCCGATTGCACCCAAGCGTACTTTGCTTCTGACCGGCGTGCTGGCCGGCGGCCTTGCGGCAGGCGCCGGGTTGGCATTCCTTCTGGTGCAGCTTGACCAGTCGTTCCACTCCATTGACGACCTGCGCGACCTGGGATTCCCCGTCGTTGGCGGCGTGTCGATGCTGATGGTTGCGGTGCCGCTGGCCCGGCGGGTGCTCCAGCTTGGCCTGTTTGCCGCGGCCGTAGCGTTGCCCTTCGTGTTCTACAGCGGCCTGCTCGTGCGTTTGCTGAAGCAGGGTGCCTTGAGCTGATCCAGTAACGAAGGCTTAATCACGTTCTGTGAGATTGATCTCCTTATTGAGGAGGTCGATATGTCATTACAGCCGCTGGAACTGGGCCGGGCTTACCCGCCTGCCGCCGATCAGCCCTTGCCGCTCGTCGTTTGCCTGCCCGTCATCGCGGGACTGTCGGTCACGCTTTGGCTGGCGCTTGCCCGGGTTGCGAAGGCGCTTCTGGGCCTGTAAGCGGCAACTAGGTTGGAGGTGCAGGCGACGAACCAGGCTTGTCGCGCGCCTGACGCCGAGCAGGACGGGACATATGCACCCAATACCCACAGCCCTCCGCTCTGACCCTTACGATGGTATGTTCAACCAGGCCTCGTCATTGCGAGCCGGCCTCGGCGCGGCAACCAATGGGTGCACGGACTGGAACTCCGGTCGGGCGGTCCCCTGGATTGCCGTATCGCAATGACAAACAGGATAACGACAGACAGGACACCGACAGACAGGGCAATGACGAACGAGCGGGCGGGCAATCCGGTCAGAGCAGATGGTCGTCAGCGTGCTGATCAAACTTCCACCGCCGGCACCGCCCGGCGAAGGCCGGGACCGCGGCAGGCCGTCACGATGGCCTTGGCCGGCAACGGCTGATGCCGGCCATCCGGCAGTGCGCCGTTCTGGTCGGTGGTCTCGGCACCCGCCTGGGACCGCTGACGGCGCACACGCCGAAGCCGATGCTGCCCGTGGCCGGGCGTCCGTTCCTGGCATGGCTGCTGCGGGAGGTGGTGCGTTATGGGGTGACCGACATCCTGCTGCTGACCGGCCACCTGTCGGACGTCGTGCAGGCCGGGCTGCAGGACCTGCAATCGCTGCTGCCGCGCCCGGTGACGATCAACCTCAGCCAGGAGCCATTCCAGGCCGGCACCGGCGGCGCGCTGCACCATGCGCGGAACCACCTGCACGAGCGTTTCCTGCTGCTCAACGGCGACTCCCTATTTGATTGCGACCTGCCGGCCGCGCTGGCAGCCCGGGACGGTCCGGAGGTGCTGGGCCGGCTGATGCTGCGCCGGGTGAACGACGCCTCACGCTACGGCGTGGTCGAGACCCATGGCGACCAGGTGTCGGCCTTCCGCGAGCGCGGGGCCGCAGGCGCAGCCGGGACGATCAACGGCGGGGTTTACCTGCTCGACCGCCGCATCTTGGAGCATATCGGCCCCAACTGCTCGCTGGAGCGCGATGTGCTCCCGGGATTGGCCGAGCAGGGACGGCTGCGCGGAACAGCCGGCGACGGCTGGTTCATCGACATCGGCGTGCCGGATGACCTGGCCCGCGCCGGCGTGGAACTGCCGCGCCGCCTGATGCGCCCGGCGCTGTTCCTGGACCGTGACGGCGTGTGCAACGTGGATCATGGCTACGTCGGCACGCGGGAGCGGTTCGAGTGGATGCCGGGCGCCTTGGACGCGATCCGCCTGGCGCACCGGCGGGGCTGCCACGTGTTCCTGGTCACCAACCAGTCCGGCGTGGCCCGTGGCCTGTATGACGAGGCCGACGTGCAGGCCTTGCACCGCTGGATGCTGGACGAGGCGTTGCAGGCGGGCGGAACCATCGACGACGTCCGTTACTGTCCGTTCCACCTGGACGCAACGCGGCCCGAGTACCGCCAGGCCAGCCCGTGGCGGAAGCCCGAGCCCGGCATGATCCTGGACCTGCTGCACGCCTGGGAGCTGGACCCGGCCCGGTGCGCCCTGGTCGGGGACCAGCCGACCGACCTGCAAGCCGCCGAGGCCGCGGGGATCATGGGCCACCTTTACCCCGGCGGCGACCTGGCCGCCTTCGTGACGCCCATCCTGGACCGGATTGCCCCCGACTTGTTCACCCTGGCGTGATGATCCCGGCCTGATCGCTACGGCGTGCTGGACACCCGCCGCACCTGTTCGGTCAGCCCGTGCTGTGCATCGACGAACCCGCGCAGCAGGGCAACGAGCCGCGCCCGTTCGGCCGTGCCGATCCGGCCGGGCGCATCGGGCGCCGCCGTGATCAGAACGGGTGCGAAACCCGGGCCGATCAGGCTATCCACCGCCTGATGCAGCCGCCCCGCCAGGCCGCCCCGCGCCGGCGCCCCACCGACCCAGGTGGCGAAGGCAACCAACCGGTCCGGCGTCTTGCTCTCCACCAGGGACCACTGGCCGTTGTCTGGATCGGCGGTGGCCAGGGCCACCGTTTCGGTGTCCTCGGCCGCGGCTGGGATGGTCAGCCGCCCGCGCTCCCGCGCGAGCTGGTCGGGCGTGGAGCGGGCCGGGAAGACGGACACCGTGACATTGAAGCCCCCCGCACCGCACTGGTAACGCACCACAGCCTGATCCGTCACCGCCGGTCCCGCCGTCCCGGCCGAGCAGCCCGGTGGTGGCGACAGCACCGGCACGGCCGCAAACTGGCCCGGTGCCATGCCGCGGCTCAGCAGCCCCGCCAGCGCCGGCCCTGCGGCGCACAGCACGCAGGTCGCCAGCGCCGGCCAGAGTGAACCGATGCTGCCCATCCGGCGCGCTGCCCCAGGACCGGGCAGTGCCGGCGCCTCCCGCCATGGCATGCCCCCCATGACCAGCAGCAGCATGATGACCGAGAAGAACCCCCAGCCATAGATGATGTGGTCAGCCGCTGCCGCCTCCGCACTGCCCAGGATGTTGCCGAGCACGACGATCCCCAGCGCACGGACGCCGTTGGCCAGGATGGGCACGACGATGGACGCCGCGATGAACACCGCGCGCCGGCCTGGGCTGCGGTAGTTCAAAAGGGCGTAGAACACGCCGAACGCCATCGCCGCGATCAGGAACCGCAGGCCGGCGCAGGCCTCGGCCACGTAGAACGTGCCGGCGGAGATCTCGATGGTCAGGTTGGTGATGTAGGCCGGGATGCCGAGCAGCCGCAGGCCCACGCCGATGAACCCGGCGGTGAAGTCCTGCAGCGCCGGCGTGATGAACGCCCCGAACGGCACCAGGAAGAACAAGTAAAGCAGCGGGCCTGCCAAGGTGCGGAACAGCCGCCACCCCAACACCGCGAGGAACAGCACCTCCAGCCCGGCCACGGCAGCGATCTGCCGTCCCTCCATGATGCCCAGGCGCTCTGCCGCGAACCAGGCGCCGGCGACCGGCACGGCCAGCAGGGCAAACCGCAGGCTGGGCTGCGCCTGCAGGCCGGCCAGCGCCTCCCGGCGGTCCCAGGCCAAGTAAAGCGCCATCGGCAGGATCAGGAAGCAGTGGCCGTATGCGGTGGACGCCAGCCACACCGACACCGCCGCCTGCACCTCCGGGAAGAACAGGGCGCCCAGCACGGCGACGCCGACCGTCAGCACCCCTGCAACGGGCGCGAACGTGGCGCGGAGGCTGGACAGGGAGGTCGTTGCAGACATCATGGCTGCATAGCACGCCGGACCCCGTTGCGGCAGCGCCAAGCCGGCATCAGCCGATGCCGCGGACCAGGTGCGGCCCGATCAGGTTGGCGACCGGCACCGGCAGGCGCTTCCAGGCGGCGATGAACAGCCGGTACTTCGGGTTCAGCGGATTGTGGTCCGGGATGCCGGCGCCGGGCTGCAGGCGATAGCGGTAGTGCAGGGGCGTCGGCTCGAACCCCCAGTTCTTCTTGAACGAGAACGCCCCGGTGCCGACCTTGCTGCGGCCGAAGTCGAACAGCCGGTAGCCCCGCGCCGCCGCCCGGCGCATCACGTCCCAATACATGAAGTCGTTAGAATAGCTGCTCCGCGCCGCCGCCGTGCCGCCGCCATAGTACGGCAGCACCTCGTCCCGGTCGTAGAAGTTCAGCACCGCGCTGACCGGGGCGCCGGCGTCCAGCACGGTCACGACGTCCATCTCCCCGCGGAACACCTCGGCCAGCATTCGGAAGTAGCGGCGGCTGAACACGGGCGTGCCCAGGTTGCGGACGCTTTGGGCATAGACCGCGTGCAGCCCGTCCACCGTGTCGGTGACGACCGAGGTCAGGCCGCGGTCGATTCCCTTGCGCACCATGGCGCGCTGCTTGCGCGGGATGGCCTTCATGTTGGCGTCGTCGTCGGCGGTGATCGGCTTGCGGAAGGTGACGTATAGGCCGTCGCGGGTCTGCCACTCGTCCTCGGGCAGCCAGCCCTCGGGCAGGGGGTGCAGGAACCGGAACTCCGCCGATGTGGCGCCGGTCTGGCCCATCAGCGCGGCGGCGTGCGCCTGCAACGCCATTGCGGAGTCGCGGTCGGCCGCCAACGGGCCGCCATAGACGCAGAACGGGCTGGACATCAGGCTGTTGCCGAACAGCATCGTCTTCACGTGGACCAGCGGCAGCACGCCGGTGATGGCGCCGTCCTGCTCGGCGGCGACGTAATGCGGCGTATGGCCGAAGGCGTCGCGGAACACCCCGGCCCAGGCCGAGCGGTGGAAGAAGGTGCCGGTCGGCATCCCCGCCACGAACCGGTCCCAGGCCGGCGCCATCCCGGCGTCCAGCGGGCGAACCTTCACCGGCATGGGATTACGCGGCGGCCAGGGCGGGTGCGAACACCCGGTCCATGCGGTCCCAGGCGAAGTCGCGCAACAGCCGTTCCAGCCGGCCCGGCATGGCGGCGATGTTCACGTAGTGGCGAAAGCGCGACATGCGCGGGGCGGCGACGCGCGGCTGCGCCGGGTCGATCTCCCAAGGGTGGAAGTAGAACACGCCCGCCGCCTGCTCCGCCCGGTTGAAGCGGCGCAGCGCCAGGCGGAACAGCGCATAGGGCGTCAGCCGGAAGTAGCCGCCGCCGGCGCAGGGCAGGTTGCGGCCGCCCAGCCGCAGCGTCGTCATCGGGATTTCCAGCAGCGGGCCGGCTGCTGGCCTGTAGGGGAAGCGTGGCGCGTCCGGCGCGCCATACAGGTCGTGCCGCACCGGAAAGATGCTGCTGCTGTAGCGGTAGCCCTCCTCCGCCAGCACGTCGAATGCCCATGGGTTGCGCCGCCCGATGGAGAAGGTCGGCGCGCGGTAGCCCTGGACGGGGACGCCGCCCAGGTCCTCCAGGATGGCCTTCGCACGGCGCACGTCGTCGCGGAACACCTCGGGCGTCTGGCCGTCCGCCCGGGCATGGCCGTAACCGTGGCTGGCCAGCTCGTGCCCGGCGGCGACGATGGCGCGCACCACGCCGGGGTGGCGGTCGGCGATCCAGCCCAGGGTGAAGAAGGTGCCCTTGACCCCGGCGCGGTCGAACGCCTGCAGGATGTGGTCCATGTTCGCCTCGACCCGGCACGGGATGGCGTCCCACGTGCCGCGATCGATGACGTTGGCGAACGCCTGGACCTGGAAGTAGTCCTCCACGTCCACGGTCATGGCATTCACCTGGACATCCACCTGGGCGGATGCCGGGGCATTCACCTGGCTCATGCCTCCATGCCCAGCATCTGCGACAGCCTGCGGAACACCTGGTCGCGTTCGGACACCTTCTTCTCCAATGCCGCCACCCGCGCATGCAGCTCGCCGTTATGGCCCACTGAAGCCGCGGCAACAGGGCGCGCCGCGTCCACTCCATCGCCGCGCTCGCCATCCAGGTCCGCCGACAGCTCCAGGGCCGTCGCCTCCACCACCGCGCCGGTGATGTCGTGCGTCTCCTCCAGCACGCCATACAGCAGCACCCGCGAGCATAGCCGGTTGATCCGCCGCGGGATGCCGCCGGTGTGGTCATATACGGTGGCGAACGCCTCGTCCGACCAGTGCGGGTCCCCGGTCCAGCCGACCGCGTGCAGCCGGTGCTCGATGTAGGCGCGCGTCTCCTCCTGGGTCAGCGGCCCCAGGTGATAGCTGGTCAGCACCCGCTGGCGGAGCTGGTCCATGTTCGGGCTGGCGAGGATGCGGCGGAACTGCGGCTGGCCCAGCAGGATCGTCTGCAGGCTGGTGCGGCCGTCCACGGTGATGTTGGACAGCATCCGCAGCTCCTCCAGCGCCGGCATCGACAGGTTCTGCGCCTCGTCCACGATCAGCAGGCAGCGCTTGCCCGCCGCCTGGTGCTGGCGCAGCACCTCCTCGAACCGTTGCAGCAGCCCGGCCTTGCCCGTGCCCTCGTCGGTCAGGCCGAACCCGGCCATGGCCAGGCGGAACAGGTCGCCCTCCGACACCTGCGTCGTGCTGATGCGGGCGATGGTGTAGGCGCCGGGGTCCATCTGCGAGCGCAGCCACTCGACCAGCGTGGTCTTGCCCGCGCCGACCTCCCCGGTGATGACGATGAAGCCCTCGCCCTGGGCCAGGCCGTAGTTCAGGTGGGCGATGGCACGGCTGTGCCCCTTGCTGCCGAAGAAGAACCGGCTGTCGGGCGTCAACTGGAACGGCATCGCCGTCAGGTTGTAAAAGGTTTCGTACACGGTCCCGCCGTTCAGAAGCTCTTGCGCAGGCCGACGAGGAAGGCGTTCTCGGTGTAGTTCCCCGTCTGGCCGAGCTGGCCAAGCTGGTTGGTGGTCAGGTTGTTGAAGGCGCTCGCGCCGGACACGTCGGTGAACGTGTAAAGCGCCCGCCCGGTCAGCGTCGGGGTGAAGGTATAGTTCAGCGAGGCTGAAGCCGCGATGGATGTCTGCGACCCCGAACCGACGCCGAGCGCCGCGCCGTTGTTGTTCACCCCGTACGACAGGGTGGCCGTACTGCTCAGCCGCTCCGACAACTGGTGCCCCCAGCTTACGGTGCCATAGGCGCCGCTGGTGCTGGTGCCCGGCGGGACGACGCCCGTGCCGGTGCTGGTGATGGCGGCGCCGACCGTGGTGCGGTTCTCGTTCACGAAGCTCGCGGTGAACGAGTCGCGGTCCAGGCTGTACACCGCGGTGATGGAGAAGCTGCGCAACTCGAACAGGTTGTTCTGTGTGCCGAAGAAGCCGTTGTTGGCCCCCGACACCGGCGCACCCGTCACCCGGTCCGTCAGCAGCCCGGTCGGGCCGACGTTGGTGGTGGCCAGCACGTCCTGCAACTGCTCGGAGTCGGTCGTCAGCCCGGTGCTGTAGCGCACGTAAACCGAGGTGCGCGCGCCGGGCGACCAGTGGCCGTCGGCGGCGAAGTCGTTGAACCCGTCCTTGCGCCCGTACGTCAGCGTCAGCGACAGGTTCGGGTTGGGGGCATAGCGCCCGCCGAAGTTGTACTCGCCCTGGTTGACGTTGTATGGCGGCGCACCGGCATAGTGCAGGTTCTGGTAGCCGATGGTGCCCAGCGCCGTGAACGCCCGGGTGATGGCATAGCCGGTCGTGCTGGTGACCTCGTTGCGGTAGGCGCCGCTGTAGCTGCCGGTGCCGTCGTACTGGGTGGCCTCGATCACCACCTCGTCGTTGATGCGGCCGAGGTTCTCGCCCGTGGTGAACGATGCGCGCTCCCGCTCCGTCGTCAGGTTGCCGGTGCTGCCATAGAACGGCTGGTTGGCGCCGAACGCCCCGGCGTTTCCAGCAACTCCGGTGCCGTTGAGGGTTGGGGTGACGAACACCCCGTTCTCCCCGTTCGGTATGTTCTGGAACGTCTGGGCGATGGAGAAGCTGGCCAGGCCCGTGCCCCACCCGC
Source organism: uncultured Acetobacteraceae bacterium (assembly GCA_964242415.1). Lineage (GTDB taxonomy): Bacteria > Pseudomonadota > Alphaproteobacteria > Acetobacterales > Acetobacteraceae > DASWOJ01. Next base: position 27,743 of record CAXTAT010000007.1, read on the forward strand.
CGAACCGGTGCTGCACATAGGGGGTCGCGGCCAGCGTGACGGAGGTGGTCTGGTTGTTGTTGTTATTGTTGAAGCCCTGGTTGCCCGGCACGCCGAAGCCGCCAGTGACCGACGACTCGGACACGCTGCCCCGCAGGTCCAGGAACAGCGTGTCCGGCACGAAGGTGATTAGCGCCCCCGCCTGGCCGGACTGCTCTGACCGGCTTTGGCTCGGATTCTGTGCGTAGATGCTGAACGTCGGAGTGTAGGAGGCGTTGGCCTGGATGTGCGCCGTCTCCCCCGTGACCTGGATGCCGGGGGAAATCAGCGTGAACACGTCGGCCCGGCGCGGCGAGTTGATGCGGAACGCGTTGTCCGTCAGGCCGACATCGACGCCGATCGAGGGGGAGACCTGCCAGTTGCGCTCCGTCGTGCGGACCGGCGGGTTGGGCAGGTAGGCCTGCAGCGCCCCGCGCAGGTCGCCGACTGCGCCGGTGTCCAGCCCGGTCGCCGGCAGCACCGACTGCGCCCAGCCCGGCGCGGCCTGCACCAGGCCCACCGCGACCAAGGCCGACGCAGCGGCCTGGCGGCAGCCCAAGGGGGGCGGGCGAGAGGCGGGGGGCGGCAGGCGAAGCGCGGGACGGCAAGTCGGCACTAGCTGTAGTTCCCGTAATAATCATAGGCGCCGAAGGTGTGGCTGGTGGTCAGGCGCACCTTGTTCAGCAGCATGGTGATGGTCGGGCAGACCCGCACCAGCTCCAGCGCCGCCTCGACCTCGGCGCGCTGGGTCCGCTCGGCCTCGATCACCATGACGACCTGGCCGACGAAGGGCGCGACGGTGTGCGGATCGCTGGTGGACAGGCAGGGCGGGGCGTCCAGCACGATGACATGCTTGGGGTAGAGCCGGGCGATCCGCATGATGGTGGTCGTGATGGGATGAACGTCCATCGTGCCGGTGGCGTCGGCGGCGCGCCGGCCGACTGGCAGGAACAGCAGGCTTGAGATCGCCGTGGTGCGGACCGCCGCTTCGGGACGCAGGGCCGGGTTGGCGACGAGGTCGTAGAACCCCAGTCCGTCCTGCGCGCCGAGCAGCACGCTCACCGGGCGAAGCTTGGCATCGAGGTCAACGAGCAGGACGTTCTCGTTGGTGTGCTGCGCGATGCTGCCCGCCAGATTGAGCGAGGTGAAGCTTTTGCCCTCGCCAGGGCGGGCGCTGGTGACCATCACCAGGTTGGAGGCCCCCATGCCTGACGCCCCCTTGCTTGACGGCCCCATGCTTGGTGGCCCGGCGGCGCCCTGCTCATCACGCAACGCGCGCAGCACGCGGCCGATCACGATCCGGTACTCCTCGGAGATGCGGGTGCGCGCCGTGCGGGCAACGACCATGCCCGCCGATTGCAGCACGTCGAGGCTAATCGGCGGCTGGGTCAGCGCCGGCTTGGTCGTTGCAGATTGGGTCGTTGCAGGCTGGATGGCTGATGGCTGGATCATTGCCGAGTGCGGCGCTTGCGGCAGCGGGATCGCCCCAACCACCCCGTCCGGCAGCGGCGGAGGCTCCAACTCGCTTTGCAGGGAGGCGGCAGGCGCGTCCATGACGGCTGGCATGGCAGGCGGCAGCGGCACCGGCCGCGGCAGGGGTGCTTGCGTGACCCTTGCGACCGGCACGGCGATGGTCGCGGTGGCGTCGGGGCTACGGGCTGCGGCATTCTGCAGCAGCGCCGCGGCCCGTTCGATCAGGTGGTCGGCCGGGGGCATCGTCAGGCGCCTAGCTGGCAGGCGGCAGCACGTCGTGCGTGCAGGGGGTCCCGGCGGCCGGTTGCCCACGGGCCGTTTCCGGCTGATCCAGACACGGTGGGCGACATCCGGCTCGGCACTGCACAGCATCCTTTTGTGGACAAGCCTGGGCTTGGGAACAAGGCTTGGGTTAATGGCAGGCTTGGGGGCAGCGTGCCGCCGCGGGCGCCAGGCAGGCCGGTATCGGGCACCCATGCCGGGAAATCAACCATGCGACATCCGACTGCACTCCTATGGCGTAAACCAGGGTGCCGAAGCAGCATGGCGTAATTGCAGCCAGTCCGCCACTCCAACCGGGTTGTCGTTGCGTCACGGCCACACCCCCAGCGGCTTCGACGCCCTGGCAAGACACGCCTGATATGCCGCGGCTGGTTTACCGGACGTGAACGTATATTTGCTACATTTTGTTTGTAATCCCCTGCGTCCCACAGACAAGTCGGGACGCCCGCGTTATAACCGGATCATTGAAGTTGCCGCCTTGCCAGCCCCAAGATCATTCGCTAAACGTTTCGAAGTCGTCCGGCTGCAGGCCTCGCTTGCGCGGCTTGGAGCGGATGCTGGAAACGCGGCGCGTGCATGCACGAGGATACGATGACACGAATCGCCGGAAGCCTGGTCTCACTGGAAATGCTCGCGTTGTGGCTGCTGGAGATGTCGCTGTCGTTCTGCTTGGCATGCGAGCTGCTGACCGCGGAGCCATTGGGCGCAGCCCTGCAGCCTGCGGTCGTCAATCACGCGCTGATCCTGTCGCTCACGGTCGGCCTGACCGCGTCGGCAGCCGGGCTGTACCGCCTGGAGGTGTTCCGGCGCACCCGCTCGATGCTGCTCAAAACCGCGCTGGGCGGGATCGTGGCCTTCCCGGCGGCCTGGGCTGTCAGCCTCGCCATGGGTCTGGGTTTGGACGCTGACTTTCTGCTGGGCTACGACGCCCTGTGGCCGTTGAAGATCGTCGTGACCTGGGTTGCGATGCTGTTCGCCACGCGGCTGCTGTTCCTCGCGGCGGTACGGTCCAACCTGTTCGTCCGCCGGGTCGCGGTGCTGGGTCCGATCGGATCGGTGTCGGCGACAGTGGCGGCGGTCCGCGGCGGCCAGGAGGGCTTCATCGAGGTTGTGGACATCGCGGGCGCTGGCCTCGCGCCTGCGGCCATGCGGCGGGCCGGCATCCATGACCTTGTGGCGTCGCAGGCAGCCTACGGCGCCTTGACGCCGACCGCCCTGGCGGCGTTCCGGACCGCCGGCGTCACCGTCGAGAGCGAGATGCAGTTCTGGGAGCGGCGCTTGAAGCGGGTTGACGTGGCGCACCTGGACGCTGACTGGGTGGCCTCGCTGGACGTAGCCCGCGCCGGCCGGGCCCAGGCGGTGGTCAACCGGCTCGGCGACATCTGCACCAGCTTGGCGCTGCTGACGCTGACGCTGCCGCTCATGCTGCTGGTTGCGGTGCTGGTGCGCCTCGATAGCCCGGGTCCCGTGCTGTATCGCCAGGAGCGGGTGGGGCTGGGCGGCAAGGTGTTCACCGTGCTGAAGTTCCGCAGCATGAAGGTAGATGCCGAGGCCCGCGGACCCGTCTGGGCCAAGCAGCGCGATCCCCGGGTCACCAGCGTCGGCTCCTTCATGCGGCGCACGCGGATCGACGAGCTGCCGCAACTGTTCAATGTGCTGCGCGGGCAGATGAGCTTCATCGGGCCACGGCCGGAGCGTCCGCACTTCGTCGAGCAGTTGGCGGAGGTCATCCCGTTCTACCGCGAGCGCGCCCGGGTGAAGCCGGGGCTGACCGGGTGGGCGCAGGTCAACTTTCCCTACGGCGCGTCGGTCGAGGATGCACGTGGCAAGCTGTCCTATGATCTGTACTATGTGAAGCACCGCAGCATCCTGCTCGACTTGTCGATCCTGTTCGCGACGGTGCGGGTGATCCTGTTCCAGGAAGGCTCGCGATAGCCGGGCGCCGTCGCCCTGCTCCTGCGTGAATGAGGGGGCGATGACCTCCCAACAGCTTCTGTTCGCCGTCTGCGCCGTCGCCTATTCCATGCTGAGCTGCGTGATTGCCTGGCAGGCGCCGCAGCGGCGCGGCTGGCTGCTGGCCGGGTGCTGCGCCACGACCGCGGCCTGGTCGGGGGTGTCGGCGGCGATGCCGGTCCCTGGATACAGCGGGTTTCCCGGCGCACTGGACCTGGTGCGCGCGCTGGCGTGGTTCGGCTTCGTCCTGCATCTCTATCGCCGCTATGTGCCAGGCCGGGACACAGTGGGCCGGGACGCGGCGGGCTGGGATGCCGTGAGCCAGGACATAGCGGGCCGCGGCTTCATGCTGATCGGCCTGACGGCGCTGCCGCTTGCCGTCGTTGCGGCCTGGATGGACTGGACGCCGGCTGTTGGCCAGCCGTCGTTGTGGTCGGTCGGCATCGTGCTCCGATTGACCATTGCCGTTTGCGAGCTGCTGCTGATCGAAAACCTGTACCTGAACGTGCCGGACACCAACCGCTGGCATGTGGCGCTGCCCTGCGTGCTGCTGGGCGGCCTGGCCTGCTTTGATGTGTTGCTGGGCGCCGACACGGTGCTGTTCCATGAGTCGTCCGGGGCCTTGGCCAGCGCGCGAGTGGTGGCGACGCTGACGATCTCTCCCCTGCTGGTGGTCGCGGCTGCGCGGGACCGGCGGTGGCGGCGCACGCTGCAACTGTCACGCACGGCGGTGTTCCACAGCGCGACCCTGATCCTCAGCGGCGCGGTGCTGCTGGCGCTGTCGCTCGCCGGTGAGGTGTTCCGCCGCTTCGGCGCGGATTGGGGCTGGCTGGCCCAGGTGAGCCTGCTGTTCGCGGGCCTGATGGGGCTGGGGGTGCTGGCCACCTCGGGGGCGGCGCGGTCGGTGCTGCGCCGGGTCGTGGTGCAGCACTTCTTCTCCACCCGCTATGATTACCAGCGGCAGTGGCTGGCCTGCATCGACACCTTGTCCGGCTCGGACTCGGGGGGGCGGACGGCGCTGCACACCCGGGTGATCCAGGCAATGGCGGACGTGGTGGACAGCCCCGGCGGCGCGCTGTTCCTGCGCGACGCCGGTCAGGGGTCGTTCCAATGGGCCGGGTCCTGGAACATGCCGACCGCCGCGGCAGTGCCGGCCGACCATCCGCTGGTCGCAGCCATGCGCGGCGGCGCCTGGATCGTCGCCATGACCAAGGACCCGGCGCTGTCCGGCGGCGCGGTCGGACAGCTTGGGCGCACATGGCTCGGCGTGCCGCTGGCGCACGGCCTGGTGCAGACCGGCGTCGTCCTGCTCGCGCCGCCCCGCGCGCCCTTCAAGCTGGACCAGGAAGTGTTCGACCTGCTGCGGATCGTCGGCCGCGAGGTTGCAACCTACGTGGCCGAACAGCGGGCCACCCGCGTCCTGCTGCAGACCCGCCAACTGCACGACTACGGCAAGCGCTTCGCCTTCGTCGCCCATGACATCAAGAACGTGTCCAGCCAGTTGTCGCTGCTGCTGTCCAACGCCGAGCGCCACATCAGCAACCCGGAGTTCCAGCAGGACATGCTGGACACGGTACGTTCATCCGTGACAAAGATAACCCTATTATTACGCCGGCTCGATGAGCCGTCCGCCGACCGTGCCCCTGCCGCCCTGGCCCCGCTGCCTCGGCTTGAGGAATTGGTTGCGACGTATGGGCGGGTCCGCAAATCGCCTGTGATGCTGGAGCATGACGGCTCGACCGCAACGGTCGCGATGGGGCCGGACGGCTTTGACACTGCCGTAACACACTTGTTGAACAATGCTGTCGAGGCGTCGGCTGGAATGGCCGTTCTGATCCGTGTGCGGCATGAAGTGGGGCAGGTTGTGATTGATATCGTGGACAACGGGCCAGGCATGTCAGTCGAGTTCATGCGCGACCAGCTTTTCAAGCCATTCGGCACCTCCAAGCGGCATGGCTCCGGCATCGGCGCGTTCCAGGCCCGCGAGCTGGTGCGGGAGGGCGGCGGCGACGTGCAGGCGATCAGCAGCATCGAGCGCGGCGCCTCCGGCACGACGATGCGGATCACCCTGCCGCGCGCCGACATTGCGGAGGTGGCCGCAAGCCCCCTGGCGCCCTCGCTCGCGCCTGTGAAGGACCAGGCATGAGCCTGCCGAAGCTGCTGATCATCGAAGACGACATGGGCCTGTGCAGCCAGTATCGCTGGGCGTTCCCGTCCTGCCAGGTGCTGTTTGCCCATAACCGCGCGCAGGCGCTGCAGGTGGCGCAGAAGGAACACCCATCGGTCGCGATCATGGACCTCGGCCTGCCGCCCGACCCGGACGGCGTCAGCGAGGGGTTCGCCACCCTCGACGGCCTGGCCCGGCAGTTGCCCGACACCAAGGTGATCGTCGCCACCAGCCATGGCGACCGCAGCCATGCCCTGCGCGCCATCGCCGCCGGGGCGTACGACTTCTGCGAGAAGCCGATCGACATCGGCATGCTCAGCACCATCGTCGCGCGCAGCCTGCGCCTGCACACCCTGCAGGACGAGAACCGCCGCGTGCAGGACGCCCCGCCGCCGTCGCCGATCAAGGGCATCGTCGCCGCCGACCCCGGCATGCTGAAGGTGTGCCGGGACGTGGAAAAGCTGGCGCCGGCCAACGTTGCGGTGCTGCTGCTGGGGGAAAGCGGCACGGGGAAGGAGGCGCTGGCCCGCGCGCTGCACGACCTCAGCCCCCGCGTGCGCCAGCCGTTCGTGGCCATCAACTGCGGCGCCATCCCGGAGGCGCTGCTGGAGAGCGAGCTGTTCGGCCACGAGCGCGGCGCCTTCACCGGGGCCGTCAAGCAGACGCTGGGCAAGATCGAGCTGGCCAGCAAGGGCACCCTGTTCCTGGACGAGATCGGCGACCTGCCGCACCAGTTGCAGGTGAAGCTGCTGCGCTTCTTGCAGGAGCAGGTGGTGGAGCGCATCGGCGGCCGGCAGCCGATCAAGGTGGACGTGCGCGTCGTGTCCGCCACCAACATCCGATTGCAGGACCAGGTCGATGACGGCCGGTTCCGCGGCGACCTGTTCTATCGCCTGAATGCCGTCACCATCCGCATCCCGCCCTTGCGTGACCGCGGCGGCGACAAGCTGCTGCTGGCCCGGTACTTCTTAACGCAGTTCAGCCGCGAGTTCGGCCGGCCGGTGCGCGGCTTCGCCGACGACGCATTGGCGGCGCTGGAAGCCCACCCCTGGCCCGGCAACATCCGCGAGCTGGAAAACCGCATGAAGCGCGCCGTGCTGATGTCGGAGGGCCGGGTGCTGACCGCCGCCGACCTGGAGCTGGCTCCCGGCGTCGAGGACCTGACCACCTACGACCTGCGCGCCGCGCGGTCCCGGGCCGAGCGGGACGTCGTGCAACGGGCGCTGGCGCGCAGCAACGGCACCGTCGCCACGGCGGCTCGCCTGCTCGGCATCAGTCGCCCGACGCTATACACGCTGCTCGACGCGCACGGGCTGCAGGCTCCTGGCGCCGGTGGGGCAGAGGCCGGACAGCCTCAGGACGCGCCGCCATGAGGCGCGACCCATCAAGACCCGACCCATTAAGACCCGACCCATTAAGACTGGCCACACCTACCAGAACAGGTTGACCCATGAACAAGTTCATCATCCCCGCCATCGCGGCGGTCGTTGTGGTCGGTGCGGGCGGCGGGCTGTATGCCTACACGCATCGCGGCACTCCGGCGCAGAACGCCCGGGCATTGGCGGCCCGCGGCGACATGCGCGGCGCGCTGATCGAACTGCGCAATGCCGTCCGGGCCGACCCGGCCGACGCCGACGCGCACATGCGCCTGGCCCAGGCGCAACTGCAGACCGGCGATCCCATCGCGGCCGAGCGCGAAATCAGGGCGGCGCAGGACCTGAAGCTCGGTGAGGACGTCACGGCGCCGCTGCTGGCGCAGGCCCTGTTGGCCCAGCAGCGCTATGCCGATGTGCTCAGCCAGGTGCCGGCCACGGCCGAGAAGCCTGCCGTCGCCACCCAGTTGCTGGTGCTGCGCAGCGTGGCGCAGGTCGCCTTGCGGGACTTCCCGGCGGCACAGGCGGGGCTTGCGGAGGCCGAGCGCCTGTCGCCGCAAACGCCGGATGTGGTGCTGATGTCCGCACGCCTGTCCATCGCGCAAAACGACCTCCCCGAGGCGGACGCAAGGGTGGCCCGGGCCTTGGCGATCGATCCCAAGCGGGTCGACTCGCTGCTGCTCAAGGCGCAGGTGCTGGTGGCCAAGGGCGACCGGGCCGGCGCCATCGGCTATTTGGACCAGGCCATTGCCCTTGCCCCGGACGCGCTGGGCGTCCGGGTGGACCGGGCCAACCAGTTGCTGCAGGCCGGGCAGGACGCCAAGGCGCGCGCGGATGTGGATGCCGTGCTTGCCAAGGACCCCCGCAACGGCCCGGCGTCCTATTTCGACCTGATCCTGCTGGTCCGGGCGGGCAAGTTCCCCGAAGCCGACAAGGTGCTGACCAAGATCGAGCCGATCTTGACCCGTTTCCCGCGCGGCCTGTACTTCCAGGCCATCGTGAAGGCCAACCTGGGCGAGACGGAGAGCGCAGCGGACGCCGCGACGCGCTATGTCGCCCGCGTGCCGACCGATCCTGACGGCGTGCGGCTGCTGGCGCGGATCGAGCTTGCGGCCAAGCGGCCCGACCGTGCCATCGCGGTCCTGGTGGCTGGGGTGAAGGCGGGTGTCACCGACGCCGAGACCATGGACATGCTTGGCCGGGCCTACGCCCTGGATGGCAAGCCGGCGCAGGCGGCCGACACCCTGCAGAAGGCCGTCAACCTCGCGCCGGAGAACCCGGCGATCCTGACCCACTTGGCATCCAGCAAGATGCAGCTTGGTGACACCGCCGGCGCGACGTCGGACCTGCAGAAATCGCTGGACTTGGCGCCGAAGCAGGCCAATGCCGGGGAGGCGCTGGTGGCCGCCGCCCTGGCCTCGGGCGATGCGGACAAGGCGCAGGTGGCGCTGGACCGGCTGCGCCAGCAGATCGGGGATACTGAGGCGGTGGGCGTGCTGGCCGGCCTGGTCAAGCTGGCCCGGCGCGACCTCGACGGCGCGCGCGCGCAGTTCGTCGATGTCGTGCAGCACTTCCCGCAGTCGTCTGCGGGCTCGGTGAGCCTAGCCAAGGTGCTGCTGCTGCAGGGCAAGCAGGCCGAAGCGGAGGCGGCGCTGCGGGCCGTACTGGCGCGCAATCCGGCGGAGCCGCAGGCGCTGACGACGTTGGTTGCCATGCTGGTGCAGCTTGGGCGCCCCGGCGATGCGGCGGCGGTGGTTCAGGCCGCCCATGCGGCATCGCCCGGCAACTTGGCACTGACCGCTGGGATCGCAGACCTGCAGGTGCGGGCCAAGGACCCGAAGGCCGCCCTGGCGACCATGACCGAGGCGCAGGCCTCGGCAGGCGGCGTGCTGCCGACGCAACTGCTGCCCGCCGAGGCCCGCGCGCAGGCGGCGGATGGCGACATCGAGGGCGCGAAGGCAACCTATCGCCGCTACGTCGCCGCCGACCCGGCGGACCTGGAGACGCTGCGTGCCTACGTGGAGCTGATGGTCAACAACAACGATGTCAGCGCCGCCCGGCAGACCCTGCAGGACGCACTCAAGACCTCGCCCGGCAACCTCGGCATGATGGAGGCGATGGTCCTGATCGAGCAGAAGTACGCCGGCGTCAACGCGGCCGTCGCAATAGCGGAGGAGCTTCGCCGCAACCCGGCCAATATGCCTGCCGCCGGAGTGCTGAAGGGGGATGCCTACATGGCGGCCGGGCGGTTCGGCGACGCCGCTGCCGCGTTTGCCGACGAGGCGAAGGCTGCGCCGTCCACGGCGCTGACCCTGCGGTCGGCGGCGGCGCTGACCAGCGGCGGCGGCCAGGACCAGGCGTCGCAGGTGCTGCGCACCTGGCTGGCGCAGCATCCGGACGATGCAGACGTGGCGCAGGTGCTGTCTGGGCTGGACATCAACGCCAAGCGGCTGGCGGACGCCGAGACCCACCTGAACGTCGTGCTGGCGAAGCGGCCCAACAACGCGGTCGCGCTGAATAACCTGGCGTGGGTGTATCAGCAGCGCGGCAACAAGGCGGCGGGCGGGCTGGCGCAGCGCGCCTACATGCTGTCGCCGACGGCGGAGAGCGCGGACACGCTCGGCTGGATCCTGACGACGCAGGGCGACCCGAAGGCGGGGCTGCCGTTGCTGCAGCAGGCGAACACGGGCCGGCCGGCGGACCCGACGATGCGCTACCACCTTGCCGCGGCGCTGAATGCCGCCGGGCAGAAAGCGGATGCGCTGAAGGCATTGGAGCCGCTGCCGGCTGATGCCGTGTTCGATGACAAGGCGGCTGCGGCGAAGCTGCTGGACCAGTTGCGGACCCAGCGGTGAGCGCCGCCGCCGGGACCGGTCAGGTCTCGGCGGCCCGCCTTGCCTCGCCAGCGGCCCGGGCTGTCTCAGCCGCGGAACGGGTCGTCATCTCGTAGGCGTCCGCCAGCAGTATCAGCCGGGCCGTATTGGGCAGCTTGCGGAAGGCGTTGAGGAGCAGGATTTCCTCATTGGACGGCATGGCGGTCTGCGCTGCGCCGGCCTCGATTTCCAGCAGGGCACCGATCGGCACATCCAGGGCTTGCGCCAGCTTGATCAGCCGCGCCGTCTCGGGAAAGCAAGTGCCCCAGATCCAGGCATGGACGGCAACCCGCGATACCTCTAGCGCGCGGGCCAGGCCAGCCTGGGTTACGCCACGCTCGGCCATGATGCGGGCGAGGTTGTGGCGGAAGCGGTCGCGTGACTCGTTGCTGCGCGGCTTGTCCTCGCTGGGCCAGCCCTGCAAGCCCTCGGGGAGCGGCGCAAACGTCATTGTTGCGTAACCTGGCGTGACATCCCACCCAAGGTCGCACGCCCACGCGGGGTCGTCAGTCCATGGGACATCACAGCCGTTTCTCCAAATAGTTGCACAGGCTTAACATAGTAGTCACGGGCCAGTGAGCGCAAGCCAATGTTTGTGATGGATATACGCCGACGCGCCGTGGCGGCGAGCCAAATGGGGTTTAACTCCACACTCCGTTGGTTCTGCGTAAATTATTGTTAATAACAATGTGCGGCGTCAAACATAGCCAAAGCGCCGGGCGCTAGTGGATGCGCCTAAGTGAACGGGTTGCGGACCGTGCCGGGCTTTTTCGGCGGCGGCAGCGCGGCTGGCAGCGCCGAATCCTGTTCCAAGACTGCAACGACGGCGTCCATCATGGCGCGAAGGCTGCGCGCCAGGGCAAGGCCGGCCTGGTCGCGGGTCAGGTCCAGGCTGCCATACAGCGCGACGCGGTCACGCCCGTTCTCCAGCTTCAGGTCGCCGATTTCGGTGGCGGCGGAGTCGTCGGCAAACGGCTTCATGGTGTTGTTCCTTCCGGATTGCGGGCGGTGCGGCGGGATTGATAGCCGTGCGGCGTCGGCTTCGGCAGCCGAAGCATGGCCGACTTGGCCGAGGCGGACAGGGCGGGGAAGATGTCCAGCCCGGTCAGGTCTGCCAGTTGCGCCATGCTGATGGGCGCCCAGGGCGCATCGTCCACGTTCTTGGCGACATAGGCGGCGGCCAAGCCGCGGCGCGGGTCCAGCACCGCCTTGAACACGTGGGTGGGCACGATGACGTCGCCCACCTGCTGCAACTCGGCACCCTGGAAGATCGGGCCGGTCACGACGTACAGCTCGCCCTGGCGCTCGGCGAGCTTGCGGACGGCGCTCTCGATGCCCTCCCACAGGCCGCGGTTCAGCTTGGGCGCCTGCGGCACCATGTTGGCCAGGGAGAAGCTTTCCTGCTGGGCTTCGGGCGTCGGCATGTCGCCGCTCGGGGACATATGCCCGCGGTCGAAGCCGCTGCGGGCGTAGTCGCGCAGCTCCGCCCGCTCGCCGGCCGGCAGGGCGTCCTCGGGATGGAACTCGCCCTCCCTGGGCAGGCCGCGGGCGTCGGACAGCCCGGCGGCCGTGAGGTGCTCGGCCGAATACAGGGGGGTGCGGGTGGCGGCGGAGTGCAGCACGGCAAAGGCGCGGAAACACAGCGCCTGGGCGCCGGCCGCCAGGCGTTGGTTCAGCAGCACCGGCGGCTGGCCGCCCGCAAAGTGCTGGGGGCAGGCGGATGGGGCGGATCGTGCCGGCTGCGGGGACCAGAGCGCAGCCAGCAACAGAAGCAACGTCAACCGGTGCCGCATCATGGTTCCCCCCCCGAGTCGGCCCACATCCGGCCGCCGCCCGGTTATCGACAGCAAGCCACGCGCATGGCAACCGGCGCCGAACCTGGCGCTGCTGGCTGCGGCGACGGGCGCCCCATGCCGCGGGCCTGTTCCCTGCCGCTGCGTGCCACCTTATAAAACAAGGGTGGACACCGCAGCCGCATCCCCCGTCATCAGCTCCGCGCATGGAGATGTCGCCATCATCCAGATGGCCGACCCTGCCAAACGCAACGCCTTGTCCGCCACGATGCTGGACGCCCTGACGCAGGCGGTCCGGCACGCGGGGGGCGCCCGGGCGGTCGTGCTCCGGGCGGGGGCGGCGGACCGCGTATGGTGCGCCGGGTTCGACATCGGCGCCCTCGCTGCGGGCTTCGACCCCCTGGCCCCGGATGGTCCCCTGCAGGCGCTGTTCCGTGCCATCGAGGACTGCCCGGCGCCGGTGGTCGCCATGCTGCACGGCTCCGCCTGGGGCGGCGGGACCGACTTGGCGCTGCGCTGCGACTTCGCAGTGGCGGACCCGACGTGCAGCCTGGCCTTCACGCCGGCCAAGCTCGGGCTGCCCTACGATCCCAGGGGACTCCTGAACGTCGTGATGCGTGCCGGCCCGGCCGTCGCGCTGGAGATGTTCAGCACCGCCGACCCGGTGCCGGCCGCCCGCGCCCTGCAGCTCGCCCTGGTGAACCACCTGGTGCCGGAAGCAGAGCTTGAGGGTTTCACCTTCGCGCTTGCCGAGCGCATCGCCGCCAACGCCCCGCTCTCGGTCCGCAGCGCCAAGCAGCAAATCCGCGCCCTGGCCCGGGCCATGCCGCTGCCAGCCGGAGTGGGGGAGCGTCTGCAGGAGGGCCGGCGGCTGGCGTTGGACAGCGAGGACTTCCGCGAGGGCCTAGCGGCCTTTCATGCCCGCCGCCCGCCGGTGTTCCAGGGGCGCTAGACGCCCGACCGTGGTTTTCCGGGGCATTCCCGGCCAACCACCACGCAGAGGAACGGAAGCATGGACACGAGCAGCCCCCGCAACGCCGCCACCGCCGGACGCGCCAGCACGGCGTGGCGCAAAACCGGTCGCGGCCTATCTAGCCGGGCGCCGGTCAACGGGTGCTCCCGGAATCAAGGGTGAGGCCGGGCGTGGCCACCACCGCTGCGAGGGGCGGGCCGCCTGCCGCCGGAGCCGGATGCTGCGCGATGAATGCCCAGACGTCGTCCAGCACCGGGGCACGCCGCTGAAACAGCGGGGCGAACGCCGTGATGATCCCGATGTGCCCGAGGTTCGGATACAGCTTGTCCTCGGCGACGCCGCCGGCGGCACGGACCTTGGTGGCCATCGATACGGTGTTGGCCGGGTTCACCGTCGTGTCGTCGGTCCCGGCGAGCAGCAGCATCGGCGGGTTGCGGCCATCGACGTAGGTGATGGGCTGGCTGCGCGGGCCATCCTGCACGGACGCGAACACCTCGCGCACATCAGGCTGCGTGATCGGCAGGAAGTTATACGGCCCGGCCAGCCCCACGACGCCGGCCAGCCGCGACCGGTCGAACCCGGCATGGGCCAAGAAGGCCGGGTCCACCGCCAGCATCGCCGCGTTGTAGGCCCCGGCCGAGTGCCCCACCAGGAACACGCGCCGGCCGTCGGCTCCGAACGCCGCGGCGTGGGCGGCGGCCCAGGCGACGGCGCGGGCGGTGTCGTCCAAGAAGGCGGGAAACTGCACGTCGGGATACAGGCGATAGTTGGGCACCGCGACCACGGCTCCACGGCGGGCCAGCGGCAGGGCAACGAAGGGGTACATGTCCTTGTCGCCCGTCCGCCAGTTGCCGCCATGGACGAAGACGACCAGCGGCAACTGTCCAGCCGCGCCGGGCGGCCGGTAGATGTCCATGGTGCGCCCGGGGCCGTCGGCATAGGCGACATCGCGCGTGACGGCGACCCCGCCGGTTGGAACCGTCGCGTTCAGGATGCTGGCTGGGGAACACGATGCGAGCAGGAAGGCGCAGAACACGGGAAGGGTTGGAGCAAAATGCATATGCCTCCAACCTATGAACCCTAACCCGGTTGCAGCCAAGGGCGGGTGGCCAGGCCGCTGCCGCGTTCCAGAACAGCGCATTCCCGCGGCGGGGCTGGATTGGTCCCGGACGCGCCTGTCAGGGCGTCGTGCCGCTGCATGAGGGCTGCGCTACCCGTTAAATCTTGTCAAGTGCAGATGAACGGAGCGCCCCAGCAGATCACAAGCGTGTAATGTGCAGCATGGTTTCAACCTCCGGTAGAGTTGGGTCTCTGTGAAAGCGGGTATGCGGAGCAGCGACCAAGCGACGGCAACCCGGCTTGACCTGGGCGACCTGCTGATGGTGCGCCGGTCCGGCTTGTTCGCCTCGGAGTGGTTCCTCGATCATAACGGTGACATCGCCAAGGCGGGCATCGACCCCTCGACCCATTATTGCCGGTATGGCTGGCGGGAGGGACGGTTTCCCAATCCCTACTTCGACCCCGCGTGGTACCTGCAGCGCAACCGCGATGTGCGGGAGGCGAACCTGGAACCCTTGCTGCACTACATCGAGCACGGGGAGGCTGAGGGCCGCCAGCCCATTGCGCATTTCGACCCGGATTGGTATCGCGCCGAGTACAACGTGCCGGCGGGCCAGCTCTGCCTGCAGCACTTCCTGCAAAACCGCCTGCGCGGCGCCGTCAGCCCCATCCCGGAGTTCGATGTCGTCCATTACCGCCGTCAGTCGCCGGATGTGGTGATCGCCGGGATGGACCCGTTCGAGCACTACCTGGTCCGCGGCGCGGACGAGGGACGGTCGCCGTCGGCCGGGTTCGACGGGGTGTTCTACCGGCAGCGCTACTTGCAGCACCGGCCGGATGCCAACCCGCTGCTGCACTACCGCAGGCACCGGCATGATCCCGGCGTGGTGCCGGTGCGCCCAGTGCGCGGCGACACCGACATCCCGCGTGAGGTGCGGCGCAACACCGCGCCGGGTCCACTGTTCGAGCCGGTCGAGCCGCTGCCGCCCGGCGCCGCCGCCCGGGCCATGGTGCTGGCGTTCTACCTGCCGCAGTTCCACCGCATCCCCGAGAACGATGCCTGGTGGGGCGACGGGTTCACCGAGTGGACGAACGTCGGCCGCGGCCTGCCGCGGTTTGCCGGGCATTATCAGCCGCGCATCCCGCGTGACCTCGGCCATTACCGGCTAGACAACCCGGCCGCCTACAGCGCCCAGGTGCGGATGGCGCGCGGGGCCGGGCTGCATGGGTTCGTGTTCTACTTCTACTGGTTCAACGGCCGGCGGCTGCTGAACGGCCCGCTGGACGCCATGCTGGCCGACACCGGCGAGGGCTTTCCGTTCTGCCTGATGTGGGCCAACGAGAACTGGACCCGGCGCTGGGATGGCGCCGAACACGAGGTGCTGATCGGCCAGGACTACCGCGAGCAGGACGAGCCGGCGCTGGTCGCCGAGTTCGCCCGGCACTTCGCCGACCCGCGCTACATCCGCCTGCAGGGGCGTCCGGTGCTGATGGTGTATCGCGCCAGCCTGATCCCGCACACCACCGCCGCCGTCGCCCGCTGGCGCGAGGCGTTCCGCGCCCTGGGCGAGGACCCGCTGTTCATCATGGCGCAGAGCTTCGACGACCAGGACCCGCGCCCGTTCGGCATGGACGCGGCGGTCGAGTTCCCGCCGCACAAGCTGACCGCCGGCATGCCCAACGTGCCGGACCTACATATGCTGGACCACGCCGCGACCACCCGCGTCGTTTCGTATGACGACGTCACCGCCAGATCGGACACGGAGCCGCCGGAGTACCCGCTGATCCGGACGGCGCTGCCGGGGTGGGACAACGATGCGCGCCGGCAGGGCGCCGGCCTGGTGGTGCACGGCTCCACCCCCGCGAAGTATGGCGCCTGGCTGGACCGGCTGATCGACGCGGCCGTGCAGCAGCCCGTCGCGGGCACGCCGATCGTTTGCGTGAACGCCTGGAACGAGTGGGCGGAGGGCGCCTACTTGGAGCCTGACGTACATTTCGGCGGCGCCTACTTGAACGCGACCGCCCGCGCCATCGCCGGCGCCGCCGCCCGGCCGGCGCGGGCGCGGCTGCTGCTGGTTGGGCATGACGCCTTTCCGGCCGGGGCGCAGCTACTGCTGCTCAGCCTGGGCCGGCACATGCAGGAGGTGATGGGCGTGGACATCGCCTTTCTACTGCTGGGCGGGGGCGCGCTGGCGGACGAGTACCGGGCCGTGGCGCCCACGGTGGTGGTGACGCCGGCCGAACTGCCGCTCCAGGTGCGAAGGCTGCGCGCCCAGGGGTTCACGGCGGCGGTCGTCAACAGCGCGGCCTCCGCCCGGGCCTGCATCGAGCTGTCGGCCGCCGGGATCGCCTGCACCCTGATGGTGCACGAGCTGCCGCGGTTGCTGCTGGAACGCAACCTGGATGGCCCGGCCGGCGAGGCTGCCAAGGTTGCGCGCCACGTCGTCTTTGCCGCCCCGCTGATCCGTGACCGGTTCCAGGAGCTGACCGCCATGCCGGCGGACCGGGCGGTGCTGCTGCCGCAGGGGCTATACCGTCCCGTGCCGCCGGCCGCCGCAGCCGCCCGCGCCGCCATGCGCGACGGGCTGGGCGTGCCATTGGGCGCGTTGCTGGCCATCGGCGTCGGCTATGCCGACCTGCGCAAGGGCTTCGACCTGTTCCTGCAGGCCTGGCGGATGGCGCATGCGGCGAACGCGGGCATCCATGCCGTCTGGATCGGCGACATCGACCCCTCCGTCGCGGCCTACTTGGCGGCGGAGATGGCGGCGGCGGCGGCAACCGGCACTTTTCACCACCTGCCGCGGCGGCCGGATGCGGCGGACTGGTTCGCCTGCGCCGACGTGCACCTCGGCATTATGTAGCACCCGCCACCACAGCTAAGTAGAAGCAGCTTAGCCCCGGCAGTAAAATGCTGCCATGGAAACAAGCAACCCCGTCCTATCCGGCCTGATCCGCAAGCGCCAGGAGGTTGCCGCCGAACTGGACGCAGCACAGTCCAGGGTCCGGCAACTGATCCTGGACATCGACGCCGTGGACGCCACCCTACGCCTGTTCCAGCCCGACATTGACCTGGACGTGGTGAAGGTCCGGCCCACCCCGCGCCGGCATGAGGCGCACCGGGGCGACACGTCGCGTCTGGTACTGTCCCTGCTGCGGGAGGCTGACGGCGGGCTGTCGCACCGGGAGATCACCCAGCGTATCATGCAGGCGCGTGGGCTGAACCTAGCCGACCGTGCGCTGTGCCAGACGATGCGGGATCGCGTGGGGGCCAGCTTGCGCGGGATGCGGGAGCGGGGACGACTGGTGACTGGTGGCGGGGTTGGGCGGGCCGTGCGGTGGGGTTTGGCGAGATAGAACAGGCCCCGGACGAATCCGGGGCCTGCTTAAGCCTAGCGACTGCGCTTTGCGCCTTCGCTTAGCACCCGACCAGAGAGTGACCGGACTTGTTTGGGTGAAAGAGACTTGGGGTCGTTCAACCCGCTTCCCGCCTTGCTCAGCTCGGGCTTGGTGGGTGGCTTGGGCGGTGGTGTGTTTTTCGATGCCATAGCAAAACGGTCCTCTAAGGTGGAACCGCCTTGACACACGCCTCTGATTACCCGTACGAAGGGTTGCACGTCAGAGTGTGTTTCCGCTTGCGGTTCCGTCGCTTGCGGATTCTAGGGGGTCGGACTGTCGAGGTCCGGCCCCTAGCTTTGTCAGCACCCCGACTCATGCAGTACACGCGGCGGTTGTGCAAGCAACAACTGCCAGTATTACCATAAATTGTGCGGACGCATCCGGCACACCCCAGGTATAGTGGTGTGCGGTGTCGTGGAGTTTAGTGTAGCTGCGGGCGGGCACGATTCGCTACCCGCTAAGCTGCGTTCCGCTGCCAATACCCGCAGAAATCCACGCTGGGCCGCGCCTTCAACGCCAGGCCAACCACGCCGCGCACCTGCAAGCCGTTGTCGTCCCGGCGGTGCCCCTCACGCCATGCGCTCTCCTGGGCGTAGCGGGCCAGGTAGGCCCCGGCGATGTGGTGATGGTGGCCCACCTCGGCCCGGCGCAGTCGGGAGAAGAAGCTCTCCGCCCCGTTGGTGCAAGCGCCGTCCATGCTGTACGCAAGCTGGTGGTTGATGCGCTTCATGACGTAGTGGCCATGCAGGTCGTTCCAGCTATTCGCCTCGTCCGCATGGACTTCGGTGCCGGCCGCGACGTGATTGCGGATGTAGGCCAGGGCTGACCCCTCGGTGGGGAACGCGGACGGCATCACCATGCCGTCACGCTCCCGGATGACGACGACGCACTGGCGCTTGCCGTTCTGGTTCTTGGCGAGCCGGCGATCCCGGCGGTTCTCCTTGTGATTGGCCTGCTTCTGGTAGCCGCCGAAGTAGGCCCCATCCACCTCCACCACCTTGCCGTCGCCGCCGAGCTTGTAGCCTTTGACCTCGGTGGCCATCGCCTCGCGCAGCTTGTGGGACAGCACGAAGGCCGTCTTGTATTGCACATCAAGGTCGCGCGAGAGGGCCAGGGCCGACTTGCCCTTGACCTCGTTGCAGAAGATCACGGTCGCGGCGAGGTAGGTCCGCAGCGGCAGCTTGTGGAAGGCGAACAGCGTGCCGCTGGTGAGGGAGAAGTCCTTGCGGCACGCCTTGCAGCGGTAACGAAGCGCACCAGACGGGCGGCGGGCCTCATAGATGATCGTGCAGCCGCAGTGGGGACACACGGGCTTGCCGGCGGTGTCGGGCCAGCGGATGCCAGCGAACACGGCTTCTGCGTCCAGATCGGACAGGCGCAGCACCTTGGCCAGTGAGAGGCTGCGAGCCTTGGCAGAAAGGAGGAAGTGGCTGGCCATATCCGGGTCACTCAACGATGTTCGTTAAGGTGAACCATAAGGGTTGATGGTGGGCTAGGTCAACGATAATCGTCACCCTTGACGTATTATGTTGGGTGTTGTATCAGCGCGACATGCTGTCGCCGGAACAGTGCCGAGCCGCCCGCGCCTGGCTCAACTGGAGCCAGGACGATCTTGCCAAGCGGGCAAGCGTCGGCCTGAGCACGGTCAGGTCATTCGAGAAGGGCGAACGGACACCGATCAAGAACAACCTGGATGCGCTCAGGGCTGCGTTGGAAGCGGGTGGGGTTGGCCCGGTCCATGCTGATGACGGCAAGCCCCTGGGCATCGCCTTACGGGACGCCCAGGGTGCGTAGGTCAAACGCCGGGGTAGGGCACCGGGTAGGCGTTGGGAAAGCGCCGACCGTGGATGATGTGGTTGATCGTGCCCGAAGACACATCCAACAGCCGCCCAGCGCGGCTCTGGGTAAGGCGGGCGTATCGCACTAGCCAGATGGCGTAGCACGCCTTCTCAAAGGTGCAGTTTTGCGGGTGACGGTGGCGAGGGTGTATGAACATGGAATGCCTTCGAAATGATCAAGAAGGCATCCATCCTTGAAACCAGCACGCGGGCGTGCAAATATCCAGAGGCCGGTGAGGCACTCTAGCTATAGACTCCAAGGTCGGATGCCGTGGGATTTTCAGCTAGACGGCGGGGCCGGACGGCGGGAACCGTTCGACCCCGCTACCTACATCGTAGAACCTGCATTGGTGCTGACACTTCCACTAGCGCCGCCCGGCCATGAACAGCAGGTCTGCTGGCGGCGTCGTCGGGGTCGCTTCTGCAGCAGCTCG
The DNA here is from genome assembly GCA_964242415.1 of uncultured Acetobacteraceae bacterium. GTDB lineage: Bacteria > Pseudomonadota > Alphaproteobacteria > Acetobacterales > Acetobacteraceae > DASWOJ01. The sequence continues at coordinate 47,375 of CAXTAT010000007.1, forward strand.
CGGCACTTGGCCGCTTAGCCTGGGTCCCGCAAAGTACAGTCCATCCCGCCGCTCAATTTCCTCATTTCCCCGAAGCCGCTTGATGGTCTCACGGATTACGTTGGGGGTGACATCCACCCCCTTTGAGCGGCAGTAGGCCAACAACTGCTGAGGCGATATTCCCACCCCCTCCGCATCTAGGAGGGCTTCACGAACCATCCCAATGACCGACCCATACTTATACTGCCTAGACGCATCCCCTCCCAGCCCCACGCGTGGAGGCGACATACGCACATCACCCCCCACCCCAACTGAGGGAGGGGTGGGGTGGGGCGGCACAAGGGGGAGGCGGGGGTCAATGCCCCCTGATGCGGCACGCATCAGACGATCAGTCGTGTCTTGAGTGCCTTGCCGATGACCGTCAGAATACGCCCGGCGGACAATGCTTTCCATCTGCAACAACAGCGAACGCAAGGCATCGGGGTCGCTCGCATTCTGCATGGGCGCAATCTCTGGTGTTGCGTGAGTCATGTAGCATGACCCACCCTTGCCTACAAGGCATCGCCCCATCTAAAGAGGATCACCCCCTCCCCTACTATGGGGGTGGGTGGTGGCGGGTGCTACATAATACCGGTGCACCTGCTGACCTCGCGGGAGGACCCGTTCCCGAGCGTAGTGCTGGAGGCGATGTCCGCCGGCATCCCGACCGTCGCATTCGAGGGGGCGGGCAGCGCGCCGGGCCTGCTGCGTGACCATGGCGCCGGCGCCGCGGTGCCGTTGGGGGACGCCGCCGCCATGGTGCACCGCCTGCGCGTGCTGGGCGCCCGGTCCACGCCGGAGGACCGGGCGCGGCTGGCGGAGCAGACCCGGCGGCGCTTCGACTTCGGCGCCTATGCCGCCCAGGTGCTGCGGCTGGCACTGCCGGAGGCGCCCAGCATCTCGGTCGTGGTGCCGAACTACAACTATGCGCGCTACCTGCCGGGCCGGATCGCCTCCATCATGGCGCAGACCTGCCCGGTGCTGGAGGTGATCGTGCTGGACGACGCCTCCACCGATGGCAGCGCCGCGGTGGTGCAGCAGGCGGCGCTGGCGGCGGAGCGCCGGGTGCGGTGGGTGCCGAACGCGGTGAACTCCGGCTCGGTGTTCCGGCAGTGGCGCCGGGCGGCCGAGTTGGCGCAGGGCGAGTGGCTGTGGATCGCCGAGGCCGACGACATGGCCGAACCCGGCTTCCTCGCCGCCCTGAGCCAGGCGCTGCAGGACGTGCCGGATGCGGTGATGGCCTTCTCCGACAGCCGGGCGATCGATGCGGCGGGGACGGCAATGTGGCCCGACCACCTGGCCTACTATGCCAAGTCCGGCGCCCCGGCGCTGGGGCAGGATGCGGTGCTGCCGGCGGCCGAGGTGCTGCGGACCTGCCTGTCGCAGCGCAACCTGATCCTGAACGCCAGCGCCGTGCTGTGGCGGCGCACCGCGCTGCTGGAGGCGCTGCTGCGCTGCGGCGACGAGTTGGACGGCTACACCATGGCGGGCGACTGGCGCCTGTATGTCGAGCTGCTGAGCGGCAGCGGCAGCGTCGCGTACGTCGCCCAGCCGCTCAACATCCACCGCCGCCATGCCGCCAGCGTGACGCACCGGCTGGCGCCCAAGCGCCACTTGGCCGAGGTGTCGCGGATGCAGCGACACATGCGGGGGCTGCTGGGGTCGGACCGGGCGCTGCTGGCCGGGCAGCGGCGGGCGTTGCAGGAGACGCGGGCCTCGCTGAAGGCATCGCTGCGCCTCGCCATCTGACGGGAGGTTATCTCACAGGCGGGGCGTACATCAGCCCGCCCTTGGTCCACAGCGCGTTCGGCCCGCGCGCCAGGCCGATCGGCCCGAAGTGCCGGTCGTAGATTTCACCATAGTTGCCGACCGCCTTGATGGCGAAGTACGCCCAGCGGTTGTCCAGCCCCATCAACTTTTCGGCATCGCCCGACACGCCCAGCAGGCGCTGCACGGCGGGGACCGGCGAGTGCAGCATCTCGTCCACGTTGGCGCGGGTGATGCCCAGCTCCTCCGCGTTGATCAGTGCGAAGTGACACCACTTCACGATGTCCAGCCACTGCTCGTCGCCCTTGCGGACGGCGGGGCCGAGCGGCTCCTTGCTGATGCGGACCGCCAGCACGAAGTGGTCGTCCGGGACCTGCAGGGCGGTGCGGGTGGCGGCCAACTGGCTGGCGTCGGTGCTGTAGGCGTCGCAACGCCCGGCGTCATAGGCGGCGTAGCCGTCCACGTTGCGCTCGAACACCACCGGGCGGATGTCGGCGCCGGTGGTGCGGGACCAGTCGGCCAGGTTCAGCTCGCTGGTGCTGCCCTGGGTGGTGCAGATGGCGGCGCCCTTCAGGTCGGCGTCGGTCTTCACGCCGCTGGACTTGCGGACCAGGAAGCTCTGGCCGTCGTAGAAGTTGACGCCGGCGAACTCCAATCCGTTGGCGGCCTCGCGCGTCTGGGTCCAGGTCAGGGTTTCCAGCACGACATCGACCTGGCCGGTTTGCAGGGCCGTCAGGCGCTGCGGCGAGGATAGCGGGTTGAACCGCACCTTCGGCTCGCCCAGGACGGCGGCGGCGATGGCCCGGCACTCATCGGCATCCAGGCCCTGGAACACGCCTGCCTTGTCGAAGGTGCCGAAGCCCGGCGTACCCAGGCTGGCGCTGCACTCCAGCATGCCCCGGGTCCGCACCTGCGCCAGGGTCGGGCCTGCTGCAGACTGAGCAAGGGCTGGGGTGGCGGCAAGCAGCAGCAGGAACAGCGCGCGCAAGGAGGTCTCCGGTTACCGGTCGAACACCCTGCAAGCAATGTGCCGGCTGCCTTCCCCCTCTCCCGGGGGGAGAGGGAGAAGTGCCGGTCAGGAGCTTGGCGCACCTCCGCAACCAGGCCGCCGCCGGTCACGTCCGCAGGGGGGCATGCGCCGGGTCGGCGAGGGCCTCGCCCAAGCGGCGGCTCAGGAAAGTCGTCACCGCAACCTCATCCGCGGTCAGTCCGGCCTTGTCCTCCAGGGCCGCATCGGCGCGGGCCTTCAGGCACTCGATCAGGCTACCGTCGAGGTAGCCCTCGAACACCGCAGGATGGATGTAGCACTTGCGGCAGATCGCCGGGGTGTTGCCGAGGTTCTTGGCGACATGCTCGACGACTTCGACCAAGTGCTTCTTCGCCTTGGCCGGCGTGTCGAAGGTCTCGCGGTCGCGCAACGCCAATGCAGCCAGGTTGGTTGCGGCCCACGTACGAAAATCCTTGGCGGTGATTTCCTCGCCGCTGATCTCATGCAAGTAGCCGTTCACGTCATCGGACGTGACGTGATGCGCCTCGCCGTCATGGTCGAGGAACTGGAACAGGTCCTGACCCGGCAGGTCCCGGCACCGCTCGACCACGCGGGCCAGGCGGCGGTCGGCAAGGTCGATATGGTGCTGCACGCCGTGCTTGCCGCGGAAGTCGAAGGTGACGTGGGTGCCCTTGACCTGCACATGCTGGTCGCGGAGCGTGGTCAGGCCGAAGCTCTTGTTGGTCTTCGCATACTCCTCGTTGCCGACGCGCATCATCGTGCGTTCCAGCAGGGCCACGATGGCCGCCAGCACCTTGCGCTTTGGCAAGCCGGGCAGCGCCAAGTCGCGCGCCACCTGTGCCCGGATCGTAGGCAGCACCCGGCCGAAGGTGAGCATCTTGCCATACTTCGCCTCGTCCCGAACCTCCCGCCAGCGCGGGTGGTAGCGGTATTGCTTGCGGCCCCGGGCGTCGCGGCCCACGGCTTGCAGGTGGCCGCGGGGGTCCCGGCAGATCCACACGTCGGTGTAGGCGGGTGGGATGGCCAGCTTGCGGATGCGGTCCAGCACCTGCGGGTCGAGGATCTGCGCGCCATGGGGGTCGCGGAACACCCAGGCGTCGCCATCGCGCTCACGGGTGATGCCCGGACGCCGGTCGCTGACATAGTGCAGCTTGGCTGCGCGCGCTGCGGCCTTGGGGTCGTGCAGGTCGGCACCCTGCCGGCTGGAATCTTGGGGGTCATGGGGATGGCCGGGGAGGACGTGCGGGTCGGGGATGTGCATGGCTTCGGGCGGATGGGGCATCGATGCGTCCGGCTGTGCCCGGCAGGAACTCCGGGTGGCAGCAGCAACACGGGCGGGGGGCGGAGGTTCCATCATTGCAGCGCCACGACGTCCCCCGGCACCTCCCATAGCGATCCTGTGATGGCGCATTTGCAATTTGAGACTAACGAACCATCTTCTTGCTAAAGGCGTTACGTCGTTGCTAGAAAGGAAGATCAATGCGACTCAGTGGTGCAGTGCCCGGTCCCGTACACGAGAACACCGGGGCCGCCCGGCCTGATTTGATCTGTTTCTCCCATTTGCGATGGGATTTTGTCTTTCAACGCCCCCAGCATTTGTTGAGCCGTGCTGCCAAGACCATGCGTGTGCTGTTCTGGGAGGAGCCGATACCGACCAGCGCTGCGCAGCCCAGCGTGGATCGGCGCTTGTCCAGCGAGGGCGTCATGGTTCTACAGCCGCGCATCCCCAATGGCCTCGATTGGACCCAAGTTCAGCGTACGCTTCTGGAACGAATATTGCGTGAGTTCGCCGTCAGCAACCCCGTGCTGTGGTTCTACACACCGCAGGCCGTGGCGTTCGCCGGCCACCTGGAGGGCAACCCGGTCATCTATGACTGCATGGACGAGTTGTCCGCCTTTGCAGGCGCCGACCCGGCCCTGCCGCAGCGGGAGCGCGACCTGATGGCACGGGCCGCCCTGGTGTTCACCGGCGGGCGCAGCTTGCATGAGGCTAAAAGCCGCCAGCACGCCAGCGTCCACGCCTTCCCGAGCGGCGTGGACACCGCGCATTTCCAGCCCGCCCGCAACGGGCTGCCCGACCCGGTGGACCAGCAGGCGATCCCGCACCCGCGCATGGGCTTCTACGGCGTGCTGGACGAGCGGCTGGACCGGAACCTGCTGGGCCGCCTGGCCGACCTGCGGCCGGACACGCACTTTGTGCTGGTCGGCCCGCTGGCGAAGCTCGACCTCGACGATCTGCCGCGGCGGCCGAACCTGCACTACCTCGGCAGCAAGGAGTATGCCGACCTGCCGGCCTATGTCGCCAATTGGGACGTAGCCTTGATGCCGTTCGCCATCAACGAGGCGACGCGGTTCATCAGCCCGACCAAGACGCCGGAGTACCTCGCAGCCGGGCGGCCGGTGGTGTCCACCCCGATCGTGGACGTGGTGCGGCAGTACGGCGCGTTGCCGGCGGTGCACATAGCCGAAACGGCCGAAGCCTTTGCGGCAGCCACGGATGCGGCGCTGGCCTTGGCGCGTGGCCCGCAGGACTGGCTGGCGGAGGCCGATGCGATGCTGGCTGGCATGTCCTGGGATTCGATCTGGTCCGAGATGTCCGCACGGGTCCTACAACAGCGGCAGGCGCGCCCAGGCAACGCCGCGCAGCCTTCGCGGCGGGCGCAATACGACGTACTGATCGTCGGCGCCGGGTTCGCCGGCTCGGTCCTGGCGGAGCGGCTGGCGGCGGGATCGGGCAAGCGCGTGCTGCTGGTCGACCGCCGCCCGCATATCGGCGGCAACGCCTATGATCAGCACGACGCGGCCGGGGTGCTGATCCATCCCTATGGACCACACATCTTCCACACCAACTCGCAGGCGATCCTCGACTACCTGTCGGGCTTCACCGAGTGGCGGCCGTATGAGCACCGCGTGCTGGCGCAGGTGCGCGGCATGGAGCTGCCGATGCCGATCAACCGGCAGACGGTCAACCGCTTCTTCGGCGTGGACTTGACGCAGGACGAGGTCGAGACCTTTCTCGAAAGTAAGGCCGAGTGCCCCGGCGCCATACGCACTTCCGCCGATGTGGTGCTGAGCAAGGTGGGACGCGAGCTGTATGAGGCGTTCTTCCAGGGCTACACTCGCAAGCAGTGGGGCCTGGACCCAAGCGAGCTGGACAAGTCCGTCACCTCCCGCGTGCCGACCCGCACCAGCGACGACGACCGCTACTTCACCGACCAGCATCAGCAGATGCCGTTGCACGGCTACACCCGCATGTTCGAGCGGATGCTGGACCATCCCGGCATCCACCTGGCCCTCGGCACGGACTACAAGGATATCGACCCCGCCAGCTACGACCAGTTGATCTTCACCGGGCCGGTCGATGAGTTCTTCGGCCACCGCTACGGCAAGCTGCCCTACCGCTCCCTGCAATTCCGGCATGACACGCACGACAAGCCGCGGTTCCAGGACGTCGGCGTGGTCAACTACCCCGCCGAGGCCGTGCCGTACACCCGGATCACGGAGTTCAAGCACCTCACGGGGCAGGAGCATCCGCAGACCAGCGTCTGCTACGAGTATCCATCCGCCGAGGGTGACCCCTACTACCCGGTGCCGCGGCCGGAGAATGCGGCCCTGTACCAGCGCTACCAGGCCCTGGCGGATGCGACGCCCAACGTCACCTTCGTCGGGCGGCTGGCGACCTACAAGTACTACAACATGGACCAGGTGGTCGGCCAGGCGTTGGCCACCTATCAGCGCCTGGCGGCCAAGGAGCGGGTGCTGGACGTGGCAGCCCAGGTGCCGGCCGCGGCGGAGTAGGGCCGGCGCCATGGCGGCGACCCCTGGGCAACCCCTGTTCCGCAGCTTCCTGCAGGGCGGGTTCGAGGCGTCGTCCCACCGGCGGCGGGACGGGCGTCAGTTGGACGTCGTCGCCGCGAGCCGTCACGACCTGGCCGCCGAGCAGGATTATGGCCTGCTGCGCCAGGCCGGCCTGCATACGGCGCGTGATGGGCTGCGCTGGCACCTGATCGAGACCGCTCCCGGGCGGTACGACTGGTCCAGCTTCCTGCCGATGCTCCGCGCGGCGCGGCGCGTGGGCATCCAGGTGATCTGGGATTTGTGCCACTACGGCCTGCCGCACGACCTCGATGTCTGGTCCCCGGCCTTTGTGGATCGCTTCGCCGCCTTCGCCGGCGCCGCGGCGCGGGTGGTGTGTGAGGAGGGCGGCGAGGCGCCGGTCTGGTGCCCGATGAACGAGATGTCGTTCTGGTCCTGGGCCGGCGGGGACAAGGGCGACATGCACCCGTTCGGCGAGACCCGCGGCTACGCCCTGAAGCAGCAACTGGTCCGTGCCGCCATCGCCGCCATCGATGCCGTGCGTGCCGTGGACCGGCGCGCACGCTTCATGCAGGCGGAGCCGCTGATCCATATCACCGCCCACCCCGACCGGCCGCACGACCGCGAGCGCGCCGAGCTTTACCGCCGGGCGCAGTACCAGGCCTGGGACATGATGGCCGGCACCGTGGACCCGGCGCTGGGCGGCAGTCCGGACCACCTCGACATCGTCGGCGTCAATTTTTATTTCAACAACGAGTGGGTGCATGAGGTGGAGCCGCTGGGCATGGGCCACCGTCTGTTCTGTCCCTTGCACGAGATGCTGGCCGAGGCCCATGCCCGGTACAACCGCCCGCTGATGGTTTCGGAAACCGGGGCGGAGGGGGCCAACGGCCCGGGCTGGCTGCGCTACGTCGGCGGCGAGGTGCGGACCGCGATGCGCTGCGGCGTCCCGCTGGAGGGGCTGTGCATCTACCCCGTCATGGACTACCCGGGCTGGACCGATGACCGCCATTGCCCGGCCGGGCTGATCCGGCTGGACGACGCCTATCGCACCCGCACCGTCGATACCGAGATGGCGCTGGCGCTGGAGGAGCAGGCGATGCTGCTGCGCCCGCTGCTTGAAACCGCACCCAGAATGGATGTTGCCGCGGAGTAGCGGGGCGACCCGGCGGGCGGCATCGCGTGGAACCAGGATTGGCTTCGGCGTGGAGGGTGTCTGACCAGCTGACGATGCGGGAGCGGTCCTGGTGCACGGGCGGAGCTAGGCGTCCAGCAAGGCCCCTGGCGGAACACGCGTCATCGTTGCAACCCAGCGTAGTGCGCCGGGCCAGAGCCGCGCCGCCTGCACCGCCAGGCCCGGCGCCAGGCGGCCCAATCGCAACAGGTGCGAGGCCCGGGCGATCTGGCCCGACAGGTCGCGGCGCATGGCCCGATGATAGGCGGCAGGATCGGCGGCGCGCACGGCGGCGAAGGCGGTGTGCAGGGCAATCGAGACCCCATCGCCGCTGAAGGACGGGATCACGGCAACCTGGTCGCCAAGACGGTATAGCCCCGGCAGGTCGGCCGCCGCCGGCTGATGAACATAGCCGTAGGGCACCTGGAATATGGCCAACGGCCGGTCCAGCAACGGTGCCGCGCCGGCGAGCCGCTGCCGCAGGTGCGGCGCCGCCCGCTCCAGGTGCTCCTGCAGGCCGGGCCAGTCCGCGCCTGCCGCATTGAAGCGGTCCCGGCGGATTAGCAGGCACAGGTTGGCGACGCCATCCTCGATGAGCTGCAATCCGCCATAGCCGCCAGGGAACAGCAGCATCTCGACATGCCCGGCCAGCGCCGCAGCCTGGCCAGCGCCCAGCCGGAAGTACATCTTCAGGCCGACAAGGTCCTCCGGCGGCCCGACGGGGGTGCGGCGGACACCGCGCAGGTCGTGCTTGCCGGTGGCGAGGAACACGGCGCCGCCGGGCAGCCGGCCCTGCCCGGCGACATCCAGGCCCCCCGGCAGGACAGCGCGGACCGCATGGCCCCGCAGCACCTGGGCGCCCGCCTGCACCGCCGCCGCCAGCAGCGCCGCATCCAGGGCACGCCGGGACAGTCCGTAACCGCGGAAGGGCAGGGACGCCTCCGCCACCCGGCCCGCATGGATCAGCCGCACCCTGTCGATGGGCGCCGCCCCGAGCGCGGCCAGGTCGATGCCGAGCCGCGCCAGGTAACCCTGCGCCTCGTGGCTGATGAACTCGCCGCAGATCTTGTCGTGGGCCGCCGCCTCCCGCTCGATCAGCAGCGCGTCCGGGCCGAGCAGGCAAGCCACGGCAGCACCCGCGACGCCGCCGCCGGCAATCAGCCCCATATTCGGCCCATTACCCGCCAAGGTCACCTGATGCGGCTGACGCACAGGCGGAACGGCAGGCGCCAGCGGACTTCGGCCACGCCGTCCAGCTCGGCCTGGCGCAGCAGCCCCTGCCAGTCCCGCCGCTGGAAGCTGCGCTCGACGCTGATCGCGCCGTCATGCTGCACCATGGGGTGCCATCCCGCCGCCGCCGACAACGCCCGGAAACCGTGATAGGCCAACGGATGCCGCTGCAGGTCGTTGATGAACCAGCCACGGGCGGCGCTGCGCTCCATCCATCCCAGGAACTCGACCACCTGGCCATCCGTCAGGTGATGGGTGAACAGCGAGCTGATCACCACGTCCTGGCCGCCGATCGGTTCGTCGAACAGGTCGCCGGTCCGGTAGTCGATGGCCATGCTCGGCGGGGTCGCCGCCCGGGCCGCGGTGGCGCTCCACGGGTTGAGGTCAACGCCGGCCAGGTCGAGCGGCACGCCGACGCGGGCGCCCCAGCGATACAGCCGGCGCAGCATGTCGCCCTCGCCATAGCCCACGTCCAGCACGCGCAGCCGGGTTCCCCTGGGCGCCCGGCGCGCGACACCCCGCATGAACGCGACAGTGGGCGGGCGGGCCAGGGTGACGGTGTTGACCACCGCGAGATCGCTCAGCACGGCGGCGAACTCGCTGGCGCTGACCCGCTCGGTGTCCATCCACTCCAGCCGCGGGCTGCGCTGGCGCAGGTCCACCACGGGCTAGACCCTGGTGAAGCGGAACGTCTCCGCCGCCAGGCCGGGGCCGAAGGCGATGGCCATGCCGCGGCCCACGGCGTCGCCGGCCAGGATGCGCGCCAGCACGAACATCAGCGTGGCCGAGCTCATGTTGCCCACATCGCGCAGCACGCCGCGCGAGTAGTCCAGCGCGTCGGCAGCCAGGCGCAGTCCCTGCTCCACGCCATCCAGCACCGTGCGCCCACCGGCATGGACGGCCCATAGCGCGATGTCGCGCGGGTCCTCGCCGCGCAACAGCCCGTCGGCGTCGTTGCGGTCGGCCTCGGCCCGCAACGCGGTGGCGATCCGGGCGGGAACCTTGCCGGACAGGTGCATGTCGAAGCCCTGGTCGCCGATCCGCCAGGTGATCAGGTCCTGAGTGTCCGGCAGCACGGTGGAGCGGAAGTCGTGCAGCGCCAGGCCGTGCGGCTCGGCGGTGACCAGCGCGGCCGTGGCGCCGTCGCCGAACAGTAGGAAGGTCAGCACCGTTTCCAGGTCCGAGGTCTCCTGCATATGCAGGGAGCACAGTTCGACGTTCACCACCAGCACGCGGGCGTCCGGGTCGGACCGGATGATGTGTCGCGCCGCCCGCAGCGCCGGCACCCCGGCGTAGCAGCCCATGAAGCCGATCATCGTCCGCTCCAGCGCACCGCCCAGGCCCAGGCGGTCGGCGATCACCTGGTCCAGCCCGGGGGCGATGAAGCCGGTGCAGCTTACGGCGATCAGGTGGGTGATGCCGTCCGTGGCGATGCCGGAGTCGGCGATGGCGGCCAGCGCCAGATCGACGGCGTTGCCCTCATACAGCTTCATGCGCGCCCCGGTGCTGGGGAAGCTGCCGCGGCGATAGAAGCCGGAGGCGTCCGCGGTGGCGGTGCCGGGCTCACCGGGTTGGAAGTGGGACCAACGGTGGTCGATGGCGCACCGCTCCGCCATGCGTTCGAAGACCTGGCGCGACTTGTCGTCGGTCAGCATGTCCCGGCCCAGGGTGACGAAGGCGCCGTGCACGTCGTGCGACGGATTGGCGGTGCCGATGCAGTTGACGTATGCCGTCGCGGTCATGCTGCCACCCCGGCTGCAACACTTGGCGCAGCCCCGGCTGCAACACTTGGCGCAGCCCCGGCTGCAACACTTGGCGCAGCCCCGGC
>CAXTAT010000007.1:58316-164121 GCA_964242415.1 uncultured Acetobacteraceae bacterium
CCCCGGCTGCAACACTTGGCGCAGCCCCGGCTGCAACACTTGGCGCAGCCCCGGCTGCAACACTTGGCGCAGCCTTGAAGGCCAGGACGGCGTTCAGGCCGCCGAAGGCGAACGAGTTGCTGAGCGCCGCCTGGATGGGCAGAACGCGCGCCGTGTTCGGGATTGTGTCCAAATCGCACTCCGGGTCGGCTTCGCGAAAATTCGCGGTGGGGGGAAGCACGCCGTCGCGCAGGGCCATGACGGTCGCCACAGCCTCCAACCCGCCGCCAGCGGACAGGCAGTGGCCGATCATGCTTTTGTTCGAGCTGGCCGGGGGCGGACGGGTGAACACCTGGCGCAGCGCCGCACTTTCCGTCCGGTCGTTCAGGCGCGTGCCGGTGCCATGCGCGTTGACCCAGCCGATCTCCGAAGGGTCCAGGCCGCCGTCGTCCAGCGCGGCGCGTATCGCCGCCGCCGCCCCCGCCGCATCGGGCGCCGTGAGGTCCGCGCCATCCGCGCTCATGCCGACGCCGGCCAACTCCGCCAGGATGACGGCGCCGCGCCGGAGGGCGTGCTCCCAACTTTCCAGCACCAGGATCCCTGCGCCTTCCCCGAGCACCAGGCCCGAGCGGTCGCGGGAGAACGGCCGGCAGGTGTCGGCGCTGAGCACCCGCAAGGCCTCCCAGCACTTGAACACGCCCACCACGATGGAGGCGTCGGCGCCGCCGGTCAGCACCACGTCGGACCGGCCAAGGCGGATCGCATCGACGGCGCAGGCGATGGCATGGTTGGCCGAGGCGCAGGCGGACGCGACGGCATACGAGGGGCCGTGCAGCCCGAACTCCATCGTCAAGTGGGATGCCGGGCCATTCGTCATGATCCGGGGCACCGTCAGCGGGTGCGCGCGCGTGGCGCCCTCACCATAGAATCTATAGTACTCGGCATCGAGGCTGGTCTGGCCGATGACCGCGGCGAGGATGACGGCCCGGCGGTGCGCCTGGGCCGGATCGGCCTGCAGCCCTGCCTGCTGCATCGCCTCCCGCGCCGCCACGATGGCCAGTTGCGCACCGCGGTCGAGCGTGGGCGCACGGCGGTTGCCAAGGTGGGCGGCGGGATCGAAGCCGGGCACCTGGGCGGCGATGATGGTGGACAGCCGGTTGGTCGGGATGCCGGTGATCGGCGCAATGCCGCATCGCCCGGCCTGCATCGCCGCCCAGACCTCGGGGACCTGCTGCCCCAGCGCGCAGATTGCCCCCAGCCCGGTAATGGCGATGCGCTGCCGGCTAGGATCAAGCACCAGGCTGCAGGCCCTCCGCCGGGATCGGGCCAAGCGTCGCCAGGACGTGGCTCACCAGGTCGCCGACAGTCTGGAACTCTGCGCCGGTGCGGTCGGAGACGACGGGAACGTCCACCTTGAACCGCTCCTCGATGGCGAAGATGGCCTGAACGAGGTCGATCGATGGGATATTCAGGTCGCTCAGCAACGCGTCGGGCAGCAGGCGGCTCCGGTCCACCGCCGTTTCGGTGGCGACAATGTCCAGGATTTCATCAGCGCGCGGATCTTTCATCTTAGTGCATCGCCTACCCTGTTGTGTGCGCTTCTTTATAGATGGGTTCAACCCCAGCAGGCAAAAGGCGAAGCTGCGACGCTTCTGCCCAGTACTGTGTCACCCAGTCCAGTGCTTTGTCACTCAATACCCTGTCACGGAACCCTGTCTCATACGCTGCAATGCGACATGCGGCATTTGTATGGCGCGCTGGACGGCCCGGCTATTCGGCCGCAACTGCGTCCACTATCGCCACCGCCGCCCCCAGGTCCACCGACAGCAGCCGCGACACCCCGCGCTCCTGCATCGTCACCCCATACAGCCGGTCCATCCGCGCCATGGTGAGCTGGTGGTGCGTTACCACCAGGAAGCGGGTGCCGCCTTCCTGCGCCCCGTTCTCCCGCGCCATATCGTGCAGCAGGGAGCAGAAGCGGTCCACGTTGGCGTCGTCCAGCGGCGCATCGACCTCGTCCAGCACGCACACCGGGGCCGGGTTGCAGCGGAACACCGCGAACACCAGGCTCAGCGCCGTCAGGGCCTGCTCGCCGCCAGACAGCAGGGTCAGCGTCGTCAGCTTCTTGCCCGGCGGCTGCGCGTAGATCTCCAGCCCGGCCTGCAGCGGGTCGTCCGACCCCACCATGGCCAGGTGCGCCCGCCCGCCGCCGAACATGCGGCTGAACAGCGCCTGGAAGTGGCGGTCCACCTGCTGGAACACCGCCTGCAGCCGCTCGCGGCCCTCCTGGTTCAGTTGGCCCAGGCCGCCGCGCAGCTTGGCAATGGCCGCGGCCAGCTCGTCGCGGTCGCGCTGCACCGCCGTCATCGCGTCCTCGATCTCCGCCGTCTCGATCTCGGCGCGCAGGTTCACCGGCCCCATGTCGTCGCGCTCCTGCACCAGGCGGGCCAGGGCGGAGCGGGTGCGGTCCTCGGCGGCTTGGGACAGGTCGGCCGGGGCTGGGCCGGGCGGGGCTGGCAGGGGGGCCAGGGTGCCCTCCGCCTGGGCTGCCACCGCTTCGGCCCGCGCCAGGGCTTCCCGCGCGCTGCCCAGCGCCGCCTCGGCCGTGCGCGCCGCCGCGGCGGTGGAGGCCGCGATGCGCTCGGCCTCCATAAGCGCCGCCGCCGCCTGCTTGTGCGCTGCCTCTGCCTGACCGAGCCGGGCGGCATCCTGCTCGGCACGCCGGGCGACCGCGGCAGGTTCGTCCGCGAGGCGAGCCTGCTCGGCGTCGGCCTCCGCGCGCCGGGCGTCCAGGTCGCGCACCCGGTCGCGTGCATCAACGGCGCGGAACTGCCAGTCCTCGCGCTCGCGTGCCAGCACCGTCCGCCGGGCCTGCCGCGCGGCGTGGTCGCGGGCGGCGGCGTCCACCGCCCGGGTGGTGGCGGCGTCCTGCTTGCGGGCGGCGGCCAGGGCGGCGCGGGCCTGCTCGGCTTCGCTGCGCAGCCGGCCGGCGTCGGGCAGGGCCGCACGCTGCGCCCGGGCCTGGTCCAGGGCCGCAGCAGCCTCCGCCGCCTCGGGCGCAAGGCTCGCTGCCTGCGCATCCAGTTGGGTCAGCTTGGCGGCTGCCGCGGCGGCTTGGGCCTGCAGGCCCGTGGCGAGCTGGCGGGCGCGGTCGGCCCTGGCCTCGCCGCTGCGGCGGGCAAGGCGGGCCTGCGCGTCGTCGGCGGCAGCCTGGCGCTCCGCGGCGTCGGCTGATGCGCGCCGGGTCCGGGCGGATTCGGACGCGGCCTCGGCCTCCGCAAGCTCCGTCCGCAGCAGGGTCAGCCGGTTGCGTTGCTGCAGGCGTATGGCGGCGGCGGTGGGCGTCCCGGCGCGCACGGTGTAGCCGTCCCAGCGCCACACCGCCCCGGCCCGCGACACCAGGGACTGCCCGGGACGCAGCTCCGGCTGCATCGCGTCGCCTGCCGCGTCGTCCGCCACGACGCCGATGCCGGACAGCGCACGGCCCAAGGCTGGCGGACCCTGGACCAGGGCCGCCAGCGCCTCCCCCGGCAGCGCCGCCGCCGGGAGGGCCGGCAGCGTCCGCCAATGCCGTGCGGCGCCGGGGTTGGCGGCGGCGTCCAGCTCCCCGCCCAGCGCTGCGCCCAGCGCCGCCTCCAGGCCCGGCGGCACCTGCAGGCGGTCGATCATCGGCGGCCAGCGCTCGCCGTCGGCCACCGCCAGCAGCTCCGCCAGGGCGCTGGCCTCCGCTGCCAGGCGGGCGCGGGCGGCATCGGCACGGTTCTGCGCCTCACGCGCGGCGGCGGCGGCGGGGGTGGCGGCGGCACGGGCACGCTCGGCGCGGTCGAGCTGGGCCTGCGCCTCGCCAAGGGCAGCGTCGGCGGCCTGCTGCTCCGCCTGGGCGGCGGCAATGCGCGCCGGGTCCACGACCGCCAGCGCGGCGCGGCTGCGGTCGGCCTGCACGCGGGCCAGGGCGTCGGCGGAGCGGTGTGCCCGCGTCTCGGCCTGCGCCAGCACCTGCGCCAGCGCCTGGACTTGCGCCGTCACCCCGGCCGCGCGGTCCCCGGCCTCGGCGGCGGCGGCCTCAGCCTCCCGCAGCGCCATGGCGGCCTGCCGTGCGGCCTCCTGCAACGCCGCCGCCTGGTCGGGGTCTGCAAGGAGGTTCTGTTCCAAATCCGCCGCCTCCGCCGCCAAGCGGGCGTCGGCGCCTGCCGCATCCCGCGCGACCTGCTCGGCATGGGCGAGGTCCCGGGCGACCTGCGCACGCCGGGTGCTCGCGGCGGCCAGGGCGTCCCTGGCGCGCCCGGCGGCGGCCTGGTGCCCGGCATGCTCCGTCCGCACGCGTTCCAGCGCCGTCCGGGTCTCCGCCTCGGCAACGCGCAGCGCGGGAAGTGCTACGGCGGCGGTGGCGGCCTCGCTTCCCGCGGTGGAGGACCGGGCGGCTGCGCGGACGACGGCGCCCTGTGCCGCATTAAGCGCCGCCGCCGCAGCATTCCGGGCCGCAACGGCGCGGGCATAGGCCAGGGCCAGCAGCCCGGCCTCCGCCGCCCCAATCGCCTCCGAAACGGTGCGGTAACGCTCCGCCTGCCGGGCCTGGCTGCGCAGTCCGGCAAGCTGTCGCTCCAAGTGCTCCCTGGTGTCCTCCGCCCGCGCCAGGTTGGCTTCGGCGGCGCGCAGCTTGCCATCCGCCTCGGCCCGCCGGGCGTGCAGGCCGGTGATGCCCGCGGCTTCCTCCAGCACCACCCGCCGGTCGTCCGGATGCGCGCCGACGATGGCGCCGACGCGGCCCTGGCTGACCATCGCCGAGGACCGGGCGCCGCTGGCCAGGTCGGCGAACAGCGTCTGCACGTCGCGCGCCCGCGCCTCCCGCCCGTTCACGCGGTAGGAGCTGCCGATGCCGCGTTCGATCCGGCGGACCACGTGCAGCTCGGCCTGGCCGGTGAAGGGGGCTGGGAGGCCGTCGCCCTCCACCACCAGCGAGACCTCGGCCAGGTTGCGGCTGGGGCGGGTGGCGGTGCCGGCGAAGATAAGGTCGTCCATCTCCGCGCCGCGCAGGGTGCGGGCGTTGCCCTCGCCCATGGCCCAGCGCAGGGCCTCGGCCACGTTGCTCTTGCCGCAGCCGTTGGGGCCGACGATCCCGGTCAGGCCCGGCAGGATGTCCAGCGTTGCCGGCTCGGCGAAGCTCTTGAACCCGGCGACGGCCAGCCGGACCAGCCGGGGACGGGAGACCGTCAAGCGGGGTTACACCACGGCGGCGTCCACGGCTTTCTCGAAGTCGGCATAGGACACGGCGCCCTTGGTCAGCTTGCCGTTCATGAAGAAGGTGGGCGTGCTGTCCACGCCGGCCTTCTCCGCCTCGGCCTGCGCGGCCAGGATTGCGTTCTTCAGCGCCGCGTCGGCGATGACGGTGTTGAACGTGGGGCGGGACATGCCGGCCAGGGCGGCGTATTTCGCCAGCTCGTCCGTCGAGTTCACGCCACGGGCGAACGCCCAGCGGTCCTGCGTGCCCAGCAGCGCCGTCACGAACGGCTCGTACCGCTCGGGCGGCAGGGCGCGGGCGACCATGGCGGCGGTCAGCGCCACCTGGTCCAGCGGGAAGTCGCGCCAGACGTAGCGAACCCGGCCGGTGTCGATCAGCTTGCTGCGGATCGCGGGGAACGTCTCCTTCTGGAACGCGGCGCAGTGGGTGCAGGTCATCGAGAACCACTCGTTCACGACGACCTTCGCGTCGGCTGCGCCCATCGAGCGCTCGGCCATGCGCGGGTCGGCGTCCTCGGCCGAGGCCGGGCGGGAGGCGGCCCAGGCGGGGAGGGTTGCGGCGGCGGCGATCAGCAGGCGGCGGGTGGTGGGCATGGCGGCCTCCGGATGGGATCGTCGCGTTATGCCCCGGGGTCCCGCTGCCCTGCAACCACCTGGCCCAGGGCGGACAAGGCGTCGCGCAGCGGGCCGGGGGCGATGCCGGGCACTGCGACAGCGGCGGTTGGGCGGCGCGGCGGAGGCGGCAAGGGCGGGGCAGGCGGCGTCGGGTCCTGCACGAAGCGCAGGCGCTCGACCAGCACGCGGCCTAGATGGCTGTTGACGCGCTCGATCACCTGGCCGGACCTATGCTGCAGCTCCATCGCCATCGGCCCGCTGCACGCCAAGGTCAGCGTGCCGCCGATCAGGCGGCGGGGGACGGTGACGGCGGACAGCTCGGGTCCGATGATGCTGGGCCAGTCGGCCATCACCTGCGCCCCAGCCGGGGACCGCTTCTTAAACGCGGGCCGGGTGATCCCCGGTACCAGGGCGCCGATCGACCGCGGGCCATAAGGGTGCCGGGCGGCATCTGCCGCGCCGCCAGCTCCGGCGTTGCCAGCCCCAATGCCGCCTGGTGCCTTTCCGGGCGGGTTCGCTGGCTTGCTGTCGGCTGCCTGGTCGCCCATACCGCTGTCCCGTGCTCCCTGTTCCGCCCGCAGCCGCGCTGCTGCACTGGTATGACCGCCACCGCCGCCGGATGCCCTGGCGCGCGCTGCCAGGTGAGGCGCCCGACCCCTACCGGGTCTGGCTGAGCGAGATCATGCTGCAACAGACCACAGTCACCGCCGTGATCCCGTACTTCGAACGCTTCCTGGCGCGGTTTCCCACCGTCCAGGCCCTCGCCGCCGCGCCGGAGGCCGAGGTGATGGAGGCCTGGGCCGGCCTAGGCTACTACGCCCGGGCACGGAACCTGCACGCCTGCGCCCGCCGCGTTGCAGAAATGGGAGGCTTCCCCAGCGATGTCCAGGGGTTGCGCGCCTTGCCTGGCATCGGCTCTTATACCGCGGCGGCGGTCGCCAGCATCGCCTTCGGGGTGCCTGCCGTGCCGGTCGATGGCAACGTGGAGCGCGTCGCCGCCCGTATCGCCGCCATTGGCACGCCGCTGCCCGCCGCCCGCCCGGCCATCGCCGCGGCGGCCGCACGGCTCGGCGAGGACCCCGGCGCCCAGGCCCGCCCGGCCGACTTCACCCAGGCGCTGTTCGACCTGGGCGCCACCATCTGCACCCCGCGCGCGCCGGCCTGCGCCCTGTGTCCCTGGCGAGGGTCCTGCGCCGCCCAGGCCGCAGGCATCGCCGCCGAACTGCCGCGCAAGGCGCCCAAGGCGGTGCGCCCGCTGCGCCATGGCGCGCAGTTCTGGCTGGCGGACGGGGCCGGCCAGGTCCTGCTGCGCCGCCGTCCACCGCAGGGCCTGTTGGGCGGCATGCTGGAATTGCCGGGCACGCCCTGGCGGGAGGAGCCATGGCCGTTGCAGGAGGCGCTGGCCCATGCCCCGCAGCCAGCGGCCTGGCGGCTGGCCGGCCGCGCCGCGCACGGCTTCACCCACTTCGAGCTGCACATGGATGTCTATGCTGCGCGGGTTCGGGCTATCACCGCGGAGGGGCTGCTGCGCCGGGTGGACGGCCTTGACGGGGAGGCGCTACCGACTGTCATGCGCCGCTGCATCCGCGTCGCCCAGGCTGCGGAAGGGTGACTGCACACGGCGTGAGGGTTGTTTCTGCTCCCTCTCCCTCCGGGAGAGGGCCGGGGTGAGGGGGTCTTATGGCGCCGGCCTTGGCCCTTGGGGAGCCGGCTCCTTTGCTGGACAGCGCCGTGCTGGCCCGCCCCCTCACCCCGGCCCTCTCCCGGAGGGAGAGGGGGAAGTAGCAGGGCCATGGAGGCCCTTAGGCGTAGCGGGCGGCGATCCACTCGCGCAGCGCCGGAATGGCCGGGCCGCCCTCCACGATGGCGTCCAGCACCGCCGAGGCCGTGGCGGCGCTTCCCGACCGGACGCCCTGGGCGGCGGCGGCCGTCAGCGTGTCCGGGTCGGTGGTGACGGCGGTGCTCGCCTGGCGCCATGCCGCCACCAGGCTTGCCGGGCACAGTTCGGGCAGCACCAGCGCGGCATCCATCTGCACCGCGGCTGCGGTGGCGCGCAGGGCCGTCAGCAGCGCCGCCGGGGCCGCGTGGGCGCTGGCCTGGTGCACGGCCGTCGGCAGGTCGGGGAACGCCGGGTCGCGCCCCCACACGCCGGCCGCATCGGGCGTGCCCAGCGCCAGGACCGGATGGAGCCCAGCGGGCCGCAGCGCCTCGACCGCCGCAGGGGTTCCCGGGCCACACAGGAAAACCGCATCCACTTCCGGGGAGCGCGCCTCGGCAGGCGGCAGCAGCCGGACCGGCACCCCCATCAGGTCGAGCGCCAGCAGCATCGGCAGGGCCGGGCCAGCCGCGCCGAGGGCCGGCACGCGCAACGGCTGGCCCGGCGCGAGCGGCGCCCGGCTGAGCAGCACCGCCGGCCCCAGCGCCGCCCAGGCTAGCACCCAGCGCGAGGGGTCGAACTGCGCCCGCAGGTCGCCGGCGAGCCAGACCAGCGGCGCCGCGCCTGGGACCAGCAGCGCGGTGGCGCCGTCCGGTGGCACCAACGCCTCGAAGTTGTTGGCGCCGGTGACGCCATCGACGCCGCCCAGCGTCCGGCGGGCCAGCCGGGCGCTGCCGGGCAGGGCGCGCAGCAGCGTTGGCGCCACCAGGTCGGCCCAGCGGTCGAGCGATCCGCCGGGCGGCCCCGACACCAGCAGGGTCGCCGTGGACGGGAAGGGGACCGGGCCTGCCGCAGCGCACAGGCCAGCTAAGCCAAGTAGGGCGCCGCGGCGGCCCAGGAATGGTGCCAAAGGCACGGTAGCGTCAGTCAAGAGCCGCCTCCCAAATTGATTGGGGCCGGGTGGCCCAGCCAAACCCTTAGTATTCCCGTCCCGGTTGTCAAACCGGGGGGCTAAGCAGCCGTGCGCGGCCTGTCGCACAGATGGGCTGCGGCCGTGCCAGGCCGTGCAAGCCTGCTTGGCTTTGCACCTGTGCGCAAACCTCGGGAGGTTTGCTCAGGCGTCGTAGGCCACCAGCGCCTCGAACGGCACGTCCAGGCGGGCGCGGCCGTTGAGGAACGTCAGCTCGATCAGGGCAACGGCGGCTGGGACATCGGCGCCGGCCTGGCGCAGCAGGGCAATCCCGGCGGCCATCGTGCCGCCGGTCGCCAGCAGGTCGTCCACCAGCACGACGCGGGTGCCGGGCGTGACGGCGTCGGCCTGCATCTCGATGCGGTCGGCGCCGTACTCCAGGTCGTAATCCAGGCCCACCACGGCGCCGGGCAGCTTGCCGCGCTTGCGCAGCATGACGAACCCGCAGCCCAGCTTCAGCGCCAAGGGCGCGGCGAGCAGGAAGCCGCGGGACTCGATGCCTGCCAGCAGGGCCGGCTGGTAGCCGCGCACCAGGGACGCCATCCGCCCCATGGCGACCTGCCACGCATCCGGGTGCCGCAGCAGGGTGGAGATGTCGTAGAAGAGGATGCCGGGCTTCGGGAAGTCCGGGATGCCGCGTATGTGGTCCTTGAGGTCCATGGGGCGCCTGCTGTTGGATGCGCGGCGCTGTACCCCGCGGGATGGGCGACCGCAATCACCAGGTTTGGCTGCCGCCCAGCGGGCTTCGGCTTGATTTCGGCGATGGTAGGTCGGCTTGACGTCGCCTGCGGTCAGGTTTGGCCGGCGACGCCCGGCAGGCCAGCAGCGCCGGGCAGGTGCGCCTCCGCTTCCGCCCGCAGCCGGCGGAAGCTGCGGCGGCTGAGCAGCAGCATCCCGAGGTAGATCAGCCCCGCCCCCGCCAGCGCCGCCCAGGGGTCCGCCACCAGCACGGCCACAAAAGTGCCGACGCCCAGCAGCAGCGGCAGCACCAGGTTCTTCGGCACCTTGAAGTTCTTGAAGCTCCAGACCGGCAGGGTGCTGACCAGCAGCGCCGCCACCCCCACCAGCACCCCGGCGCAGAACAGCGGATGGTGCGCCAGGGTAGACAGCCAGGGCAGGCCGAGCCTCCGCGCCTCCAGCCCGAGAAACAGCGGGAACAGGGCCAGCCCGGCCCCGCACGGCGCCGGGACCCCGGTGAAGAAGTTGTAGGCGTAGGCGTGCGCAATGGGCGGCGATACCTCCAGCGCGGCGTTGAACCGCGCCAGGCGCAGCGCCATGCAGACCGCGAACATCAGGCAGGGCGTGAAGCCGAACCCGCCGGCCACCCGCAGGGACCATAGGTACAGCACGAAGGCCGGCGCCACGCCGAAGCAGCAGAAATCCGTCAGGCTGTCGAACTCCGCCCCGAAGCGGGACGTCGCCTTGAGCAGGCGGGCCAGGCGGCCATCCATCCCGTCGATGCAGGCTGAGACGACGATGGCGACGGCTGCGGCGCCGAACCGGGCCTCCAGCGCGTACCGCATGCTGGTCAGGCCCGCGCACAGGCCGAGCAGGGTCAGGATGTTGGGGACCAGCCGGTTGAACGACAGCCCGGCAAAGCGCGGCCGGCGCCGTGGGCGGAAGCGGGTGCGAAGGCGCTGCACTGGGTCCATGATCAGGCGGGGTGCATGGCTAGGCCGGCGTGCCCAGGCCAGCCAGACCCGGGACGCCCGGAGCTGCGGCGCCCAAACCTGAAGCGCCAGGAGCCGCAAGACCCAGGTCTGCAATGACCGTCTCGCCGCCGATCATCGTCTGCCCGACCTCGACCAATGGCAGCACGCCGTCCGGCAAGTAAAGGTCGGTGCGGCTGCCGAATCGGATGATGCCGAACCGCGCCCCGGTGGTCACGGCGTCGCCGACCCCGACCTGGCAGACGATGCGGCGGGCGACCAGGCCGGCGATCTGCACGATGGCCATGTTGCGCCCATCCGGCAGGCGGAGCGCCAGGGCGTTGCGCTCATTGTGGTCGCTTGCCTTGTCCATGCTGGCGTTGACGAACTTGCCGTGACGGTAGGCGACGCCGGTGATGGTGCCGCTGGCCGGCACGCGGTTCACGTGCACGTCCATCACGGACAGGAAGATCGCCACCCGCCAGCGCGGCGCCGGACCCAGGCCCAGCTCGGCCGGCGGCACGGCCGGCATGACCGACACGATGCGGCCATCCGCCGGGGCGACGACGGCGCCGGGCCGAGCGGGGGCGACGCGCTCCGGGTCGCGGAAGAAGTACAGGCAGAACAGCAGGAAGACGAGGCCGAGCCAGAACAGCCAGGCGCCGACCGCGAGCCCCAGCAGCATCACCGCCGCCGCGCCGATCAGGAACGGGCGGCCAACCGGGTGAGGCGGGGCGAAGACGGAACGGAGATTTTCGACGAGCACCATGGGACGATGTGTATGGGGATAACCCGTTGCTGGAGCAAGCCGGCGGCTACGGCGCAGCGCCCGGCGTGGCACCCGGCGTGGCAAACGTCTGGCCGGCATAGATCAGGCGAGGGTCACGGATTTGCTCGCGATTGGCCAGGTAGATGACGGTGTAGCGGACGCCGGAGCCGTAGGCCTGCCGCGCCAGCCGCCAAAGGTTCTGGCCCGGCTGCACCACGATGCGACCCCTGGCCAGATCGGCAGCCAGGTCCGCGGCGGGCAGGCTGGTCTGCTGGAATGGCAGTTCCACCCGCGCCTGCACCCGTCCGGCCGCGGTCAGTTGGTCAACCCGCAGCCGGTGCACGCCGGCGATGACGGCCGCCTGCGGGCTGAGCATCCACCGGCCCGAGGCGTCGGCGGTCGCATCACCGGCCGGCGCGTTGTCCACGTAGACGCGGACCGAGGCGCCGGGCTGGGCCGTGCCGGCGAAGCGGATGGTGCCGTGGTCATCATAATCGACGGCATACAGGGCCAGCACCGGCGGGGCAGAGCGCGGCGGAGGGTCTTGCAGCAGCCTTGAACCGCCACCCTTGGGCAGCAGCAGCGCGGAGACGGGCACGGCCGTGGCGGAGGGCGTCGGGATGGACAGCAGCACGGTGTCGCCCGAGGTTTCCGCCTCCTGCGGCCCGCGCGAGGCGACGGTCAGCTCCCGCCCGCCCGGCGCCAACGGCTTGTCGGGCAGCAGCAGCCACTCGCCGCTGCTGTTCGCCTTCGCCTGCCCGATGTCCTGGCCGCCGTCGCGCACCACGACCTGCGCGCCCGGCGCGGCGCGGCCGGCGATGACGGCGCTGCCTTGCGGACCGACGCGCACGATGTCGAAGGTTGGTGCAATCGGGGCTGGCGCCGGGGCCGCCGTTGCGCCTGAGGTTGCGGTGCTGGACGCAGCCGGGGCGATGCTGGGCGCAGCCGGGGCGCTGGGGTCAACCGGGAGGTCCATGAAGGGAGCCTCGGGCTGCATCAGGAGATATGCCACGACAGCACCCGCCATGCCCAGCGCGGCCAGGGCAAGGCCGTACGCAGCGATGGCTTGGGGGCGGGTGCCGAAAATCGCCATGGAAATCAGTTTAGAACGCTTGTTCTCCGACTGCAATCATCCTGTCATCGACGCAGCAGCCGCATCCCGCCCCAGGCTGCCCGCCGGCTCCGTGCCGCAAGGAAGCCCAACGCGGCATCAGTCGACCGGCCTGGCGGCACAGGGTTGCTCCGTCAAGCACCTTTCCCGAAACCCGTAGCGCCCCCACAATAGGGCGACCGAAGGAACCCTCGATGGCCCAGACCGCCCGCCCGCCCGCCAGCACCCCCAAGACCTTGCAACGCCCGGCCCGGCCCACCGGCCCGCCGAAGCCGCGCGTGCCCCAACTGCTCATGCGGGTCTGGGACGCGCCGACTCGGCTGTTCCACTGGGCCATCGTGCTGCTGGTCACCTTCAGCTACATCAGCGTGGAGAAGGACTGGATCAGGCTGCACTTCCTGTCCGGCTACACCGTCCTCACCCTGCTACTGTTCCGGCTGGCCTGGGGCTTCGTCGGCAGCGAGACCTCGCGCTTCCGCCAGTTCCTGCGCAGCCCCGTCGCCGGCCTGCGCCACCTGGCCGCCTTCGGCAAGCGCGAGCCGGACACCGAGATCGGCCACAACGCCGCCGGTGGCTGGATGGTGCTGGCGCTGCTCGGCGTGCTGCTGGTGCAGGTCGGCACGGGGCTGTTCAGCAATGACGACATCGACGCGCAGGGGCCGCTGGCGCATGACGTCAGCAAGCACGCCAGCAACTGGCTGACCGGCATCCATGCCTGGTCGTTCTGGGTGGTGGTGGGGCTGACCGTCGTGCACATCGTGGCAATCATCGCGTATGCCGTATTTAAGCGGCACGACCTGGTGCGGGCGATGGTGACGGGGAAGAAGCGCCTGCCGGCCAACCTGCGGCAGCCGCGCTTTGCCAGCCCGGCGCTGGCCGCCGGGGTGCTGGCGGTGGCGGCCGGGCTGGTGTGGGCGCTGGTGCGCTTCGCCTAGTCCGTCAGTTGAGCTTGGCCCGGTAGTTGCGGTGGCAGGCGCCGCAGGCTTGCGTGGTGAGGGTGTACTGGGCGGCAAACCCCGGCTTGTCGTTGGCGTCGGCCAGCACGGCGAGCTTGTCGGCCTGGGTCCAGAAGTTCTCCGCCGCCTTCTGGAAGCCGGGGCGGTCGGTCCAGACTGCCGGCAGGGCGTGCGTCTCATGGCCGGTCTGGGTACCGTCCGGGAACATGGCAGGGATGCTGTGGCCCCAGGCGGACAGCGCGTTGGCGGCGTCCTTGAAGCCTTTCACGTCGTTGCCGGCGTCGATGTCGGCCTTCATGCCGGTGACGTTGCCGGCCTGCAGGTCGAACCCCGCTTGCCGGGCGGCGATGATGGTGTCAGCGGGCACTGACACCGTTGCGCCTTGCGCCAATGCTAGACCTGCTCCGCTTATGCAGCAAAGGGCTGCACCGACCGCTAGGAGCTTTCGCATGGTATGATCCCGTTCAACGTTGCGTCCACAACCTCGCATCTCACGCCCTGGCCCGCCATCCAGAAACTTGCCGCACCGAAAGGCTTTCCATGCCGCAGCCCGCCGTCCGCTCCGTCGCCGTCTTTTGCGGGTCCCGCCCGGGGAACGACCCGGCCTATTATGCCGCGTGCGTGGCGCTGGGCGCCGGGCTGGCGGCGGCGGGGATGCGGCTGGTGTATGGCGGCGGGCGGGTCGGGCTGATGGGCGCCGTCGCCGACGGGGCGCTGTCGGCGGGCGGGACGGTGCTGGGCATCATCCCCGAGTTCCTGCAGCGGCGGGAGGTCGCGCATGCCGGCGTGCAGGACATGGTGCTGACATCGACGATGCACGACCGCAAGGCCCGCATGTTCGACGCCGCCGACGCCTTCGTCACCATGCCCGGCGGGCTCGGCACCTTCGACGAGACGGTGGAGATCACCACCTGGCGGCAGCTTGGCCTGCACGACAAGCCGATCCTGATCTGCGATGTCGGTGGTTGGGCGCAGCCATACGTAGCGTTGCTGGAGGGTGCGATTGCGGACGGGTTCGCCTCGGCGGAGACGGCGGAACTGTATGAGGTGCTGCCGGATGTGCCTGCCGTGCTGGACCGGCTGCGGCGCCTGCCGGTGTCGGGGGGCGGCCAACCCGCACGCTTGTAGCGGCTTGCCCTGGACGGGCCGGCAGTCTATACGGCGCGCATTGTCGGGGCGTAGTACAGCCTGGTAGTACGCTTGCTTCGGGAGCAAGAGGCCGGAGGTTCGAATCCTCTCGCCCCGACCAATTCAACCAGTTGATCAGCGCCCACCCAGGCAAGATGCTGCGCTGATCCAATGCTTATGCCTTGTTGGCGCGCTCGAACTCCCGCAGCACGCGGTTGCCGCGGCTCACCACATTGTCAAGCGCCGCCTGCGGGGCCTGCTTGCGCTGGAAGGCGCCCTCGACTTCCTCGTGGATGATGTTGCGGATGTCCGGCATCCGGCCCAGCCGCAGCCCCTTGCTGTTGGGTGTCACCGTACCGCGGGTAAGCTGGATGACCGGGACATCGGCGCCGGGGTTCTTGTCGTAGAAGCCCTCGGCCTTGCCGTCCTCGAACCCGGCCTGGGTCACCGGGACGTAGCCGGTGCGCTGCGCCCATTCCGCGTCTTGCTTGGGCTGGGCGATGTATTGCAGGAACTCGGCGACTCCCTTGTACTCCGCCGGGCTGCGGCCCTGCGCCGTCATGGCCCACAGGCTGCCGCCGTCGATGGTCGAATTGAGCGGCGTCGGGATCAGGTCCTGGTCGTAGGGCAGCGGCGCCTCGGCCCACTTGAACTTGCAGCCCTTGACGGCGTCCCCGCGTGCGGCGGACGACATGAAGCTGACCGCCGCCTGCCCGGCGAAGAAATGCGTGTTCGGCGCGTCGTCCCGCCCGGTATAGCGGAACGTGCCCTCCCGCTGCATGTCCACCAGCCGGGTCAACTGCTTGACGAAGGGCGGCGCGTTCACCAGCAGCTCGGCATCCAGGCCGTCGAAGCCGTTGGCCTTGGTGGCGAACGGCAGGTCGTGCATGGCGGCGAACTGCTCCATCTGTATCCAGGAGAACCCTGCGGTGGTGACCGGCACCGGCACCTTGGTTTTGAGGGTCTGCGCGGCGACGGCGAGGTCGGCCCAGGTGCGGGGCAGCCGGGTGGTGTCCAGCCCGGCCTTCCGGAAGGCGTCCAGGTTGACCAACATGACGCCGGTGCTGGCGTTGAACGGCGTGGACGCCAACCGCCCGTCCGGCAGGCTGCAACAGCCGCGCACGGCAGGGATGTAGGCATCGGGGTCGATGCCGCTCTCCGGGGACAGCTCCCAGGTTTGCTTCACGGCCGGGCCGGCGGCGAGCATGGCGCTGGTGCTGGCCTCGGGCATCTGCACCAGATGCGGCGCCTCGTTGGCGCGCCAGGCGGCGGCGGTGGCCGTCAGGGTCTCGGAGTAGGGACCCTTGAAGATCGGGACGATCTCGGTGTTGGCCTGGGAGGCGTTGAAGTCGGCGCAGATGCCGTTGACCTCGTCGTTCAGCACGCCATTCATCGCGTGCCAGAACACGATGCGGACGCGGCCGGTTTGGGCCTGGACCGGCAGTGGGGTGAAGGCGGGGGCTGCGAGGGCGGCGCCCAGCAGGGTGCGGCGGTTCATGCAGGGTCCTCCGAGGATGCCGGGCGGACGTGGCCGCTGCGGGCGGTTGCGTTGCGGGACGGCGCGGTGCAGGCCGGCCCGGGTTAACGCTTGCCGACAGACCAGAGCATAAGCCAGCGCACGGGGAACACCCAAACGATGCCGGCCACGAGCCAGTACAGGGCCTCCAACGTCCAGTGCAGGCGGGGGATCAGGTCGGGCAGGGTGATCACGGCGATGATGTAGAGGAAGACGAACAGCAGCCCGGCGATGGTGGCGATGGGAGCTCTGGACATCCCGGTGGCGTAGCGCACGAGGCAAACCCACGCCAGGCCCTTCCTGCTCCCTCTCCCTCCGGGAGAGGGCCGGGGTGAGGGGGCGGGCAAGCGCCAAATTTGGCCGCTATGGGCCGCTGCCTCGTAACCTCGCAATGCTCCGTGCCGCCTGCAAGACCCCCTCACCTCGGCCCTCTTCCGGAGGGGGAGGGAGCAGCGAGGTTACCGCCTTGTGTCGAACAGCACTCCATCGGCTCGCATCGCCGCCATCTCGTCCTCGGAGTAGCCCAGGCCCACCAGCACCGCCGCCCCATGCTGGTTGAAGCGCGGCGGCGCGGAGCGGGTGCCCCCCGGCGTGCGGCTCAGCTTGATCGGCGTGCCCAGCGCGCGGTAGGCACCGCCGCCGTCCAACGGCAGTTCCGTCACCATGGCGCGGGCGGCGGTGTGCTCGGCCTCCATCGCCTCGTCCACCGCCAGCACCGGCCCGGCGGGCAGCCCGGCACGCAGCAGCTCCAGGCATAGCGCGTGGCCATCCTGCGGTGCGAAGGCGGCGGCAAGCTGCTCCACCAGGGCCGGCCGATTGCGGACACGGTCGCCGTTGGTCAGGAATCGCGGGTCGCCCGGCAGGTCGGGGCGGCCGAGGTGCTCGCACAGGCGGCGGAACTGGCCGTCGTTGCCTATGGCGATGAAAATCTCCCCGGTCGCGGTCGCATACTTCTCGTACGGCGAAATGTTGGGATGCGGGTTGCCCAGCGGCATCGGCCGTTTGCCGTTCAGGAAGTAGTTCGCCGCCTGCGGATGCAGCAGCGCCATGCCGCAGTCATGCAGCGTCATGTCCAGGTATTGGCCCAGCCCGGACGCCTGCCGCTCGTGCAGCGCCATCAGGATGCCGATCACCGAGTACAGCCCGGTCGCCAGATCGACCACCGGCGTGCCCAGCCGCAACGGACCCGTCGAGGGATCGCCGTTCACGCTCATCAGCCCCGTCATCGCCTGCAGGATGGCGTCGTAGCCCGGCAAGCCCCCCAACGGACCCTCGCCGCCGAAGCCCGACACCCGGCAGTGGATCAGCCCCGGGAAGCGCGGCGCCAGGTCGGCGGCGTAGCCTAGGCCCCAGCGCTCCATAGTGCCGGGCTTGAAGTTCTCGACCAGGATGTCGGCGGTCTCGATCAGCCGCAGCAGCACCGCGCGGCCGGCGGGCTTGGACAGGTCCAGCGCGATGGCCTGCTTGTTGCGGTTCACCCCCAGGAAGTAGCTGGCGTCGCGCTCGGTGGCGGACACCTCCTGGAACGGCGGCCCCCAATCGCGGGTCTCGTCGCCCTGCGGCGGCTCCACCTTCACCACCTCCGCCCCATGGTCTCCCAGGATCATAGTGGCATAGGGGCCGCCCAGCACGCGTGTCAGATCGACGACGCGCAGCCCGGCCAGCGCGCCCGGGGAGGCAGCCAGGCCCTTGCCCTCGATCTTCGGTGCGCCGTCCATCATGCCGCCTCCCGGTCCCACACCCGGGCGCAAAACTCCGGGTAGGTGTCGCGCATCTCGGCACAGACGGGGCCACGCAGCAAGGCAAGCTCCTCCGGCGTCGGGTCCGGCGTCGCGGGCGCACCGTCGCCGTCGTAGTCGAAACCGGTGGCGGCGCGCACGCCGGCCGCGGTCTCGCCGGGGTGCAGCGATGCCAGGGTAAACCGTGCGGCGCGGGGGTCGAAATGGAACACGCAGCGGCCGGTCACCAGCGCCTGCGCCGTGCCGCGCCGGAAGTGCTCGGGCGGCGACACGCCGGGCGCGCTAACCAGGTCCACCCGTGGCACCAGCACGCGCGGGCTGTGCTCCTCGCGGAACATGATCGTGCGCGGCACCATCATGTACATGAACGCCGAGCCGAAGCTGCCGGGGAACCGCGCCGTGCGGCCGGGCCACTCGCCGGTGCCGAGCAAGTTGATGTTGGCCTGCCCGTCGATCTGCCCGCCGCCCAAGAAGAAGATGTCGATGCGGCCCTGGCCCGCCAGGTCGAACAGCTCGCGCGACCCCTCGGTGAACGGGTTGCCGCGGGGGCGGTGCAGCAGCGACAGGCGGACGGGGTGGCCCAGCAACCGCACCAGCCAGCACGCCGCGGCAGGGATGGGACTGGCGGCGCCGACGGCGATGTGCCGGGCAATGGGCTGCGCTGGGTCAAGGATCAGCCGGGCGATGGCGGCGGCCAGGCGTTCCTCGGGCTGGATCACGCCGCGGCGGCCTCGGCGGGCCAGACATGGCGGTTCAGGTAGGATTGGAAGCCGTCTGCAGTCCGGGCCGCCCGGGCGTAGTCCCGCAGGTGCGCGACGTCGGCGGAGTACTCGTCCAGCAGGCCCAGCGGCCAGGCGCCGCGCCCGGCGACCGCAACCTGGTCGATGTAGGCGCCGCTGATCGTGCCGGGCGCCAGGCGCTCGTCGTCCAGCAGGTTGCCCGGCGCCACGCGCTCGACCGTTACCAGCACCCGGCGCGAGGCATGGGCCAGCGTCGCCAACTCCCGCCGCCGGCCGACCCAGACGTTGCCGTGGGCGTCGGCCATCACGGCATGGAAGACCGCCACGTCCGGGGACAGGGCGGGCAGCAGCACGACCAGGTCCGGCGCATCGCTGAACGGATTCTGCACCACGCGCCAGTCCGGCTGGTGCGCCAGCACGTCGCTGCCGAGCAGGCCGCGCAGGGGCATGTAGGGGACGCCCTTCTCGGCGGCCTGCAGCATGGTGTGGATGGCCGGGCAGGTGGCGTCGAGCACCTCCAGCGTCCCGGCGGCGACGGCGGCGGTGAAGCGGGGCGCCAGGCCGGCCTCCCCGAGCGTCACCGCACTGGTCTGCACCTGCGCCACGCAGCCGGCGCCGATCAGCAAGTCCGTCGCCCAGCCCGACACCGGCACGCCCAGCAGCCGCAGCCCCCGCGCCCCGCGCCGCACCAGCGCGCGGGCGAAGGCGGAGGGCGTCAGGGAGTTGTCCGGCGGCAGCGCGAGCAGTGCGCCGTCCGGGACCTGGGCGGCCAGGGTGTCGGGTGTGTGCATCGCTAGCCGAGCGCCTCTGCCAGGGCCTCGGCGCTGCGGCCGTTGGCGATGGTGGCGCCGCGGGCCTGCCAGTGGGTGCCGTTCACGCGGGCGAAGGCGTGGTCCGCGTTGGGGTACACGTAGGCGTGGGCATGCGGGTTGCCCTTCAGCGCCTCGACGACCTTGGCGCGGCCCTCGGGCGGGAAGAACTTGTCCTGGTCGGCGATGTGGACCAGCAGCGGGGCACGCAGCCCGTCGATCCCGTCCAGCAGGCCGTCCAGCCCAACGCCGTAGTAGGAGATGTTCACGTCCGCGTCCGACCGCAGCGCCATCATCATCGCCAGCCGCCCGCCGAGGCAGTAGCCCATCGTGCCGGCCTTGCCGTTGCAGCCCGGCATGGTGCGGGCGGCGGCCACGGCTGCCTTCAGGTCCTCGACGCCCTTGTCCTGGTCGAAGGCGTTCATCAGTGCGAAGGCCTCTTTCCACTCGGCCTCGGACTGGTCGGTCAGGTCCACGCCGGGCTTGATGCGCCAGAATAGGTCGGGGACGACGACGACGTAGCCCTGCTCGGCGACTTGGTCGGCGGTCTCGCGCATGGACTTGTTGACGCCGAAGATTTCCTGGATGAGCACGACGGCCCCGTGCTGGGCGCCAGGGTGCGGGGTGTCGGCGGGCGGGTTGGCGACGTAGGCGTCGAAGGCGCCGGTGCCGTCGGCGGCGGTGATCTGGATGGTGGGCATGGCGCGTT
Organism: uncultured Acetobacteraceae bacterium; assembly: GCA_964242415.1. Classification (GTDB taxonomy): domain Bacteria; phylum Pseudomonadota; class Alphaproteobacteria; order Acetobacterales; family Acetobacteraceae; genus DASWOJ01. The sequence continues at coordinate 78,121 of CAXTAT010000007.1, forward strand.
CTCCTCGGAGGCGCGCGGTGTCTAGCAGAGGTTCAGTGGGGCAGAAAGCGGATGCTTCCCCCTCTCCCTCCGGAAGAGGGCCGGGGTGAGGGCGGCTTGCTTGCGGCACGGGACACTTGCGGGGCCATAGCCTTTTGGCGGGCGAATGCGGTGCTTGCCCGCCCCCTCACCCCGGCCCTCTCCCGTAGGGAGAGGGGGAAGACGTCAGATGTAGTGCTCGGCCAGAGGGGCGAAGCCGTTGAAGCGTTGGCTGGCGTAGGTCGTGACGTACGCGCCAGCCGACTGGATCTGCACCCGCTCGCCGGAGCGCAGCGCCTTCGGCAGGCGGTAGTTGGACCGCTCATACAGGATGTCCGCCCCGTCGCACGTTGGCCCGGCGATGGCGACCGGCCCCGTCTCGCCGCCGTCGTGCGCGGTCTGAAAGCGGTACTTGATCGACTCGCCCTCCGTCTCCGCCAGCCCGCCGAACCGGCCGATGTCCAGGTAAACCCAGCGCAGCGGATCGTCCTTCGCCTTGTGGCAGACCAGCACTACCTCCGCGCTGACCACCCCGGCATCGCCGACCAGGAAGCGGCCCGGCTCCACCAGGATCTCCGGCAGGTCATTGCCGAAATGCTGCGTCATGGCGTGCATGATCGCGTCGGCAAAGCGGTCGATCCCCGGGATTTCCTCGCGGTAGCGCACGGGATAGCCGCCGCCCAGGTTGACCATGCGCAGGTTCACCCCGGCCTGTGCCAGGTCGGTGAACAGCATCGCCACCCGGCCGATCGCCGTCTCATAGCTGCCAGTCGTGGTCTGCTGGCTGCCGACGTGGAACGACAGGCCATACGGGTCCAGGCCCAGCTCGCCCGCACGGATCATCAGGTCGCGTGCGGTCTCGGCGGTCGTGCCGAACTTGCGCGACAGCGGCCACTCGGCGCCGTCGTTCTGCACCAGCAGGCGGCAGTACACCCGGGCGCCGGGGGCGTGCTCGGCCAGCTTCTCCAGCTCCTCGGCGGAGTCGAAGGCGAACATCGTCACCCCGGCGGCATGGGCGCGCTGGATCGACGACACCTTCTTGATCGTGTTGCCGAAGCTGATCGCCGAGGGCGCGGCGCCGGCGTCCAGGCAGAACTGCACCTCCTCAAACGAGGCGGCGTCGAAGCTGCTGCCCAGGCCGACCAGGCGCTGCAGGATCGGCGTCGCCGGGTTGGCCTTCACGGCGTAGTAAACCCGGGCCAGCGGCAGGGCGCCCAGCAGGGTGCGGTAGTTGTCCTCCACACGGTCAACGTCCAGCACGAGGCAGGGCGTGGCTGGGGCGTGGTCAGCCAGGTAGGAGGCGATCTTGGGGGTCATCGCGCCTAGTCTCCAGGATCAGACGCCCTACGTATGAGGCAGGACGTGCCCGCCCGGGACGTGTGCCGGGCAGGGCGGGTTGACGGAACGGTCGAACGAACCAGCGAAAGCAAGGTGTGCCAGAACGCTTGACGTCGTTGCGTAACCCCGAGGGCCAGAGGCACGTGCGTTGCTGCGTGACCGCCGAAATAGGACCACATGCCCCCCCTTGCAAGGGAAAATGCGGGACGCGGCAGGATTAATATCAGAAGCTGTGCACACCCTGCCTGCCCCCTGGCCGCCGCCCGGCCGCTGTGCCGCAATACGGACGTAGATTGTTGGTTTTATGAGGAAATCGTGATGGAACTCCAACCATCCCAACCCGAGGCTGACACCGCCGAACCCGTGGCGGCGACGCAGCCGATCACCGCGCCGTCGGGGCCGCGGGCCGAGGCCGCCGGGCCAGGCCCCGAAGCCATGCGGCTGGCGTTCGAGCCGGCCGCGGAGGCGCTGGGCCGCCATGCCGCATCCCCTGCGGACATCCCCTGGGCCGGCTGGAAGGCGGTGCTGCGCCGCACCCTGATCGAGATGCTGACCGACCGCGTGTCGCTCGTCGCCGCCGGCTGCGCCTTCTATGCGACGCTGGCTTTGTTCCCCGCCATGTCCATGCTGATCAGCATCTACGGCCTGCTGTTCGATCCCGTGACCGTCGAGCCGCAGTTGGAGGTGCTGCGCGGCCTGGTGCCGCCCTCCGCCTTCACGCTGATCTCTGAGCGCGTCCACATGCTGGTGTCGCGCCCGTCGGGATCGCTGGGATGGAGCCTGCTGCTGAGCACGGGCATCACGCTGTGGAGCAGCGCCACCGGCACCAAGTCGATCATCATCGCCCTCAACCTCGCCTATGAGGAGCGGGAGCGGCGGAGCGTGCTGCGATTCCAACTTACGGCGTTCACCATCACGCTGCTGGCCATCATCAGCGCGGTGATCGGCCTGGCGCTGCTGGTGGGCCTGCCGGCGGTGCTGGCCAACCTGGGGTTCGCCTCGCACCAGAAGCTGCTGATTCGCCTGGCCAGCCTCGCCCTGCTGGTGCTGGCGGTGCTCACGGGCCTGTCGCTGCTGTACCGCTACGGACCGAGCCGGGAGCGTCCGCGCTGGCATTGGGTGACACCGGGGTCGATCGCGGCGACGGTGCTGTGGGTGGCTGTGTCGGCGCTGTTCTCGCTCTATGTTGGGCAGTTCGCCAGCTATGACGCGACCTATGGCTCGCTGGGCACCGTCGTCGGCATCATGATGTGGTTCTTCGTCACCGCCTACGCCGTGCTGCTCGGGGCGGAGCTGAACGCCGAGCTGGAGCTGCAGACGGTGGTGGACTCTACTGAAGGGCCGCCGCTGCCGCTCGGCCGGCGTGGCGCCTATGTCGCAGACCATGTCGCCGAGGACTGACCTCGCCTGAGTCCATGTCGGCGGCGACCTCGCCATACGGCGCCTCCGCCACCTCGACCGGCTCGGCCTCGGCGACGCTGGTGAGCGTCACCATCCCGACGCCATCGGGCAGCATCCCAAGGCGCGACGCAGCGCCGCGGGACAGGTCGATGATGCGCCGGCCGTGATCCGGCTGGCGGTCGTTGATGGTGACGACGACGCTGCTGCCGCTGCCCTGCAGGGTGACGCGCACCCGGGTGCCCAGCGGCAGGCTGGCGTGGGCGGCGGTCATCGCGTTCTGGTTGAAGATCTCGCCGCTGCTAGTGGGGCGGCCGTTATGGAACCCGCCATACCAGGATGCCTGTCCGCTCTCGTGCCAACCCGCCGGGTGTCCAAGGCGGATGTACTGGGCCTGGTATTGGGCTTGGGCGGACCCGGCCATCAGCATCATCGACGCGGCCAAGCCGGGCAGGGAGGGGATGGCGGCCTTGATCATCCGTAACCTCAAAACGTTGCTCACGTCCGAGTGATAACAGAGCTGGCGCTGACATCAACAGGTAATTTCGTTGCGGGTTACAGTCCTATCGGCTGGTCACTGGGAATATACCTTGGGGAACTTAGCTATAGAACCCCTGGAAAGTAGATCATCCCAACTTCTACATACCTAAAAATAGCTTTATTCTGTCGGGGCCGGTCCCCGTGGTGCAGAGGCGATTACTTCGACTGTTATGCTGCTCTACCAGTCTATTCAGTAGCGCCAAAAACAGAAACGGCGCACCCGGGGGTGCGCCGTGAAGTGCTGACGGAGAATTACAAAGTATTACCGGATCAGGCCCGCCAGCGGGCTGGACGGGTCCGCCCCCATCCGCCGCGGCATCCGCCCGGCCAGCCGCGCCAGCCGCCCGGCCTCAACCGCCGCCTTCATCGCGCGCGCCATCAGCACGGGGTCGCCGGCATGGGCGATGGCGGAGTTCAGCAGCACCGCGTCGCATCCCAGCTCCATGCCCACCGCCGCGTCCGAGGCGGTGCCGACGCCCGCGTCCACCAGAACCGGCACCCCTGCCTGCTCGATCAGCATGGACAGCATGGCCGGATTCTGGATGCCCAGGCCCGAGCCGATCGGCGCCCCCAGCGGCATGATGGCGACGGCGCCGGCCTCCTCCAGCCGCTTGGCGGCGATGGGGTCGTCGGCGCAGTACACCATCACCTCGAACCCGTCGGCGACCAGCACGTCCAGCGCCTCATGGGTGGCGCGCATGTCGGGATACAGGTGCGGCGGCGGCCCCAGCACCTCCAGCTTGACCAGGTTCCAGCCGCCGGCCTCCCGCGCCAGGCGCAGGGTGCGGACGGCGTCGTTGGCGGTGTGGCACCCGGCGGTGTTGGGCAGGTAGGTGTAGCGTTTGGGGTCCACGTGGTCCTGCAGCATGGGTGCCCCGGGGTCGGACAGGTTCACCCGGCGGACCGCGACGGTCACCATCTCGGCGCCCGACGCCTCGATGGCGGCGGCGGTTTCCTCCAGGCTTTTGTACTTGCCGGTGCCCACCACCAGCCGGGAGCGGAAGCTGCGGCCGGCGACGGTCCAGGTGTCAGATGCTTGATAGCCGTCCATGGGTCAGCCCCCTCCGATGAAGTGCACGATTTCCAACTGGTCGCCGGGCCTCAGCAGGATCGCCTCGTAGGCCGAGCGCGGCACGATGGCCTCGTTGCGCTCGACGGCGACCTTGCGGCGGTCCAGGCCCAGCGCCGCCAAAAGGCCGGCCACCGTCTGGCCCGCCGGCACGTCCCGCGGCTCGCCGTTCACGGTGACTGTTTGCATGGGCGACATATGGAAGTCCCTTGCCGATGGAGCAAGCGCCGCGCCCGAGTGCCAAGACAGCCGCCTGTCGTGCGGAGACGCTACCTGCTCCCTCTCCCCGCTTCGGGAGAGGGCCGGGGTGAGGGGGCCTAACAGCGTAGCCTCCGGCCCGGGCAGCCCCGGCCCAGGCAAGTCGGTTCCGGCGACGCCCGTCGCCCCCGGCACTGCAGCGAGCAAGACCCCCTCACCCCAGCCCTCTCCCGAAAGGGGAGAGGGAGTGAGTGCGGTCCTTGTCCCACGGGCGATTGCCGCTGCATACCGGCCCGGCATTGGACGCCACCCCCTGTGCCATGCTACCGCCCCACATCGCCCACAGCCCAGGCGCAGCCGGTGGCCCGGCATCGAGGAACCCACGTTGAGCCGCATCAAGTTCGACCCGGAGGCCATCCGCGCCCTGGCGACCATCCTGAGCGACACCGGCCTGACCGAGATCGAGATCGTCGAGGCCGACACCCGCATCCGCATCGTTCGCGCCGCCGCGCCGGTCATGGCCCCGGTCAGCTTCGCCCAACCCGCGCCGCCGGCCGGCGCACCGCCCGTTGCAGCGCCGCCGCCAGTCCTGGACACTGCCGGAACCGTCCCCAGCCCGATGGTTGGGATCGCCTACCTGTCCTCTGAACCCGGCACCCCGCCATATGTCACCGTGGGCCAGGCCGTCGCCGCCGGGCAAACGGTCATGCTGATCGAGGCGATGAAGACCTTCAACCAGATCAAGGCCCCCCGCGCCGGCACCGTCACCCGCATCCTGGTCAGCAGCGGCGAACCCGTCGAGTATGACCAGCCGCTGCTGGTCATCGATTGACGTGCTGTTCCACAAGATCCTGATCGCCAACCGCGGCGAGATCGCGCTCCGGGTGCAGCGCGCCTGCCGCGAGCTGGGCATCCCGACGGTTGCGGTCCACTCCACCGCCGACACCGACGCCATGCACGTCCGCCTGGCCGATGAGAGCGTCTGCATCGGACCCCCTTCGGCGCGCGACAGCTACTTGAACACCGCCGCCATCCTGTCCGCCGCCGCCGTCACCGGCGCCGACGCCATCCACCCCGGCTACGGCTTCCTGTCGGAGAACGCCCGCTTTGCCGAGATGGTGGAGGCGCACGGCCTGACCTTCATCGGCCCTGCCGCCGCGCACATCCGCATGATGGGCGACAAGATCAGCGCCAAGGCGGCGATGGCCTCGCTCGGCGTGCCGCTGGTGCCCGGCTCGGACGGGGAGGTGAAGGACCTCGACGAGGCCCGCGCGGTCGGCGAGCGAATCGGCTATCCCGTGCTGGTGAAGGCGGCAGCCGGCGGCGGCGGGCGCGGTATGAAGGTGGCGCATGCGGCGGACGAGATGGAGGACGCCTGGACCGTCGCCCGCACCGAGGCCCGCGCCGCCTTCGGCAACGACGCGGTTTACATCGAGAAGTACCTCGACCGCCCCCGCCACATCGAATTGCAGGTGATGGCCGACGCCCATGGCCACGTCGTCCACTTCGGCGAGCGCGACTGCAGCCTGCAGCGCCGCCACCAGAAGCTGCTGGAGGAGGCCGGCTCCCCGGCGCTGACGGCGACGCAGCGCGACGAGCTGGGCGCGGTGGTGACGGCCGGGCTGCGCAAGCTCGGGTTCCGCAACGCCGGCACGCTGGAGTTCCTGTACCAGGACGGCCAGTTCGCCTTCATCGAGATGAACACGCGCCTGCAGGTCGAGCACCCGGTGACCGAGATGGTCTGCGACGTGGACCTGGTGCGCGAGCAGATCCGCGTCGCCGCCGGGCAGGAGCTGGGCTACACGCAGGCCGATGTGCATTTCCGCGGCCACGCCATCGAGTGCCGGGTGACGGCGGAGGACCCGGAGACGTTCATGCCCACGCCGGGCCGGGTGGACGTATTCCACGCGCCCGGCGGCCTGGGGGTGCGGGTGGACAGCGCGCTGTATGCCGGCTACGTCGTGCCACCGTATTACGACAGCATGGTCGCCAAGCTCATCGTCCACGCGCCGACCCGGCTCGAGGCCATCGCCCGCATGCGCCGCGCCCTGGGCGAGTTCGCCATCCAGGGCATCAAGACCACCCTGCCGCTGCACCGCCGCATCCTGGAGGCGCCGGAGTTCGTGGCCGGCGACTACACGATCCACTGGCTTGAGCGCTTCGTGAGCGCCGCCTAGACCGGAACTGCTTGGCAACGGCGTAGCGCCACGCCACGTTGGCCGCATGTCACGGCGAACCGTCGAAGTCACCCCTGACCTGCTTCTCCGGGCCTATCGCGCCGGGCTGTTTCCCATGGCGGAAACCCGGCAGGGGTCGCGGCTATACTGGCTCGACCCGGAACTGCGGGGGGTGCTGCCGCTCGACGGCTTCCACCTACCGAAGCGGCTGCTGCGGACCGTGCTGTCGGGGCAGTACGAGGTGTCGTCCGACTGGGACTTCGCGGCTGTGGTCGCCGGGTGCGCAGCGGCGGGGCCGGGCCGTCAGGACACCTGGATCAATGCGGATATCGAGCGGCTGTTCGGTGCGCTGCACCGTCTGGGCCACGCGCACAGCGTCGAGTGCCGGCGGGATGGCGTGCTGGTCGGCGGCTTGTACGGCGTGTCGCTGGGCGGCGTGTTCTTTGGCGAGAGCATGTTCAGCACGGCGCGCGACGCCTCGAAGGTGGCGCTGGTCCACCTGGTCGCGCGCATGGGGATGGGCGGCTATACGCTGCTGGACACGCAGTTCGTGACCACCCACCTGGCGCAGTTCGGCGCCGACGAAATCCCGCGTGAGGATTACAAGGCGCAGCTTGCCGCAGCCGTCGCAGTGCCGGCGGTGTGGCTGGCCGCGCCGGACCCCGCCGAGCTGGAGGCCGAGATCAGGATGCTCTACGCCCATTCCTGCCGCCGCGAGACGCCGGCATGAGGCTCGCCCTCGGCATGCTGCTGCTGACGGCCACGGCGGCGCACGCCCAGCTCATCAACCCGAGCGGCCCGGCGCCTCCGGCCAGCGACAGGCCCCCCACCATCGACAAGCCTCTGGCCGATAAGCCGGGCGTCACCCGGCCGTTGATTTTGCCGACGCGGGAGGCTTCGGTCCTGTACCGCGTCTCGTTCGGCGGCAATGCCCCGGTTGAACTCCGCATCACCGCGCTGCCCAACGGTGGCACCATGCGGATCGACCTGCCGGACTTCACCTACATGCTGGTCAACCAGGCGGAAAAGCGGCTGGCGATGGTGGTGCCGAACGATCAGACGGTCATAGACGTGCCCTGGTCCGACAGCCCGGTGGACCAGTTCGTCCTGAACGCCCGCATGAGGTTCGTCCGCCGCAGCGCCGACACCGTGGCGGCCAACCGCTGCACCATCTGGGAGATGACGGTGGACCGCTCCCGCGGCGCCGTGTGCGTCACCGACGACGGCGTGCTGCTGCGGAGCGTGAACCAGGACGAGACGGGCCGGCGCAACATAATCGACGCGGTGAGCGTATCCTATACCCCGGCGCCGGCGAAGGAGTTCCTGCCGCCGCCGGACTTCAAGCATACGGCGGCGCCCCCCAACGGCTTTGGACCCAATCAATGAGGCTGCCCACCCCCCTGCTGCTGGCGGCCGCTGTCGTCCTGGTCCAGGCCGCGCCGGCGCAAGCCGCGTCGCCGCAGGACCGCCCGCGCGTGCAGCCGGATCGCGACGTGACGGTGACCTACCGTGTGGAGGGCGCCGCCCAGCAGGCGCTCCCCGGCGGGGTTGGCGGCCCGTTGCGCCTGTCCTGGGACGCCGCTGGCCAGCGGCTGCGGGCGGAGCCGGCGAACCGGCCGCAGGCGGTGATCGTTGACCTGCCCCGCCACACCGCGTCCGTGGTGGACGACTCGATGCACGCCGTCCTGACGCTGCCGGTGCGGGAGCGCGACCTGCAGCCGCTCACCCTGGACGGCGTGCAGATGACCCGGCGCGGCGCCGACACCGTTGCCGGACGCGCCTGCACCATTTGGGCCATGCAGGCTAAGCATGGCAGCGGCACCGTCTGCCTGACCCCGGACGGCGTGGCCCTGCGGGCGGAGGGCGAGATCGACGGGCGGCACGGCAGCTTCACCGCGACCGATGTGACGTATGGCGCTGTGGCTGCGGAGCTGTTCAAGGTTCCGCCGGGCTACATGACGCTGGCCATCCCAGACTTCGGCAACAAGCGGTGAACGGCGCCGTCGCGGTCCCGGTCCTGCTGGCGCTCATGTCATCCAGCCCCGCCTGGGCGCAGGATCGCCCGCCGGTGACGCCGACGCGGGACGTGGACGTGACCTACCGGGCCGGTGAGGGGACCAAGGCGGTTGAGCAGCGGGCGAGGTTCCAAGCGTCCAACCAGCGGCTGCGGCTGGACCTGCCGACACCGGGCGTTTACGCCATCCTGGATTATCCGGCCCACACCCTGGCGGTGGTCAGCGAGCCCAGGCGCGCGGTGCTCGACATGCCGGCGCCGGCTGGGGCCATCGCAGGCGTCGCCCCCGCCGGCGTGTTCACCCGCCGGGGCATGGACCGGGTTGCCGGCCTAGCCTGCACGGACTGGGAAACCGCTGACAACAGCGGCCTGCCGACCCTAGCCTGCTTCACCGACGACGGCGTGATGCTGCGGGCCCGGCACGGCGGCCAGTTGCTGGTGCAGGCGGTCCGCGTCAGCTACGGCGCGCAGGACGCCACCGCCTTCACCGTGCCGGCAGGCTATTCCCATGCCCGGCCGCAGGCGCCCCGGTGAGCGCCATGCTACAGGCCGTGAAGGGCCAGGCGCCGTGGCGCGACCGGCGCGGGCGGCTGCAACCGCTGCGGGCGGTGACGTTCACGCTGCTGCTGCTGCCGGGGCTGTGGCTGGCGGTCCGCTGGGGCGCCCATATGCTGGGGGCGGAGCCGGTGCATGCCATGGTGCTCAGCACCGGCTACTGGGCGATCTGGATCCTGCTGGCGTCGCAGGCGGTGTCGCCCGCCAAGTCGCTGCTAGGGATGCCGAACCTGGTGGTGGTGCGCAGGATGATCGGCGTCGCCGTGGCGGTGTATGCGGGCCTCCACCTGCTGCTTTACACGGCCGACCAGAACTGGCGGCTGCTGACGGTGGCGACCGAGATTGCAGTCCGGTTCTACCTGACGATCGGCTTCGCGGCCTTGCTGGGCCTGGGCGTGCTGGCGTGGACATCGACCGATGCCTGGGTGAAGCGGCTGGGCAAGAACTGGAAGCGGCTGCACCGCTATGTCTTTGGGCTGGCGGTGCTGGCGGCGGCGCATTTCTTCCTGCAATCCAAGGCGGACGTGTCGGCGGCCACGCTGGCGGCGGGGGTGTTCACCTGGCTGATGCTGTGGCGGCTGCTGCCGGCCGGGCGGGACCGCGGACTGGCGCCGTTGCTGGGCCTGGCGGCGGCCGCGGCCGCGGTGACGCTGGGGATCGAGTATGCATGGTACCGCTTCGGCACGCGCATCGACCCGCTGCGGGTGCTGCGTGGCGAGTTCGACCTGACGTTCGGCGTGCATCCGGCTGGGCTGGTGCTGGTGCTCGGGCTTGTGGCCGCGGCGGCGCTGGAGATGCGGAAGCTCGGGCAGGGGCGGTTGGGGCAGGCGCCGGCCTTCACCGTCCTGCTTTATGCCGCTGGAGCACTGGTGTTCCCGGCGGTGTGCCTGGTGATGGGCTGGCCGTTGGACGACGTGGTGCCGGACGGGGTGCTGCCGGATGGGATATCCCCGGCCTGGCTTTTGGCGGCGGGGGTGGTGCTGTTCGCGTTGCTGGGCGTGGGCCGCTATTGGCTGCGCGGCACCCGGCAGAGCCGGGCCGTGGACGCCTTTTGGGCCGCTGCGGGGCTGTTTCCGTTCCTGTTGTCCGGCGTGGACCAGCACGGCATCGTCGTTGCCTGCGGCCTGGTGGCGGTGGCGGGCGCGGCGGTGCTGACCTGGCGCACTTGGCCGGTATCGCGTGCGGCGGCGCTGCTGGTGCTGCCGCTGGCGGCGGGGGTGGCGATGGAGGCGGCCTCGGTCCTGCTCGCCTGAGGCGCGTAGGCGGTCGTTGGCTCGTCCAGCGCTTGAAGGCCAGCCCGACCTGCCAGCGGGTCTTCGATGCTTTCAGGTTAGCCGAGCGCCATGTCAGCGGAAGCTCCGCGTGTCCGGCCCAACCTCTCCACCCTGGCCGCTACACCAGCCGCAGCAGCAACACCCCGCCGACGATCCCCGCCGCGGTCAGCGAGGTCACCAGCATCAGCCGCTGCTCGATGAACGCCCGCACCGGCGCCCCGAACCGCCGCAGCAGCGCCGCCAGCAGGAAGAACCGCGCGCCTCGCGTCACCACGCTGGCCGCGACGAACTTCGGAAAGCTGAACCCGGCCAGGCCCGAGGTGATGGTGACGATCTTGTAGGGGATCGGCGTCAGCCCCTTCACCAGGATGATCAGCAGCCCCCACTTGTTGAAGCCCTGCACGAAGGCGTCCATCCGGTCCTGCATGTGGTAGAAGCGGATCAGCGGCAGCGCCACTTGGTCGAGCAACGCATAGCCGATGAAGTAGCCCAGCATTCCGCCCACCACGCTGCTGATGGTGCAGATGGCGGCCAGGCGCCAGGCCCGGTCCGGCCGGGCCAACGCCATCGGCACCAGCAGCGCATCAGGCGGGACGGGGAAGAAGCTGCTCTCGGCGAAGCTGACCAGCGCCAGCCACAGCGGCGCCCGTGGGCTGGCCGCCAGCAGCAGCACGCGGTCGTACAGGCGGCGGAGCATGGCGGCGGTTCCTTATGATGACGCCGTCCCATGGCATGCGCCGCGCCGAGGTTCAACGTTGGCTGCAATCGGGGGCTGCGCTGCGGGGGCTGCGTTGCGGCGGCGCTGCTGGGGCGGCTGTTGGGTTCGGGTTGGGCGTTGGACCCGATGCTTGGGTCGGGTTCAATGTTTGGCGCGCGGCTGCTACCGTGGGCGCTGCGTCCCCCCCTTGCCTGCACTGGAACTCGCCGATGCGCCGCGCGCCCCAACTTCTTGCCGCCCTTGCCGTGCTGTCCGGCGCGGTCCTGCTCCCGGCCAGCACGGCGGTGCAGGCCCAGGGCGCCGCCCAGCCGCCGCACTCCTACTTGTTCGGCACCTGGACCGGCGGCATTTTTCCCGCCCCGGCCAACCTGACGCCCCAGGCCTGCCTGTCGCAGCCCGTGGTGATTTTCACCCGGGACCTGGTGCTGCGCGCCACCCTGACCGACCTGATGCTGACCCAGCGCGAGATCGAGACGGCGCGGGCCAACCCGCAGGGCACCGAGTTCCGCTTTGTCGTTGCAGCCGGCGGTGGCGGTGGCCTGTTGGGCACTGGGGCCAGTCCGCAGATCGGGTTCGGATGCGAGGACCCGAACGTGCTGCACGTGCAGCGCCGGGGTGAGAACGAGATCGCCTTTCCCGGCTGCGCCGACTTTCCCAACCCGTTGGTGCGCTGCCACACCCGGTAAGGCCAGCGCCTGCCGCCCAGGTTCACCGCTGCCAGAGGACCGTTGACGGCAGCCTTCCCCCAGTATGCCGCCTCCCGGTCGGATTCGTTAATCTGATTCTACCTCTTTCCGCAACGTTAGGTTTCGTTTACTCAGCAACTCAGGATTGAGGGGAAATGATCATGCGCGACGATATGCAGAGGCGGCTTGCGGCCGAGTTCTTCGGCACGTTCTGGCTGGTGTTCGGCGGCTGCGGCAGCGCGGTGCTGGCGGCGGCGTTCCCGGCATTGGGCATCGGCTTCGTCGGCGTGTCGTTCGCCTTCGGGCTGACGGTGCTGACGATGGCCTATGCCGTCGGGCACATCAGCGGCGGACACTTCAACCCGGCCGTCACGCTCGGCCTGTGGACGGCCGGGCGCTGCGCCAACAAGCATGTGGTGCCCTACATCATCGTCCAGGTCGTGGGCGCCGTATGCGCGTCGGCCGTGCTCTACTTCATCGCGTCGGGCAAGCCGGATTGGGTGCCGGCCGGCTTCGCCAGCAACGGCTACGGCGACCTCAGCCCGGGCAAGTACAGCCTGGGGTCATGCTTCGTAGCCGAGCTGCTGCTGACGTTCTTCTTCCTGATCATCATCGGCACGACGTCCAAGGGGGCGGCGAGCGGGTTCGCGGGCATCCCGATCGGCTTCGCTCTGGTGCTAATCCACCTGATCTCGATCCCCATCACCAACACCAGCGTCAATCCGGCCCGCAGCACGGCGCCGGCGCTGTTCGCGGGCAGCGGCGCCATCGGGCAGTTGTGGATGTTCTGGGTGGCGCCGATCGCCGGCGCCATGATCGCGGGCGTGGTGGCGAAGGTGCTGTTCGCAGAGTCCTCCATCGAAGACACGATCGTCGTCGAGGAGCGGCGCACGGCCTAGCGCGTCCTGGAGGCCCAGGCTGTTCAGGACCTGACCGACCGGCCCCACCGGCAGCCGGACAAGGCCGGTGTTGGCGCGTTGCACCTGGCGGCTGGCCCTGCCCGGGCAAGTGGCGGGGAGGGCTGCACGATGTTGGCGGCAGCGAGGAGGCTTGCAGCCCGGCCCCTGCGTTGCGCCATGCTGGCCTGCGCATTGGCCGGCTCGGCCCATGGACCGGCTTATTCCCAAGCACGCGGGTTCGATGGGACGTGGTTGGTCGTCATCACCTGTCCCGCGGCGCGGGACGGTGCGGGCGCCTACACCCTGCGCTTCTTCGCCGCCGTGCGGGACGGTGTGCTGCATGGGGAGACCGGCGTGCGCGGACAGGCCGCATCCTTGTCCCTCGACGGCGCGATCCAGCCGGACGGCGACGCGCTGCTGTCCGCCCGTGGGATGACGGGGAACCCGGACGTCACGCTGGGGCGCCTCACGCCGGGCACGCCCTATGCCTACCAGATGCGGACCCGATTCGCCGGCGCGCATGGCGCCGGCACGCGGGTAGAGGCCCGGCCCTGCGACGCGGTGTTCACCCGGCAGTAGCATGCCGTCCTGGCGTCCCTGTGCCGTGGGCGACGGAAGCGCTGGGGACGACGGAAGCGCTGTCGCGACGCCGCTTTGTCAGGTGGACCGTGCTGCAGGCGGGCCAAGAATGGGCCGTCAGCGCCCTGGAACATCGCGGACCGCGTAGTACGGCAACGCCGCCGCCTCCCGCAGCAGGGCCATGGCGTCCCGCGGCTCCGTAAAGCGCGGCCAGGCTGCCGAGGCCCCGCCGATCCCAAAGCGTCGCAGCGCCAGCAGGGTGCGCGGCACATGGAACCACTGCGTCACCGCCAAGACCCGTCCCTGGCCGAACCCGGGGCCGAGCAGCAGCGCCGACACGTTGCGCGCCGTGGCGAACGTGTCCACCCCCCGCGGGTCCTGCAGGATCGCTGATTGCGGCACGCCGTGCGCGGCCAGGTCGGCCGCCATGACCGCAGCCTCATTCTGGCCGCCCGGCTCGACGCCGCCGCTGACCAGCACGCGCGGCGCTAGCCCGGCCCGGTAGGCCGTTAGCGCCGCGTCCAGCCGCGCCTGCAGGCGGGGGGAGGGACGGCCATCGGCCAAGACCTCGTTCCCGAGCACGACGATCAGGTCAGCCGGGGCGGGCCGGGCGAACAGGCCGGCTGCGGCGATCGCCATGAGGTAGAGGACGCCCAGGACCAAGCCGGCACAGGCAAGCCGAGCAGGGGTGAAGCGGGGCCGCGAGGGGGTTCTCATCCGCCGCCCTCCGTGCCGCGCCGGAGGGGGGTCAGCGGCGGGTGTGGGCTGCGCGGCCCACCGGGGTTGCGGAGCCGCAGGACACGCCCCACCCCGCCGTCCCGTCGCACCCCGGCGGCGTGCCATGCGCCAGGACAGACTCGTCCCACGCCTGGCGCAGCGCCGGCGGCACGTGCCCGCCCCATCCGGCCCAGGTCAGCAGCACCGCCACCACCAGAGGCTCCATCGGCGATCCCGTCGTGCATACCGGCAGCGACCAGGTGCGCCGCAGCGGCCAAGCCAGCCGTAGCCCCGCCGGCGTCAGCAAGTCCGCCGCCAGGTGCGACAGCACGCCCACCGCCAGCGGCGCCACCACCCAGCGCGGCGCCCCGCCGTGCAGCAGCGCCCACACGCACGCCGCCACTGCGACCGCCGAGTGCGTGATCCCGCGATGCCCGAACACCGCGCCCACCACGCGCGACAGAGGCCGCAGCCGCTGGCCCAGCCAGGACTTCGGATGGTCGATGTCCGGCAGCAGCGATCCGGCCAGCGCCAGGCCCAGGCACGCCGGCGACAGGACGGGCAGCCCGAGGTGGGGCGCGGCCACCAGCCACGCCGCCGCCCCGAGCGCTACATGCGACCCCGCCATCATCGCCCCGTCCGCCCCCCAGCACGGGCGCACCGCAGGCCCATGTGGCAGACTTGCGCCTGCGGCCGGGCAAAGGCAACGGGCTTCGCGCAACAGGGCTTGACACGGGTGCAGGTGCCGCGTCGCGCCAGGTGCTACGCCCTGCGGCGCTCCGCCGCGGTGACGGTGTTGTCCAGCAGGCAGGCGATGGTCATCGGGCCGACGCCACCGGGCACCGGGGTGATGGCGCCGGCCACCGCGGCGCACTCGGCATAGGCAGCGTCCCCCACCAGGCGGCCGTCCGGCAGGCGGTTGATGCCGACGTCGATCAGGGTGGCGCCGGGCTTGATCCAGTCCCCGCGCACCAGCTCCGCCCGGCCCACGGCGGCGACCAGCACGTCGGCGCGACGGCACTCGCCGGGCAGGTCATGGGTGTGCGAGTGGGCGATGGTGACAGTGGCATCGGCGGCCAGCAGCAGCAGCGCCATCGGCTTGCCCACGATGCTGCTGCGGCCCAGCACCACCGCGCGGGCGCCCTGCAGGGGAATGTCGTACGCCCGCAGCAGCCGCATCACCCCGGACGGCGTGCAGGGCGCCAGCACCGGCAGCCCGTCCTGCAGGCGGCCGACGTTTATGGGATGGAAGCCGTCCACGTCCTTTGCCGGGTCGATGGCCTCCAGCACCGGGCGGGGCGGGATGGCGGCGGGCAGCGGAAGCTGCACCAGGATGCCGTCCACCGCATCGTCGCGGTTCAGCCGCCCGATGACCGCCATGAGGTCCGCCGCCGCCACGTCGGCGGGCAGGCGGAGGGTCTGCACGGCGAGGCCAGCGTCCTGGGCGGCGCGGTCCTTGTTGCGGACATAGACGGCGCTGGCCGGGTTCTCGCCCACCAGCACGACGGCCAGGCCGGGCCGGTAGGGCAGGCGGGCGGTGCGCGCGGCGACCTCGGCCCGCAGGGCTGCGGCGGTGGCCTTGCCGTCGATGATCCGGGCGGTCATGGGGTGGGTGCCTAGATCCCCGTCTAGATCAGCGTCCAACTGCCATAGACGATGCCGCTGTATAGCGTGGCCAGCGCCGGGGTGGCGACATACTGCAGCAGCAGGATCGCAACCAGCGGGCTGAGGTCGATGTTGCCGAAGCTGGGCAGCACCCGGCGGATCGGGCGCAGGGCCGGCTCCGTCACGCGGTACAGGAAGTCGCCGATGCTCCAGACCAGGCGGTTGCGGGTGTCGATGATGTTGAACGATGCCAGCGTGCTGAACACGGCGCTGAGGATGAACGCCCAGATGTAGAGCCTGATGATGTAGAAGCACAACTGGAACAGCGCGGAGATCACGTCGGTCAGCCTCGGGTTTTGATGCGGCGGGTTGGAAGCGGCCGGACCCTAACGGCGTGCCCGGCGCGGCGCAACCACGTGGCTTGACTTGCGGGGGCGGCCTGGGCATAGGCTGCACCCGGGACGGCGGGGCTGTAGCTCAGTTGGGAGAGCGCCTCGTTCGCAATGAGGAGGTCAGGGGTTCGATTCCCCTCAGCTCCACCACCGCTGTTCCCGGAGGGTTGTGGTCCCTCGCAACAACGGTCGCGGATGCCGGATGTCTGACGGCTTTCCCGGCGTTTCGTCACCTTGATGCTGCAATCTAACTCAAAGATGTATCAGGGAAGTTAAGCGGAAGTAGATTTTTGTATCTGCTGTTTGCGCAGGCCGCCAGCGCTGCTGTGCTGTCCCGCCATTCGCGCGCGGTTTTCTGGCGATGTCGCACGCTTTCCCAAGCAAATCCGAGGCGGGCGGGCGCAGCCACCGGCCGGCGCTGCTGCGCGGCTGGGCTGAAGCGCCATTGCTGGCAACAAACCCTAACTCGACAGGGCAGGCATGCCGCTATAGCCAACACATCCAGGCACCGGTTCAGGTGATGCTGCTTGCGGGACTTTAGGCCAAGGCAGGGCTTGTCGGGCCAGGAGGTTCAACCAAGCGGCTTAAATCCCGGCTGCATGAGGGTAATACCGATGTATGAGCTTAGCCTTAACCAATACAATCTGATCGTCACGGTGTTCTCGCTCGCAATCGGGGCATTGGGCATCGCGGGCGTTTTCTTTTTCGCGCAGCGCTCGGACGTCCTGCCCCGGTACCGGCTTAGCCTGACGCTCCTGGGCCTGGTCGGCCTGGTCGCAGCCTACAACTACTACCGCCTGCTCGAGAGCTGGCAAGCTTCGTTCGTGATCGTGAATGGGGTCGTGAGGTCCACCGGCGTCCCGTACAACGATATCGTCCGCTATGCCGACTGGCTGCTGACCGTTCCCCTGTTGCTGACGGCGTTCGTGTTCGTGCTGGACCTGCCGGTCCGCCAGGCCCGGCTCCGCAGCGGTGTGCTCGTCATGCTGTCCGTCGAGATGCTCGCCCTGAGATACCCCGCGCAGATGGCGTCGACCATCGAGACGCGCTGGCTTTGGTGGGGTGCGGCCATGGTGCCGTTCTTCATCATCTTCTACCAGCTTTACGTCGGCCTCGCCAAAACGCTGAACGCTGAGCCGACGGAGGCGCGGACGCTCACCAAGACGGCCAGGCTGGTGACCGTGGCCACCTGGTCGGTCTATCCCGCCGTGTCTGTGCTCCCGCTGCTTGGCTTCACGGGCTCAACGATGTCCGTCGCGACCGAGGCTGGCTATGCCGCCGCTGACATCATGTCCAAGGCGGTGGTTGGCGTGCTGATCTGCATGGCTGCAACCAGCAAGTCCGCCCTGAGGCCGGAAGTGTCCGGCCTGTCGTCGGCGGCGCTGCGTGGGATGGGCGTCGTGCCCGGAACAGCCGCGGCGGCGGCACGGAGCGTTCCTGTTGCGTGAGACCAGCCTGGGGCGCCAGCCCAACCAGTGGCCCGGCGGCAGGGATGCCCGCCTGGCCGTTCCTCTCCCTTCCTCGCGCCGGGCATCCCGAAACCGGCTGAATGGTGTGCATGATGGTTGATCTACGCGGTCGCTGCACGAATTTGGAGTTCTGCCCCGTTGCAGCGTCGCAGCGTGTCATGACGCTGCCGGAAGGCTCGAAGTTCGTTTGCCCAAGGTGCGGGGAGCCGTTGCAGTCGCACGACGCGGCCAGGGCACGGGGGCTGAGCCGCTCGGGGCTTGTGCTGCAGATCGGCTTGGCCCTGGTTGGCGCCGGCGTGGTCACCTACAAGGTGCTGGAGGGATCGGGCAGCGACCCTGCATCCGATGCGGCCACGGCAATGCACGGTGCAGCCTCCACGCCGGTGCTTGCGGCCAACCGTCCCGTGCCGGCGATGCTGGTGCAGACGCCCGAGGCGTTGCCGCAGCCTGTGGCGCTGCAGCAGCCGGCGGCCCAGCAGCCTCCGGCTCCTCCGCCGGTTGCCGCCCCGGAGCCGGTGTTGCTGGCGCCACGGGCGCCCTCGGCAGCGCCGCCGCCGGCAATCCCCGCGTCCAGCCAAGCTGAAGGCGCGCAGCCAGCGAAAACGGTGCTGTTGCGGCTCGCCGGATCGAGTGCGATCGGCAGCCGGCTCGCGCGGCGGCTCGCCTCGGGGTACCTCTCGCTGATCGGCGACTCCGACATCGCGCTCGCCCCTGGAGGCGCCGCCGGTGCGGTCGAGATCGTCGGGATGCAGACCGGCCAGCGCGAGACGGTCGTCATCAATTCCAGCTCGTCAACCGCGGGGTTCACGGCGCTGCTGCGCGGCAGCGCCGACATGGCGATGTCGTCCCGCAAGATCTCGCCCATTGAAGCGGAGCGGCTGTCGTCGCTCGGCGACATGACGGCGCCGACCAGCGAAACCGTGATCGGCATTCAGGGCATTGCCGTGGTCGTCAGCCCGGCCAACCACCTGCTGTCGCTGACAACCCCGCAGTTGCGCTCTATCCTGGGCGGCCGGATAGCGGACTGGTCGCAACTTGGCGGAGCGCCAGGCCCGATCCACGTCTATGCCGTGGACAACCAGGGCGGCGCGGTTGACACCTCGGAGGACATGCTCGTGAGCCAGGGCGACCTGGCCACGACGGCCGTCAAGGTCGCCAACGAACAGGCATTGGCTGCAGCCGTCGCCACTGACCGCAGCGGCATCGGCTTGACCGTCTTCGGCAACACGGGGAACGCGAAGGTGCTGGCCGTCGCCGACGCCAACGCCAGCCCGGTCGCGCCGAGCGATCTTTCCATCGCGACGGAAAATTATCCGCTGTCGCAACGGCTCTACCTCTATGTCGCCCCGTCATCGCCGAACCTGTTCGTGAAGCGCTTCTCCGCCTACGTGTCTTCTGCGGGCGGGCAGGCGGTCGTCGAGGCGTCCGGCCTGGTGCCGCTGACCGTCAAGTCCGAGTCGGCCGCCGTGCCGGACGCCGCGTCCGAACGGTTCAAGCAGCTTGTCGCCGGGGCCACGCGGCTATCGGTTGACTTCCGGTTC
This sequence comes from uncultured Acetobacteraceae bacterium, assembly GCA_964242415.1. Taxonomy (GTDB): domain Bacteria; phylum Pseudomonadota; class Alphaproteobacteria; order Acetobacterales; family Acetobacteraceae; genus DASWOJ01. Next base: position 97,308 of record CAXTAT010000007.1, read on the forward strand.
CAGCCCGGCTCGCTGGAGCTGGATGGCCGTAGCGTGCGGGACCTTGACCGGCTCGTCACCTATTTGAAGTCGCAGCGCGTCAGCGCGAGCCGGGTCATCCTGGCTGGGTTCGCCGATAGCAACGGCGCTCCGGCTGCCAACCAGGTGGTGTCGCAACGGCGGGCCGAGGTGGTGACGGCGGCCCTGAGCAGGGCGGGGATCGTGCCAGGGAAAACCGCCATGTTTGGCGCGGAGCTTCCAGTGGCGGATAACGCCACCCCGGAGGGACGCGAGCGCAACCGCCGGGTCGAGGTCTATCTGGCGCCGCAGTAGCCGCTGGCATCCGACCCTGGGCGGTCCTCCAAGTCTGGCCGCCGTCGCTAGCCGGCCTTTGCGGGGTGATGCATCGGACAGGAACGGCGCCCGCCTGCGTAATGCCAACGGCCCCCTGCTCTGACCGTCCTGCCACTGCGAGGAGCGTAGCGACGCGGCAATCCACACGGCAAGAGCGGCCCTCGCCGGTCCTGGATTGCCGCGCCGCAGGCACGGCTCGCAGTGACGAGGCGTCAGCGTGAAAAACGAGCGGAGCGCCATCGGTGTGATGTCGCCCTCAACAATTGGACGGCTAGGTTGCCCTAGCCGCCCATCTCCTGGCTTACGGCGGTGCTGAATGCGCCTGACCCCGAGGCGACGCTCAACCAGTGTTGCCCAGCCAGACGCCTGGCGGGCAGGCCCAGGTTGGGCGACCGTGGCGTCATGTGCACGCGAAGCTGCGAAGGTCAGCCTAGTCCTTACGGCGAGCCTTGAAGAAGCCCGGGAATATCGCCTGCACCTCGTCGGAGGTGGGCACCCGGCTGTTCGTCTCAATGAACGAGTACAGGAAGCGGATGTAGGTCGTGCCCAGGGTCTTGGTCATGGCGCCCGCGACAGTGGCGTTCAGCGCGGCGCCGAGGATGGAGCCGGGGCCGGGAATGAACTTCAGCGCGGTCCCTACGGCCCACTGGCCCACCTGGGATATCGCCAGGCACCCTAGGACCGTCGAGATGAGCTGCATCACCTGCGGCTTCTCGAACGCCAGGCCGAATGCGTTGGAGATGCCCACCAGCATGCTCGCCTGGATCGGCGCGAGCGTCACCAAGTCGCTGAACGGCACCGGGATCACGGCGGCGGCGGCGGCGGCGCTGGCCGCCGCGGTCACATAGTCCTCCGCGGCCGACTTGTTCATGTCGCGGTTGATCTTCTGCGACGCGGCAAAGGCGGAGCGGTGGGCTTGCGGTAACGCTTTATACGTCGCGGCCACCAGGTCCTCCAGGCCCGCCGACGCCCGCTTGGGCTTTGATAGCGCGCGGACCGGCACGATGCTGGCAACCTCCGCCCGGCGCTCGGTCATGATCTGGCCGACGATCGCCGCGAACTCCTCGTCGTCATCGTCCTTGGTCAGCACGACGATGGCGGGGATGTCGTACTTGTTCAGGATGCGGACGATGTCCACCTCGGCGTCTTGCACCCGGCTGCTGGGCGACGAGATGCAGACCCAGCCCATGTGCAACTGGTCGCGCTCGTCCTTCTGGCGGCGCAGGTGCTCGATCTCCGAGCGCATCATCTGTAGCGTTTCCTCGTAGTCCTTCGCCTCCAGGCCGCGGGTGTCCAGGATGCGCAGCGGCACGCTCTCGGAGCTGAACCACTCGGCGCTTTGTGTGACGGGCCGGCCGGCGGCAGTCTTGGCGAACTGCTCGCCGAACACGGCATTGATCAGGGTGCTTTTGCCCACGCCCGTCTGCCCGGCGACCAGGATGTTCACCGAGCCCATGCTGCGGATGCGCCGCGCCGTCTCCTGCAGCAGCGTGTCGATTTCGTCTGGGTTGATCGCAAACGGACTGGGCTGCTCCAGGCCCGGGTCGTACGGCGGTGGCGCGGAACGTGGCGGAGCGGCGGGACGGAAATCCACCGGCGCCTGGGAGAGTCCGGCGGCTGCGGCCGGCGGCGCCTCAGGGGATGGCCAGTCGGCCGGCAACTCGGCGACGACAGGGGCAGCAGCATGGTCGAACGGAGCCATGGTGGCCTCAACTGGAGCGGCTGGCTCCGGGACTACCGCCGCGCTGGCTGCCTCCCCGCCATGGGATACCAAGACCTCCACCAAGGTGGGATTATTTTGGCTGTCAAGGTCGGCGGCCTGCTTGCGCCGAATTACCACGTCATTGAGACGAGCCGACAGGGCTGCGGTCAGCTCCTCGTCTTCTTTCTCAGCGGCGTCGTTGGCTTTCTTGCTTTTACTAAAGAGTGCCATAGGTCCAATTGTTCCGGAGCGCCGTCGCGATTTCTACAACCTTAAGTAGGCGCTCTCGGCCTCCAACGCAACGGAATCGGCCACCGCCCCGGCTCAAGCCCGGGGGCCCGTCCGTCGCGCGCCACCGGCTGATCAGGGGGTCAGCGGCCGTTCCGCCGCCGCCAGTCGGCAAAGGCATCCAGGTTCGCCGGATCGGTTGGCGGATACAACCCCAGCGTCGCCTGGCCCCCGCGCACCTGCTCGGTCACGAAGTCCTCGAACGCGGTCATCTCGGTCGCCTCGTCCGCTAGGTCGTCCGCCAAGTGGGCCGGCAGGATGATCACGCCGTCCATGTCGCCCACCACGACATCGCCGGGAAACACCGGCGCGTCGCCGCAGCCGATGGGCACCTGGACGTCGATCGCCTGATGCAACGTGAGGTTGGTCGGCGCGCTGGGCCGGTTGTGGTAGGCCGGCATGCCCATCGCCGCAATCTCGGCGCTGTCGCGGAACCCGCCATCGGTGACGACGCCGGCGACGCCGCGCACCTGCAGGCGCGTGACCAGGATGCCCCCGGCCGACGCCGCGCGTGCATCCTTACGGCTGTCGATCATCAGCACGCAGCCGGGCGGGCAATCCTCCACGGCCCGGCGCTGCGGGTGGGCGTGGTCGCGGAACACCTCCAAGCCGTTCAGGTCCTCGCGCGCCGGGATATAGCGCAGCGTGTAGGCCGCGCCGACCATGCTGCCGCCCCGCGGCGGCGACAGCGGGCGCACGTCCTGCACCATCTGCTGGCGCAGGCCGCGCTTGAACAACGCGGTCGCCAGCGTGGCCGTGCTGACCTGACGGAGCTTGTCGCGGGTGTTGTGAGTAAGCGGCATCGGCGTGGTCCCTTGCAGCCGGCTAGTAGATGGCCGGCTCAGGCACGGGCGCCCCGAACTCGGTGCGCAGGAAGTCGAAGTCGCAGCCCTCGTTGGCCTGCTGCACGTGCCGGCTGAACGCCCAGCCATAGCCGCGTTCGTAGCGGGGCGGCGGCGGCGTCCAGGCGGCACGGCGGGCCGCGAGGTCCTCGTCCGAAACCTCCATGCGGATGCTGCGGGCCGGCACGTCCACCGTGATGATGTCGCCCGTCCGCAGCAGGGCCAAGGGGCCGCCGATCCAGCTCTCCGGCGCGACATGCAGCACGCATGCGCCATAGCTGGTCCCCGACATGCGCGCATCCGACAGGCGCAGCATGTCGCGGTGGCCCTCGCGCAGCAGCCGCTTGGGCATCGGCAGCATCCCCCACTCCGGCATGCCCGGGCCACCTTGCGGACCCGCGTTGCGCAGCACCAGCACGTGGTCGGGCGTGACCTCCAGCGCCTCATTGTCGATGGCGGCCTTCAGGCTTGGGTAGTCGTCGAACACCAGCGCCGGGCCGCTATGGCGCAGGAAGCGCTGGTCCATGGCGGCGGGCTTGATCACGCATCCGCCCGGCGCGAGATTGCCGTGCAGCACCGCCAGCGATCCCTCGCCGTAGACCGGGTTGCCCGTGGAGCGGATCACGTCGGGGTTGAACACCTGCGCGCCCTCGATGTTTTCGCCCAGCGTGCGCCCGGTCACGGTCAGGCAGCCGAGGTCCAGGTGCTCCCTGATCTCCCCCATCAAGGCCCGGATGCCGCCGGCGTAGAAGAAGTCCTCCATCAGGTACTGGTTGCCGCTCGGCCGGACGTTGCCGATCACCGGCACGCGGCGGCTGTAATGCTCGAAGTCCGCCAGCCCCACGTCGTGCCCGGCGCGGCGGGCCATGGCGATCAGGTGGATGATGGCGTTGGTCGAGCAGCCCATGGCCATGGCGACTGCAATGGCATTGCCGAACGCCGCGCGGGTCTGGATGCGCCGGGGCGTCAGGTCCTCCCACACCATGTCCACGATGCGCCGCCCGGTCTCGCTGGCCAGGCGGATGTGCCCGGCGTCGGCGGCGGGGATGCTGCTGCCGCCGGGCAGCACCATGCCGACGGCCTCGGCGATGGCGGTCATGGTGCTGGCGGTGCCCATGGTCATGCAGGTGCCGTAGCTGCGGGCGATGCCGCCCTCCACCCCCAGCCAGTCCTGGTCGGTTATTCTCCCGGCCCGCAGCTCGTCCCAGTATTTCCAACTGTCGGACCCGGACCCCAGCACCTTGCCTTGCCAGTTGCCGCGCAGCATGGGTCCGGCGGGCAGGAAGATCGCCGGCAGGTCCATGCTGGTCGCGCCCAGCAGCAGCCCCGGCGTTGTCTTGTCGCAGCCGCCCATCAGCACCGCACCGTCGATGGGGTGGGCGCGCAGCAGCTCCTCCGCCTCCATCGCCAGCAGGTTGCGGTACAGCATGCTCGTGGGCTTGAGGTAGCTCTCAGACAGCGACTGCGCCGGCAGCTCCACCGGGAAGCCGCCGGCCATCAGGATGCCGCGCTTTACGTCGTCCACGCGCTGCTTGAAGTGCATGTGGCAGGGCTGCAGGTCGGACCAGGTGTTGAGGATCGCGATGACTGGGCGGCTGGTCCACTCCTCGGGTGCGTAGCCCATCTGCATCGCGCGCGAGCGGTGGCCGAAGCTGCGCAGGTCGGCCGGGCCGAACCAGCGGGCGGAGCGCAGGTCGCCGGGCTGCTTGCGGCGGGTGAGCGGCCCGGACGGGATCGGGCCGGGTTCCAACTGCGGCGTCGCGTCGGGCAGGTCCATGGCGTCATTCATCCCCATGCGGGCCGCGGCGGGCCAGAGGACCCGCGGCGGTCCCGGTCGTTGCTCCAGGGTTAGACCCAATCGGGCAGGTTGTCAGGTGGTCCCGCGCATGTCCGCACCCGGCGGATCGCCCAGCAGGTGCAGCACGACCTCCCGCCGGTGCGGCGCACGCCGGTGCTCGAACAGGTAAACGCCCTGCCAGGTGCCGAGGACCGGGCGGCCATCGGCAACCGGGATGGTAAGCTGCGTGCCGGTCAGCATCGCCCGCAGGTGCGCCGGCATGTCGTCCGGTCCCTCCTCGTCGTGGGCGTAACGCCCGTCATCTTCCGGCGCCAGCGCCTCGAAGAACGTGGCGATGTCCGCCCGCACGGCCGGCGAGGCGTTTTCCTGCACCGTCAGGGAGGCCGAGGTATGGCGGCACCACACCGTCAGCAGGCCGGTGCCGATGCCCTGGTCCGCCACCCAGGCCAGCATCGGCCGGGTGATCTCGGTCAGGTCCTTGCCGCGCGTGTCGATCATCAGCCGATGCAGCGCCTGTTGCATTGGAACCCCGTGGATGCTGGCCCGCTTCTAGGCCATGGCCGCAGCGTGGGTCCAGACACCTGGGCCTGGCAGCGCCACGGATTATGGCGCAATCGCCAACGTCCCAACGAACGCGCCAGCTTCTCCCTCTCCCCCTTCGGGAGAGGGCTGGGGTGAGGGGGTCTTGTAGCGCGCCCCCTGGCCGGGGGGGAACCCGGACGCAGGGCGACAGCGGTTCTCGGCGCAACAGACAGGCAAGCAAGACCCCTCACCCCGGCCCTCTCCCGAAGGGGGAGAGAGGAATCAGGCAGGCTTGCTATGCCAGGCTGACCATGATCACGCCGTCCGGGCCGACACGGGCCGGGAAGGTCTGCACCCGGCAGTCCGTGTTCAGCCCGTTGCCGTTCCGCAAGTCGTAGATGCGGTCATGCAACGGGCAGATCACCGCATTGCCGTCGATCAGACCATCCGCCAGCGGGCCACCCAAGTGCGGGCAGTGCTCCTGCGTCGCAAACACCCCGTCCGCATGGGTGCGGAACACCGCCAGCCGCTGGCCACCCACGGCAAACACCCGGCCCTCCCCGCGCGGCACCGCGTCCAACGGGCCGACGCGATGCTCCAACATCGTCTCAGTCATCGCCACCCACCGCCTCCGGCTCTAGGACTTCCGCGAACTGGTTGACGGTGCGCGGCTTTACGGCCTCCTTCCAGGGGTCGTAGGCCGCCGCGGTGCTGGCCAGCATCGCCTCGTCGAGCGCCGCCGCGATGCCGTCGGAGTCATCGACCACGATGGCCTTGATCCGCTCCAGCCCGATGCGCGGGACGAAGCTGTAGGTGCGCTCCTTCCACTTCGCATTCTCGCGGTAGTACTGCATGAACCGGCCGGAGATCTGCATCGCCATCTCCTCGCCCTCCACCACGCACAGCAGGTCACCCTTGCGGATGTGCGCCCCGGCGGCGCCGCCCACGTAAATCTCCCACCGGCCCTCGCCGATGGCGACCAGGCCCACGTCCTTCACCAGCGCCTCCGAGCAGTTACGCGGGCACCCGGCGGTGGCGAGCTTCATCTTGGCAGGGCTGTCGATGCCGCGGAACCGGCGCTCGATCTTCATCGCCAGGCTCATGCTGTCGCCCAGGCCGAAGCGGCAGAACTCGGTGCCGATGCAGCTTTTGCAGGTGCGGTAGCTTTTGCCGTAGGCGGTGCCGGACGGCATGTCCAGGTCCTGCCAGACGCCGGGCAGGTCGGCCTTGGGGATGCCCACCAAGTCGATGCGCTGGCCGCCGGTCAGTTTTACCAACGGCACCTTGTACTTCACCGCGACCTGGGCGATCCGCATCAGCTCGGCAGGGGTGCAGACGCCGCCGGGCATCTCGGGTACGACGGAGAAGGTGCCGTCGCGCTGGATGTTGGCGTGCACGCGGTCGTTGATGAAGCGGGCGTCGCGCTCGTCCTCGTATTCGCCGGCCCAGATGGTGGCCAGCAGGCTCGCCAGGGGCGGCTTGCTCGCGGCGTCCTCCCCGGTGGTGGACAGGGCGGCGAACACGGCGGACACCGAGCGCAGGCCCAGGCGCTTCACCTCCGCCACTAGCTCCACCTTCGCCAGGGGAATGCAAGGGACGTAATAGTGGATGCTCGGGTCTTCCTCGACCTGGCCGCCGGCGAACCACTCAACCAGTTCGCCAACCAGCGACTTGCAGGAGCCGCAGCCCATGCCGGCGCGGGTGGCCTTCATGACCGCACTGGTGCTGCGGGCGCCATCGGCGACGCACGCGCCGATGGCGGCCTTGCTGACGCCGTTGCAGTTGCAGACCTGTGCGTCGGCCGGCATCTCGTCCAGCGTGACCGCCTGCGCAGGCGCGCCGAGGTCGAACAGCAGCTCCAGTCGCTCGTCCGGCAGGCGGCTGTCCCGGTCGAACGCCTGCATCAGGTAGGCGGCCTTGCTGATGTCGCCCATTAGGATGCCGCCCACCAACCGGCCATCGCGCACGATCAGCTTCTTGTAGGTGCCCCGGCGCGGCTCGCTGAACTGGATCACCTCGTCGCCGTCGTCCTTCGGCTCGGTGATGCCCATGCTGGCCAGTTCGACGCCCATCACCTTCAGCTTGGTCGCCAGCTTGCTGCCGGTGTACTCGGCATTCACGTTGGCGCCCGTCACCTGGTCGGCGAACACTTTGGCCTGGTCCCACAGCGGCGCCACCAGCCCATAGACCTTGCCGCGGTGCTGCGCGCACTCGCCCACCACGTACACCCGGTGGTCGTCCGGGCTGCGCATGGCGTTATCGACCACGATTGCCCGCTCCACCGTCAGCCCGGCGCGTGCGGCGATCTCGGCGTTCGGGCGGATGCCGGCGGACACCACGACCATGTCGCAGGCCAGCTCCGTGCCGTCCTTAAAGCGCAGTCCCACCACCTTGGCCGTGCGGTTGTCCTCGCCTTCGGTCAGCACCGTCGTGGTCATCTTTGACAGGTGGACGGTGACGCCCATGCCCTCCATGGCCTTGCGCAGCATCAGGCCGCCCTGGACGTCGAGCTGCATGTCCATCAAGTGGCTGCCCAGGTGGATCACATGCACCTCGCAGCCATGGTTCAGCAGGCCGCGCGCCGCCTCCAAACCCAGCAACCCGCCGCCGATCACCGCGGCGACCTTGCTCTGCTTGGCTGCGGCCATAATGCCCGTGCAGTCGTCGATGCCACGGAAGCCGAACACGCCGGGGCGCAGGCTGCCGTCATCGCGCCATACGCCCTCCATGGGCGGGATGAAGGCGCGGCTGCCGGTGGCGATCAGCAGGGTGTCGTACTCCTCCTGCACGCCGTTGTTGGCCGTGACGATCCGGGCGGCGCGGTCGATGTGCGTCACGCGGGCGCCGCTGTGCAGGCGGATGTCGTTCTCCTTGTACCACTCCAGCGGGTTGATGTAGATCTCGTGGGTTTCCTGCTGCCCGCTCAGAATGTTGGACAGCATGATGCGGTTGTAGTTGCCATAAGGCTCGTCGCCGAACATGGTGATCTGGAACTGGTCCGCGCCGCCGCGGGCCAGGACCTCCTCCACCGCGCGGGCGCCCGCCATTCCGTTGCCGACCACCACCAGCCGCTGCTTGGTGGCGCCATAGGTCATGCCGTCCATCGCATACTCTCCCTAGATTTCCACAAAGCCGCTAGATTTCCACAAAACCCATATCGAGCGTCAGCGTGCCCGCAGTGCCGGCCGGGGCCAGCACATGGAACTCAAGCTTGGTGTCCGGCGGCAGGTCCTCGACCACGACCAGCGGGATGTGCACTCCGTCCTTGGCGCCGATGGGGAAGCTGCGCATTGGCGCGCCGTCACGCATCAGCACGACGGTGACCATCTCCGGCGTGCTGTTGCCGGCGCGGAAATAGACGGTCTGCGCCCGCCGGTCGGCAGGCACGGTGTAGGTCACGCCCAGCGGTGCCGGCACGTCATAGCCGGTGCCGGTGAAGGCATGGGTGCCGACCAGGATGTGCGGGGTACTCTCTCTCATGCTTGGCTTCCTTGTTTGACTCATACGGCCCGGTCCAGGCGGACGGCGCAGGCCTTGTACTCGGGGATGCGGGATACCGGATCGAGCGCGGCGTTGGTCAGCCGGTTGGCGGCACCCTCACCGCCCCAGTGGAACGGCACGAACACGGTGTCGCGCCGGATGTCGCGCGACAGGCGGGCCGCCATGCTGGACGTGCCGCGCCGGGTGGTGAGGCGCACCTGGTCGCCGGCGCCGATGCCGTGCTGCCGGGCGGTGTCGGGGTGGATCTCGGCGAACGCGCCGGGTTCGGCGGCGGCCAGCTCGGGCACCCGGCGGGTCTGGGTGCCGGACTGGTACTGCGCCATCAGCCGCCCAGTGGTCAGGATCAGCGGGAAGTCGGCGCAGGGCTGCTCGGCCGCGCCATGGTACTCCACGGCATGGAAGCGGGCGCGGCCATCCGGGTGGGCGAAATGGTCCAGGAACAGCCGTGGGGTGCCGCCATGCGGCGTGGCGTCCGGGCCGGCGTCGGGGCAGGGCCAGAACACCCCGGCCTCGGCCTGGATATGGTCCCAGCTTGCCCCGGAGTAGTCGGCGATGCCGCCTGCCGTGGCCCGGCGGAACTCGGTGCCGGTCGTCGCCGCGTCGCCGCTGAAGTGTCCGCCAGCGCCCAGCCGCTCCGCGATCCCGGCAATCACCTGCAGGTCGGTCCGCACGCCGGGCGGCATCGGCTTCGCCTGGCGGCGCAGCAGGATGCGGCCCTCCAGGTTGGTCATCGTGCCGCTTTCCTCGGCCCACTGCGCCACCGGCAGCACGACATCGGCGATGGCCGCGGTCTCGGACAGGAAGGGGTCGGCCACCACGAGCAACTCGGCGTCCTGCAGGTGCGCCTTCACCGCCTCGGCGTCCGGGGCGGACACCAGCAGGTTGCAGGCGAACACCAGTAGGCCGCGGATGCGGGCGCCCTCGTTGCCGATCGACCCCAGCAACTCGCACGCCGACAGGCCCGGCTGCGGCAGGCTGTGCGGGTCCACGCCCCAAACGGCCGCGACCTCCGCCCGGTGCTGCGGGTTGGCCAGGTGGCGGTAGCCCGGCAGTTGGTCGGTCTTCTGCCCATGCTCCCGCCCGCCCTGGCCGTTGCCCTGGCCGGTCAGGGTGCCCCAGCCGCTGCCGGCCCGGCCAGGCAGACCCAATGCGAGTGCGAGGTTGATGAAGGCCATTGCGTTGTCCACGCCATGGCTCTGCTGCTCCGAGCCGCGGCCGGACAGGATGATGGCGCGGCCACCCTCGGCGCGTGCGGCCTCGCCGAGCAGCACCGCCGCGCGCTCCACGTCGCGGGCGGGAACGCCGGTGATGCGCTCCACCCGGTCGGGCCAGTAGCTGGCGACGATGCGGCGCACCCGGTCCCAGCCCTCGGTGCGGGCCTCGATGTAGTCGGGGTCGATCAGCCGCCGGGTGATGGCGACGTTCAGCAGGCCGTTGGCGAGTGCTGCGTCGGTGCCCGGGGTCAGCGGCAGGTGCAGGGTGGCGGCGCGGGCGGTGGCGGTGCGGCGCGGGTCGGTGACGATCAGGTGTGCGCCGTGGGCGCGGCCCTCGTCGAACCACTGCATGATGGGCGGCATGGTCTCGGCCGGGTTGCCGCCGCTGACCAGCACGCAGTCGGCGGCGGCGATGTCGGCGATGGGGAACGGCATGCCGCGGTCCAGCCCGAACGCGCGCTGCCCGGCGGCGGCCGAGGACGCCATGCAGAACCGGCCGTTGTAGTCGATGTTGGCGGTGCCCAACGCCACACGGGCGAACTTGCCCAGCGCGTAGGCTTTCTCGTTGGTCAGGCCGCCGCCGCCGAATACCGCGACGGCGTCCACCCCGGCCTCGGCTTGGATGGAGCGGATGCCGGCGGCCACACGGTCCAGCGCCTCGTCCCAGGTGGCCGGGCGCAACGGCGCGTCCTTGCGGTCCCGCAGCATGGGGGTGAGCAGGCGGTCGGGGCTGTCGAGGAGCGTGGCGGCGGTCCAGCCCTTGCGGCACAGGCCGCCGCGGTTGGTCGGGAAGTCGCGCGACTCGACGGCCCAGGAAGCGGCGTCGCCAATGCCGGTCTGGACGACATTCATGCCGCATTGCAGGGCGCAATACGGGCAATGCGTGGCGGTGCCCGTCGTGACCGGGGTGTTGCTGTCCATCAGGCCTATCGCGCCGTTGTCATGGGGAGCTTGTGCACGGGGGCAGGATTTAGGGCAGCGGTTCGGTCCCTGCCAGAACCAAAGGGCAGACGGATCGTCGGATTCCGTCCATACCGGCCAGGAACCGCCGCTTTCGCAGGCTTTTGCTGTTTAACGGCCTAAATATTAGGCATTATCGAAGCGGATCGTGAAAAGCAGGTTACGGCTGGGCGCCGGGTATCGCTCGCAAAAACATCACGGCACTGGCCTGGCACCAGGCTGCGAGCGCATCGTCATCCAGCCGCTCGCCCAGGCCGAGAGCCCGGGCTTGCGGTCCCGCAAGCACCAGGTGCTGGAATTGTTCCGCGAGGAACGCCAGGTCGGCGGGACTGGCATCCGGGCGATGCCGCTGCAGCAGGCGGCACAGCCGTTCGATGCCGACACGGGCGCCGCCGTCCCGCAACGCGACGGCAAGATCGGGAAACCGTCCGGCCTCCGCCACCACAAGGCGATACAACGCCAGCGCCGAGGGAGTCATGGCCACGGCCAGCATGTGCCGGCCAGCCGTCAGCAATGCGGCCTCCAGCGACGGCGCGCCCTCCATCGCCGCGTCGAAGCCGGTCAGCCAGGCGCCGATCAGCCGCTGCACGACGGCGAGGAACACTGCATCCTTGTCGGGGAACCGCGCATACAGCGTACGCTTGGACACGCCGGCCTTGGCCGAGATCGCCTCGATGCTGGTCGCCGCGAAGCCGTTCCGCAGGAACAACTCGGCAGCGGCGTCCAGAATGCGGACCGCAAGTTCCGCCGACCCGGCGGTCGTCGGCCGGCCGCCGGTACGGGGCCGGTCAGTAGTAATAGCGGTACGGGTGCGGCCGGTAGTAGCCGCCGCCAGTTGGGACGACGATGCAGCCACCCAGCGTGGCGGCGATGCCGAACGCGGCCAGGATCCGGATGAACCGGCGGCGCGCGCGGGGTTGGATGCTCATGGGTAGGACCTCCTGATGAAACGCCATCCTTATACGGAAACGCGCCTGGTGCGTTGCATTACAGAGTGTAAGAAAATCGTGTCCCGCTGCCTTAATCTGGCTTCACGTTGGGCGCTGATGCCCGGTGCGCCACCTGCGGGCAGCGCCGGCGGGGCGCGGAACGGGCTGGGACCCCTGTCCTCCTGGCGCCTGATCGTGCTCCACCAGGCCCTATCCGGGTTTGCAACGCGGACCCGCCTGGATATAACCCGCCGCAATCCGGCCGGGCCTGATCGGTTCTTAGGAGGGTCGTGGACACACTCAGTATCATCCTGCCGGCAAGTCGGCCCAAGGCGCTCAGCCTGTTGCTCAACCAGGTCCTGAACGGCGATGACGCTGTCCTGATCGTCGAGGGCGACGAAGGGCCTGGCCTGCTCGACGAGGCGGCATTGCAATTGGCGGCCCGGCACCACCGGGTGCTGCGGGCCGCTGCGGCAGGACCGGGTGGTTTGGGCCTGTCGGGGTTGATGGCCCAGGTTGCCGGCCAACCGAACCTGACCGCCCAGGACGACGCCGTACTGGAGCTTGGCTTCCGGATGCTCACCGTTCCGGATGAGACGTGCGCCCAGATCGTGCTGCTGGTCAGCGGTGCCCAGGCGCTGCAGCGCAAGACCCTTCGCTACATCCAGTTCGCCTGCGAGACCGGCGCAAGCCTGCGGCTGGTTCTGGTGGGCGAGCCCGGCCTGATGGAGGTGCTGGGCTGGGAGGCGGCAGACTTCCTCCATGCGCGCCTGGGTTCGCGTCCAGTGATTGCCGTTGAAGCGCCGGAGCCGGGGGCGGCGTTGCCGGGATCGGCGGCCCGGGCCGGCACGGTCTCAGCGGAGCGGCCGTGGCATGGCGGGATGCCGCAGGCCGGCCGGGTCGCGCCAGCAACCTCCAGGGCGCGGTGGTTGGCCGGCGGAGCCGTGCTTGGGCTGGCGGTCGTGCTGGGCGTGGCAGCAGTCGCGCTCGGCGTGCGGCCCGATCGTCTTGGAGGGCCTGCATCGGGTTCAGGGCCGGCGGTGATCGATGGCGCGGCAACCGGAGCAGCGATTGCAGTCACCCAGGCTGCCCCGAGCCAGGCTGCCCCAAACAAGGCTGTTCCGGCCCCGGCTTCCCCGCCGGATCGCACGGTCAGGGCTGACCCAATCGCGCCGTCATTAGCAACGCAGGACGCAGCCGCACGGCCGGCCTCGCCGGCGCCGACTTCGCGGAGGGATACCTCGCCGGTGCCGACTTTGCAGGCGACGGACCTAGCGCCAGGCCAGTCCGCCAACCCGAGCCGGACGATCCCGCCGCCCGACCCAGCCTCCTCCCCTGCACAGGACCCGGCTGCACAGGAGGTGCCCTCCGCACAACTGCCGCCGGCCACGGCAACAGCGGGCACAGCCGCTGTTCCCGATAGGCCCGCCCCGCCGCCTCATGCCGCAGCCTCGCTGCCCGACGAGGCCGTCGCCGCACCGCCGCCGCCGCCGCATATCAGCCGAAGAGCGGCATCGCGACAGGCGGATGCGCCCGCCAGGGAGGCGCAGCATGACAGCGAGGCGCCGCAGGAGACGCCACGGCGAGACGTGGCCACGACGCCGCATACCCCGGCCCGGATAGTGAGCCTGCGTCCCCGCGCTCCCGAGGACCGCGCTTCGGAGACCCGCGTTTCGGACGCTCGCGACGACCTTCCGCTTCCGCCGCCATTCGCACGACGCCCGCGTCATGCCGCGCCACGGCCCGTGCCGTTTGCGTCCAGGCTGCCTGACCTGGAGCCGCCCGACCTGGGGCCGCCTGAGCCTGTGCGGGAACCTGTGCGGGCCCAACCCTACATCGGCACCTTCGGTTTGGACTCCAACGGCCTGCGGTCATTCCACCCTGGCCAATGATGCGCGTCGGCAGCCTCCGCCTGCAGGCCACGCCGGCTCTCGCTCAACCGAAGCCCGCATGACCGGTTCCTGGGTATCCGGCTCGGGCGCTCACACCAACGAATAGAGGCCAGCATGAAGCATTACATCGCCGCGTTGAGCATCGCCCTGCTCGCCTTTCCAGCGGCGGCCCAGCCCATTATCATCCCATTGCAGCGGCAACGGCAGGCTGAGCCGCCGCCGCCGCCGCCCTCGCCCGTCCCGGTTGCCCCACCCCAGGCGGCAGCAAATCCCCTGGCGGGTCAGAGTGCTGCCGGCAATGTCCCGGGGACCAGCGCCGCCAGCCGGCCTGGCGCGGGGGGCGATCCAGCGCCGCGGACTGCGCCGCAATAACGGCGTCCGGCCGCAGCCGGGCCGTCCACTAGAGCCAGTGGCCCGGCACCCAGACTGAGTCCTTGTCAGACTGCTTCCAGTATCCGTCCTGCCAAAGCGTGCCGTGCCCGGCCCGTTCGACCCAGCGGCCAGGCACCGTCACGTAGCTGGACCCGTCCCAGTCAAAGTGCCCCGGCTGCCAGATCAGCGAAACGTCGGACTGCGGCGGCTCTGGCACCAGTTCGGCAAAGGCCGGCGGCACTGGAGGGTGGGTCGTATAGGTGCCGGCACAGCCGAGCAGCAGCAGGCATAGCATGGACGGGATCGCAGGATGCGTCATGGGCGTCTCCTAGACATGAAAAAGCCCGCATGGACCGCCGGCTCCAATACCGCCAGTGCGCGGCAGCGGTCTTGCGCTTACCAAACTGGACCCGTGGCAGTCAGCGCCGTGCGCGGCAAGGTCCGCATGCTGGATGCGCCGGGCACATAGCCGGCGGGGGCGTGACCTCAGACACCTCGCCGCCAGCCGGCGAGCGGCCCTGCAATGTCAGACTGGTGAAGTCTTGTCGATGACGTGAATCACGGCGTCGGCAATGATGGGGTCGATGGCATCATAGGTCATGCGCAAAATCCCGTGCAGTCGCAGCCGGCGTGGCTGCACCTCGTTCTGGGGATAGCGCCTGCGTACCGCTCCCTTCAAGATCGCCTTCGTTTCTGCAACGCACAGACGAACAGTCGCGCAAGGCTCGAAGCGCAAGCGCTTGCTTGCAGCTGGCGCCATTTGCCTGGGCGCAAGGTGCTGCGCCGCCCGGGTTACTTCGGCGCGGTAGGCTGGGCTGGCTGGGCGCTTACCGGGTCCACCGTTGGTCGGGCATTGGCGGGCCGTTGGTTTTCGTCCAACTGGCCGCGGTTGAGCGTGTCCACCTTGTCGTCACCGGTGCTGTTACCGGCGTCGTTGCTCTTGTCCACGTTGCTTTGCGGCGCATCGGCGTTGGCGGCCAGCGCCGGGGCGGCGAGCAAGGACATGGCCAGGCCTGCAGCGGCGATTAATTTCATGATTGGGTTCTCCTGCCGGGCTAACGCGGCCACCCTGGCGGCGTTGCACGGCGGCTGGGGCGGGCATGGTGGTGGGGGCTTGGCGGGCGATGGTGGTGGGGCGGGTGATGGCGGTCGGGCTGGCGGTGTTGCTCGGCGCCTGCACGACGTTCCGTCCGGTGCCGCCGGTGGTGCCGCTGCCGGCGGATGTGGCGTTCGCTTGGCCGATCGTGCTCGACCAGGCGGTGGACGGCGCCGGACATGTGGACTTCCGCGCCTTGCAGGCCGTGCACGGGGCGCTGGACATCGCCGTCGCGGCGGTGGCGGCGACGGACCTGCAGGCGTTGCCGGACCAGCGGGCGCGGCTGGCCTTCTTGATCAACACCAGCAACACGTTGTGGGTGTACGACGTGGTCCGCGGCGGCATCCCGGACCGGCTGGGCGCCGTGGGCCGGGCCGACCTGATGCGGCTGACCCAGTTCGATGTGGCGGGGCAGCCCCGCAGCCTCGTGGGACTGTGGCGGGACGTGATCATGCCGCTCGCGTCCGGCCCCGGCGGCGACTGGCGGGTGCCGCTG
Organism: uncultured Acetobacteraceae bacterium; assembly: GCA_964242415.1. Classification (GTDB taxonomy): domain Bacteria; phylum Pseudomonadota; class Alphaproteobacteria; order Acetobacterales; family Acetobacteraceae; genus DASWOJ01. Next base: position 113,253 of record CAXTAT010000007.1, read on the forward strand.
GCGCTGTATTGCCCGGCGGTGTCCTGCCCCCGGCTGGCGCGCACGCCCTATACGGCGGAGGGGTTGGACGCACAGTTGGACGCGGCGGCGCGGCGGTTCATCGGCGACCCGGCCAACGTGGCGGTGGACCCGGCCGCCCCCATCGTGCGGGTGAGTGCGTTGCTGGCCCGGACGCCGGGGCTGCGGGCGACGCTGGAGCGGTATGGGGCAGCGGCGCCGGAGGGTTACCGGATCGAAGGGATGGCGTTCGACTGGACCGTGCCAGCGCCGTAGGCAACCCGGCGCGTTGACGCCCTCCGCCGCTTCAACGGCGGCCTGCCGCTCACACGAAGCGGAAGTTCGCCGCCGTCAGCGCAGCCTGCGGCGTGCCGTCCAGCACGAACGTCGCGCCGCCGGGCAGGCTGACGGTGGTGTCGTTGGCGTCAAGCTGGAAGATGCTGACCTGCGCAAAGCTGGCGGCCTGCTTGGACTGGATCTGCAGCACGTCCGTCGCAGGGTTGAACCCGGTGATGACCGCCTCGCCAGGGTTGTTGGGGAAGAAGGCGCTGACCGTCTCGGTCGTGCCGGCGACCAGGGCGTTGTTGTTGAACAGGCCATACACCAGGCTCGGACCACTGCCCGCGAGGGTGCCCGAGGTGATGGTTTCCGGCGTGATCGCGATGGACGGGCCACCTGTTGGCTGCGGCGCCGGGCCGCCGGTCAACTGGGCAAGCTGGGTGTTCACCAATGCCAGGTTGACCCCCGATTGCAACTCGGAGCGGTCGGCCGCGATCTCGACCAGGTTGGCCGGGCGGCCCAGCGCGGACTGGAACACCGCCGTCACGTCGGACGCCACCTCGGCGCTGCCGACCAGGGCGGTCCGGGTGTCGGACAACGCGCCGCCATTGGCGATGCCCGCCACCGCCGCCTGCAGCTCCGATGGCGCCGGCGCGCGGCCCAGCACCGACTGGTAGGTGGCGGTGACCGCGCTGCCCTCCTCCGCGCTGGCGTTCAGCACGGCGCGCATGCTGCCCAGGCTGCTGCCGCCGCCGATCGCCTGCTGCACCGCCGGCAGCTCCGCCGTGGTCGGCGCACGGCCGAGGACGGCGGCGAACAGCGCCGTGACCGCGGCAGCCTCCTCCGTGCTGGTGCCGAGCGCCAGCCACAGGCTCGCCAGGCTGGCGGTGCCGGCCAGGGCACGCTCGACCGCCGGCAGCTCCGACGCCAGCGGCGCACGGCCCACCGTGTCGTTGAACATCGTGGTGACCTTGGCGGCGGCTTCGGCGCTGGTGGACAGAAGGGTGCGGAGGCTGGCGAGGGTGACGCCGCTGGCTAGGCCATTCAACGCCACCGGCTGCTCGGCCGCTGATGTGCTACGGCCGACGACGGCCTGAAAGACCGCATTGACCGCCGCCGCCGCTTCGGCGCTGTTGGCCAGCACGCCCTGCAGACTTGTGAGGCTTGCGCCATTGGCCAGGGCCTGGGCCACGGCGGGCACTTCCGCGGCGGTCGGCGCCCGGCCGACTGCGCCGATGAAGACGGCGGCAACCTTGCCAGCCGCCTCCGTGCTGGCGGCCAGGCTGGTGCGCAGGCCGGCGAGCGTGACGCCCCGGGCCAGCAGGCTTGCCGCAAGCTGCTGCTCCCCGGCGGCAAGGCCACGGCCGACCACGGCCTGGAATACCCCCGCAACCGCGGCGGTCGATTCGGTGCTGGCCGCCAGCGTGCTGCGCATCCCGGCCAGGGTTGCGCCATTGGCCAGGGCTTGCCCGGCCGCGGGCAACTCCGAGGCGGTCGGTGCCCGGCCGAGGGTGTCCGTGAACACGCCGGTGATCCGCGCCGCCGCCTCCGCGCTGTTGGCGAGGGCGGTGCGCAGGCCGGCCAGGCTGGCGCCCGCGCTCAGGGCGTTCGCCTCCACCTGCTGCTCGCCCGCGACCAGCCCGCGGCCGACGACGGCCTGGAAGATCGCGGTGACAGCCGCCGCGGCCTCCCCGCTGCCGGCCAGGGCGCTTCGCAGGCCGGCGAGGCTGGCCCCGCTGACGAGCAGCGCCTGGTTCGACGCCAGCTCGCCCGGCGAGATCGGCCGGCCGACGACCGCCAGCCAAATGTTATACAGGTCCGTGCTGCACTCCACGCTGGTCGCCAGCGTGCTGCGCAGGGCGGCGATGGAGCCGCCTGTCAGCAGGCCCGCCCGCAGCGACGCCAGCGTGCCGGCGTCCGTGCCATGCCCCAGTATATCCAGGAACGCCTGCTGCAGCTCCGCCGTGGAGTTCACCGTCAGCGTGATGGTGGCCTGCACCGGGCTGCTTGCCCCCTCCAGGGATGCCGTCAGGGTCACCGTCCCATCAGCCAGGCCGGTGGGCAGGAACGACCACGCGCCGGAGCCATTCGCCGTCACGCTGCCCAGCACGGTGGAGCCGGAGCGGATCGTCACCACCTCGCCCGGCTGGGTCATGCCGCTGATCAGCGGGTCGGTGACGGTTGCGCCCGGGATGCTGGCCAGCGAGCTGATCGTGGTGGTGGGGTTGGGGTCGATCAGGGCGTAACCGCCGGCCGCTAACGGGATGCCGCTGTCCTCCATGATTGCCAGGTCCAGGGCGGTGATCCCCTGGCCCGGCATCGCGATCGGATACAACAGGTCGGCGCGCAGCCGGGTCGGGTCGCTGGCAGTGCCGGCGGCGCCCACGTGATAATAGTTCGATCCGCTTCCCAGCCCGGTCGTCAGCGGCACCGGGCCGCCGTACACATACTCGGCCGCCGCCCCGGTGAAGAAGTCGCCGGCGCTGCTGGTGGTGGTGTGTGAGTCGAACGGGCTTTCGTAAAGGGTGTTCAGCACCCCGCTGCTGTTCCGGGTGCCGTCGAATGCGAAGCCATGCGCCAGCTCGTGCTCGAACAAGGTGATGAGGTTGTATGGCGCGGTCTCGCTGGTGAGGCTGGACAGCAGCTCGGAGTTGAAATTTATGGTGATGTCGCTGGCGGCGACGTGGGTGCCGTTGCGAAGCGCGGCCGCGGCGTCCGACTGGGCCAACACATGGCCATCCGGCGCCAGTCCCGTGTCGGTTTCCTGGGTCGGTGCGCCTTCGGCCAGCTCGATCAGGCCGCTGGCGTTGGGCTTGCCCAAGTCGGAGATGTTGAGCTGCACCTCCAGGTTGCCGCCGGTGCCGAGGTATTGGCCCCATGTCGTGAGCGCGTCGTTCAGCGCCTGCTTGACGATGCTGTCCTGGGTATCCTTGGCGGCATTCGGGTCGGCGACGGATGTGCTGTAGGTGAATGCCATGGCCGGCTCCCGGGGTGCAGCGCCGTCCGTGCTGCGGTTTCAAGGCCCTGCACATCACACGGCTGGAAGCAGACGTTAAGTTCGGATTTGTTCGATTTGTCAGCGGTTTCCCGTCGGCTGCCGCTTCGGCTCGTCCGGCAGATGCAGATGGTCAGGGTGGAACCAGCGCAGCCGAAGCAGCCGGAAATGCGCCGGCACCGCAATGCAGGCCGCAAGGGGGCTCCCGCTCTCTCCGGGCTCAGCGCCCGCCTTTGGCATGAGGACACTGCCCGCCCCCTCTCACAGAGGGAGCGGGCGGGCTATGTTCCCCTACCAGGGCGGTCCCCTCCGCCCGCCACTGCTAGACGAAGTGGAAATTCGCCGCGGTCAGTGCGGTCGCCGGCGTCCCCTGCAACAGGAACGTCGCGCCGCCAGGCAGGCTCACGAGGGTATCGGTGGCGTTCGGCCGGCTGAGGGTCAGTTGTGCGAAGCTGGTTGCCTGCTTGGACTCGATCTGGAACGCATCCACCGCCGGGTTGAAGCCAGAGATGATCGCCTTGCCCACCGCGCCGCCGTACTGGTCGGTCACGGTTTCCGCCGCGCTGGCAATCAGCGCGTCGTTGTTCAGCAGCCCATACACCAGGTTCGGCCCGGCGATGCCCAGGGTTGCCGGGGTAATGGCGATGACCGGGGCGCCTGCCGGCTGCGGCGCCGGGCCGCCGGCCAACTGGGCGATCTGGGCCTCCACCACCGCCAGGCTGATGCCGGATTGCAGTTCGGAGCGGTCGGCCGCGATCTCGACCGGGTTGGCCGGGCGGCCCAGCGCGGCCTGGACCGCGGCGGTCACGTCGTTCGCCACCTCGGTGCTGTTCACCAGCGCGGCCTTGGCGGCGGCCAGGGTGCCGCCGCCGGCAATGCCCGCCTCCACTGCCTGGATTTCCGTAGGCGACGGGGTGCGGCCGAGCACGGATTGGTAGGCGGCAGTGACGGCCTTGCCCTCCTCCGCGCTGGCGCTCAGCACGGCGCGCAGGCTGCCCAGGCTGGCGCCGTTGGCGATGGCCTGCTCTACCGCCGGCAGTTCCGCCGCGGTCGGCGCGCGGCCCAGGACGGCGTTGAACAGCCCGGTCACCGCCGTTGCCTCCTCCGGGCTGGTGCTGAGGACGCCGCGCAGGCTGGCCAGGCTGGCGCTGCCGGCCAAGGCGCCCGCAACCGCGGTCAGCTCGGCCGCCGTGGGCGCGCGGCCGACGGTGCCGCTGAACAGCAGGCCGATCTTGGCCGCGGCTTCGGCGCTGGTGGACAGGGTGGTGCGCAGGCTGGCCAGGCTGGCGCCTCCGGCCAGGGCGTTCGCCACCCCCTGCGGCTCGCCCGCCGCCAGCCCGCGGCCGACGACTGCTTGGAAAATGCTGGTCACTGCCGTCGCCGCCTCCGCGCTATTGGCCAGCACGCCGCGCAGGCTGGCGAGGCTGGCGCCGTTGCCCAGCGCCTGCTGCGCCACGGGCAGCTCGGCCGTCGTGATCGCCCGGCCGACCACCGCCACCCACAGGTTATACAACGCCCGGCTGCCCTCCACGCTGGTGGCCAGGACATCGCGCAAGTAGGTGACGGAGCCGCCCGCCAGCAGGTTGGCCCGCAACCCCGGCAGGGACGCCGCGTCGAGCGGGCGTCCCACCACGTCCAGGAACGCCTTGTTCAGCGGGTCCAGGGTGTCGAGCGTGAAGGAGGTGCTGGTCAGCACCGCGCCGTTCGCGCGGGGAAGGGAGGCCGTGAGCGTGACCGCGCCATCGGCAAGGCCAGCCGGGCGAAACGCCCAGACGCCGCTGGCGCTCGCGGTCGTGGTGCCCAGCACCGTGGACCCGGACATGATCGTAACCAGCTCATATGGCTGGGTGACGCCGCCGATGACCGGGTCGGTCACGGTCGGACCCTGCACGGCGGCCAGGGACGCGACGGTGGTAGTCGGGGTGGGGTCGATCAGGGCGTGTCCGCCTGCCGAAATCGGGATGCCGCAATCCTCCAGGATGGCGACATCCAGGGCGGTGATCGACTGGCCCGGCATCGAGATCGGGTACATCAGGTCGTTCCGGAGCGACGCCGGGTCGGCGGCGGTTCCGGTCGCGCCGACATGGACGCCGTTCGACCCGGCGCCCAGCCCGGTCGTCAGCGGCACCGGGCCGCCATAGACGGACTCGGCCACCGCTCCGGTGAAGAAGTCGCTCGATCCATTGTCGTTGGACAGCACATCGAACGGCGTCTCACGGGTGCTGGCACCCAGTGACCCCGTGGCATTCCGGTAGCTGTCGAAGGCGAAGCCATGCGCCAGCTCGTGCTCGAACAGGGTGACGATGTTGTAGCCCGTCTCGGTCGCGATACTGGGCAGCAGCTCGGAATTGAAGTTGATCACGATGTCGCCGATGTCGTACGGCGTCCCCTTCGCCAGGTCGCTGACGGCGGCGGGTTGGAGCACGGCCCGGCCGTCCGGGGCGGTTCCGTTGTAGATGGACTCGTAGGGCGCGCCGTCGGCCAACACGATCAGGCCGTTTGCGCCTGGTGGACCCAGGTCCTCGATATTGAGGGCCACCTTCAGGGAGCCGCTGGTCCCGATGTATTGGCCCCAAACATTGAGCGCGTTGTCCAGCGCCTGCGTGAGGTAGGCGTCCGGGCCGGCATCCGCCGCCGCTGAGGGATCATACAGCGATACGCCATAGATGAACGCCATGGTTGATGCTCCTGGCGCGTGGCCTCTCCACGCAGCCGCCAGGGCGGACCATTACACGTCTGGGATCAGAGAGTAAGCTAGTTTCGCGGATATTTGCTGTTTTTTTAGCCGAGATGTCCCGACGCCTGAGCCAGCACCGCCCAGTTCGCCGCGCCATACTTCGCCTGCCAATCCCGGTAAAACCCAGCGCCCTCCAGCTTCGCCCGAAACGCCGCCTTGTCCACGTCGTTGAACAGCATCCCCTTGCCCTCCAGGTCAGTCCGCGTGCTGCTGTTCAGCGAGGCCAGGTCGGCCCGCTCGTCCAGCGCGCCCTGGTTCAGGTGCTTGGCCGCGACCGCCCGCATGTCCTCCGGCAGCGCCAGCCAGGCGCGGCGGTTCGCCAGCAGCCAGTAGCCGTCCCACATGTGGCCGGTCAGGGCGAGGTACTTCTGCACCTCATACAGCTTGCTGCTCCAGATCAGCGCCAGCGGGTTCTCCTCGCCGTCGGCGATGTGGGTCTGCAGCGCCGAGTACATCTCGGCCACGTTGATGCTGATCGGGCTGGCGCCGAACGCCTTGAACATGCTGGTCCACAGCGGGCTGACCGGCACGCGCATCTTGAAGCCATCGAGGTCCGGGGGCGCCTGGATCGCCTTCGGGCTGCTGGTCATGTGGCGGAAGCCGTTATCCCAGATGCGGTCCATGGGAACGATGCCGGCCTTGGCAATGTCGGCCCGGATCAGTGCGCCCAGGTCCCCGTCCATCGCGCGCCACACGCTGTCGTAGTCGTTGAACGCAAATCCGATGCCGCTGATGCTGGCGACCGGCACCAGGGTGGACAGGATCAGGCCGGACAAGGTGAAGAACTCGACCCCGCCGGAGCGGAGCTGGCTTAGCACGTCGGTATCCGATCCCAACTGGTTGTTGGAGAACACCTGGATGTCCAGCGCGCCGTTGGTCTCGGCGCGGATGCGGCCGGCGGCCTCGGTGGCGCGCAGGTTCAGCGGGTGGGTGGCCGGAACGTTGTTGGCGAGCTTGTAGCGGAAGGTGCTGGCAGCCCGGGCGCGGCCGATGGCGAAGGCGCCGGCTGTCGTGCCGGCAAGCAGCGTGCGGCGGTTAAGTGCGGCCATGAGGGTCCCCTCCGGTGGGCATCGTTGGCCCATCCATACCATCAGCGCCGGGGCAGCGGCAGGGGCGGCCGGTGGTTGGGACCGTGTGCGGAGCCGCCGTGCCGGAGGTCGCTCCGTTGCGCGGCGGCTTGAACCTAGTCCGACCCGTCGCGCCCATGCACGGCGGCCGGGGGCGTCGTGGCCTCAATGGCAGTGAACGCCTCCAGGATACGATAGCTGTGTTCGGCACCGCGCGGCACGATCCAGGAGTCGCCGGGGTTGAGCAGGATCACCTGGCCCTCGGTGTGCAGCTCGGCGCGGCCGCTGATGGCGTAGCCGGCGCAGTCGTACTCCCGCGTGACCGGCGCCTGGTCGTGGCCCGGCGCCACCTCACGCCACATCCGCATGGCGATGTGGGTGCCGGTGGCGAGATAGACCTGCCCGTCCGGTCCCTTGGGCGAGTGGCTGCTGTCCACCTTGATCACTGTCGTATCGCCCATGCCGGCCTCCTATGTTGCCGATGCCGAACGCCGCAGCGGGGGACGGGGTTGCAGGGGGATGGGGTTGCAGGGAGCCATGCCGCTGGTCAGATGCAGAAGGGGGTTGGGCATCGCTGACAGCCCAGCCTTTTAGAGCCCAGCCTTATAGAGCAGGAGATTGGCATGACTGAACCCACGCCCGAGCTACGCCAGGCGCTGGCCGCCGCCGCCCAGCAATTCGGCGTCAGCGTTGAAGCCGTGCGGTCGGTTTTCGACGCCCTGGCGGCGGGCGGCGGCCGGATGGCGCAGTTCAACCACCCGGACCTGGGCGGCATGGGCCAGTGGTCGCAGGGCGGCATGACCCAGGTGGGCGATATGTTCAACCAGAAGCTGAAGGAGCGCGTGGGCGCGCTCTGCGCCACCCTTGCGGGCCAGTTGCAGGGACTGGCGGACGGACCGCTGGCCGCACCGGCCGAGGGCTCCCCCCAGCCGGGTCCGACCGTTGAGGCCGAACCGGGCCGTCCCACCGCGGGCGACACGCTGGCCTTGATCGAGCGGCTGGCTGGCCTGCGGGAAAAAGGTGTGCTGACCGAGGACGAGTTCGCTGCCAAGAAGACGGACCTGCTCGCCCGGCTCTAGCGGGCAGCCTCTGCCGCTGGGTTCAGGGCGCGGTCCAGGACACGTCTTGGCCGTCATCTCCGGCAATCTGGTGCTCGACAGCGTCGGCCTCCGCGTGTCCCTGGCCGACATCTGCCGCACCACCCGGCTGCGCCCGAAGTAGCCCCTACCCGTCGGCCGCCGCCCTGGTCTAGCCTGGCCTGCAACGAACCAGGAGCGTCCGCCATGCCCATTCGCAAGCTGCTGCTGCCGCTGACCGGCACCGCCGCCGGGGAGAGCGCGCTGACCACCGCCCTGCTGGTCGCCCGCAAGTGGGACGCGCACCTGACCGCCCTGCACGTCCGGGTGGACAGCCGCGACGTGGCGCCGCTGGCCGGCGAGGGCCTGTCCGGCGCGATGATCGAGGATATGATGACCGCCACCGACAAGGAGAGCACCGACCGCGGCAGCGCCGTCCGCGCCATGTTCGACCGCTTCGTGCAGGAGCACGGCGTCGTGGTGGCGCAGCCGCATCTGGGCGCGGGCGCCACCGCCGACTTCGCCACCGCCACCGGGCGGGAGGATGACCTGGTGGCGCAGCTCGCCCGCCTGGCCGACCTCACCGTCGTGCCGCATCCCGAGGCCGGCGACGACGTGAGCAGCAGCGACGCCCTGCATGCCGTGCTGTTTGACAGTGGGCGCCCGGTGCTGATCGCGCCGCAAGTGGCGTTGCCCACTATCGGCGCCCGGGTCTGCGTGGCCTGGAACGGCACCGCCGAGAGCGCCGCCGCCGTGCTGGCGGCACTGCCCTGGATGCAGCGCGCCCAGGCGGTCCGCGTGCTGGCCGCCGACGAGTATCAGCGCCGCGGCCCTGACGCCCGGGCGCTGTCGGCGTACCTCGACCTGCATGGCATACACGTCGAGATCGCGCAGTTCCGCCCCCTGGATCGCGAGGTCGGGCGCGGCCTGCTGATGGCGGCGAGGGAGTTCGGGGCGGACATGCTGGCGATGGGCGCCTACTCGCACTCCCGCCTGCGCCAGCTTATTCTGGGCGGCGTGACCCGGCATGTGCTGGAGAACGCGACGCTGCCCGTGCTGATGTGCCGATAGCCCCGGCTGGGCCGGCAAGCCTGTCGTCATTCCGCCTGTCGCCATCCCGGGGTGTTCCTGCCCTAACGCCGCCGCAATGGTCCGGCAAGATGAGGGAAACCAGGGATGAACCAGGACATGGCGATGCGGAAGATCTTGACGGCTGCGGTGATGGCTGCGGCGTTGACCGGGCCGGCATTGGCGCAGGGCTTGGACGTGAACCGGTTTCTGGAGCGCAACGGGGTGCTGCCGCGCCAAGGCCCGGACCCGCGCGAGCAGCAGGATCACGACCGCCAGGTGTATGAGCAGGGCCGCCGCGATGAGCAGACCCGGCGCGAGGAGCACCGCCGCGAGGAGTTGAGCGGGCGCGACGGCGACCGCCGCGACGTGGAACGCGACCGCCGCCGCGAGGAGCGCCGCGAGTCCGACGACCAGCGCCTTCGGCAGGATCAGCGGGGGGAGCCGGGCCGCTACTAGATCAGGTCCATGCTGGCGTTCAGGCCCTCGGCGTCCAGCACGACGGCGACGGGGTTGCCGCTGAGGGTGCGGTCGGTGAGCACGTCGGCGATGGCGTAGCGGCGGCGCGTGGTGGACTCCGGGCAGCATGCTGCCACATCATTCCTACGGCAGGCCGCCGTGCACGCAGCGGGAGGGGATGTTGGGGCAATTCGAATGGGTCATCCTGGCTCCGATCCTCGGTCTGCTGGTCTGGGAGCTGGTCAGCGTGCGCCGGGCCATCCGGCGGGCTGGGGACAAGCAGGCGCCGGCGGAGGCGGCCCCGGCCGAGCCGGCGCGGCGGTGGGGCGCCGGGCTGCGGGACCGGGCGGACGGCGGGGATAAGTGATGAAGGAAGTTTTTGTCGCAGACCTGGCCGGGATCGGGCGTAAGGCGGCGCAGGCGATCAACTCCGTCGATGTCGCCGAGATTGCCATGGCCACCCTCGACCATGTCGCGGACGACGAGCGCGCCGATGTCCTCGCCCTCATGCTGCTCAACCTGCGGGCCTGAGCGGCCCTACCCGCCCCACCGCCGCGGGATGCGGAACGGCAGCATCGCCTGCACCCAAGGCGCCTGGAACCGGTCCAGCGACAGGCTCTCATGCACCGCCGTCACCTGCTCGCCGAACAGCCCGGTCTCGATGACCGAGCGGCTGTAGAACGGCGTGTCTTCCAGCGTCTGCCGCACCACGGGCGTCGTCCCGGTGTCGGCCCGCGTCGGCCGGGCCACGCGCCAGCGGGTGCGCGGCAGGGCGGCGGGGGGCGGAGGCGTCATCGGCTCCACCCGTCCGGCACGGTCGATCCGCAGCGCCAGGGACTGCTCGCCGCCGGTGCGGCGCTGGGCGTTGTACAGGATGGCGGCGCCGGCCGGGGTCGGCGCGCGGCACCAGTCCCACTGCACGAAGTCGGCCTCCAGCGGCGCGTCGCCGTCATTAGTGTCGAGGTAGCCCGGCCCGGACCAGCGCAGCGATGGGTGGGTCAGCTCGACCTCCACGCGGGATGCCGGCGCGATCGGGGACCAGCGGTGCCGCCCGGCGTCGTCCAGCATGAAGCGCCGGCCGGTCAGCGCCCCCGGCCACACCCGCACGGTGCCGCGCAGGCGGGAGGGCAGGGGGGCCGTCACCTCCTCGATGTCGATGGTCAGGGCGTCGCCGTCCCAGCGCAGCGCGCTCGGGCCGATGCTGAGGTGCCCTGCGCCCCGGTCCAGCGCCCCCCGGCCGCGCTCGGTCATCGCCCAGCGGCGGGGGCGGCCGTACAGCGCCACGTTCAGGCAGCAATGGTGCTCGGGGTCGCCAGCGCCGCCGCCCTTGGGGGGCGCCCCGTTCAACAGGGATCGGCGGGACCAGGCGTAGAACGGCGAGAACACGCTGCCGATGAAGGCGATCAGCGTGATGCCGTGCCGGCCGCAGTCGCTCAGCGCATCGACGTACCACCAGGCATAGCCGCCCGGCGGGACGGCTGCATCGAACCGAGGTCCTCGATCAAGCTCGCTGCCGCCAGCCCGCCCGACAGGGCCGCCATCGGCACCCCCGCGCCCGGGTGCGTGCCCCCCCCGGCCAAGTACAGCCCCGGCAGCGCCGTGCGCGATCCCGGGCGGCGGAAGGTCGCCATGGGGCCGTGCACCGCCTGGCCATACAGGGCCCCGCCGGTTCCCGGGAACAATTGGTGGAACCCGGCCGGACCGGTCATCACCGTCTCCTCCGGCGTCAGGCGCAAGCCGGCTTTCGCCAGATGGGAAAAGGTCCGGTCCTGGCATTGGGCGGTCTCCGTGGGGGTGAGAGGGCGCGTGTCGCCAGCAGGCGGCGCATTGACCAGGATCAGCAGGCGTTCGGGGCCGTCCGGGACGGTGCCGCCATCGGCCTGCCCAGGATCGCTGCTGCGATCCCAATCGCTATTGCGATCCCGATCGCTGCCGCGATCCTGGGCGCAGACGTAGGTGGTGGGCTGGGTGGGCAGGGCGCCGCGGCGCAGCTCGGCGAACTCCGCAGCGTAGTCGGCGGAGAAAAAGACGGTGTGGCGCAGCAGGGGAAACCCCTCGGCTCGGGCGACGGTGGCCCAGGTCAGGGCGGACAGCGAGCGTTCGGCCGGCGCGACCCGTGGGGTGGCGCCCGCCGCCCCGGCGCCGAGCAGACCCGCCGCCACCGCGGCCGGGTCGGCGTTGACCACGACGGCGCCGGCCTCGATCCGCTCGCCATCGGCCAGGCGGACCCCGCAGGCCCGGCCGCCGCGGACCAGCACCTCCGCCACCTCCGCGCCCATTCGGACCACAACGCCGCGCGCCTCCGCCAGCGCGGCCAGGGCGGCGGCGACCCGGTGCATCCCGCCGTCCACGAGCCAAACCCCCTCCCGCTCCACATGCGCCACCAGCATCAGCGTAGCCGGAGCCAAATAGGGCGAGGAGCCGCAGTAGGTGGCGTAGCGGCCGAACAACTGGCGCAGGCGGGGGTCGCGGAAGTGCTGGGACAGCGCCGACCACAGGGTGTCGAACGGGCGGATGCGCCATAGCTCGGCCACGCCGGCGCGGCGGACCAGGTCGGTCATGCCAGGGCGCTGGGCACGGATGAACGGCGCCTCCAGCGTCTGGTAGATGGCGCGGGACTGGGCGGTGAAGGCGCGGAACCCCTGGGTCTCACGCGGGCCGGCCAGGGCGCCGATGGCGTCGGCGGTGCGGTCCAGGTCGGCGAACAGGTCCAGGCGCGAGCCATCGGGCCAGGCGTGCCGGGCCAGGATGTCGGCGGGGCGCAGGGTCAGGTGCTCGTCCAGCGTGGTGCCGGCGGCGGCGAACACCGCGTCGAGCACCCATCGCATGGTGAACACAGTCGGGCCTGCGTCGATCTGCCGCCCGGCGACCGCGACCTGCCGCATCTTGCCGCCTGGCGCCGTCGCACGGTCCAGCAGGGTGACGCGCAGCCCCTGGCAGGCCAGCCGCAGCGCCGCCACTAGCCCACCGATCCCTGCCCCTACGACGACAACCCGGTCCTGCATCCCGGCGCCTGGCTCCCGATTGTGCTTGACGAGAGTGTCAAGAACGCCTGACAGTATTGAATGACAACTTGGTCTGACACAAGGGCCTTCGGGAGGGTTGCAGCATGGACGTGATGGGCCGCATCGAACGGGCGTTGTATGCCGCCGTAGGCCGCGCCGACGTGGAGGGCTGCCCGCCCGGCCTCGCCGCCGCGCTGCGCCACAGCGTGTTCCCACGCGGCGCCCGCATCCGCCCGCGCCTGTGCCTGGCCGTCGCCGCCGCCTGCGGGGAGGATCGCCCGGCCCTGACCGACGCCGCCGCGGCCAGCATCGAGCTGCTGCACTGCGCGTCCTTGGTGCACGACGACCTGCCGTGCTTCGACGACGCGGCGACCCGGCGCGGGCGCCCCACCGTTCACCGCGCCTTCGGCACGCCGCTGGCGGTGCTGGCCGGGGACGCGCTGATCGTCTTGGCCTTCCAGACCTTGGCCTACGCCGCGGCGGGGGCGCCGGAGCGGCTGGCGCCCCTGGTGCTGACGGTGTCGCGGTCGGTCGGCGTGCCGTTCGGCATCGTGGCCGGGCAGGCGTGGGAGTGCGAGCCGGAGGCCGACCTGGCGCTGTACCAGCAGGAGAAGACCGGTGCCCTGTTCGCCGCCGCCACCGTCGCCGGCGCCGCCGCGGCAGGCGCGGAGCATGAGCCGTGGCGTGCCCTGGGCATGAAGCTGGGTGAGGCGTTCCAGGTGGCCGATGACATCTTGGACGCTGCCGGGAACGCCGACGCCCTCGGCAAGCCCACCGGCCAGGATGCCGCCCTGGGCCGCCCCAGCGCCGTGCGCCGCCACGGGCTGGACGGCGCGATCGACCTGCTGGAGGACCTGGCCGCCGCCGCCGTGGCTTCGGTGCCGCCGTGCCCCGGCGCCGGGCCGTTGCGGAGCCACATCTTGTCCGAAACCCGTCGCCTGCTGCCGGCGGAACTGGCCCGGCACGCGGCTTAGGACATGGGCGTGTCCTGTTCGTCATTGCGAGGAGCGCTTGCGACGCGGCAATCCAGGACCGCGCTGGCTGCTCCTGGATGGCCACGCCGAAGCCGGCTCGCAATGACGGCGCGCTGTAAGGCAACCCGCGGTTTACATCATAGCGAGCCAGCGGAATGGCAGTCTGTACGTTGGTGTCACGTCCGACCTGGTGCGGCGCGTAAGCCAGCACCGTCTCGCGGACGGCGATGGGTTTGCAGCATGCTACGGCTGCACCTTGCTCGTCTTCTACGAACTGCACGCCGACATGACGGCCGCAATCTTGCGCGAGAAGCAGCTCAAGGCTGGCTCCCGAATCCGCAAGCTGACACTGATCGAGGCGGCCAACCCAACCTGGCGCGACCTGTACGGCGACATCCTCTAACCATCCCCGTCATTGCGAGAAGCGCAGCGACGCGGCAGTCCAGGGCCGCAAGCACCGCGCTAACCGCCCCTGGATTGCCACGCCGCAAGCGCGGCTCGCAATGACGGGTTCCTCCGACACCCTGTCCCTGCTTCCCGCCACGCCGGCCAATCTAGCCGACCGGGTGTTCGCCCTGCGCGACCGCCTGGTGGCCAGCCCGCGCTTCCGGGCGCTGGCCGCCGCGCTGCCGCTGACCCGGCCCGTCGCACGGCGGCGCACGCGGGCGCTGTTCGACCTGTGCGCGGGCTTCGTTTACTCCCAGGTGCTGCACGCCTGCGTGGAGCTGCGGCTGTTCGACCTGCTGGTCGAGGGGCCGCAGACCCTGGCCGCCCTGGCGCCGCGCCTCAACCTGCCGCTGCCCGGCGCGGAGCGGCTGCTGCTGGCCGCAGTGTCCCTGCGGCTGGCGGCGCACCGCGGGCGCGGCCGGTTCGGGCTGGGGCCGCTGGGCGCCGCCATGGTAGGTAACGCGGGGATCGAGCAGATGGTGCTGCACCACCGGATGCTCTACGCCGACCTGGCCGACCCCGTGGCGCTGCTGCGCGGCAAAGCTGGAGACACGGCGCTGTCCGGCTACTGGGCCTATGGGACCGATGCCGCCGCGTCCGCCGCCTATACCGCGCTGATGGCGGCGTCCCAGCCCCTGGTGGCGGGGGAGATCCTGGCCGCCTACGACCTGCGCCGCCACCGCTGCCTGCTGGACGTGGGCGGCGGCGATGGCAGTTTTTTGACCGCCGTGGCCGCCCGTGCGCCGGGGCTGCATCTGCGGCTGTTCGACCTGCCGCCGGTCGCCGCGCGGGCCGGGGAGCGGTTTGCGGCAGAGGGCCTGGCGGACCGGGCCACCGCGACCGGCGGCGACTTCCTGGCCGACCCGCTGCCCTCGGGCGCCGACGTCGTCAGCTTGGTCCGCGTCATCCACGACCACGACGACCCAGCCGCCCGCCGCATCCTGCAGGCCGCGCACCAGGCCCTGCTCCCCGGCGGCACACTCCTGCTGGCCGAGCCGCTGTCCGGCACCGCCGGGGCCGAGCCGGTGGGGGACGCCTACTTCGGCTTCTACCTGATGGCGATGGGCCGGGGCCGCACCCGCACCCCGGCCGAGCTGACGGCGCTGCTGCACGGCTGCGGCTTCCAGGGCGTGCGCCAGCATCCGACACGCACGCCGCTGCTGGTCGGCGTGCTCACGGCTTGTAAATGACAGTTGACACAATTCAGCGTCAAGTTAAGCTGACACTTAAGTTGGTTCCGGGAAGGGGACAGTGATGCAGACCACCGCCGTCGTCCTGTCCGCCCCGGAGCACCTGGCGCTGCACGACCTGCCGCTCGACCCCGCCGGACCTGCCGATGTGGTGGTGGACGTGGAGTGGAGCGGCATCAGCACCGGCACCGAGCGCCTGCTGTGGACTGGCACGATGCCGGCGTTCCCCGGCATGGGGTATCCGCTGGTGCCGGGCTACGAGTCGGTCGGGCGCGTCGTCCAGGCGGGTGCGGAGTCCGGCCAGCGCGAGGGCGATCGGGTGTTCGTGCCCGGCGCCAAGTGCTTTGGCCCCGTGCGCGGCCTATTCGGCGGCGCGGCGTCCCGGCTGGTGCTGCCCGGCGCCCGTGTGACGCCGGTGCCCGAGAGCCTCGGCGAATGCGGCGTGCTGCTGGCGCTGGCCGCCACGGCGGAGCACGCGATTGCCGGCGCGGTGCCGGACTTGATCGTCGGCCATGGCGTGCTGGGCCGCCTGGTGGCCCGGCTCGCGGTGGTGCGCGGCGCCTCCCCCGTCGTGTGGGAGACCAACCCGGCCCGTGCCGAGGGCGCCCAGGGCTATGCCGTGATCGACCCCGCCGCCGACACCCGCCGGGATTACCGCGTGATCGTGGACGTCAGCGGCGACGCCGGGCTGCTGGACGCGCTGGTCGGGCGACTGGCGCCGGGTGGCGAGGTCGTGCTGGCCGGGTTCTATGACCGGCTGAGCTTCGCCTTCGCGCCGTTCTTCATGCGGGAGGCCCGGCTGCGCGCGGCGGCCCAATGGGCACCGGCTGACCTGGCCCGCGTGACGCAGCTTGCCGCATCCGGCGCCCTGAGCCTGGACGGCCTGATCACCCACCACGAGGCAGCCGCCGACGCGCCTGGCGCGTACCGCACCGCCTTCGGCGACGCCGCGTGCCTGAAGATGATCCTGGACTGGAGCCACCGCGCATGAACGCCATCACGAACGCCGCGACGATGACGGACGCCCTGCGCGCCGATGCCAGCATCGAGCCGGATGCCGTCCACACCGCGCCGCCGAAGAAGGAAACGCAGATCATCGCGATCTACGGTAAGGGCGGCATCGGCAAGAGTTTTACCCTCGCCAACCTCAGCTACATGATGGCGCAGCAGGGCAAGCGCGTGCTGCTGATCGGCTGCGACCCGAAAAGCGACACCACCAGCCTGCTGTTCGGCGGCAGGTCCTGCCCGACCATCATCGAGACCAGCAGCAAGAAGAAGCTGGCCGGCGAGAAGGTCACCATCGGCGACGTCTGCTTCATCCGCGACGGCGTGTTCGCCATGGAGCTGGGCGGCCCCGAGGTCGGCCGCGGCTGCGGCGGGCGCGGCATCATCCACGGGTTCGAGCTGCTGGAGAAGCTGGGCTTCCACGAGTGGGGGTTTGACTACGTGCTGCTGGACTTCCTGGGCGACGTGGTGTGCGGCGGCTTCGGGCTGCCGATCGCGCGCGACATGTGCCAGAAGGTGATCGTCGTCGGCAGCAACGACCTGCAGTCGCTGTATGTCGCCAACAACGTGTGCTCGGCGGTGGATTACTTCCGCAAGATGGGCGGCAACGTCGGCGTGGCCGGCATGGTCATCAACAAGGACGACGGCACCGGGGAGGCGCAGGCGTTCGCCTCCGCGGTGGGCATCCCCGTGCTGTCCGCCATCCCCGCCAACGAGGACATCCGCCGCAAGTCCGCCAACTACGAGATCATCGGCAAGCCTGGCGGCGAATGGGCCGCCGTGTTCGAGCTATTGGCCGAGCAGGTCGCCACCGCTCCCCCGGTCCGCCCGACGCCGCTGACCCACGACGCGCTGCTGGGCCTGTTCAAGGGTGATGCCGTGGGCCGCGGCGTGGTGCTGCAGCCGGCGACCGAGGCCGATATGTGCCCGGCCACCGTCCGCAACCGCGCCTCGCTTGAAGTGATCTACGAGGGCGCGTGAGCATGGACGGCGGGGGCATCCCTCCGGTCACCGGGTCCGGCTGCCACGGCGGCCGGGATACCCTGGACGCCGCCGCACGGGCCGCGGGCAAGAGCGCCACGATGGACCGGCTGATGGCCGACTACCCGCGCGGGCCGCACGACCAGCCGCAGAGCATGTGCCCGGCCTTCGGGGCGCTGCGTGTCGGCCTGCGGATGCGGCGGACGGCGACGATCCTGAGCGGCAGCGCGTGCTGCGTGTACGGCCTGACGTTCACCAGCCACTTCTACGGGGCGCGGCGCAGCGTCGGCTACGTGCCGTTCAACTCGGAGACGCTGGTCAAAGGCCAACTCTACGAGGACATCCGCGACGCCGTGTACCAGACGGCCAAGCCCGCCGACTATGACGCCGTAGTGGTCATCAACCTGTGCGTGCCCACGGCGTCGGGCGTGCCGCTGGACCGGCTGCCGAAGGTGATCGACGGCGTGCGGATCATCGGCATCGACGTGCCGGGCTTCGGCGTGCCGACCCATGCGGAGGCAAAGGACGTGCTGGCCGGCGCCATGCTGCGCTATGCCCGCACCGAGGCTGAGCACGGCCCCGTCGCCCGTCCGCGCCAGCAAGCGGCCTTGCCGACCGTCGCCATGATCGGCGAGTTCTTCCCCGGCGACCCGCCTGGCGTTGGCGCGCTGCTGGCGCCGATGGGCCTGGCCCTGGCGCCGCAACTGCCGTCGCGTGAGTGGCGGGACCTGTATGCCGCGTTGGACTGCCAGGTGGCCGCGGCGGCGCACCCGTTCTACACGGCGACGGTGCGGGAGTTCCGTGCCGCTGGGCGCCCCGTGGTGGGCAGCGCCCCGGTGGGCGTGGACGGCACCGCGGCTTGGCTGGACGCCATCGGGGCTGCCGCCAACGTCCCGGCCGACAAGATCGACGCCGCCAAAGCCCGCGCCCTGCCGGCGATCCGCGCGGCGCTGGAGGCGAACCCGGTGCATGCCCGCATCACCGTGTCGGGCTACGAGGGATCGGAGCTGCTGGTGGCGCGGCTGCTGGTGGAGGCCGGGGCGGAGGTGCCCTACGTCGGCACCGCCTGCCCGCGCACCGAATGGAGCGACGCCGACCGCGAGTGGCTGCAGGCGCGCGGGGTGCATGTGCAGTACCGCGCCAGCCTGGAGCAGGACATGGCGGCGATGCGCGACGTGCGGCCCGATCTGGCCGTGGGCACGACGCCGCTGGTGCAGGCGGCGAAGGAGTTGGGTATCCCGGCGCTGTACTTCACCAACATGGTGTCGGCGCGTCCGCTGTTCGGGGCGCCTGGCGCCGGAGCGCTGGCGGCGGTCGTTGCGGCGCAAATCGGCGGGGCCGGGCGGTTCAACCGCATGGTGGAGTTCTTCGAGGGCGTCGGGGCCGGCGCCACCGCGGGCTATGGCGGTACTGGCGTGCCAGTGGAGCCAGTCGGCGCCCGCGACCGCTACCGCCGCGCGCGCGAAGCCAAAGCCAAGGCCGTCGAAGCGATGGGGAGCTAGGGGATGGTTGATTTCTTCTCCCTTTCCCTCCGGGAGAGGGCCGGGGTGAGGGAGGCGGCAAGCGCGGTCCCGTCTCGGCCTGGCGCTGTCACGTCCGGCACCGCCCTCCCGGCTTCCCTCACCCCGGCCCTCTCCCGGAGGGAGAGGGGGCAGCCAGCAGCATCCCTTCCATCCGGACCCCGCCCATGCTGATCCAGGACCATGACCGTGCCGGCGGCTACTGGGGCGCCGTGTATGCCTTCACCGCCATACGCGGCCTGCGCGTGGTGATCGACGGCCCCGTCGGCTGCGAGAACCTGCCCGTCACCGCCGTGCTGCACTACACCGACGGCCTGCCCCCGCACGAGCTGCCCGTCGTCGTCACCGGCCTCAGCGAGGATAACCTCAGCTCCACCGGCACCGAGGGCGCGCTCCGCCAGGCCGCGGCCAGCGGGGACCAGGACATGCCATCGGTGGTGGTCACCGGCAGCATCGCCGAGATGATCGGCGGCGGCGTCACCCCGGAGGGCAGCAACCTGCTGCGCTTCATTCCCCGCACCATCGACGAGGACCAGTGGCAGGCCGCCGACCGCGCCATCTACTGGCTGTGGTCCGAGTTCGGCGCCAAGAAGGCGAAGAAGCCCAAGCCCCGCGCACCCATTGGGGAAAGGGCGGGCGCCAAGCCCCGCGTCAACATCATCGGCCCCATCTACGGCACCTTCAACATGCCGTCCGACCTGGCCGAGATCCGCCGCCTGGTGGAAGGCATCGGCTGCGAGATCAACCTGGTGTTCCCCCTGGGGTCCCACATCGAGGACATCGCCCGCCTGCCCGACGCCGACGTGAACATCTGCATGTACCGCGAGTTCGGCCGCGGCCTGTGCGAGGAGCTGGACCGCCCATACCTGCAGGCCCCCATCGGCGTGTTCGCCACCACCAATTTCCTGCGCAAGCTGGGCGAGCTGACGGGCCTCGACCCCGAGCCGTTCATCGCCGCCGAGAAGCACACCACGATCAAGCCGATCTGGGACCTGTGGCGCAGCGTCACGCAGGACTTCTTCGCCACCGCCAGCTTTGCCGTCGTCGCCACCGACACCTACGCCCGCGGCATACGCGGCTTCATGGAGGGCGAGCTGGGCATCCCCTGCACCTTTAGCTTCAGCCGCACCGCTGGCAGCAAGCCGGACAACGCCGCCGTCCGCAAGGCGATGAAGGAGACCCCGCCGTTCATCCTGTACGGCTCGTTCAACGAGCGGATGTATGCGGCCGAGCAGGGCGCGCGGTGCATGTACATCCCCGCCAGCTTCCCCGGCGCCGTGATCCGCCGGGCCACGGGCACACCGTTCATGGGCTACGCCGGGGCGACGTACCTGGTGCAGGAGTTCTGCAACGCCCTGTTCGACGCCCTGTTCCACATCCTGCCGCTGGGCACGGAGATGGATAAGGTCGATCCGACGCCGGTCCGCGCCGAGGCCTGGAACACCGACCCCTGGGACGAGGACGCGGTGGCCGCGCTGGACGCGCACGTCGAGCGCCAACCCTTCCTGGTCCGCATCAGCGCCGCCAAGCGCGCCCGCGACCGGGTGGAGCGCGACGCCCGCAATGCGCAGGAGGGCCGCATCACCGCCCAGCGCGTGACGGCATCGCTGCACGAAATGGCGGGAGGGCTGGCCGCATGAGCGCCGCCCTCCCCGGAGGTCTGGCCGGGGTTCCCCGGCCGGCGCGTGGCCCCGGCGGTTGCCGAGGCAAGGACCCAGCCGCACGGGGCGTGTGCGGCGACCACAGAGGGAGGCCAACCAACCATGTCTGACACAGCCATGCGCGGCAATTCCAGCTCGGGATTGACCGACAGCGAAGCCCGCGAGTTCCACAGCATCTTCGTCACCAGCTTCATCGCGTTCACCGCCATCGCGATCGTTGCGCACATCCTGGTCTGGAGCTGGCGCCCGTGGCTGCCCGGCCCCAACGGCTACAGGACCGGGATGCTCGACAGCCTGCACGTTCTCACGACCCTTCTGACCTAAAGGAGCACCGCATCATGTGGCGCGTTTGGCTGCTGTTCGATCCCCGCCGGGTGCTGGTTGCCCTGTCGGTGTTCCTGTTTGTCCTGGCCCTGCTGATCCACTTCATCCTGCTCAGCACCAGCCGCTTCAACTGGCTGGAAGGCCCCGTGCGCGGCGTCGGCGCCGTGCAGCAACTGGCGCCGCTGCCGTCCGCAGCGCCGCGATAACCCTGGCCGCGGACAGGGCGGGGCGACCCGTTCTGTCCGCGCCACCTTACCAGGAGGAGCACCCGCCATGGCGATGATGAGCTTCGAGGCTAAATACCGCGTCCGCGGCGGGACACTCGTCGGCGGCGACCTGTTCGATTTCTGGGTCGGCGCGTTCTACGTCGGCTTTTTCGGCGTCACCACGATGTTCTTCACCGTGCTGGGAACGGCGCTGATCATTTACGGCGCGGCCATTGGACCCACCTGGAACCTCTGGCAGATCAACATCGCGCCGCCCGACTTGTCCTATGGCCTTGGCTTCGCGCCAATGCGGGAGGGCGGGCTGTGGCAGGTCATCACCATCTGCGCCGTCGGCGCCTTCGTGTCGTGGATGCTGCGCCAAGTTGAAATCACCCGGAAGCTCGGCATGGGCTACCATGTGCCGTTCGCGTTCAGCGTGGCGATCTTCGCCTACATCGCACTTGAGGTGATCCGGCCTGTGCTGATGGGCGCCTGGGGACATGGCTTCCCGTACGGCATCCTCAGCCACCTCGATTGGGTCAGCAACACCGGCTACCAATACCTGCACTTCCACTACAACCCGGCGCACATGCTGGCGGTGACGTTCTTCTTCACCACGACGCTCGCGCTGTCGCTGCACGGAGCACTCGTGCTGTCGGCGGCGAACCCCGGCAAGGGCCAGGTGATGAAGACCGCCGAGCACGAGAACACCTTCTTCCGCGACACCATCGGCTGGTCCATCGGCACGCTGGGCATCCACCGGCTCGGCCTGTTCCTGGCCTTGAGCGCCGGGTTCTGGAGTGCGGTGTGCATCATCATCAGCGGCCCGTTCTGGACCCGCGGCTGGCCCGAGTGGTGGGGCTGGTGGCTCAACCTGCCGATCTGGAAGTAAGCGGCGAGAAAGGAGGAAACGAGAAATGGCTGAGTATCAAAACATCTTCACCCGCGTGCAGGTCCGCGGCCCCGTCTATGCCGGCGTGCCGGTGACGGCGACAAGCTGGACCCGGTCGGGCAAGCCCTTCTACATCCACCTGTTCGGCGTGCTCGGCGATGCGCAGGTGGGGCCGATCTACCTGGGCATCACCGGCATCGCGTCGATCATCTGCGGCTTCATCGCCTTCGAGATCATCGGCCTCAATATGTGGGCGTCGGTCGATTGGGACATCGTGCAGTTCTTCCGCCAGCTTTTCTGGCTGGCATTGGAGCCGCCTGCGCCGGCTTATGGCCTGAGCATCCCGCCATTGGCGGAGGGCGGCTGGTGGCTGATGGCCGGGTTCTTCCTCACGGCCAGCATCCTGCTGTGGTGGGTGCGGGTTTATCAGCGGGCCAAAAGCCTGGGGATGGGCAGCCACACCGCCTGGGCATTCGGCGCGGCGATCTGGCTCTACCTGGTGCTGGGCTTCATCCGGCCGATCCTGATGGGGTCCTGGGCGGAGGCGGTGCCGTTCGGCATCTTCCCGCACCTCGACTGGACGGCGGCGTTCTCCATTCGCTACGGCAACCTGTTCTATAACCCGTTCCACATGCTCAGCATCGTGTTCCTGTACGGCTCGACGCTGCTGTTCGCCATGCATGCCTCGACGGTGCTCGCCATCAGCCGGTTCGGCGGCGAGCGCGAGCTGGAGCAGATCGCCGACCGCGGCACCGCATTCGAGCGCGGCGCGTTGTTTTGGCGCTGGACGATGGGCTGGTGCGCCTCGGCCGAAAGCATCCACCGCTGGGCTTGGTGGTTCGCTATCCTGACGCCCATCACCGGCGGCATCGGCATCCTGCTGACCGGAACGGTTGTGGACAACTGGTATATGTGGGGCGTCAAGCATGGTATAGCGGCGCAGTATCCCCTTGTATGGGGCGATGTGGTGGACCCGTCGTTGAGCGTCCCCCCGGGAGGTGTGAAATGATCCCAGGTTTGAAGCTGGGGCTGGGCATCGTCGGCGCGGTCGTGGCGTCGCTGCTGGGCCTGGCGATGATCAGCCAGTTCGAGACGCCGGGCCAGATCACGGTGCAGCGCGGCTATCGCGGCGTGGCGATGGAGACCAACTACAACCCGAAGCAGCTCGTGAGCTACCTGGAGGCGAACCAGGTGCCGAAGTCGCTGCCGCAACTGCCGGCGACGGGGCCGAAGGCGGGGCAGGTGTACAAGAATGTGCTGGTGCTGGGCGACCTCAGCGTCGGCCAGTTCACCCGGCTGATGGTGTCGCTCACGGCCTGGGTGGCGCCGAAGCAGGGCTGCGCGTACTGCCACAACACCAACAACATGGCCGAGGATACCTATTACACCAAGATCGTGTCCCGCCGCATGATCCAGATGACGCAGAACATCAACGCCAATTGGCAGTCGCATGTCGCCCCGGCGGGGGTCACCTGCTACACCTGCCACCGCGGCAACAACGTGCCGAGCTACATCTGGTACAAGGACCCGGGGCCGCGCGACCAGGGCGGCGTGCTTGAGGTGGCGATGGGCAAGAACCTCGCCAATGCCAGCGCGGGGGACTCCAGCCTGCCGCGGGACCCGTTCACCCCGATGCTGGAGGGCGACTATCCGATCCGCCAGCAGGGCGAGACGGCGCTGCCGGACGGCAACCGGCACTCCATCAAGGAAACCGATTGGACGTATGCACTGATGATCCACTTCTCGCAGTCGTTGGGGGTCAACTGCACGTATTGCCACAACAGCCGGGCGTTCGGCGATTGGTCGCAGAGCACGCCGCAGCGGGTGGTGGCGTGGCATGGCATCCGGATGGTGCGGGACCTGAACAACAACTACCTGGACCCGCTGCACCCGGTTTGGCCGGCGGCACGGCTGGGACCGACCGGGGACAGCCCGAAGCTGGCCTGCGCCACTTGCCACCAGGGCGTGTTCAAGCCGCTGTACGGCGTGAACATGGTCGATGCCTTCCCGGAGCTGAAGGCGGTGGGGCAGGAGAACGGGCTGGTGCAAACAAGCCTGGATGTCGTGAATCCCGGGATGTTCCCGGTTGGTGCGACGGCTACGCCGATGATGGGGCCGACGCCGACCAACTAGCCGTTCGCTGGAAGTGGCTGAGAGGGGCTTGGTCGGAGACCAGGCCCCTTTTTCGTGCGCGCATGGCGCCGCGGGTTGACCGCCATGCAACCCTCCCCACCCTTAGCCGTAGGTTCATAGATATTCATGGGCTTGCGGTGCGGGATGGGTGGTGTAATCCCCGTCGGCATCCGGCCCAGCGAGACAGAGAGGATTGCGTCGTATGGACAATTTGGAGGTCAACAAGGCTGTTGCCGCCGTGCTGATCGCAGGGATCGCCTTCATGGGGTCCGGCTTGATCAGCGAGGCGCTGGTGCATCCGCATCAGCTTGATAAGACCGTCATCAAGATCGACCTGCCTGATGCGGCGGGTCCGAAGGTCGCCGCCGCTGCGCCGGAGGAGCCGATCGCGGCTCTGCTGGTGTCGGCCGACGCCGGGCGCGGCGAGGCCGGGGTGAAGGCGCAGGGGTGCGTGAGCTGCCATAGCTTCAACGAGGGCGGCAAGGCGGGCGTTGGCCCAAACTTGTATGGCGTGCTCGGCGCGCCGCACGGCCATATGGAGGGATATTCCTACTCCAATGCCATCAAGGCGAAGGCCGGCCCGTGGACCTATGACGAGCTGAATTCCTGGCTGCTGAAGCCCAGCGCCTACGCCCCTGGCACCAAGATGAGCTATGCCGGCCTGACGGACGAGCACAAGCGGGCGGACATCATCGCCTACTTGCGTTCGCTGTCGCATGACCCGGAGGCGCTGCCGCCCCCGCCGGCCAAGACCGCCAGCGCCGCGCCGGCTGCGACGGCGGTTTCGGCTAGTGCCGCCGCGCCGCCGCCGGCTGGTGCTGCTGCGCCTGCCGCGGCCACCGGCAATGACGCTGTGGTGTTGCTGGCCTCCGCCAGTCCGGATGCCGGCAAAACCGACACGATGAAGCTGGGCTGCATCGCGTGCCATAGCTTCAACGAGGGCGGCAAGGCCGGGCTTGGGCCGAACCTGTATAACGTCGTCAATGGCCCGCATGCCCATATGGAGGGGTATTCCTACTCCGCCGCGCTGAAGGCGAAGGAGGGGCCGTGGACCTATGCGGAGCTGGACAAGTGGCTGCTGAAGCCCAGCGCCTATGCGCCCGGCACCAAGATGAGCTTTGCCGGGATTGCCGATCCGAAGGTGCGGGCGGATGTAATCAGCTATCTGCGCTCGTTGTCCTCCGACCCGGCGCCGCTGCCTGCCACCAACTGACCTTCTCCCCCTGCGGTAAGGGCGATCGTGCGCGGTATCCATAATGATCTCCCCTGCTCCCTCTCCCCGCTTCGGGAGAGGGTTGAGGTGAGGGGGTCTTGAGGCGCAGAACTCCTGGGCCAAACAGCCCGGTCGTGAGTGGCGCGGGGTGAGCAAGACCCCCTCATCCCGGCCCTCTCCCGAAGTGGGAGAGGGAGCAGAGGAGAGGCTATACCGTCCTCTAGATGCATATCCCCATTGGTGGCAGCAACTTTTGACTACCAGTTGACCTGACGCACCAGCAATTCCAAGCACGCCCGGATGCAGCCAAGGCTCATCCGTTATGCCGCACCCGAACCGCGCCAGCCTCGCCCCCCGGTCCTCGACCTGTTCAGCGGCATCGGCGGGTTCAGCCTCGGCCTGCACTGGTCCGGCCTGCAAACGGTGGCCTTCTGCGAGTTCGACCCCTTCGCACGCCGGGTGCTCGCCCGGCACTGGCCCGGCATCCCAACCTACCCCGATATCCGTACCCTCGACGCTGCCCGGCTGCAGGCCGACGAGGTGCCGCGGCCCTGGCTGGTGTGCGGCGGCTTCCCCTGCCAGGACAGCAGCCTCGCCGGTCGTGGCGCCGGGATCGAGGGCTCGCGCACGGGCCTGTGGTCCCACATGGCGCGCCTCGTCGCCGAGCTGCGACCGCGCTGGGTGGTGGCTGAGAACGCTCCTGGCCTGCGAGGCCGCGGCGCGGACCGGGTGCTGCGTGACTTGGAGGCTGCGGGCTACGCCGGCTGGCCGCTGGTGGTGGGTGCTGTCCATGCCGGTGCCCCGCACCGCCGGTCGCGCGTGTGGCTGGTGGCGCAAGCCGTTGCTGCCGACCCCGGTGGCGCGGGACTGGAAATGGGGCAGCGTGGCGCAGCAGGGCCGCCGCCGGGCCTGCCAGTTGAGCGACGCGGTGGGTGGCCGGCTGCATCCGGAGTATGCCGAGTGGATGATGGGCTACCCGCCGGGCTGGACCGCGTTGGGCGCCTGAGGGCGCTGGGCAACGCTGTGGCGCCCGCGAATGCGGCGATGGTGGGACGGGCGCTGCTGGCGGCGAGTGGGACGGAGCAGGGTGCATGCGCTCCCAACATGGCAACGTACTAGCCTGCTTCCGTGCGGATCGTAGCCGGGCGCGTGTTGCGGGACTCCTGGATTAACACCCCCGGGTCGAGACGCCGCTCAACACCTGGCACCGTCTCGTCCGTGCTGCGGACTGGACGGGTCCGGCCGTCATCAAGGCGCAATTCCGATCTGCCGACTTTGTTGCTGGCAACCGGGTGATCTTCGACATTGCAGGCAACACCTCTCGCCTGATTGCCTGGGTCGCCTGTAATCGCCATGCCGTGCTGATCAAGTTTGTCGGCACACAACGGCCTGACCGTCAAAGCCGCAGCAGCACATCCACTGCCTTGGCAGCCCTGGCCCAACTGAACCGCTCCGCCACCCAGTCCCGCGCCGCCCCGCCGAGCCGCAGGCAGCCTGCCTGGTTCCGCAACAGCGCCGCCGCCGCGGCCGCGAGGCTCGCAGCGTCCGCCGCCATCAGCCCCTCATGTCCCGGCGGCAGCACCAGGCCATTGGCGGCCAGCGGCGTCAGGACGCAGGGGCGGGCGCTGGCCCAGGTTTCCAGCACCTTGTTCTTCAGCCCTACCCCGGTCCGCATCGGCGCCAGCCCGATCCAGGCGCGGGACAGCACGGCGGGGATGCTGGGCACGTCCGCCAGGACCTCGATGCCATCCCGCCCGTGCAGCGCCTGGATGGCACGGCCAGGGCGGCGACCGCCGATCAGCAGGCGGGCGCCGGGCACGGCGGCACGGACGCGAGGCCAGACCTGGCGGGCCAGGAAGGCCACGGCGTCCATGTTGGGCAGGTAGTCCAGGGTGCCGACGAAGGCGGCGGTCGGCGCCGGGTCGGGCCGGCCGCTCCCCGCCTCGCCCAGCCCTGGCAGGTCCACGCCGTTGGCGATGACCGCGACGGGCCGGCCGCCGATGCGCGCCATGCCGGCAGCGTCATCCCCGCCGACGCAGGCGGTGGCGGTGAAGCCGCGGACGGCGTAACGCGCCCAGCGCAGGCTGGCCGGCAACTCTCGCACGGCGCGGGCGCGGGCGCGCCAGCCGGGTCCTGCTCCGGGGGTGCCGGTTGCCGTGCGCCAGAACTCCAGCGGGTTGCAGTCGATCATGTCCATGACGGCCGGCGGGACGCCATGGGTGCCGGCGCCCCGCCAGGCGGCTTCCGCCCCCGGCCAGACCAGGCCGCGGTCATGGGGTCCGGCGTGCAGCAGTGCGGCGCGCACCGGCGCCGGGTCGAACCGCCAGGGATAGGCCAGGCCGGTGCCATTCAGCACAACCGGCAGGTGCCGCGCCGTGCCCGGCGGCGGGTCGCCGGGACAGACGAGCGTGATGCGCCACCCCGTCGCCAATCCGCGCACCAGCCCGGCGACTCGCAGCGCATAGCCATCCCGGACCGGCCAGGGCGGCAAGGTGCAGACGGCCAGCAAGGTCGGGTGCGCGGGGAGCGACATCGGGCCAGCTTATACCAGCCGTTGGTGAGTCTGACCGGTGCGGGCGTGCCGTCATGGCGAGCCACACTTGCGGCGCGGATAGGCGGCAAGGGCCGTCTATGCGGCCTTTGGATTGCCGCGCCGAAGCCGGCTCTGACGGCACGGCTCGGGACGGCAGCGGCCAGGGTCGCCGGTATTGTTGCTCTCCGCCCTGACCCTTGCGATGCCGCACCCAATCAGGCCCGTCACTTCAGGCCCCGTCATTGCGAGCCGGCTTCGGCGCGGCAATCCAGGGGGCATGGGCTGGGGTTCTGGTCGTGCGGCCCTGGATTGCCGCGTCGCAAGCGCTCCTCGCAATGACGACGGGGCAATGACAGATGGGACAACGACGAGCGAGGAAGCGGGCGAACCGGTCAGTGCAGATACCGTTGGTATCGGACCTTGATCCACACACCTCCCGCAACGGCCATCCACCCTGGATGCCGCCGCCGGAACCCTGCATAGTGCTCAAGGGAACCGGCGGTCAGCATACAGGCCGCCTCCGTCCACGGGGTGCTGCATGGCTTCATCGACCGGCATGGCAGACGCGTGATGGATGGGGGCCGGGTGCCGCCCAGCCGCGGCCTGCGGCTGTCGTCCGACCTGTTCCTCAACGTCGAGCACGGCGTGCTGATCGCGCTGGGCCTGGTGCTGTCGCTGACGGCGGTGATCGCGCTGATCGGGGCGGCTCTCTCCCTGTGGGAGGGCGTGGTGAACTGGAGCGGCGGGTCCGGCCTGCTGCTCATCATCGACCGCCTGCTGTTCGTGCTGATGCTGGCCGAGATCCTGCACACCGTCCGGGTGTCGATCCAGTCGGGCACCCTGAACTGCGAGCCGTTCCTGATCGTCGGCCTGATCGCCTCGATCCGCCGGGTGCTGGTGATCACGCTGGAGTCCTCGCAAGCGACACCGGGCAAGCCAACGGCGGAGCCGGGGCACGAGGCGGTGTTCCAGGCGTCGATGATCGAGCTAGGGGTGCTGGGCGGGCTGATCCTGGTGATGGTGGTGTCGATCTTCCTGCTGCGGCGCAGCGGCGGAAGCGACGAGGCCCTGGGGACGTAGCGGATGCCGGACGGCCCGCCCGCCCTGGGATCGCCCGCCCTGGGTCCACCTGCCTTGCGCCCGCTGCCGGCGGTGATCTTCGCCTCGCGCTGGCTGCAACTGCCGATGTACCTCGGGCTGATCGTGGCGCAGGGCGTTTACGTGTTCCTGTTCCTCAAGGAGCTGCTGCACCTCGTGACCCACGCGGCGGAGTTCAACGAGCAGCAGATCATGCTGCTGGTGCTCGGCCTGATCGACGTGGTGATGATCAGCAACCTGCTGGTCATGGTGATCATCGGCGGCTACGAGACGTTCGTGTCGCGGCTGGGCCTGGTCGGCCACCCGGAGGCGCCGGAGTGGCTGGGGCACGTGAATTCCGGGCTGCTGAAGGTGAAGCTGGCGATGGCGATCATCGGCATCAGCAGCATTCACCTGCTGCGCAGCTTCATCGAGCTGGGGACGGCCAGCACCGACACCTCGCTGCACTACGACCAGGTGATGTGGCAGACGATCATCCACGGCATGTTCATCCTGTCCGCCATCGGCCTGGCCTACGTGGACCGGATGGGCGAGGCGTCGCATTAAATCGCATCAAGAAGGGCAGGACATGCAGCTTTACGGCTTCTGGCGGTCGCTGGCGACCTACCGCGTGCGGGTGGCGCTGAACCTCAAGGGGGTGAGGGTGGCCGAGACCGCCATCGACCTGGACCGGGGGGACCAGCACGCGCCGGGGTTCCGGGCGCTGAACCCAATGGGTGGCGTGCCGGCGCTGGTGCTGGACGACGGCACGGCGCTGACGCAGTCGCTGGCGATCCTGGAGTGGATCGAGGAGACCTATCCGACGCCGCCCCTGCTGCCCACCGGCGCCGCCGCCCGCGCCCGGGTGCGCGCCCTGTGCGCCATCACGGCGGCCGACACGCATCCGCTGGTGGTGCCGCGGGTGCAGGGCTACCTGGGCCGGGTGTTCGGCGCCGACGACGCGGCCCGGCAGACCTGGGCGGCGCACTGGTTCACCCAGGGCCTGCAAGCCTACGAGGCGCAGGTCGGGCCTGGGCCGTTCTGCGCCGGGGACGCGCCGGGGATGGCCGACGCCTGCTTGGCCAGCCACGTCGCCGGGGCGGAGCGGTTCAAGGCGGACCTGCAGCCCTTCACCACGGTGCGGCGCATCCAGGCAGCGTGCATGGCGCTGCCGGCCTTCGCCGACGCCCATCCGCTGCGCCAGCCTGGCGCCCCGGCGGCCTGACCGGGATGCGCGCCTGGCTGCTCCTGGCTTGCGCGGTGCTGGCCAGCCCGGCGCAGGCACGCGTCACCGCACGCATGGTCGCGTGGGGGGAGATGGAGGCCGCCGACATCGGCCCCATGTCGCCCGACGCGCACGAGCACGCGCTGACCCGCGGCCGCACCATCGCCGACCCGGTCATCACCCGGCAGACTGACCACATTGTCGCCCGGCTGTGCCAGCAGTTCGGCGCGACCGCCGCGTTCACCGCCGGGCCGGGCGAGGCGCTGCCGGACCGGGTGCAGGTCCACTCCCGCCATCCGGTGCTGACCCGGCCGGAGGATGGCGCGACCAGCACGGATGATAGCTTCGAGACCTCGGTCGCGGGCGGGCAGGCGACGGTGGGGTTCACGTTCGACCACGCGTGGGAGCTGCAGCCGGGGACGTGGACGATGGAGTTCAGGGTGGACGGCCAGGTGGTGGCGGCGCAGTCGTTCGTCGTCACCCTGCCGCCGGCGGGGTCGCCGCAGACGGTGTGCGTGGCGGGGCCGACGTCGTGATGACAGGCTCCTTTGATTCGCCAACGGACAGCCTTCCCAGCATCGAAACCTCTGCTAGCCCCCCTTGATACCATTCCGCCGCGCCCTGACTGTTCCATCCCGCCTTCAAATCTGGCTTTTGCCGCCCCATCTTCTGTGCAGCAAGGAGGGCCAACAATGCCAATAACCAACCTAGAGACCGCCACCCTCGGCGGCGGCTGCTTCTGGTGCCTGGAGCCGGTGTTCCTGGGCCTGCGCGGCGTGCAGTCCAGCGTGTCCGGCTATGCCGGCGGCACCGTGCCCAATCCCACCTATGAGCAGGTCTGCGGCAAGCGCACCGGCCACGCCGAAGTGGTGCAGGTCACCTTCGATCCGGCCGAGATCAGCTATGCCGACATCCTGCGCGTGTTCTTCACCCTGCACGATCCCACCACGCCCAATCAGCAGGGCGCCGACGTCGGGCCGCAATACCGCAGCATCGTCCTGACCCACACCGACGCGCAGGCGGAGACGGCCCGCACGGTCAAGGCCGAGATGGACGCCAGCGGCGTCTGGGGCCGGCCGATCGTCACCGAGATCGTGCCGCTGACCACGTTCTACCGGGCCGAGGACGAGCACCAGGACTACTACGCCCGCAATCCCTGGTCCGGCTACTGCCGGGCGGTGATCACCCCCAAGGTCGCCAAGCTCCGCAAGCTGTTCAACGACCGCCTGAAGGCGCCGCAGGCCGCTTGAGTGGTTCCGGCTTGATTGAGGCCGGGGCGTGAGCGAGGCCCAGGCCCGGCAGGTGGTTGCGTCCGCCTACCGGGCATTGGGTGCCGCCGGGCTGATCGCTGGCAGCAGCGGCAATGTCAGCATGCGGGTGGTTGGCGGCATGGTGATCTCCCCCACCGGCGCCTCGGCGGAACTCATCGACGAGGCCAGCCTGGTCTGCACAGCCCTGGACGCCCCGGCACCGCGGGCGAGCAGCGAGTGGGCGCTGCACGCAGCGCTGTTGCTGGCGCGGCCCGAGCTGGGCGCCATCGTCCACACCCACAGTGACGCCTGCACCGCGCTGGCCTGCCTGGGCGAGGCTTTGCCGGCGTTCCACTATTTAGTCGCCGGCTTTGGCGGGGACAGCGTGCGTTGCGCGCCCTACGCCACCTTCGGCACGCCCGAGCTGGCCGAGGCTGCTGCGGCGGCAATGACCGGGCGAACGGCTTGCCTGCTGGCCAATCACGGGATGGTTGCAGCAGGGCCGGAGATGGCGTCAGCGCTGGCGGCGGCGCGGCTGTTGGAGACCCTGGCGCGTCAATACCTGCTGGCCCGTGCAGCAGGGGACGTGCGGCTGCTGACGGCCGGGCAAATGGCCGCGGCGCGGGAGCGGTTCCGGACCTATGGGTAGCCGCTCTCGGTGGAGCCGCAGCTTGGCCGTTGCCGGACAGCATGGGCCGCATTCTCAATATGAAGCTCGGGCTACGGTATCGCCGGCGAGGTAACGCCTGCCAGGACCTTCCTGAACGGACAAGGGATGGCGAGGTGTGCAGTGCGCCAGCTTGCGTCCCGCACACCTCGCCATGCAACGCAGCCGTTAGTCGAACATGTCCCGCTGGGTCGCCGCGATATGGCCGTAGAGGGTCTGGAAGTGCAGCCAGCCGATGTAGTCGCTGCCGACATGCTCGCGGCTGTATTCGGCCGTCTTCTGCGATACGATCTGCGGCTTGATCCCGGTCGCTTCGACAAGCAGTTGCTGCTGGCAGGCCCGCTCCAGGGCTATGAACCAGAACGCCGCATCGTCGATGCTGTGCCGGCTGGTGGTGAGCAGGCCGTGGTTCTGGTGCAGGACCCCGCGATTCCGGCCGATCTCCTTGGCGACCGACCAGCCGCTCTCCCGCTCCACGGCAACGGCCCCGGCAGAGGCGCCGATCACGGCATGGCTGTTGTAGAACGCCGCCGCATCCTGGCTGATCATGTCGAGCGGCCGCCCGGTCGTGCACCAGGCGGTGCCGTAGGTCGTATGCGCGTGGCACATCGCCATCACGTCGGGATACTCCTCGTGCACGGCGCCGTGCAGGACGAAGCCGGCGCGGTTGATCGCATATTCGCCCTCGACGACCGTGCCCTTGTGGTCGGCCAGGATGAGGTTCGACATCCTCACCTGCGAGAAGTGAACGCACATCGGGTTGGTCCAGTACAGCTCCGGACGCCCGGGATCGCGCACCGTGAGGTGGCCGGCGAAGCCGTAGTCGAAGCCGTGCAGGGCAAAGGCGCGGCACGCGGCGACGAGGTGCTCCTTGCGGTACTTGCGCTCCGCCTCGACGTTCTCAAACTCCGGGATTTCCGGGAAGATCAAGCCTTCCTGCTCCGGCTGGTAGATCGAGACGCGTGGCTTCGCCACGGTGCGAACGGTGTCCATCATGGTATCGGGCATTTGAGAAGCTCCTCTCCTCAGGTGGGTAAATGCGCTCAGCGATTGACGAGGCGCTTGGGCATCGTCAGGGCGAGAAGGCTGCCGACCAGCAGGCATCCGGCGAGGGTATAGACGCCCAAGGTGGTCGAGTGGGTGGCATCGATGATCCACCCGACGGCATAGGGACTGACGAAGCCGGCGAGGTTGCCGACCGAGTTGATGACGGCGATGCCGCTCGCGGCTGCGGCGCCGGCCAGGACTGCGGTTGGCAGGCACCAGAACTGCGCCAGCGTGACGAGCACGCCCGTGGTCGCGACGGTGAGGGCGATCTCGGCGACGGCGACATCCTTTGCGAACCAGATGCTGACCAGCCAGCCGGCCGTGCCGAGTATCCCCGGGACGACGATGTGCCAGCGGCGCTCCCGCGCAGCGTCCGACAGGCGGCCGCAGGTCACCATGCCGACAGCGGCGGCGGCGTAGGGCAGCACGGTCAGCAGCCCGATGCTCAGGGGGTCGGACACGCCAGTGCCCTTGATCAGCGTGGGCAGCCAGAAGCCGACGCCATACAGGCCCATGATGAAGAAGAAGTAGACGCCGCAGAGCTGCCAGACCCGGGGGTTGGTAAAGCCGTCGCGCAGCGAATGGGACGGCGTCTCCTGGCCATCACGGTCGATATTGTGCTGAAGGACAGCCTTTTCATTGGCGGTGAGCCACGACGCGTGGCTGATCCCGTTGTCGAGGCACCCCAGCACGACGGCGCCGAGGACCAGCGACGGAACCGCCTCGATCAGGAACATCCACTGCCAGCCGGCCAGGCCCAGCACACCTGACAGGGATGCCAGGATCCATCCCGACAGCGGGCCGCCGATCACGCCGGCGATCGGGATGCCTGTCATGAACAGGCCGATGATGCCGCCCCGGCGGCGGGAGGGATACCAACAGGTCAAATAGAGGATGACGCCGGGGAACAGGCCCGCCTCCGCCACGCCGAGCAGGAAGCGGAGACCATAGAACACCGTCGGCGAGTGGACGAACACCATGCCGGCAGAGATCACCGCCCAGCTCACCATCACCCGGGCGATCCACACGCGCGCCCCGACCTTGTGCAGGATGATGTTGCTGGGCACTTCGAACAGGAAGTAGCCGATGAAGAAGATGCCTGCACCCAGACCATAGACAGTCTCGCTGAAGTGGAGGTCGCCCAGCATCTGCAACTTTGCGAAGCCTACGTTCACCCGATCCAAGTAGGCCACAACGTAGCAGGCAAACAGCAGCGGTATCAGGCGCCACGTTACCTTGCGGTAGAGTTGCGCCTCCGTGTCGGCAACTGCTCCCGGGGATACCAGTACTTCGGATGGCATGTCTTCGCTCCCCAAGCAGCGCCCTTATGACCGGGCTTCGAGGACATCCTGGATCAGGAGCGAGATTTGGCGCAAGCTAGGTTTTCTCACTTCGAGATGAATTCCATTCAATGCGCAGGCTGCCCAGCTTCCACGCCCTGAGAGCCTTTGAGGCAGCCGCGCGGCTGGGCAGCTTCGTGCGGGCCTCGGAGGAACTCCACCTCACGGCCTCGGCGATCAGTCATCAGGTCCGGGCCTTGGAGGAGTATTTCGGCCGGCAACTGTTCGAGGCGGGATCAAGGGCCAAGGTGCTGACAGACGATGGAGCGCGTCTGTCGGCCGGTCTGGCCCATGCGTTCGACGCCATGGAGACCGCCTGTGCCGAAGTCGCGCCGAAGGCGTCTGCGTCCACGCTGACCGTCCACTGCGCGCCGAGCTTTGCCGCCAAGTGGCTGGGTCCAAGGCTGTCGGGCTTCATGGAGCGCCATCCCTCGATCCTAATCCGGATGTCAACGGGCGCGGGCAGCTACGATCTTATCAGGAATGAGGCGACGGATGTTGCGATCGTCTATGGAGACGTGCCGGTCGGGGCAGGGATGTCGGCTGACCTTCTGGGCGAGGAGAACGTCACCGCGGTTTGCTCGCCGTCCCTGGCGGCTGGCCTGTCGGGCCACAGCCGGCGTGCCATGATGGCGCTGCCGCTGATCGAGTCGTCCGTCAGCCCCATCCACTGGTCGGATTGGTTTGCGGCAAATGGCCTGGGCCGACATCCGCAAACGCCTACCACCGGTTTCGACCGCGGTGCGCTCGTGGTCTCGGCTGCCGTTCAAGCCATGGGCATCGCGCTGGAAACCGAGAGGTTCGTCGAGGCCGAACTCGCATCGGGGCAACTGGTCGTCCTTGGTGGGGGCCAGTTCCGGTCAATACGACGCGTGCTGCACCGCCTCCTGTCGAGAACCGGCCCCCATGTGCCGCACCGCGTACGCGTTTTCAGGTCATGGCTTTTGGAGGAGGTGGGAGTTTTGATCAGATCGCAGTAGCAGCTTTTCGAGAAGCAACGGCGTCGCTGATGCCGACTGCCCCCTGCTCTGACCGGCTTCCCAGCCCCCGTTCGTCATCGCGAGGGGCGTTTGCGACATGGCAATCCAGACGCCGCAGACCGGAAGCGCGGCCGGTGAACCCCCTATGCCGCGCCGCAAGCGCGGCTCGCAATGACGGTGGCGGACCTGATGCGGCCGCGCAGGGTCAGAGCAGATGTCCGTCTTGCAGGCTTTGGCGCCGGGCCTTGAACCCGCCGGCTCCGGCCCCGTTGTCGGTTTGTGAATGCGGCGCGCAACGCCGGTATGCCGGCGGCACGGCACCCCTGGACGCGCCTGCGCTGTTGAGGCTGCAAACTAGGAACCCGACGCATGAACTTCGACAAGCTGGCGCAAGTGGTCGCGAGGGGGGCCGGCAAGCCCCTCACCTTCATCGCCGCAACGGCGCTGGTGATCGTGTGGGGCATCAGCGGCCCCATCTTCGGCTTCAGCGACACCTGGCAACTGGTGATCAACACGGGTACCACCATCGTCACGTTCCTGATGGTGTTCCTGATCCAGAACACGCAGAACCGCGACACGGACGCGCTTCAAGTGAAGGTGGACGAGCTGATCCGGGTGACAGAGGGCGCACGGCTGGCGCTGCTGAACCTGGAGGAACTCAAGGCCGAGGACCTCGCGCACATCAAGGCCGGCTTCGTGGACCTCGGCCGCAAGCACAAGGACGGGACCGAGCTGCCCGCGAGCTGAGGACGGGCGGCCCCGCCCCGCCGCCCTCGCAGCCGTCAATGCCTCGCCCGTTGCCGCGCACGCCTAATGGTGATGCGGGGCCAGGCTTACGGCCTGGCGCAACGCCTCGACCAATGACCCCTCATCGGCGATGCCCTTGCCGGCGATGTCGAAGGCCGTCCCGTGATCGACCGACGTGCGGACCACCGGCAGGCCGATGGTGATGTTCACCCCGGCCTCCAGCCCCATCACCTTCACCGGTCCGTGCCCCTGGTCGTGGTACATCGCCACTACCAGGTCGAAGTCGCCGCGCGCCGCCCGGTAGAACAGCGTGTCCGCCGGCAGCGGCCCCTCGACATGCCAGCCTCGCGCCTGGCACGCCTGCACCGCGGGGATGATCTTCTGCTCCTCCTCGCCCTGGCCGAATAGGCCGTTCTCCCCGGCATGCGGGTTGATGCCGCATACCCCGATGCGCGGCTCGGCCATGCCGGCCTTCACCAGCGTCGCCCGCCCGCGGGTGATGACGCGCTCCACCAGCCCCGGCTCGATCCGCCGGATCGCGTCCATCAGGCCGATGTGCGTGGTCACATGGATGACGCGCAGCTTCGGCGCCACCAGCATCATCGACACCTCCGGCGTGCCGGTCAGGTGCGCCAGCAGCTCGGTGTGGCCGGGGTACTTGTG
This sequence comes from uncultured Acetobacteraceae bacterium, assembly GCA_964242415.1. Taxonomy (GTDB): domain Bacteria; phylum Pseudomonadota; class Alphaproteobacteria; order Acetobacterales; family Acetobacteraceae; genus DASWOJ01. The sequence goes on from CAXTAT010000007.1 coordinate 150,011, forward strand.
CCCGGCGGAGTGCAGGGCCTCCTTGCTCAGCGGCGCCGTGCAGATGGCGTCGGCCTCGCCCGCCTCGACCAGCCGGGTCGCACGCTCGATGTAGCGGTAGGCGCCCTCGCCGGACACCGGGGACAGCGTGCCGAACGGGTGCCCGGCCGGGATCAGGCCCAGGTCGATGCACTCCACGGTCCCCGGGGCATAGCGGGCCTCGCTGGGCGTGCCGAGCGCGTTGACCTGCAGGGTGCTGTGCACGATGGCGCCGGCCTCGCGCAGCCGGGTCGCATCACCCACGACCAGGGGGCGGCACAGGGCGGCGACGTCGGCGCGCGCCAGCGCCTTCATGATGATCTCCGGGCCGATCCCAGAGGCGTCCCCCATCGTGATGGCGATGATGGGACGGGTGTCGTGGGGGGGAGGGGCATCCAGGCCAGGCTGGACATCAACCGGCTGGACATCAACAGGCTGGGCATCATGCGTCGTGCTCATCGGGGACTCTCCGGCCGCTGGAGGCGGCGCAAGTGGGACAGGCAGCGGGTCAGCGTGCCGGGATCGCCGAACGCGCCGGCCTTGGTGATCACCGGGATGGTCAACGCGCCCTGGGTGACCCCGAACGGCACGCCAGGCTCGATCTCGTCGATCATACGGATGCTGGCAACACCGAGGGCCTCGAGCAGGGCAAGCGCCGTCTCGCCGCCGGTGGCGAACAGCGCGCCCATGCCGGGCGCCGCCGGGCGCAGCAGGGCGGCAAGCTGCTGCGCGAGCACGGCCCCGTGCCGCAGGTCCGCCGCCGGGCTGGATGTGATCTCGACCAGGACATCGGTGCCTCCCGCCAGGGCCTGGGCGATGCGCCCGGCCGCATCCTGCCATGCCGTGCCGCCCGGACCCGCCTGCAGCACGGCGGGCGGGATGCGCTCCACCAGGACGGCGCCATCGGCGGCCAGCAGGGCGGAGGACGCGCGCGACGCCTCGGCGACGCTGCCGACCACGAACAGGATGCCGCCCACGACGTCCGCTGTTTTCGCTGGGTGCGTGGGGGCGCCGATGCGCGCGGCGAGCGCATGGGCCAGCCCGCCCGACCCGGTCCAGAACAGGTGCGCGGCCAGCGGCAGCGTGGCGTCCGCCACGGCGTCAAGGTCGGCGTCGGTGACCGCGTCGCAGACCACTGCGTCTATCCCGGTCGCCGCGGCCTCGCGGACCAGCCCACGCAGCGCCGCTGGCCCAGCCCGCACGGTGTCGAGCCGCGCCAGCCGCACGCGGAGGCCCGCCTGCCCCAGCACCGCGACCAGGTCGGCACTGGCATAGCTGTGGTCGCGGACCCAAAGCGGCGTGTGCTCCAGCGGCTGGCCGCCCACCTGGACGCACCCCGCCTCCGTCGTGCGGCCCGCGGCGGGGAAGGCGGGCGCCACGATGGCTAGCGCGCCCCGGCCGCGTCCGCGGAGGTCCTGGACCGTGGCGGCCAGCTCCGCCGCCGGTTGGCCGCGCAGCGTCGAGTCGATTTTCTTGAACAGCGCCACGCCCTCGGCGTGATGGGCTTGCAGCAGCGCGCAATGACGGGCCGCGGCTGCGCCCGGCTGCAGTCCGCGGCTGTTGGCATCCAGCGCCAGCACCGGGTCGTCCGGCGGGCTGGCGGCCCGTTGCCCAGTCCACGTCACCGACGCCGGCATCCCGCGCCGGGCAAAGGCGATGGCACAGTCGGCGGCGCCGGTCAGGTCGTCGGCCAGGAGCATCCACCGGCCAGGCTTTGCGCTGGGGTTCAATAGGCCGGGGTTCGATGCGACGGGGTTCGATGCGACGGGGATCGTTGCGCCGGGGTTCGATGCGGAAAGGGTCAGGGCAGCGGTTCCGGCACAGCGGGGCGCGGCGCGACCCGGCGGGCGACCCAGGCCGTCACCAGCGGCACCAGCACGGTGGTAACGATGACCGACGCCGCCACCAGGACCGTCGCATGCGCGGCGGCCGGGGCGTACGCGGGATTGGCTCCCGCCACGATGGCCGGCACGGCTGCGGCATTGCCGGCGGTGCTGGCCGCTGCGACGCCAGCCACGCCGGTGCCGCCGGTCGCCCGGTCCGCCAGGAACAGCGCGGTGCCGGTGACCAGCACCACCGCCAGCCCCAATCCCAGGCCGAGCAGGCCCGCCCGCCAGACAGTCGCCAGGTCGAGGCTGCTGCCGAGCGCGAAGGCGAAGAACGGGATCATCACCGGGATGGCGCGGCCGAGGAACTCGCGCATCTCGCGGTCCAGGTTGCCGATGGCCATGCCGGCCAGCAGCGGCAGGATCGCGCCGACCAGCGTCGGCCACGGGAATGCCGACAGCCCGGCGACGCCCAGCGTCAGCATGGTCAGGAACGGGCCGGACTCCAGGGTCATGATGGTGTAGGCGCCAACGTCCCGCGGCGCCCCGTACTGGCCCATCAGCGCCATGTACAGGCCGCCGTTGGTGTCGTTCGTCGCGGCCACGATGGCCAGGGTGGACAGCCCGGCGAACAGCCCGCCGCTGACCGGCGCCTCGCCGAGCAGGCGGCCGGCCACGATGCCCAGCACCAGGGCAATGCCCACCTTCACGCCAAGCAGCGTGCCGCCCTTTTTCAGGATGTAGGGCGTCGCCTTGAAGTCGATGCTGGCCCCCATGCAAACATAGAACACGGCCAGGATGGTCAGCGCCCCGGTGAACAGGGCGCCGGTGAACGAGCCGAACAGCCGCGGCGTGCCCGGCGCGAACGTCGCCAGCAGGGCGCCGATCAGCAGCGGCACGACCATCATGCCGCCCGGGACCCGTTCGATGGCACGCTTGATCGGCAGTTGCATGGGCTCGCTTTCGGCAACGGGTAGGAGGCGGTGCGGCGGGCCGGGTTGGCGCGGCCGGACTGGTGAAGGCCAGACTGGTAGGGATCGCATTGATAAAGGCCGGATTGCGGAGCTGGTTGCACCGTGTTGGGACGAAGCCCGGCGCCGGGCATCCAGGGCAGCCCGGCTTTGACGGCGCGAGCCGCCGCGGCCAACTTGGGGCAAACCCATGCAACAGGACCTGCAATGTCAGAATGGCTCGTGTGCCTGACCTTCGACCACGACAACGCCTCGTCGATGATCTCCCGCAAGCTGACCTCGCCGACGATGATCTCCCGGGGCGATTTCGGCATCGTCGCCGTGCCCCGCATCCTCGATCTGCTGCGCCGGCACGGCATCCCGAGCACCTGGTTCATCCCGGGCCACACCATCGAGAGCTATCCCGCCTGCGCCCGCGCGGTGGCGGACGCCGGGCACGAGATCGGCAACCATGGCTGGACGCACCGCATCCCCGCCACGCTCGGGCGTGACGGCGAGGAGGAGGAGCTGGTGCGCGGCAACGCGGCCATCGTCGCCCTCACTGGGCAGAAGCCGCGCGGCTACCGCTCGCCGTCGTGGGACCTCAGCCCGCACAGCGTCGAGCTGCTGCTGAAGCATGGGTTCGTCTATGACAGCTCGATGATGGGCCACGACGTCTCGCCGTACCAGGCGCGGCACGGCGACGAGACCAGCCTGCTGGAGCCGATGCGGTTCGGGCCGGACACGCCGCTGGTCGAGATGCCGGTGAGCTGGTCGCTGGACGACCACCCGCACTTCGAGTTCATGCGGACGGAGCAGACGATCCTGCCGGGGCTGATGAACGCGCGGTCGGTGTTCCAGAACTTCGCCGACGAGTTCACCTACATGAAGCAGCGCAACGAATGGGGCGTGTTGACCTACACCTTCCACCCGCATGTGGTCGGCCGTGGGCAGCGGATGCTCGCGCTGGAGGGGTTTGTCGAAATGCTCGGCAATCAGGGCGCCCGGTTCGTCACCATGGAGGCGGCCGTCGCGGCCTATCGCAGCCGGTATCCCGGTGGGATCAGCCTGCGCGGCTAGGCACGCCGTTCAGGCCAGGGGTTCGAAGGCCGTCTCCTTCACCCAGACCATGGTGACCAGCGTCACCAGCGAGGCCGCAATCACGTAGAACGCCGGCGACAGCGGGTTGCCGGTCGATTGGATCAGCCAGGTCGCGATGAACGGCGCGAAGCCGCCGAAGATCGCAACCGGGATGTTGTAGCCGACCGACAGGGCGGTGTAGCGGACCTGGGTGGGGAACAGCTCGCAATACACCGCCGGCCCCGGCCCGGCATACAGCGCCAGCAGCAGCACCAGGACGAGCTGCGCGACGAAGGCATAGGCCGGCACCCCGGTCGAGGCCAGCAGGAACAGCGGATACGCGAGCACGATATAGCCAACGCAGGACGCGATGAACAGCGGGCGGCGGCCGATGCGGTCCGACAGCGCCCCCATGAACGGCACCGCGACCACGAAGGCGAGCAGGCAGGCAGTGCCGATCCACAGCGCGGTGCCGCGCGGCATCTTGACGATGTTGGTCAGCCAGGTCGTCAGATAGATCAGCACCGCATAGTAGCCGACGGTGTTGTGCAGCGTGATGCCGAACGCGATCAGGGTCGGCTTGCGGAACGTCGTGAAGGCTTCGCGCAACGGCGACTGGGCGACGTGCCCCTGGCTTTGCAGCTCCGCGAACTTGGGCGTGTCCTCCAGCCGCCAGCGCATGATCGCGCCGACGATGCCGACCAGCACGCCGAGCAGGAACGGGATGCGCCAGCCCCAGGCGAGCATGTCCGCCGGGTCGATCCAGGTGGTGAGCAACGCTGCGGTCAGCGAGCCCAGCAGGAAGCCGCAGCCGACGCTGACCTGCTGCCACGACCCGGTCAGGCCGCGCTGGCCCGGCGGCGCATACTCGACCAGGTAGGCTGCGGCCCCGCCCCACTCGCCCCCGCCCGACAGGCCCTGCGCCAGCCGCGCCACGACCAGCAGCAGCGGCGCCAGCACGCCGATCGAGGCATAGGTCGGCAGCAGCCCGACGGCGAAGGTGGAGGCTGCCATCAGGAAGATCACCGCGCTCAGCGCCCGCTTGCGGCCGTGGCGGTCGCCGTACTGGCCGAAGACGACCGAGCCGACCGGCCGCATGACGAAGCCCACCCCGAACACCGAGAACGTCAGCAGCAAGGAGACCAGCGGCGTCTGGTTGGGGAAGAACAGTTGCGAGATGACGGGGACGAAGTAGCCATAGACCGCGAAGTCGTACCACTCCAGCACGTTGCCGATGACCCCGGCCAGGATCGCGGTTCGCCGCTGGCTGACGGATTGGCCAACGGCGGTTGTGGTTGTCGGCATTGGGCTTCCTTCGACACGGCTGGATGGAGCGCAGGGTCGCGCCCTGCGACGAGCCAAGCAACTCCCAAGCCATTGCGGCGCCGGGGCAAGGGCTGGTTATCGTCGGCGGGCCGCCATGCTTTAGTGCCGCCGGGCAAAGGGAATGGAACGGATGGACCTGATCGTTCGTGGTGCGCAACTCGCCGGGCAGGCCGAGGGACAGCTTGTAGATATCGGGGTGTCCGGCGGCAGGATCGTCGCCATCGAGCCTATGCTGTCGGCGGACGCCGAAATTTATGACGCCGGCGGCCGGCTGGCGTGCGGCGGCCTGATCGAGACCCACATCCACCTCGACAAGTCGCGCCTGCTCGACATTTGCCCGGCAGAGCCAGGGCGCAGCATCAGCCCCGTGCACTACGTCGCCCCGTTCAAGCCGGGCATCACCGAGGCGGACGTGCGGCGGCGGGCGGAACAGACGCTGCGGGAGTGCCTGAAGCACGGGACGACGCACATCCGCACCCATGTCGAGGTGGACCCCGGCATCGGGCTGCGCGGCTTCGATGCGGTGGCCTCGCTCGCGGAGGAGTATCGCTGGGCGGTCGATATGCAGCTCTGCGTGTTCCCGCAGGAGGGGCTGACCAACTATCCCGGGACCGACGAGCTGCTGGTCCAGGCCTTGAAGCGCGGCGCGCCGGTGATCGGGGCCGCCCCGCGCTATGACACCGACCACGGCGGCCAGTTGCGGCGCGTCTTCGATCTGGCCCGCGAGTTCGGCGTGGACATCGACATGCACCTGGACTTCGGCAACACGCCGGAGGGTCTCGACGTGCTGCTGGTATGCGAGCTGACGGAGCAGTACGGGCTGGGGGGCCGCGTGACGGCCGGGCACATGACCAAGTTGTCGGTGATGCCGCCCGCGGACATGGCGGCGGTGGCCCGGCGGCTCGCGGACGCCAGGGTGAACGTTACGGTGCTGCCGGCGACCGACCTGTACTTGATGGGGCGGGACCAGGACCACGGCGTCCGGCGCGGGGTCGCGGATGCGAACTTCTTGTGTGAGCACGGGGTGAACTGCTCGCTGTCGAGCAACAACGTGCTCAACCCCGCCACCCCGTATGGCGACTGCTCGCTGATCCGCATGGCGAACCTGCAGGCCAACCTGCTGCAGGTCAGCCAGCCGCAGGGGTTGCGCGAGTGCTTCTCGATGCTGACCGACCGGTCGGCGCGCATCCTCAACCTCCGGGATTACGGGATCAAGGTTGGCAATCCCGCCGACATCGTGGTGATCGACAGCCCGTCGCCGGAGCGCGCGGTCGCCGAAATCCGGCATCCGGTCGCGGTGTTCAAGCGCGGGCGCCGGACCGTCACCTGGCGGCCGGCGGAACTCGGGCTGCCGCCCTCCGGCAACGCGTAGGCCGGCGTGGCCCGGAACGGGGCCGCACCGTAGTCTCCGTCCTACTCCGGCGGGAAGATGGCGTGGCAGATCCTCGCATGCACGCCCTGCCGGCCATCGACCACCTGCGTCACCCCGAAATCCGCCGCCACGCTCATTAGCGAGTAGGCGTCGTCGCGGCTCAGCCCGCGATGCTCGGTGAGCAGCTTGAGCATGTCCAGGCTGGCATTGCGCATGGCCTGGTCGAGGTCCTCGTCGAAGCCGTGCGTCATCCAGTACCGCGGCGTCCGCAGCAACGGCGACGGAAAGCTGAAGTCGCGCCGGAGGAATAGCTGGAACACCACGTCGAGCGAGGCCTCGATGGCGGTGCCGCTGATCTCACCGTCGCCTTGGGAGATGTGCGGGTCGCCGATGGAGAACAGCGCGCCGTCCACCTGCACCGGGTAGAACATCGTCGCCCCGGCGCCGATCCGCCAGTTGTCGATGTTGCCGCCGTGGCTGCCGGGCGGGATGGAGCTGACCCGGCCCACCGCGTCCGGCGCCACGCCAGCGGTGCCAAGGTGCGGGCGGACCGGGATGCGCAGGCCCTTCAGCGCCGGCTGGCGGCAGCAGTCGCGCGCCGGGGTGACGGTGCCGGGCATAGTGTACTTGCCGGGGAAGTCATAGGCGAACGCCGCCTCGGCGGTTTCGCTGGCCGAGTCCATCCGGTAAATCGTCACCCGCTCCTTGCCGCCCATCTCCTGGTACAGGTGGCCCCAATGGGCGGCCAGGTTGGACCCGTACTGCAGCCGCGGCGTCATCTGCATGTAGCGGACCTCCAGCATGTCGCCTGGCCTCGCCCCCTCGACGCGGATCGGGCCGGTCATCAGGTGGACGCCGGGGTAGCGGTCCTCCGGGGGGATGGCGTCGAAGATCGCGGTGATGCCGGCGTCCATCATCAGCTCCGGCGCGTCGCCGGCGTGGTGGGTGATCGCCTCGGCGCGGACGATGTCGCCGCTGGCGATGGTCAGCACGGGGGCCAGCGCCGCATCGAAGTAGCCCCAGTGCATGGTCTGCGGCGTCGCCCGCAGCTCGTGCAGCGTCGGGCGCAGCCGGTCGCGTTCGGCCTGGTGCTCGTCTCGGATCAGGGTCATGCCAACCACCTTCTGCTGTGACCAATGCGCTGCCGCACCCCGGCGGGTTCCGTCATTGCGAGCCGGCTTCGGCGTGGCATAGGGGGGTGTACTGGCCGGGTTGCGTTCTGGCGCCTCCCTATGCCCCGTCGCAATGACAGGCGGGCAATGACGAATGGGTGAACCGGTCGAACCCAGGGGGCGGTCATGCCGGCAGCCTGGTGTCCTGGTCGGCGCCCATCACGCGCAGGAAGCGGGCCGTGGCCGGGTGCTTGGGCCGCGTCAGCATGTCGTGCGCCGGACCTGCCTCGGTCACCACCCCGTCGCTGAGGAACACTACGCAGTCCGCCACCTCCTCGGCAAACCGCAGTTGGTGCGTCGAGATGATCATCGTCAGCCCGCCCTCCACGGCCAGCCGCCGGATCACGTCCAGCACCTCGCTGACCAGCTCCGGGTCCAGGGCGGACGTCGGCTCGTCGAGCAGCAGCACCTTGGGGCCGGGGGCCAGCGCCCGCGCGATCGCCACCCGCTGCTGCTGCCCGCCGGACAGGTGCCGCGGCAGCGCATCGGCGCGGTGCGCCAGCCCGACGCGCTCCAGCAGCTCGCGGGCTTTCCGTCCCGCCTCCGCCGCCGGCATGCCGTGCACCCAGCGGAGCGGCCCGGCCACGTTCTCCTGCGCTGTGAGGTGGCTGAACAGGTTGAACTGCTGGAACACCATGCCGACGCCCAGGCCCGCGCGTTCCCGCGCCAGGACGCCCGCCGGCTGCACGCGGCCGTCCCCGGCAAAGCCGAGGCGGTGGCCGCCGATCCGCACCTCGCCGGAATCCCAGTCCTCCAGCCGGTTGATGCAGCGCAACAGGGTGCTTTTCCCCGAACCGCTCGGACCCAGCAGGGCCACGACCTCCCCGGCCCGCACCGTGAGGTCCAGCCCGCTGAGCACGGCGTGCTTGCCGTAACGCTTGTGCAGGCCGAGGACTTCGACTGCCGCCTCGCCCTGGGCAAGCATGGCGGACCGCGCGGCCCGGTCCCTGGCCGCTGGGACGGCGCATCGCTCGGCTGGCAGCGGCTCGGGCGGCGGCGGGGTGGGCGGCGGGACCGCAGCGCCGCCGGCGCGACGGCCCGGGAGCAGGCGGGCGAGGCGCTCGCGCGGCGAGGGCCGGTCGAGGTCGAGCAGGTTCTCCGCCGCAAGCTGCATCACGGCGATGGCGCCGGTCAGCACCAGGTAGATCGAGCCGGAGGCAAAGAAGATCGAGAAGAAGTCGAAGGTCGAGGACGCAAGCTGCGTGCTGCGCAGCGTCAGCTCCTGCACCGCGATGATCGACGCCAGGGACGAGTTCTTCAGCGCCGAAACGGCCTCGTTGCCAAACGCCGGCACCATGATGCGGATGGCCTGCGGCGCGATCACCCGCCGCATGAGCACCCGGGGCGTCATGCCCAGCGCCTGCCCGGCGAGGACCTGCCCGCGGTCAACGCCGAGCACGCCGGAGCGCAGGATCTCGGCGATGAACGGCGCCTCGTTCGCCGCCAGGGCCAGGCCCGCCGCCGCGATGGCGCTCAACCGCAATCCGATGTGCGGCAGCGCGTCGTAGGCGAACACCATCTGCAGGATGAGCGGCGTGCCGCGGAAGATCACGGCATAGCCGCGGGCCAGGACCGACAGCGCCCGGAGATGGCTGAGCTGCATCGACGCCAGCACCATCCCCAGCCCCAGCCCGCCGGCCAGTCCCAGGGCCGTCACCTGGATCGTGAAGGCGACGCCCTGGAGCAGATACGGCAGGCTGAGGTAATGGAGGAACAGCTCCATCAGTTGGTCACGAGCTTCGGCTCCTCCATGTTCTCCGCGCCGAGCGACCACTTGTTCAGCATCGCCGTCTGGAGGCCGGCCTTCTGCAGCTCGACGAGGGCGGCCATGATGGCGTCGCGGAACTTGGGGTTGCCCTTGGGGACCGCGATGCCGATGGAGTAGGGCAGCGTCACCGCGACCGCCTTGCCAAGCTGGTCCGGGTAGGCCTTGACCGCCTGGTCCACGGTGTTCACGTCGTTCACGTAGGTATCCGCGCGCCCGGCCAGGATCGCCTGGATGCAGTCGGCGTTGTTGTTGAACAGCAGGACCGTGGGCTCCGGCTTGCCGGCCGCCTTGCACGGCGCGGCCAGGTTCTCCACCAGCGGCACCTCGACGAAGCCGGTGTTCTCCGCAGCGATGGCGCCGCACATCGACATATCGATGCCGGTGAGGTGCTTGGGGTTGCCCTTCACCACCAGCACGCCGTCGAACACCTTGGAGTAGGTGATGAAGTCGGCGGCCTTGGCGCGGTCCTCGGTGGCGTAGATGTCGGAGATGATGATGTCCGCCTGGCCGCTCTGCAGCGTCGGCAGCATGGCGGCGAAGGCGACCGGCTTGTAGGTCACCTTGAACCCGAGGCACTCGCCGAGTGCCTCGACCAGGTCGATGTCGAAGCCGATGAACTTGCTCGGGTCCTGTGGGTCGAGCGCCTCGTAGCCCGGCGTGTGCGGGTTTACGGCATCGACGAGCGTCTTGCCCTTCAGCTCGGGGTTGGCGGCTTGCAGGGCCTGGCAGCCCGCCGGGGCGGCAGCCCACGCCTGCGCCGGGAGAGCAAGGGCGGCGACACAGAGCAGCGCCAGGGCGCCCACCCATCGCCGTGGCGGCAACCACGGTCCGGTGCGGTGCCGGCAGCGACTCGATTCTGGCTTCATGCTCAAGGCGGTGTTCCCTTCAATGTCTGCGAACCGAGTTGCACCTATGCAAGACCTCTGCCTTTCCAGGCATTCCCGGGCGTGAATTCACGAACTCCGCGGCCGTCAACCGGGGTTGCCGCGGTCATGGCCACCCGGCGCGGCCCTTTGCATAACGTTCGTGCAGCCTGACGCCTGCTTCTCCCTTTCCCTCCGGGCTTGGGCCGTGAAACGGACCAAGGCCGGGGTGAGGAGGCGGGCAAGCGTCCAGACAGCGGCAGGGTTCACAGGACGCGCAGCCAGTGCTGCCAGCGCGGGTCCTGCATGACCCGGCGGGCGCGCATGTGCTTCCACACGCCATACTTGCGGAAGTCGAAGTCCAGCGCGGACACCTTCTCCTGCACCATCGACCAGGTTGCCCACTTCACGTCCGCCAGCGCCTTGTAAACCGCGATCCGCGCCATCGTCGCCGGTCCAGCATGGCCGAAGTACGCCTCGGTCAGCTCGGCCTCCTGGGCGGGGTCGAAGAACATCTCGCCGAACCAGATGCCCAGGTCGTAGCAGCGGTCGTTGTTGGAGGCGTATTCGTAATCGATCAGCATGATCGTCTTCGCGTCATCGACCAGGAAGTTGCCGCTCATCGGGTCGTTGAAGCTGGGCACCAGGTCGAAGCCGGACGCGGCGATGGCGTCATGCGCCTCGCCGACCCGCTGCTGTAGCCAGTCGAAGTCCGCCGGCGCCCAGCCGCCCAGCGCGTCCACCTGCTGCACGTGCTCGCCGATCATGTCGAACACGGTCTTGGTCAGCCGCAGCGGCGGCCCCTGGTGCAGCCGCCAGAAGGCCGCGACGGCGGAGCGGCAGATGGCGGGGTCGCGGAAGTCGGCATGGGTGCAGGCGCGGCGGTCGGTGATGAACTCGGCGATCTCGATGCCGTCCGCCGCCAGCCAGTCGAACACCGCCGGGCCGACGCCGAGCGCGTGGGCGCTGTGGCTGGCGTCCATCGCGGCGGCGCGGTCGATGAACAGCTCGGTGCCCTTGCCGGGGATTTTCATGAAGTAGTCGGCTCCGGCCACCGAGACCCGCCAGTTGCTGTTGCTGATCCCGCCGCCGACCGGGCCGTAGCGTGGCGACGCGCCCTGCCAGGGGGGGACGCGGAGGATCGCCGCCTCCGCCTCCCGCTCCGCCTGCGTGGCAGCCTGGCCGCACTGCTTCATCCCTGGCGCCCCATCATAGCCGGTGCAGCCGGGCGGCGAATGCCCCATCCTGCTGGAACATCCGGGCGCGCAGCAGCCGCCACTCGCCGTATTTCAGGAACTCCAGGTCCCGCCGTGGCGAGGTGACGGCCATCGCCAGGCCCCATAGGCCCCAGAACACGTCATCGGCGAAGGCATGCAGGCGGCACCGGTTCAGGTCGCGCGCATCGTTGCGGCCGAATGCCAGTTCCAGCGCAGGGCGCATCTCGGCCTCGAATTGGCAGGCCTCGTTGAGGACGACCCCGATGTCGTAGTGCGGGTCGGCCATCCCGGCGCAATCGAAATCGACCAGCATCACCCGGCCGCCGGGTCCGATCATGATGTTGGAGGACAGCCCGTCGGCATGGCAAGGCCGCAGGTCCCGGCCGCCGGCCAGCAACGCCCCATGCGCCTGCCGCACCCCCGCCAGCAGTTCCGCAAGGTCCGGGGGCGCGGCTCCGGCGTTGCGGACCGTTGCGTCCATCGCCGCAACTTCGGTGAAGATGTCCCAGGCCCGGCGCAGCGGCGGCCCCTCGCGGAACGCCTGCTTCGCCGCCAGCACGGCGACCAGCACCTCCGGCCGGGCCAGGTCGCCCAGCCGCGCCGTGCGCCACGAGGGCGGCAGCAGGTCGATGCCGACCGCCTGGTGCTCTGGCAGGACGAAGCGCACCGCAGGCGACACGCCGAGCGCCGCGGCGGCCTGCGCCGCCTGCACCGTGGCGTGCAGGTCCACGAACGGCAGCGCGTCCGCCTCGCGCAGCTTCAGGAACAGCCCGGCGTCCGGCAGGCGCCAACAGCTCCAATCCACCGCCTGACACATCGGCGAGACGACCGCGGCCGGGCCGGGCTGCATCCTTGCGCCGTCTTCTGGGCCGTCCAGCGAAGCAGCCCGCAGCGCAGCTCGGGCGCGGTCCCAGGCTGTCAAGCGGCGATCCCGTCCCGGCACAGCCGGGTCAGCACGCGCGTCACCAGCTCCGCCCCCAACGCGACATCGGCGGGATGGGTGAACTCCGCCGGGTTGTGGCACAGGCCGCCGACGCTGGGCACCACAAGCATCACCGAGGGGCAGACGCCCGCCATGCTCACCGCGTCGTGCCCGGCGACGGTGTCCAGGTGACGCAGGGCGTGGCCCATCGCCGCAGCCTCCGCCGCCGCCATCGCCGCCAGCCCGGCGTCGAACGCCCCGGCGGAACGCCTGTCCACCGGCCCGGCGTCGGCGCGCAGGCCGGCGGCCTCGGCGGCGGCCTCGATCTGCCGGGCCAGCTCGGCCTCGGCCCAGGTGAGCACTCCGGGTTCAGGGGACCGCAGCTCCACGAACGTGACCGCCTCCGCCGGCACCACGTTGGGCGAGTTCGGCCGCACCTCGATCCGCCCGACCGAGCTGTGCAGCAGGCCCGGCGCGGCGTCTGCCATGGCGCGCACCGCGCAGACCAGCCGGGCGGCGCCCAGCAGCGCGTCCCGCCGCAGCGGCATCGGCGTTGGACCCGTGTGCGCGGCCTCGCCGGTGAACACGACGCGCTGCTTCACCGCCCCCCAGTAGCGGGTGAAGATACCAAGCCGCTCCCCGGCGTCGTCGAGCGCCCGGCCGCACTCGACATGCAGCTCGACGTAGGCGCCGGCCCGTGGCAGCACGCCGGTCCCGGCATAGCCGATGTCCCGCAAGGCCGTGCCGATGCGGACGCCGTCGCCATCGGCGCACGCCAGCGCATCCTGCAGCCCGAGCGTTCCAGCATAAACGCCGCTGCCCAGCAGGCTCGGCTGGAACCGTGCGCCTTCCTCATTGGTCCAGTTGACCACCGCGACGTTGCAGCGTGGCCGCAGCAGGCCGGCCCGCACCTGGTCCTGCAGGTCGAGCGCGGCGGCGCAAGCGGCGGCGACGCCCAGGGCGCCATCGAAGCGGCCGCCCTGCGGCTGGCTGTCGAGGTGGGAGCCGGCCATCACGACCGGCGCGCCCGGCCCCGCCAATTCCAGCAGCCCGGCCATGTTGCCGATGGCGTCGATGGCGACCTGCATTCCCGCGTCGTGCATCCAGGTCTGCAGCAGGTCGCGCGCCGCGCCGTCCGCGGCCGTGCAGGCGGGACGGTGGACGCCGCCCGCCGGGGTGGCGCCCACCCTATCCAGCGCGAGCAGCATCGCGTGCAGCCGCGCGGGACCCGGCTCAGCCATGCCGGGCTCCGACGCCGCATCGAGGAAACTGGGCGGCCGAACTTACTGGGATCGGCCAGAGGCAAGTCATGACGCCGATCTTGCAAAAATCCTGCCATGCAGCCGGGGGCCGGTCATGCGCGGTCTATTGCCAGTGGCCCTTTGCGATGCCCGGTTTGCCTCCGCCGCCGCCCGTTGTTGCCCCGTCCCTCATTGCGACGCGGCAATCCAGGAGGTACAAGACGGGAACTGCAGCCCGCGCACACATGGATTGCCGCGCCGCAAGCGCGGCTCGCAATGACGGCGGCGGTGGGCCTGGCGCCGTGGCGTAACGGTCGTCGGACTGACACCGGTCGCGGCTGCCTGCTCCCTCTCCC
>CAXTAT010000007.1:164221-201558 GCA_964242415.1 uncultured Acetobacteraceae bacterium
GGGAGAGGGAGCAGAAGCGGTCCTCACGGCGCAGGCGATTGCCCTGGCCGGAGGGAGAGGGAACTGACGCCAGTGTGCGACCGCCTTCTCTTGCGCAGGTCATCGAATGGGACCCTCGGCGGCTGGCATGACCGTCTTATGGTTTTCTGTTGGGCAATGCCTGCCTGCCTGGCGCTTGATCGGGCAACCTGCCTTGCAATCCCCGGGCGGCCTATGGCGGCAGGCTGTGAACCGGGAACTGGCACAGCGTTTGCGATCCGCAACCACAAACCAACCACAAAACCGCGCCGACACGCGCGCCCCACGGACTGCGCCAGCAGCAAGCGGCGACCACCCCCGGCGCAGATCGCTGCGCCGGCTGATCCCAAACGGAGCTTCCCGATGATCCCCACCCCTGTGACCCGGCGCGGCGCCCTCCGGTTCGGCACGGCGCTCGGCGCCCTGGCGATGCCGTTCATCAGCCGTAGCGGCCTGGCTGCAGACGAGCCGATCAAGCTCGGCAGCCTGCTCGACGGCACCGGGGCGATCGGGATCGAGGGCCAGCGGATGATCCAGACCACCGAGTACGCCATCAGCCAGCTCAACGCCGCCGGCGGGCTGCTGGGGCGGCAGATCAAGGGCGTCGCCTACGACACGCAGTCCAGCATGCAGCTTTATTCGCAGTATGCGCAGCAGCTTGCCCTAAAGGACAAGGTGGACGTGATCCAGGGCGGCATCACCTCCGCCTCGCGTGAGGCGATCCGCCCGGTGTTCGACCGCTCGAAGACGCTTTACTTCTACAACACGCAGTACGAGGGCGGCGTGTGCGACCGCAACGTGTTCTGCACCGGCACCACGCCCGCGCAGACCGTGACGCACGTCGTCGATTATGCGCTGAAGACCTGGGGCAAGAAGGCCTACATCGTCGCCGCCGACTACAACTATGGCCAGATCACCGCCAAGTGGATGACCAAGTTCACCAGGGATGGCGGCGGCACGGTGCTGGCGACCGACTTCTTCCCGCTTGACGTCACCAACTTCGCCTCCGCGATCAGCCGCATCCAGCAGGCGCAGCCGGAGTTTGTGCTGTCGGCGCTGGTCGGCGCCAACCACTCCGGCTTCTACCGCCAGTGGGATGCGGCAGGCATGAAGGGCAAGATCCCGATGGGGTCCACGGTGTTCGGCCTCGGCGACGAGCTGGACACCATGGACACCAGCACCACGGACGGCATCGTCACCAGCTTCGGCTACTACCGGGACCTCGGCACGCCCAACAGCAACGCGTTCATCAAAGGGATACAGGCCAAGTTCGGCGCCGGGGTCACCGACATCGGCGAGCTGGACTCCGCGACCTACGAGGGCATCATGCTCTGGGCGGAGGGCGTGAAGAAGGCCGGCTCGGTCGAGCAGGCCAAGGTGATCGCTGCCATGGAGACCGGCATCACCATCGAGGGGCCCTCCGGCACGGTGAAGATGGACCCGGCCACCCACCACACCATACGCAACGCCTACCTGGCCCGGCCCGAGAACCGCAAGTGGCAGATCATGGCCAGCTTCCCCGACCAGTTCCCGGCCGACACCGGCGGCGCCTGCGACCTGCTGAAGGCGCCAGGCACCAACAAGCAGTTCGTCCCCGACATCAAGGTCTAGCCGGGATGGACCTGGCGGGCCTGCTCGCGTTCGATGTGCTGGCGGGCGTGGCGACCCTGGTGCTGATCACCCTGGGGCTGGGGGTGATCTACGGCATGATGCGGATCATCAACCTGGCGCATGGCGAGTTCATGATGCTCGGTGCCTACACCGCCGTCACCGCCAGCAGCGCGGGCGTCAACATCTGGGTGGCGATGCTGGTGCTGCCGCCGCTGGTGGTGGGGCTGATTGGGCTGGTGCTGGAACGCACGCTGATCCGCTTCCTGTACGGCCGCATTATCGACACCATGCTGGCGACCTGGGGCGTCAGCCTGGCGCTGATCGGGCTGGTCACCACCGTGTTCGGCAACGTCGTGCGCGCGGTGTCCACCCCGGTCGGCAGCTTCAGCATCGGGCGGTATGGCGCCAGCCTGTACAGCGTCGTCATCATCGCCGTGGCGCTGGCGGCGCTGCTCGGGATGCTGCTGCTGCTGCGCGCCACCAAGTTCGGGCTGGTCCTGCAGGCGACGATGCAGAACCCGCGCATGGCGGCGGCGCTGGGCGTGTCGCCGTCCACGATCTACATGGCGACCTTCGCGCTGGGGTCGGCGCTGGCGGGGCTGGCGGGCGGGGTGCTGTCGCCGATTTCGGGCATCTCCCCCGCCATGGGGGGCGCCTACATCGCCAAGGCGTTCATCACCGTGCTGGGCGGCGGACCCGCCATCATCACCGGCACCGGCCTCGCCGCCTCGCTGTTCGGCTTCATCAACGAGATGGTGTCGTTCCAGACCACGCCCATCGTTGGCGACGTGGCGCTGCTGGCCGCCGCCGTGCTGCTGATCCGCGTGCTGCCCCAGGGCATCACCGGTCGCTTCCTGCGGCGCAGCTTGTGATGCCGGCCGCCGCCTGCCCTGTCCCGTGCGCTGACGCATCCCGCCAGCCGCCGTCATTGCGAGCCGCCCTTGCGGCATGGCAATCCAGGGGCTGCGGCTTCGGTCTGGCGTCCCTGGATTGCCGCGTCGCAAGCGCTCCTCGCAATGACGGACGGGGGGCGGGCAGACCGGTCGACGCGGGGGGGCAATCGGCATGACGGCCATCAGCAAGGCATGGCTGGGCTTCGCCGCCGTGGTCGCCGCGGGCCTGGCGCTGATGCTGGGCCTGCCGCACGTCCTGGACACCTTCGGGCTGCTGCAGGTGACGGTGTTCGCCGCCATGGCAATGTTCGCGCTCAGCCAGGGCTTTATCTGGGGCTATGCCGGGGTGATGTGCTTCGGCCAGGCGGCGTTCCTGGGCCTGGGCGGCTACGCCTACGCGGTCGCCGCGATCAACATGGGGGAAACCACGCTGCCGGTGCTGCTGGCCATCGCGGTGCCGATGGGGTTTGCGGCGCTGTTGGGCTACTTCATGTTTTACGGCCGCATCAGCGAGGCCTACATCGGCGTCATCACCCTGACCGTCTCGGTGATCCTGTTCGAGCTGATGAACTCTACCTCCGGCAGCGCCTACCACATCGGCACGGCCGAGCTGGGCGGCTTCAACGGCATCCCCGCGGTGCCGCCGCTGAACCTCCCGGGCCGCCCCGACGCCACCCTGGACCCCGAGGGCTCCTGGTACGCCGCCATGGCATCGCTGATCGGGGTGTACGTGCTGCTGCGCGCCATTCTCGCCAGCCGGTTCGGCCAGGTCGTGGTGGCGATCCGCGAGAACGAGACCCGGGCGATGCTGCTGGGCTACGACCCGCGGCTGTACAAGCTGCTGGCCTTCACCATCGCCGCCGGGATCGCCGGGCTGGCGGGGTGCCTGTATGCCAACTGGGGCGGCTTCATCAGCCCGGCGGTGTTCAGCCTGACCAACTCGGCCCAGGTTATTATCTTCGTGCTGGTGGGCGGGCTTGGCACGCTGATCGGACCGGTGCTTGGGGCGGTGCTGATCCAGTACCTGATCAACCTGGCGGGGCAGCAGAGCACGATCGACGGCAACCTGGGCCTGGGCGTCGTGCTGGTCGGCTTCGTGCTGCTGGTGCCGCAGGGTGTCGTGCCGGTGGCGCAGGGCCTGCTACGCCGCCTGGCCGCGCCCCGGCCCGCCACCGTGCGCCCGACTGCCGAGGCCCGGCCATGAACGGCCCGCCTCTCCTCGAAGCAAAGGCCGCCACCATGCGCTTTGGCGGCGTGACCGCAGTGCAGTCGGTCGATTTCACCCTGCGCGAAGGCGAGCTGCGCTGCCTGATCGGCCCAAACGGCGCGGGCAAGAGCACCTTCTTCAAGATGCTGACCGGGCAGCTTCGCCCCACGTCGGGCCGCATCCTGTTCCGCGGCGCCGACGTGACCGGCGCCAACCCACATGAGATCGCCCGGCTCGGCGTTGGCATCAAGACGCAGGTGCCCAACGTGTTCAACGGCCTGACGGTCGCCGAGAACGTCGCCATCGGCGCCGGGCGGCGCAAGTCCATCCAGCGCGCCCGCCGCATCACCGCCGACACCCTGGCCCGGCTGCACCTGGACGGCATCGCCGACCGCATCGTCGGCCAACTGGCGCACGGCCAGCGGCAGTGGGTGGAGATCGCCACCGTGCTCGCCCAGGAGCCGGACCTGATCCTGCTCGACGAGCCCGCCGCCGGCATGACGCACGAGGAGGTGCAGCGCACCGCCGCGCTGATCCGCGACATCAACCGCACCCAGGCGCTGGTGGTGGTCGAGCACGACATGCAGTTCATCCGCATGATCGCCACCACGGTGACGGTGTTCAACCAGGGCGCGATCCTGATGGAGGACCAGGTGGGCGCCGTGCTGGCCGACCAGCGGGTGCGCGACGTGTACCTCGGCAAGCAGGCCGCCTGATGCCGCGTGATGCCGCGGACGGCCTGATGCTGCAGGTGGCGGGGCTGCACTCCGGCTATGGCCGCATCCCGATCCTGACCGGCATCACGCTGCAGGTGGCGCGGGGCGAGTTCGTCGGCATCCTCGGCCATAACGGCATGGGCAAGACGACGCTGCTGCGGACCCTGATGGGTTACCTGCCCGCAACCGCCGGGCAGGTGCTGCTGCTGGGCCGCGACGTGACGGCCCTGCCGCCCACGGCCCGGGCCAGGATGGGCGTCGGCTACGTGCCGCAGGGGCGCGAGATCTTCCCGGCCCTGAGCGTGCTGGACAACCTCCGCATGGGCTGCCTGCTGGCGAAGCAGGACGAGCGGGCGGTGATCGAGGACATCCTGACCGACTTCCCGCGGCTGCGCGGCTACCTGGACCGCCTGGGCGGTGCGCTGTCCGGCGGGGAGCAGCAACTGCTGGCCCTGGCCCGCTGCCTGTGCGGCGGCCCGCAAATCCTGCTGCTGGACGAGCCGACCGAGGGCATCCAGCCCAGCATCATCGAGGAGATCGCCGAGACTCTGCAGGCGGTCGGCCGGCGCCGGGCGCTGACGATCCTGCTGGTGGAGCAGAACCTGAACTTCATCTCCACGCTCTCGCACCGCGTGCTGATCCTGCAGAAGGGCGTCATCACCCGCGAGGTCTCGCCCGAGGTGGCGCGCGACCGCACGATGATCGACGAGTTCGTGGGCATGGCGTGACTGGATGGGCCTGGCCGGTAATGCGCCGTCATTGCGAGCCGTGCTTGCGGCGTGGCAATCCAGGGACCGCCAGCGCAGTCCTCTCGGCCCCTGGATTGCCGCGTCGCCAGCGCTCCTCGCGGTGACAGCAGGGGCAATGACAGCAGGGGCGATGACAGCGGAAACGGATGCTGCATAGCCAGGAGGCTTCTTGATGATCGACGTAACCAAGCTGACGGTGGCAACGGTGCAGGCCGGCTTCGCCGACGGCACGCTGACCGCTGCCGCATTGACGCATGCCTGCCTGGACCA
This sequence comes from uncultured Acetobacteraceae bacterium, assembly GCA_964242415.1. Lineage (GTDB taxonomy): Bacteria > Pseudomonadota > Alphaproteobacteria > Acetobacterales > Acetobacteraceae > DASWOJ01. Next base: position 169,686 of record CAXTAT010000007.1, read on the forward strand.
GATCGCCGCGCACAACCCGCGGCTGAACGCCATCATCTTCATGAACCCGGACGCGATGGCCGACGCGCAGGCCATCGACCGCCGCCGGGCCGCCGGGGAGGCGCTGGGGCCGCTGGCCGGGGTGCCCATCGTGGTGAAGGACACCATGGACATGGTGGGCTTCCCCAGCACCGGCGGCTGGTCCTTGCTGTGCAGCCGCACCGGCGGCGTGGACATGATGCCCGGCACCGATGCGCCCGTGGTCGCCCGGATGCGTGCGGCCGGCGCCGTCATCCTGGGCAAGACCAACGTGCCTGTGCTGAGCGCCACCGGCAGCCATGCCAACGATAGTTGGGCCGGGCCGACCCTGAACGCCGTAGTGCCGGACTGCCTGCCCGGCGGCAGCAGCGCCGGCACCGCAACCGCCGTCGCCGCGGGGATGGCCGTGCTGGGCCTGGCGGAGGAGACGGGCGGCTCGATCCAGAACCCGGCCTCCGCCCAGGCGCTGGTCGGCATCAAGCCCAGCTTCGCCCTGGTGCCGAACGCCGGGGTGATGCCGCTGGCGGGCAGCACGCGCGACGTGGTGGGGCCGATCGCCCGTTGCGTGCGCGATGCGGCGCTGGCGCTGGATGCGCTGGCCGGGTTCACGACGGCCGATCCCAAGACCATCGCCGGCGTCGGCCACCGTCCCCGCGGCGGCTATGCGGCCGGGCTGCGGCCGGATGCCCTGCAGGGCAAGCGGCTGGGGCTGTACGGCCCCGGATGGCGCGACCAGCCGCTGTCGGACGAGGCTACGCGCCTATACCGCCGGGCACAGGACGAGATGGCGGCGCGCGGCGCGGCGCTGGTGGCGGACCCGTTCGCCGGCACCGGCTTTGCGGCGATCAGCTGGCCGGTTGACGGTCCCGGCTACTTCGATGCCCGCGGCCTGGAATGCGTGCCGTACGACATGGAGCAGTACCTGAAACGGATGGGGCCGGACGCGGCGCTGCAGGGCTTCGTCGCCTTCGCCGCCGCCACCGCCAAGGAGGACGCCTTCGCCCCCGGCGGCGTGCTGGCCTTCATGCAGGGGTTGCCGGACTTCGCCGCCAGCCTGGCCGACCCGTCCCGCCCGCCCGAGCTGCCAGGGTTCCTGGCCGCCAAGGAGGCCTATCTCGACATCATCGACCAGGTGTTCACCGCGCATCGGCTGGACGCCCTGGTGTTCCCGCAGATGCGCGACGCCGTGCCGCCGCTGCATGGCCCCGGCACGCTGCTGGAGACAACCGTTTGCGAGATCAACATCGCCGGCCTGCCCGGCGTTACGGTCCCGGCCGGATACTACCCCGGCGGCGCGCCGTTCAACCTGATCTTCGTCGGCCGGATGTGGGACGAGGCCGGGCTGCTGGCGCTGGCCTATGACTACGAGGGCGCCACGCAGCACCGGCACGCGCCCAGCCTTGTCCCTGCCTGAGGGCAGAAGCCATCCTGGGTCAGCCCGGGTTCGCCAACTGCAGCAGCAGGATGCGCCGGACCTCGGCGACCGTTGCCGGGTTGGATTGCGCCGAGTGGCCGGATTGCACGACCAGCTCCGACTCCACTGGCTCGATATGCGCGCTCGTGTAGCTGACGACGCCGTCGTCGCCCGTGGCCACCGGTCCGGCCGTCTGTACCGGGACGATCGAGTGTACGTGCACGCCGGGCGCCACCGGCACCGCCGCCAGCGCCTGGATGAACGGGCTGCGCGGCGACATGCTGTAGATGCTGCCGAACCGCTTGGCGGTCTCGCCGACCAGGAGGTCGGGATTGCCGCTGAGCAGGTCCTGACCGGCCTTCACCACCGTCAGGGGCAGCGTCACGAACCGGCCCAGCAAGCTGCTCACCGAGGCGGTGGCCAGGTAGCTGCCCCGCTGCGGCGTCGCGATGAACACCACCCGGCGCACCGCCGCCAACGGCTGCGGGAACAGCGCGTCCCGCAGCAGGTCGCGTGAGGCGGGCGTCAGCCGCACGGCGTCGAAGGGGCGCGGGGTGATGCGGGTCCAGAGGCGGTCGCCGGGATCGATCACCAGCATCTTGGCTAGCAGCCCGCCCTGACTGTGGCCGACCACCGTGATCCGCCCGAGCGCCGGGTCCGCGCGGGCGCCGCCAAGCTGCTGGACGGCGCCCTCGATCGCGCGGCGCAGTTGCAGCGCGGAGTAGGAGATCGGGTTGCCGGTGGCGTAGGAGAACAGCCAGAACTCGAAATGGTCCCGGATGGCCGAGTCCTCCAGCAGGTCGTTCACCATGTCGGCCCAGCGGAACGGGCTGGAGGCGGTGCCGTGCACCAGGACGACGGGCATGTGCCCCTGCTGGTGCGGCTGCAGCGCCTCCAGCCCGCCCGGCGAACGCTCGAACAGGCCGCCATCGAAGAAGCCCTGGAACTCGCGGTCCCACGCCGCCGCGTCGGCCAGGCCCAGCGCGCGGGCCGCCGTCTGATCGTATTGCAGCGGCACGGTGCGGCCGCCGACCTGCGTCTCCGCCCGGTCGGACAGGGTGTGGATGACCAGCCTGCCCTGCAGCACCGGCTGCCCCAGTTGACGCCGCGGCGCGTCCAGCACCAGCAGCAGGTTCGCCGGCGCCCGCAACCCCGGCGACAGCGTGAGGCCGGCGGGTGACGCCGGGGTGGCCTCCGCCGATGCCGCGAGCGGTGCGCCGAGGCCGGGTGCGCGGTAGATGTTCTGCAGGCCGCGAACGGCCAGGCTGGAGGTCGGCTGGAACGCAGTGAGCGTCCGTCCGCCCCAAGCAAGCTGCGTTGCGTCGAAACTGAGGTCGATCGTGCCGAACGGCAGGTTGCGCCGGCCGGCGGCGAGCGGCGCCAGGCTGCCATCCGGCGCTCCAAGCGCGGCGGCCAGGGACAGGTTGTAGAGGTCGCAGGCTTGGCGGAAGCGCGGGTCGTACGGGCTGGGCCGGTCGCCGCCGCCATCCGGGAACAGGTAGGCATAGGCGTAGAGCGCGGCGGCCAGGAACTCCGGCTGCGCGTGGTCCCGGTTGGCCTGCAAGTAGCTCAGCTCGCTCAGCGCGAACAGTTCCGGCCAAAGCTCCGGCTGGCTGGTGACGGCGGCGTGTAGGCTCGCGATGGCGGGCGCCGGGCTGCGTTGCCAGTCGGCCAGCAGGCCGTGGCGGCGCAGGACGGTCAGCGTGGCGTCGCTCGGCGCGTCGCCGGACAGGGCGGTGCGGTTGGCCTGGCGATAGGCCTGATAGGGGTTGAGCCGCTCGACGGTCAACGGGGCCGAGCAGGCGCTGGCGGCCAATGCGATGGCCAGCAGGGCAAGCGACGGCTGCCGCCGCCGGCCTCTGCGGCGCGGCAAGGATGTCAGGATATGGCCCGGCAGCATGGGTTTGGCCTGCTCATCCAGCGCGGGTATGCCCGGCACGGCAGCAGGCCCCCCTGGTGGCGATAACCGAGCCGGGCGCCACGCCGGGCTGGCGCATCCTCGCCTGCTGTCAGGTTGTCCCTCCTACGCGCGGCAGGACGGCGATGCGTCGTCTCGGGCATGGGACGGGATGGGCGGCCGTCATGGCTTGGGGAGCCTGTGGCCGGCATGGCAGCGGGCCAGCCTGGCGTCAGCACCCACAGCAGCGATGCAGCAGCGCGAACGATAGGTCTCATGGCTTGGATGTTCCCCCAACCCTGGGCATGTCCGGTCGTCACGCCTCCGTCAACCGGGCGATACGTGCCGTGCAGCCGATGTTCGCCTTTCTCCCTTATACCGGCGGCCCTCCGCTTTGACCTTTACGATGCTGCATTTAATCGTCCGTTCAGCCGCGGCTGGTCACGGGCAACGCCAACTTCCAGCGCTTCGACAGCCTGGCGGTGGACTGCGAGGGTAACATCTGCGTCGCAACCCTGGTGCACGGCGGTATCTCGATCATCGCGCCGGACAGCTCGTCGATCCGCCATGTGCCGATGCCGGAGCGCTGGGTGACCAACATCTGCTTCGGCGGCCCGGCGCTGCGGACGGCGTTCATCACGCTGTCCTCCACGGGCCGGCTGGTCTCGTGCGCATGGGAGAGGGCAGGGGCGCCGCTCGCCTACCTGAACACCTGACGCCGGGCCGCACTCTGGCGCTTGCGGGATCGCGGGGCTTGAGCCAGACCGCAACCCCTGACTCGGCCCGATGGAGACCCCGATGCGCATTCACATCCAGAACCTCGACGGCATGGTGGCCGACACCGTCACCCTGCAGGACTGGCAGGCCGCTGCCGCCCGCGCCGGACTGCCCGAGGGCCGGCACGCCGTCAGCGTCGGCGAGACCCTGGACGACTTCGCCCGCGCGATCCCGGACGCCGAGGCGCTGGTGACGGCGACCCGGGCCACCCAGTCGCTGTTCCCCGCCGACGCCCCTCGGCTGAAGCTGATGTTCTGCACCTCCGCCGGGCTTGACCCGGTGCCGTTCGGCAGCCTGCCGCCAGACCTGCCGGTGCTCAACAACCGCGGCGTGCACGGACCCAAGGCGGGGGAGTACGGCATCATGGCGGTGCTGATGCTGGCCAACCACCTGCCGGCGCTGATCGGCAGCCAGCAGGCGCAGGTGTGGGACCGCCGCACCGGCAGCACCCTGGACGGGCGGCGGCTGACGGTGGTGGGCCTGGGCAGCCTGGGCGGCGCAGTGGCGGAGCGGGCGGCACAGTTCGGCCTGCGGGTGACGGGCGTGCGTGCCCGGCCGGCGCCGCACCCGGCCTGCGAGCGCGTGCTGGCGTCCGCCGACCTCGACGCCGCGTTGACGGATGCGGAGTTCCTGCTGCTCGCGTGTCCGCTGACGCCGGCCACACGGGGCATCCTGGACCGCCGGCGCATCGGCTTGCTGCCGCAGGGGGCGGGGGTGATCAACATCGGTCGCGGCCCCCTGCTGGACCAGGATGCGTTGTGCGACGCGCTGGACGCCGGCGCGCTGTCCGGGGCGGTGCTGGACGTGTTCGTGCCCGAGCCGGTGCCGGCGGGCCACCGGCTGTGGACGACGCGCAACCTGGTGATGACGCCGCATGTGTCGAGCGATGACGCCTTGGCCTACAACGCCCGCAGCCTGGACGTGTTCATCGAGAACCTGACGGCATTCGAGCAGGGCCGGCCGCTGCCGAACCTGTTCAGCAGGGAGCGGGGCTACTGAAGCGCGCTTAGCCGTCCAGCCGCCTGCACCGCACGCTTTGCACGGCGGCCCCAGTTGGGCACCATGGCTGGCATGGAAGACATGCTGATCACCGGCGGCCAGGTCTATCGGCCCGGCTGCGACCCCCATGTCCCGCCGGTGGCGGACATCCTGGTGCGGGACGGGCGCATCCTTGCGGTAAGCGGCCCGGGCGAGGATGGCGCGGTCAAGGACGAGCTGCGCCGCCGCGCGGCGGCCGGGGAGGCGCGGGTGGTCGAGGCCGCCGGGCTGCTCGTGCTGCCGGGCCTCGTCAACGCGCATTACCATTCCTACGACGTGCTGCAGAAGGGCCTGCTGGAGGACATGCCCTTCGACGTGTGGGCGCTGCACACGCAGCCGGCCTATCTTGGCCCGCGCCCGGCACGGGAGCTGCGGCTGCGGACGCTGATTGGCGCGGTGGACTGCCTGCGGCACGGCATCACGACGGTGCAGGACATGAACTCCCTGGTGCCGATGGACGAGCCGACGTTGGACACCATCCTGGCCGCCTATGCCGAGACCGGGCTGCGCGTGGTGTTCTCCGCCGCCCTGCGCGACGTGGCGGCGCTGGACATCGCGCCGTTCCTGCCCGCCGAGGCCCCGCGGGAGGTGCAGGCGCTGGTCCAGGGCGCCCCGGCAGACGCCCAGGCGCAGCTCCAGTTCGTCGAGGCGCAGATCAGGCGGCTGGACCCGCTGCCACCCTGGCTGACCTGGGCGCTCAGCCCGTCCGGCCCGCAGCGGTCGAGCCGGGCGCTGCTGGAGGGCATCGCGGCGTTGTCGGAGCGCCATGGGCTGCCGGTGCTGACGCATGTGTATGAGACGCGGGCGCAGGCGGCGAGGGCGCGGGAGCTGTATGGCGCGCAGGACGGGTCCATGCTGCGCTGGCTGCATGACGTTGGGCTGCTCACGCCGCGGCTGACGGTGGTGCATGGCGTGTGGCTGCAGGACGAGGAGATCGCGCTGCTGGGCCGGGCCGGGGCCGGGCTGGCGCACAGCCCGGCCAGCAACTTGAAGCTGAAAAGCGGCGTCGCTCCGATGCGCCGGGTGATCGACGCTGGCGTGAATATTGCTCTGGGATGCGACAACTGCAGTTGCGGGGATTGCCAGAGCATGTTCACGGCCATGAAGCTGCTTTGCCTGCTGGCCGCCGCTGCAGACCCGAACCCGACGGGCGTCGTTGCCGCCGATGCGATTGCGGCGGCGACGACTGGGGGTGCCAAGGCCGTGGGGCTGGAGGGCCAAGTGGGCGCGATCGCGCCGGGGATGCAGGCCAACCTGCTGTTCCTCGATTTGCGGGACATCGCCTACGTGCCGCTCAACAGCGCGGCCCGGCAGGTGGTGTTTGCCGAGGCGGGGCGCGGCGTCCATAGCGTCATGGTCGGGGGGCGCATGGTGCTGGACGCCGGCCGGATCACCACCGTGGACGAGGCTGCCTTGCGGGCAGAGGCCGCGGCGGTGATGCCCGGGTTCCGGCGCGATTACGCCCGGCAGGCCGAACGCGCGGCCGCCGCGACGCCCTGGCTGCTGGAGGCGAACCGGCGGGTGGCGGCGCATCCCGTTGGCCTCGACCGGTTTATCCCGGGATGAGCATCAAGCCCGCCCTGCTGGGCCTGCTGCATGTTGCCATCAAGACCGCGGACCTCGGGCGGACGCGGCGCTTCTACTTGGATGTGCTGGGGCTGCAGGAGATGGCGCGACCGGATTTCGGCTACCCGGGGGCGTGGCTGGGGCTGCCAGGGCCGGGGCCGATCTTCCACATCTATGCCGGCGGACCTGCGATGGGGCCGACTGGCCTGGCGCCGCAGGGCAGCGCCGCCATCGACCATGTTTCGGTGACGGCGAGCGGCTACCATGGCTTCATCGCGCGGTTGCAGGCGCATGGCATCGCCTTTCGCGAGTTCATCGTGCCGGGCACGCCGCTGTGGCAGCTTTTCGCTTACGACCCCAGCGGGGTGCAGATCGAGTTGACGTTCGACTCGCGCACCGAGGTGGGGCCGCCGCCGGACGTGTCGGAGGGGCGGCGCTACGTGGCGGGGCAGGGCTTCTTCGATCCGGAGGGCTACGCCGGCCTCTGACCGGCTGCGCCAGGCGTACCCACCGCGGATGGGTCTGCCCATTTAAGTGCCACACCGCTGCTGTTCCTGCTCCCTCTCCCTCCGGGAAAGGGCCGGGGTGAGGGGGTCTTGCTCGCTCGCGCCGCCAAGACCTGCACGCGTCGCCGGAACCGGGCTGCATGGGCCGGGAACCGCGCTCGACGACAGACCCCCTCACTCCAGCCTTCTCCCGAAGTGGGAGAGGGAGTCAGGGCGGTTTGCCCAAGTGGCACGTCGCTTGCTGGGTTTGCCTGGGCAGCACCAGCAGGGGAACACTTGGCATGACCGGAACTCTCGCGTGCGACACCGTCTGGAACAGCCCGCTCAGCCGCCGCGCCGCCCTGCGTGGCGCGGCGCTCGGCGCGATCAGCCTGATGGCGTGCAGCCACGGGGCGCGGGCGGCCGAGAGCCACATCGCCTCCACCTTTGGCAATGGGTTCTGCAACCTGAACTTCTACCTGACCAACGCCCTGCAGACCGCGCAACGCGACGGGCTGATCCTGGACTTCGTGCCGACGCCGACGTTCGCCGAGCAGGTGACTTTCCTGGGCGCGGGCCAGGTGGACGCGGGCCTGATGCCCTACACCAGCTTCGTGGCGCTGCGGGACGCCGGCGCCCCGGTGAGGATCGTGGCCGGTGGCGGCATCGAGGGGTGCATCCTGGTGGCGCAGCCCGGCCTGGATACGCCGAACAAGCTGAAGGGCAAGACGCTTGGCACCTTCCAGCTCGATACGCTGGAGGTGCTGCCGTACGACTGGTTCAAGAAGAACGGCGTCAGCTTCAAGGACATCAACGTCCGCTATATGGGCAACACGCCCGAGGCGGTGGAGGCGTTCCGTGCCGGGTCGATCGACATGATCTGCACCATCGAGCCGTATGGGACGGCGCTGCTGAACGACGTGAAGGGGTCGGTGAAGCTGTCCGACGGAGTGGACATCTATGGCAAGGGCTACACCGACTGCGTGCTGGCGGTCAGCGACGATCTGATCAAGAAGAACCCGGCGGGCCTGCGGGCGCTGATCAAGGGCATGATGCAGGCGCAAGCGATAGCCGAGCAGGAGCCGCAGAAGGCGCTCGATACCCTGGTCGGGCGCTACTACAAGACCAGCATGGAGAACGCGCGCATCGCGATGAGCAAGCAGCCGTCGGTGGTGGATGCGCGCAGCCAGACGAAATTCATCCTGGAGCGGGTGAACTCGATCCAGGAGATGGGCTACATCAAGAAGAAGCCGGGACCCGAGGCCATCGACTGGTCGTTCCTGGAGCAGGTGATCGCCGAGAACCCGGACCTGTATGCCAAGCTGAAGTACAAGTCGGCCTGACGCCGTGTCTGCCGCGCTGGATACCCCCGGACTGGCGCTGCGCCGGCCCACCCTGCCGGCATGGGTGGGGCGGATCGGCTGGGCCATCGCCAGCATCGGCATGTTCGCCGGCATCTGGGAGGTGCTGTGGGCGGTCGGCTGGGCCGATCCCAGGCTGCTGCCGCCGCCGCATGTGTTCCTGGGCAGCATCGCCGACCAGGCCAAGTTCTTCAACACCATCAGCCGGTGGCAGGTGGGTGCGGGCATGGACGCCGGGCCGCCGCCGGCCTTGGCGGTGGTCTATACCGCGGCGGCCACCATCGGGCGGGTGCTGAGCGGGCTGGTGATCGCGTCGGTGCTGTCGGTGACCATCGGCGTGGCGGTGCGCTACTTCCTGCTGTTCGAGCGGCTGACGCTGCCGACCATCACCCTGCTGGCGCCGGTGTCGCCGATCGCCTGGCTCCCCGTGGCGATCTTCATGTTCGGCATCGGCAACCGCCCGGCGATCTTCATGGTGGTGGTGGCGCTGCTGTTCCACATGACCCTGTCCACCATCGCGCAGATCGACGGCGTGAACCGCAACTTCATCAATGTCGCCCGCACGATGGGGGCCACCAAGCGGCAGATTTACGCGCGGGTGATCGTCCCCGCGATCCTGCCGGGGATGCTGCTGGTGCTGCGGATGAACCTGTTCGCGGCCTGGATGGCGGTGCTGATCGCCGAGAGCACGGGGGTCGGCTATGGGCTGGGCCAAGTCATCATGCTGGCGCGCAACACGTTCAACCCGTCGCTGGTGTTCTTCACCATCGCGCTGATCGGAGTGCTGGGGTTCAGCTTCGACTGGGTGCTGCGGCAGTTGCAGAACCGGCTGCTGTACTGGGTGCCGAAGGGGTCGGAGGCGTTGCGTGGCCTCTAGCGCCGTGTCGTGCCGCGATGTCGGCAAGGTGTGGGCGCCGGGGACGCCGCGGGCGCATGAGGCGTTGCGGGGCATTGACCTGGATGTGGCGCCGGGGGAGTTCGTGGTGCTGCTGGGGCCGTCCGGCTGCGGCAAGAGCACGCTGCTGTACCTGATCGCCGGGTTGCAGGACGCGACGGGCGGCGAGCTGTGGTCGTTCGGGGACCGCGTGCAGGCGCCATCGCCGGACCGCAGCCTGATCTTCCAGGAGACTTCCTTGTTCCCATGGCTGTCGGTCGGGCAGAACGTCGCCTTCGGCCTGTCCATCCGCGGTGACGCCCCGGACGCGCGGCGGCGGGCGGCGCAGGAGGCGCTGGCCCGCGTCGGCCTGGCCGAAGCCATCGACAAGCGGCCGGAGGAGCTGTCCGGCGGGATGCGCCAGCGTGTCGCCGTGGCGCGGGCGCTGGCGATGCGGCCCAAGGTGCTGCTGATGGACGAGCCGTTCGCCGCGCTGGACGTGCAGACCCGCGCCAAGATGCAGGACTTCCTGCTGGAGGTATGGCGCACCTCGGGGGCATCGGTGCTGTTCGTCACCCACCACATCGACGAGGCGGTGGCGCTGGCCGACCGCGTGGTGGTGTTCACCTCCCGCCCTGGCCGGATCAAGGCCGTCGTGCCCATCGAGCTGCCCCGCCCGCGCGACCCGTTCAGCGGGGCTGCCGAGGCGCTGCGGCGGCAATTGACGGGTCTGCTGCAGGACGAGGTGGACCGCGCCTTTGCCGAGCAGGAAGCCATCCCTGCCTGATTGGAGCCTGATTTGACCACAACGCTGATCCGTAGCCGTGCCGCCCTGATGCCGACGCGGGGGCGCTACCAGGTCCAGACGGTGCCGGACGGCGCCGTGCTGCAGGAGGACGGCGTAATCGCCGAGGTCGGCACGTTCGAGGCGCTGCACCGCAAGTACCCGGATACCCCCGTGATCGGCACCGGCGCCGAAATCCTGCTGCCGGCCTTCGTGAACGGGCACCACCATGTCGGCCTGACGCCGGTGCAGCTTGGCTCCCCCGACATGCCGCTGGAGCTATGGTTCGTCACCCGCATGGTGGCGCGCAACCTGAACCTGTACCTGGACACGCTGTACTCGGCGTTCGAGATGGTGGCGTCCGGCATCACGACCGTGCAGCACATCCACGGCTGGATGCCCGGCACCGCCGACCAGGTGCAGGGCTACGCCAACGACGTGGTGCGCGCCTACGAGGACATCGGCATGCGGGTGTCGTACTGCTACGCGGTGCGGGACCAGAACCGGCTGGCCTACCGGGACGACGCCGAGCTGGTCGCCTCGCTGCCGCCGGAGCTGCGCGGGCCGATGCAGGCGTGGTTCGACCGGTTCCGGCTGACGCTGGATGGGGCGATGGAGATGTTCGGCGCCATGCACGGCGCGCACGCGGGGAAGGACCGGGTTCGCATCCAGTTGGCGCCGGCCAACCTGCACTGGTGCAGCGACACGGCCTTGGCGCGGCTGGCAGAGACTTCGGAGCGATATCAGGTGCCGCTGCACATGCACCTGGTGGAGACGGCGTACCAGAAGGAGTACGCGCGGCGCCGGGGCGGCGGCACGGCGGTGGAGTACCTCGACCGCTTCGGGCTGATGAACCCGCGGATGACGCTGGGGCATGGGGTGTGGCTGAACGAGCGGGACATCGCCCGGGTGGCGGAGACGGGGACCTGCATCTGCCACAACTGCAGCTCCAACTTCCGGCTGCGGTCGGGCGTGGCGCCGCTGAACCGGTTTGCCGCGCAGGGGGTCAACGTCGCCATCGGGCTGGACGAGGCCGGGATCAACGACGACCGCGACATGCTGCAGGAGATGCGGATGGTGCTGCGTGCCCACCGGGTGCCCGGCATGGACGATCCCGGCTTGGAAGACAGTGTGCCAACGATGGACCAGGTGCTGACGATGGCCACCGTCGGCGGGGCGCGCACCACCGCCTGGGGCGATCACCTGGGCACCTTGGAGGTGGGCACGGCCGCCGACCTGGTACTGCTGGACTGGCAGGCGATCAGCTACCCCTACTTGGACGAGGAGACGCCGGTGCTGGACGCGGTGATCCAGCGCGCCAAGACTGGCGGGGTGCGCCACGTCGTATGCGGCGGCGAGACGATCTATGCCGAGGGGCGGTTTACCCGGGTGGACCAGGCTGCGGCGCTCAAGGCGTTGCACGACGAGCTGGGTCATGCCCTGTCGGACGACGAGGTGCAGCGGCGGCGGCTGTCCAAGGCGCTGCTGCCGCACATCAAGCGGTTCTACGCCGGCTACATGGACCCGGCCGCGCACGAGCCGTTCTACCGGCCTAGCTCCCGGGTCTGATGCCGGCTGCTGCTCCCTCTCCCGGAGGGAGAGGGGGCAGGCAGACGCGGCCCGCATCGAGCGGGAGTGGCCCGGCAGTGCACGCGCCGCCCGCCCGCCGCTAGCGGTCCTGCAGAAGGCCCACGACCTGGATCGCGGCGGCGGCCCGGGTCTCCACGCCCATCTTGGCGAACACCTGCTCCAGGTGCTTGTTCACCGTCCGCGGGCTGAGGCCCAGGATGTCCGCAATGTCCCGGTTGGTCTTGCCCCGGCTGACCCATAGCAGCACCTCGGCCTCGCGCAGCGTCAGCCGCAGCCGGTCGCGCAGCGTCTGCTCGTCCGAGGCCCCGTCTAGGCACACCAGCCGCAGCAGCATCTCGTCCGCGCTGATCTGCCCGACGTAGGACGCCTCGACCGTCTTGCCCGTCGCCGCCGCGGTGAAGGCCATCGGCTTGCAACGGCCCGGCTGCGCGGCGCAGCCCAGTGCCCAGGCCACGACGGCCTCCGGCAGCGGCCGCGCGCCCGGCCCAGGGTCGCCGGCGTCAAGCCAGGCGGCAGCCTGCGGCGTGCACCAGACCAGGCCGCCCGCCCGGTCCATCGCCAGCAGGTAACGCCCCGTGGTGTCCAGCGCCGCCTGCGCGCTTTGCGTCAGGCGGGCGTTGGCCAGGTGGACGCCCACGCGGGCGATCAGCTCGGCCGGCGCGACGGGCTTGGTCAGGTAATCCACCCCGCCGGCGTCCAGGGCGCGCACGACGTGCTCGGTCTCGGTCAGCCCGGTCATGAACACCACCGGAACGGCCGCGTTCATGCGGCTGCGCTTCAGGCGTTCGCAGGTCTCGAAGCCGTCCATGCCGGGCATCACGGCGTCCATCAGGATGATGTCGGGCGTCACCCGCTCGACCAGCGCCAGGGCCGCCGCGCCGGATTGCGCCAGCAGCACGGTGTAGCCGGCGAACTCCAGCGCCGCGCTCAGCATCCCGAGCGTGCCCGGCGAGTCGTCCACCACCAGCACGATGCGGCCCGAGTTGTCCGGCCGCGGCAGCGTTCCCGCAGCCGGGCCTGCAACCCCTGGTGTCATGCTGGGCGTCAAGCGGGGCGTCATGCCGGCGCCGACTGCATGCGGTCGAGCGCGGCCATGAAGTCGTCCAGCCGGAACTCCGCCACCAGCACCCGCAGCCCGGCGACGGCAGGCGCCAGGCCGGGGTCCTCGGCCTCCATCTCGTCCAGGCGCTTGCGGATGCCGCGGACGTAGCCGATCAGCGCTAGTTCCCGAAGCTGCGCCGCCTGCGCCGGGGCGAGCGGGGCCGGCGGCGCTCGGCCGGGCGCGTCAGGGCTCCGCACCGTGGCGGACAGGTCGGTCCAGGTCAGGCCCATCCGCATCGCGATGGTGTCGAACAGCAGCGCCAGATCGACTGGCTTCGGGATCACCGCGTCGTGGTGCGCGGCGGGGTCGGGCGGCTGGCGCAGCTCCCCGGCGTTCGCCGACACGATCACGATGCGCGCGGCGGTATGGCCCATCGCACGCAGCCGCCGGGCCACCTCCCACCCATCCATTCCCGGCATTGCGAGGTCAACCAGGAACAGGTCCGGCGCCGACCGGGCCGCCAGCAGCAGGCACCCCGCCCCGTCCTCCGCGCACAGCACGGTGAAGCCGAGCGGCACCAGCGCATCCTGCAGCAGTGCGCGGTGCACCGGGTTGTCGTCCACCACCACCACCGTCCGCCGTGCGCCGAGGTAGCCGTCAAGCTGCCGCCGGGCCGGGGGCGCCAGGCGCGGCTGCCGGACTTCGGACAGCATGAGGCGGATGGTGAAGCGGCTGCCGGCGCCGGGTTCGCTGCGAAGCGTGATTTCGCCACCCATGATCTGGGTCAGCAGCTTGGTGATCGTGAGGCCCAGGCCCACGCCGGGCACCAGCGGGCCGTGGTCGATGCGCTGGAACGGCTCGAACACCCGGGCCTGGTCGGCGGCGCCGATGCCGATGCCGGTGTCGGCGACCTCGATCTCGGCGATCTCCCCGCGGCGGCGCAGGTGCAGGCCGACGGTGCCGGCCTGGGTGAACTTCATTGCGTTGGACAGCAGGTTGATCAGGATTTGCCGCAGCCGGCGCTCGTCGGTCCACACCATGGCGGGCAGGTCGGCTGGGATGTCGAACACGAACGCCAAGCCCTTCGCCTCTGCCTGCAGGCGGAACATATTGGCGATCTGGCCCAGGAACTCCGGCAGGCGGACCTCGTCGCGATACAGCTCGATCCGCCCGGCCTCGATCTTGGAGATGTCGAGCAGGCCCTCAATCAGTCCGGTCAGGTGCTCGCCGCTGCGGCGTATGATGCCGATGCTCTCGCGCCGCGCCTCGGGGATGCTGGCGTCGTGCTCCAGCAGTTGCGCGTAGCCGAGTATGGCGTTCAAGGGCGACCGCAGCTCGTGGCTGACGCCGACGACGAAGCGGCTTTTGGCGAGGTTGGCGGCCTCGGCGACCTCTTTGGCCTTTTGCAGTTGCGCGTCGGTCCGCCGGTGCGCGCTGATCTCGCCGGTCAGCAGGGCGGTCTGCCGGTCGGTCTCCTGCTGCGCCACCCGTTGGCTATCGAGCGCCAGCACCAGCAGCCAGGCCGCGACGCCGGCGATCACCGCGAGCACAAAGAACGCCTTCCAGAATGCGGCGGCAATCACCGGCGCGCTGCCATCGACCTGGGCGTGTATGCCCAGCAGAATGAGTCCGATGATGGCGGTGAACAGGCAGAACACCGCGCAGAACTGCCCCAGCGGGCTGGCCAGCGCCACCAGCGCCCGCGGCGGCAGCACCCGGGCCAGCGCCCGGCGCACCTGCTGCGGCGCGCGGGCGGCCTCGGGCTTGCAGCGGTCGTGGCAGCGTGCGTCGAGCGAGCAGCATAGGGAGCAGATCGACCCGGAATAGGCCGGGCAGAACGCCATGTCGTCCGGCTCGAACGGGTTCTCGCACACCACGCAGCGCAGCGTGCCCAGCCGGGACCAGTGCAGGCGCGGCTTGCGGGCCAGGTAGAACCGCCCCTCGGTGGCCCAGGCCAGCAGCGGCGCCAGGGCGAACGCCACGCCGAACGCCAGGAACGGCGACAGCGCCTGCGCCGTCTGCCCGAACCCTCCGGCATAGGCGCACACCGACACCAGCACTCCGCCGCCCATGCCGCCCATGCCGACCGGGTTGATGTCGAACAGGTGGGCGCGCTTGAACTCGATCCCGGCCGGGCTGAAGCCCAGCGGCTTGTTCACCACCAGGTCCGCCACCAGCGCTCCCACCCACGCGGCGGCGACGTTGGAGTAGCCGACCAGGATGTGCTCGATGGCCTCGTATACCCCGATCTCCATCAGCAGCAGCGCGATGGCGAGGTTGAACACCAGCCACACCACCCGGCCGGGGTGGCTGTGCGTCAGGCGGGAGAAGAAGTTGGACCAGGCGATGGACCCGGCATAGGCGTTGGTCACGTTGATCTTCATCTGCGAGATGCCGACGAACAGCGCCATCAGCAGCAGCGCCGCCCCGGGGGCCGCGACGACGTAGCCGAACGCGACCCGGTACATGGCCGACGGCATCGCCGCCTCGGCCACGGGCAGCCCGTGCGCCACCGCCAGCGTCGCCAGGAACGACCCGGCCAGCAGCTTCAGCACGCCCGGCACGATCCAGCCGGGTCCGCCGGCCAGCAGCGCCCCCCACCAGCCCGCCCGCGCCCGCAGCGGCGCCTGGGGACCGGGCTTGGGCGGTAGGAAGCGCAGGAAGTCTACCTGCTCGCCGATCTGCGCGATCAGGGAGAACACGACCGACGCCGCCGCGCCGAACAGGCCGACCTGGAACGACCCGCCGGCTGGCCCAGCCGCGCCGTGGAACGCCGTCCACCCGTCGAAGGCGGCCGGCCCTTGTGCGGCGATGAAGGCGAAGGGCAGCAGGTGCAGCACGATCCACGCCGGCTGCGTCCAAAGCTGCAGGCGGCTGATGAAGGTGATGCCGTGCGTCACCAGCGGCACCACCGCAACGGTGCACAGCACGTAGCCGACCGGGGGCGGGATGCCGAAGCAGGCGTCCAGCACGGAGGCGAGGATGACGGCCTCGATGGCGAAGAACAGGAAGGTGAACGAGGCGTAGATCAGTGACGTGATCGTGGAGCCGATGTAGCCGAACCCGGCGCCGCGGGTCAGCAGGTCGATGTCCACGCCATACCGCGCGGCGTAGTAGGCGATGGGCGCCCCGGTGGCGAAGATCAGCGCGCCGACAATGAGGATCGCCGCGACGGCGTTGATGAAGCCATAGCCGAGGGTGATGGTGCCGCCGATGGCCTCCAGCGCCAAGAACGAGATGGAGCCGAGCGCGGTGTTGGCGACGCGCGCCGCGGACCAGCGCCGGGCGGAGCGGGCGGTGAAACGCAGGGCGTAGTCTTCGAGGGTCTCGTCGGCGACCCACTGGTTGTACTCGCGCCGCACGCGGACGATGCGTTGCCGGGTCGCCATCGCTATGGGCCGGCAACGCCAGCGCGAGGACCCTGCCTGCTCCCTCTCCCGCTTCGGGAGAGGGTCGGGGTGAGGGGGTCTTGCCCGCTGCGCCGCCAAGGGCCGCCAGCGCTGCCAGAGCCGAGTTGCCCCGGCCAGGGACTGCGCCGCAAGACCCCCTCACCCCAACCCTCTCCCGAAGGGGGAGAGGGGGTCAGCGTAGTCCTCGCGCCATGTGCATTCCCATTGCCTCCCTGGGTCGTCCGCCACGGCTGCATCGTGTTTTGCGACCGCGGTTGATGACGCTGCCTGAGTGGACTGTGACGCCGCCATACGTCGAATGACGTATATCGCAGTGCACAAAATCCGCCGACGCTTCGCCTCACGATATCTAGAGGTGTTCCATGGCCGACGACAACAGCGACACGCCACGCGTCCCGATGCTGCGCCGGCGGGTGATGCAGGGGTTGGCGGCGCTCCCGGCCGCGGCCCTGCTGCCCCGCGGCGCCTGGGCGCAAGCGCCTGCCACCAGCGCAATCAACACGACGGGCCTGGCCGTCACCGACACCGACGTGACGGTCGGCATCCTACACTCCATCACCGGCACCATGGCGATCAGCGAGACCGGCTCGGTGGAGGCGGAGAAGCTGGCGATCTCGCAGATCAACGCGTCCGGCGGCGTGCTGGGCCGGCAGATCAAGGTCATCCAGGAGGACGGCGCCAGCGACTGGCCCAACTTCGCTGAGAAAGCCAAGAAGCTGCTGGTGAACGACAAGTGCGCCGCGGTGTTCGGCTGCTGGACCTCGGCGTCGCGCAAGGCGGTGCTGCCGGTGTTCGAGCAGTACAACGGCATGCTGTACTACCCGACGTTCTATGAGGGGCTGGAGCAGTCGAAGAACGTCATCTACACCGGGCAGGAGGCGACGCAGCAAATCCTGGCCGGCCTCGATTGGGTGAACCGGACCCGGGGCAGCAAGTCGTTCTATCTGCTGGGGTCGGACTACATCTGGCCCCGCACGTCCAACAAGATCGCGCGCAAGCACATCGAAGGCCACCTCACCGGCTGCAAGGTGGTGGGGGAGGACTACTTCCCGCTCGGCCACACGCAGTTCAACTCGGTCATCAACAAGATCAAGCTGTCCAAGCCCGATGTGATCTACGCCATCATCGTCGGCGGCTCCAACGTCGCGTTCTACAAGCAGCTCAAGGCGGCGGGCGTCGATCTCAGCAAGCAGACGCTGCTGACCATCTCCGTCACCGAGGACGAGATCGAGGGCATCGGCGGCGAGAACATCGCCGGGGCGTTCGCCTGCATGAAGTACTTCCAGAGCCTGAAGAACCCGAACAACAAGGAGTTCGTCGCGGACTTCAAGAAGATGTGGGGCGAAAAGAGCGTGATCGGCGACGTGACGCAGGCGGCCTACCTCGGCCCCTGGCTGTGGAAGCTGACCGCCGAGAAGGCCGGCAGCTTCGACATCGACAAGATCGCCGCCGCCTCCCCAGGCGTCGAGTTCAAGGGTGCGCCGGAAGGCTACGTCCGCATCCACGAGAACCATCACCTGTGGAGCAAGACCCGCGTCGGCAAGGCGCTGGTCGATGGGCAGTACGAGGTGGTTTTCGAGACGGAGGGCCTGGTCGAACCCAACCCGTTCCCCAAGGGCTACCAGTAACCCGGCGGCAACAGGAACGGAGGGCAGGCCATGATCTTCGGCTACTCCTTTGGCGACCTCGGCTCGATCATGGCCATGCAGGGGTTCGCGGGCCTGATCCTGTTCTCCGTCTTCGTGCTGATGGCGCTCGGCCTGGCGATCATCTTCGGCCAGATGGGCGTCATCAACATGGCGCACGGCGAGTTCATGATCCTCGGCGCCTACGTCACCTTCCTCACCTCCCGGCTGTTCACGCTTTACCTGCCCGGCGCGTTCGGCGGCTACTTCTTCGTCGCCGTCGTGCTGGCGTTCTGCGTGACGGGCCTGCTGGGCATGGCCGTGGAGTGGGTGCTGATCCGCCACCTGTATCGCCGCCCGCTGGACACCCTGCTCGCGACCTGGGGCCTCAGCTTGATCCTGCAGCAGGTTTACCGCTCGGTGTTCGGCGCACGCGAGGTCGGCGTCGATCAGCCGGACTGGATGATGGGTGCGGCCAACGTGACCGACAGCATCCAGATTCCCATCAACGGCCTGATCGTGATGGTGCTGACCACGCTGATCGCCACCGGGGTGTACGTGCTGATCTTCCGCATGGGCTGGGGCAAGCAGGTGCGGGCGGTGATGCAGAACCGCGCCATGGCCGGGGCAGTCGGCATCGACACCGCGCGGGTGGACTGCATGACGTTCGGCATCGGCTGCGGCATCGCGGGGGTGGCGGGCAGCGCCTTCACCATGATCGGATCGACCAGCCCGACCGCCGGACAGCTCTATATCGTGGACTCGTTCCTGGTGGTGGTGTTCGGCGGCGCCGGCAGCCTGGTGGGCACAATCGCGTCGGCGTTCACCATCTCGCAGGCGCGTTCGACGCTGGAGTTTTTCCTCAGCGGCTCCATGGCGCAGGTGATCGTGCTGCTAACCGTCGTCGGCATCCTGATGCTGCGGCCGCAAGGGCTGTTCGTGCTCAAGGTCCGGAGATAGCGCGGCATGGTCTTCACCCGTAAGGACACCCTGTTCATCCTGGTGCTGGCGGCGTTCCTGCTCGTCGTACTGCCGATGGTGCTGGAGCCGTTCCGCCTCAACCTGGTTGGCAAGTACCTCACCTACGGGTTCGTGGCGTTGGGCCTGGTGCTGTGCTGGGGCGATGCGGGCATCCTCAGCCTGGGACAGGGGGTGTTCTTCGGCCTCGGCGGCTACTGCATGGCGATGTACCTGAAGCTGCAGGCATCGACGCCCGAGGCCACGAAAATCCAGTCCACGCCGGGCATCCCGGACTTCATGGACTGGAACCAGATCACCGAGCTGCCGCTGTTCTGGAAGCCGTTCCACAGCTTCACCCTGACGCTGGTGGCCGTCATCGTGGTGCCGGTGCTGCTGGCGCTGCTGATCGGGTTCGCAATGTTCAAGCGCCGGGTCGGCGGCACCTACTTCGCCATCATCACCCAGGCCATCGCGGCGATCCTGACCATCCTGATCATCGGCCAGCAGGGCTACACCGGCGGCGTCAACGGGATCACCGACCTGCGGACCCTGAACGGCTGGGACATCCGGACGGACCAGGCGCACAACATACTCTATTTCATCAACGCGGCCCTGCTGATCGGCTGCCTGCTGCTGGCGCATTTCGTGCGGCGCAGCAAGCTCGGCCGCATCCTGGTGGCGATGCGCGACAAGGAAGACCGTGTGCGGTTCTCCGGCTACAGCGTCGCCGACTTCAAGATATTCGTGTTCTGCTTCGCCGCCGCCCTGGCCGGGGTTGGCGGGGCTATGTTCACCCTGCAGGTCGGCTTCATGTCGCCGAGCTTCGTCGGCATCGTGCCGTCGATCGAGATGGTGATCTACTGCGCCGTCGGCGGGCGCACGTCGCTGCTGGGCGCGGTGTATGGCGCGCTGGCGGTCAACTGGGCGCGCACCGCGCTGTCCGAGCGGTTCCCCGAGTTGTGGCTGCTCGCCCTGGGGTCGCTGTTCATCGTCGTCGTGGTCGCCTTCCCCGATGGGTTGGCCGGCATCTGGCGGCGCAGCCTTGACCCTGTGCTGGACCGCCTGCTGCCCTGGCTGCGGCAGCGCCCGGCGGCGAGCGTCCCCGCGCCCGGCCCGGCGCTGCCCGCTGCCCCAGCGAAGTAGGAGGGCATAGCCTTGGATACGAACTACCTGCTGGCGGTCGAGGGATTGGCGGTGTCGTTCGACGGGTTCCGCGCGGTGGACGACCTGTCGTTCTACCTGGACCGCAACGAAATCCGCGTCATCATCGGCCCTAACGGCGCCGGCAAGACGACCGTGCTGGACCTGATCTGCGGCCGCACCAAGGCCACCGCCGGGTCGATCAAGTTCGAGGGCGCCGAGCTGACCCGGATGCGCGAGCACGAGATCGTCCGCGCCGGGGTGGGCCGCAAGTTCCAGACCCCGTCTATTTACGAGGATCTGACGGTGTTCGAGAACCTGGAAGTCTCGTTCCCGCGCGGCCGCACGGTATGGGGCGCGCTGGCGTTCCGGCGGGACTCCGAGGTTCAGGACCGCGTCGAGGACGTGGCGCGCAGCATCTTCCTGCACGACCAACTGGACCGCCTGGCGGGGCTGCTGAGCCACGGGCAGAAGCAGTGGCTGGAGATCGGCATGCTGCTGATCCAGGACCCGGCGCTGCTGATGCTCGACGAACCCGTCGCCGGCATGAGCGTCAGCGAGCGGGTCAAGACCGCGGAGCTGCTGCGCCGGGTGATCCAGGACCGGTCGGTGCTGGTGATCGAGCACGACATGGGGTTCGTGGAAAGCATCGCCCACAAGGTGACGGTGCTGCACCAGGGGCGCGTGATCTCCGAGGGCTCCATCGCGCACGTGAAGGCCGACCCCAAGGTGGTGGAGGTCTATCTTGGCCACTGATGCCAACTCCCGCGTGTCCCGGACGGCGATGCGGGCTTCGTCATTGCGAGCCGCGCTTGCGGCGCGGCAATCCAGGGGCTGCATGCACTGTCCCGGCCGCCTTGGATTGCCACGCCGAAGCCGGCTCGCAATGACGGGTGAAAACCGGCTCGCAACGACGTGCGCCGATGGAGGCACCCAATGCTGAGCATGTCGCAGCCAGGCCTTGCAGCCCTTGGAGGCCTGAGCGTGCAGGGCCTGCGCGCCGGCTACGGCCAGAGCGAGGTGCTGCACAGCCTGGACTTCGAGGTCGCCCCGGCGGAAATCGTCGTGTTCGTCGGCCGCAACGGCATGGGCAAGACGACGCTGATGAAGTCGCTGATCGGCATGGTGCCGGTCTCCGCCGGGCATATCATGCTGGACGGCACCGACATCGCGCACCTGAAAACCTACCAGCGCGTGAAGGCCGGCGTCGCCTTCGTCCCGCAGGGCCGCATGGTGTTCCCCGCCATGACGGTGCAGGAAAACATCGAGACCGGGTTGTTCGTGCACGGCGGCTCCGCGGTCCCGCCGTCGATCTACGACCTGTTCCCCGTGCTGAAGGAGATGCGGGCGCGCCGCGGCGGCAACCTGTCCGGCGGGCAGCAGCAGCAGCTCGCCATCGCCCGCGCGCTGGCGACCAATCCCAAGGTGCTGCTGCTCGACGAACCCACCGAGGGCATCCAGCCCAGCATCATCCTGGAGCTGGGCCGCACCCTGCGCCGCATCCGCGACGAGCGCGGCCTGAGCATCGTCTGCTCCGAGCAGGTGCTGAGCTTTGCGCTGGATATCGCCGACCGGGTGCTGGTGATGGAGGGCGGCGCCATCGTGCACGAAAGCGCGCGGGCCGACGTCGATCAGGAGAAGGTCGCCCGCTACCTGGCCGTTTGACACCGTTAACAAAGGAGGTCCCATGCCCGACACGCTCGTGAAGGTCGATCTGTCGAAGTCCGCGTACGACAACGACATGGTGCACAACCGTTGGCACCCTGACATCCCGATGGTAGCGACGGTGAAGCCCGGCCAGGACTTCATCATCGAGTGCTACGATTGGACCGGCGGCTTCATCAAGAACAACGACGACGCCTCGGACGTGCGCGACATCGACCTGAGCATCGTGCATTTCCTGAGCGGCCCCGTGGGTGTGGAGGGGGCGGAGCCGGGCGACCTGCTGGTGGTCGATTTCCTCGACATCGGCGCGTTCCACCACAATAATTGGGGGTTCAACGGCTTCTTCTCGAAGAAGAACGGCGGCGGCTTTCTGACCGAGCACTTTCCCGAGGCGCAGAAGTCGATTTGGGACTTCGAGGGCATGTTCACCAAATCGCGCCATGTGCCGGGCGTTCGGTTCGCCGGGCTGATCCATCCCGGCCTGATCGGCTGCCTGCCGGACCCGAAGCTGCTGGACACCTGGAACAAGCGCGAGACCGGGCTGATCGCCACCAACCCGACGCGCGTGCCGCCGCTGGCCAACCCGCCGTTCGGGCCGACGGCGCACATGGGCCGCCTGAAGGGCGATGCGAAGGCCGCCGCCGCTGCGACCGGCGCCCGCACTGTGCCGCCGCGGGAGCACGGCGGCAACTGCGACATCAAGGACCTGTCGCGCGGCGCCAAGGTGTATTTCCCCGTCTATGTGCCCGGCGCCGGGCTGTCGATGGGGGACCTGCACTTCAGCCAGGGCGACGGCGAGATCACCTTCTGCGGCGCCATCGAGATGCCCGGCTGGATTCACCTCAAGGTCGAGCTGATCAAGGGCGGCATGGCCAAGTACGGCATCAAGAACCCGATCTTCAAGCCGAGCGTCATCAAGCCGGCCTACAGCGACTACCTGATCTTCGAGGGCATCTCGGTCGATGAGGCCGGGGAGCAGCACTACCTCGACGTGAACGTGGCCTACCGGCAGGCGTGCCTGAATGCCATCGAGTACATGAAGAAGTTCGGCTACTCCGGGGCGCAGGCGTACTCGATCCTGGGGACAGCGCCGGTGCAGGGCCACATCAGCGGAGTCGTGGACATCCCCAACTCCTGCGCGACGCTATGGCTGCCGACCGAAATCTTCGACTTCGACATCAACCCCGGCATGGACGGCCCGAGCGGCGGCATCAAGGGTGGCGTGAGCATGCCGCTCGCGCCGGACCTGTGAGGGGGGCATGCCGACCTACGAGTACGACTGCCCGGCCTGCGGACCCTTCGAGGCCGTGCGGCCGATGGCGGAGTTCCAGGCGCCGCAGCCCTGCGGGGTGTGCGGCGCCGCGGCCCCGCGGGTGATCCTGTCCGCTCCGCGGCTGGCTGGGATGGACCCCGGCCGCCGCGCTGCGTTCGCCACCAACGAGCGCAGCGCCAATGCGCCGCGGCAGTCGCGTGGCGCGCATCCTTCGGGGTGCGGGTGCTGCAAGCCTGGCAAGCTGACGGCCGAAGCTGTGCCGGCGAAAAGCTTCCCGGCCGCACGGCCCTGGATGATCAGCCACTAACCGTTACCCTCGATTACCCGGTGCGGAGCGTTGTCATCGGGAGGGCGACACGTCCTTTCGATTACAAGCAGCTAATCGGCTTGGCGATGCATCTTGGCCCTGTTGCAGGTCATATTAACGGTCCTTTGCTTCGACCAGTTTTGTGTCCCACGGTTCGTCATTGCGAGGAGTGCTTGCGACGCGGCAATCCAGGGTCGCGAGGACTGCGCTGATGGCTCTTGGATCGCCGCTCCACAAGCGCGGCTCGCAATGACAGCGCCCGAATATCCGGGCAAAGCGCCCTGCATCTGGCCTAAGTTAGCGCCTATGCGGCCAACCCGCTGCCTACTCCGCTGCAGCCGCCATGGCTTGGGGCAGGGCAGCCCGCCGCAGCCGCAGGAAGCCGATGTCATGCCGCGTCGCGCCGTCGCCGGTGGCGAGGTCGGCCAGCACCTCCCCGATCACGCTGCAGAACTTATAGCCGTGGCCCGAGCACGGTGACGCCAGCACCACCTGCGGGTAGTCCGGGTGGTGATCAAGGATGAAGTGCTCGTCAGGGGAGTTGGTGAACATGCACGCGCGCAATGCCATCGTGGGTCCGCTGCCGTCCGGGAAGTAGCGTTCGCCGAAGCCGCGCAGCAACGCCTCGTCGGCGGCGTCCGGCTCGCGCAGCAGGGTGTCGGCCGGGCCGGTCTCGTTCTGGTGATGGTAGCGGCCGAACTTGAAGCCGGGCACCTCGTACACGGGCAGGCCGTAGTAGCGGCCCTCCTCCACCTGCAGGTTGAACACCGGGAAACGGTCGGGTCCAAACCACTCGGGCCGGTGCGGCTGCAGCCAGGCCAGCACCTGGCGCTCCGGGACGGCCACGCCCGCCAGCAGGCCTGCAAGCTCGCCCATCCAGGCTCCGGCCGTCAGTACCAGGCGGGCGGCGTGGTAGCGGCCCTTGCTGGTCGTGACTAGGACACCCTCGCCGCCGGGGTGCGCGTCCCAGCCCAGCACGCGCTCGCGGGCCTGGACCACCGCGCCCTGTGCCTGCGCCATCGCCACATGGGCCACCACGGCGCGCTCGCTGGCGACCAGGCCGCCGTCGGGCTGGAACACGGCTCGGTGCGTGGCGGGCAAGCGGTAGCCGGGGAAGCGGCTGTTGATTTGCTCGCCCATCAGCACCTCGTGCGGCAGGCCGTGCAGGCGGGCCGACGCCAGGGCACCCTGGAACAGCGGGTCCCACTCGGGGCTGGCGTCCACGGACCCGGTGGTGACAAGCAACTCCTGACCGCTGGCGGCCTCGGCCTCCCGCCATAGTTCGTAGGCGCGGCGCAGCAGGGGGACGTAGGCCGGGTCCTCGTAGTACGGCAGGCGGATGATGCGGCTGATGCCGTGCGACGAGCCGTGGGCGTGCGGGATGTCGAACCGCTCCAGCAGCAGCACGCGCTGGCCGCGCCGGGCCAACTGCCAGGCGGCGGCGCTGCCCATGCCGCCCGCACCGGCGATGATCACGTCGAACGTCATGGTTCCCCCAACCCGGCCCGGGTCAGCCGATCCAGGTCTTGACCACCGGCTGGTTCGCCTGCACCCAGGCGGCGGCGGTCTTGGCCGGGTCGGTGCCGGCGGCCTGGTTCTGCATCATCAGGGCCTGCTCGTCATCCAGCGACAGGCGGAACTTGCTCAGCACGGCATAGACGTCCGGCATGTCGGCCTTCAGCCCCTTGCGCGCCACGGTGTTCACCGTTTCCTCGCCGCCCAGCACGCCCTTGGGGTCGGCCAGGTACTTCAGCTTGAATGCCGCGAACATCCAGTGCGGCGTCCAGGCCGTGACCACGATGGGCTGCTTGCGGGCAACCGCGTCCTTCAGCGCCCCGACCATCGTGGCGTCGCTGCCCTCGACCAGGGTGATGTTGTCCAGTCCGTACTCCTTGATCACCTTCTCCGACGCGCGCATCAGCCCGGCGCCGGGGTCGATGCCGATCACCTTGTTATCGACCAGCCCGCCCTCCGTCTTCAGGTCGGCGATGGAGTTGATCGGCGAATACTCCGGCGTCGCCCAGCCCAGCCGCGCGCCGGTGACGTTGGGGCCGACCAGATCGACCTGATCCTTCAGCTTGGCGTAGTAGGCGGCGTGCGTGCCGGGCAGCCAGGCCGCCACCATGCAGTCGGCATCGCCGGACGCCACCGCCTGCCACATCGCAGCACCCGATACTGGGGTCAGCGTGACCTCGTGCCCCATGTCCCGCAGCACCGTCGCCAGGATGTTGGTGGCAACGACGGCATCGGACCACTCGACGTAGGCGATCCGCACCGGCGGCTTGCCGGCGGCACGGGCGCGCTGGATCGCGAGGGGGGCAGCAACGGCACCAAGCAGCAGTGAACGACGGAGCATGGAAGGAATCCCTAAGGTTGGGTCGGCAGTGGTTAGGTCGGCAGCATCCGGTTCAAGCCGCACGGCTGCGGCGCGACATCGCCTGGGTCACGCGGTCCAGGATCACCGCCAGCACGGCGATGGCGATGCCGGCCTGGAAGCCGCGGCCGGCCTCTAGGCGCTGGATGGCGCTCCAGACCTCGCGGCCCAGCCCGCCGGCGCCGATCATGGCGGCGATCACCACCATCGACAGCGCCAGCATGATCGTCTGGTTCACCCCGGCCATGATGGTGGGCAGCGCCTGCGGCAACTGCACCTTCAGCAGCTTCTGCCAGGGGGTGCAGCCGAAGGCGTCGGCGGCCTCCGTCATCTCATGCGGCACCTGCAGGATGCCCAGCGCGGTCAGCCGTATGGTCGGCGGCGCTGCGAAGATGATGGTGGCAAAGCACGCCGACACCGCGCCCAGCCCGAAGAACGGGATGGCCGGGATCAGGTAGACGAAGCTCGGCATGGTCTGCATCACGTCCATGCAGGGCGACACCACCCGCCAGGTGCGCGCATGCAGCGCCGCGATGATGCCCAGCGGCAGCCCGATCAGCACCGCCGCAGCCGTAGAGAACACCACCAGCACCAGGGTAGCCAGCATCGGCGCCCACAGGCCGAGGTTCCATAGGAAAAGCAGCCCGGCCACCGTCAGCAGCCCCAGCCGCCACCCGGCCGCACGCCACGCCAGCAGGCCGGCCACCAGGATGAACCCAGCCGGCGGCACCGATTGCAGCAGGCTGGTCAAGCCGCCAACCCAGGCGGAGACGGTGCGGCTCAGCAGGCGGGTGGTGCCGGCGCCGTGCGCGGTCAGCCAGTCGAGTGCGCCGTCGCATAGGTCGTCGAGTGGGAAGCGGGGGATGTTGAAGTCCATGCTGGCTCCTGCTTCTGCGGGTCCCGGGAGGTGCCGGACCGTGCGAGGGCGGACAGGGCGGTGGTGCGCCACAGCACGCCCATGTGCTGGCCGGCGGCGTCCAGCACCGGCAGGCCGTCGGGTTCGGCGGCCAGCAACGGCAGCGCCTCCCGCAGCGTCATGTCGGCGTGCAGCGACGCCCGCTGGCCCGGCGGCGCCGGGGCACCCCGGTCGGCCAGGGTGCCGACGCGCAGCACGCCGGATACGTCGATGTGCTCGACGAACCGCGCGACGTAGGGTGTTGCGGGCGCGGCCAGGATGCTCTCCGCGGTGCCGTCCTGCACGATGGCGCCATCCATCATCAGCGCGATGCGGCCGCCGAGCGCAATGGCCTCGTCCAGGTCGTGGCTGACGAACACGATGGTCTTCTTCAGGCGGCGTTGCAGCGCCACCAGTTCCTGCTGCATGTCCCGCCGGATCAGCGGGTCGAGCGCGCTGAACGCCTCGTCCATCAGCAGGATGCTGGCGTCTGCGGCCAGCGCCCGCGCCAGGCCGGCGCGCTGCTTCATGCCGCCGGAGAGCTGGCCGAGCCGCTTGCCCTCCCATCCCGCCAGGCCCACCAGGTCCAACGCGGTTTCCGCCGACCGCCGCCGGGCCGGGCGGGCGACGCCCTGGACCTCCAGGCCGAACTCCACGTTCTCCAGCACCGTGCGGTGCGGGAACAGGGCGAAGTGCTGGAACACCATGCCGAAGGTGCGGCGGCGGAACTCGCGCAGCTCGCGGGTGCCCATAGCGGTGACTTCCTGCCCGGCCACCTGGATGCTGCCGCGCGAGGGGGTAACCAGGCGGTTGAGGCAGCGCAGCAGGGTGCTCTTGCCGCTGCCGGACAGGCCCATGACGACGACCAGCTCGCCCTCGTCCACGCGCAGGCCCACGTCGTTCAGCGCGATCACGGTGCCGGTGCGGTCGAGGATCGCAGCGCGGTTCTCGCCCGCCCGCGCCATTGCCAGCGCGTCCTTCTCGCGCGTGCCGAAGACGCAGCTTACGCCCTCGGCCAAGATCATCGGTGCGGCGGTCAACATGCGGCCTGCATCATGGGGGACCCTCAACGATCCGTGAAGGCTAGCACCACCGCCGGGCGGCATGGAAAGCTGTTTTTGCGACGCAAAGGGATCATGCCGGAAAACGTGTAGGGCGTGTCGGTTTATCGTTAGCATCCGGGTTGCAGCCGCGCGATGCTGCCCCATCAGCGTAAGGCCGCCTCATGCACGACACCCTGCCTCAGCTTCTTCTGCACCGGCGGCCCGGTCATAGCCTGGCCGCGCCGTTCTACACCGATGCCGGCGTGTTCCGCGCCGACATGGACCTGATCTTCGCCCGCCACTGGATCTTCATCGGCCAGGAGCCGGACGTGCCCGAACCCGGCGACGTCATGGCGCTGCGCATCGGCGACGCGCCGCTGCTGATCCTGCGCGACGACGACGGCGAGGTGCGCGCCTTCCACAATGTCTGCCGCCACCGCGGCGCGCAGTTGGTGCCCGACGGCAAGGGCCAGGTCGGCAACCTAGTGTGCCGCTACCACACCTGGACCTACGCGCTGGACGGACGCCTGCTGTTTGCTGACCACATGGGGGAGGGCTTCGACCCGTCCTGCCGCGGCCTGCGCCCGGTGGCGCTGCGCTCGGTCGCCGGGCTGCTGTTCGTGTGCCTGGCCGACGACCCGCCGGACGACATCGACGCGATGGCCGCGGCGATGGAGCCGTACCTGCTGCCGCACCGCCTGCAGGACGCCCGGGTGGCCCGGCAGGTGGACCTGGTCGAGCACGGCAACTGGAAGCTGACGATGGAGAACAACCGCGAGTGCTATCACTGCGCGGCCAACCACCCGGAGCTGACGGTGCCCTTGTTCGCCTACGGCTTCGGCTTCGCGCCGGAAAGCCTGAATGAGGGGGAGCTGGCCGAAGTCGCCCGCTATGATGGCATGGTGGATGACCTGCATGCCCGCTGGGAGGCCGCAGGCCTGCCGTCGCGCCGGGTGGAGCACTTGACCGGCTGCGCCACCGGATTTCGCACCGAGCGCCTGCCGCTGGCGCAGGCCGGGGAGAGCCACACGCTGGACACCCGCGCCGCCTGCCGCCGCCTGCTGGGTGGGCTCACCGATGCGCGGCTGGGCGGGCTGACGTTCTGGACGCAGCCGAACTCCTGGCACCACCTGATGAGCGACCATGCCGTGACGTTCTGCGTGCTGCCGCTCGGCCCGGACCGGACGCTGCTGCGGACCACCTGGCTGGTGCACAAGGATGCCGTGGAGGGCGTGGACTACGACCCGGCCAACCTGACCGGCGTGTGGGAGGCGACCAATCGGCAGGACGCGGCGCTGGTGGAGATCACCCAGGCGGGCGTGGTCAGCCCGGCCTATGAGCCTGGCCCATACTCGCCGCACACCGAGGGCTTGGTGGAGCAGTTCTGCCAGTGGTACGTCGAGCGCATGACGGCCGGGCTGCGTGCATGACCGGTGCGTTGCCGCCGGTTTGGGATGCGGACGGGGATGCCGATCTGGTCTGCGTGGCGGTGCGGGCGGAGACGCATGATGTCCGCACGTTCGTGTTCGCGCCGGTGCAGCCGCGGCTGTTCCGCTTCCTGCCGGGGCAGTTCATGACGCTTGATCTGGACGCAGCGGGGGTGCAGCGGTGCTACACCATCGCCTCGCCACCGACGCGGCCGTGGCGGATCGAGGTGACGGCGAAACTGGCCGAGGGCGGCCCCGGCTCGGCCTGGCTGCATGGGGCGATGCAGCCGGGGGTGCGGGTGCGGGCGTCGGGGCCGATGGGGGAGTTCTCGTGCGGGATGCAGCCGGTGGGCAAGCTGCTGCTGCTGTCGGCCGGCAGCGGCATCACGCCGCTGATGAGCATGGCGCGCACCCTGCATGACCTGGGCAGCGACGCCGACGTGCTGTTCCTGCACAGCGCCCGCAGCCCGGCCGACCTGGTGTTCGCCGAGGAGCTGCGGGCGATGGCGCGCCGGCCGGGCTTCCGGTCCGTGGCGGTTGTCGAGCGGGACGCTCCGGGCGCGCGCTGGGACGGCTTCCGCGGCCGGCTGTCGCCCGCCATGTTGGGGCTGCTGGCGCCGGACCTGCGGGAGCGCGAGGTGTTCTGCTGTGGCCCCGCGCCCTACATGGCCGCGGTGCGCGCCATGCTGGACGCGGCCGGCGCCGACCCCGGCCGCTACCACGAGGAGAGCTTCAGCTTCGGGGATGCCGATGTCAGCGCAGGACAGCCGAGCCATGTTCTGCTCCCTCTCCCTCCGGGAGAGGGCCGGGGTGAGGGGGTCTTGGCTGCGGAGCGGCGCCCTTCCGGCGCTAACGGCCTACTGCCCGGTGCCGGTGACCATCGCGCTGGCCTGCCCCCTTACCCCGGCCCTCTCCCGGAGGGAGAGGGAGCAGGCAGTGTCCAGACCCTTGCGATTGGGGCACCGCAGGCGGATCGCGGCAGCGCCCCGATGCAGGACGCCCCTGGCGTCGCCGCCTTCACCGTCCGCTTCGCCCGCCTAGGCCGCGACGTCGCCTGCCCGCCGGGCGCCAGCGTGCTCGCCGCCGCCCGCGCCGCCGGGGTCCGCCTGCCGTCGGCCTGCGGCAAGGGCGTCTGCGGCACCTGCAAAAGCCGCGTGCTGTCCGGCACCGTCGAGATGCGCCACGGCGGCGGCATCCGCCAGCGCGAGATTGACGCCGGCCTGGCGCTGCTGTGCTGCGCCCGTCCGACCAGCGACCTGGTCGTGGACCGGTAGGCGCGCATGGACCTCGGCGCCCTGCACCGCCTGGCGTTCCTGACCCTGCCCAACTACTCGATGATCGCCTGCGCCAACGGAATCGAGGTGCTGCGCATGGCCAATCGGCTGAGCGGGCAGCCCGCCTATGCCTGGCAGATCGTCACCCCGGACGGCGTGCCGGCCACGGCCAGCAACGGCCTGGCGCTGCACCCCACCCTGGCGCTGCCCGCCATGGCCCGGCCCGACCTGCTGCTGGCCTGCGGCGGCGTGCACGTGCGCGAGGCCGTGGACGCCCGGGTGACGGCGGCGCTGCGCCGCCTGGCGCGGGAAGGCGTGGCGCTGGGCAGCCTGTGCACCGGCGCCTTTGCGCTGGCCGAGGCCGGCCTGCTGCGCGGACGCCGCTGCGCGATCCACTGGGAGGACCTGGCCCCCATTGAGGAGGAATTCCGCGAGGTGGAGTTCGTCGGCGACCTGTATGCCGTGGACCGCGACCGCGTGACCTGCACCGGCGGCGTGGCGCCGCTCAGCCTGATGCTGGCGATGGTCGAGGCGCGGCTTGGCTCGGCGCTGGCTGCCGCTGTGGCGGCGCAGTTCCTGGTGGACCGCGTGCGCGCCGGCGCCGAACGTCAGCGCACCCCCATCGGTCCGGCCGTGCCGCCCAAGCTCGCCGATGCCCTGCGAGTGATGGAGGAGGCGCACGAGGCACCGATGCACGCCGCCGCCGTCGCCCGCAGCGTCGGCCTGTCGCCCCGGCAGTTGGAGCGGCTGTTCCGCCGCCACCTGGGCCAGACGCCGGCCGCCTACGCCGCCGGGCTGCGGCTGGAGCGCGCGCGCACCCTGCTGCGCGAGACCGCGATGCCCGTCACCGCCGTCGGCGCCGCCTGCGGCTATGCCACGCCGTCGCGGTTCAGCGCCGCCTACCGCGGCCGCTTCGGCCAGCCCCCCAACCAGGAGCGGCGGCAACGCGCCACCGCAGGAGCGCACGATGCACGTCAGCCCCACCCCGCCTAGCCCCGCCCCCAGCCCGGCCAGCCGCGACCCGCTGCTGCAGCCCTACCAGTTGCGCCACCTGACGCTGCGCAACCGCATCATGAGCACCTCGCACGAGCCGTCCTACTCCGAGGACGGCATGCCCAAGGACCGCTACCGCCTGTATCACGTCGAAAAGGCCCGCGGTGGCATGGCGCTGACCATGACGGCGGGATCGGCCGTGGTGTCGCCCGACAGCCCGCCCGTGTTCGGCAACCTTCTGGCCTACAAGGACGAGATCGTGCCCTGGCTGCGCCGCCTGGCCGACGAGTGCCACGGGCACGGCTCGGCGGTGATGATCCAGTTGACCCACCTCGGCCGCCGCACCGCGTGGAACAAGGCGGACTGGCTGCCGATCCTCGCACCGTCGCGCGTGCGTGAGGCCGCGCACCGCGGCTTCCCCAAGGCGGCCGAAGCCTGGGACCTCGACCGCATCGTCCGGGACTACGCGGCGGCGGCGCAGCGGATGCAGGCGGCTGGGCTGGATGGGTTCGAGATCGACGCTTACGGCCATCTGCCTGACCAGTTCTGGTCACCCGCCACCAACCAGCGCGGGGACGAGCACGGCGGCAGCCTGGAGAACCGGATGCGCTTCTCCGTGCGCGTGCTGCAGGCGATGCGCG
>CAXTAT010000008.1:0-74642 GCA_964242415.1 uncultured Acetobacteraceae bacterium
GTGCGCTGCTGCTGGCGAGTGTCGGCAACACGGTGCGGCCGGCCCGGTCCATCCATCTCAGTTTTATGGGCCGGTAGGACCCCCCCCGATGCCAGCAACGCAACTGCTGTCAACAGCACCCATCCCCGCAACGACTTAAGGAGCACGAACAATGGAGCAACCTGAGGAACTAACCGCAGCCGCAATGGCGGCGGGACTGCGCGACCTGGACATGTTGAAACTCATCAAGGCCGATCTATCGCCAACAGAGGCGTTGCAAGACCTGATGCGCCGCTTCCCCTCCGCATTCTGGTCGACGCCGGCCAACCAGACCATGCAGCCCGAGCAGCCCAAATCGTTTAAGGAAATGAGTCCGATCGAGCAAGATGAGTTTCGCCGCAAGCACAAAATTCCTGGGCAGGTTAGGATGGTGCGAGAACCCGACGTCTATGAGCGGATGAGCCCAGCGGACAAAGTGGCTTTCCACCGCAAGAACCACCTCCCCGAGTCAATTGGGAAAACTCGCCCCGTTGGTCTCAAGACGCGGTTCCGCTGAACTGATGACCTTTCCGAACCCCATCCTGCGCCCCATCACAGCAGGCACGCCGGCATGACGATCCTCAATCCGACCGATGCCGCCCGCGCGCTGATCGCCGCCGACCCGGCGCTGTGCCTGCGCATGGAGCACCAAGACGGCAGCCCGGCCGGGCGCATCACGATCAGCGGGCTGCTGGGATACCTAGCCGCCAGCGCCCCGATCAGCGGCACGGTGCAGCCGGCACAGACCCGCGTGTTCCAGCGCGACACCCGCACGGGCGGCGCGTTCGGCAAGGGCGCGGGCGCAGTCGGTTTCACGCTCACGCTGGGACTGCCGGTGGCGAGCCTCGAATACCGCCTGCGCGACGCCGACACCGTAGGCAACCCCGTCCTAGCCGACTGGGCTGCGCTGCCGCCGCCGGCCGGGGGATGGCTGGCCGGACCCAACCCGGTCACGCCGCAGCTCCCCGCCGGGCCGCATCGCTACGTCCTGGACGTGCGCCCGGCCGGCTCCGCGCTTGGCGCTGTGCTCGGCACGCAAGCTTTCAGCATAGGCGAGGTAGTGGCCATCGCCGGACAGTCCCTTGCGGTCAACTGCCTGGTGCTGGGCTACAGCCCCGAGGGCACCATAGCCTCAACCGGCTGCACCCCCGCCGCCAACGGCTATGAGTATGCGCCCTTGGTCGCCCTGGCGGACGCCACCACCACAGCCACCGTCACTCCGGACGCAAACCTATGGGCTGCCCCGGCGGATGGCAGCTTCTACGCTTCCGCCTTCGCCGCCGAGTTCTTGCGCCTGGTGACGGGTCAGGCCGGCGTAGTGGCGGCGCTGATCGGCTATGCGGCGGGTGGGACGAGCATCACCCAATGGCAGCCCGGCCAGGCGTTGAACACGACGTTGAAGGCCACCCTGGACCACGCTGGCCGGTTCGGCAGCATCATCTGGATACAAGGGCATTCGGACAGCCAGAACGGCGTGAGCGCAGCCACCTACCAGGGCTTGCTGACTTCCCTGTTCACCGACCTGGCCGCCCGCTACACCGGCCCTGGCGGCACCCCGGGCGGGTTCTCCCAGCTGATCTGCTCGATCCCGGCCGAGGCCAGCACCTACTGGGGCACCCCGGCGCAGGTGAACGCCATCCGCAGCGGCGCCCTGGCCTATGTCGCCGCCGACGCCCGCGCAACCTACGTCGCCGGGCTGGACATGACAGTGTCCGGTGACGGCACCCACCCGAACCAGGCGGGCCGCCTCACGCTGGGCAGGGAGTTCTACCGGGCGTTCATGTCCGCTGCCGGCCTGGCCCCGGCCAAGCCCGGCCCGTCCATCACTGGAGCGACCCGGGCAGCGGGCAGCGCCGTCATCAAGCTGGCGATCACGCAAGGCGCAGGCGGCACGGCCTTGGTCGGGGTGGGCACGCCGAGCAACCAGTTCACGGTCTATCCGGCGAGCGCCATGTCGGGCGCGCTTGCGATCAGCAGCCTCGTCATCGTCAGCCCGACCGAGGTTGACCTGACCCTTGCGGCGACGCCCGCCGACACGCAGGCCCTCGATGTCTGGTATCGCCTGGCGGACAGCGACTCTGGGGCGATCACCGGCAGCGGCCTCTATGACAACGCCCTCGACGGCGACGGTCTGACGACCGGGCGGCAACTCCAGCTCGTGGCGGCTGCGATCCCCGCGGCAGCGCCGAACCCGCAAGCAGCCCCGGCGCCGTCCTCGCCTGCATCGGGCGGCACGACGCTAGCGTTCACCGGGCCAGCAGGACCGCCAACCGGGACGCTGGCGCTGACGCAAGCCGGAAGCAACTCAATCGCCAGCATGGTCCTGAATGGCAGCGGCGCGCTGCTGCTACCGAACATCACGTATGCCTACGCAGTGTTGGGGAGCTCGCCGACGTTCACGGATGGCACGCTTGCAGTCAGTGCCGCCAGCGCGCCGCAGCCGCTCAACCTTGTCGTGTTCCTGCGTGCCAATACGAGCGTGTCTGCGGGGGTGGGGCTTTTCTTCAACCAGGGTCAATTGCTCGTCGCCACACTCGGGGCGCAGGGCGGCCCAACCTTCACTGCGCCCACCTCTTTCTCAACTTTGCAGGTGTCCCTAGTCGGCCAGACGCTGAATGTGACAGTGGATGGCGTGACCATCTGCAGCTTGACCGGCACAAGCTTTGTCACATCCGGCTATGTCGGGTTGGGGAGTTCCGGCACGGCGTCGCCGCAGGTGCAAATCGCCAGCCTACAGATCACGCCGTCGCAGTAGGATGTCCCTCCTAACCAGCCTTGAGGCCAGCCGGACGCGGCTTGATGCCGCCCTGATGACACAGCGCCAGGGCCGGCGCTTCCACGAGATGCCAGGACAGCCACGCCAGCCCCGCCGTGACGGGCAGCGCGATCAGCACGTTTCCCCACCATGCCAGCCCCACGCCGAACGCCAGCACCGCCGCCTGTTGGACCGGGAACGCCCAGACGTAGAGGCCATACGACAGGTCCACCCGCCCCAGCAGCGGCACCCGCACCGGGCGCAACGCCGTTGCAGCGTAGATGACCAGGTAGGCTCCCGCCGTCGCGCACGCGAGGCGCAGGCCGCCCACCATGGCGGCGGCGATCAACGGCGGGATGCAAGCGGCGGCAAGCCAAGCCCGCAGCGGCGGCGTCCAGAGGCGCATCATCGCTCCTGCGGCGAAGTAAAGGTAGAACTCCACGCCGACGCCGCCCCACCACTTGCGGCATGCCCAGAGCAGGGCGGCGAACAGCACCGTCACCGGCCAGCGCGTCAGCAGGCCCGCCATGCCGAGCACGAGCACTGCCGCGTAGCACCGGGCTTCATAGGTCAGCGTCCACAGCGAGCCGTCCAGCGTGCCCGGGAAGGGTGCCGCGGCCAGCACGCCAGGCAACCCCTCGGTGAAGCCGGTCAGCGACAGGTTGACGCCGACAAACCGCGCGACTGCGGGGCTGGCCAAGTAGTCCCGCAGCGGCAGCGTGGTCAGCATCGGGCCGGCGATGAAGGCCAGCACGAGCAGCACGACGGCGAGGCCCGGCAGCAGCCGCAGCCCGCGGGCCAGCATGAACTGCACGGGATCGCGACTGCGCTGGAAGCTGGCGGTGATCAGGGTGCCGCTGATGATGAAGAACACCGCAACGGCCAGGTGCCCCAGCGTCGCCTGCTGATGGGTCAAGCGCCAGACCAGCTCGCCGTCGTTCCCGCCTGTCGTGATTGGCACCGCGTGCGAGGCGAGGACAGCCACCGCAGCGGCATGGCGCATCAGGTCGAAGTTGTTGCGGTTCGTGCTCATGCGCGCACCGTCCCGCTTGCGTCGCGCGCCGTCAATAACGCCACCGACGATCCCAACGTCTTCGCCCCGCACTTCCGCGGCGGCGACCAACCTGCAGGCGGTGAGCCAGTGAGCGCCCAGCCACCACGCTCGCACGAGCCGACGCTGAGCTTTGAGATCAGACACGGGGAGAGGCCCTAGCCATGGAGGCCTACAAGATCGGCATTGCCATTTCCATGACCAACGGCGTGAGCGCCGTGTTGGGCGTGATCGCCCGCGACATGATGGGCCTGCACGTCAAGGCCGAGCAACTCCAGGGCAGCTTCAACAAGGTCAAGTTGGCTGCCATGGGCGCGGCCGGCGTCATGGTCGGCGCGGCCGTGTTCCGCGGCATGGGCGTGCTGGTCGAGCATGGCGCCAAGCTGGTTGAGCAGCAGGCGGAGCTGCGCCGCTTGGGCGTCACGAACCAGGAAGTGGCCGAAGCGACCGCAGCCTCCTGGAAGGCGGCTGGCGACGTGCTGGGTTCGAGCGTGGTCCGCAACCTGCAACTGCTGCGGGAGGCCAAGGGCGCGTTCGGCACCGTGGCGGAGGCCCGCCTGCTGCTGCCCGACCTCGCCCGCGCCGACGTGCTGATGGGGCATAACGACCGTGGCCTGCAGATGGTCATGAAGTCCATCGAGATGCGCGGCGACGTGCGTTACAAGCCGGATGGCGAGTTGGACGCCGAGTATGCCCGCAAGGGGCTGAACGCCGCGATCAAGTTCTTCACCGCATCGGGTGGGCAGGTGGACGCCCAGCAGTTGAAGGGCCTGATCACCATGGCTGGCCCCATGGCGAAGATGATGGACGCGGACGCCTTCTACCGCACGATGCTGACGGCGACGGAGGAGTTGGGGCAGAAGGCCGGCACGGCGTTGTCTGCCGCGGGCCGCGCCCTCTACGGCGGCATCATGCCGCAGCGCAACTCGGATGAGCTGGTGCGGCTGGGACTGATGGACCCTTCTAAGATCGAAGTCGGCCGTGGTGGCAACGTGCGGATTGCCCAAGGCGCGCTGACCGGTTTCGACACCCTGAACGGCCCTGGCGGCTTGCCGGAATGGGTGGACAAGATCGCCCGCCCTGCGTTCCACCGGGACTACCTGACGCAGCAGCAGCGCACGCCTGGGCTTCAAGAGAGCCAATACGACCAGCAGGAGTTGTATCGCGCGCTGCCGACCGAGACGTTCCGCCGCTTGATGGGCATTTTCCTGCAACAGGCGGGCAGCGTCACCAAGGGCGCACAGAACTACGACGCGGCGCAGGGGCTTGAGGGCTACAACACGGCCATCGACCAGAACCCCGCAACGCAGATGCGGGCCTTCAAGGAGTCCTGGGACAACCTCCTAACCTCGTTAGGTGCCCCCATGGTGACGACGGCTTATACGGCGCTGGGGTTTGTCACCGAGAAGCTGACGGGCCTATCCCAATGGGCTGCCTCCAATCCTGGCACCGTCGCTGGCATTGAAGCCGTCACAGCAGGGCTTGCCGGGCTTATCGGCGCAGGCGGCGTGCTTGCCATCGGAGGTGCCGCCTTGAGTGCGCTAGGGGTGCTGTCCGGCCCGGTCGGGCTGATTGGCCTGGCGGCAGGCATCACAGCGGTTTTCTCGGCGTTCAGCAGTGCCGCAGCCAAAACGGATGCACCAGCGATCGCGACGCCACGCGAGCGAGCCGCTGCCAACCTGAACCCGGAAGGCCCGAACTGGGGTGAGCGCCTGCGCGCCATGCTGCCGAACGTCCTGGATGTAGGCGTGGCGCTGAACCGCTGGGCGGAGGTGACGCGGGAGTACGTCATCGTCGCCGTCCCGCAGGCAATGCATGTCATCAGCGAGGGTGCCGCCAGCCTATTCCGAGGCACGGGCGATGCGATCATGGCGGGCCTGCGGGTTGTCAGTGACAGCGCAGCCGCTCTATTCCGCGGGGCAAGCAACGCCGTCATGGCGGGCCTGACCAGCGTATCCGGCGCCATCATTGCTTGGATCAGCGGACTGCCGGCGGCGGTGGCTGGTGCGGTTAAGTCGCTCATCACGCCGACGATCACACCGCCGACCGCAGCGGATCGCAATTTTGTGCAGCCGACCGGCCCAGGTGCGCCGCGGGGGTTCCCTGGCCGCGGCGGCTTCGGCGCAGGCGTGCAGCAGGAGTCCTACACGCCGCCGGCCAACAACAACCGGCCGATCCACGCCACCGTCATCAACTACATGGACGGGCGGGAGATCGGGCGGCACACGGCCAAGGTTTGGGGGGATGAGATGTCCGGCCCATCCCGCGGCACCACGGGTTTTGATTACCGCGAGACGCCTTCGTATCCCGGCAATGCCACAGTGGCGATTTGAGGGTGCGGCACTAATGCCAGTGTCCTGGAGCTAAAACGTGCCAGTCACTATGGGCCAATTCTACGGATTAGGCTTAATTCCAAACTTATTCATCAGGGCTTTAGATTGTTCTTCTATTGAAAGAAAAGTTATGCCGCAATCATGTTTTGCAACTTCATAGGTGCCTCTAGCATTTTGCTGCATGTCCGACCCCTCCGACCAGTGATTGTTGTTCCATAAAAAAGTGTTGGACTCGTTCACCTCGTATCTCTTCCAGAACTTATAATAAGGAGCATCGTATTGAATGCAAAAATATACCTTGAATGGAGTTGTTTTGTAGCTGGAAGCATCGAATGGGCATCCAAGGGGGACAGATGCTTTCGGAGGCAAAATCGCATCGAGCGATCTTTGAAGTATTGAAGACGCAAACTGTGCGTCAAATGACTTTGTAGTAAATACACTAGGTATCACGCAAGCCACTGACCTTACATGAGCTTTAAAGAAAGCACTCGCGTTTTGGATATCAAAAGGAGCAGATAATGGCGGCAATCCGTCCAACCCGCTTGCGTGCACAGAAGGACCTGTTGCCCAGGGAGGTCCATACGATCCCCAAACACCTAAAAACACACCTAAAGCCGTTATGGCACTTCCTGCAAGCCATTTGGCTGCCTTCCACGCCCGACCAGATGTTTGTGTCATCGGTCCTGGGAGGGCTGTTCCTTTCTGGGTTGTATATTGCGGCGGCTTGGTGGTGGTAGATGGTGGTCCCCCTTTTGATCCGCCTTTCCCACGCTTGCTCAATTTGCGCCTTGCCGGAAGATACAGATGGTAGCCGCGTCAGTCATTGTCACACGCTCCTAAGCCGCACGTCCCGTTCCCCTCGATGAACGTGATGTTGCCCTCGAATCGGGCAGCACGGATAGCGGCGAGATGAAATGCATGTAGCTTATAAGCACCCAAATGAACAGGGGCGAACCCGAAGGCCCGCCCCTGCCGCCAGCGTTCAGGCGCTCGGTTCTACGCCAGCCGCACCGCGCTGCACTCCGCCGGCCCCGTCGTCGGTGTCCACCTCTCCCGCACTTGGCTATCTCGGCATCGGGTCATCTTCCACGGCGTCGCCGCAAGTGGCGATCAGCCAGGTGTCGTTCCAGTGATCGCCCAGTCCGGCCAGCCGCCGGCATGAATGCCTTGGACGATCCATCCTGACACATTCGATCGTTCTTGCGTTCGCCCCAAGACACCCATATGCCGGGTATCGTTAAGTTCGCCGTACGCTTTGGATCAAGGCTACTGCGCAGCCGCAAGCGGGCGGTGAGAGGTCAGTTATGACTCAGATCGAACCGTCCGCTTCGGACCAAAGAGTTCAGGCTTTGAGGGATCGCTTCCAAGCCGAGGATGACCACCTCCAACGCGAGATCAATGAACGCCGACGCCCAGGGCGAGTGAATAATGTCAGCCTACTCCTGGTTCCGCTCCTGCGAGGCAAGGCAGTACCCGATCCTCTGGTGAGCGACGAAGGAGACTCGCTCCATCGTCCGGAACATACGACGCTGGTGTTCGGGATCGTGGTCAGCTTGGTCATAAGCATTCCGCTGTGGGGCGTGGTCGGCCTTGTGGCTTGGGCCATCCTACGCTGAGGGTCGCATAGGGGTCCGCAGCAGCCGACCGGCTTGGTTGCTCCCACGGCGGTACCAGCTCCAGCGCCCAATCCGTCGGCCCGCCATACATGAACGTGCGAGTGCGGTCCGCGACCAGATAGACCGGCGCCGGCCTGCCGCGGCAGGCGGAGCAGCGCAGCGCCGCCAGCACGGCACGGAACGGCCGGTCGCCCCGCTGCCGCAGCCACCGCACCGGCACCTGAACCATGCGCGGGGAGCAAGGGCAGCGGACCTCAAGGCAGCAGTCCGGCCAGTCGGACAGGGCATGGTCGAGGCTGAAGGTGGGTGGGTGCAACGGGCGTGCTCCGGGTCGAACACGCCAAGTGGGTTTCATGGGCGGCCGAGCACATCGGCTTGGGCCTGGTGTTAGGCGTGCCCGTCGTGCGCGACCTCGCCAGCGCCATCGGCCACGGTACGGCCTACCGCATGTCGCCGGCCGCCGATGCCGTGGGGAAGGCCGGCCACCTGGCAACCGACGTCGGGCGGGCGCTGGGCATGATAGACGGCGAGCCGTCCGACCGCTGGGTGCAGCACGCCATCGAGACGCCGGGCTACTTCCTGGGGCTGCCCACCGGCCAGGCGGCCGGCGCCGGGCAGTTCCTCTGGGACGTGTGGCACGGGGACGAGGACCCCCAGGGCGTCGGCGACTGGCTGCACGGCATCATGTATGGGCCGGCACCGAAGGGCGGAGGACATTAAACAGAGTATAGAGTGGGTTAGAAGATCACTAGCTTTCCTGAGATACGACCTTCGCCCATGCCTTGATCAATCCGCCAGGTGCCAGGAAGCAAGTCCTTCTCGGCAATGCCGTAAAGCCAGGCGACATAGCTGCTGCGACCGTCTCTAGCTTGGCGAGGACGGCCGATTTCTGCTGGTCCAGGAACCCTGATCTGCCGAGGGGTGTAACCGGCGGCCCGACCCTTATCGGGATCGTCTGCATATGCGAGCGCGTCCTCCATCATCTTGGCCGCGATCCTTACCTTTTGCTCCTTGGTCATCTCGTCCTCTGTCCAGCCGTGCAACAAGTCCACTTCGACCGGCAGTGCCGGGTAGCATCTCGTGTCGTTCAGTCCGCACGTCGAACAGCCAGGATCGGCCGGGCTGCAGGACCGGAACACGGTGTTCGCGCGCGACGTCCCGGGCGCGGCGGTCGGACACTATGTAACGACTATACATCGACAGGGGTCAGAGGAGGTGGCGGGCGTCTTCAGCCACCTCCACCCGTAGCTCCGGTTTCATCGCTGCAGCGCGGGTCCTTGCAGATGTCCGGCGGTTGGGTGTCTTCCCTTCGTCAACCGCGATCTGCATGACTTTCACTGCCGCGCCGATCAGGTCGGTGGGGCGTTGCTCGCCCTTGGGTCCGCGGGGCACTAGTCGTCTTCTGTATCGGCGTCCGGTGCCCCACTGTCCCACCCTTCCAACCAAGCCTCGCGCTCGTCGCTATCCTCTGGATAGGGGCACTCTTTGCGAGGTATGCCGCGTCCAAACGCGTCTAGGCCCTCATCAAATGGATTGCCGCCCGTTGGTTCTGCCACCTGACCACCTCTGCTTTGCGCTAGGTATACAGGAGGCATCCTCCCTACACGAGCAAGGCCGCAGCGTCAGGGCCG
Organism: uncultured Acetobacteraceae bacterium; assembly: GCA_964242415.1. Taxonomy (GTDB): domain Bacteria; phylum Pseudomonadota; class Alphaproteobacteria; order Acetobacterales; family Acetobacteraceae; genus DASWOJ01. The sequence goes on from CAXTAT010000008.1 coordinate 9,405, forward strand.
GATTTCAAACTGAGACACGACCGCGGTTCCACCACGGCTGCCATGGTCCAAGCACGAAGGACGGTGCGGCGATGAGGCCTGCTTCACTACGTGGGAGAGATTGCTAACTCGGACACAGATGTAATCGGCGGTGTCACGGGCGCTCAGCCATCGAGGAGTAAGCAGGCCAGTGCTCACATTCTTGCCGAGCCTAAACCTACGTTCGTCCGACCGCTCAGGCGTGTCCCGGGTTTGGCGGTGTAGTAGCGGTGCGGGTTCGGGCATCCTCGCTCGGTGCGGGCCGGTTCACTACGTCGGTGAGGAAGTAGAGCGACCAAAAGACTGTCGTGATGAGCGACGACAGCAAGAGTGCCAGTGTCAGGGCACCCCCAAGGCGGACAGACAATTGCAGTGTGGCGCTGTCCTTAGTCCATTCTGCCACTGTCGGTCGTAGGAGGTCGGCGCCCACAGACAAGCTGAGAGTCACGATGCCGAGAAAGCAAAGGTAACCAAGCATGTAGCAGACAAACTGCCGCATGGTGAGGGTCTTGCCTGCGAGATAAAGCTCAGTCCCTGCCGGCCGTTTGTCCAGGTATGGTCCCGGAGCGCCCATTGCCACTGCAGCAAGAGCGCCGACCATGAACGGCACAGCCATGACGAGCATGTCGCGGGTGTATTTAAGTAGACCGTTGTCGCCGAACAGTGGTAGTCGCGGCTGCATCTCGATGTAGATGGCCCAGCCGACGAGGGCGAAAACAGCCGGGAACACGAAGTCGTAGCGGGTCTTCTCAGGATTTGAGATTGCAAGATAGCGCAGAGGCGCAAGCAGCCTCAAACGAGACGGCCTGATACCATGTCGAACGTCGTTCAAGGTTGGCGGGCAGGCTGCCATATTTCATCCCTGTTCGACACGGCCTTGAGAGACCGCACGACGTCGGCGTTGAGCTTGGGTTCCCACACCTTAGGCATACTGGCATAGGTGACGAGATCACGCGAACACATAAGCAGGTCGGACGCTTCGTCCATGGCTGCCTGAACAGTTCCCTGCTCGATGTCCCCACCGGCGTCCCGGAACATGAGACGCGTCGAGTAGCCGCGGTCTTCATACAGCTTCCGGATCCTCCCCGCCCAAGTAAGGCGGGCTACTTGGTCAAGAGGCCCTTGGTCCGCCTTGACCGTGACCAGCACGTCAGCATCGAAGTCCATATGCTCAATGTCCGTGGGCTGGCCAACGCTTAACCTCTCCGACCGCTTCGTAAACGCCATCGACCTAAGCGCCCGTGCCGGAGCGCTCGCATCGCCAAGCTTCCGACCAACGTCAGCAAAGAGTTCAAGCCGTGGGGTAAATTTGATGTTGACTTCCTTCGGCTTCTTGCCCCGTGCGGTCCTCACGTCCTTATACGACCAGTCCTCAGCATCGCTGATCCGGCGCAACTGGCGGCACAGTAGATAGGTTATTAGGCGCCGTGAGACGCCTGGCACCGCTTCAATTACACAGCGGCACTTGCCGTCATCGTAGGCGCCGGCCATGGGAATGCGGACCACCAAGTGGGCTGCTGCCGCTCCTCGCTCCTTCTCTGCACCTGACAACTCCCGTCCAGCAAACGTTCCCTGGTGGACCACCGGGAAGGCGGTGGCCGACGCCTTGACGTGCTCAACAAGCAGCGAGACGTAGGCAAACGCCCCATCGTCATCGAACAGGGCGTCGCTCAGCCGGATCGCGTCCAGGCCCTCATTGATCTGGAGCCTGTTTACGTCGTTCTCCTGCGGCTTTCCTCTAGGATGCTCGACGGCCCATCCCTTCAAACGCCTCTTCTCCAGCAGATCAAGCAGAGTGCTGGCGCCGAAGGTTGGTGGCGAAGCCCCCGTCCTAGCTCTGCTGACGGAGCGACTGACCATGTGGTTGAGCAGAACGTATCGTTTGAACGCGTCATCGGGCAATGTGCTGTCTCCAGAAGGCGTGAAGTGCGCGACCTACTGCCTTCTTCGCGTTCCGGATGGAGTTAAGCGCCATCAACGTTCATGCCAGAACCAACCCACCCCAATCGCGCACGCTTCGGATTAGCGGTGGCACTGGCCACTCCAGCAGCAAGCCAGCAACAAACGTTGCCTAATGGCAGAGAGGCCGTCAAGGCTGCCGCCCAGGACTTCCCGCAGAAGCGGGCGGTATCGGCCGTTTTCCGGCCTGCCGCGTTCGTTTTGCGGTTAGTAGGCCATCTCACCCATGCTTGCACCTTCGCCGGGCTGGCGCTCTCTATCTACGTGCGCTCGGACACGTAGCGGCCGTCGCACCAGCCGTTGACCATCACCAGCAAGTGCGCCAGGTTCGGCACGCGCTCCACCCACCAGCGCATCCCAGCGTGGGTGCCGTCGGCAAGCGGAATGTGGGGCTGCGGGTCAGCCAGCGGGAGGCAAGCAAGCTGGCTGGCGTTCACATCCTTGCCGGGTCCAAGAACCCGTGGGCAGTGTGGCGAGAGCTTACTTCTTCGCGGTTGACGGCGCAGGAGAGGGTGAGGGTGCGGGAGGAGGCGGCTTCGTCCCAGGAGGCATAGGAATGTTCATGGTAGTCCTTGGGATCGCACCGTCTTTGGCCATAACAACCGGCTTGGATGGCATCAGTCTGGCTCCGTTCCGAAAGTGGCTCTGATATAGGCAGCGGCATCGACCTCTGCCAGTTTAAACAACTTATCCCGCCGATCTAGGCCGGTTGGGAAGTGCTTCACATGAGCTTCATGCATCTGTTTCATCAGGTTCTGCCGCGCCACTGCCAACGCTGCTTCGTCAACCCTAGCCGCCTGGATTTCCTCCCACTCTCCTAAAACCGTAATGAACAGGGTGTCCAGCGCAATCACCAGCGCGCTTAGGCTTTGATAGTGTCGGGCGAGCGGCAGCGACTGCTGAGCCGCGTTGGCGATCTGGACGGCCACAAGGATGACGCCCCAAATTCCGGCTGGGACGTGGGTGACGGCCCATCCCCCGAGTGCCCCTACTGAGAGGACGGCCTTGACCATCTCAATCCGCGTCACCCACCAGCGATATACAGCCTGGTAGCGACGAACGTACTCGCACTCGACTTTTAGCTGCACCAATTCTTTCCAGTAGAGCTGCTGAATGCGAATGCGGCCTTCTAGACCTGCGTCGGGCGAGAGACCTTCTTGGCCTGGATAGGTTTCCAGCGCCCCCGGCATGACTTCGCTAGCCTCGCCCGGCTTGGCCGGAACATCTGAACCGGCGCTGGGGGGCATCACCCGTGCTCCGCCGCTTCATAGGGCACCGTTGCCAGGTCCAGGGCGTCAAGCAGCCCATCCCGCACGTCCACGGCCGGCTCAAGGCGCCGGGCCAGGATGACGATGCCTTTGCCGCCCAGCACCAGCTTGACGGCTTCGGCCAGGATCATCGGGTGGACCGCGGCGAAGGTGGCGTCATCCGCCAGCAGCCACACTTGGGAGATCGGCGCAGCGCCGTCCCGCGCCACCATCGAGCGGTGCGGATACTCGACCAGCTTCCCCTCGGTGATGTCCGGGATCGTCGGGTCGAGGCTGACCCCTTCCGCGTTGAACATGGCGCCAGGGAAGCTGCTGGCAGTCCAATCACTCGGCATCGGGTGCTGTTGGCGGACGCACTCCGCCGTCTGCGGTGAAGCGGACCCCGGCAGCTTCGTAAGCCCCCTGCATGGCCTTCAACGTCGCCGTGTTCACCGACCCATCCCCCTCCACCCGCGTGATGGTGTTGGGTGAAACGCCCGCCTTGGCCGCGGCATCTGAAACCTTCCACGCCAGTATGGCCCTTGCCCCCCTTGCTTGCGCTGCTGTCATCATGCGTTGCGTCTCTATCACAATATAGGTTGACGACACCAACCTGTCTGGTGATATATACGCACAGTTGGTTCTCTATCACAACCAAAGAGGGCGCAGACGCAATGGCCTACCATAACACCAACCCGCTCCGCGCCATCCCGATGTTCCAGCCCGCCTCTGCACTGCGTCAGATAGCGCCGCCCGTGCAGCGCCCAGCCGCGTCGATCCAGACAGCGGCCCCCGGCCGCGCTTGGCACATCCTCACCGCCCGCGAGCTGGCGCAGACAGCGCTGGCCAACGCCCAAGCCGGGCTGCGCGAGGCGGTGCGGGTCTATGACTTCGCCCGCCGAGAAATCGGCCAGGCAAACCGCGGCATCTTCTGCAACCACGTCATCAAGAACATCACGGCCGACCGCCGCCGCACCCTGCGCCGTGATGCCTTCCTGCTGTTCAACAAGCGCCGTGCGCAGCTCCTGCAAGCCCGGCGCCGGGTAGCGGCTGCCGAGCTTGCGCTGGCGGCGACGGCGCAGGCCGACCTGTTCGCAGCAGCCTGACCCACCCCATTGCGTCGGAACCAGGCTCCACGCCTGCGACCTGACGCCATCCGCGCCGGGGCGGCTCCCCGGCATCCCAAGGTGGCGCGGCCGGGGCCTGCCTCCCCAGCCGCGCCCGACCCCAGCAAGGTGAGAGACACCATGTCCGAAGCCGTAGCCACCTCTATCACGATCCCGCGGCCATTCAGCGTCGGCGGACCCAGCGCCGCCCGCCGCAGGGCAGTGCTGACCGGAACCGCCGCTGTCGCCGCCGCGCTGGCATCCTGCAGCATCGCTCGGGCCGAAGCGGCGCCCGCCAGCCCTGACGCGGAGCTGATCGCACTCTGCGCCGAGATGGACGCCATGCAGCGCCGCATCGACGCGATGTTCGACAGCACGATCTCCAGCATGAGCTTTGAGGAGGCCGACGCCGCGTCCGCCGTGATCGAGGTGGACCAGCTTCCGATCCTGGACCGCATCTGTGCCATGACGCCCGTGACCATGGCCGGCTGCCAGGCTCTGGCAAGGTCGCTGGCGCTGGTGACCTCCGGCCATCCGGAGCCTGGCCCCGACGCGACCACGGACAGGCGGCTGACGTTCGCGTTGCTGCGCGGCCTGACGGGGAGTGCGGCAGCGTGAACCGCCGCAAGCTGCTGTCCGCCGGGCCTGCCGCGACGATCCTGGCCGGCACCGTTGCCGCTGGCCAGGGTGGCGCCTCCACTCCCATTCTTGACGCCGGCCGCCAGCTTGGTGCGCTTGACGCCTTGTATGATGCGGCGGACGTGCTGCACGGCAACTCGGATCAGACCGCCGGCATCACGGACGAGATGGAGCGTCTGGGGCAGTTCGTCATCGCGGGCACGCCCACGACGCCCACCGAGGCCCTTATCGTCCTGATGGTGGCTGCGGGGTGCCTGGGCACCGCGCCTGGCAGCGCAACCATGAACGAGGAAATCCAGGCTGCCATGCTTGCTGCGGCGCGGGCTTCCCACTGCCTGGCGGGCGCGTTCGGCGTCACCGTGGCGGACTTCGGCGGGAACTACTTCCTGCCGGACCTTCCCGCGCCCTTTCGCACTGCCGGGAGGGCTGCCTGATGGCGAAGCTCTCCAAGCGGGCGCAGGTCGAGGCGCTGGGCTGGACGTTCAAGGCCATCCCCCGGTTCTGGGCGGCCGGCGTGCTTTGGAACAACAGGCAAACCGGGCAGCGCAGCCCGGAGCGTTGGGACCACAAGCACCCGGAGGGGTGGACGGCCACGCCGCCGCCTGGGTTCCCGGCCAGCCCTCGGCGGTTCGACAGCCGCAGCCCCAACCTCGCCGTGCGCTGGGCCTACGAGCAGGCCGTGGCGCCGCGGCTCAAGCCGGACCTGGGCGGCGTCGCTGCGCTGGTCGCCCTGATGGGGGAGGCCCAGCGTGCTGGCGTCGTCGCGGATGGTGGGGATGGCGGCGAGGGAGCGCCGCCCCGGCCTGATGCCGAGCTGCTGGCGTTGTGCGGGGAGATCATGGGCGCTAGGCGTGTTGTGGACGAGTTCCGCAGCACTGCCGCGCCTTGCCCTTGGACGCAGAAGCCGGCGCATCAGCGTGCGATGTCCGGCTTCGGTGAGGCGTGCCGGACGCAGGATCGGCTGCTGCCGCGCGTGGTCGAGGTCGAGGCTACCACCGTCGCCGGCATCCTGGCCAAGGCGGAGGCGGTTGGGACGCTGTTCGATGACAAGCGTGGGTTCAAGGCGGAGGCGGTCAGGTCACTGCTGGCGGACCTGCTGGCGGTGCTGCAGGCCGGTGTCGGCGCGGGCGGGGTGGCGCCATGAGCCGGCGCGCGCTGCTCTACGCAGGCACCGCGGCGGCCCTCCTGATCCTGGCTGGCACTGGCGCTGCGGTTGCAGCCCATGCCGGCGATGCTGACGCCGGGCTGCTGGGCCTCTGCGCCGAGTTCCACCGCGCGCACGCCGAGGCCAGCGACAAGGCCAATCCCTATCGGGGCTGGGCCACCAGCGCCAAGCAGGACACCATCAAGCAGCTTCACCGCATGGTGCCGGCGACCGAGGCCGGTCATCGGGCAAAGGCTACGGTTGCGGCGTCACTGCTGGCCGAGCTGCACGAGCATGACGAGCGGGGCAGTGGTCCAGCAACACGGTTTGCGCTGCGTGCGTTCCGCGACTGGTTGGGGGTGCCGGCATGAGCGGCACCTTGCCCAGCCCGCGGCGCATCGCGGGCGCGCTGGCCGTGCTGCAGAGTTTGCCGGCACCTGTCCTAGCGGCGCTGGCCGAGCGACTGATCGACCGGCTGGACGCCCTGGACGCGCCCGGCATGGACTTGGAACCCGATGACGACGGGGAGGCCGACCAGGACGGGAAGGCTGGCCCTTGGGACGGGGAGGCGACCTGGACGCCGACGACGGGGCCGGCGAGGTGCAGCGCGGTGCGGATAGGGGCCTGGTAGGCTCACAAGGCCCGGTTGGCATACGTCAGCCGGGCCTTTTTGGAGATCGGCATGAGTGGATCAGGAAAGAAGCCGCCGCAGGGCGTGCCACTGGCAGTTTACCGGCAGTGGCAGAGGGAGTTGCAGGCAGAGTCGCCCTCTCCGGCAGCATGGCAAAATCTGCTGTTGGCGCTTCGTATGTGCAAGGTGGACTTCACCGATGACACTGGCAATCCACTGTTGCCCGATGGTTTAGAGGCGGCAATACACGTTATTCACGAATTAGGAGTCTTCCTCAACGCCCATGATATTGTTCAGCGTGAACAATTAAGCGATCCAATCGGGCGCTTGTCCCATGCCTTTGTTGATCTGATCCACGGTCGAAGTCCAGAGCTTTTCCGGCCAGTGTCATTTGGAGCAGGCGGGCGGGCGTTGCCAGTGGCAGAACACAACCTCCAAGCTATTGCCGCGAAAGCACTGCATGAGTTGGTGCTTGCTGGCAATCCAGGGTCAGGTGCCACCGAGGCTGCGGCTCGCATAGTAGCATCAGCCATCAAGAAAGGGCGCGTGCCAGGCCACGAACAATGTACTGCCAAAACTGTTAGAGGTTGGTTGGAACGCATCACGAAAGGGCAGACGGGAAAGGTTAAGGTGCCGAAGGCCCTTTTGGAGCGTTGGAATGCTCCACTTCCGGCAGGGGTTGGCATCACTCATCAGGAACGAGCGGACTTCCTTCTCAATGCGCTGCGGCAGGGGCGCAGCTTTCGTTGGCGCTGACGTTAGGAAACATCAGCGAGTCTTTCCGGCGTGTGCGCCGCCACTCTGACAAACACCAGCGAACGACGCTGGCCGTTGTTGGAGAAACACCCCATGCGCGACGTTACGCAACCCATCGCCGTCACCTTCCCGGGTGCCACATCCCGGACCGGTATCGCCCGCACGAAGCTTTACGAGCTGGTTGGAGCCGGCGTGCTGGAGGCCCGCAAGTGCGGCCGGCGCACGCTGATCCTGACCGACAGCCTGGACAGCTACGTTGCGAGCCTGCCGCCCGCAACCATCCGCGCGCCGCGCCAGAAAGCAGCAGCCTAGCCACAAATACGAAACCCCGGCGCGGGCGGCACCGGGGCGCATCGTGTTCGGCTGGGCGTGGTGACACTCGCAAGATAGCTGAACCTGCGCTTTCGTTCAATGCCTCCGTGCCGATCCCTCGAAACAGCCTCTCGATAGGATTGGTCATGTATATTTCGTCAACCCTCCCCACCGCGTATGGCCCCCGGCTGATATCCAGTCCGGCTCCGCTCTCAATGCCTGCCGACCCTGCCGCCGCGTTGGTACTGGCGGCCACACTGGACAGACAGGCAGACTTCCACCTGTCCGAAGGCCGGACAGGGCACGCCGACCGGCTTAGTCACGTAGCCCTAGAGCTGCGCTGCCGGGCGCTGGGGGTGCGTGCGTGAGCGACGCCTCGGATTCCCTGACCGTGCTGCATTCGCCATGGCTTCGCCTTTCCAAGAAGCTGCGGGCCGATGGCGGTGCGGACGGCTACGACAAGGCGAAAACCTTGGATGCCTACACGGTGTCGGTTGCGGACCTGGCCGGCGTGCTGGCGCTGCTGCACCGCCTATTGCTGCAACCAAGCTGTTGCGTCATCCGCGGCGAGCTGATCCACGGCACCCGCGCCAAGAGCATCCGCCGCCTGCTCTACCCTTGCAAGCAAACCGGCGAATTGCCGACCATGCGGGACATGCCGCGGTGCTGGTTGGCGCTGGACCTCGACGGCGTGCCGATGCCGGCGGGCGTGCTGGCAACCGACCTGGCCGGCTGTGGTGCCGCAGCCCTGGCGGCGCTGCCCGCCGCCTTCCACGGGGCAGCCTGCATCGTCCAGGCCAGTGCCAGCCATGGCCGGTCCCCTGGGCTGCGGTTGCGGGTTTGGGTGTGGCTGTCCCGCCCGACCTGGGGACACGAGCTGAAACGCTGGCTGGCGGGCGCGCCCTGTGATCGTTCCGTGTTTGGCGCGGTGCAGCCGATTTACACCGCCGCGCCAGCCCTGGCGCTGGGTGTGGCCGACCCGATCCCTAACCGGCTGCTGATGCTGCCCGGCCATCCCGTGGTGGCCGTGCCCTCACCTGAAACCCTTGCGCCACCGCCGCCAACGATCCCACCGTCCCGCGCTGCTGCTATCATCACCGAAGCGCGCGGCAACGCCTATGCGCGTGCGGCGCTGGTCCGGGAGGCGTACCGCGTCAGCACGACGCCGCCCGGCGGGCGTCATCCGACCATCGTTGGCGCAACCTGCCGACTGGCGCGGTTCATAGCCGATGGGCACCTGACAGCCGACGCAGTTGCAAGGGTGGTGCGGGAAGCTGCCAAGCAGGCCGGCAAGGATGATGCAGGCGAGGTGGATGCCGCCATAGCCTACGGGTTGGAACACCCTTGGGAGGCGGGCCGGAAGCCCGGAGACGCACGCCATGGATAGCGGCATGGACGCGGCACGGGCGCTGGTCGCCGATGTGTTGGGCGAGGTGCCCCGCAAGCCGCAGTTGCAGGTGATCGGGTCCGACCTCCCCGCCACGGCCCGCGCCATGCGCGACCTCTTGGCGGCTGGCGGCAGCTTCTACGACCGCGGGGGCGTGCTGGTGAAGCTGGCGCACCCGGCGGACGGTGGACTTCCCGCCGCAAGCGAAGTGTCGGCGCATGGCGTCGTGTTCGAGGCGCACAACCTCTGTCAGCCGATGGCCTGGTGTGGGGACACCTTGAAGCCCGTGACGCTCCCCGAGCGGGTGGCGAAGATGTACTTGGAGGCGTTGCGCGGGGACTGGCGCGTGCCCGGGCTGGCCGGCGTCACCACCGCGCCCGTGCTGGCGCCCAATGGCGCCATCCTGGATCGGGACGGATACGACTCCGGGACGCAGCTATGGTGCGCCAAGGTGCCGGCGCTGGACCTGCCGGCCCGTCCGACCCGGGAAGATGCCGAGGCTGCCCTGATGACGCTTCGGCAGGCGTTTCGCACATTCCCATTTGCCGACGCCCCCAGGGTCAAGGCGACCGTGGACGGCGCCGCGCTGGACGTGGTGGACACCGCCAAGCCGGCCAGGCTGGACGAAACCGCGGCGCTGGCCGGGCTGCTGACCGCAGTGTGCCGGCCGAGCCTCCATCTTGCGCCGGGCTTCCTGGTGACGGCCGCCAACCTGTCCGGGGCAGGGGCCGGAAAGGGCCTGCTGGTGCGCTGCATCGTCGCCGTCGCGTTCGGCATCCGGCCGTCAGCCTTCACGCCAGGCCGGGAGAAGGATGAACTGGACAAGCGGCTCGTGTCGGAGCTGATCGGGGCGGCGCCGACGCTGTTCCTGGACAACGTGAACAGCACATCGCTGAAGTCCGACACGCTGGCGAGCGTGCTGACCGAGCGCCCGGCCCGGGTGCGGGTGCTGGGCAAGTCCCAGATGGCCCCCGTCAACTCCGCAGCGTTCATCGCCCTCACCGGCAACGGGCTGACCGTGGGCGAAGACCTGGCCCGGCGCTTCCTGTCCTGCGTCCTGGATGCCCAGATGGAGGATCCGGAAAGCCGTCCCTTCGCGCCGGGGTTCCTTGACCGCATTCTTGCGGCCCGACCGGTCCTGCTGGCGGCGGCGCTGACCATCTGGCGCTGGGGGCGACAGAACCCGGGGGTTTTGACCCGAGGCTTGTGGCTGGGCGGCTTTGAGACATGGGCCGAATGGGTGCGCGACCCACTCGTGAGCCTGGGGTGCGCCGATCCCGTGCAGCGCAGCCGAGACGCCAAGGCCGACGATCCCCGGCGGCGGCAGGTGATGGACCTGTACGACGCCTGGGACGCCAAGTATGGCGCCCTGCCAGTGGCCTCAAAGAACCTGGACGATGCCGTGCGGGCCATCATCGACCCGGCAAGCCGCGGGCGGCAGTTCGTCGCCAGCACGCTGGACAAGCTGACCGGCACCCGGTCCGGCGGCTTCGTCCTGGAACGGCACAGGGGCGACAGCAAGTGGGGCACCACCCGCTACGTCCTGGCCGTGGCGGACCAAGCCGTTGTGGACGCCCGCGCCAAGGCCCGGGAAAACGATGCGAAGGCACGGGAGCAAGAGGCGCAGACGCAAGACGGCCCGCACGTTGATCGGGACGATCCCGGCCCCGGTCCCGACTAGTCCGCCAAGGCGGACCCCCGATGCCCGCCGGACCCCCCCTATGCCTACCCGTGACCCCCTATGACCCCCTATGCCAAAAACAGGCATAGGGGGGGTCTAACTCATTGCGACCACACGGTAAAATTGCCTTACCCCCCTATGCCCCCTATGCCTATGCTCGGGCCAGGGTAGGGCGGGGCTGCAAGCCGGACGGGGCAGGAGCGATATGACGCAAGGGTGTGCGTCGTCAGCCGGATGCGGCGTTGTGGGCTAGAACCGGGGCCGCAACCTAGCCTCTCCGGAAAACATAGCAATAACAACACTGTAAAGCCCATAATTGGTGGAGGGGGTTGGATTCGAACCAACGTAGCCATTACAGCAGCGGATTTACAGTCCGCCCCCTTTAGCCACTCGGGCACCCCTCCGCCGGCACCGCACCAACCGGGACGGCGCGATGGCGGCGGACTATCCCCGAACCAGGCTGCTTGTCAATCGGGATGCAGAGCCGCCGTCCGGGATGGCATAGCCGCGTCGCGTGGCGCGGCGTATAGGGACCGCCATGCCCAGCAAACCCCCCAGCCGGCCCGGCGGACCTCGCACACCCCGCCCCAGCGGCGGCTCTGCCGGCCCCGGTTCCGGTGCTCCCCGCTCTGCCACGCCACGTTCTGCCAATCCTGGACCTGCCAACTCCGGATTTGCCAACAGGGGAGCGACCGGCGACAAGCGCCCGCCCGCGCGCACCTCCAGCGGCTTCGCCCCGCGCGGCACGGCGCGCGACGCTCCCCGCACGGCCGACGCCGCCCCGCACGGCCCGAAGCCCGGCAGCCGGCCCCCGCCGCGCGACCGCAAGGCCGGTCCCCGGCCCAGCCGCCCGCCGGAACGTGACGACGCCCCACGCCTGGGCCAGCCCCGCCCGGCCCGCATCGCGCCGGACCCGGCCCCGCCTGCGCCGCCGCCGGAGGCTGCCGCCGCCCCGCGCGCACCCATCCTCCACGCCGTCCCCCGGCCCGATGCCGCCCCGCCCGCCGCCGGCCGCAGCTCGGCCGCCCCCCGCGGCAGCGTTTGGCTGCACGGCCTGCACCCGGTGGCCGCCGCCCTTGCCAACCCCAACCGCCGCCTGAAGCGCCTGCTGCTGACCGAGGACGCCGAGGCGGCGCTGGCCGCCCGCCAGCCTCCGCCCTGGCCGGTCCCCGTCGAGCGGGTGGAGCGTGCCAAGCTGGACCACCTGCTAGGCCGGGACACCGTGCACCAGGGCGCCGGGCTGCTGGCCGATCTCCTGGCCCCGCCGTCGCTGTCGGCCGTGCTGGAGCGGCCCGGCCCGGTCCTGGTGCTGGACCAGGTGACCGACCCCCGCAACATCGGCGCCGTCCTGCGCAGCGCCGCCGCGTTCGGCGCCGCCGCCGTCATCATGCAGGACCGCAACGCGCCGGAGGAGACGGGCGTGCTGGCCAAGGCCGCGTCCGGCGCGCTGGAAACCCTGCCGCTGCTGCGCGCCGTCAACCTGGCCCGCACCCTGGCTGCGTTGAAGGCTGCGGGCCTGTGGGTGATCGGCCTCGACGCTGGCGGCGCGCCCCTGCGCGGCGCGCCCCTGGCGGAGCGCCGGGTCGCCCTGGTGCTGGGGGCCGAGGGCGCTGGCCTGCGCCGCCTGACCCGCGACACCTGCGACGAGGTGGCGGGCCTCGCCATGCCCGGCGGGATGGAGAGCCTGAACGTCTCCGCCGCCGCGACCGTCGCGCTGTATGAACTGACCCGCACCCCCTGACCCAGGCTTGATGACATGCCCAGGCTTGATCACACGTTCGACTCCGAGCACACCGCCACCCTGCTGATCGCCGCCCGCCGCGCCCGCCGGGTGCTGCCCCTGCTGGACACGCCGCCGCCGAGCCTGCAGGACGGCATCGCCACGCAGCTCGCCATCGCCCGGCGGCAGGGTGCGGTGCCGCCCGCCGGGTTCAAGATCGGCGCGACCACCACGGGGATGCAGGCCTACTTGGGGCTGCCCGGCCCGGCCGCCGGCTTCATGGCGGAGGCCAACGTGCACGGCAGCGGCAGCACGCTCGCCTACTCGGGGTTCGTGAACCCGGGCGTGGAGTGCGAGCTGGCCGTCCACTTGTCCGCCGCCCTGCCGCCCGGCCCCTGCACCCCGCAGCAGGCCGCTGCCGCCGTCGATGGGGTAATGGCCGCCATTGAGGTGGTGGAGAACCGCTACCCCGGCATGTTCTCCTTGGCGTCGCCTGGCGTGCAGGCGTTCGGAACGCCGGCCGTGGTGGCGGACAGCGTGTTCCATGCCGCCGCCGTGCTCGGGATGCCTGATCCAGGGTGGCGCAACCTGGACTTGGAGGCCCTGCCAGGGCGCATCCTGGTGGACGGCGTGGAGCGCGGCGCCGGCACCGGCGCGGACCTGCTGGGCGGCCCCATGCAGGCGCTCGCCTGGCTGGCGGCGTCGGCCGAGGCTGCCGCGTTCGGCGGGCTGCAGGCCGGGCAGGTCGTGATGCTCGGCAGCGTTGCCCTGCCGGTCTGGCTGGACGGCCCCGGCCGGATCGAGGTGCTGTTCCCGCCCTTGGCACCGGTGCTGCTCGACCTGGTGTAGCCTGCTCGCGGGCAGGTGATCGGGCGCGGCCGGGATTTTAAATCCTCGTTAAGCCGCACCGCCTAGATCGAGCACCGACCGCCCGCTGCGGCATCGCAAAGCGCCAGGATGGCATGCCGGAGCACAACCCCCATGGCTTCCACGCTTCAGTCCGCCCAGCGTTCCACCTGGACCAGCCTGTCCGACGACGCCCAGATCACCCTGGCCCGCCAGGCGCTGCAACATGCCTTCGAGGTCATCGCAGGCCAGGCAGAGAGCCTAGCCGGCGAGTTTGACGAGGGCACCCTGGCCGACCGTGGCGGGGCAGAGGCGTTGCGCCTGCTCGTCGCGGTCGTCCGCGCGAGCGGCGGGACGTTGGCGTCCAGCACACCCGAGCTTCTGCGCCATTCGCCAGTCATGGGGCGCGCATGATGGCCGCCCTGCGCCGCGCCGCCCTGATCCATGCGACCCTGGCCGCCGGGCTGCTGGCGGCGCCAGGGGCATCGGCGGATGTGATCACCATGACGCTGGGCGCCCCGGGCCAGACCTTGCCGGGGTTCGCCGCGGCTGCCGGCGGATCGGGCCTGTGCGCCGCTGGGGCGGGGTGCAGTTGGGGCACCGAGACGTTCAGCGGCCTGGCAGCCGCCGCGCCGGGCACCTTCACCAGCAGCTTCACCACGGGGGCCAGCACGTTCGGGCCGGGGCAGGGCATCACCGGCACCTATACCGGGGCGCTGACGCGGCAGGCGGCCAACGTATATGGTGGGGTGGGGGGCGCCGATTACCCCGTGGTGTTCGGCTTCGGGTCCTACCACCTGGCCTTGTCCACCACCGGGCTGCCCGGCGTGAACCTGCTCGGCTTTTGGCTCACCGCGCTGGACTACGGCAACCTGCTGGCCATCAGCACCGCAAGCGGCACGACCACCAGCTTGTCCGCAGCAACGCTTCTGCAGGACATTGGGGCGACCGCGACGCCCGCGGCCTATTACGGCAACCCGACCGCGCCGTTCCGCGGCCAGGACGGCGGCGAGGCGTTCGCCTATGTCGAACTGCAGGACAGGACCGGGTTCTTCACCGGGGTCGATTTCATCAACCAGGGCAACACCGGCTTCGAGTCCTCGGACCATGCCGCCGGGTATGCCGCGCCTGCGCCGCTGCAGGCGGTGGTCCAGGTGCCGGAGCCGGCGTCCGTCGGACTGATGGGCGTTGCGCTGCTGGGGGTCGGGTTGGTTCGGATGCGCCGCCCCGGGGGCCATTCCTCCTCCCGGCTGGCGGAACCGACCTGCACGGCTGGGCAAGCCCCATCCCCGGCCCGGTGACCACCGGACCGGGGATGGGCGGCCATTAGCCCTTCAGCGCGCCGGGGATGGCGACGTAGCGGGCATGGCCGTCGCGCATCACCCGCAGCGCCAGGCCGTGCCCATCCTTCGCCGCCGCGCGGATGGCCTTGGCGGCGTCGGCGGCTGTCGTCACCGCATGCGCGCCGACGTTGACCACCTCATCGCCGGGACGCAGCCCGGCCTTGGCGGCGGCCGAGTCCGGACGGACCGCGGCCACCATCGCACCGGCAGACCCATCCTCGGTCGGCGCCAGCGCCAGGCCGACGGTCGGCCCCTCGCTCGCCTGCGCTTCCTGAGCGGCGGGCTGCTCGTCTGGCAGCGTCGCCACTGCCACGGACAGCGTGCGGGCCGTGCCGTCGCGCAGGATGGCGACCTGCGCGGTGCCGCCCGGGTGGACGGCGGCGACGATGCTGGCCAGGTCATGCGGGCTGGTCACCGGCTTGCCCTCGACGGACTCCACGATGTCGCCGGGCTGCACGCCGGCCTTGGCGGCGGGGCTGTCCGGCTGCGTGGCGGCCACCAGCGCGCCGTGCGTGCCGGCCTTGAGGCCCAGGCTGGCGGCGATGTCGGGCGTCACCTCCTGCGCCTCGACGCCCAGGTAGCCGCGGGTCACGTGCCCGGCGGTGCGGATCTGCCCCACCACGTCGCGCACGAGGCTGCTCGGGATGGCGAAGCCGATGCCGACGCTGCCGCCGCTCGGCGAGATGATGGCGGAGTTCACGCCGACCACCTTGCCGTCCTGGGTGAACAGCGGACCCCCCGAGTTGCCCTGGTTGATCGCGGCGTCCACCTGCAGGAAGGCGTCATACGGCCCGGCGCCAATGTCCCGGCCGCGGGCCGAGATGATGCCAGCCGTGACGGTGCCGCCGAGGCCGAACGGGTTGCCGACCGCGACCACCCACTGGCCGGGCCGCACCTTGTCGCTGTCGCCCAGCACGAGGGAGGGCAGGGGGTGCCCGGCGTCCACGCGCAGGACGGCCAGGTCGGTCCGGGTGTCGCGGCCGACGACCTTGGCCGGCAGCTCGGTGCCGTCGTCCAGCGTGACCGACACCTTGTCGGCGTGCGCGACGACGTGGTTGTTGGTGACGATGGTGCCGTCGGGGTCGATGATGAAGCCGGAGCCGCGGGCCTCGCCGCTGCGGACCTGGCCGTTGTCGTTAGCCTCGTGCATCTGCACGGTCACGGATACGACCGCCGGACGGACCTGGGCGGCGAGGTCGGCGAAGTCCGGCAGGCGCTGGGCGGGGGCGGTGGGCTGGATGGTGCCGGGGGTCGCGGTGGTGGCGGCGTCCTGGGCATGGCCGACGGCGACGCCGCCGAGGGCCGTGCCGCCGAGCAGCACCGCAACAAGGGCGGCGCGGCCGGTGCGCGGCAGGCGGTTCAAGAGTGATGGCATGGTGTGGTCTCCCGTGGTGTCCTGGGGCAGGACCCGTGGTGGGTTCTGCATGGGGCGGACCATGGCAGGGCGCGGCTTACGCGGGCGTGGCGCCGGGATTAATCTTCGGCAATGTGCCCGGTGGCTTGCCTGCTCCCTCCCCCTGCTTTGGGAGAGGGTTGGGGTGAGGGGGTCTCCTTGCCTTGGTTGTTCGGGACCGGGCTGTCTGGCCCGAGGGAAGCGTGCTGCAAGGCCCCCTCACCCCGGCCCTCTCCCGAAGCGGGGAGAGGGAGCAGAGCCGTTCCTACGGCGTATGCGGTCGCCTTGGCTGTGCGGCGGGCCAGCCCGCTTCACCGCGCGACCAGCCCGCGGATGCGCGGCGGCTGCGTTGCAGGACGTGCCGCGAGGCCGGCGGTGATCCGTGATGGATGCCGGGCGACCGCAGCCCAGCCCGCCCCGTGTCCGACCAGCGCGCTGGGGTAAAGAAGCTGTTGCTGACGCGCGCAGCAAGCCCAGCGGGATAGGCACCGCCTGGCCCTGTTGCTTGCCGGACAAGCAGCGTGCCGCTTTTGGCAAGCGGGCGTCAGGCAGGGGACGCCTGCCTAGTTCTCGATGGTCAGCGTCGCAGCCGAGGTGATCGTCATGGCTGGGATGATCTTGAGGGTTGTGACGGGTGACCAGGGATAGCTCATGCTCACCAGGACCGTACTGCCCGGCACGTTGGCACCCGCCGGGAAGTATGAGGCACTGACGCTGACCGTGGACGGGGCGGTGACCCCGGCCGCCTGGATTGCCGACATCGCATTGGCCTTGATGAGGTCCAGAGTCGCCGGCGCGCCCGATACGCTGCTGTGCTTGGACGCATAGCGCGCTGCGCTGGAAGCAGCGTAGCTCATGGCGTTCTGCGTGCGGAAGAATAGCGAGACCTCGACCGTGCCCAAAAGGGCCAGGAACAGGGCCGAGCCGCAGAGGCCAAACTCCATCGCAGCGACGCCGCGGCTGTCCCGGCGCAGGCCCCTGCCGGGGCGCCGCATCCTGCACGGCCGCCCGCTCATGGTGCCAGCACCGTTGATACGAGCACCGTCGCCGTGGCGAACAGCGTGGACGGCGCGGGTATGCCTGGAAGGGTGACGACCACCGGTGGGACCGCCCACATATCGAGCGTCACGTAGGTCGCAACGGTCTGCCCACTGGGACAGGTCGCCGCCGATGTGGTGGGGCCGCTGGCGTGGGTCCCGTCGCTTTTGTTGCAGTAGTAGGCGGCGACCGGGGCAACGACGTTCAGCGTGGGCGGATTGCTGCCCCAGTTGGCGTTCGCCGCCACTTTGATAGCGGTGTAGCTCGCTATTCCGGTCACCCAGACGTTTTGCAACCCGGCCTGCAACGCCGTGTCGAGCCGGGATTGGGTGCGGAAGTAGAACGCGAGCTGGGTCGATCCCAGCATGAGCGGCACGAGCATGAAGGTGAGGACGAGCGCAGCCTCCATGCTGATGACGCCGCGCCGGTCGTGGCGGATGCGGCTCAGGATGCCTGCAAGGGGGATGCGAATGGCTACCGCCCCGTCCGCATCGTCTGGGACGGTGCGGCCGTCACTGGACCAGGGCCATGCGCGCAGTCCCAGTCCCGGTGGAGGGAAGGGTGCCGCCGGCACTGATCTGGGCGCTTCCCTGCATGGTGATCGTTTGCGCGATCACCTGCAGGCCGCCGCCGGACGGATAGGTCAGTTGCGCGTTGTTGTTCACCGTCAGCGTATCGGTCGGCAGGTAGATCACGCCGCTGACGCTGAACTTGGTCCCGCCCTGCAGGACGCTGCCGGACGGCGCGGCGGACCGGTCGCGATAGATGAGGATGCCCTGCATCCAGCCCGAAGTGATCGCGCTGAGGGCCACTGTGGTGCTTGCGTTGTTGTTCCATTGCACGGTGCCCGGCGCTGACCCGCCGAGGTAGAAGCTGGCGCCAGGGCTATCCAGGATTTGGGACCCGCCTCCGAACGTGAAGTTGCCATTGATGATGCTGTATAGGCCAGGCGCGAAGCTGACGGTGGTGCCGTTGCCGAAGGTCAGGTTTTGGCAATAGGTGCCAGGCTGCATCGCCCACGGCCCCGAGTGCCAACCGCTGTAGTCCACAACGGGCAGGCAGGCCCCGGTCGCAGGCGCCGTCAGGCTCGCATAGGGATCGGCCGCGGGCGAAAGAACATTCGGAAACGGCGTGGGCCAAATCTCGGCCGCACTGGGCGGTGAGTAAGACACGCCGCCCACGGCGCTCACGGTCCCGCTTCCCGTCGCGCCGATGGATGGCCCTGAGCTGGACGTATTGTAGGCGGCGACCTGGATCGACTGCGACCCGGAGGAGTTGCTGAAGACGCTGCAATTCGTTGCCGTGATCCCACCGCTGTTGCCGACCGTGATGGCCGGGTTTGCGTTCAGGCTGAGCGCCAGGACGCAGTTGCCCCCGCCCGACGAGCCGCCGATGCTGCCGCTGCTGCCGGCGGGTCCGACGGTGGCGCTGGCGGACAGGGTCACGGAACCGGAGGTGAAATACTTGGTGAAGTAGCGCGGCGCAGTACTGGTGAGGGTGACGGCCACGTTTGACCGGTTGGCCGCGACGGTGACGCTGGGAGGATTCAGGGTTCCCGAGCTTCGGGACACCACCGCCTGTGCCGCGGAGGTGGCGGCGGCGGTGAAGTCCGACTGCTTGGCCGATGCGTTGGTAAGCAGCCTTGAGCTTTCCAACGCGGCGGCATCGGCGGCCATCTGCAGCCGTTGGTTGCCGCGGTACCATCCGGCGACGTCAACGGCGAAGCCGGCGCCGCCCAGCAGCAGCGGCGCCGACACTGCGACCAGCGGAAGGATGCTGCCCCGGTTGCAGCGGTTCGGACCGAGTGACTTGGCCATCAAGGCAGCTCCATAACTTCGCCGCGCATAATGCTTGCGAAAGTTATAGATGCGCGTCAGCAGTTGTCAGAAATCTATGCGGCGAGGCAGTGTCATTAATAAGTATCCGTAAACAGGCGATTGATGACAGCGACCCTCTGCTCTGACCGTCTTGTCATTGCGAGAAGCGCGGCGATGCGGCAACCCAGGGGCGTCAAAAGGAGGTTCTTGCGGCCCTGGATTGCCACGCCGCAAGCGCGGCTCGCAATGACAGCGCGCTGACCAGACCTTCAAATCAACAGATGGGCTTTTCCCGCCGCACCTGCCGCCCCACTGCAGCGCCCACCATCGTCAGCGTCGGCCCCCCTGTGGACCACCCCGGCCCGTCCGCAACCAGCATGTCCAGCGTCCCCACCAGCTCGCGCTGCTCTGCTCTCCCGCCCCGCTCGATCAGCGCCGCCGGGGTCGCCGGGTCCAGCCCCGCCGCCAGCAGGCCGTCCCGCAGTGCCGGCAGGCTGTCCAGGCCCATGTAAACCGCCAGCGTCCCGCCGCGTGCCAACGCCGCGAAGTCCAGGTCCAGCGCGCCATCCACCAGGTGCCCGGTCGCCAAGGTCAGCGTCCGCACCGCCCCAACCCCCGCCGCGCCGTCGCCCCGGTGCGTCAGCGGGATGCCCGCCCCCGCCGCGCAGGCCAGCGCCGCCGTGACGCCCGGCACAACCTCGAACGCCACCCCTGCCGCCGCCAGCGCCGCTGCTTCCTCGCCGCCGCGGCCGAACACGAAGGGGTCGCCGCCCTTCAGCCGGATCACCTTGCGGCCCTCCTGCCCGAGCCGGACCAGCAGGGCATTGATCTCGTCCTGCGGCAGCGAGTGGTTGGACTTCGACTTGCCGACACCGATGCGGTCGGCGTCGCGCCGGGCCATGTCCAGCACGTCCTGCGTCACCAGGCGGTCGTGCACGATCACGTCGGCCTCCCCCAGCAGGCGCTGCGCGCGGATCGTCAGCAGGTCCGCCGCCCCCGGCCCGGCGCCGACCAGGTACACGATGCCGGAGGGGTCCGGGTCCTCCTGGATCGCGCGCTGCATCTCCTGCTCCGCCGCCGCGTCGTCCCCGGCCAGCACCAGGTCGGCCACACGCCCGCCCAGCGCCCGTTCCAGCACACGGCGGCGGCGCGTCACGTCCGGCAGGCGCTGGCGCAGCTCGTCCTTGTAGCGGTCGGCGAGGGCGGCGAGGCGGCCGAAGGCGGGGGGGATCACCGCCTCGATGCGCGCCCGCAGCAGCCGGGCCAGCA
Source organism: uncultured Acetobacteraceae bacterium (assembly GCA_964242415.1). Lineage (GTDB taxonomy): Bacteria > Pseudomonadota > Alphaproteobacteria > Acetobacterales > Acetobacteraceae > DASWOJ01. The sequence continues at coordinate 29,711 of CAXTAT010000008.1, forward strand.
CCGGCGCGGCCCCGCCGGAGGACACGGCTATGGACAGCGGAGCGCGGTCGATGACGCTGGGGGTGATGTAGCTGCACAGGGACGGCTTATCGACGATGTTGACCGGGATGCCGCGGGCCTGGGCGGCGGCGGACAGGGCGGCCAGGTCCTCGTCCGGGGCGTCGGCGCCGATGGCCAGGGCGCAGTTGTCGAGCAGGGCCGGATCGAAGTGCGGGGCGGTGTCCACCAGGCCGCCGGCGCGGCGCAGGGCGTCGGCCTTGCGTTCGGCGGCCTCGCCGTCGCCGATCACCAGCACGCGGCGGCCGGTCAGGGACAGGAAGATGGGGAAGTTCTGCATGGGAGCAGAGTTGCGACGCCCCCGGGCCGGGGCAAGGGCTTGCCGCGCCGGCCCTGGGCGGGGCAGGGTCCCGCCGCAACTGGCGGGGGGCAAACATGCGGGCGATCGTGGTTGACAAGGACGAGGCGGGGCAGCGGGTCGCCCTGCGCGACTTCGACGAGGCCGGGCTGATGGACGGCGACGTAACTGTGCGGGTGTCGCACTCCTGCCTGAACTACAAGGACGGCCTGGCGCTGACCGGCACGGCGCCCGTGGTGCGGCGCTTCCCGATGATCCCCGGCATCGACTTCGCGGGCGTGGTCGAGGCGTCGGGCAACCCGGCCTACAAGCCCGGCGACGCCGTGCTGCTGAACGGCTGGGGTACCGGGGAGACGCACCTGGGCGGCTATGCCGAGCGCAGCCGGGTGCGGGGCGACTGGCTGGTGCCGCTGCCGCCGGGGCTGACCGCGGCGCAGGCGATGGCCATTGGCACCGCCGGCTACACCGCCATGCTGTCGCTGATGGCGCTGGAGCGGCACGGGCTGACGCCGGACGCCGGCCCGGCGGTGGTGACGGGGGCGGCGGGCGGTGTCGGGTCCGTCGCCATCGCGCTGCTGAGCCGGGCGGGGTGGCGGGTGATCGCCTCGACGGGGCGGATGGCGGAGGCGGGGTACTTGGAAGGGCTGGGCGCGGCGGAGGTGATCGACCGGGCCGGGCTGTCGATGGCGCCGAAGCCGATGGCGAAGGAGCGGTGGGCGGCGGGGGTGGACTCCGTGGGATCGGCGACGCTGGCGAACGTGCTGTCGATGACGCGCTATGGCGGGGCGGTGGCGGCGTGCGGGCTGGCGGGGGGCATGGACCTGCCGGGGTCGGTGGCGCCGTTCATCCTGCGCGGGGTGTCGCTGCTGGGCATCGACAGCGTGATGGCGCCGCGGGGGCGACGGATCGAGGCTTGGGGGCGGCTGGCGCGGGAGCTGGACCTGGCGAAGCTGGACGCGATGACGACGACGGTTGGGCTGGAGGACGTGCAGGAGGCCGGGTGGCAAATCCTCGCCGGGCAGGTGCGCGGGCGGGTTGTGGTGGCGGTGGGATGATGCTGCTTCCTCTCCCTGCGGGAGAGGGCCGGGGTGAGGGGGGCCAACAGGATCGGACCGGGCCGGTTGCGGGGCGATCTGGCTCCGTTATGGCGGGGCTTGGCTCTTGCGGCTTCCCTCACCCTGGCCCTCTCCCGGAGGGAGAGGGGGAAGGCAGGCGGCTTAAAATTGTTGAGGTTACCAACGTTGATTTCTCGCTGCGGCACTTCTTGCAGCCGTTGATGCTGGCTGCCCAGGCGCGGGGTCATGACGTGCTGGGCGTCTCCGCCGACGGACCGCTGCTGGACGACGCGCGGGCGGCCGGGCTGCGGGTGGTCGCCGCCCCGATGGCGCGCAGCCTGTCGCCCGTGGCGCAGTGGCGGGCGCTGCGGGCCATGGTGCGGCTGCTGCGGGCGGAGCGGCCCGACCTGGTGCACGCCCACATGCCGATCAGCGGCTTCATCACCCGGCTCGCCGCGCGCATCGCCGGGGTGCCGCGCGTCGCCTACACCTGCCACGGCTTCCTGTTCAACCAGCCCGGCCCCTGGCCGCGCCGCGCCCTGGGCCTAGCGATGGAGTGGCTGGGCGGGCGCATGACCGACATCACCCTGACGGTCTCCACCGAGGAGGCCGCCGACGCCCGCCGCCTGTGGATCGCGCGCCGGGCCATCGCGGTCGGCAACGGCCGTGATCCCGCGCGTTTTTGTCCCGACGCCGATGCCCGCGCCCGAATCCGTGCCGCCTTGGGCGTGCCGCGGGACCGGGTGGTCGTGGTGATCGTCTCCCGCCTGGTGCGCCACAAGGGCCACCCGGAGCTGCTCGCCGCCATGCGCGAGGTGCCCGGCGCCGAGCTGTGGGTGGTCGGCAACCGCCTGCCGAGCGACCATGGCCCTGACCCCACCGCGCTGTTCGCGCAGGCGCCGCCTGGCAGCGTCCGCTTGCTGGGTTACCGCACCGACATTCCGGCCGTGCTGGCGGCGGCCGACATCTTCGCCCTGCCGAGCCACTTCGAGGGCCTGCCCATGTCGGTCATCGAGGCCATGCTGACCGGCCTGCCCGTCGTCGCCACCCGAATCCGCGGGCCGCGCGAGCAGGTGGTGGACGGCGAGACCGGCCTGCTGGTCCCGCCGATGCAGGCTGCCCCGCTGGCCGCTGCGCTGGGCCGCCTGGCCGCCGATCCGGCCCTGCGCGCCGCCATGGGCGCTGCCGGGCGGCAACGCGCCGTGGCGCTGTATGACGAACGCGCCGTGCTGGCGCGGACGCTGGACCTGTTGGGGCTTTAGCGCGAGGCTCGGCGGCGAACGGCAGGTGTGGAGGCCACCATCCATGGACATCAGGGGTTCGACGGCGCTGGTCACGGGCGCCAACCGCGGGCTTGGCAAGGCGTTCGCCGAGGCGTTGCTCGGGGCCGGCGCCGCCAAGGTGTATGCGGGCGCCCGCGACCCCGCGGCGGTCGCGGACCCCCGGCTGACCCCGATCCGGCTGGATGTCACGTCGGACCGCGACGTGGCCGCGGCGGCGGCGGCCTGTGGCGACACGACGCTGCTGGTCAACAACGCCGGCATCCTGCTGAACAGCCCCATCCTGGGCGACGGCGCCGAGGCCGCGTTGCGGGAGGAGATGGAGGTCAACGTGTTCGGGCTGTTGCGGATGGCCCGGGCCTTCGCGCCCATACTCGCCCGCAACGGCGGCGGCGCGGTGGTGAACATGCTGTCGGTGGTAAGCTGGTTCACCAACCCGTTCAGCGCGACCTACTGCACGTCCAAGCACGCGGCGCTGGCGGTGTCGGACGCGCTGCGCATCCAGCTCCGGGGGCAGGGCACGCAGGTCGTGGGCGTCTATGCCGGGTTCATCGAGACCGACATGGCCGCCCACGTCACGGGGCCGAAGACCAGCCCCGCCCAGGTCGCCGAGCGTGCGCTGGAGGGCGTGCGCGCCGGACTGGACCACGTCCTGGCTGACGACCGCGCCCATGGCGTCCGGCGTCAGACGCAGGCCGACCCGGACGGCCTGGCGCGTGAGATGCAGCTCCGGTGGGACCAGCGGGTGGCCTGATCGTGCAGGCTGGCATTGCACGGCCGCCTGCCATATGACCCCAGCTACCAACCTTTGGAGCAAGGCATGTCCCGCAAGACCACCGCCCTCGCCCTCACTGCCCTCCTTGGCGCCCCGGCCGCATGGGCACAGCCCGCCCCAGGCACGACGCCGGGCACGGGCCCGGCCTCCACCGCTTCCACCCCCGCTGCGCCGACCACGGCGACCGCGACCATCGATGTCATGAACAAGCTGTGGGGCCGCCATCCCGGCCTGCGCGCCAACCATGCCCGCGGCGTGGTGGTGGCGGGCAGCTTCACCCCCACGGCGGAGGCCGCCGGGCTGAGCACGGCCAGCATCTTCGCCGGCAAGGCGGTGCCGGTCACGGTGCGCTTCTCCGACGCCACCGGGCTGCCGAACCTGGCGGACGGCGCCGACGCCGCCAACCCGCACGGCATGTCCATCCGCTTCCAGCCCGAGGGGAGCACCTACGTGGACGTGGTGCTGAACTCGCTGCCGTACTTTCCGGTCGCCACGGGGGAGGAGTTCCTGCAACTGCTGCAGGCTGCCTCCGAGAGCGGGCCGGATGCGCCGAAGCCCACCAAGGTCGAGCAGTTCATCGCCGCCCACCCGGCCGCCGCCAAGGCCGGCGAGGGCGTCCGGACGCCGACCAGCTTCGTGCGCGAGACCTATAACGGCATCGACGCCTTCATCTTCGTCAACGCAGGGGGCCAGCGGCAGCCGTTCCGCTTCCAGTTCCAGCCGGTTGCGGGCGGCGATTACCTGAGCAAGGAGGATGCGGCCAAGCAGCCGCCCGACTTCCTGCTCGACGATCTGCCGGCGCGGCTGAAGACGGCGAAGGCCGAGTACCGCGTGATGGCGCAGCTCGCCAACCCCGGCGACCCGACGAAGGACCCGACGCAGCCCTGGCCCGAGGACCGGCGGATGGTCAACCTGGGCACCCTGACGCTGACCGGCGCGGTGGCGGACGAGGCCAAGGCGCAGCACGACCTGCGTTTCCTGCCCAACCACCTGACGCCGGGCATCGAGCTGTCGGACGATCCGCTGGTCGATGCGCGGGTGCGGTCGTACGTGATCTCGTTCGGCCGCCGCGGGTAGCGCCTGACCGCGGGCCAGGGTCCCGGCATGACCGCTTGGACCCTGGCCTCCGAGGCGCTATGCGGGCCGGCATGACGCACCTGCCGATCCGCCGCGCCCTGATCTCGGTGTCCGACAAGGCCGGGCTGGTCCCCTTGGCGCAGGCCCTGGCGGCGCATGGCGCCGAGCTGCTGTCCACCGGCGGGTCGGCCCGGGCGCTGCGGGATGCCGGGGTGGCGGTGCGGGAGGTAGCGGAGCATACCGGGTTTCCGGAGATCCTGGACGGCCGGGTGAAGACCCTGGTGCCGCAGATCCATGGCGGCATCCTGGGCCGCCGCGACCGGCCGGAGCACCTGGCGCAGATGCGGGAGCACGGCATCGCCCCGATCGACTTGGTGTGCGTGAACCTGTACCCGTTCGAGGCCACCGTCGCCGCCGGGGCACCGCCTGACGCGTGCGTGGAGAACATCGACATCGGCGGCCCCGCGCTGATCCGCGCGGCGGCCAAGAACTTCGACGGCGTGGCCGTGCTGACCGATCCGGCGCAGTATGCCGACCTGATCGCCGAGCTGGCGCATGGCGGCACCACCCATGCGCTGCGGCTGCGCCTGGCCGGGGAGGGGTATGCCCGCACCGCCGCCTACGATGCCGCCATCGCCGCCTGGTTCGCGCGCGACACCCCGTTCCCGCCGCGCCTGATTGTGTCGGGCACGCTGCGGCAGACGCTGCGCTATGGCGAGAACCCGCACCAGCAGGCCGCCTTCTACGTCAACGGCGCCCGCCCCGGCATCGCCACCGCCACGCAGGTGCAGGGCAAGGAGCTGTCGTACAACAACCTGAACGACACCGACGCGGCGTTCGAGTGCGTGGCCGAGTTCGGCGGACCCGCCATCGCCATCATCAAGCACGCCAACCCCTGCGGCGTCGCGACTGCGGCGACCTTGGCGGAGGCCTGGGACCTGGCGCTGCGCTGCGACCCCGTGAGCGCGTTCGGCGGCATCGTCGCCGTGAACCGGCCCCTGGACGGCCCCACCGCGGAGCGCATCGCCGCCATCTTCACCGAGGTCATCGTCGCGCCTGACGCCGACGACGCCGCCCGGATGGTGCTGGCGCGCAAGCGGAACCTTCGCCTGCTGCTGACGGGCGGGCTGCCCGATCCCGCTGCGCCGGGCACCGTCATCCGGGGCGTCTCGGGCGGTTTTCTGGCGCAGTCGCGCGATGCCGGGCGCATCGGGGCGGCCGACCTGCGAGCCGTGACGCGGCGGGCGCCCACGGCGCACGAGCTGTCCGACCTGCTGTTCGCCTTCAGGGTGTGCAAGCATGTGAAGTCCAACGCCATCGTCTATGCCCGGGACGGCGCCACCACCGGCATCGGCGCCGGGCAGATGAGCCGGGTGGACAGCGCCCGCATCGCCGCCTGGAAGGGTGCGGAGGCCGCCAAGGCTGCCGGGCTGCCCGCGCCGCTGACGGTGGGGAGCGTGGTGGCGTCGGACGCCTTCTTCCCGTTCGCCGATGGGTTGGAGGCCGCCATTGCAGCCGGCGCCACCGCCGTCATCCAGCCCGGTGGATCGGTGCGGGATGCCGAGGTGACCGCCGCCGCCGATGCGGCCGGGGTGGCGATGGTGCTGACGGGGATGCGGCACTTCCGGCATTAGACGGGGCGGTGGTCGTATGTGACGCACCGCCTGCTTCTCCCTCTCCCTTCGGGAGAGGGCCGGGGTGAGGGAGGCCGCGAGCGCCAAACCCGGCGTGCTTGGGAGTGGGCTTCGTCCTTGAAGCGGGCAAGTTCGGCGCTTGCCGCTTCCCTCACCCCGGCCCTCTCCCGGAGGGAGAGGGAGAAGGTTGCGGGGCTTGCAGCCGCGTAGCACTCCGGCGCTAAGCTTCGGCCATGAGCACTTCCCTCCTGCGGACCCGCCGCTTCCTGCCCCTGTTCCTGACCCAGGCCCTGGGGGCGCTGAACGACAACCTGTTCAAGAACGCCCTCGTGGTGCTGGTGGTGTTCCGCAGCACCGATGGCGCCCCGGCGCTGGTGGCTGCCGCGGGCGGGCTGTTCATCCTGCCCTATGCCCTGTTCTCCGCCATGGCGGGCCAGTTGGCCGACAAGCTGGACAAGTCGCGGCTGATCCAGCTCACCAAGGGGTTCGAGGCGGTTATCATGGCCCTCGCCGCCTGGGGCTTCCTGTCCGGCAACGTGCCGGCGCTGCTGGCGGTGCTGTTCGGCCTGGGCGTGCAGGCGGCGTTCTTCGGACCCCTGAAGTACGGCATCCTGCCCGAGCAGTTGCGCGAAACCGAGCTGCTGTCCGGCAACGCCCTGATCGAGGCCGGGACATTCGGCGCCATCCTCCTCGGCACCATCGCCGGAGGCGTGCTGATCGGGTTGCAGGATGGCCCGGCCATCGTTTCCGCCGCCGGGCTGGCCGTCGCCGTGCTGGGCTTGGCCGCCGCGCTGCTGGTGCCGCGCACCGCCCCGGCCGCCCCCGGGCTGCGCATCGGCTGGAACGTGCCGCGGGAGACGCTGGCGCTGCTGCGCACCGCCCGCGCCAACCGGGCGGTGTGGCTGAGCATCCTGGGCCTGTCCTGGTTCTGGGCGATCGGCGCCACCTTCCTGGCCGAGTTCCCCGTCATGGCCCGGCAAAGCTTCGGCGGCAACACCGGCGTCATCACCCTGTTGCTGACTGGGTTTGCGGTCGGTGTCGGCGCCGGGTCCATCCTGGCGGGCCGGCTGCTGCATGGCGAAGTCTCGGCCCGGCATGTGCCGTTCGCGGGGCTGCTGCTGAGCCTGTTCACCTGGGGCTTTGCCATCCTCGCCAGCCGGCCGGCCGCGGCGGGGTGGGCGACGCCGTGGATCATGCTGCAATCTCCGGCCGGGTTGGGGGCGGTGGGCTGCCTGCTGGGGGCGGCGGCGTGCGGCGGCGTGTTCTCGGTGCCGCTGTACGCCATCATCCAGGAGCGGTCGGCGCCGGCGCAGCGGGCGCGGATGATCGCGGGCAACAACATCATGAACGCCGTGTTCATGGTGATCGGCGCCGGGGTGATCGCCGGGCTGGCGGCGGCCGGGATGCGTCCGGCGGCGATCCTGGCCGTGGCGGGGGCGCTCAACCTGCTGGTGGCCGGCTGGATCGTGCGGCTGCTGCCGGCGGACGTGCTGCGCGCGCTGTTCCAGGCGTACTTCCGCCGGCTGCATGGGATCACCGTCGTGGGGCTGGAGAACGTCCCGCCCATGGACCAGCGCGCCGTCGTGGTCGCCAACCACACGAGCCTGCTGGATGGGATGCTGCTGGCGGCGTTCCTGCCGGGGCGGCCGACGTTTGCGGTGGACACCTTCATCGCCCGTTCCTGGTGGGTCCGCCCGTTCCTGGCGCCGGTCGAGGTCATGCTGGTCGATCCCACCAACCCCTATGCGGCGCGCGACATGGTGCATGCCGTGCGGGATGGGGCGCGCCTGGTGATCTTCCCCGAGGGCCGCATCACCCGCACCGGCGGGCTGATGAAGATGTACGACGGCGCCGGCATGGTGGCCGACAAGGCGGATGCCGTGGTGGTGCCGGTGCGCATCGACGGGTTGCAGTACAGCCGGGCGTCGCGCATGGCTGGCAAGCTGCGGCTGCGCTGGTTCCCGCGGGTGCGGCTGACGGTGCTGCCGCCGGTGCGGCTGCAGGTCGATGCCGCGTTGCAGGGCCGGGTTCGCCGCCGCGCCCTGGGCGGCGCGTTGGGCGACGTGCTGGTGGAGGCCGAGTTCGCCACCCGGCCGATCAACCGCCCGCTGTTCGCCGCCCTGCTGGACGCTGCGGACACGCATGGCCTGGCGACGCTCATCGTGGAGGATACCGCCTTCACGCCGCTCAGCTTCCGCCGCCTGCTGCTGGGTGTCGCCGCGCTGGGCCGCCCGCTGGCCGCGCTGTCGCGGCCCGGGGAGGCCGTGGGCCTGCTGCTGCCCAATGCCTCCGGCACGGCGGTGACGTTCTTCGCGCTGCAGGCGCAGGGGCGGGTGCCGGCGATGCTGAACTACTCCGCGGGCGCCCCGGCCATGCTGGCGGCGTGCTCGGCGGCAGGGGTGCGGACCGTGCTGTGCTCCCGCGTGTTCGTCGAGAAGGGCAAGCTGCAGAAGGTCATTGCGGCCATGGAGGGCCAGATCAGGTTCGTGTGGCTGGACGACGTGCGGGCGGTGATCGGCCGCCGGGCCAAGCTGCAGGCCTGGTGGGACGCCCGCCGCCTCCGCCGGATGCCCGGCGCGCGGCTGGACCCCAACCTGCCCGCCGTCATCTTGTTCACCAGCGGGTCCGAGGGCGCGCCGAAGGGCGTCGTGCTGTCGCACCGCAACCTGCTGGCCAACTTGGCGCAGGTCGGCGCGGTGATCGACTTCAGCCCGGCCGACCGGGTGCTGAACGCCATGCCGATGTTCCACAGCTTCGGCCTGACCGGCGGCACCCTGCTGCCCATCCTGGCCGGGGTCCGCACCTTCCTGTATCCGTCGCCGCTGCATTACCGGATCGTGCCGGAGGTCGCCTATGGCACCGACGCCACCGTCACCTTCGGCACCGACAGCTTCCTTGCGGGATGGGCGCGATTTGCCAACCCGTATGATTTCCGCACCATGCGCTTCGTCATCGCCGGGGCCGAGAAGGTCAGGGAGGAGACGCGCCGCACCTATGCCGACCGCTTCGGCGCCCGCATCCTGGAGGGCTACGGCACTACCGAGACTGCGCCGGTGCTGGCGGTGAACACGCCGATGCACAACCGCCCCGGCACCGTCGGCCGGCTGCTGCCCGGCCTGGAGTACCGCCTCGACCCGGTGCCCGGCATCGACCGCGGCGGGCGCCTGTGGGTGCGCGGCCCCAACATCATGCTGGGATACCTGCGGACCACGGCGCCGGGCGTGCTGGAGACCCTGGAGGGCGGCTGGTACGACACGGGCGACATCGTGGATGTGCAGGACCGCTATGTGACCATCCTGGGCCGCGCCAAGCGCTTTGCGAAGGTCGCCGGGGAGATGGTGTCGATGGCGGCGGCCGAGGCGCTCGCGACCAGCCTGTGGCCCGACGCGAAGCACGCCGTCCTGGCCCAGCCGGACCCACGCAAGGGCGAGCAGCTTGTCCTGCTGACCACCCAGCCCGGCGCCGACGCGCGCGCCCTGCTGTCCCACGCCCGGGCGGCTGCGATGCCGGAGCTGGCGGTGCCACGGGTGGTGCTCGGCGTGGACGCCATCCCGCTGCTGGGATCGGGCAAGGTGGATTACCCGGGGGCGGCGCTGTTGCTGGAATCGATGCGGGGGCATGCCGACGCGCACTCCCTGACCGGCACCGCGGTGGACGCGGATTAGGGCGTCGGCGCTTCCGACCTTCCTGACCCCGGCCCTCTCGCGGAAGAGGGCGGTTGCATATGCAGTGAGGACCGCTTCTGCTCCCTCTCCCGTGGGAGGGGGCTAGGATTGGGGGTCCCGCCTCACGCCACCTGGCGACGCCGCCGGAACTGGGCTGCCCGGGCGGGGAGGTCTGCGCCGCAAGACCCCCTCACCCCGGCCCTCTCCCGGAGGGAGAGGGGGCAGGCGGCGTTCCTAGGCCACCAGCGACCGTCCTGTTGGACGGACCCAAGCGTCGGCGCGTGGCGGTCATGCCCATTTTAGGCTCGCAACATGCGCGGTCCGCACCTATGTGTGCACCGCAACATACGGGGGTGCACCCTCCCTCGTGACCCCTAGCTGCTGCCCTGTTGGGCACCAAGGTTCCCATGGAAATCCGCAACATCGCCATCATCGCCCACGTTGACCACGGCAAGACGACGCTCGTGGACCAACTGCTCCGCCAATCTGGCTCGTTCCGGGACCACCAGGTCGTGGCCGAGCGGGCGATGGACAAGAACGACCTGGAAAAGGAGCGTGGCATCACGATCCTCGCCAAGTGCACCAGCGTCGTGTGGCGCGGCACCCGGATCAACATTGTGGACACCCCCGGCCACGCCGACTTCGGCGGTGAGGTCGAGCGCATCCTGGGCATGGTCGATGGCGCCATCGTGCTGGTCGATGCCGCCGAGGGCGTGCTGCCGCAGACCAAGTTCGTGGTCGGCAAGGCCCTGCAGCGCGGCATCAAGCCGATCGTCGTGGTGAACAAGGTGGACCGCCAGGACGCCCGCGCCGACGAGGTGCACAACGAGGTGTTCGACCTGTTCGCCGCCCTGGGCGCGACGGACGAGCAGCTTGACTTCCCGATGCTGTATGCCTCGGGCCGGCAGGGCTGGGCGGATACCGTGATGGAGGGGCCGCGCAAGGACTTGGCACCGATGTTCGACCTGGTGCTGAGCCATGTGCCGGCGACCAAGCTGGACAAGGAGGCGCCGTTCGCCATGGTCGCCTCGATCCTGGACTACGACAACTTCCTCGGCCGCGTGCTGACCGGGCGGGTGGAGCAGGGGCGGGCGCGGCTGAACATGCCCGTCAAGGTGCTGCGCGCCGATGGCAGCGTGGTCGAGACCGGGCGGCTGACCAAGCTGATGGGCTATCGCGGCCTGGACCGGGTGCAGGTGGACGAGTGCGAGGCGGGGGACATCGTTGCCGTCGCCGGGCTGACGGATGCGACGGTGCCGGACACGGTGGGCGATCCGTCATTGACCGCGCCGCTGCACGCCATCCCGGTCGATCCGCCGACGCTGGCGATGACGTTCCGCGTGAACGACGGGCCGCTGGGCGGCAAGGAGGGCAAGAAGGTCACCTCCCGCCAGATCCGCGACCGCCTGCTGCGCGAGAGCGAGGGCAACGTCGCCATCAAGATCACCGAGAGCAACGAGTCCGACGCCTTCGAGGTCGCCGGCCGCGGCGAGCTGCAGTTGGGCGTGCTGATCGAGCAGATGCGCCGCGAGGGCTTCGAGCTGACCATCGGCCGTCCCCGCGTGCTGACCCGGCGCAACCCGGAGACCGGCGAGCGCGAGGAGCCATACGAGGACGTGCTGGTCGATGTGGACGAGGCGTACTCGGGGATCGTCGTCGAGAAGATGAGCCGCCGCAAGGGCATGATGCAGGACATGCGGCCGTCCGGCGGCGGCAAGGTCCGCCTGACGTTCCACATGCCCAGCCGCGGCCTGATCGGCTACCACGGCGAGTTCCTGACCGACACCCGCGGGTCCGGCATCATGAACCGGCTGTTCTCCGGCTATGAGGCATGGGCGGGTCCGCTGGAGGGCCGCCGCAACGGCAGCCTGATCAGCAGCGAGCCGGGCGAGGCCATCCACTACGCGCTGTTCTACTTGCAGGAGCGCGGCACGCTGTTCGTCAACCCTGGCGACAAGGTGTACGTCGGGCTGATCCTGGGCGAGAACAGCCGCGACTCCGACCTCGACGTGAACCCGATCAAGGAGAAGAAGCTGACCAACGTCCGCGCCTCGGGCAAGGACGATGCGATGCTGCTGATCCCGCCGCGGCGCATGAGCCTGGAGCAGGCGATCGCCTACATCGAGGACGACGAGCTGGTGGAGGTGACGCCCTCCGCGGTGCGGCTGCGCAAGCGGTTCCTCGACCCGAACCAGCGCAAGCGCAACGAGCGCAAGCAGGACAGCGAGGCGGCGTAGGATCGCCAGGCGCCTCGGGTTTTCCGGGCCTGGGCTTCGCGCCGAGGCGGTTGCGGCGGAAACTCTTGGTTCCCCGGATCGTAGCAGGGCGGCACGGCGTTGCCGTCCCTCTCGTCCGGAGCCTCTGATGGCCATCTTGCCACGTCGCCTTTCAAACTCGCTGATCGCAGCGGCGGTTCTTGCTGCCATGGCTGCCCCACCCGCCCTGGCCCAGGTCGCCCCAGGCGGGTCGTCCGGTCCTGCAGAGTCAACGGCGGTCACTCCCGGTGATGGCTATGCAGCCACGCCGCTGCGGGTTCGCCCGTCGAAGCGTGCCCGCATGGCGGCCCGCCGCCGCCGGCACCGTGCCGAGATGCGGCGGCAGTCAGGCGGGTCGTCCGGCGGCAACCCTGTGGCCCCGTCCGATCCCAGCACGGGTGCTGGCCTGAACGGGTCCCACCCGACCTCCAACTAGCCGGGTCTGGGCTGCGGCCTGCCCGGCAACTTGCGGGTTGCCGGGCAGGGGCCAGCAGGGCGAAGCTGAGGGTCCCCATTGCGGACCGCCCCATGACCAGCCCCCTTTTCCGAGATCGCCGCCTTTGGATCATGGGCGCCTATGGCGCGGCCTGCGGCCTGCCGCTGCCGCTGTCCGGCTTCACGCTTCGTCAGTGGCTCAGCGAAGGCGATGTGCCGCTTGCCGTCATCGGGGCCACGGCCAGCATAGGGCTGGCGTATGTCCTGAAATTCCTGTGGTCCCCGCTGCTCGACCAGGTGAGGCCGCCGTTCGGCCTGGCCGCCCTGGGCCGCCGCCGCGGCTGGCTGCTGGTCATCCAGCCCCTGCTGGCATTGGCCTGCCTGCAATTGGCGCTGTCGGACCCGGTGACCCGGCCGCAATGGCTGGTCGGGGCGGCAGTGCTGGTCGCCTTCCTGTCGGCAAGCCAGGATGTCGTGGTGGATGCCTGGCGGGTGGAGACCTTCCCGGAGCGGCTGCAGGGCGTGGCGCTGGCCGCCTATGTGTGGGGCTACCGGCTGGCGCTGCTGGTGTCAGGCGCGGGCGCGATCGGCCTGGCGAACGAGATCGGCTGGCATGGGTCGCTGTCCGCCATGGCGGCGCTGGCCGGGGCGGGCCTGGTGGTGACGCTGCTTGCGGCGGAACCGGCGCAGGGCGCGGTGGCCGTGGTGCAGGGCTTCGGGCAGCGGCTGCGGGCCGCCATCGTCGAGCCGTTCCGCGACTTCCTCGGCCGCCCCGCCGCCGGCCGCATCCTGGCGTTCGTCATGCTGTTCAAGCTGGGGGAGGCGTTGGCCCACACCATGGCGACGCCGTTCTACCGCGCCATGGGGTTCGACCGTGCCCAGGTCGCGCTGGCCACCGGGGTTCCCGGCCTGGCCGCCAGCCTGCTCGGCGCGGCGACCGGCGGCTGGCTGGTGGTGCGGATCGGCACCGGCCGCGCGCTGATCCTGACCGGCTTCGTGCAGATGGCCTCCATGGGGCTGTACTTCGCGCTGGCGGTCTCGGGCGGCGACGGGCGCATCCTGCTGGCGAAGGTGGTGCTGGAGAACTTCGCCGAGGCCATGGCGGACGCCGCGTTCCTGACCTACCTGTCGGCGCTGTGCACCACCGCCTATACGGCCACTCAATACGCGATGCTGTCGTCGCTGGCCGCGGTGGGCCTGCGGACCATCGGCGGGTTCTCGGGCGTGCTGGCGGAGCGGCTGGGGTGGACCGGATTCTATGCCCTGACCATCTTCGCGGCGCTGCCGGCGATGCTGGTCATGGTTGGGCTGCTGCGACGGGTGCCGGCGCCCTCCCATCCGGAAGCCATACGGTGACGGTGGTGCCGACGCCCTCCGCGCTCTCGATCAGCAACTGGCCGCGGTGGCGGTTGACGATGTGCTTGACGATGGCCAGCCCCAGCCCGGTGCCGCCCACCGCACGGGACCGCCCCTTGTCGGCGCGGTAGAACCGCTCGGTCAGCCGGGGGATGTGGGCGCGGGGGATGCCCTGCCCGTCATCGGCCACGGCCAAGACGACGCCCGGCCGCGCCGGCCAACGCCCGCCCGGCGGCACCTGCCGGGCGGTGACCGTCACGGTGCCGCCCTGGCGGCCATACTTCACGGCGTTGTCCAGCAGGTTCTGCAGCACCTGCTCCAACTGGTCATCGTCGCCGAACACCTGCGGCAGGTCCGGCTGCAGTTGCAGGTCGATGCTGGCCTGGCGCGTCTTCACCTGCGGCTCGAAGGCGTCGGCCAGGCGCTGCACCAGGCCAACCAGCTCCACGCGGTCGCCGGGCGGCTGGTGCTCGGTCAGCTCGATTCGGGACAGGCTGAGAAGGTCGTCGATCAGGCGGTTCATGCGCTGCGCCTGGTCGGCCATGATGCCCAGGAAGCGGATTTGCGCGGGGGGGTCGTCGGCGGCCGGGCCGCGCAGGGTGTCGATGAAGCCGATCAGGCTGGCCAGCGGGGTGCGAAGCTCATGGCTGGCGTTGGCGACGAAATCGGCCCGCATCCGCTCCACCGCCCGTTCCCGGGTGCGGTCGGACAGGATGGCGACGATGCGCCCGCCGTCGGCCAGCGGCGGGTCCAGGGCCATGACGGTCGCAAACACCTCCCGTGCCACTGGGACGGGCAGGCTCAGCTCGGCCAGTTGGTCCTCGCCCTGGCTCAAGGCGCGGTCGATGGCGGCGCGCAGGCCGGGGTGGCGCAGGACCGCCGCAATCTCGGTGCCGAAGGCGCGCTGCGCGGCGGCGTTGGCCCGGCGCACCTGCCGGTCGGCGCCCAGCACGATCAAGGGGTCGGGCAGGCGCTGCACGATGGCCTGCTCGGCGCGCAGCAGGCCGCCGACCTCCGCCGTGCGGGTGGCCAGGTTGCGGGACAGCCGCTGCGCCTCCGTGGCGATATGGGCGGTGGCGGACAGCAGGGGGCGCCGCGACGCAGGCCCAGACCCGTCGGGCGCCGCCCGGTGCAGCGCCCGGATGATCAGGGCCAGGTCGCGCATCCAGGCCCAGGCCAGCACGAGGGCGCCCGCCGCCATGGCCGCCCCGGCTGCCAGCGCCGGCCTCCACCCCAGCTCCCCCGATGCAACCAGGAGCACCAGGACGGCAACCGGCCAAGCCGTCAGGGCCGCAGCGGTCCGCAGCGGAAGGGCGCCGGGCATGGGGAGGCTGCGGCGGCCGGCCTAGCTGCCGGGCATGGCCAGGCTCATCGGCGCGGGCTGCACGATGTGGGAGCCGCCCTTGTCGATCTCGAAGATCGCCAGCCCGCGCCGCACCTGTCCGTCCGGCAGCAGGCTGAACAGGCCGTCGGCCCCGGTGAAGCCCTGTCCCCGGGTCAGCGCCGGGCCGGCAAAGCCGATGTTGTCGGCGACGGCCCGGGCCACCCCGGCGGCGTCGAAGGCGATGTCGGTCAGCTCACGCGGGGGCGCACCGTATTTGGCGGCGTATTGCTGCTCATAGGCCGCGCGCGACGCCGGGTCCGGCGCGGCGTACCAGGCGCCGGACAGCGCGCCGAGCTGCGCTCCCTCACGTGCCCAGGTGGCCGGCCCGAGGATGCGGACCTGGCCGGGTCCGATGTCGTAGAACGTCAGCAACGGCCCGGCCTTGCCCAACACCGGCCCGCTGGCGCCGAGCAGCAGCGCGTCGATGGGCGGCGGTGGCGGTGCGTCCGGCATGGCGGCTGCGCCGGGCGGCATGGCGGCTGCGCCAGGCAGCGTATCGGCTGCGCCGGGCGATGTGGCGGCCGGATCGGCTGCGGCGTTGGGATCGGGCGGTGCGGCATGGGCGGCGCGTTGCCGGGCCTCGATGGCGCCGCGACGCGAGGCATAGTCCGCAACAGTCTTGAGCGAAGCCGTCAGCCCGGGGAAGCTGTTGGCGTAGCGTTCCACCCGCGGCGGCGGCAGGCTGGCCTCCGCCGCCGCCGCCGTCATGCCGCTGGCCAGGGCGTCGCCGAACGGGTTGCTGGGCACGACGGCGGCGAGGCGGGTCTTGCCCTCCGCACGGACGGCCAGCACCAGGCGGCGCACCTGCTGCCCCGGGGTGATGCCCAGGGTCCAGACGCCGGGCTGCGCCTTGGTCACGTCGGAGGTGAAGGCCAGCACCGGCACGCCGGCCGCCACGGCGAGGGGGGCGACGGCGCCGGTCTCCGCGGCGGTCAGCGGCCCCAGGATGATGCCGGCGCCGCCCGCCAGGGCCGCCCGTGCCGCATCCGCCGCGCCAGCCGGGGTGCCGGCGGTGTCGCGGGCGTCGAGCGGCGGGCTGCCGGGCTGCGACAGCGAGAGTTGGGCGGCGCGCAGCAGGGCCTGGCCCACGTCGGCATTTGGGCCGGTCAACGGCAGCAGGATGGACACGCGGTGCCCCGGCACGTCGCCACCCGGCGCGGCCCGCGAAGGCCCGCCGGCCGCGTTGAGGCCGATGGGCTGGTTATAGCCCCCGGCGTTCGGGTCGGCTACGCAGGCAGCCAGGCCGGTTGCGGCCACCAGGAGCGTGAATGCCCGACCCCATGCCACCTGCCCCGATGACGCCCGACCTGATGACGCCCGGCCTGATGACGCCCGGCCTGATGAGGACTGGCCTGATGAGGACTGGGCCCGTGCTGCCCGGCCCGAGCCTACAAGAACCATCGGCTGACCCCTCCGAGGATGATCCAACGCTGGACCGGTCCGCCCCTATAGCACCGGGACTCGTTCTAGTGGCCACTCCTATTGGCAACCTTGCAGATATGTCACATCGCGCCATCGACGCCCTGCGCGGCGCCGACCTGGTGCTGTGCGAGGACACCCGGCAGACGGCCCGGCTGCTGATGCACTACGGCATCGAGGCCCATACGTCGCCGTTGCACGAATATAACGAGGAAGGGCGTATTCCGGGGCTGCTGGAGCAGCTCGGCCGGGGCGGGCGGATCGCGCTGGTGTCGGATGCCGGGACGCCGCTGGTGTCCGATCCGGGGTTCCGGTTGGTGCGGGCGGCGTTGGCGGCGGGGGTGGCGGTGTCGGCCATTCCCGGGCCGAATGCGGCGGTGTTGGCGCTGGTGCTGTCCGGCCTGCCGCCGCAGCCGTTCCTGTTCCTGGGTTTCCCGCCGCCGCGGTCCGCCGCCCGCTTGGCCGCGTTTGGCCGGCTGCGTGCGGCGGAGCGGGCGGGGCTGTCGGCGACCCTGCTGTGGCACGAGGCGCCGCACCGGTTGGCGGAGACCTTGGCCGACCTGGCGACCAGCTTCGGCGACAGGCCGGCGGCGGTGGCGCGGGAGCTGACCAAGCGGTTCGAGGAGGTGCGGCGCGGCAGCTTGCCGGACCTGGCCGGGCATTATGCGACCGCGGCGGCCCGTGGGGAGATCACCCTGGTGGTCGGCCCGGCACCTGATGAGCCGGATGCCGAGGACCTGGATGGGCAACTGCGCCGGGCCTTGCAGGGCAACAGCCTGAAGGACGCTGCGGCGATGGTTGCCGCGGCGACCGGGCTGCCGCGCAAGACGGTGTACGCCCGGGCACTGGCGCTTGCTTCTCCCTCTCCCTCCGGGGGAGGGCCGGGGTGAGGGAGGCTTGGGTGCGGGACGGGGAACGTCGCGGAGAGGGTCGCAACGGGTGGGACCGTGCTTGCCCGCCCCGTAGGCGATTGCTTAGGCGGGCCAGCTTGTGCCCTGAGCGCTGCCGTCGTTGCGAGGTGCGCTCGTGATGCGGCATAGGGGCTGGGAGAGCTGCGCTGGCGGACTCCTATGCCACGCCGCAAGCGCGGCTTGCAGTGATGGCGCCGGTATATCCGGTCGAGGCGGCCCATAGTTGACCTAAGTTGGCGCTCACCCCCTCACCCCGGCCCTCTCCCGTAGGGAGAGGGAGCAGGCAGGCGGGCGGGCGGGTCAGCGGCCGCTGATGATGCGGTCCACCAGTTGCTTCACCGTCGGTATGAACCCGTTGGAGTAGAATGGGTCGCTCGCAAACCGGTAGGCGTTGTGGCCGCTGAACATGAGCTGGTGCTCGATGGCTTCCGGCGTCTGGTCGTCCCGCCGCACCGATTGCAGCGTCTTCTGGATGCAGAAGCTGCGCGGGTCGGCCTTCTTGCCGTTGGAGTAGTCGGGTTCGTGCTGGCTCCAGTTGCTGAACCGGCACACGCTCAGGCAGCCCATGCAGGACACCTGGTCGTCGGTGATCTGCGCCGCCCGCTCGGGGGTTACGAAGATCAGCGTGCTGTCCGGCGTACGCAGCGCCTCGGTGAAGCCGCGGACGATCCAGCCCTCGACGTTGAACAGGTCCTGCGGCGTCAGGTACACCGCGCGCTTGCGGGGACCGATGCCCAGGACGGCGACGTGCTCGCCCATCGGCTCGGTGGTGTAGGCGACCTGGTGATCGCCGCGTTCGCGCAACTCGCCGATGAAGCCGTTGTTGACGGCGCTGGAGTAGAAGCCGGTCGGGCTGAACTTGTTCAGGAAGACGTCGCCTGCCTTGAGGCTGAGCAGCCGGGTCTTCCAGGCGTCGCTGATCGGGCTTTCCTTGGTCAGCAACGGGCGGGTGCCGAACTGGAAGGCGATCGGGCCGAGGTCGGGGTTGTCGATCCAATCCTCCCACTCCTCCAGCCACCACACGCCGCCGGCCATGATGATCGGGGTCTGGTCCAGGCCGAACGTCCGCATCAGCTTGCGCAGCGCCAGCACGCGGGGGAAGGGGTCCTCCGGCTTGGTCGGGTCCTCGCCGTTGGACAGGCCGTTGTGCCCGCCGGCCAGCCAGGGGTCCTCATACACGACGCCGCCCAGCAGGGCCGCCGCCTTGGAGTAGGCGCGCTTCCACAGGGCGCTGAACGCGCGGGACGAGGACACGATGGGATAGTAATGCACGCCGAACCGCGCGGCGATGTCGGACAGGCGATATGGCATCCCGGCGCCGCAGGTCAGGCCGTTGATCAGGCCCTTGGCACCCTCCAGCACGCCGGTGATGACGCGCTCGGCCCCGCCCATCTCCCATAGCAGGTTGGCGTGGATGCGGCCGTGGCCGCCGCTGATGTCGTAGGCGCGGCGGGCCTGGTCGATGCCGCCCTTGATGCCGAAGTCGATCAGCTCCTCATGGCGTTCCCGCCGGGTGCGGCCCTTGTAGGTCTGCGGATCGGGGTTGCCGTCCATGTCGTAGAAGTCGGCGTTGACGGCGCTGAACGTGCCGGCCCCACCGGCGGCGGCCCAGTGGCCCGACGAGACGCCGGTCGAAACGCCGATGCCCTTGCCGCCCTCGATCAAGGGCAGCACCTCAGCGCCGCCCATCATGATCGCGTTGACCGTCTTCATCGTCGCTCCGCCCCTTTTCCGTGCGCTGACGCACGCGCCTATACAATAGAGGCCGGGCCTGGCATTGCCAGACCCGGCCCTCGCTTTTTATTACGAACGGTTTCAGGAACGCAAGCTACTCGGCGGCGTCGCTTTCGGTCCGCTCACCGCGGCCCCGGCCGCCCTCACGGCCGCCGAAGTCACGCCCGCCGCCCTCACGGGGACCACCCTCGCGGCCGGGCTTGCTGCCGACCTGCTCGGTGATGTCGGCGCCGGTCGCCTGGTCCACCACGCGCATCGACAGCTTGACCTTGCCGCGGTCGTCGAAGCCCAGCACCTTCACCTTCACGGTGTCGCCCTGGTTCACCACGTCGGTCGTCTTGTTGACCCGGTTCTGCTGCAGCTCGCTGATGTGCACCAGCCCATCCTTGGCGCCGAGGAAGTTCACGAACGCGCCGAAGTCGGCCGTCTTGACCACCTTGCCGTTGTAGATCTTGCCCACTTCCGGCTCCGCCACGATCCCCTGGATCATGTCGATGGCCTTCTGGCTGGCCTCCTCCGTGGTGG
Organism: uncultured Acetobacteraceae bacterium; assembly: GCA_964242415.1. Taxonomy (GTDB): domain Bacteria; phylum Pseudomonadota; class Alphaproteobacteria; order Acetobacterales; family Acetobacteraceae; genus DASWOJ01. The sequence goes on from CAXTAT010000008.1 coordinate 49,571, forward strand.
CGGCGATCTTGATGGTGCCGTCGTCCTCGATGTCGATCTTGGCGCCGGACTGCTCGACGATGTCGCGGATCACCTTGCCGCCGGTGCCGATCACCTCGCGGATCTTCTCCTTCGGCACCGTGATGACGGTGATGCGCGGCGCCGTGGCGGCCACGTCGCTGCGGGCGCCCTGGATGGCCTTCGCCATCTCGCCCAGGATGTGCAGCCGGCCCTCGCGCGCCTGCTCCAGCGCGATCTTCATGATGTCGGCAGTGATGGAGGTGATCTTGATGTCCATTTGCAGGCTGGTGATGCCCTGCTCGCTGCCGGCGACCTTGAAGTCCATGTCGCCCAGGTAGTCCTCGTCACCCAGGATGTCGGACAGCACGGCAAAGCCGCGGTCCTCCTTGATCAGGCCCATGGCGATGCCCGCGACCGGCCGGAGCAGCGGCACGCCAGCGTCCATCAGCGCCAGGCTGGTGCCGCAGACGGTGGCCATGCTGCTGCTGCCGTTGCTCTCGGTGATCTCGCTCACGACGCGCATCGTGTACGGGAACGTGTCCTTGCCCGGCAGCACCGGGCGCACCGCGCGGTAGGCCAGCTTGCCATGGCCGATCTCGCGCCGGCCCGGGCTGCCCATGCGCCCGGCCTCGCCGACCGAGTACGGAGGGAAGTTGTAGTGCAGCATGAAGTGCTCGCGCCGCTCCCCTTCGAGGGCGTCGATGATCTGCTCGTCCTGGCCGGTGCCGAGGGTGGCGACGCACAGGGCCTGCGTCTCCCCGCGGGTGAACAGGGCGCTGCCGTGGGCGCGGGGCAGCACGCCGACCTCGCCGATGATCTGGCGCACGGTCTTGGTGTCGCGGCCGTCGATGCGGCGGCCGGTGTCGAGGATGGCGTTGCGGACGACGTCGGCCTCAAGCTCCTTGAAGATCAGCTTGGCCTTCTCGGGGTCCAGGCCCTCCTCGGCCAGGGCGGCCATGGCGGCCTTCTTGGCGTGGCCGACCTTCTCCTGCCGGGCCTGCTTCAGGTGTTCCTGGTAGGCTTCGGCGAGCGGCGTGCGGGCCAGGGCGTCCACGCGGGACACCAGGCTGGCCTGCTCCGGCGCCGGCTCGGGCAAGGACCACGGCTCCTTGGCGGCGTGCTCGGCCAGCTCGATGATCGCCTGGATGACGGGCTGCATGTGGGCGTGGCCGAAGGTGACGGCGCCGAGCATCACGTCCTCGGACAGCTCCTGCGCCTCGGACTCCACCATCAGCACGCCCTCGGTGGTGCCGGCCAGCACGAGGTCGAGCTTGCTGGTCTTGAGCTGCTCGGCGGTCGGGTTGAGGATGTATTCACCCTGCGAGAAGCCGACGCGGGCGCCGGCGATGGGGCCGAAGAACGGGATGCCGGACAGGGTCAGCGCGGCGGAGCAGCCGATCATGGCGACCACGTCGGGGTCGTTCTCCATGTCGTGGCTCAGCACGGTGGCGACGACCTGGACCTCATTACGAAAACCGTGCGGGAACAGGGGGCGGATCGGGCGGTCGATCAGGCGGCTGGTCAGCACCTCCTTCTCGGACGGGCGGCCCTCGCGCTTGAAGAAGCCGCCGGGGATCTTGCCGGCGGCGAAGGCCTTTTCCTGGTAGTTGACGGTCAGCGGGAAGAAGTCCTGGCCGGGCTTGGCGCTGCGGACGCCGACGGCGGTGCACAGCACGATGGTGTCGCCGTAGCGGGCCAGCACGGCGCCGTCGGCCTGGCGGGCGATCTTGCCGGTCTCGAGGATGAGCTTGCGCCCGCCCCAGTCGAGTTCCTTGCGGAAGTAGTTGAACATCGGTGTTGCCTCCAAGGCGCCGAGCAGGCGGGCAGGGTTCCACGGGGGCGGCGACTCGGGCCACAGGAGGCGGTCTGCACCGGGTGGGGCGCAGCCGCGGCGGGGATCAACCCCCGCTGGCTCGTGTGGCCTGAGGCGCCGTCGCGGACCGGTCCGGGCCTCGCCAGTGCGGCGGTGCAGGGCGGTTGGCCCTGCGGGTCGGCCCGGCGCCACCATTGGCGCCGGGCTTGGTATGCATGTGGGTCTGCTGGTTAGCGGCGCAGCCCCAGCCGGCCGATCAGGGCCTGGTAGCGGGCGTCGTCCTTCTTCTTCAGGTAGTCCAGCAGGCGGCGGCGGCGGCCGACGAGCATCAGCAGGCCGCGGCGGCTGTGGAAGTCCTTGCTGTGGGTCTTGAGGTGCTCGGTCAGGTTGACGATGCGCTCTGTCGCCAGGGCAACCTGAACCTCGGGGCTGCCGGTGTCGGCGGCGCCTTGGGCGTACTCTTGGACGAGCGTCGTGCGACGCTCCGCGGTAATCGACATCGGGGTTCTCCAGTCGGGGGGGTTACAGGAGGCGTTCCGGCTTGAGCCACCCCTCATGCAGGCGGCATAGGCCGATCACGCGCCCCCCCGCCATGGCACGGGCCAAGCCCCCATCGGGGTCGGCCGTCGGTGGAATGCGGCCCATCAGGTCAACCAGGTTGATTGGCTGTCCTTGGGATAGGCCGAAGGCCTCCGCCTCGGTCAAGGCCAGCGCCGGGATGTCGGCCAGCGCGGTCAGAACCGGAAGCAGGAGGTCCGGGGAAGCCGCTGCGTTGTCCGCTTCGCGCACGCATTTGTCCAGGGAAATCGCCTGGGCCTCGGTGAAGGGGCCGACGCGCAGGCGGCGCAGGGCGGCGACGTGGCCCAGGGCGCCGCACGCCTGCGCCAGGTCGCGCGCCAGGCTGCGCATGTAGACGCCCTTGCCGGATTGCACCTCGAAGACGGCGGTGTCCCTGTCGGTGCGCTCGACCAGGGTGAAGCGGTCCACTCGGGCGGGGCGAGGGGGGAGGTCGGGGGGGCGGCCGTCGCGGGCCATGTCGTAGGCGCGCTCGCCGTCTACCTTGATGGCGGAATAGACGGGGGGGACCTGCATGATGTCGCCGATGAAGGCGGGGAGGGCGGCGTTGATCTGCGCGTCGGTGGGGCGGGCCGGGGAGGTGGCGACCGTCTTGCCGTCGGCGTCGTCGGTGTCGCGGGCGTCGCCCAGGCGCAGGGTGAAGCGGTACAGCTTGGTGCCGTCCATGACGTAGGGCACCGTCTTGGTGGCGTTGCCGAACGCCACGGGGAGCACGCCGGTCGCCAAGGGGTCCAGGGTGCCGCCGTGGCCGGCCTTTTGCGCGTCGAAGCCGCGGCGGACGCGGTTGACCACGTCCGTGCTGGTCATGCCCGGCGGCTTATCGACGATCAGCCACCCGTTGAGCGGGCGGCCCTGCTTGCGGCGCATCTTTGTTCCTTGGATTGAGGTGTTCACTGACAACCCCTTATGAGTTGCCAGGACTTACGTTCTTCTGTAGAATTTTCATAAGTTGAACTAGGCCCAACCGCTTGACACTGTAAATGTCGGGTATGAATAGCTCAGGGTTGCCGTTTCCTGCTTGCGTGCTGAGCTTGACGCCCCAAGAGCTACCTCTAGTCACTCCTCGATACTTCTCGCCGATTGATGTCACTAACGGCCATGGCAGATATCGCTTGACTAGAATATGCCGCATGAGAATCCCTTTGGAATCCATCCGCAAATAGGAGGTGCCTGGAAAGCTACCAGCCAGCAAGACCACTCCCAATAGGAAGGTAAAGATAGAAGTCAGACCGACGAGAAGACCGACAAAGACCCCAGAACCCCGAGCGCTACCAGCCATCATTGCGGCCAGGAACAATACTGCCATCCCATAGATTGCGTAGCTAATGCGTTGCCACGTACGTAGCTTCAAGATAATCGGTTCATCAGCTTTCTTGCAAGATGCTGCATCAGGATAGTCCTCGTCCTGAAAACCACATTCCATGCTTTTATTATCAAAGCCTCTTGTTAATCTGACGCGCCGTTATAAGCCCAGTGTTAATCGGATACCTCTTTTACGACCATGATGCTAGAACGGAGTCGCTCGCCTACTTTTCCAATCTAGATAACGTTGCATTTATGGGAGAGAAGGTGTGTCCTCTCGTTCGTCCACTGGTGCGGATGACGTCAGATCGCGCGCCACTTCCGGTGCCCGCAACAACGCATCCACGTGCATCGCATAGTCCAGCGTCGTGTCAGGCTGGAAGCTGATGGCCGGGGCAATCCGCAGCCGCATTTCGTGCGCAACCTGCGTCCGCAACCACGGCGCTACCCGCTTCAACGCCGGCAGCAAGGCGTCGATGTCCGTCCGCCCCAGCCGCGCCACGAACGCGGTCGCATTCTTGAGGTCCGGACTGATCCGCACCTCCGTCACCGTCACCCGGGCATCCGCCATGTCGGGGTCACGGAACTGCCCGCGCAGGAAGATGGCCGACAGCACATGCCGGATTTCCTCCGACACGCGCAGTTGCCGCTGGGTCGGCGCCTTGGCGACGCCGCCCCGCTTCGCCGCCGGGCGAGGCTTGGCAGTGCCCCGCTCCGGCTCCCGGCCCGGCTTCGTCTTCAACCCGGGACCATCTCGATCTCGAAGCACTCGACCTGGTCGCCCTCGCGCAGGTCGTTATACCCCGCGAACGACAGCCCGCACTCGTAGCCGCGCGCCACCTCCCGCACGTCATCCTTGAACCGCTTGAGCTGGCTCAACTCGCCGTTGTGGATCACCACGCCCTCGCGCAGCAGCCGCACCCCGGCGCCGCGCTTCACCAGGCCCTCGGTCACCATGCAGCCGGCGACCTTGCCGGTCTTGGTGATGTCGAACACCTTGCGGATTTCGGCGTAGCCCAGGAAGTTCTCCCGCGCCTTCGGGGCGACCTTGCCGCGCACCATCTTCTCGATGTCGTCCGACACGTCGTAGATGATCGAGTAGTACCGGATGTCCACGCCGTCCCGCTGCGCCAGCTCCCGCGCCTGCGCCGTGGCGCGGACGTTGAAGGCGACGATCACGGCGTCGCTGGCCCGGGCCAACTGCACGTCGCTCTCGGTGATCTGCCCGACCGCCGACAGCAGCACGCGGACCTTCACCTCCTCGTGCGCCAGCTTGAGCACCGCGCCCTGGATCGCCTCGGCGCTGCCCTGCACGTCGGCCTTCACGACGATGGCGACCTCCTTCAGCTCGCCCGCCACCGCCCGCGCCAGCATCTCTTCCAGCGTGCCGCGCGCCGCGCTGATGCCGGCGGACGAACGGTCCTTCAGCTTGCGCTGGCGGAACTCGCTGATCTCGCGCGCCCGCGCCTCGTTCTCCACCACGACGAACGGCTCGCCTGCGGTGGGGACGCTGCTCAGGCCCAGGATTTCCACGGGCACGGCGGGGCCGGCGACCTTGATCTGCCGCCCCTTGTCGTCGAGCATCGCCCGCACCCGGCCCCACTCGGCGCCGGCCACGACGATGTCGCCCTGGTTCAGCGTGCCTTTCTGCACCAGCATGGTCGCCACCGGGCCACGGCCGCGGTCCAGCCGGCTTTCGATCACCGACCCCTCCGCCGCACGGTCCGGGTTGGCGCGCAGGTCGAGGATTTCGGCCTGCAGCAGGATCGCCTCCTCCAGCTTGTCCAGGCCGAGCCGCTTGGTGGCCGAGACCTCCACGTCCTGGGTGTCGCCACCCATCTCTTCCACGACGACCTCGTAGGACAGCAGCTCCTGCCGCACGCGGGACGGGTTGGCGTCGGCCTTGTCCATCTTGTTGATCGCGACGATCAAGGGGGCGTTGGCCGCCTTGGCATGGCGGATCGCCTCGATGGTCTGCGGCATCACGCCGTCATCGGCGGCCACCACCAGCACCACGATGTCCGTCACCGAGGCGCCGCGGCTCCGCATGGCGGTGAACGCCTCGTGGCCCGGCGTGTCGATGAAGGTGATGCGCGGCCCGTCGTGCCCATCGCGCGCCGCCATCTGCACCTGGTAGGCGCCGATGTGCTGCGTGATGCCGCCGGCCTCGCCAGCCGCCACGTCGGTCGAGCGCAGCGCGTCCAGCAGGCTGGTCTTGCCGTGGTCCACGTGGCCCATGATGGTCACCACCGGCGGGCGGTGCTGCAGCTCGGTATCGACGTCGATCTCGCCGTCGATGCCCAGCTCCACGTCGCTCTCGCTGACCCGGCGGGCGCGGTGGCCGAACTCCGCCACGACCAGCTCGGCCGTGTCGGCGTCCAGCACCTGCGTCACCGTCGCCATGACGCCCATGCGCATCAGCGACTTGATCACATCCGGCACGCGGGCGGCCATGCGGTTGGCCAGCTCGGACACCGTGATCGCCTCGGGCAGCACCACGTCGCGCACGACCTTCACCTGGTCGCTGCGTAGCATCTCCAGCTCGGCCTGCCGGCGCTCGCGCTCGCGCTGGCGGCGGACGGAGGCGAGGCTGCGTGACTTGTCGTCATCACCCTCGATGGCGGCCAGCACGTCGATGCGGCCGGCACGGCGGCCGGCGTCGCCGACCTTCTTGACGACCGGGGCGACGGGCTTGCGCTGGCCCGGCAGCAGCACGCCGGGGCGGCGGCGCGGCGCGTCCTCCTCCTCGCCAGCCTTGGCGGTCTTGAGGCGCAGCGTCTCGACGGGGCCGGCCGGCGCAGCGCCCGGGGCAGGGCGGGCGGCCGGGCGGCGGACCTCCTCGGCGGCAGGCTTCGGGGCGGGCGCGGCGGTGCCAGCCGCGGCTGCGGCCTCGGCGGCCAGGCGCGTGGCTTCCTCCGCCTTGAGGCGCTGAGCCTCCTCGGCGGCGCGACGCGCCTCCTCCTCGGCGGCCTTGCGCGCCTCCTCCTCGCGGCGGCGGCCTTCCTCGGCCGCGGAGAGGATGCTGATCTTCTCCTGCTCGCGCCGCTCGGCCTCGCGCTTGGCATTGTCGATCTGCTGCTGCGCCAGCACGCGCTGCCGCACCGCGACCTCGGTTGCCGTCAACGCGCGGCCGGTGCCAGACACCGGGCGGGCGCTGATCGGCGGGCGCGGCGGCGTGCCGGGCAGCACCGCCGGGGTGGCCGCGTTGGCGACCGGCGGCGGAGTCACCGGCAGCGGCGGCGTGATCGCCGGGCGTTTCTTACGCACCTCGACCTGCACGACCTTCGACCGGCCGTGGCTGAAGCTTTGCCGCACCGACCCGGCGTCCACCGTCCGCCCGACATCTGCCCGGCCTGCAGGGCGCAGTGATAGCCGGCCCTTGGCCGTATCCGTCTCGTTGTTGTCGCTCATCCCGCCCGTTCCATCCGCTCGCCTTGGCCGGCAATGCCGGACAGGCGGTGTATCTCTATGTTCAGCGCCTCGGCCAGCCGGCCGTGCGCAATCGCCACATGCACTACATGGTCACGGCTGAACACCGCGCCCAGATCGTGGGCCGACAAGGGCACGCCGACCGGCACATCCCTGGTGCCGCTGAGGAACCGCGCCCGCTCGTCCACGCTGCCGTCGCTGGCCTGCACCACCAGCCCGGCGCGGCCCGACACCAGCCACTCCCGCGCCTTCTGAAACCCGCTGACCGCCTGCCCGGCCCGCCGGGCCAATCCCAGCAGCTCCGTGACGCGTCGGTGAAGGCCGGATTGCACCATCCCCACGAGGTCGGCGGGAACGGTGACCTGACTGCGCGCGGCCCTCGCGAAGGCACCCCGGGTCCGCGCGGTGTCTAACACATCGCGGCGCGCACTCAACCAGATTCCCCGGCCGGGCAGCTTTGCAGCCAGGTCGGGGACCACGGTGCGGTCGGGCGCCACCACGAATCGGATCATGCGCGCACGGTAGTCCCGCTCCCGCGTCACCACGCAGCGGCGGAGCGGGCCGGTCTCCGGCTCGTCCGCCTCGTCCGCGGCTGGCTCGTCCGCGGCTGGCTCCGGATCGCTACTCGTGAGGGGCCTCCGCCGCTTCAGCCTCTGGTGCAGCCTCGCCGCCCCCGGCCTCGTCGCCCCCGGCTTCGTCGCCATCGAACCAGTGGGCGCGGGCGGCCATCACCACGTCGTTGGCGACCTCCTCCTCCATGTTGTCGGCACCGACGATTTCCACCAGCTCGTCGCCGGCCAGGTCCGCCAGGTCGTCCAGGGTCTTGATGCCCTTCTCGCCGAGCGCCACCAGCATGGCCGGGGTCAGCACCTCGATGGCGGCGATGTCGTCGGACACGCCCAGCGCCACCCGCTTCTCGGTCAGCTCGTCGTCGCGCCGGTTCAGGAACGCCTGGGCGCGGCGGATCAGCTCGTCGGCGATGCTCTCGTCGAAGCCCTCGATGTCGGCCAGCTCCTCCGGCGGCACGTAGGCCAGCTCCTCGATGGTGTTGAACCCCTCGGTCACCAGCAGCCCGGCGATAACGTCGTCCACGTCCATCGCCTCGACGAACAGGCCGGTGCGGCGGCGGTACTCCTCCTGGCGGCGCTCGCTTTCCTCGGCCTCGGTCAGGATGTCGATATCCCACCGGGTCAACTGGCTGGCCAGGCGGACGTTCTGCCCGCGGCGGCCGATGGCGAGGGAAAGCTGCTCGTCGGGCACCACGACCTCGACGCGGCCGGCTTCCTCGTCCATCACCACCTTAGTCACCTCGGCCGGGGCGAGGGCGTTCACGACGAAGGTGGCGTGCTGAGCGGACCAGGGAATGATGTCGATCTTCTCGCCCTGCAGCTCCTGCACGACGGCCTGCACGCGGCTGCCCCGCATGCCGACGCAGGCGCCGACGGGATCGATGCTCTGGTCCCGGCTGATGACGGCCATCTTGGCGCGGCTGCCGGGGTCGCGGGCGACGGCCTTGATCTCGATGATCCCGTCGTAGATTTCCGGCACCTCCTGCGCGAACAGCTTGGCGAGGAACGCCGGGTGGGTGCGGGACAGGAAGATTTGGGGGCCGCGCGGCTCCTCCCGCACGTCGTAGATGTAGGCGCGCACGCGGTCGCCATTCCGGAAGCTCTCGCGGGGGATCAGCTCGTCGCGGCGCAGCAGGGCCTCGGCGCGGCCCAGCTCGACCATCATGTTGCCGTACTCGGTGCGCTTGACTACGCCGTTGATGATCTCGCCGATGCGGTCCTTGAACTCGTCGTACTGCTTCTTGCGCTCGTACTCGCGGACGCGCTGGACGATGACCTGCTTGGCGGTCTGCGCGGCGATGCGGCCGAAGTCGATCGGCGGCAGGGGGTCCACCAGGTGGCCGCCCAACTGGATGTTGGGGTCGAACTTGCGGGCGATGTGGATGGGGATCTGCGTCTCGTCGTTCTCGACGGTTTCCACGGCCTCGGTCCAGCGGGTCAGGCGGACGTCGCCGGTCTTCTTGTCGATGGTGGCGCGGATGTCCTTCTCCGAGCCGTACTTGGCGCGGCCGGCCTTTTGGATGGCCTGCTCCATGGCTTCCAGCACCTCGTCGCGCTCGATGGCCTTTTCGCGGGCGACGGCGTCGGCGACCAGCAGCAGCTCGGGGCGGGAGACGGAGGTGTCCATGGCGGTTTGCTCCTAATTGGCCGGGGCAGGGGTGGGAGAGGTCGCGGCAATCAGCGCGTCGGTCAACAGCAGCTTGGCGCGGCGCAGGTCGGCGAGGGGCAGCAGGACTTCCTCGCCGTCGTCCAGGCGCATCCGGGCGTGCGCCTCGTCCGCGCCGAGGATGATGCCGGTGAAGCGGCGGCGGCCCTCGACGGGCATCGTCATCTCGGCCCGCGCCTGGTGGCCGGCGAAGCGGACCCAGTCCTTCACTCGGGTCAGCGGGCGGTCGATGCCGGCGGAGCTGACTTCGAGTGTCCAGGCGCCGGGCAGGGGGTCGTCCACGTCGAGCACGGCGCTGACGGCGTGGGTGATGCGCTCGCAGTCCTCGACGCTGATCTGCGAGCCGTCGGCGCGGTCGGCCATGATCTGCACCGTTGGGCGCTCGCGGCCCAGCACGAGGACGCGCACCAGTTCGTAGCCCAGGCCGGTCAGGGTGGGGTCAATCAGCCCGGCAACCTTGGATTCCAGGCTGGAGTGGTTGGGTTCGTCGGTGGCGGGTCGGCTCGTCATGTAGGCCCAAACCAAAAAAGGCGGCCGGTCAAGGCCACCCTCCGAAAGCAGCGGAGAATGTAGGGAAGAGGTATAAGTAGGCCACCGCCGCCCGGGGCGCAAGAAGGATCGCCGGATGGGTTGGGGGGGCGTCTTCTCCCTACTCTCTCCGGGTAGGGCGATCGTCTGTGCCGTGGGGACTGCTTCTGCTCCCTCTCCCGCTTCGGGAGAGGGTTGAGGTGAGGGTGTTTCCAGGCGCCACCCCAAGGTACCGGCGGGACCGGGCTCTCTGGGTTAGGAGGTCTGCGCCGCAAGACCCCCTCACCCCGGCCCTCTCCCGAAGGGGGAGAGGGAGAAGGCAGCGTTCCCGCGCCATATGCGAACGCCTTGCCCGGAGGGAGAGGGCCGGCGGCAAGGGACGAGCTTGCCCGCTTTAAGGACGAAAGCCGCTCCCAAGCACGCCGGGCTTGGCGCTTGCCGCTTCCCTCACCCCGACCCTCTCCCGGAGGGAGAGGGAGAAGTTGGCGGCATCGCTATGCCTTGGCAGCCCTGCGCACGCACCATGCCGTCCCCCGACCCGAGCGGCGCGTGCACGTCGAAGGCAAGCTGCTGCAAGTGCGCGTCCGCCGAGACCCAGGCCGCCACCGTGGACCCCGGGCGCACGGCCAGTGCGGCGTGGCGCAGCGGTGCCCGCCACACCTCCCCCGCCCCGTCCGCCGCCGCAGGCCCGAACGCCACGCCCGCCAGCGCATCCCGCTTGAAGCCCGCCAGGAACACCGGCATCCCGCCACCGGCGCGCGGCAGCCAGCGGCTCCAATAGAAGGCCAGCGCCAGCGGCGTGCGTACGCCGGGGGGAGCGGGCTGCAGGTCCAGGTCGGGCCGGCGGTCCGGTGCGGCGCGCTCCCAATCCGCCAGCCAGGGCTGGCCGAAAGCTGCCAGCGGCCAGTGCGCGGCAAAGCCCGCGTGCTGCCGGGCCATGTCGTCCAGCGACTTGCCTTGGATGCGGCGCGCCTCCAGCCCGGCGGGGCCGCGCGCCCACACGTCCCACTGCTGCCGCCTGATGCGTCCGTCCAGGCTGTAGCGGGTGTTGACGGCGATGCCCTGCACCTCGCCGCCGCGCCAGGTGCTGGTCTCCTGCATCAGGTACTGCACGTCGAACAGCCACATCGAGGCGGTCAGCGCCAAGGTCGCGTCCACCGTGGTCAGGCCGCCGGCCGAGGAGACCTCGGTCCGGACGGCGATGCGCCCGGAGTGGCTGGCGGTGCCTTCGTACCGGCAGACCTCCGCCGCGCCGGCCAGCCTGGGCGGCAGGGCGATGAGCAGCAGCAGGGCGGCCAGCAGGAGGGGGACACGCAGGCGCAGGATCGACCTCCGATGCTCGCCAACCCGGGCGGCGGCTTGTACTAAGCGGGCACCCGCCCGCAGGAGCAAGCCATGAAGCGCCGCACCTTCTTTGCCAACGCAACCGCCGTGCTGGCGATGCCGCATGTCGGGCGCGCCCAAGGCAGCCGGGTGCTGCGCTTCATCCCGCAGGCGGACCTCTCGACGCTCGATCCGCACTGGAACACCGCCTACGTCACCCGCAACCATGGCTTCATGGTGTTCGACACGCTGTACGGCATCGACGGGCAGTACCGCGCCAGCCCGCAGATGGTGGCCGGGCATACGACCGAGGCGGACGGGCTGCGCTGGACGTTGACGCTGCGCGACGGGCTGCGCTGGCATGACGGGGGGCCGGTGCTGGCGCGGGACTGCGCCGCCAGCATCCGCCGTTGGGGCGCCAAGGATACGTATGGCCAGGCGCTGCTGGCCGCGACGGACGAGATGCTGGCACCGGACGACCGGCGCATCGTGTTCCGCCTCAAGCGCCCGTTCCCGCTGCTGCCCGACGCGCTGGCCAAGTCCGGCGTTTACATGCCGGCCATGATGCCCGAGCGCCTGGCCCTGACCGACCCGGCGACGCAGGTGACGGAGATGGTCGGCAGCGGCCCGTTCCGCTTCAAGGCCGACGAGCGCGTGCCCGGTGCCCGCGCGGTGTACGAACGTTTCGACGGCTATGTGCCGCTGCCCACCGGAGTTCCGGACCGTACCTCCGGCCCCAAGGTCGCCCATTTGGATCGCGTCGAGTGGACCACCGTGCCCGATCCCGCCACTGCCGCGGCGGCCTTGCAGCAGGGCGAGACCGACTGGTGGGATTACGCCAGCGCCGACCTGCTGCCGCTGCTGCGCCGCAACCCTGGCATCAAGGTGGAGGTGCAGGACCCGGCCGGGCAGATCGCGCTGATGCGGATGAACCACTTGCAGCCGCCGTTCAACAACCCTGGCATCCGCCGGGCCGTGCTGGGGGCGGTCAGCCAGGCTGACTTCCTCACGTCGTTCATGGGCGAGGACCGCGCGCTGTGGCGGGACGGCGCGGGCATGTTCACGCCGGGCACGCCGCTGGCCAACGACGCCGGGATGCAGGCGCTGACCGGCCCGCGCGACCTGGACCGGGTGCGGCGCGAGCTGAAGGACGCCGGCTACAAGGGCGAGCGGGTGGTGCTGATCGTGCCGGCCGACTTTCCCAACCTGAAGGCGATGGCCGACGTGGGCGCCGACATGCTGACGCGCATCGGCATGACCGTGGATTACCAGGCGACGGACTGGGGCACCCTGCTGACCCGGCGGGCCAAGAAGGACCCGGTGGACGCGGGCGGCTGGAGCGCCTTCTTCACCTTTGGCGCCGGCACCGACCAGGCCAGCCCGGCCGCCAACCTGATGCTGCGGGCGAACGGCGCCAACGCCTGGTTCGGCTGGCCGGATGACCCGGAGATCGAGCGGCTGCGCGACGCTTGGTTCATCGCCCCCGATTTGCCGGCGCAGCGCCGCATCGCCGCCGACCTGCAGCGCCGGGCGTTCGAGACGGTGCCGTATATCCCGCTGGGCCAGTATTTCCAGCCGACCGCATACCGCACCAGCTTGACCGGGGTGCTCAGCGGGTTCTCCATCTTCTGGAACGTCCGCAAGGAGGGCTGATTGATGCGCCGATGGATCGCCGCCTGCGCCGTGCTGCTTGCCGCCAGCGCGGCACGGGCCGACGACCTCGTGCTGCGCGACATGGGCAGCTTCCACGTCGGGGGCAGGCTGGTCGAGATCACCGGGCGACCCGAGCGGGACGTGACGTTCGCGCCCGGCGGCGTCCCGGCGCATGTGGACCCGAACGGCACCTACATGGCCGGGCAGATGTACGTGCAGTACTACCTGCCGGCGAACCAGCGGGGCACGGTGCCGCTGCTGATGTGGCACGGCGGCGGGCTGACAGGGGTGACGTGGGAGACGACGCCCGACGGCCGCATGGGCTGGCGCGACTGGTTCCTGCGGCAGGGGTGGCCGGTTTACGTGTCCGACGCCGTTGAGCGCGGCCGGGCCGGCTGGGCGATGTATCCCGACATCCTGCCAGGGGAGCCGGTGTTCCTGACCACCGCCAACCCATATGAGCGGTTCCGCATCGGCGATGGCCCGGGTCGTTCGACCAGGACCCGGCGAAGCGCCGCCCCCTGCCCGGCAGCCAGTTCCCCGCCGAGGGCTACGACAACTTCGTCAAGCAGAACGTGCCGCGCTGGACCACCACCGATGGGATGACGATCGACGCCTACCTCGCCGAGGTGGACCGGGTATGCCCCTGCGTGCTGCTGTTCCACAGCCAGGCCGGGCAGTTCGGCTTCAAGGTGGCGGAGGCGCGGCCGGACAAGGTGCGTGCCCTGGTGGCCCTGGAACCCGCCGGGATCGGCGATCCGGCGCAGGCAGCCAAGCTGAAGGGCATCCCCATCCTGGTCGTGTATGGCGACAACATCGCCAAGGATTCGCGCTGGCCGGCGATCCGTGCCAGCGGGATTGGCTTTGTGGACTTGGTGCGGCAGGCGGGCGGGGACGTGCAGGTGGTGGACCTGCCGGACCGGGGCATTCTGGGCAACTCGCACATGATGATGATGGACCGCAACAACTTGCAGGTGGCGCAGGTGGTGCAGGACTGGCTGGTGGGGAAGGGGCTGGCGAAGTAAGGGCACCCGGAACGTGGTTGATTTGTACTGGTCCGCTGGACCATATCCTTAAAGGTGTGGACCACCAGGGATATCCTGTTCGACCTTATCGACGATATGACCTCGGATCCAGTCGTGACTGCAATCGTCTCCACCCCGGACGGTGTGTTGAGGTTCATGGCCGAGCCGGAGGTTAGGGGATCGACCCTCGTGCTGCACGGCACGCACGTTCAGGATGCTCGTCCCAACGCCGTGGGTATTGGTAACCTGATGGTCTTGGCTCAAGCGTTGATGGAAAGGATGGGATTTGATGGATTCGTCGTTGAGGGAGCGGTTCGCACGACTGGGGCCAATCCGGGCCGTCGCCCGCGTCCCCTCCGGTTCACCCGCAACCTTCGTCCTGCGCATTCCAAGAGGCCGGGCAACCCCTAAGACCGTGGATGGCGCGCTCGCCCTTGCTCGGCGTGGTGCCACGTTGCTGCGCGCCAAGCGGGCGATGGAGGAGCTGTTGGTGGCCGGCCGGGTCTTCGTTCACCTGCCGACGGTTGAGGATGCCACGGCCCTGGCTGGTGATCTTGCAGCCGCCGGCATCGCTGCCGCGTCCGCCGATCCACCGCAGGCCGTGGACGTACGCGCTTTGCGCCAGCGCCTGGGTTTGAGCCGTGAGGGGTTCGCTGCACGCTATGGCTTGGAGCTGGAAACCGTACGGAACTGGGAGGCAGGACGCCGCGATCCTGACACGACGGCCCGCAGCTACCTTCACGCAATCTCGAATGATCCTGAGCAGGTCGAGCAAGCGTACGCCCCAACCCCAACAATCTGACCAAGCCCCTGACGCATAAGGGTTCTTCGCAAACGCCTATATCCATCCCGCCGGTTCATACCGGAGATCGCATCTACACTCATCTTGGCGATTAGGGCTTCGACGCCGGACAGGATGGCGACGCATACAAGCCGGGCTGCGGTCATGTCCAAACGGCCTGCAAGGTCGCGCGACAGCCAGCCCCGCGATCTCGCTTGCTGCAACGAAGGGCGGTCCATAGGCTCCCGCGATGGCATGGTTCCTTCTCCGCCGCCTGGTTCTGGCGGCCCTGGTCTGCCTGACGGTGCTGGTGCTCAGCTTCGCGCTGACCCGCGTCGCCGGAGACCCGGCCGTGGCGGTCGCCGGGCCGCAGGCGACGGCGGCGGACATCGCGGCCATCCGCACCGCCTATGGCCTCGACCGCCCCCTGCCGCAGCAGTTCCTGTCCTGGGTTGGCGCCGCGGCGGAGGGCGACTTCGGCCGGTCCTACCTGTTCCGCGCGCCCGTGGGCGGGCTGATCCGCAGCCACCTGCCGGTGACGCTGGTGCTGGGCCTGGTCGGGCTGGGCTTCGCCGCCGTGGTCGCGCTGCCGCTTGGCATCCTGGCGGCGCTGCACGAGGGCCGGCTGCTGGATCGCCTGGCGGGGCTGGTGGCCCTGCTGGGCCAGGCGGTGCCGAGCTTCTGGCTGGCGCTGCTGCTGATCGTCGGCGTGGGGCTGCGGCTGCGGTGGCTGCCGATCGGCGGGCTGGACGACTGGACGGGCTACGTGCTGCCGGGCTTTGCGCTCAGCTTCTCCGCCATCCCCGCGCTGCTGCGGCTGACCCGGGCGGGCATGATCGACGCGCTGGGGTCCGACTACATCCGCACCGCGCGGGCCGGCGGGCTGTCGCAGGCCAGCATCGTGCTGAAGCACGCCGCGCGGAACGCCGCCATGCCGGTGGTGGCCATCGCCGTGGTGCAGTTGGGCTTCATGCTCGGCGGCTCCATCGTGATCGAGAGCGTGTTCAGCCTGCCCGGCCTGGGGTTCCTGGCGTGGGAGAGCATCAGCAAGAACGACTTCCCCGTCGTGCAGGCGGTGGTGCTGCTGCTGGCGGTGATCTACATCGCGCTGACCCTGCTGGCGGACCTGCTGAACGCCGTGCTGGACCCGCGGCTGCGGACGGGATGACGTCCTGCCCGGCGGCCAGGCATTGGGTGATCAAGCACGCGGCGACCGGCCTGGGCGCGCTGATTGTGGGCTGCGCGCTGCTGGCGGCGCTGTTCGGCCCGTCGCTGGTCCCCTGCGACCCGTTCGCCCAGGACCTGACGCACCGCCTGGTGCCGCCGCCCTGGATGGGGGGCGACCCGGCGCATCCGCTGGGCACCGACGGGCTGGGGCGCGACTACCTGGCCCGGCTGGTGCTGGGCGCGCGCATCTCGCTGCTGATCGGGTGCAGCGCGGCGCTGGCGGGCGGGCTGATCGGCATTACGCTGGGGGTGCTGGGCGGGTTCTTCGGCGGCTGGGTGGACGACGCCGTGCTGTTCGCCATCACCTGCCGGCTGAGCATCCCCGTCGTGCTGGTCGGGTTGGCGGTGGTGTCGGCGGTGGGCGGGTCGCTGCTTGTCGTGCTGCTGACGCTGGGGCTGCTGCTGTGGGACCGCTTCGCCGTCGTCGCGCGCATCACCACGATGCAGGTCCGCACGCTGGACTACATCGCCGCCGCCCAGGCTGCCGGGGCGTCGCAGGCGCACGTGCTGCTGCGCGAGGTGCTGCCCAACATCGCCCCGCACCTGGCCGTGGTGGCCACGCTGGAGGTCGCGCTGGCGATCCTGCTGGAGGCGGTGCTGTCCTTCCTGGGCCTGGGCGTCCCGGCGCCGCTGCCGAGCTGGGGGCTGATGATCGCCGAGGGCAAGGACTATATGTTCTTCACCCCCTGGGTCATCATGGTGCCGGGCCTGAGCCTGTTCGTGCTGGTCCTCGGCATCAACCTGCTCGGTGACGGCCTGCGGGACCTGCTGGGCGCCCGCCGCGCCTGACGCCATGCCGGACGCCTCACCCCCCGGCATCCCGGTCCTCGACGTTGCCGGCCTTCGCGTCGGGTTCGACGGCATCGAGGCGGTGCGCGGCGTGTCCCTGCAGGTGCGGCGCGGCGAGACGCACTGCCTGGTGGGCGAAAGCGGCTGCGGCAAGTCGGTCACGGCGCTTGCGGTCATGGGCCTGCTGGCGCGCGGGGCGCGGCGCACGGCCCGGCGCCTGCGCTTCGAGGGCGCCGACCTGCTGCCGCTGTCCGACCGCGCGATGGGCCGGCTGCGCGGCGACCGCATCGGCATGGTGTTCCAGGACCCGATGACCGGGCTGAACCCGGCCTACACGGTCGGCTCGCAACTGACGGAGGTGTATCGCCGCCACCGCGGCGGCGCCCGGGCGGCTGCGGTGGAGCGGGCCGCCGAGCTGCTGGGCCGGGTGGGCATCGCGGCGCCGGGCCTGCGCCTGCAGCAGTTCCCGCACCAGCTCAGCGGCGGGCTGCGGCAGCGGGTGATGATCGCCCTGGCGCTGATCTGCGGCCCGGCGCTGCTGATGGCCGACGAGCCGACCACGGCGCTGGACGTGACGGTGCAGGCCGGCATCCTGCGCCTGCTGATGGGCCTGCAGGCGGACATGGGCCTGGCCCTGCTGCTGATCACCCACGACCTGGGCGTGGTGGCCCGCGTGGCGCACCAGGTCAGCGTGATGTACGCCGGCGAGGTGGTCGAGAGCGCGCCGGTGGCCGACCTGTTCGCCCGGCCGGGCCACCCCTACACGCAGGGCCTGCTCGCCAGCGTGCTCGTCCCGGGCCAGGGCCGGGACCAGCCGCTGGGCAGCATTCCCGGCACGGTGCCGCGCATTCCGCCGGGGTTCCAGGGCTGCGGCTTCCGCGGACGTTGCGCCCATGCCATGCCGGCCTGCGCGGGCCCGGTACCGCTGCGGCGCCGCGCGCCGGACCATGCCTGCTTGTGCGTGCTGCCCGCGGCATGACCCCTGCCATCGAGGTCAGCAACCTGCACCGCCGCTTCGGCCGCGTGCGCGCGGTCGATGGGGTCGGCCTGCTCGTGCCGGCCGGCGGCGTGCTGGGCATCGTGGGGGAGAGCGGCTGCGGCAAGAGCACGCTGGCCCGGCTGATCCTGGGCCTGCTGCCGCCCAGCAGCGGCGGCGTGCTGGTCGCCGGGCAGCGGCTGGCGGCGCTGGACCGCCGGGCGCGGGCGCGGCTGATCCAGCCGGTGTTCCAGGACCCGTACTCCTCGCTGAACCCCCGCCAGCGCGTGCGGGACATCGTGGCGCTGCCGCTGCGGGCGCAGGGGCAACGCGATGTGAGAGGCCCGGTCGGGGAGATGCTGGACCGCGTGGGCCTGCCCGGGGCGCTGGCGGACCGCCTGCCGTCGCAGCTCAGCGGCGGCCAGCGGCAGCGCGTCGCCATCGCCCGCGCCCTGGTCGGCCGCCCCCGCATCCTGGTGTGCGACGAGCCGACCAGCGCGCTGGACGTGTCGGTGCAAGCGCAAATCCTGAACCTGCTGGCGGAGCTGCGGCGGGAGCTGGGCCTGACGCTGGTGCTCATCAGCCACAACCTGGCCGTGGTGGAGCGCATCGCCACCGAGGTTGCGGTCATGTACCTGGGCCGCATCGTCGAGCACGCCGAGGTGGACGCGCTGTTCACCCGGCCGATGCACCCCTACACCCGCGCCCTGCTGGCCAGCGTGCTGACGCCGGTACCGGGGCTGGGCATCCCCGATGCCGGGCTGGGCGACACGCCGCCCGACCCGGCCAACATCCCCGCCGGGTGCCGCTTCCATCCGCGTTGCCCCGTGGCGGCGCCGGGGTGCAGCGTCGGCAGTCCGGAGGGGATCATGGTGGGGAGACGGCTAGTGGAATGCATTCTGGCAACAAACTGATACTGCAATGACTAAATCGTGACCCTGGCGCGGCAGCGTGGTATTAAGCTCTACGCCGTATGTTGGCGTGTCACGCGAATTGGGATGAGACGGTCAGCATGAAGATCAAGATGGGTGTTTTGGCCCTTGCCGGGTCCCTGCTGGTGCAGGGTTGCGCGACGCCGCCGCAGGGTCCGACCGTGCAGGTCCTGCCCGGGCGCGGCAAGTCGTTTGAGGCGTTCCAGGTGGATAACGCCGTTTGCACGCAGTATGCGGCCTCGGCCGTGCAGGGGCAGGCGGAGCGCGCCAACGGCCAGGCGGTCGGCGGTGCTGTGCTTGGCACCTTGCTGGGTGCAGGGCTGGGCGCGGCGGTCGGTGGCGGGCGCGGCGCCGGCATCGGTGCGGCGTCGGGTGCGGTCGTGGGGACCGGGTTTGGCGCTTCGGGGTCGGCCAACCAGCAGGGTGGCATCCAGGGGCAGTATAACAACGCCTATGTCGCCTGCCAGGCCTCCAAGGGCAACCAGGTGCCGCAGCCAGCGGTCATCGTCCAGCAGGCGCCGGTCCTGGTGCAGCCGGCGCCGTATGTGGTGCAGCCCGCGCCGTATTACGCCTACTGAGCCGGGGTGGCCATGCTTATGGCCCTGGGTCTGACCGGTGCGGGAGTGCCGTCGTTGCAAGCTGCACTTGCGGGGTGGCGATCAAAGGGGGTGCCAGGGCGGTGCTCGGCGTGGCTGGATTGCCACGCCGAACCCGGCTCGCAGTGACGGCATGGCATAAGCGTGGGGGCAGAGGCGGATGGCGCTACTTCCAGCTTGACAGGAAAAATCTTGGAAGCTCATCGCCATACGGCTTGAAGTTGAGCGTTCGCGTGAGCGCGTAGGTGGTGACGAAGGTGAACAGCGGCATGTAGTAGGCCTGCTCGGTGATCCGCCGGATTGCCTCGCTGTAGGCTTTGCGGCGCACGTCGGGGTCCGTGTTGCTGCCGCCCTGTTCCAGCAGGTCGCGCACCGCGGTGTCGCGCGAGTAGTCCTGGCCGCCGAAGGTGAAGAAGAACGGCAGGTAGGCCGAGGCGTCGTTGATCGAGTAGCTGCCCCAACTGCCGAGGTCGAGCGGGTTGCGGCCCTCGATGCTGCGCTGCAGAGCGGCGCCGATCTGCAACTGCGTCACCCGCGCATGGATGCCGACCGCGGCTAGGTAGCCCTGGATCGCGCCCATCCACTGCGGCAGCAGGTAGCCGGTCATCTCGGTGTCGAAGCCGTCGGGGTAGCCGGCCTCGGTGAGCAGGGCCTTTGCCTTGGCCGGGTCGTAGTCGTACTTGACGGCGATGGCCTGGTCGCAGCCGAACTGGGTGGGGAAGCAGGGGGCGTCGAGCACGCGGGAGCCGCCGGGCATGAACTGCCGGGCCATGGTCGGCCGGTCGATGGCATGCATGATCGCCTGCCGCACTTTCACGTTCGTCAGCGGGTTGTCGGCCCCGGTGCGCCCGGCGGCGTCCATGTTCATGTAGCCGACCCGCATGCTCTCCTGCTGCATGGTCTGCAGGGTCGGCACCTCGCCCAGGTTGGTGAGCTGGTCCGGGCTGAACTGCCAGATCCAGTCGGCCTGGTTGCCCAATATGGCCGTCAGCTCCCCCGTGGCGTCGGCGACCTCCTTGATCACCAGGCGGCGGATCGGCGCCTTGCCCTTGGGGCTGTCGAAGTAGTCGTCGTTGCGCTCCATCTCGATCTGGCTGACGCCATCGACGCGGGTGATGCGGTAGGGTCCGGTGCCGACCGGCGCCTGCGAGTAGGCGGCGCCGACCCGCTCGCGGTAGGCCTGCGGCAGGATCGGCAGCACCATGGCGATGTACTCCAGCGCCGCCGGGAACACCCGTTTCAGGTGCAGCCGCACGTGCAGGTCGTCGATCTTCTCGGCGCCGGCCAGGAAGGCGAAGTTGCTGGGCACCGCCACCTGCTTGTCGGCCAGGATGGAGTTTACCGTATAGACAACGTCATCGGCGGTGAACGCGCTGCCGTCGTGGAAGCTGACGCCGGGGCGCAGCTCGAACTCCAGGGTGGTCGGGTCGGCGTAGCGCCAACTGGTGGCCAGCAGCGGCTTCAACTGGAACGTCTCGGGGTCGCGGTAGATCAGGGTGTCCCAGGCGTGCAGCGCCACGATCAGCCCGGTGCGCTGCGAGTTGTAATAGGGATCGACGTTCGGCACCGCATCGCGCCAGGCGATCCGCAGGGTGTCCTGCGCCTTCTGCGCCTGCGCGGGCGGCAGGCCCAAACCGGCGGCCAGGCATAGCCCGCTAAGCCAAATCCGAACCCGCACTGCTGCCTCTCCCCAACGTCCCGGTCAGACTTTTATACCATCCAAGGAAGGTTCCGGCCTGTTCATCCCGACCCAAGCGCGTCCCAACTGGGCGGGTCATTGCGATCCGGCTTCGGCGCGGCAATCCAGGCGGCAAGGACTGCGCCCGCCCGCCTGGATCGCCGCGCCGCAAGCGCGCCGCGCCATGGCGATGTGCTGACTACGGGCCAGGGCTGCCGGCGGATGACGCCATCGCGCCTACACCCCGGTCAACCCATGGTCGCGTTGAACGCCCCGCCATCGAGCAGCAGGTTCTGGCCGACGATGAAGCCGGACTGCGCGGCGCACAGGAACACGCAGGCGTCGCCGAACTCCGCCGGGTCGCCGACGCGGTTGGCGGGGGACAGCTTGGCGCGCTCGGCGATCTCGGCCTCGATGGTGCGGCCGGACTTGTCGGCCAGGGCCTGCGTCGTGGTCCGCAGCCGGTCGGTGAGGAACGGGCCGGGCAGCAGGTTGTTGATGGTGACGTTGTGCCGCGCCACCTGCCGCGCCAGCCCGGCGACGAACCCGGTCAGCCCGGCCCGCGCCCCGTTGCTCATGCCCAGGGTGGCGATCGGCGACTTCACGCTGCCGGAGGTGATGTTGACGATGCGGCCGAAGCGCCGCTCGATCATGCCGTCCACCACGCCGCGGATCAGGAAGATCGGCGTCAGCATGTTGGCGTCCAGCGCCTTGATCCAGTCGTCGCGCTCCCAGTTGCGGAAATCACCGGGAGGCGGGCCGCCGGCGTTGTTCACCAGGATGTCCGGCGCCGGGCAGGCGGCCAGGGCGGCGGCGCGGCCGGCCTCGGTGGTGATGTCGCCGGCGGCCGTGGTGACGGTGGCGCCGGTCGCCTCGCGGATGGCGGCGGCGGTGTCCTCCAGCGGACCCGCCGAGCGGGCGGTGATGGTGACGGCCACGCCCTCCCGCGCGAGGGCCATGGCGCAGGCGCGGCCCAGGCCCTTGCTGGCGGCGCAGACCAGGGCGGTGCGCCCGTTCAAGCCCATGTCCATCGGCTAACTCTCCACGGCTAACGGTTGCAGGATGCGGCGCCAGTCGTCTGGCAGCGGCACGGGGCGGCGGGTGGCGGCGTCCACGCAGACATGCACGAGGAAGCCCTCGGCGGCGGCAACCCGGTCGTCGCCGCGGAAGATGCCGACCTCGTTGCGGACGGACCGCTCGCCCATGCCGGCGATTCGCACCCCCGCGGTGAGGGGGTCGGGGAACGCCACCTCGGAATGAAAGCGGCAGCCGCCCTCGGCGACCACCATGAAGCGGTCGGCCATGGCTCTGTGCGGGCCGGGCCAGGTCAGGATGCCCCAGCGGACCAGCAGGGTGGTGACGGCGGTGTCGATCAGGCTGTAGTACACGGCGTTGTTGACGTGGCCGAACACGTCGTTGTCGATCCAGCGCGTCGTGACCGGGACGAAGCTGCGGTAGTCGGCGCGGGCGCCGGGCGGGGGTCTGCTCATCGGCGCCAATCATGGACAGCCTGGCGGCAGCGCGCTAGATGCCGCGGCGAATGGCTGCTCCTTCTCCGGGAGAGGGCCGGGGTGAGGGGGTCTTGCGGTGCGACCTCCGGCCCGTTGTGGAACGCTTCCTACCATGGAGGGGAACGTGCTTGCCCGCCCCCTCACCCCGGCCCTCTCCCGGAGGGAGAGGGAGAAGACGCAACCTGCTTGGAGAGTTCTGTTGCCCTTTCGCCTGCTGCTCCTTGCCCTGCTGCTGTTCCCCACCATCGCCAACGCGCACGCCATCCTGCTGGACAGCCAGCCCGCCGTGCGCGGCAATGCGCCGCCGGGGCCATTGCACATCACCCTGCGCTACAACAGCCGCATCGACCACGCCCGCTCCCGCGTCACCCTGCGCGGCCCGGGTGGCGACACCGTGCTGCCCATCGCCGCGACCGGCCCAGACGACACGCTGGACACCCAGGTCGAGCTGGCCCCCGGCGACTACACCCTGCGCTGGCAGGTGCTGGCGGTGGACGGCCACATCACCCGTGGCGACGTGCCGTTCAGCGTCCGCTCCCTGCAGGCCCGCGCCCCATGAGCCTGCTGGTCGACCTGTTCGGCTACCTGTCGATCATCCTGCACGGCTTGACCATCGTGGCGCAGAGCATGGCGCTGGGCGGCGTGTTGTTCCTGGTGTTCCTGGCGCGGCCGTTCCAGGCCACGCTGCCGGATGGCGCCATGCTGGCCCGGCGCACCGCCGCCTTTGCCGGATGGAGCGCCCTGGCCCTGGTCGCCTGCGAGGCGCTGACCGTCGCCATGCAGTCCGCCGTGCTGATGGACACGCTGGACCTGCCGGCGCGGGGCGTGCTGGGCGCGAACTTCGCCGTGGCCGGGCTGGTGAAGATGGCCGCCGCCCTGGTGCTGGCCGCCTGCCTGCTGGTCCGCAGGCCGGTGCCGGCCGCGCCGCTGCTGGGGCTGGTGGCGGTCACGGTCGCCGCGGCCACCATGACCACGCACGCCGCCGCCCGCCTGTCCGGGTCGGACGTGCTGCTGGCGGCCAGCGCATTGCACATCCTGGGGGCGGCGATCTGGGTCGGCGGCATCCCGTTCTTCGTGATGGCGCTGGGACGGCTGCACGACGGGGCGGCGTTCCGCCGGGTCGGCGCACGGTTCTCGCGCATGAGCATGGTCGGCGTCGGCTGCATCCTGGTCTCGGCGACGGCGTTCAGCGCCTTCTACATCGGGTCCTGGAGCGGGGTGTACGGCACCGCGTACGGCGTGATGGTGACGGCCAAGGCGGCGATGTTCGGGGCGCTGCTGCTGCTGGGCCTAGGCAACTTCCTGGTGGTGGAGCGGCTGCGCGCCGATCCCGGAACGTCGGTCCTGCGGATGCGGCGCTTTGCCGAGGTGGAGATCGGCATCGGCTTCAGCATCTTCTTCGCCGCCGCCTCGCTGACCTCGGTGCCGCCTGCGGTGGACCTGTCGCAGGACCGGGTGGGCTGGTCGGAGATCCGTGAGCGCAACCTGCCGCAGGTGCCCAGCCTCGCGTCCCCCGACCACGATGTCCTGGCGCTGCCGGCGTTGCAGGCGCGGCTGGACGCCGAGGCCGCGCAGAAGCGCACCGCCGCCCCGCCCGCCTTCGTGCCCGGCTCCGGCGAGCTGCCGGACCGCAACGCCGCCGACATCGCATGGAGCGAGTACAACCACCATTGGTCCGGCCTGTTCGTCACCGCCATCGGTTTGCTTGGATTGCTGCACCGGGCGGGGGTACGCTGGGCGCGGCATTGGCCGCTGGCGCTGCTGGGCCTGGCGGTGTTCCTGTTCCTGCGGTCCGATCCCGAGGTGTGGCCGTTGGGCGAGATCGGCTTCTTCGAGTCGTTCCGCGATGTCGAGGTGCTGCAGCACCGGGTGTTCGTCGTGCTGATCGTGGCGTTCGCAGTGTTTGAGTGGGGCGTGCGCAGCGGACGGCTGCACAGCCCGCGGGCGGCGCTGGTGTTCCCGCTGATGACCGCGCTGGGTGGGGCGCTGCTGCTGACGCACAGTCACGCCATCGCCAACGTCAAGGACCAGTTGCTGATCGAGCTGTCGCACACGCCGCTGGCCTTGGCGGGCATTGCCGCCGGGTGGGCGCGGTGGCTGGAACTGCGGGCCGACGGCCGGGTGCAGCGAGTGGCCGGCTGGGTCTGGCCGGTGTGCTTCATGCTGGTGGGCGCGATCCTGCTGAACTACCGCGAGGCCTGACCCGGGCAGCGGGCCGTTTTAACGGGTTGCCTGGCGCACCGCCGTCCGCTGCGGCCCGTGCTCGGCCGTGCTGCTGCGCCCGTCCAGGAAGCCCGGCCCGGCGACCAACAGCCACATCAGGCCGGCGAAGCCGATGACTGCCATCACGGCGGCGCACACTTCAATGGTGGTCCGGGTTGCCTGGACGATGGACGCGGGTATTTCAAAGCGCATGGGCGTCTTGAGGACGGTTGAACGCGGGGCCTCGAACTGGGGCCATTGCGCTGGATGGGAATGGTACATATAGAGAACTCCAGGGCCGAACACGATTGTGAACTTGGACACGCGAGTCTGGTCAAGTCTGGATGTTCGCTATTTGTTCGCAAAAGGACGGCGGTGTCAAGCGGCTGAGTCAGTCCTGGAGCGATTGCCTCACCTGCTTCCTCTCCCTTCGGGCGGGGTGATCGCATGTGCCGTAAAGAGCCGCTGGTTCCCCCTCTCCCGTTTCGGGAGAGGG
>CAXTAT010000008.1:74742-176728 GCA_964242415.1 uncultured Acetobacteraceae bacterium
GGGAGAGGGAGAAGGCAGAATTTCCATGGCATTTGCGATTGCCATGGCCGGAGGGGGAGGGAGGCGGTGATGTCAGGCGGTTAGCGAGCGCCCCTCCGGCAGTAGGGCCTGCAACTGCGCTGCCAGGTCTGCGCCCCGGACTGGCTTCTGCAGCAACAGCACGCGGCCGCCCGTGACCCTTGCAACCGCCGTCGCCAGCCCTGGCCCGGCATGGCCCGTCAGCAGCACGGCCGGCAACCCCGGCTGCAGGCGTTGCGCCTCCTGGATCAAGGTCAGCCCATCCGTGCCCGGCATGGACAGGTCGCTGATGAGCACATCCGCCTGGCCGGCCCGCAAGCGTTCCAACGCCGACGCCGCGCTCGCATAGCCGTCCACCAGGCAGCCCCGGCCGGACAGCGTCTCGGCGATGACCTCCCGCACCTCGGGATCGTCGTCCACAAGCACGATGCGCGGGACGCTCCCCAGGGCGACCCCCGCCGCGCTCTCCACCATCGCCGGGGCCACTGGGAACCACAGCCGGGCCGTGGTGCCGCCGCCGGGAGCGCTGACCAGTTGCAGGGCGCCGCCGGACTGCTCGGCAAAGCCGCGCGCAACCGACAGGCCCAGCCCGGTGCCGCGGCTGCGCGGCTTGGTGGTGAAGAACGGCTCGGTTGCATGCAGCAGGGTTTCGCCGTCCATGCCCGGCCCGTTGTCGGTCACCTCGATCAGGATGTAGGCGCCAGGGCGCAGGCCCGCCGCCGCGCCGTCCGCCAGGGAGGCACGAAGGGCAACGCGGTTCTCGCCGGGCCTGGGCAGGCCGTCCTCACCCAGCAGCGCGTCGCGTGCGTTGGTGGCCAGGTTGACCAGCACGGTCTCCAGTTGCCCCCGGTCGGCCAGCAGCGGCGGCAGGCCGGCGTCGGCGCTGGCCTGGACGGTGATGCTGCTGCCCAGGGTGCGGGCCAGGATCTCTTGCATGTCCTGCAGCAGCGGCGCGGCCTCGACAGGCCCAGGCTGCAGGGCGTCGCGCCGGGCGAAGCTGAGCAGCCGCCGGGTCACGGAGGCGCCGCGGTCCGCCGCATCGACCACCAGCCCGGCCAGGCGCCGCACCGTTTCGGGATCGTGCGGCCGGCGCTGGATCAGCCGGGCACCGCCGGCAATGGCCTGCAGCACGTTGTTGAAGTCATGCGCGACGCCGCCGGCCAACTGTCCCAGCGCCTCCATCCGCTGCGAGTGGCGTAGGCTCTCCTCCACCCGCGTGCGCTCGGCCACCGTCTCGGCGACGCGCTGCTCCAGGGTGGCGTTCATCGCGTGCAGCGCCGCCTCCGCGGCCCGGCGGTGGCTGATGTCCTGCACGGCGGCGATCACGTGCAGCGGGTGCCCCTCGGGATCGTGCGTGACGGACATATGGCTGATCACCCACACCTCGGTCTCGTCCGAGCGGACAAGGCGCTTCTCGATCACGAATGGCTCGCCGGTGGCCAGCATGCGGGCGTGGCCGGCCTGATGGCGGCTGTGGTCCTCCGGGTGGATCACGTCCAGCATCTGCTGGGCCTGCAATACGTCAGACCGGCGGCCAACAAGGGTACGGAAACGCTCGTTGGTCAGCAGGAAGCGCCCGCCCAGGTCGGTTTGGACGATGCCGACGGGGGCCTGGTTCAGCAGCACGTCCAACTGCTCGCGCGCCTGGTGCAGGGCTTGGGCAGACCGGGCCAGTGCCTGCCGCATCCGTCCGCTGCGGCGCCATGCCACGAGTCCCGCCGGAACCAGCAGGGACAGCAGGCCCAAGACCCCATCCAGGCGACCTGAACTGTGGTCGGCCGGGTGCCTTGGCGGGGCT
Organism: uncultured Acetobacteraceae bacterium; assembly: GCA_964242415.1. Lineage (GTDB taxonomy): Bacteria > Pseudomonadota > Alphaproteobacteria > Acetobacterales > Acetobacteraceae > DASWOJ01. The sequence continues at coordinate 76,559 of CAXTAT010000008.1, forward strand.
TGGGATGGAACGGATTGGGACGTCATGCCGGTGCAACGCAGGCTGGAAGGTTGGGCTTCCCAAACTTCCGGTCACGTTAAGCTGCGGTCGCCCGGCTGCGGCCCAGCGGCAACGGCTCGGGCGCGCCGTCGTCGGGCAGTTTCAGGGCAGTGAGCAGGGCTTGCCGCAGGGCCGCCAGCTTGCGCTCGTTCTCCACCTTCAGGCCGAACACGTCCTTGACGTAGAACACATCGACCGCCCGCACGCCGTAGGTGGTGACGTGGGCGGAGGCGATCTGCAGCCCCTGGTCGCTGATCGCCGCCGTCACGTCGTGCAGCAGGCCCGGGCGGTCGCGGCCGTTCACCTCCAGCACGGTGTGGGTGTTGCTGGCGCGGTTGTCGATCACCACGCGGGGCGGGACGTGGATGGCGCGCATCCGCCGCCCGATCATGTTGCGCGACGCCCGGCTGATCTCCCCGGCCAGGCCGAGGCGTCCCGACAGCGCCTGCTCGATCAGCACATGCAGCCGGGCCAGGCGGTGCGGCGCGTCGAAGGTGCCGCCGGCCGCATCCTGTATCCAGAAGGTGTCCAGTGCGCTGCCATTGGTCAGGGTGTGGATGCGCGCGTCCACGATGCTGGCGCCCGCCACGGCGAGCGCCCCGGCGATGCGGCTGAACAGGCCGGCGTGGTCGGCGGTATAGACCGTCACCTCGGTCACCGCGCGCGCCGGCAGCGGCTGGGTATCGACGGTCAGCGGGGCGTGCCGCGCCTCGGCCTCGCGGATCAGCCGGGCATGGCGGGCATGGGTCTCGGGGTCGAAGCTGAGCCAGTAGCCGGGGTAGCCCAGGCCCAGGTAGAAGGCGCGGTCGGCCTCGGGCCAGTCGGTCAGGTACTCGGCGGCGGCGTCCTTGGCGCGGGCCACGCGCACGTCGCGCTCGGTGGTGGCGAGGCCGCCGGCCAGCACGTCGGCGACACGGGAATAAAGCTCCCGCAGCAGGGTCGCCTTCCAGCCGTTCCACACCCTGGCGCTGACGGCGCGCATGTCGGCGACGGTCAGCACCAGCAGCAGCTTGAGGCGTTCCGGCGACTGGATGGTGTCGGCCAGGTCGAGGATGGTCTTGGGGTCGTCGATGTCGCGCTTGAACGCGGTCTGGCTGAGCAGCAGGTGGTGCAGCACCAGCCAGCTCACCGTCTCCGTCTCCTCGATGGACAGGCCGATGGTGGGGCCGATCTCCAAGGCCAGCTCGGCGCCCAGCTCGGAGTGGTCGCCGCCGCGGCCCTTGGCGATGTCGTGCAGCAGGGTCGCGGCATACAGCGCCCGGCGGGATTGCAGGTCCTCGACCAGCCCGGAGGCGATGGGCGCCACGTCCGTCAACTCGCTGCGCTCCAGGGCGTTCAGCACGCGGATCGCCTCGATGGTGTGTTCGTCCACGGTGAACACATGGTAGGTGTCGAACTGCATCTGCCCGACGACGCGCGCCCAGTCGGGGATGTAGCGGCCCAGGAACCCGGTCTCGTTCAGCACCGCGATCCACTTGGCGCCCATGGCCCGGCTGTGCTCGCCGTCGCGTCCGCCCAGCAGGTCGAGGAAGATTTCGCCCACCTCCGGATTGCCGCGCAGGGCGATGCCGCCGCGCTCGTGCCGGATCAGCGCGCGGATCGCCAGGGGGTGCAGCTCCAGCCCGCGGTCGCGCGCCACCTGCAGGATGCGGAGCATGGCCATCGGATACCGGCCGAAGTCATGGCCCAGCGCGCTGAGCAGCTTGCCATCGGCGAGGACGAACCCCTCGGCCAGCAGCGCCGCGTCGTCGTCATGGGCGACCAGGGCAGGCGGCCCCAGGGCGGCGCGCACGATGGCCGGCTCCAGCACGGCGGTGACCCGGGTGATCTCGCGCGCGGTCAGGAAGTAGTGGCGCATGAACCGCTCGACGCCGTCCTGCCGGCCGTGCCGGGTGTAGCCCATGCGGGCGCCGACGACGGGCTGCAGGTCGAAGGTCAGGCGGTCCTCGGCGCGGCCGGCGACGTAGTGCAGGTGGAAGCGCACGGTCCACAAGAAGTCCCAGCTCCGGCGGGCGTGCTTGGCCTCGGCGTCGGTCAGGATGCCGCCGCCGGGGCTTTCGGGGCCGACCAGCTCGCCCATCACCTGGGTGCCGAAGACGTAGCGGGTCATCCAGTACAGGGTTTGCAGGTCGCGCAGGCCGCCGCGCCCCTCCTTGATGTTAGGCTCCACCAGGAAGGGGGACTCGCCGTAGCGGTGGTGGCGGGCGTCGCGCTCGGCCTGCTTGGCGATGATGAAGTTGCCGGCCCCGGCCTCGGCGCAGAAGGCCAGGAACCGCACCTGGAAGCCCTCGAACAGCGCCGGGTCGCCGGCGAGCAGGCGGGCGTCGATCATGCTGGTCCGCACCGTCAGGTCGCGCCCGGCCTCGGCGATGCACTCCTCGACCGAGCGCGTCGCGTGGCCGACCTTCAGGCCCAGGTCCCACAGGAAGTACAGCATGAACTCGACCGTCGCGAAGCTGCGCGGACCCGGCGTGCTGCCGGTGATGAACAGCAGGTCGATGTCGCTGAACGGCGCCAGCACCCCACGGCCATAGCCGCCGGTGGCCGCGACCGACATGACCTCGTCCGGCTCACCCTCCCCCGCTGTCCCAGCCGGGCTCATCCCAGCCACATGGGCGCGGGCATAGGTGAACAGCGAGAGGATGACCCCATCGGTCAGCCGGCCCAGCAGGCGCCCGGCCTGCAGGCCGCTCATGCCGCCCTTCTCGAAGCCATGCTGCACGTGGTGCTGCACGCGCGTGAGATACCGGCGGAATGCGCCCAGCACCGCCTCCCGCGGGGCAGCCTGCCCGGCATCGGCCAGGGTATCCAGCGCCGAGGCTAGGATGGCGGCGGCGTCATCGGGTTGGTCGGGCAGGGGGAGCGGGCTGGACATTACGGCGATGCATCTCCGGGCAGTGGCACGACAGCGGCGAGCGCCTTGAGGCGATAGATCGCCTCCAACGCCTCACGCGGGCTGAGTCGGTCTGGATCGACGCCGGCCAACGCTTCGCGCAAGGCCACCGCCTCACGCACGGCTCCAACGTCGCGCGACTCGTCCTGCGTTCCCGTTAAGATATGGGACGCCGTTTCTTTTGAAGCAGGGGCGGCGGCGAACAACGGCAGCGCGGCGGGGCTGCCGTGCCCGTCGCGTTCCAGCGCCGCCAGCAGGGCGGCGGCGCGGCGCACCGTGGCGGGCGGCACCCCGGCCAGTTGGGCGACGTGGACGCCCCAGCTCCGGCCGCCGGCGCCCTCGGCCACCTCGTGCAGGAACACCACACCGCCGCGCCACTCCTTGACGCGCATGGTATGGGGGCGCAGGCGCGGCATCTCCGCCAGGCCGGCCAGCTCGTGGAAGTGGGTGGCGAAGATCGTCCGGCAGCGCACCAGGCCGTGCAGCGCCTCCAGCACCGCCCAGGCGATGGCCAGGCCGTCCAGGGTGCTGGTGCCGCGGCCGATCTCGTCCACGATCACCAGAGAGCGCGGCCCCGCCTGGTTCAGGATGGCGGCGGTCTCGGTCATCTCCACCATGAAGGTGCTGCGGCCGCGCGCCAGGTCGTCCGCCGCGCCGACCCGGCTGAAAAGCTGGTCCACCACGCCGATCCGGGCCGCCTCGGCGGGCACCGGCAGGCCCGCCTGCGCCAGGATCGCCAGCAGCGCGTTCTGCCGCAGGTAGGTGCTCTTGCCCGCCATGTTCGGACCCGTCAGCAGCAGCACGCGGCGGCTGGCCGACAGGTCGCAGTCGTTCGGCACGAAGGCGGTGCTGCCGGCGAGCGCATCCTCCACGACCGGGTGGCGGCCGGCGCGGATGCAGAAGGCGTCGTCGTCGGTGACATGCGGGCGGCACCAGCGCCCGCCCTCGGCGAGGCGGGCGCAGGATTGCAGCACGTCCAGCCCGGCCAGGGCGCCGGCGCAGGCGGACAGCGCGTCGGCCTGCGCCAGCACGGCGTTCGACACCGCCCCGAACACCAGGCGTTCCCGCGCCGTCACAGCCTCGGCCGCCTGGCTGATGCGGCTGTCGAGGTCGGACAACCCGGCGTTGGTGAAGCGGGCGCCGTTGGTCATCGCCTGGCGCATCGTCAGCTCCGGGTGCGCCCGCAGCCTGTCCACCGCGGCGGCCGGGGCCTCGATGACATAGCCGAGCTGCTGGTGGTGCCTGATCTTCAGCGACGCCACGCCATACCGCTGCGCCAGGTCCAGCGTCATGCCCGAGATCACCCGGCGGCTGTCGTCGCGCAGGCCGCGCTGCCCGTCCAGCTCGCCATCGAAGCCCGGCGCGATCACTCCGCCATCCTCCAGCCGCGCCGGGGGCGAGGCGGCCAGCGCCCGCTGCAGCAGATTGCCCAGCGCGGGATCGACCAGCAGCGGCGCACGGCTCCAGGGCGCGTCCTGCAGCGCCGCCGCGGCCTCACGTGCGGCGGACAGCCCGAGCGCCACCGCCGCCAGGTCCCGCGGCGAGGCGCGCCCGACCGACAGGCGGCCGATGGCGCGCGCCAGGTCCGGCACGCCGCGCAGGGCGGTCCGCAGCCGGGACAGCGCATCGGGCTGGGCCAGCAGCCAGGTCCACCCATCCTGCCGCCGTGCGATGGTGGCGGCATCGAGCAGGGGGCCGCCCAGCCACGCCGCCAGCAGCCGCGCGCCCGGCGCGGTCAGGGTCCGGCTGACCGACGACAGCAGGGTGTGCGCGCTGCCGTCCCGGGCGCGGGTGATCTCCAGGCTGGCGCGGGTGGCGGCGTCCAGCATCATCTGGCCGTGCAGCCCCGCCGGCTGCGGGCGGGACAGCCGCGGCATGGACCCGGCCTGGGTGGTCCGCACGTAGGCCAGCGCGACCGCCGCCGCCACGGCCTCCGCATCGGTGAAGGTGCCGAAGGCGTCCAGGCTGGCGGCGCCGAACGCCTCGCCGACCTGGCGGCCGGCAGCCAGCGGCGCGGGGGGGGCCGTCTCCGGTCCGCGGCGGTCGGACCAGTCGCCCAGCGCCAGCCCGGCCGGGGCCAGGATTTCCGCAGGCTCCAGCCGGCCCAGCAGCGCCGGCAGCCGTGCCGCATCCAGGGCCGCGGTCTCGAACAGGCCGGTGGACACGTCCAGCCACGCCGCCCCAACCGCCGGGCCGACGCGGGCCAGGGCGAGCAGCAGGTTGGGCCGGTGCGCGTCCAGCAGGCTGTCCTCGGTCAGCGTGCCCGGCGTCACCAGGCGCACCACGGCGCGCTTCAGCGGCCCCTTGCCGGCGCGGCCCTTCGCCGGCTCCATCTGCTCGGCGACGGCGACGCGGAAGCCGCGGCGGATCAGGCGGGACAGGTAGGCGTCGGCGGCGTGCACGGGGACGCCGCACATCGGGATCGGCGCGCCGGCGTGCTCGCCCCGCTTGGTCAGCGCGATGTCCAGCGCGCTGGCTGCCATCTCGGCGTCGGCGAAGAACAGCTCGTAGAAGTCGCCCATGCGGAGGAACAGCAGCGCGTCGGGGTTCGCCGCCTTCAGGGCGAACCACTGCGCGATGGCGGGGGACGCGCCATCGGCGCTGGGAAGGTCCATTGCGGAACCATACCGCGCGATGCCGCACCTGCGAAGCGCCTGGGTTCCGCCTGCCGGGATGCTGGCGTATGCAAGGCCAACCCGCCCCGAACAGGACACCTCCATTATGGCCGACGGCACCATTACCCCAGGCACCTCCACCGCCGGCACCCCGAGCGAAAGCGAGCCGCGCGCCGCCCGCGTGTCCGCCGAGGAGGCGCTGGCGCTGCACTCCTCCGGGCGCCCCGGCAAGCTGGAGACCCGCATCAGCAAGCCGCTGGTGACCGCGCGGGACCTGAGCCTCGCCTACTCCCCCGGCGTCGCCGAGCCTTGCCTGCACATCCAGCGCGACCCGGCGCTGGCCTATGATTACACCACCAAGGGCAACATGGTCGCCGTGATCAGCAACGGCACCGCCGTGCTCGGCCTGGGCAACCTAGGTGCCTTGGCCAGCAAGCCCGTCATGGAGGGCAAGGTGGCGCTGTTCAAGCGCTTCGCCGACCTGGACGGCATCGACCTGGAAGTGTCCACCGAGGAGGTGGACGAGTTCGTCAACTGCGTGCGCTACCTGGGGGCCGGGTTCGGCGGCATCAACCTGGAGGACATCAAGGCGCCGGAGTGCTTCGTCATCGAGAGCCGCCTGCGCGAGCTGATGGACATCCCGGTGTTCCATGACGACCAGCACGGCACGGCGATCGTCGCGGCGGCGGGGCTGATCAACGCCTGCCACCTGACGGGGCGCACCCTGGCCGAGACGCGGCTGGTGGTGAACGGCGCGGGGGCGGCGGCCATCGCGTGCGTGGAATTGCTGAAGGCGATGGGGATGCGGCCGGAGCACGTGACGCTGTGCGACACCAAGGGCGTCGTTTACCAGGGCCGCACCGCGGGCATGAACCAGTGGAAGTCAGGTCACGCCATCGCCACCGACGCGCGCACCCTGGCTGAGGCGGTCGCGGGCGCCGACGCCTTCTTCGGCCTGTCGGTGCGCGGCGCGTTGACGCCCGACATGGTGCGCAGCATGGCGGACAAGCCGATCATCTTCGCCATGGCCAACCCCGACCCGGAGATCACGCCGGAGGAGGCCCGCGCCGTGCGCTCGGACGCCATCATCGCAACCGGGCGCAGCGACTACCCGAACCAGGTCAACAACGTGCTGGGATTCCCCTATATCTTCCGCGGGGCGCTGGACGTGCGGGCCAGCACGATCAACGACGCCATGAAGGTCGCCGCCGCCGAGGCCCTGGCGGCGCTGGCGCGGGAGGACGTGCCGGACGAGGTGCACACCGCCTCCGCCGGCGGCCCGCGGCTGCACTTCGGCCCCGAGTATATCATCCCCAACGCCTTCGATCCACGCCTGATCAGCCATGTGCCGCCCGCCGTCGCCCGCGCCGCGATGGAGAGCGGGGTCGCCAAGAAGCCGATGCAGGACTTGCGGAAGTATGCCCGCATCCTGTCCGGCCGGCTGGACCCGACGGCGAACGCGCTGGACGCCATCATGGAGCGCGTGCGGGCCAACCCGCGCCGGGTGGTGTTCGCCGAGGGCGAGGAGGAGAAGGTGGTGCGCGCCGCCGTCGCTTTTCGAAACGCCGGCTATGGCACGCCCGTATTGGTCGGGCGGGAGGACCGGGTGCGCGCCACGCTGGCCGGGCTGGGGCTGGGCGCCATGGACGGCATCGAGATCCACAATGCCCGGCTGTCCCATAGCAACGCCGCCTACACCGCGTTCCTGTATGGGCGGCTGCAACGCGAGGGCATGCTGCAGCGCGATTGCCAGCGGCTGGTCAACCAGGACCGCAACATCTTCGCCGCCTGCATGGTGGCCGCGGGGGACGCGGACGCCATGCTGACCGGGCTGACCCGCAGCGCCAGCGTGTGCCTGGACGACATCGGCCACGCCATCGACACCGCGCCGGGGCGGATCAGCTTCGGGCTGACGCTGATGCTCGGCGCGCACGGCACCATCATGATCGCCGACACCCTGATGCACGAGCGCCCCACGCCGCAGCAGTTGGCCGACATCGCCGTGGGCGCCGCCGCCGCCGCCCGGCACCTGGGGCAGGAGCCGCGGGTGGCGCTGCTGTCGCACTCCAGCTTCGGCAACCCGATGCACAGCACGGTGCAGGGCATCCGGCAGGCGGTGGCGATCCTGGATGGGCGCGGCGTCGATTTCGAGTATGACGGCGACATGAGTCCGGACGTGGCGCTCGATCCCGCCATTCGCGCGCTGTACCCGTTCTGCCGGCTGACGGGGAATGCCAACCTGCTGGTGATGCCGGGGCTGCACTCGGCGCACATCACGTCGCGCCTGGCGCCGCGGCTGGGGCAGACCAGCACCATCGGGCCGGTGCTGCTGGGGTTGACGCACCCGGCGCAGATCATCCCGATGGGGGCGTCGGTCAGCCAGATCGTCGATCTCGCGGGGATTGCGGCCTACCAGGCCATCATGGCGTAACCGGGATGGGACCTACGTTGGATCAGCGCAGCGCCAACCCGTTTGCCGAGGAGAGCGCCGCCGTCGTCGCCCGGCGGATCAAGAGCATCTTCGGCGGGTCGATCGGCAACCTGATCGAGTGGTATGATTTCTACGTCTATAACTCGTTCGCGATCTACTTCGCCAAGTCGTTCTCCAGCAGCGCCGATCCGACGGTGCAGCTTATCACCTCGTTCGGCATCTACGCCGTGGGGTTCTTTATCCGCCCCGTGGGCGGGCTGCTGCTGGGCTACTACAGCGACCGGGCCGGGCGGCGGGCGGGGCTGACGCTCTCGGTGATCCTGATGTGCGCGGGGTCGCTGATGATCGCGGTGCTGCCGACCTATGCCACCGTCGGCATCTGGGCGCCGGTGCTGCTGCTGCTGGCCCGGCTGCTGCAAGGGCTGTCGCTGGGCGGCGAGTATGCCTCGTCTGCCACCTACTTGAGCGAGGTCGCGGGGGCGAAGCACCGGGGCTTCTACAGCTCGTTCCAGTATGTGACGCTGATCGGCGGTCAGGTGCTGGCGGCGCTGGTGCTGCTGGTGATGCAGCAGGGGTTCGATTCCGCGCAGTTGTCGGCCTGGGCCTGGCGCATCCCCTTTGCCATCGGCGCCCTTGGGTCGCTGTACGGCTTCTACCTGCGCCGCAACCTGGTTGAGAGCGAGGAGTGGATGCAGGCCGCCCGGGAGCCGCGGCGCAACCTGCTGCGCGAGCTGTTCCAGCATCCCCGCGAGCTGCTGCTGGTGTTCGGCCTGACGATGGGCGGCACGACGGCGTTCTACACGTTCAGCAGCTACATGCCGACCTACCTCGCCAACACCCTGAAGTTCCCGAAGGAGTGGGTGGCGGAAATCTCTTTCATCTCGCTGTTCCTGTTCGCCGCGATGCAGCCGCTGTTCGGCGCGCTCAGCGACCGGATCGGACGGCGGCCGGTGCTGATGTGGTTCGGCGTGATGGGGACGCTGTGCACGGTGCCGATCCTATCGACGCTGGAGACGACGCACGGTTATGTCCAGGCGCTGGTGCTGGTGCTGGCGGCGTTCCTGATCGTGTCGGGCTATACCAGCATCAACGCCGTGGTGAAGGCGGAGCTGTTTCCGGCCGGGGTACGGGCGCTGGGCGTCGGGCTGCCGTATGCGCTGGCGGCCAGCCTGTTCGGCGGCACGGCGCCGCTGATCGCGCTGCAGTTCAAGGACGCCGGGCATGAGAGCTGGTTTTATTGGTACGTGACGGGGCTGACGTTCCTGTCGCTGCTGGTCTACGCGCTGATGCGCGACACCAAGAAGGCGTCGCGGATGACCGGCGCTGATGCGGCGCCCGCGTTGTTGCCCGGCGCGGACGTGCCGGCGGGCCGTGGCCCGTAGGCTGCGCCCACCCGGTCCCGGATGGCTCCGGGGCTCCTGGGCTGTCTCGGCGGTGTGGTCGTCGGTGCGGTTGCGCTGCCGTTCCCGGACCTGCTCTCGCTCTTCGGCCGCCTAGCTGAGGGTGCGCGCGGCCTGATCCCGGCAGCAGGTCCCCGGCCTCCGGCGAGCGCCTCGGTGGTGGGCAATGCGTCTGTCGCCCTGGCCATCGCGGTGCCGCCTGCCCCGGTGGTGCCACCCACCCTGGCGTCCTGCGGCGATGCCTCGCCGCAGCCGCCATCTGTGCGCAAGCCTTGTAGGGTTTGCAGGCGCCGCCTTGCGGGCCAGGCTTTAGGGGCCAGGCTTCATGGAATTGTGCGGCTGCTGCTGACGGCCGTTTTCTCGGGCGCAGGCATGAGGTAAACCTCAACCCGGCGGTTCCGCTCACGTCCCTCAAGCGTCGCGTTGTCGGCCACCGGCAGTTCCGCCCCGAACGTTGCGATCTTGCCTGGCGCGATGCCGGCCTTGCCAAGCGCCGCCACAACCGCCTCAACCCGCCGTTGTGACACGGCCTGGTTCGCCGCAGGGCTGCCGTTGGTGTCGGCGAACCCGGCGAGGATGATGCGGCCCGGCTCAATCTGCTGCGACTTGAGATAGGCGACCAGCAACGCGACGTCACGCACGCCGTGGCTGTCGAGCGCCGTCGAGCTGGCCTGGAACCGGAAATCAACCGATAGCCGCGTGGCGCCGACTACAAGCTGCTTGAACCGTTCAGACGCCGTATCCGGAACCACCACCGGCTCCGCCTTGATGGACAGGGGAGCAAAGCCCTCCGCCTCCACCGCGCTCTGGCCTGTGGCGGATGCCACGTAGGATGCGAAGCGCCGTGCGAACGGACTCGGTGATCCAGGGCTGCTGTAGAGGTAGAGCCGGCGCGATAGCGGATAGGTCTCCGTCGAGATCGACAGACCAGATGGCGCGATGGCGGTGGCGCCGTTTTCAGCCACGGACAGCATCTTGAGAGCGCCGGTGTTCCCGAACGTCGTGAAGCCGATGCCGGCGCTGTCCGCAGCGACCGCCGCGACAACCGCTTGCTCGTCGGCGACCCGATGGGCCGTGCCCGCCACGCCGTCCAGGCCTGCAAGGACATCCTGCGGCGTGTCGGCCGCCCCATCCCGGTCGTTCACGACGTAGAGCTGGATCGCTCCTGGGGCTGCCCCAACCTGCGACCAGTCCGTCAGGTGGCCGGCCAGGATGCCACGCAATTGGGACGCTGTCAGGGAGGATGTCCTGTTGGCCCTGCCGACGACCGCAACCACGCCCTGCACGCCGACGATGGCTTCGTTCGCCGGGCTTGTCATGTCGTCCAACGAGGACAGCAGCTCCGCCTCGGCCGGCGCTATTCTCTTGGTGGATAGAGCCATGTCGGCGGTGCCGTGCAGGAGTGCGGCGAGGCCGCCGCCAGGCGGGCGCGAGACGATCGATATCGCCTCGCGCCGTCCACCTTGGACGCCGGATATCTCATCTGCGTGGTCGGCCCCACCCTGCGCGAGCGAAACCTCGCTGTCTCCGATCGTGGCGAGGTAGCCAGAGGCGAGCCGCCGCGCGAGCTGGCCATCCACTGCGTCCGATCCTGCCAGCCGCAGGATCAGCGTCCTGGGCAATTTGGCGGGCAGTGGCGAGAGGGCTGGGCGCATCTCTGGTCCAGCGGGGGCGGCCGCCAGCGCAGGAGGCGGCTGGTCTGGCATGACTTGCTGGGGCGGCGATGCCTGGGGTGGCGATGCCTGGGGTGGCGGCGACATAACCATGACCGCCTGCGGTGCGGCTGGCTCCGGCGATGCGGCCTGCGCCGGCGGCTGCGATCCGGGCTGCAACGGAATGAAGAGGGTCTCGAAGCTGCCGAGTGGCAAAGCCTTGCGATTGATGGCCGCTGCAGGCGCAGGCTGCTGCTCGGAGGCCGGGGCGCCTGCTGCGCTGCGGACAGCCAGGCTTGCCCCCAAGACGACCAAGACTGTCGCATTGGCCCAGCCCGGCCTGCGGGCCGACGTGCCCCAGCCCGGCCTGCGGGCCGACATGCCTTTGACTGGCTTCTCGGAGCCTGAACAGATGAAGTCCGGATGAATGGGCGGCACAATGCGCTGACGCGATAGTCTGACGAAGTGGAATCCCGCGGCTATGCGGCAATCAAATAAGCCGGACATCATGTACACCATTCATCTCAGGGGTTTCGCGCCGGTGCAGGATGGCAAGGTTCCTTGCCAGACCTGCAGGCCCTCGGTCACCGACGGCAGCTTAATGCGAAGCGAGAACGGCGCGGTGCCTAACCGATTGGGTTGGTCAAGCTGCGAGCCGACGCCGGCTGCCACTCCGGCAGCTCAGTACGAACCCCGGACTTATCCATTGCAGCCATCCATATCAGCGTGCCGTAAAAGGCCTTGGCCGCTATGTCCGCCACCGCATATCCGATCTGTATGCCAACGAACACGGTCGGCCCGCTGAGGCCCAGAAGCGGGAGGACATAGACAATCGCGTAAATCGGCCAGGACAGGGTAAGTCCGAGCCGGGCCATCCTGATCGCCAGCCGTGCGTTCGGAGGCTGCCTATCGATCGTCTTGCCGAGCGTGCTGTAGAGCTGGAACTGTATGATCATGAACGGGATCATGCCAACGCCGAACCAAAGCCACCGCGCCTCGGTGCTCGTGGCAGTCTGGCCGAAGTAGCCAAGCGCGATCATCTCTGCCCCCAGCAGGCCAAGCAGAATGCTGCGCAGCCGGACTTGGCGCAGCGGCAGGTCCAAGACGCAGACGAAGGCGACAAGCAGCAAGGGGACAGTGGTCAACCAGTCCGCGTAACGGAAGCAGTCGTTGTATGGCGCGCCCGTTCGCATGACGAGGCCATCCGCGGCAACCGCCGCCTCCCGCCAGGCCGAGTAAAGCCTGATGTAGTTGTATGTCGCGATTGCGCTGACAAGGGACAGGATCATGATCGATACCCGGTACCGGGGCAGCACTTCCATGCGTTGAGAAAAGAAGAACAGGCTTGAAATACCCATAATGCCGATTGCGAACGAGAAAATCGTAACAATCCACTCGTACTGCTGGATGGTCAAGTCAACTGTAAAACTCATTATAACAACCCTCCCGGTTGCGGCACACGGGCTGAACGGACAACCCCACACTCGGTGTGTCATTAGTTGGCGTTGGAAAATTCTTCAACCTTCGAGCAGTTAATTCAACGCGCAACTCTTGTTGGTTTTTGTGAGCCTCGTGTAATGGTTTATTACCTGGCCGACGGCATCGCCCGCCGTGCAAAACCAAACCCAAAGCCGTGCACCATCGCGCCTGCGCCGCACGTCGCCAGGCCACCCCACGGCCCGGCCTGGCCGGGCGCGCGTCCGGCCTCGCAGCCACGGCGCCCTTGGCAATGACTGCCGTTATGCCGCGGGCCTCAGCGGCTTCCCGGACTGCCGCCGCCGATGCCGGTGATCGCCTGCTGGAGTCGCTGCACCGGCGCCATGCGGGGTGGCTACGGACTCCGCATCCGCCACAGGTCCCACGCCCGGCCGACCAGACCGTTGCCGGTCTGCGCCGCCGCGGCTGCCTCCTCGGTGCTGAGGAACGTCACCGGTCCCAGCCGTTGCGCGTCCGCTTGCAGCCGCGCGTTCACCTCCGTGTAAACCGCGCGGAACACCGCCTGCCGCACGTCCGCGCCCACGGTGGCCGAGCCGTGCCCGCGCATCAGCACCACCGCGTGATCGCCCAGGCTGCGGGCCAGCGCGGCGCCGAGCGCGTCCGACCGCACCAGCAGGTCCGTCGCCGGGCCCGCCACGTCCCTGATCTCGAACACTGGCGTCTCCGGCCCCAGGAACCCCGCCAGGTGGAACACCGGCCGCAGCCCTGGCCCTGCTACGCTGAACGGGATGATGCCCGGCGAATGGCTGTGCACCACCGCCATCACGTCCGGCCGCGCCCGGTAGATCGCGCCGTGGATGAACCGCTCCAGATACGGCACCCGCCCGGCCGGGGCGACCGGCGTGCCGTCGAGTTCGAACTCCATGATGTCGGCGGCGCCCACCAGCGACGGCGCGATGCTGCGCGACAGCAGGAAGCGGTCTGCCTGCCGGTCGTGCCGCGCGCTGACGTGGCCGAAGCCGTCCACCACGCCCTGGTCGAACAGGATGTGGTTGGCCGCCACCAGGTCCGCAATCAGCGCCGGGTCGGGCGGCGGCGCAGGCTCGGCCGCGCTGGCGCGAACCGCCAGGCCCGCCAGGCCGCAGCACAGGCAGGCGCGGCGCAGCAGCACGGGTCTAGGCTGCCGGCGTCCACACCACCGGCGCCAGCGCGTAGCCGTCGCCCTCCCGCACGATGTGCCCGGTGGCCGGGAACGGCGCGTGGTAGAAGGAGACCTGCATTCGCTCCGTCGCGGCGATGTCCAGCATCCGGTGCCGGGTGGCCCGCGCCCCCGCGGCGTCCTGGTCGAATACGGCGGACCAGTCGGGGTGGCGGGCGAAGATGAGGGTGTTGTTGGTCACGTCCGACATCACCAGCAGCTTGTCCCGCCCGGACACCACGGCGAAGCACGTATGCCCCGGCGTGTGCCCCGCCGCCTCGACCGAGGTGATGCCCGGCAGCACCTCCTGGTCCCAGCCATACCGGGTGACGTTGGCGGCGATGGGGCCGAACACCCGGCGCACGTTGTCGAAGTTGGGCCGCAGCCCGTCCGGCGCCTGCGCCCGCTTGTCGTCGCTCATCCAGTAGTCCCACTCGGGCGCGGGGACCATGACCTCGGCCTGCGGGAACACGGCGGTCCCGTCCTTCAGCCGGTAGCCGTTGATGTGGTCGGCGTGGAAGTGGCTGAACAGCACCACGTCCACCCGCGCCGGGTCGAACCCGGCCGCACGGAAGTTGGCCATCCAGGTGCCGCTGGTGGGCGCGGCCAAGTCGCCGTTGCCGGTGTCGATCAGCACCAGCTTGCCGCCGGTGTTGATGACCAGGGTGTTGAAGGTGATCGGAAAACGGTCCGTCGGCAGGAAGTTGTCGGCCAGGGCCTGCTTGACGGCCTCCGGCGCGGCGTTCGGGATGAAGCCGTCCAGCGACCGGTAGGCCATGCCGTCGTTGATCGCCGTGACCTGCATGTCGCCGATCCGGTAGCGGAAGAATGCCGGCGCCTGCGCGGCGGCCGGGGGCTGCGCGGCACGGGAGGCGCCCTGCGCCAGGACGGCGCCGGCAGCGGCTCCGGTCCCGATGGCAAACCGTCGTGTGATGAGCATGGCATGGTCCCCCGGCGTATCCTGCCGGGGGAGGTTAGGCTGAAATCGCGGCGGTCCGCTAGTTGGCGGAGGCCGGCGCCGGCGTCTCGGCCATGCGCGGGGCTGCTGTGGCGCCCTCGGTGAGCATCTCGATCCGGCCGGTGATCTGGCCGCCATCCTCGACCTGCAGGCGGCGGCAACGCGCAGTGCCCAGCACCTTGCCGGTGGAGCGCACGATCAGGTTGCCGCGCACGGTCAGCGTGCCGTCGATCACCCCGGCGATCTCGGCGTCATCGACCTCGACCTCGCCCTTGAAGATGCCGCCCTGGGCGATCATCACCTCGGTCGCGTGGATCATGCTGGCCTCGACCGTGCCCTCGACCACCAGGCGCTCGGCGTCGGCGACGGTGCCCTGCAGCGAGATGCCGCGGCCGACGACCAGGGTGCGGCGCTCTGCCGGCTCCCGGATGCGGACGGGCTGCACGCCGGGGCGCGGCGGGACGGCCATGCCCGGGGACATGCCCGGAGACATTCCGGTGGACATGCCCGGGTTCGGCACCGGGCCGGGCGGGTTCGGAGCGGGCGACGGCGGAGCGGGGAACGGGGTGCGGCCCATGGGGGGAGCCTCCTTTGGCGCAGCGGGACGGAAGGGGGGAACGCCGACGCCGGTATCGGCCAGCGGGCGGGACGGGGCAGGCGGAGCAGGGGGACTCACGGCGCCCTGCGGCGGGGTTTCGGCGACGCTGGCCGGGGTTGACGGCTCGGCATCGTCACCAGCGGGGGAGTCGGGTTTGCGACGCTTGAACAAGGCAGGCCCCCTTTCGAGGAAGCGCGCGCCAAGGACACGGCGGCGTTACCACCGCCTACCATGAGGCACCTCCGGCGAACAACCCGGGATTGTGCGGCATCGCAATTAAATGCGGCGCTTACAGACCCAACCTCTATAAGAACGACACGCGCCGGTTCAGCACGTGCACCATCGCCGCCGTCCCCAGCACGGGCACGAACAGGTTGAGCACCGGCACCACGCTGGCCGCCGCGAGCGCCGCGCCCTGCGCCAGGACCACGAAGCGCCGCGCCTGGTAGGCGGCCAGGGCGTCCATCCGGCCCATGCGCCGCATCGCCACGCAGACGAACAGGCCGCGCCCCAGCGCCCAGCCGGTGATGACCCACCCCAGCACCAGCCCGACGCCGGGCAGCAGCACCAGCAGCACCAGCGCCAGGAGCTGCAGGGCCAGCACCTGCCCGCCGAGCACCACGCCATCCCACGCCTGCACCGCCAGCGCCGCGCCGCGCGGGTGCGGCAGCTCCGGGTAGAAGCGCCGGTCCACCGCGTCGGCGATGCGGTCGATGTAAAGCGTCGCCACCAGCAGCGCCGCCGGGACGAACAGGTACACGGACAGGATCGCCGTGCCGATCCCGCCGGCCAGCCCGGCCAGCCATGCCACCCAATGCGGCCAGCCCGGCAGCGCCACCGCCGACTGCACGCCCCACACCACCGCCGCCAGCACCGCCAGGAACGCCAGCAGCGACAGCGCCAGGCTGCGCAGCACCACGCCCAGGAACACGGGGTCGTCCAGTTGCGCCAGCGCGCGATACAGCGGGGAGAACATGCGGGAAGGTCCTGGGTTGTGGCCGGGCAGGGGTGGATGTTAGGCGGGGTGGGTGTTAGGCGGGGCGGATGTTAGGCGCAGCAGCACCCCGGCGCATCCCCGCCCCATGCCTGGCTTATGCCCACCTCATAAAGGAGCACCTATGTCCGACCCCCGTTTCGACATCCTGGGCATCGGCAACGCCATCGTGGACGTGGTCGCGCCGGCTGGGGACGATTTCCTGTCCCGGCACGACATGCGCAAGGGTGGCATGGCGCTGATCTCGGCGGCGGAGGCGGAGGCGCTGTATGCGGCGATGCCGCCGGGCCAGGAGAGCAGCGGCGGCTCGGCGGCCAACACCTGCGCGGTGGCGGCCGGGCTGGGCGCGCGGGTCGGGTTCCTCGGCAAGGTCGCCGGGGACCAGTTGGGCGGGGTGTTCCGGCACGACATCACCTCGGCTGGCGTCCACTTCCCGACTGCGGCGTTGCAGGGCGGGGCGCCGACCGCGCGCTGCCTGATCGTGGTGACGCCGGATGGGCAGCGCACGATGAACACCTACCTCGGCGCCTGCGTCAGCTTTGGGGGCGCGGACCTGGACGAGGACGCGGTGGCCGGCAGTGCCGTCACCTACCTGGAGGGCTACCTGTTCGACCCGCCGCTGGCCCAGGCCGCGTTCCAGCGGGCCGCCGAGGTGGCGCACCGGGCCGGCCGCCTGGTGGCGCTGTCGCTGTCGGACGCGTTCTGCGTGGACCGGCACCGCTCGGCCTTCCAGGCGCTGGTGCGCGACGGCGTGGACATCCTGTTCGCCAACGAGGCCGAGCTGTGCAGCCTGTATGAGGAGAACGAGTTCGACGCCGCCGCCGCCCGGGCTGGCCAGGATGTGGCGCTGGCCGTGCTGACCCGGGGCGAGGCCGGCAGCCTGGTGCTGCGCGGCGCCGAGCGCGTAGAGGTGCAGGCCGCTCCGGTGCAGGTGGTCGATACGACGGGGGCGGGCGACGCCTATGCCGCCGGGTTCCTGGCGGCCCACGCGGCCGGGCGCAGCCTGCCGGCCTGCGGACGGCTGGGCAGCCTGGCGGCGGCGGCGGCGATCAGCGACTATGGCGCCCGCCCGCGGGTGGACCTGCGGGCGATGGCCGCCCTGGTCGCATAGGCTGCCTGCCCGGCCCAGGCACGTTCCAGGAACCAAAATGCCGGCCGTTCGTTCCGGGTGCCAGATCGCGCCAGGCGCACGCCGCGGAATTCTGCCGAATAGAGGAATGCACATGCGGAAATTTCTGCGGCTGTCTGCCGCGGCCTGGGGCTTGGCAGCCGGGCCGGCCTTGGCTCAGACGCCGCCCGCCACGCCTTCGGCCCCGCCGCCCGCTGCGTCCTCTGGCATGTCTTCCGGCGCACCGGATGCCGGCCTGGGTATGACCGGGATGCGGGCGTTGCGCGGTCAACAGCGGGAAGCCGTCCGGACGCACCGGATCTTCACGGCGCATGGCAAGCCCACCACCCACCGCGCCTCGGCCAGGTAGGCGCAGGACACGGGCGGCTACCGCGGCGGCGACTCCCCGAGCAGCACCAAGGCCAGCAACATCGACCGGCAGGATGCGCGGTCTGAAGACGTGCCGCGCCTGCCTGATCCGGGAGCGGCGGCCAATACGCCGCAGGCCCTCCTGCAGGTGGCCCGGCGCGTTCTGGCGTCCAACCATACCGGCGTCGCCCAGGAAGCGTTGGAGTGGGCTGAAACCCGTGTTCTGACGCGGTTCACCGATCCTGGCGCGGCTGGCGCGCCTGATTTCGCCTTGATGATCCAATCGACCGGCCCTGCACGGCGGGTGCTGGCGACGCGAGACATCCCCGGGGCGCACGCCGCCATCAGCGCCGCGCTGGCCGGCAGCTAACCGCAAGTCTCCTGCCGGTATGCCTTCTCTCTCCTCGGGCGGGGCGATCGCATATGGCCTGAGCACGCTGTCTGCCTTCTCCCTCTCCCTCCGGGAGAGGGCCGGGGTGAGGGAGGCGGTGAGGGCCTAATCTGCCCATTTGAGCACGAAATCCGTCCTCAGCCACGCCGGGTTTGGCGCTTGCGGCCTCCCTCACCCCGGCCCTCTCCCGGAGGGAGAGGGGGCAGGCAGATGCGGTTACTTGTTCAGCGCTTTGGCGGCCGCCATCACCTCGGCGGCGTGGCCCGGCACCTTCACCTTGCGCCAGATGCGGGCGATGCGGCCGGCCTTGTCCACCAGCACCGTGCTGCGGTCGATGCCCATGTAGGTCTTGCCATACATCGACTTCTCGGCCCACGCGCCATACGCCTCCACCACGCCGGCAGCGTCGGAGGCGAGCGGGAACGTCAGGCCATACCTCTCGGCAAACCGGTCGATGGGCTTGATCGCGTCCTTGGATACGCCGATCACCTCGACGCCGATGCCGCCCAAGTCGCCCAGCGCCTCCTGGAACGCCTGCGCCTCCTTGGTGCAGCCCGGCGTGTCGGCCTTCGGGTAGAAATACAGCACGAACGGCCGGCCCTGCATTGCGGCCAGGCTGACCGTTCGTCCGCCGCTGGCCGGCATCTCGAACGCCGGTGCGGCGTCGCCCTCGGCAATGCTCATCGCGGAACCCCTATGTAATTGATGAACGCGGCGCGGACTTCCGCCGCCGTCCGGTCCAGCGTGGCACGCAACGCAGGCAGATCAACCCCTGCGTCGCATACCCGCAACAACGCCTGGACCGCAGGCGGCGGCAGCTCCTTGGCGTGGCGGCCGACGGTGATGCGGACCATGCTCTGCACCGTGCGCCACAGCCGGTCCGCGGCGATCAGCATGGCCGCGTCCGCCTCGGACAGGGCGCCGGCGTCAGCCAAGGCGCGCAACGCGACGCCGGTATGTTGCCAACCCCGATGTCGAAGGCCGCTATGTTGACAGCCTGGCGCCGCGCCGCGGACGAGCTGCAGGGTCTGGGCGATGAACTCCACCTCCAGCCCGCCGCCGGGCCGCAGCTTGACATCCCACGGGCCGGAGGCCGGCAGGTCCCGCAGCAGCCGCCCGCGCATTGCGGCCGCATCGGCCCGGGTCGCGTCGGCATCGCGCGGCCCGGTGACCGCCTCGGCGATGGCGCGCTCCACCCGGGCGCGGATGGCGGGGCCGCCGGCCACGACGCGCGCCCTGGTCAGCGCCATGCGCTCCCAGGTCCAGGCGTCCTTGGCGTGATACTGCCGGAAGGCCGGCAGCGACACCGCGACGGGTCCCTTGTTGCCCGAGGGGCGCAGCCGCATGTCCACATCGTATAATGGCCCCTCCGCGCCTGGCGCGGTCAGCGCGCCGATGTAGGCGTGCGCGGCGCGGATGAACCACTGGCTGGACGGCACGGGACGGCGGCCGACGCTCTCGGTCACGCCGGGCGGATGGCGGTAGATCAGCATCAGGTCCAGGTCGGACCCGGCCATCATCTCCCGGCTGCCGGCCTTGCCCAGCGCCACCACGGCCATGTCGCCGCCGCGCACGGCGCCATGGCGGCTGCGGTGCTCCGCCAGCACCGCCGGCAGCAGGGCGGACAGCGCGGCGTCGGCCAGGCGGGTGCGGTCCAGCCCGGCCTGGTCCACGTCCAGCCAGCCCTCCATCTGCGCGACGCACAGGCGGAACTCCTCCGCCCGGACCTCGCGGCGGGTGATGGCCAGGATGTCCTCCAGCCCCTGCGCGCCGGCCAGGCGGCTCGACAGGGTGCGGGCCGGGTCGTTGGCGGTGGGGGTGAGCAGGCCCTCCAGCGCCGCGGGCACGCGGGCCAGGTGGTCGGCCAGGGAGGGGGCGGCGCCCAGCACGGCGGCGATGCGGCCCAGCAGGGCCGGGTTGCGCTGGACCATGGACAGCAGCGGCACCCCGGCCGGCAAGCGGGACAGCAGCGCATCCAGCCGGTTGAAGGCGGCGTCCGGGTCGGCCTGCGCCGCCACCTGCTGCAACAGGGACGGCAGCACCGCGTCCATCAGCTCGCGCGACCGGGTGGAGCGCAGCGCGCGCAGCCGGCCCGCCTGCCAGCCGCGCAGGGTGGCGATCATGCCGGACAGGTTGTGGAACCCCAGCCCGGCAAGCGCCGCCACCGTCTCCGGCGGGTCGTCGATGCCGCTCAGGTCCAGGGTCGGCGCCGCGGCGGGTAGGTCCGGAACCGCCTCGAACACCTCGGCGTAGCGGGCCGACACGCGCGCCAGGTGGTGCAGCAGGTGCGCCGTCAGGGCGGCGCCGTCGGTGCAGCCCATGAAGACGGCAAACCGCTCCAGCTCCGCGGGCTTCGCCGGCAGGGCGTGGGTCTGCCGGTCGGCGACCATCTGCAGCCGGTGCTCGGCGCGGCGCAGGACGCGGTAGGCGACGGTCAGCTCGGCGCAGGCCCGGCGCGGCAGGTGCCCGGCGCGGGCCAGGCGGCGCAGCGCGCCCAGGGTGGTGGGATCGCGCAGCCAGGGGTCGCGCCCGCCCCACACCAACTGCAGCGTCTGCGCCGCGAACTCGACCTCCCGGATGCCGCCGCGGCCCAGCTTGAGGTCGAAGCCCGCCAGGTCCGGCAGGCGGCCTGGGGCCGTCGCGGCCAGGGTCTGGGCGGCGCCGATGCCCTTATGGGCGTTGATCCGCCGCTTCATGGCGTGGATGTCGGCGATGGCGGCGAAGTCCAGCCCGCGCCGCCATATAAAAGGCCGGATTGCCTGCAAGAACCCGGTCCCAACGGCCAGGTCTCCCGCCACCGGCCGCGCCTTGATCATCGCGGCGCGCTCCCAGTTCTGGCCCATGCTCTCGTAGTACGCGATGGCGGCGGGCAGGGCGACGGCGGGGGGCGTGGCCGCGGGATCGGGGCGCAGCCGCAAATCGGTGCGGAAAACATAGCCGTTGGCGTCCCGCGTCTCCATGATTGCAACCAGCGCGCGCGCGGCGCGTGTGAACACTGCCCCCAGAGTGTCGCCGCGGCCGGGCTGGGCTTCGGGGGCGTACAGCAGGATGAGGTCGATATCGCTGGAGTAGTTCAACTCGCGTGCGCCAAGCTTGCCCATGCCCAGGACCACCAGGCCGCAGCCGCGGTCCGGCTGTGCGGGGTCGGGCAATGCGATCTCTCCGGCATCGTGGGCGGCGCGCATCAGGTGGGCTATGACCAGGCGCAGCGTACGCTCCGCCAGGTCGGACAGGGCGGCGGTGACCTGGGCCTGGCCCCAGAGGCCGCCGATGTCCGCGATGGCGGCGATCAGGGCGACCTGCCGCTTGGCCTGGCGCGCCGCCGCGGCGACCTGGGTGCGCGGGGCGGTGAACGGGACGGCGGCCAGCGCCTGCATGGCCTGCGCCGCCGCCGGGTCCGGGCCGTGCGCGGCGACCTGCAGCAGCGCCTCGGCCTCCCGCAGCAGCAGGTCGGACAGGTAGGGGCTGCCGCCGCCCAGCGCGGCCAGGGCTTCGGCGCCCTCGGCCGTCGCCGCCAGCGCCGCCTGCCGGTCGCCCAGCGCGGCATACCGCTCGATCAGCCGTTCGGCGGCGGCAGGGTCGGCGGCGCGGGGCCATGAGCGGCGAAGCCAAGGTCGAGGCCAAGTTTGAGGATTGTCCATCGGCGGCCAGCGTTGCGGGCGAACCGCCGCCCCGTCAACCGGCGGCTGCGCGGCCGGGCAGGATGGGGCGGCACCTGGGCCGCGCGTGCCACTGGGTCGCCCTGGCCGCGCTTGCGCTAGCGGTGTTCTCGGCGGCGGGGGTGGCGGCGCTGTTCTGGCGGATGTCGCAGGCGCCGCTGGACGTGACCTGGCTGGTGCGGCAGGCCGAGGCCCGCCTGAATGCCCCAGGCAGCCCGTCGCGCTTCGGCATCGGGCACGCGACCGTGCAGTGGCTGGCGTTCAGGCATGGCGCCGGGCAGGCATTCGAGGTGCACGCGCAGGACCTGCGGGTTGGCGCCGCCGGGTCCGAGGCGCTGCTGGCCGGCGAGGCGCGCGTGCGGCTCTCGCCGGGTGCGTTGCTGATCGGCAAGGTCGTGCCCCGGTCGGTCGTGCTGGATGGGCTGCGGCTGCGGCTGGTGCGGGAGCGGGACGGCAGGGTTGGCCTCGACACGGGTGGTTCGCTTGATGGACTGGACGGCGCGGCCCCGGAAGATGGCATCGCCGACATGCTCGCCCTGCTCCGGCGGCCCGCCGGCACCGATGCGTCGCTCACCGGCGCGGGCGTGCAGCAGTTGCGGCTTGTGCAGCTCCGCGATGCGTCCGTGGAGGTGCGGGACCTCAGGCTCGGCGCCGTCCTGCGGCTGGACGATGCGTCGGCCAACCTGGTGCGGCAGCCCGGCGGCGGGGTGACCGGTACGGCGGATGCCCGCCTGGCCATGGGCGAGGCCGCGTCCACGCTGCACCTGCGCGCCGAACTCGGCGAGGCCGGGGCCGGCACCCGGATGGAGGCCACGCTGACGCCGGCGTCCCCGGCGGCGCTGGCCCAGGCCGCGCCGGCGCTGGCGCCGCTCGCCCTGCTGGACGTGCCGGTCCGGGCCACGGCGACCCTGGACCTGCGGCCCGACCTGGAGCCGCAGGCCGTGTCCATCCAGGCGGCCGCCGGCGCCGGCCGCGTGCGGACGCCGGCGGCGCAGGTGCCGTTCGAGTCGTTCGTGCTGGAGGCCGGCGCCAAGTGGACCGGCAGCCGGCAATGGGGCCGGCCCGACCAGGTGGACGTGACGCGGTTCCAGACGGTGATCGCCTCGCCCAGCGGCGGCTGGCCCAGCACGGTGGCGGGGTCGGCCCATGCCGTGTGGGCCGGGCCGGGCGTCCGGGTGGACGTGACGGCCAGCGTGGACCACGCCGTGGTCGCCGACATGCCGGCGCTGTGGCCGGTGGCATGGAGCGGCCATACCCGCCCGTGGCTCACGGACAACCTGACCGGCGGGACCGTCCGGGACGGCCGCTTCAGCGGAACCCTGCAGGTCGCCGCGGACGGGTCGGGCGTGAAGCTGGTTGCCGGCAGCGGCGTGATGCTGGGCGACGACATGGTGATCAACTGGCTGCGCCCGGTGCCGCCCATCGAGCACGCCCAGGCGGTGCTGACCCTGGTCAACCCGGACGTGCTGGAGATCACGCTGCCGACCGGGCGGCAGGGTGCGGCGCAACTGTCCAACGGGCTGGTCCGCATCAAGGGCCTGTCGGTCAAGGATCAGGACCTGGCCCTGTCGGCCAACGTGTCCGCCACCGTGCCCGACGTGCTGGACCTGCTGCGGCATCCGCGGCTGAACCTGCTGAGCCGGCATCCGATCCCGATCCAGCGGCCGGCCGGCGCCCTGCTGGGCACCCTGGCCGTCACCATGCCGCTGAAGGACCACCTGACGTTCGATGACGTGCAGATCCATGCCAAGGGCGGGCTGAGCGGGCTACGGCTTGGCGGGCTCGTGGTCGGGCGGGACCTGGACCATGGCGAGGTGACGTTCGATGTCACCAAGAAGGCGCTGCAGGCGTCGGGGCAGGCCGAGGTCGCGGCGATCCCGGCGGCGGTGACGCTGGACATGGACTTCACCCCCGGCCCGGGATCGCAGGCGACGCTGCGCGCGACGGCGGCGGGCCGGGCCACGGCACCGCAGCTTGCGTCGGCCGGGCTGGACCCCGGCGGCATCATAGGCGTCGGGCAGGCCGCTTTTCAGGCTGCCTATGCCGAGCACCGCGACGCCACGGCGGAGGTGAGTTTGCAGGCAGACCTGCGCGACGCCGCGCTGTCGCTGGCGGGATGGACCAAGGCGCCGGGCCAGCCGGCCACGGCCGGGGCGCGGCTGGTGCTGCGGGGCGGGCGCCTGCAGGGCATACGCGAGTTGCAGGCGCAGGGGCCGGGGATGGAGGTGCACGGCCGGGCGGAGATGGTCGGCGACCGCCCGGGCCACTTGGTGCTGGACCCGATCCAGCTTGGCCCCACCCGGGCGCGCGGCGACATCACCCTGCCGGCCGGTCCGAACGAGCCGATCCGCGCCACGCTGGACGGCACCGTGCTGGACCTCGCCCCGCAACTGGCCCGCAAGCCGGCGGTGCCTGCTCTCCGCCGCGTCGCCGCGCCGGAACCGCGTGGCACGCCCTGGGTCGCCGACGTGCGGTTCGACAAGGTGCTGCTGTCCGAGGGGCGCAGCATCGGCGGCGTCACCGCCCATGCCGAGAGCGACGGGCGCCGGGTCAGCATCGTTCATGCCACGTCGAGCGGGCCGGAGCGGCTGCGGCTGGACATCGCGCCGCACGGCAGCGGGCGCCGGGTCAGTCTGCGGTCGGCCGATGGAGGCGGGCTGGCGCAGGCGCTGGACCTGACCGCCACGTTGCAGGGCGGCGCGCTGGCGGTCGAGGCGGAGTATGACGACACCAAGCCCGACCCGCCGCTGTCCGGCACGGCCACGCTGTCCGACTTTCATGTCCGCAACGCCCCAGGGATCGGCAAGCTGCTGCAGGCGCTGACCGTGTACGGGATTGGCGAGGCCATGAGCGGACCCGGCCTGGCGTTCAGCCAAGTGACGGCCCCGTTCCGGTGGGAGGGCGGCGTGCTGACGTTGCAAGAGGCGCGGGCGTTCAGCAACTCGCTCGGCCTGACGGCGCATGGGCGGATCGACACGGGCGCGAAGACGGTTGACCTGCAGGGCACCATCGTGCCGGCCTATGCGCTGAATGCGGCGTTGGGCCGGCTGCCGATGATCGGGGGGCTGTTCTCGGCCGAGCAGGGCGGCGGGCTGCTGGCGGTGGGGTTCAGCTACCGCGGGGACACTGCGAACCCGGCGGTGTCGGTCAACCCGCTCTCGGCCTTGACGCCGGGGTTCCTGCGGGGATTGTTCAAGATGTTCGATTAGGGGACCCGGTAATGCCCGCCCTGACAGACGTGCGTGCGATCCTGTTCGACGTGTTCGGCACCGTGGTGGACTGGCGCGGCAGCCTGGTCCCGGAGCTGACTGCCTGGGGGCAGGCGCATGGCCACGCGGCGGACTGGACGGGGCTGGTCGATGCGTGGCGCGGTGGCTACGCGCCGAGCATGGACCGGGTGCGCCGGGGGGAGCTGCCGTGGACCAACCTGGACGGGCTGCACCGGGCGACGCTGGCCGACATCGCGCCGCGGTTCGGCCTGACGGGGCTGTCGGATGCTGAGATGGAGTGGGTCAACCAGGGCTGGCACCGGCTGCGGCCCTGGGCCGATTCGGTGCCGGGGCTGCGGGCGCTGCATCCGCGCTACATCCTGGGGCCGTTGAGCAACGGCAACGTGGCGCTGCTGGTCGATATGGCGCGGGCGGCCGGGCTGCCGTGGGACGTGATCCTGTGCGCGGAGGTGTTCGGGCACTACAAGCCCGATCCCGAGACCTACCTGGGGGCATGCCGGCTGCTGTCGCTCGATCCCAGGCAGGTGATGCTGTGCGCGGCGCACAACAGCGACCTGGCGGCGGCGCAGGCGCTGGGGCTGCGGACGGCGTTCATCCCGCGGCCGGCGGAGTATGGGCCGCTGCAGGCGAGGGACTTCGCCGCGGAGGGCGAGTGGGACGTGGTGGCGGCTGACATGCAGGACTTCGCGGCGAGGATGCTGTCTGCCCCCTCTCCCTCCGGGAGAGGGTCGGGGTGAGGGAGGCGGCAGGAGCCTAGCCCGGCTGAACGGAACCGGCGCTGAACGGGCAGGGTTCGGTCCTTGCGGCTTCCCTCACCCCGGCCTTGGTCCGTTTCACGGCCCAAGCCCGGAGGGAGAGGGAGTAGGCGTTCAACCCGGCCGGACCAGGCGGTGCTGCTTGCGTCCGGCGGACAGCTTCACCGCACCGTCCCGCAGGTCGGCGGCGGACACCACCGCACCCTCGTCCGTCAGCGCCACGTCGTTCACCCGGGCGCCGCCGCCGCGGATCAGGCGGCGCGCCTCCCCCAGGCTGAGCGACAGGCCGCTGTCGGCGAACAGCCGGATGGCCGCAATCCCGGTGTCCAGGTCGGCAGCGGCCACCCGATGCGTCGGCAGCGTCTCGGCAGCCGCGCCGTCCTCGAACGCCTGCCGCGCCGTCTCCGCCGCCGCTTCGGCATGGGCAGCCCCATGCGCCAGGGTGGTGGCCGCCGTCGCCAGCAGCTTCTTCGCCTCGTTGATCTCGGCGCCGGGCAGCGCCTCCAGCCGGGTGATCTCGTCCAGCGGCACGTCGGTGAACAGCCGCAGGAAGCGGCCCACGTCGGCGTCGTACGTGTTGCGCCAGAACTGCCAGTAGTCGTACGGCGACAGCCGGTCCGCCGCCAGCCACACGGCGCCCCGCGCGGTCTTGCCCATCTTGGCGCCGCCCGCGGTGGTGATCAGCGGCGTCGTCAGCCCGAACACCTGGCCGCCATCGGTCCGCCGCACCAGCTCGACGCCGGAGACGATGTTGCCCCACTGGTCCGACCCGCCCATCTGCAGCAGCACCCCATGCCGGCGGTGCAGCTCGCGGAAGTCGTAGCTCTGCAGGATCATGTAGTTGAATTCGAGGAACGTCAGCGGCTGCTCGCGCTCCAGCCGCAGGCGCACGCTGTCGAAGGTCAGCATCCGGCCGATGGTGAAGTGCGGCCCCACGTCGCGCAGCAGGTCGATGTAGCCTAGGCGGTCCAGCCACTCGGCGTTGTTCACCATCGTGGCCTCGCCCAGCACTTCGTCACCCGGCACTCTGTCACCGGGTCCGAACCGCACGAAGGGGTCCAGGCAACGGCGCAGGCCCGCCATGTTGGCGGCGATCTGCTCGTCCCCCAGCATCTGCCGGGCCTCGTCCTTGCCCGAGGGGTCGCCGATGCGGGTGGTGCCGCCGCCCATCAGCGCCACCGGGCGGTGGCCATGGCGCTGCATCAGCCGCAGCAGCATGATCTGCACGAGGTTGCCGACGTGCAGGCTGTCGGCGGTGCAGTCGAAGCCGATGTAGCCCGCAACCGGCCCGGCCTGCAGGGCGGCGTCCAGCGCCTCCATGTCGGTGCACTGGTGGATGAAGCCGCGGGCGGCGGCCTCGGTCAGGAAGGGGCTGGCGGGCATTTTAGGGTCCTGCGAAGGCCGGGGGGATGCCGCCCGGCGCGGGCATGCCGTATAACGGACATCCATGCCAGACCAAAACTCCCCCGGCCCCCATTCCGCCGCGCCGCGCGTGCCGCCCATCGTCGCTCGCCTGCCGGGCCAGGATATCCGGCGCATTGGGCTGCACATCCCCTGGCGGAGCGACCTCTATCACCGCACGCTGACCCTGCGCTGGTGGGAGTTCCTTGGGGTAGGCTGCGCGATCTACCTGGGGATCAACCTGGCGTTCGCCGGGTTATACCTGTTGCAGCCCGGCGCGGTCGCGGGGGCAAAACCCGGCGACTTCCTGGATGCGTTCTTCTTCAGCGTGCAGACCATCGCCACCATCGGCTATGGCCAGATGTCGCCCGCCACGGTGTATGCCAACACCCTGGTCACGATCGAGACGATGATCGGGCTGGTGTTCCTGGCGCTGGCGACCGGTGTGGTGTTCGCCCGCATCAGCCGGCCAACGGCGCGGGTGATGTTCGCCCGCATTGCGACCATCGCGCCGCACAACGGCGTGCCGACGCTGAGCCTGCGCATCGGCAACGAGCGCCGCAGCCAAATCCTGGAGGCATTCGCCACGGTAACCCTGCTGCGGTATGAGCGCACGCTGGAGGGCGTGGAGTTCCGCCGCTTCTACGACTTGCCGCTGGCACGGACCCGCACGCCGGTATTCACGCTGACCTACACCGTCATGCATGTCATCGACGAGGCAAGCCCCCTGCATGGCGTAACGCATGAAGACTTGGTGGCGGAGGAGGCGCAACTGCTAGTCACGGTCTCCGGCATTGAGGAGACGACCTCCCAGACCGTGCACGCGCGGTATTCCTACCTGCCAGAAGAGATCCTGTGGGGCCGCCGCTACGCCGACATCTTCTCAAGCGACCCGGACGGCACCCGGGTGATCGACTACGCCCGGTTTCATGAGACCGGGCCAGCCTAGCCACCAGCCCCACTTCCTAGCCCTGCCGCTGCGAGGAGCGTTTCTAAAACCCGTCACTGCAAGAAGTGCAGCAACGCGGCAATCCAGAGCCGCAAGCGCAACCCTCTCAGCCGCTGGATCGCCACGCCGCAAGTGTGGCTCGCAATGACGGTTGCGCCGGCGCCCCTGGTCAGTCCGCCGCCAGCGCCAGCGCCTTGCGGGCCAGGATCTGGCCCACATGCTCCTCGATGGCCAGGCCGACGTGCTCGGCGTGGGTTGCGAACACATGGTCGGCCCCGGCATACACCCGGTAGTCCACCTGCACGTTCTTCTGCGTGTTCAGCTTGTCCACCAGCTTCCGCACCGCAGGCTCCGGCACCAGGTCATCGTTGTCGCCGTGCAGCAGCAGGCCGCCGCAGGGGCAGGGCGCCAGGAAGCCGAAGTCGTAGTGGTTGGCCGGCGGCGCGACGCTGACCCAGCCGCTGATTTCCGGGCGGCGCATCAGGAGCTGCATGCCCACGAAGGCGCCGAACGAGTAGCCGCTGATCCACAGCCCGCTGCTGTTCGGGTTGACCATCTGCATCCAGTCCAGCGCCGCGGCGGCGTCGCTGATCTCGCCGAAGCCACCATCGTACTTACCCTGGCTGCGCCCGACGCCACGGAAGTTGAACCGCATGACGCTGAAGCCAAGCTTCTGGAAGGACTGGTACATCGTGTAGGCGATGCGGTTGTTCATCGTGCCGCCATGCATCGGGTGCGGGTGCAGGATGAGCGCCAGCGGCGCGCCAGTCTCCTTGGAGTGGTGGTAGCGTCCCTCGAGCCGCCCGTCAGGGCCGGCGAACATTACCTCAGGCATGGCGTTCCAGATCTTTCTTGTTCTCCGCAGCCAGGCATGGCCGCGGTCGCTGTAGCAATCGGCGCGTGCCGGACGATGCCCCGCCCTGCGCCAACCCCCTCCAATAGGACCAGCCCGCCCAGTCCGGCGGATTGACCCGCCCTCCCGAAGCATCTTAGCTGGCCAGGTCTGGCAAGACCCCCCCTGCACCCCTAGTTGTATGAGCGCCGACCGGCGGCGAAGCCGGCGTCACTCTGGGAACCCAGTGGTTTATAGCGGCGTCAGCTTGAATTTACATAACGGAATTGTCGCATGGCATTCATGTTTCTACGGGAAGCCATCGGCGCCTACCGGCAGCGCGACCCCGCCGCACGGTCCTGGGTGACGGTGCTGCTGTGCTATCCGGGGCTGCACGCCGTGCTGTGGCACCGGCTGGCGCACCGGCTGTGGCACCGCGGATGGTATCTGCCGGCGCGGTTCACCGCGCATCTGGGGCGATTCCTGACCGGGATCGAAATCCATCCAGCCGCCCGCCTCGGCCGCCGGCTGATCATCGATCACGGCATGGGCGTCGTGATCGGCGAGACGGCTGAGGTTGGCGATGACGTTTACTTGTACCATCAGGTGACGCTCGGCGGCACCAGCAGCGAGCGCGGCAAGCGTCATCCGACCATCGGCAATGGCGTGATCGTCGGCGCGGGCGCGAAGATACTCGGCAACATCCTGGTCGGCGACGGCGCACGCGTCGGCTCAAATGCCGTGGTGGTGCGGCCGGTTCCCCCCGGCGTCACCGTGGTCGGCATCCCCGCCCGCCCGGTGGACCGCGACCCGGTGCAGCGCCGCACCGCGCCGGTGGCGCCCGTCCCGGTCTTCGTCGCCTATGGCACGCCCTGTGAGGAAACGTTGGACCCGCTGGTCCGCAACGTCGAGGCGCTGCGGGCCGAGATGCTGGCGCTGGAGGCGCGGGTGTCCGCCCTGCAGCGCTCCCCCGCCGCCGAGTAGCCCTTGGCCGGCCCGGTCGCCCCCCGTTTGGACGCCGCCTGCTTGGTCACCGCCTACCTGGATGCCAACGCGACGGAGCCGCTGCGGCCAGAGGCCCGGGCGGCGGTGCTGGAGGCGCTGGACCTGGTGGGCAACCCGGCCTCCATCCATGCCAGCGGCCGGGCGGCCCGGCGCGTGCTGGAGGCGGCGCGCGGCGCTATCGCCCTGCGGTTCGGCGCTGATCCCGCTGCGGTCGTGTTCACCTCTGGCGGGACGGAGGCCAACGCGCTCGCCATCGCGGCGTTGCGGGCCGGGCGCCGGGTGGTGATCGGTGCAACGGAGCACGACGCGGTGCGGGCCGCCGCCCCGGACGCGGCCGTGCTGCCGGTGGATGGTGATGGGGTGGCCGACCTGGACGCCCTGGCGCGGCTGCTGGCCGAGGGGCCGGCGCTGGTCTGCCTGATGTGGGCCAACAACGAGACCGGCACCATCCAGCCGGTCGGGGCCGCGGCGGAGCTGTGCCGGCGCCATGGGGCGCTGCTGCATGTGGACGCCGTGCAGGCCGCCGGGCGCATTCCGGTTCGCATGGTGGGTGACAGCATGGCGCTGTCTTCGCATAAGCTAGGGGGTCCCAAGGGCGCCGGTGCGCTGTTGCTGGGGCCTGGCACCGATGTAACGCCGCTGATCGCCGGCGGCGGGCAGGAGCGGGGACGGCGCGGCGGCACCCCGGCGCTGCCGGCCATCGCCGGGTTCGCGGCGGCTGCCCAGGCGGCCCTACCGAACGTGGCGGCGTTGCCGGACATGGCAGCCCTGTCGGACATGGCGGCGTTGCGCGATGCGGCGGAGGCGTCGGCGCTGGCGTGCGGCGCCGTGGCATTGGGCGGGGCGCACCGGCTGCCCAACACCTCCTGCCTGGCGCTGGCCGGCGTGCGGGCGGATACCCAGGTGATCGCGCTGGACCTGGCGGGCGTGCAGGTGTCGGCCGGGGCGGCGTGCAGCAGCGGCAAGGTGGCGGCGAGCCATGTGCTGTCGGCCATGGGCTGCGGCGCGCTGGCTGGGCAGGCGATCCGGGTCAGCCTGCCGTGGAACGCGGTGGCGGCGGACGTGGCGGCGTTCAGCCGGGCCTACGCCGACATGGCGGCACGGCTGGGAAAGCGGGCCGCCTAGCGCCATATCCGGCCCATGCGCCCGAACCGACCCGTCTACCTGGACAACCAGGCCACCACGCCCTGCGACCCCAGGGTGGTTGCGGCCATGCTGCCCTGGTTCACCGAGCGGTTCGGCAACCCGCACAGCGCCGAGCACCGGATGGGCCAGGAAGCCGCCGAAGCGGTCGAGGCTGCCCGTGCCGAGGTCGCCGCCCTGATCGGCGCGGAGGCGCGGGAGATTGTGCTGACCTCCGGCGCGACCGAGGCCAACAACATCGCCATCAAGGGTGCGGCCCGCTTTGCCGCTGGCCAGGGTGATCCGCGCCGCCGGGTCATCACGGTGGCGACGGAGCATAAGTGCGTGCTGGAAAGCGTGGCCGACCTTGCGGCGGAGGGGTTCGAGCCGGTGGTGCTGCCGGTCTGCCCCGATGGGCTGCTGGACCTGGATGCCCTGCGCGACGCGCTGCGCGTGCCGACGCTGCTGGTCAGCACCATGGCCGTGAACAACGAGACCGGGGTGGTCCAGGACATCGCTGCCCTGGCCGGCGCCGCCCGTGCCGCCGGGGCGCTGTTCCACACCGATGCTGCCCAGGCTGCGGGCAAGATACCGCTGGACGTGCACGCCCAGGGCATCGACCTGCTGAGCCTCAGCGGGCACAAGCTGTATGGGCCGAAGGGCGTCGGCGCGCTGTATGTCCGCCGCCGCCCGCGCGTGCGCCTGGCGCCGCTGTTCTCCGGCGGCGGGCAGGAGCGGGGGCTGCGGTCCGGCACCCTGCCCACGCCGCTGGTGGTCGGGCTGGGCGAGGCGTGCCGGCTGGCAGGGCTGGAGATGGCCGGGGAGGCGGATCGCCTGGCGGGCCTGCGCGACCGCCTGCTGGCCGGGCTGCGGCGCGGGATGCCGGGGCTGGCCGTCAACGGGTCCTGGGAGCACCGCATTCCCGGCAACCTGAACCTGACCTTTCCCGCCCCGGCGCTGGGCCTGTTGCAGGCTGTGCCGGAGCTGTGCGCCTCCACCGGCTCGGCGTGCAGCTCGGCGGAGGTGGAGCCGAGCTATGTGCTGCGCGCCCTGGGCCTGTCGGACGAGGCGGCGTCGCGCAGCTTGCGTCTGGGGCTGGGACGTTTTACCTCCGCCGCCGACGTCGATTTTGCGGCCGATGCCCTGCTTGCCGCCGTCTGCTCACACGCGTCCACCCACACGCCGAGGCCTGAGTTATGCCCAAGATGACCTTCGTCGAACGCAACGGCGCCGCGCGGGTGGTGGACGCCCCGCTCGGGCTGTCGGTGCTGGAGATCGCGCACCGCCACGGCGTTGATATCGAGGGCGCGTGCGAGGGGTCGCTGGCGTGCAGCACCTGCCATGTGATCGTCGATCCCGCGTGGTTCCCGAAGCTGGCCAAGCCGACCGAGGACGAGGAGGACATGCTCGACCTGGCCTTCGGGCTGGAGCAGACCTCGCGGCTGGGGTGCCAGGTGGTGATGACGCAGGCGCTGGACGGGCTGGTGGTGAAGCTGCCGGCCGCCACGCGCAACGCCCAGGGATAGGGGGGAGCACACCATGCGGATCGTCGCCGCGATGTCCGGCGGCGTGGACAGCAGCGTGGTGGCGGGGCTGCTGGCCGAGGCCGGGCATGAGGTTATCGGCGTTACGTTGCAGCTTCACGATGCCGGCGCTGCGGCCCGGCGCCGGGGGGCGTGCTGCGCCGGGCAGGACATCCATGATGCTCGGGACGTGGCGGACCGGCTGGGCATCTCTCACTATGTGATCGATGCCGAGGCGCGGTTTCGGGCCGCCGTGATCGGCGACTTCGCGGACAGCTATGCCGCCGGGGAGACGCCGGTGCCGTGCGTCCGCTGCAACATGAGCGTGAAGTTCACCGACCTGCTGGGCCTGGCGCGCGATCTGGGGGCGGAGGCGATGGCGACCGGGCACTACGTTCGCCGCGTCGATGGACCCGGCGGGCCGGAGCTGCACCGCGCCGCAGACCTGGCGCGCGACCAGAGCTGGTTCCTGTTCGCCACCACGCGCGACCAGTTGGCGTTCTCGCGGTTTCCGTTGGGCGAGATGCCGGACAAGGCGGCAGTGCGCGGCCATGCGGCGCGGCTGGGCCTGCAGGTGGCCGACAAGCCCGACAGCCAGGATCTGTGCTTCGTGCCCGGGGGTGGGTACGCCGATACCGTGGCGCGGATGCGGCCCGATGCGGCGCTGCCGGGGAAGATCGTGTCGCGGGACGGCCGGGTGCTGGGGCGGCATGACGGCATCGCACGGTACACGGTGGGGCAGGGGCGCGGGTTGGGCACGGCGTCGCTGGATGGCGGGGAGCGGCAGGCGGTGCTGGCCGTCGATGCCGGCCGGCGGCGCATCGTGGTGGGGCCGCGCACGGCGGGCCGCAGCGTGGTGCGGTTGCGCGAGGTCAACTGGCTGGTGGACCCGCCAAGCGGGCCGATGCGGTGCACCGTGAAGCTTCGCGCGCGGGAGACGCCGCATGGCGCGGTGGTGGAGGGCAACGATGGGGGCGCGGTGGTCCGCTTAGACGTCCCGGCCCTGGCGGCGCCGGGACAGGCCTGCGTGTTCTATGCTGCCGACCGCATTCTTGGGGGTGGCTTCATCACGGCATAGCGGCCCGGCAGGCCGCTGGGGTGCGGAGGCTCGCTTCTTGCGCCTCTCTTCCCGACGGCGAGGCTGCCTGGATGCACCGGCGGTCCAAGGCCGTTGACGGCACGCCGGGGCCGGGGCATACCCCGCTCCCCGGCCTGGCGGCGTAGCTCAGTGGTAGAGCAGGAGAATCATAATCTCTTGGTCGGCGGTTCAAATCCGTCCGCCGCTACCGGTTCCTGATATCAGTCGCCGAGGGTTCGACCTCCCTATCCTGATCTGCGGCCGCCTACCTGCGCCCGCCTAACTGCGCCCGTCATTGCGAGCCGGCTTCGGCTTGGCAATCCAGAGGCGGCGCGCACGGTCCTAGCAGCCCCAGGATCGCCGCGCCGCAAGCGTGGCTCGCGATGACGCTGCCCGCATCACCGGTTGCGACTTTCGGCGGCTGGTTTCATGTCCTGGATGCCTGCCGCTTCAGGCTGAAGTCCACGACGCGGCTGCGGTCGCCGGTCCAGTCGCGGTCGAACAGGGTGGGGATTTTCCTCATGTGCTGGCGTGCTGCGACAGCCAGGCGGCGACGTCGGCCGCGTTCCGGTCGGGCGGGAACACCGGGTAGAAGACGTGCGTCACCGTGCCGCCGTCGATCACCAGCGTGAACCGGCGGAGCAGGGTCATGCCGGCGGCCTCGAACGTCGGCAGATCCAGCGCGCGGGTCAGTGCGCCAGCCGCGTCGGAGAGCAGCGGGAAGGGCAGGCGCAGGCGTTGCGCGGCCTCCTGCTGGTAGGCGGTGTCCTGGGTGGACAGGCCGAACACCCCGTCCACGCCGAGCTGCCGCAGCTCGCCGAAGTGGTCGCGGAACTCGCAGGATTGCGGCGAGCAGCCGCGTGCGCCGGGGATCATGTCCCAGCCGGCGGGGTTGTCGGCGCCAGGCTGGCCGGTGCGGGGATAGGCATAGAGCACGGTGCGGCCCGGCAGCGCCGACAGGTCAACGCTGGAGCCGTCGGTGGCCGGCAACGCAACGGCGGGCAGCCTGATGCCCATCAGGTGCGCGGCGGCGCCGTCGTCCGATGGGGCGGGGATGCTGGACCAGTCTGGGGCTTCAACGGTCGAGGTTGTCATGGCGTTCCTCCCGCAGGGATCATACCCCGGCCCGCCCCGGCCCTCCAGCCCGCGGCAGCCACAGCGCCAGGACGAAGGTGCTCGACAGCAGCCCCATGTTGCACAGCAGCGCCGCCGACAGCGCGGCGTCGTAATCCGCCGGGCTGCCGCCCGCGCCCAGCACGCCGAAGAACACCCCGCCGATCACCGCCACCCCCAGCGCGAACGCAATCTGCTGTACGGTGGAGAACACCCCCGACGCCGACCCGGCATCCGCCGCGGGGATGCGGCTGCTGCCCACCACGACGGCCACCAGGGACGGCAGCGCCAATCCCTGGCCGACCCCGTACCACACCAGCACCGCCGCGAGCCACCGGCCGTCCAGCGCCACCCCATGCGCCGCCCGCGCCAGCAGCACGATGCCAACCAGCCCCGTCACCATCAGCCCCGTCCCCAGGTTGATCACCCGCGGCCCCAACCGCCGCGCCACCCCGGCCGACAGGCGCGACCCGGCGACGAACCCCACCCCGAACGCCACGAACGTCAGCCCCGTCGCCAGCGGCCCCATGCCGAAGCCCTGCTGCAGGAACAGCGTGATGGTGAGGAAGAACGACGCCAGCCCGCCGAAAAACGTCACCGCCATCACCAGCCCCAGCGAGAACGCCCGGTCACGGAACAGCCGCAGGTTGACCAGCGGCACCCGGCCGCGCGCCTGCAACGCGGCCTCGTACAGCACGAACCCCGCCATTGCCGGCGCCGACAGGGCGATGCACACCAGGGACCAGGGGGGCCATCCGGCCTCGCGGCCCTCGACCAGCGGCACCGACAGCAGCAGCAGGGCCGCGGTGCCGATCAGGATGCCGCCGGGGTCCAGGCTGTGCCGTCCGGGCGAGCGCGACTCCCGCAGCACCAGCCGTGCGGCGATGGCTGCGACGATGCCGATGGGCACGTTCACCAGGAAGATGGGCCGCCAGGTGAGGCCGTGCGGGTTCCATTCGATCAGGGCGCCGCCGATCAGTTGGGCGGCGATGCTGGCCCCGCCCAGGGTGACGCCGAACCAGCCGATGGCGCGGGCGCGCTCGCCCTCGGGGAAGGTGACGCGGATGATCGCCAGCACCTGCGGGTTCATCATCGCCGCCGTCAGGCCCTGCAGCACCCGGGCCGCGATCAGTTGCCCCGGCGTGCCCGCCAGCCCGCACAGCGCCGAGGCCAGGGTGAACCCGGCCATGCCCCACACGAACACCAGCCGCCGGCCATACAGGTCGCCCAGCCGCCCGCCGGTCACCAGCAGCACCGCGAATGCCAGGCCATAGCCGGCGACGATGAACTGCAGCTCCGCCGGGCGGGCGCCGAGGTCCGCGCGCATGGACGGCAGGGCGACGTTCACGACGAAGAAGTCGAACGAGGTGAGGAAGGCCGCCGTCAGCACCAGCACCAGGCCCAGCCACCGCCGCGGGTCCGGCGCCTCCGTCGCGGGCGGCGCCTCGGCCAGGGGCTGGGACAAGCGGCTAACCCGCTCCCGCGCCGGCCAGGATGGCGGTCTCGGCATGGCTAGGGGTGGTGCGATGCATGATGTCTTCCTATGTCGGTGAGCGGCGGCCACCCTGGACGGCGCGGGCCTTGCATAGGCCGGGGCATAAGCCGGGATACGCCATTTCTGCCATGCTCATAAGTCTTTCGAGGCGGTGTCAACCAGTGCTAACCACATGCCTCCATGCGCCCCGGCCCCGCCCGAGGCTCCTGCTTCGACCGAGGGGACTGCCCGCTTGACATCCCACCCTGCTTCGCCCGCTCCCTTCACCCTGGGGCTGCTGGGCCAGTGCGTGCTGCTGGTTGGCGGCGATGGCGACACCGCGGCCTACCTTGAGGGCCAAGGCGCCGTGGTGCGCCGCATCGATGGCCCGGCCGTGGCGGCGGATCTCGACGGCGTGCAGCTTGTGCTGTTGCAGGCGGAGGATGCGGCGTCACGGCAGGCGGCGCGGGCGTGCGGCGTGCTGATTGGCGTGCTCCCTGCTGCGGTGGCCGACGCCGCGCCGCGCCGTGTCGGGCGGGCCGGCGTGTCTGGCCGGGCGAGCCTGGTGGGCGCCGGGCCGGGGGCGGCGGACCTGCTGACGGTGCGTGCCGTGCAGGCGATCCGCTCTGCCGACGTGCTGCTGTATGACAAGCTGGTGGGGGCGGACGTGCTGGCGCTTGCCCCGCCCGGCGCCCAGCGAGTCGATGTTGGCAAGCGGTGCGGGCGCCATGCCATGAGCCAGGCCGCCATCAATGCCTTGATTATCCGCCATGCCCAGGCCGGGGCGCATGTGGTGCGGCTGAAGGGTGGCGACCCCTTCGTGTTCGGCCGCGGCGGGGAGGAGCTGGAGAGCCTGCGCCTGGCCGGGGTGCCGACCGAGGTTGTGCCGGGCATCACCGCGGCGCTGGCGGCGGCGGCGCGGCTGGGCATCCCGCTGACGCATCGGGGGGCGTCGCGCAGCCTGCACCTGATTACCGCGCACGGCGCCGACGACCGGCTGCCGGAGCATGACTGGACCGCCCTGGCCCGCGCCGGGGGTACGCTGGCGGTTTACATGGGCAAGCGCACGCTGCCGCTGCTGGCGGCGCGGTTGCTGGCGGCGGGCATGGCGGCGGACACCCCGGCGATCGCGGTGGAGAACGCCACCCTGCCGAACGAGCGGCGGATGCCCGGCACGCTGGCCGGGCTGGCGGACCTGGTGGAGGCGGCCGGGCTGGACGGGCCGACGCTGGTGCTGATCGGCGCCGTCGTTGCGATGGCGGATATGGAGGCTGTGGCCGACGTTGTTCTGCAGGTTCGCGCCGCTTGATGCCTGCTGCGTCCTTCTTCCTCTCCCCCTATCGGGAGAGGGCGTCGGCGCGGTGCTCCCTTCACTCAGGTTCGGGATGCTGCGCCCCACGCAACAGTGTCCCTGCACCGCAACATTCCCGGACCCGCCCCCTTGGATAGCCCCGTCCCCGACCGCGCTGCCATCGCCGATGAGCACCGCTTTGCCCAGTATGTCCGCACTCTGGGCCGCGGCCCCGGCCGGTCGCGCGCGCTGACGCGGGACGAGGCGCGGGATGCCCTGGCGATGGTGCTGGCCGGGGAGGCCGATCCGCACCAGGTCGGCGCGTTCCTGATGCTGCTGCGCTACCGCGGGGAGGACCCGGACGAGATGGCCGGGCTGGTGGACGCTGCCCGGGCCGAGATGTTCGGGGGGGTGGGCGCCGGGCTGCCGGAGGGGTACGCGCCGGTTGATCTGGACTGGCCGAGCTACGGTGCCGGGCGCACGCGGGGGGAGCCTTGGTTCCTGCTGGCGGCGTTGGCGCTGGGGCGGGCGGGGTACCGGGTGCTGATGCATGGGAGCAACGAGTTTTCGCGCGGGACCTCGGTGGCGGAGGGCCTGGCGGCGCTGGGGATGCGGCCGGCGGTGGACCGGGCGGACGCGGGGCGGCTGCTGGATGAGACGGGGTTCGCCTACTTGCCGCTGTCGGCGGTCAGCCCGGGGATGGAGCGGCTGCTGCGGTTGCGGACCTTGCTGGGGTTGCGGTCGCCGCTGAATACGGCGGCGCGGCTGCTGAACCCGTTCGATGCCCGGGCGGGGGTGGATGGGGTGTTTCACCCGGCTTACATCGCGCTGCACCTGGCGGCGGCGGAGCGGCTGGGGCGGGAGCGGCTGGTTGTGGTGAAGGGCGGGGGCGGGGAGGCGGAGCGGTCGCCGGTCAAGGCGATGACGGCGCATTGGTATGAGCGGGGGAGGGGGACGGGGGAGGTCACATTCCCGGCGATGGGCACTGAGTTAGATAATTCGAGTTTCGACCAGGTTTGGCGACGCACACCCAACTTAGAAGGAAATGCGCCTGTCCCAACCATTGAGCTGGCGCTCCTCGCATTAGGCGTCCCGTTGGATTTCCTAGACACTAGAGCAGTGGAGGTCTGGGGTAAGCGGTGACACTCCGGCCGCCCAGGGGTTCAACGACATCAGAGGCTATTCGTAATTGGTCACACAGTCGAAGGTAATTGGCTCAGGCTATTTGACCACATCTTCTATAGAAAGCTATATCAGGGACTGTTCCATCCCCACCAATACTGCGGGTCTGTTTTTCGTTTCACATCCGGCACAGAAAGCTTTGCTTTTGCAACCCGGCATCCATGCGCAAAATCGGAAGTGCCAACGCAATTACCTGGTTGACGCTTGCTTCGCTCCCCGGTCCAATACTCTGCTCCCAACCGGCTGTCGCCAGATAACGTACTAAACCATTGTTCCCATGAGGATCGGTCTATCTTACCCTGTTGAAATGAGGGAGATTGATCGTCTTTTGGCGTTCCATCTTTGTGTCTGATCCCAGGCACACCTACTGAGGCTGTTGTCTCTGAAGAGGCACTTGGCCCAGTCGTGGATTGAGCAGGTTGTTGCGACGTCGTGGAAGATACTGGAGGATCAAGCCTCTGTGCTCCCATGCTAGCTAGTTCGGACTCGCTTAGCCAAGCCATACCGCCCGGTGGGGTGCTGACCATACGGCCGATGATTGCATTTGGCACACCCATCTCGGCCGCGCTTCTTGCCATGGCTGTAGTTACCGCCATGGAGTCCATCGTCTCATATTTTTCCCTGGTTGCGCTGTGCACTCCGATGCGGGCACCAGGCATGTAGTACCTATTTGGGCTAGACGCAAATAAGATGAAGCATGCTGAGGCACACATACTGTTACCTCCAACCATAACCTGTGCCCGCACGCGCCGGATCGTCGCGGCAAGAGCCTCGCTAGCTACAACGCTACCACCAGCAGAGTTTAGAGAAAGGACATTTGTATCATCATGTGATAGAGACAAGAACACACTCATCAAACGCTCGCTGTCGCCCGTTTCGATAAGTCCGGACGCGCCGATGAACACCGTATTATTGTCAAGCCGAGTGGTATCAAATTCCATTGCTTTTGCTGAAACCGGAAAAGCAGAAGCAGCAATGCATAGGCCAGCCATGATCTTACACGCAGTCAATCTTGAACGCGTCATCGCTTCTGACCTTGCTTACGAATAGCTATCTCATACCATTAAGTGACCTGATGAGATCGCATATAGGAATATCCAATCCAGCGCAGAATTGTATAGTGTTGAATTGTGATGATATGTTGTCAGGCATATCTCGCAGGTAGATACAGCGCATGTCCTAGGTCATATTGTTTGTTAACGTAAGCGTGCTTGTAAACCAGGTATCCTAAAGGTGATCTTACAATCACTGCGGGAGTTTGGATGCAACCGGGAGTATACATGCAGCGTGGAATGGAGACGCACGTCGATACCAAGCCGGTTGTAGCGCAGGTTCGTGCCACTTGAAGAAGCGAAGTTATGGTTAGCGAGAACGATTGCCTCCCCAACCAAGACATGCGGCTTTTGATTGCCTAATCACCTTTCTGATTTAGTTTCTCCCTGGAGTCTTGATCCTATTTTGTAAGTCAAAGGACGGCAGACATCTGGCCCGTTTTGTCTGGCCCGTTTTGGCTGTCACCTCCATGTAAGCAACATACAAATAAGAACTAGCCTCACACCATCTCTATGCCAATCGGAAACTTAAAACCCATCTGCCAATCCAACCCTCGCATACGCCAAGCTATCCGTCACCCCCGTCCACCGCCTTCCAAGGCCGCGTGCTCACGTCGGTGGACCCAATGATCGTAATGGCATTTCCATTGTGGGAGTCGACCACCGTGTTCCAGGTCGTCTTCCCATCCCGGCCATCGACAAAGAAGGTATCAGTCCCCAATCAGGCCTGCCTGGCCCTCACGGCTTCCCTCATCCCGGCCCTCTCCTGGAGGGAGAGGGAGCAGACGGCTGGCGGAAGGAGTGGGATTCGAACCCACGGTAGCTGTTACACTACACACGCTTTCCAAGCGTGCGCCTTAAACCACTCGGCCATCCTTCCAGCGCCGCGCGCCTATAGCACCCCGACTCTAGCGCGTCACCCTAGCTAACAGCGGGGGCACGGAAGCAGGTATGCCACTCCAGCGCCGGGTTCAGCCGCTCCAGCCCCCACGAGCCGTCAAAGCAGTGGTCCCCCGGCGTGAACTGCAGCCGCA
Organism: uncultured Acetobacteraceae bacterium; assembly: GCA_964242415.1. Lineage (GTDB taxonomy): Bacteria > Pseudomonadota > Alphaproteobacteria > Acetobacterales > Acetobacteraceae > DASWOJ01. The sequence goes on from CAXTAT010000008.1 coordinate 117,342, forward strand.
CCAGCCCCGTCCCATACAGGTCGGTCCAGCGGAACAGCGCCGCATCGCACCCGTCATCGCCCACCGCCGCCAGGGTGCCCGGCACGTCCCGCGTCGGCTCATGCAGCACATACCGGCCGGATAGGCGGTCGTCGGCGTCCACGGTGATCCAGGTGTCGATCCGCTTCGGCCCCCGGCTCTCGACTACGCCGGGGTACTGGCCCACCACCTGCCCATGCCATGCCGCACACGAGGCAGCGATCAGCACTGGGAGAAGCATCGCCGGGTCAGGCGTCCATCTTCAGGGCGGCGAGGAACGCCGACTGCGGGATCTCCACCTTGCCGAACTGCCGCATGCGCTTCTTGCCCTCTTTCTGCTTGTCCAGCAGCTTGCGCTTGCGGCTGATGTCGCCGCCGTAGCACTTGGCGGTCACGTCCTTGGACAGCGCGCCGATGGTCTCGCGGGCGATCACCTTTCCACCGATCGCTGCCTGGATGGCGATCTTGAACAGTTGCTTGGGGATCAGGTCCTTCAGCTTGGCGCAGATGCTGCGACCGCGCGTCTCGGCGGCGCTGCGGTGGGCGATGAAGGACAGCGCGTCCACCGGGTCCTGGTTGACCAGGATGCTGATGCGGACCAGGTCGCTCTCCTCGTAGCCGTCCATCGCGTAGTCGAAGCTGGCGTAGCCGCGGCTGACCGACTTCAGGCGGTCGTAGAAGTCGAACACCACCTCGTTCAGCGGGATGCGATAGACCGCCATGGCGCGGTTGCCCACGTAGGTCAGGTCCGCCTGCTGGCCCCGGCGGTCGTTGCACAGCGTGAGAACGCTGCCAAGGTAGTCGTCGGGGACCATGATGGTCGCCTTGATCCAGGGTTCCTCGATGTGGTCGATCTGCGTGGGTTCCGGCATGTCGGCCGGGTTGTGCAGCTCCTCGACGACGCCCTTGGTGGTGTGGATGCGATAGACGACGCTGGGGGCGGTGGCGATCAGGTCGAGGTTGAACTCGCGGGTCAGGCGTTCCTGGATGATTTCCAGGTGCAGCAGGCCGAGGAAGCCGCAGCGGTAGCCGAAGCCGAGGGCGGCGGAGGTCTCGGCCTCGTAGTGGAAGCTGGCGTCGTTCAGGCGCAGCTTGCCCAGGCTGTCGCGCAGGTGCTCAAAGTCGTCGGCGTCCACGGGGAACAGGCCGCACCAGACGACGGGGATGCTGGGCTTGAAGCCGGCCAGCGCCTGGGTGGCGGGCAGGCGGTCGTCGGTGATGGTGTCGCCCACGTTGCAGTCGGCGACGGTTTTGATGGACGCGGTAATGAAGCCCATCTCGCCGGGGCCGAGGTCCCCGGTGGGGATCATCTTTGGGGTGAAGACGCCGACCTGCTCCACGTTGAAGGTGGCGCCGTTGGACATCATGCGGATTTTCTGGCCGCGCTTCAGGCGGCCGTCCTTGATGCGGACCAGGATGACGACGCCCAGGTATTGGTCGTACCAGCTATCGACCAGCAACGCCTTCAGGGGCGCACTGGCGTCGCCGACCGGGGGGGGCAGGCGGGTGACCAGGGCCTCCAGCACGCCCTCGATGTTGAGGCCGGTCTTGGCGCTGATCATCACGGCGTCGGAGGCGTCGAGACCGATCACGTCTTCGATCTGCTGCTTCACCTTGTCGGGTTCGGCTGCCGGAAGGTCAATCTTGTTCAGCACGGGGACGATCTCGTGCTTGGCGTCGATGGCCTGGTACACGTTGGCGAGGGTTTGCGCCTCCACGCCCTGGCTGGCGTCCACCACCAGCAGGCTGCCCTCGCACGCGGCCAGGCTGCGGCTGACCTCATAGGCGAAGTCCACGTGGCCCGGCGTGTCCATCAGGTTCAGCTCATACGTCAGGCCGTCATGCGCCTTGTAGGCCAGGCGGACGGTCTGCGCCTTGATGGTGATGCCGCGCTCCTTCTCCAGGTCCATGTTGTCCAGAACCTGCGCCGTCATCTCCCGGTCGGTCAGCCCGCCGCACGCCTGGATCAGGCGGTCGGCCAGGGTGGATTTCCCATGGTCGATGTGGGCGATGATCGAGAAGTTGCGGATCAGGTGCAGGGGGGTGTCGGTCATTGCACCGATGTAGGGGGTATCCGGCAAAAAGTCAGCCGTCTCCGGCAGCGTCGTCAGGCCGGCGTGTGGATGACCAGCTTCAGCGCCGGGCCGTCATTGGCCGCAGCGCACGGGCCAGGGCGTCGAGCGTCGTGACCGATGGGCTGACATTCCGCCCCTGCTCCAGCCGGACATGCCAACCGATCCCGATGCCTGCGAGTTCGGCCGCCTCCTCCCGCCGCAGCCCTGGCGTCCGCCGCCGTCCGGTTGGCCGATCGCCGCCTTGGGCGACCGCCTGGCGTGCCTACGACGTGAGCGCCGCCGGACGGCACGCCGCTGGCGCCGGGTGGGTGGGCGCTGCCACGCGGCGCAGCACGAAGCCTGTGCAGCCCGGCCCGGCGATGTGCCCCGTCAGGCGCGTGAAATCGGCATCGAACGTCCCCCGCATGTCCACCGCAACGTAGGTGAACGGCCGCAGCAGCCAGCGCCCCGCCCGTAGGTCCACCAGACGCGTCCGCCGGTCCAGCAGGCCCGACATCTCGAAACAGCCGGTGGGCACGCGGGGGTTCTCAGGCACGGCGTAGAAGTTGAACAGGGCGGCAACCTGGCCAGGACTGCCGACCTGCTCCAAGGTCGCCTCCTCCAAGGTCAGCGTCAGGCCGGTGCGGCCCTGGGCGCAGTCATAAGACCCTTCCCAGAACTCGGTGGCCACCGCCGGGGCGGCGAGCAGCATCAGCACCATCACCAGCCGGGGGATCATCGCAGGACGCCGCCCGTCGCCTTTGCCACGGCGGCCACCACCTTGGCGCTGGCCGCCTCGATCTCGGCGTCGGTCAGGGTGTGCTCGCGGGGTTGCAGGACGACGTCCACCGCGACCGATTTCTGGCCCTGCGGGACTTTGTCGCCCTCGTACACGTCGAACAGGCTGGCCCCGGACACCAGCGCTCGGTCCGCCCCGCGTGCGGCCCGCAGCACGGCGTCGGCGGGCGTCGCAGCCGCCACCAGGAAGGCGAAGTCCCGCCGGACCGGCTGGAACTGCGGCAGGTCCGGCGCGGCGCGGCGGCGGCGCTTCGGCTCCGGGATGCGGTCCAAGAAGACCTCGAACGCTGCCGCCGGGCCAGCCAGGTCCAGGGCTTGCAGCACGCCCGGGTGCAGCTCGCCGAACGTCGCCAGCACCAGCTTCGGCCCCTGCCGCACCACGCCGGAGCGGCCCGGGTGGTAGAAGACCGGCGCATCGGCGGTCACGCCCAGGCTGTCCATCGGCAGCCCCAGCGCGGCTAGCACATCGAGCACTATCGCCTTCGCATCCATTGCGCCCATCGGCCGCGCGGGCGCCAGCGGATGCCGCGGCGTGTGCCCGGCCAGCACGCCCGCGGCCACCACTTGCTGCGCGTCGGGCGCGAAGGCCGGGCCGACCTCGAACAGGCGGGCGTCGGGCCAGCCGCGGGCGGCGTTGCGCTGGGCGGCCTGCGCCAGGGTGGCGACGGGGGTGGCGCGCAACTGGTCCAGGTCGGATGCGATGGGGTTCAGCAGCCGCAGGGACTCCGGCACGTTGCCGAATGCCGCCGCGGCGCGGCTGTCCATGAAGCTGAACGACACGCACTCCAGCAGCCCGGCGGCGGCCAGGGTGCGCCGGGCCAACGCCGTGCGGGCCTGGCGCGGCGTCAGCACGGCGGGCGGGACGGCGGACAGGCGGGGGAGGGACACGGCGGGGATGTTGTCCAGGCCGTGCAGGCGCAGCACTTCTTCTACCAGGTCGCACTCGGCCTCCACGGCGGCGCAGCCTTGGGCGGCGGCGGCGGCCTGGGCGGGGGGCAGGCCGGGCGCCTGGTCCAGCACGATGGGCGCGGCGATGTCGTTGCGCCAGGACGGGACGGCGACCTTCACCGCGGCCTCGGTGCGGGACTGGACGGTGAAGCCCAGGCCTTGCAGGGATGCCACGGCGGCGTTGGGTGCGATGGCCAGGCCGCCCAGGGTCTCCAGCCGCTCGAACCGCAGCGTGGCGCTGCGCTGCCAGGCCGGCTCGGCACCGGCGGATACAACCGCGCTGGCCGTGCCGCCGCAGAGGCCCTGGATCATCCGGGTGGCCGCGTCCAGGGCGTCGGGCAGCAGCGCCGGGTCGATGCCGCGCTCGAACCGCTGGCGGGCGTCGGAGGTGATGGCGTGGCGGCGGCCGGTCAGCGCCACGCGCACTGGGTCGAACAGGGCGCATTCGATGAACACGCCCGTTGTTGCCTCGGTGCAGCCGGTCGCCTCGCCGCCGATCACGCCGGCCAGGGACTGCACCCCGGCGCTGTCGGCGATGACGCAATCCGCCGGGTCCGCGACGTAGTCCTTGCCGTTTAGCGCCCGGAACGTCTCGCCCGCGCCGGGGCGGAAGCGCAGTACGCCGCCCTGCACCTTGTCGGCGTCGAAGACGTGCAGGGGGCGGCCGAGGTCGAAGGTGAAGAAGTTGGTGATGTCCACCAGCGCGCTGATCGGGCGCAGGCCGATGGAGAGGAGGCGGCGTTGCAGCCACTCCGGGCTGGCGCCGTTGCGGACGCCGCGGACGGTGCGGCCCAGCACCCAGGGGCACGCCTCGGGCATGTCTATGGCCCATGTGACGGTGCTGGGGCCATCGCCCGCCACCGCCGCCGGCGCCCAGGGCCGCAGCGTGCCCAGCCCGGCCGCCGCCAGGTCCCGCGCCACGCCGCGCACGGCCAGCGCGTCGCCGCGGTTGGGGGTCACGCCGATCTCGATGACGGGATCGTCCAGCCCGGCCCATGCGGCATACGGCGTGCCGACGGGCGCACCCTCGGGCAGGTCCACGATCCCCGCGTGGTCCTCGCCCAGCCCCATCTCCCGCAGGCTGAGCAGCATGCCGGCGCTCTCGACCCCGCGAATTTCGCCCACCTTGAGCGTGATGCCGCTGCCGGGGATAAAGCTGCCCGGCGGCGCGAACACCGCCAGCATCCCCGTCCGCGCGTTCGGCGCCCCGCACACGACGGACACCACGCCTTCGCCGGTGTCCACCTTGCACGCCCGCAGCCGGTCGGCGTTGGGGTGCTGCACCGCCTCCATCACCCGGGCGATGCGGAAGGGGGCCAGCGCGGCGCCGGGGTTCTCGACGCCTTCCAACTCAAGCCCGATGGCGGTCAGCCGGTCGGTGATGGCGTCCAGGCCGGCGCCGGTGTCCAGGTGGGTGCGCAGCCAGCTCAGCGAGAACTTCATGCCACGCCCTCGTGCAGCGCCACGGGGGCCAGCGGGTTGAAGCCGTAATGCCGCAGCCAGCGCATGTCGCCCTCGTAGAACGGCCGCAGGTCCGGGATGCCGTGCTTGAGCATCGTCACCCGGTCCACCCCCATGCCGAACGCGAACCCCTGCCACACCCGGGGGTCCAGCCCGACGTTGGCCAGCACGCGCGGATGCACCATGCCGCTGCCCAGGATCTCCAGCCAGTCGCCGCCGGCGCCCAGGTCCCCGGTGCGGCGGTTCCAGCCGATGTCCACCTCCATGCTCGGCTCGGTGAACGGGAAATAGCTGCTGCGGAAGCGCACCGGGAGGGTGGCGATGCCGAAGAAGGCGCGCAGGAAGTCGGTCAGGCAGCCCTTGAGGTGGCCCAGGGTGATGCCCTGGTCGATCACCAGGCCCTCGCACTGGTGGAACACCGGGCTGTGCGTGGCGTCGTGGTCGGCGCGGTAGACGCGGCCGGGGGCGATCACCCGCAGGGGTGGCGGCTGGCTCAGCATGGAGATGATCTGCACGTCGCTGGTCTGGGTGCGCAGGAGGAGCGGGCGGCCGTCGCGGGTGCCGGGCAGGTAGAACGTGTCGTGGTCGGCGCGGGCCGGGTGGTGCGCAGGGATGTTCAGCGCGCCGAAGTTGAACCAGTCGGTCTGCACGTCCAGGCCCTCGCCGACGGTGAAGCCCATGGCGCCGAAGATGGCGGCCATTTCGTCCATCGTGCGGGTCAGGGGGTGGATGGCGCCGGCGGGGTGGGGCAGGGGGGGGAGGGACACGTCGATGCGCTCGCCGGCCAGGCGTGCGTGCAGCGCCGCTGCGTCCAGGCTGGCGCGGTGCGTCTCGAATAGTGCCGTCAGCTCATCCTTCAACTGGTTGAGCCGGGCGCCGCGGGTGCGACGCTCCTCGGGGGAGACCTTGCCGAGTTCCTTTAGCAAGCCGGTCAGGCGGCCCTGTTTCCCCAGCGTGCCGACGCGCACGGCATCCCAAGCGCGCAGGTCGGTGGCGCCGGCCAGCGCGGCTTCGGTTTCGTCGCGCAGGGCTTGCAGGTCGTCGGTCATCGGAGGTCCATCTCAAGGCAAAAGGGCCGCTCCCCTGCGGGAACGGCCCTTCTTTATGGCGTCTGGCGTTGGTCGGCCAGGGACTACAGCGCGGGGGCTGGGTGCATCTCCGCGGGGTGCGTGACGACCGGGGCCGAGGCGGCCATGACGGCTTGCACCTGCTTTACGACCTCGGCGAACGTCGCCGGGTCGTCGTAGGCGATGGCGGCCAGCACCTTGCGATCCATCTCGATCCCCGTCGCCTTCAGCCCGGCCATGAAGCGGCTGTAGGTGATGCCACGCTCCCGCACCGCGGCGTTGATGCGCTGTATCCACAGGCCGCGGAAGTCGCGCTTCTTCTGCCGGCGGTCGCGGTAGGCGTATTGGAGGGACTTCTCCAGCCGCTCCAATGCGATGCGGTAGTTGGTGCTGCTGCGGCCGACGAAGCCCTTGCTGGCGTCGAGGACTTTCTTGTGCCGGGCGTGGGTGGTTACGCCCCGTTTTACGCGTGCCATGCTTCTGCCCCCTTATGCGATGCCGTACGGCGCCCACTGCTTGACGGTCAGGCCGTCAGCGTGGGTGAGCGTCTGGCTGCCGCGGTTGGCGCGCTTGGACTTTTGGGTGCGGGCCATGAGGTTGTGGCGCTTCTTGCCGGGTCCGGCGAGCACCTTGCCGGTGGCGGTGATCTTGAACCGCTTCTTGACGGAGCTTTTGGTCTTGAGCTTGGGCATTTGGGTCTCCTGTGCTGGACCTGCCGGCGCCGGGGTGGCGGCTGCGCAGGCGTCGCGGCCGGGCATGCCCGTTCCAGGCCCGGTCTCGCTGACTTGAGGGGGCAGCGTATAGGGGAGGGGGCGGGGGGATGCAAGGCTGGGAGAAGACCCGGTTCGTCGTCGCCATGGCGCATGTTGCTGGCATATCCAAGGGGGTGCGCTGTCATGGGGGGTGCGCTGTCATGCCGCCGTCCACTTCCCCGCCGCGCCGGGTCCGGCTGTTCCGCAACAATCGGAGCCAAGCCATCCGCATCCCGGTGGAGCTTGAGTTGCCGGGCACCGAGGCCCTCATTCGTTGGGATGGGACGCGCCTGATCATCGAGCCGGTGCGCCAGGCGGGACTGGCTGCCCTGCTGGTGAGCTGGACGCCGCTGGACAATGATCTTCCGGAGCCAGAAGACCCGCCGCCGCCGCCGCGGGACATTTTTTGACCGTGCGCTACATGCTGGACACCAACATCGTCAGCGAGCTGATCCGCAACCCTGGCAGACGCGCCACGGAGCGTGCCAAGCAGGCCGGGAACCCTGTCTGCACCAGGCTGCGAGGCGGACGTGTCCAGATAAGCCGTTACTCTGGCGGAGGCTGGTGCGAGGCGAGCATTGCAGACACGTCGCGACGCAGGTTCGGCGCGACGCCGTAAATCATGTCCACAAGCTTCTGCGACTTGGCGCGGGCGGCTGGGTCCGGGTCGGTCCCAGCCGAGACGCTGCCCCAATAGGCTGCCTTGACAGCGGGGTCCGTCCGCAGCGACGGGCCGGACGCTGGACCCGCCGGGACCAGTGCAGCGGCGAAGTAGTATCCCGCGAGCAGCCCCGGCGCCCTTGGCTGGCCCCGCAAAGCGGCAGCGTGCCACAGTATGGCGGCGCGCGGATGATCCTGCGGCACGCCGTCGCCGTTCCAATGCTGCTGGCCCAGCAACAGGGACGCGTTGGCTTGTCCTTGGGCGGCTGCCTTCCCAAACCAGCGTGCGGCCTCGGCTGGGTCATGCGGGACGCCGTTGCCGCTCAGGTACATCTGGCCGAGGTCGGTTTGGGCATCGGCAACCCCCAGGTCGGCGCTGCGGCGGCAGAGTGCGGCGGCCTTGGCCGGGTCGGGTGCGACGCCCTGGCCTAGCAGGTACTGGTTTCCCAGCGCACAGAACGCAATTGGCAGGCCGCGGCTGCCTGCGGCGGTGTAGAGCTGTGCCGACTGGGCATAATCCCGGTCCCGGCCGTCCGCATTGTGATAGCAGTCGCCCAGCATTTCCGTGGCTAAGGCGTCCCCGCCCTGCTCGGCTTTCGCAAACTCATCGCAGGCTCGGGCGTGGTCCTTTGGCACTCCGGCGCCGGCCCACAGCAGCAGGCCGATGCCCTGTGCCCCGGCGGCGCTGCCCTGCTGTTCCAACCCGCGATAGATCGCGCTGGACATGGCATAGTCGCCCCGGCTGTTCGCAGCCTTGGCGCGGCCCAACGCCTCGGCCTCCGTCTCGGCATGGGCGGGGAGGCTGAACAGCGCGAGGATGATGGCGGCGAGACAGGCGTGGTGCTGCATGATGATGGGGGCAAATCCCGATTGGGTCCGGCTGATGGGAACAAGACATGCACAGTCCCGCCCACACCGTCGAGGCTTGCCGCTGTCCAGCAACATTTCATACCGCGCCACCAAGAAAGAAACCTGAACCGTTGCAAATCGTCGTCAAGGCGTTCTGCTGTTACGGCGCGGCCTAGAGCCTGGCAGGAAACGTGCTTGCCATCTCTGGGTCCGCACCTGGCTGCGCTTTTTGCAATCATAGAAGATCACAGAAGCGGGCGGGATAGACCGGCGAATATGTTACGGTCCCGGCGTGCCGTACCGCGCTTCGGGATGCTTGAACATAGCTGAGTAGCCACAACACGATCCTGGCTCGCTTTATGAGAGCAGACGCCGACTCTACCGCCAGACCAGGCCGCACCTTATACCAAGCCGCACATGCAAGCCTCCTTCCTCAAAATGCACGGCGCCGGCAACGACTTCGTCATCATCGACGAGCGCCCCCGCCCGCTCGACCTGTCGCCCGCCGCCGTCCGTGCCCTGTCCGACCGGCGCACCGGCATCGGCTGCGACCAACTCATCACCCTGCATCCCCCGCCGCCCGGCACCGACGCCGACCTGCTCATGCGCATCCGCAACCCTGACGGCTCCGAGGCCGGAGCCTGCGGCAACGCCACTCGCTGCGTGGCGGAACTGCTGTTCGAGGAGAACGGGCGCCCCTACCAGGTGATCCGCACCAGCGCCGGGGATCTGCCGGCCGAGCGCCTGGCGGACGGACGCCAATGCGTGGACATGGGGCCGGCGCGGCTTGAGTGGCAAGACGTGCCGCTCGCCCGCGCGATGGACACCCTGCACCTGGACCTGCCCGGCGATCCCGCCGCTTGCAGCATGGGCAACCCGCACGCCACGCTGTTCGTGCCCGACCCCGCCGTTGCCGGGCAACTCGGCGCCGCGCTGGAAACCGATCCGCTGTTTCCGGAGCGCGCCAACATCGGCTTTGCCCAGGTGTTGGCGCCCGGGCGCATCCGCCTGCGGGTGTGGGAACGCGGCGCCGGGCTGACGCTGGCCTGCGGCTCCGGCGCCTGCGCGGCGGTGGTGAACGCGCACCGCCGCGGCCTGACCGGGCGGCGCGTGGCGGTGGAGATGGACGGCGGCGTGCTCGACATCGAGTGGACGCCCGCCGGCCGCGTGCTGATGGCCGGACCCGCCGTTACCAGCTTCCGCGGCACGGTCGCGCTGTGACCGCCGATGTTCAGACCTTCGGCTGCCGCCTGAACGCCTACGAATCCGAGGTCATCCGCGGCCTCATCGGGGACCAGTCCGACCTGGTGGTCATCAACACCTGCGCCGTCACCGCCGAGGCCGAGCGCCAGGGCCGCGCCGCCGTCCGACGCGCCCGCCGCGACCGCCCGGACGCTCGCATCGTCGTCACCGGCTGTGCTGTGCAGATCGACCCCGCCGCCTGGGCCGCGCTGCCTGGCGTGGACCGCGTGCTGGGCAACCTGGACAAGCTGCGCGCCGCCGCCTGGCAGCCCGGCGCCCCCGCCGCTGTGTCGGACCTGCACGCCGCCCGCCGGGACGCGCCGCACCTCGTCACCGGCCTCGACGGCCGCGCCCGGGCGTTCGTCGAAGTGCAGCAGGGCTGCGACCACGCCTGCACCTTCTGCATCATCCCCCGTGGCCGCGGCCCCAGCCGCAGCCTGCCGGTGGGCGGCATCGTGCAACAGGTGCGCGGCCTGGTGGCGGCCGGCTACAACGAGGTCGTGCTGACCGGGGTCGATCTGTGCTCCTACGGGCCGGACCTGCCCGGACGTCCCACCCTGGGCGCCATGGCCGCACGCTTGCTGGCCCTGGTGCCGGAACTGCCGCGGTTGCGCCTGTCCTCGCTCGACCCGGCTGCCATCGACGAGGACCTGTGGCGCCTGCTGGCCGGGGAGCCGCGGCTGATGCCGCACCTGCACCTGTCGCTGCAGGCCGGGTCCGACCTGGTGCTGAAGCGGATGCGCCGCCGCCACAGCCGGGCGGACACGCTGGCCGCCATCGCCCGTGCCCGGCGGCTGCGGCCTGGCCTGGCCATCGGCGCCGACCTGATCGCCGGCTTTCCGACCGAGACCGACGCCCTGTTCGCGGAAACCCTGGCCTTCGTTGATGAGGCCGAGTTGCCCTACCTTCATGTCTTCCCCTACAGCGAACGCCCCGGCACCCCCGCGGCGCGGATGCCCGCCGTGCCCCTGGCGATCCGGCGGGCGCGGGCCGCGGCGTTGCGGGAGGCCGCGGCGAGCCATGCCGCAGCGTTCCATGCCGGGTTGCTGGGCCGGACGGTGCAGGTGGTCGTGGAACGCGGCGGGCGCGGCCATACCGAACACTATGCACCGGTGCGGATGGCGTGGGATTGCCGGCCGGGCGGCCTGGTCGCCGGCCAGGTGGCCGGCGCGGACGCGGCCGGGCTGGACATTTGCAGACCTGCGGACGCTTGACGGGGCGTTCGCCGTTGGCAACCCATGTCTGCTAGGGTGTGGCGGGCATGCCGGGGGAACAACGTGGCTGAGGTGAGCTTGGGACTGCTGCAGAGCTTGATGCAGCGCAGCGTGGATGAATTGGCGGGGGTGCGCAGCGAACTGGGAGGGGTGCGCCGCGAGCAAGCGGAAATCCGGCGGCAGAATGGCGAGATGCGCTCCATGGTGCTGCTGCTTGCCGACCAGGGACGCCGCATCGAGCGCAAGGTGGGGGACGTTCGCGACGAGATCGGGTTGACGGTGAAGTCGGAGCCGATGGGCCGCCTCGGACACTTTGACCTGATCGAGGCCCGGCGCGACGCCCTGGCGCCGCACGCCGCCTGATGGCGCTCGGCTTCCTCTCCCGCCTCAAGGAAGGCCTGACCCGCAGCACGCAGAAGCTGACGACCGGCATCACCGCCGTCTTCACCAAGCGCAAGCTGGACGACGCCGCGCTGGAAGAGCTGGAGGAGCTGCTGATCAGCGCCGACCTCGGCCCGGACGCCGCCGCCCGCATCATCGCGGGCTTCCGTGCCAGCCGCTTCGGCCGCGAGGTGACCGACGCCGAGGTGAAGTCCGCGCTCAGCGAGGAGATCGCCGCCATCCTGCAGCCGGTGGCCCAACCGCTGGTGATCGACCGCACCCTGCGCCCGCATGTGGTGCTGGTGGTCGGCGTGAACGGCACGGGGAAGACCACGACCATCGGCAAGCTGGCCCTGCAATACAAGCAGGAAGGGATGCGCGCCGTGCTGGTGGCCGGCGACACGTTCCGCGCCGCCGCCGTCGAGCAGTTGCAGGTCTGGGGCGGGCGCACCGGCGCCCCGGTGGTCAGCGGTCCCCCGAACTCCGATGCCGCCGGGCTGGCGTTCGACGCGCTGACCCAGGCGCGGGCGGACGGCGCCGACGTGCTGCTGATCGACACCGCCGGGCGCCTGCACAACAAGGCCGCCCTGATGGAGGAGCTGGCCAAGATCATCCGCGTGCTCCGGAAACAGGACGCCACGGCGCCGCACTCGGTGCTGCTGGTGCTGGACGCCACCACGGGGCAGAACGCCGTGGAGCAGGTGCGGGTGTTCTCCGACATGGTGGCGGTGACGGGCCTGGTGGTGACGAAGCTGGACGGCAGCGCCCGCGGCGGCATCGTGGTGGCGCTGGCCGAGGCGTTCGGCCTGCCGGTCCATGCCGTCGGCGTGGGGGAGCAGGCGGGGGACTTGCGGCCCTTCGACGCCATGGATTTCGCCCGCGGACTGGTGGGGGCGGAGCCGGGCTGAGGAACTCTGCCGCGCACCCGGCCTTGAGCGTGCATGCTCAATGACATCGCCCCATCCGACCGCGCCTCCCCTGGCGCGGCCCCTTCCGAAACCGCATCCGAGGCTGACCACCGCTTCATGAGGCGCGCGCTGGCGCTGGCGAAGCAGGGTGAGCGCACGCCCGGCGCTTCGCCCATCGCCTGCGTGATCGTCATGGCGGGCGAGGTGGTGGCCGAGGGGCACAACGAGGTCGGACTCCGCCACGATCCGACCGCGCATGCGGAGGTGGTTGCCATCCGCCGGGCCGGCGCCAGGCTGGAGTGCGACGACCTGCGCGGCGCCACGCTGTACTCCACGCTGCAGCCCTGCGGCATGTGCACGATGGCCAGCATCTGGAGCCGGATCGGCCGGATGGTGTATGGGGCCGGGCATGAGCACGTCCACCAGATGTACTTCGAGGACCGGCACCTCGACACCATGAACTTCATCAAGGACGCCTACCGGGACGACATGGAGGTCGTGGCAGGGGTCATGGCGGAGGAATGCGCGGCGCTTTGCTATGGCCCAAACGACAATCCGCCGTTGGAGGAACAGGGCAACATCTGACCGCTTCTCCCTCTCCCTCCGGGAGAGGGCCGGGGTGAGGGAAACGGCAAGAGCTAGGTTCGCCTACCGTAAGGGAAAATCCGTTCCCAAGCTGGTAGGGGCTGGTCCTTGCGGCCTCCCCCTCACCCCGGCCCTCTCCCGGAGGGAGAGGGAGAAGTGGATGGTTTTAGGAGAACCTGTGTTCGCTCGCCAACGCCCAGGGGCCGCCCAGGTAGTGCCACAGCAGCAAGCCCTCGGCGCGGACGCTGAACGGCGCGAACCCGGCCTGCATGGCGTCGCGCAACGCCCGGGCGTCCTCCGGCCGTGCCTTGTTCTGCACCGTGACGTGCGGGCGGTAACCCTGGGCGTCCTGCGGCGTCAGCCAAGCCTGCCATCGCCGGGCCAGCCGGCCGCGCAATGCCAGCAGCTCCGCCGCCCGCAGCTCGTACGCAACGCCGCGGCCCAGGAAGCGCAGCCCGGCCGCCTCGACCGGAAAGGCCGTCGATGCCGCGCACTCGTGGCCCAGCGTGTCCTGGATGGCGTCGATCTCGGCCCCGGGCAGGTGGTGGAACAGGGTGACATGGGCCGGCGTCACGTTGCGCTCGGCCGGGAAGTGCAGCGTCCGCAGCCGGTCGAACCGCGCCTGGTCGTCCGGGTGCAGCGCCAAGGTCAGGATCAGCGGCGCGGGAGGCGCGGTCACGGCCGCGGGTCGTGACGGAGCGCGAGCGCCTGGTGGCGCACTGGCTGGACCTGACACGGACCGTGCTGCCGGGAATGGCTGCGGCGCACCGTTGGCCGATCCGCTGGGACCACTGCTTCATGCGGGTCTGCCTGGACAATGCGCTGCGCCGCCCCTGGCACGAGGTGGTCCGCCGCCCGGCCATCCGTCATCTCGATCCCGTGCAGTTGCAGGCTGCGATCAGGGTCGCCGAGAGGATCGTCGCCGACCCGGCGCTCTTGCCGGGCCTGAACCGGTCGAGCCTGGATTGGCGCCGCATCAGCCGGGCAGGGGGCGCAAGCCCATGAGCAGGCACGGCCATCCCCGCTACGGCGTTTGGCGGCGCGGTGCGGCGGGCGTTTGCAGGCGTGGCGGCGTCTCGGCGCCCCGCAACGCGCCCCTGCACGCGCCGTCCTCCCCGGTGCCCAACTGGATCGTCGGCAGCAGCGCCGCCAACGGAGTCAGCACGACCCCTAGGGCAATCGCCGCCCCGGCCTTCTCCGCTATCACACCGACATCAGGCCGCACATGCGGCGCGGCGAAGGTGCCGGTGATGTTGATGGGCGCGTTCAGGGTCCCGACCGTGAAATGCTTGGAGTCGGTGTTGAGTTGCAGCCCTAGCGCCTCGTTGTAGAAGCTCAGCGTCCCCTTGCCGATCGTCCGCGCCTCGCCGGTGTCGAGGAACATCGTGCGTACGGTCGCCAGGCCCTGCTGCAGGGTGAGGTCGGTGATCAGGCACTCGATCTTGGTGCGGCTCGGCACGCCCAGGGCGGACAGCAAGGCATTGCCGAACTCCAGGCCCGCCAGGTCCACCAGCAACGCGCTCAGGTCGCCGCCGGAGCCCATGTACAGCTTCAGCTCGCCGTTGCCGTGCCCCAGGACCTCCGCGAACGTCCGCCCGGAGCCTTGGATCACCGCCCGCCCGCCGATGATCCCTGCGCCCTGGCCGGCGCCGGCGCTCGCCAGCAGCCGGCCAATGTCGATGCGCTGGAAATCAGTGGCGACGTCGGCCTTGACCATCCCGCCTTGGCCCTGCTCGGCGATGTCGATGGTGGAGGTGATCTGACCCTTGCCGAGACCGAAGGCCAGCGGTGTCAGCTTCACCTCGCCGTTCACGATGTTCAGGTCTGCCCGAATGTTGTCGAGCGGCTGGTTGCGGCCCTCGATCCGTCCGGCGCGATATTTCAGGTGCACGTCGGCGACGTTCAGCTTCGGCAGGCTGATGGGGTTGTCCGGCAGCATGCGGCCGGTGTTGCGGGCCGGGGCGGCGGCCTTGGTGCCCTTGCTGGCGTCGCCAGGCTCGGCGCCGATGAAGCCGCCGAGGTCCTTGAGGTCCACCATGCGGGATTGCAGGTCCGCCGTCAGCACCGGGCGCTGCTGGGTCGTGTCAACGCCGAACTCGCCTTCCAGGTCGCTGCTGCCGACCTTGCCCGCGACATGGGTGAACCGCACCGACCCGGCGGTGTAATCGAGGTTGCCCGTGATGCTGTAGGCCGGCGTCTTCGGGATGGCGATGCCGGTCAGGGGCAGCAGCAGGGACATATCCGGGCCGGCGAAGCTCAGCTTGAGGTCGGCGCCGGCAAAGGCCAGCGGGTCCTTGACGGTGCCGACCAGCGACACCTTGGTGGGGCCATTATCGACCTGCAGGTTGATCGGATACGGCGTGGCGTCGTCGCGCAGCGAGAGCAGCGCGCCGCCGGTGAAGCGGGCGAGGATGGGCTGCTTGGCGTAGGTGCCCTTGGCGCTGGCGACGATCTGGCTGGGTTGGCCGGCTTTGTCGCCCTCGGCGTCCTTGGTGGCGACCTCCACGTTGAAGTCGGCGCGCAGCTTGGCCGAGACGACGTGGGCGTGGCCGTCGTTGATCCCCAGGTTGCCGATCTTGGGGGCGGGGCTGGTGCTCGGGGCGTCGCCGCTCGACCGGCTGGGGAAGGTCCAGTTGTTCTTGCCGTCCGCAAGCTGCTGCGCGTCCACCTGCGGGTGATCGACGGTGATGTCCGGGATGACGATCTGCCGGTCGTGGATGTAGGCCATCGCGTCCACGTCCACGCCGAGCTTGTCGATCGTGGCCAGGTTGCCGCCGCCCTTCCAATCCTCGGGGTTGCCGATGGTGACGCCCTCCGCCTCGATGTGCGGCACCCAGCCCAGGCGGACATGCAGGTGGGTGAGGGTGACGGGCCGGCCCAATGCGGCGGAGGCTTGCTTCTCCACGGTCGGGATCAGCCAGTCCCATTGGAACAGCGCGACCGCCGCCGCCAGCAGGGCGATGACGCCACCCAGCACCCAAGGCCACCGCCGCCGGCGTTTCACGTCTGACATGCGGCACTAACGATTTCCGGCTGCCTCCGGTTGCAACCGCCTTGCTCCGGCCGGACCGCCCGGCCACCATGCCCGGCACACCAGGGGGACCCGCGCCGATGATCCATGAGCTTCGCATCTACCGCTGCCTGCCCGGCCGCCTGCCAGCGCTGCTGAACCGGTTCGAGACCACGACCCTGGCGATATGGCAGCGCCACGGCATCCGTCCGGCCGGGTTCTGGACCACCATCATCGGCGAGAGCAACCAGGACCTGACCTACATGCTGGCCTGGGAGAGCCTGGCCGAGCGGGAGACCAAGTGGGCGGCCTTCCAGTCCGATCCCGAGTGGATCAGCAAGCGGGCCGAGACCGAGGCGAGCGGCCAGATCGTCGCCAACATCACCAGCAGCTTGCTGCTGCCGACCGGGTTCTCGACGGTCAAGTAGGGGGTGGGCGGCCCCGCGATACCGGGGCCAGCCGCCCATTCGGGCAGCGGCTGCCTCAGACCGCACGCCAGCCGGGCTTCGAGGGGTCGGTGAGCGCATAGTTCACCGGCCCGTTCCCGCAAATCGCGATGACCGCCGGCTCGGACCCGCCGCGGATCACGCCGTCATAGTGCGGGGTTCCCGCGACCCGGCGCACGAAGCTGCCCGCCGGCACGGGGATGCAGGCGGCGGGATCGAAATCCGCGCCGCTGTTGCACCACCAGGTGCCGGAGACCACCACGCAGAGCCGGTCCGTCGTGTAGGTGTGCGGCGCGCTCATGTAGCCGGGCCACCAGCGCACCAGCACGTAGTACAGCCCCGGCGCGGTGAGGCTGCCGGCCAGCATGCACATATCGACGCTCCGTTCCGGATAGTCCGGGCGTGACACCCAGTCGTGCTCGGCCTGGATGATGGTCTGCGCCGGGTTGAGCGGGCTGGCCCGGGCCGCCGATGCGAAGGCCAGGGGCAGTGCGGCAAGCAGCAAGTCGCGGCGTATGGTGTCCATGGTGCGTCCTCCTCCCGAACGTTCGGGTCCCGGCGGGTCCCGCCAGGAGGGGGCCGCGGCCCCTGCGTCCGTGCGTCACCTTGCCCGGCGGCGGCATGCTTTCCAAGCCTGCCGGTCCGAGCCTGCCGCCGGGCCGGGCCGGCGGCGAGGCGGCGTGGGCAGTAGGCCGGCGGGTTGCCCTCGGACTGCCGCACCGGATCAGGGGATCGACGCGTGCCCAGGATGGGCCGGCCATCCGGTCCGGCCAGGGTTGCCGCCGCGCCTGGCGCACGGACCGGGGGAAGCGGCCGGCCGGTCATCACCATGGCTGCCCCGGCAACCGGCATGCCGGTTTTGCTGGTCTTTCTGCTCGCCCAGGCTGGCTCGAACAACTTCTAGCGATCAGCGTTCCGTCGTGATTATCGCCGTGTGTTATGATTTGACGGTTTTTGTTGACGACCCGATTAGGTTGTGGCCTGTATCGCCGACGCCAGAAAAGGGCCGCCCAAGATGGACAGCATCGCCGTCGCATCCCGTGCCGTCCGGCCCTCAAACCCGGCGCTGCTTCGGCTCGCGACCCACATGGACATCGCGTGGGACGTGGACAACACGTTGATCGACCACCCGGCCTCCCCCCTACTGCACAGCTTCATCCTCGGCACGCCGCACATCCGGCATGTGATTGTCACCTTCCGCAACGAGCGGCAGGGCGGCCCCTGGCATGCCCTGGCCCGCTATGCCTCGGCACCCCGCCCCACGGCATTCAACCGGGTGATCTATCTGCCAGAAGTGCTGCGGGAGCAGTACTCGGATGCCCAGGCGGCCCGGCGCAGCGCCGTGTGGCCGGCCTTCGACCGGCTGCTGCACCCGCGCAAAGCAGGGTGGGAAGCCACCTACCGGGCTTGGAAGGGCATGATGTGCGAGCGCGAGGGCATCACCGCCCTGGTGGACGACATGACCCAGTTGGTCGCGTCCGGGTGCCACCGCCATGGGGTGAAGCTGTTCCATCCCTCGGATTTCCTGACGGCCTAGCGCCCTCATCTCCGCCGCGCCCGGCACCGTGGCAGCAGCCGTTCGATGCGGATACCCCCCGGTCGCTACCCGGGATACGCCTCGTCGCGGATGTCCTGGATGAACGGCCGCTCCATGCCGTCCGGCACCACCAGACGGGTCGTCACGGCGTCCTCGCCGAACTCGTGCACCAGGAAGCCGCAGAGACGATCCCCCGGCAGGTCCGGCTGCTCGGCGGGACCGACGACGAAGGCGGCGGAGGGCGCCCAGACGAAGCGCACCCGGCCGCGCTGCTGCTCCCGGTGCAGGTGCAGGTGGCCGGACGCAACCAGGCGCAGCGCCGGGTGCGCCAGGATGGGGCGGATCGGACCCCGCGCGAAGGGCGGCACCGACCAGTAGTCGAACACGGCCTCATCGGGGTCGGCGGCAAAGAACGGCTTGTGGATGAACACAGCCAGGCGACGGTCGCCCAAGGTGTCGAGCGCCTCGGTGATCATCGCCGCCTGCGCGTCCGCCTCCCGGTGCGCGCCCATCACCTGGCTGTTCAGCCCCAGCAGCCGCCAGCCGTCCCGGTCCTGCACCCAGCGGTCCCGGCCCATGTGGCGGCGGAAACGCTCCAGCCGGTCGTCGTCCACCGGCTGCTGCGGCGCACGCTCGGGATGGTCGCCCACGTCGTGGTTGCCGGGCACGCTCCATACCGGCCCCGGCAGGCGGGCATGTGCGCCGGCGGCATAGGCCAGGTCTGCCTCCTGGCCCGCGCCGTCCAGCGACACGTCGCCGGTGTGGACCAGCAGGTCCGGCCGCAGGTCGTGCAGCGCCGCCGCCACCCGGTCGAAGTTCGCCCGGAACAGCGGCGTGCCGGCGCCCAGATGAGTGTCGGAAACCTGTGCCAGCGTGAATGTCATGACACCGCAGGTAACCCGAAAGCCGTTGCGCTGCCAAGACGAAAATGCAACGTTGCGGACCTATACCAACCGTCGAAAGCTCTGACCGCTGACAAGAGCATCGTCATTGCGAGCCGCGCTTGCGGCGTGGCAATCCAGAGCCGCAAGTGCAGCTCTTGCCGCCCTGGATTGCCACGCCGAAGCCGGCTCGCAATGACAGGGGCCAGTTGAGATCGACAGGTCAGAACTTCTGGCGGTTGGTATTAGGCCGGCGTGTAGCGCCACACGCTCGCCGGCGGCAGGTTCCAAGGGGTCCAGGCCGCCCGCTGCGCCGCCAGGCCGTGCCTGCGGTGAGGCAGCGGCGAGGCGCAGTCGATGTAGGGCAGGAGGCCGCGGCCCGGCGCGACCGCCTGCATGGCGTCATTGAAGCGCCGCTGCTCCGCCACCGGCAGCAGCACCAGTGGAATGCCGCAGAGGACGGTGCCCGATCAGGGTGCGAAGATCGCCGCCGTGGCCGGGGCCGCGCGCAGCCGGTCCAGCCAGAACCCGGGTGGATCGCCTTGGGGATCGTTGGGCGGCGCGATCTGCGTCCACTCCCGGCAGTCCACCATCACCCAGCCCGACGCCGCCGGGGCATCCAGTTCTGGCGCGCATCGGCCGGACGCCGCCAGCGCCGCCGCCTGGTCGCGGAAGCGGTCGTGCACCGCCAGGTTCTGCCAGCGTTCCCAGCGGGTGTAGCCCAGGGCGTGGGTGAAGTACATGCGCTCCAAGTGGTCGGCGCCGGCCACGTCCTTGCCGCCGAAGTGCTCGGACACCAGCGTCGGCAGCATGGCGCTGCCCGTCTGGCCGCGTGAGGCGGTCCGGTACTGCACGGGTTGCACATGCCAGCGGGTATAGGCATAGCCCAGGTGGTCCGGGCAGCGGTCCGAGCGCCGGGTGATGCGGGCCAGGGCCTCGCCGGATGGCTGCGTGGCGAAGCCGCTGTCCACGATCACCCAGGAGTCCACGGGCCGGCAGCCCGGCCCGATGAAGAGCTGCAACCCGGCCCCGCCGTCCTCGGTGATGCCGAACGACGCCGTTTTCTGGGTGAAGAACGCGACTTGGCCGCCATCCCCGGGGTCGAAGCGGCCGAACGCGCGGCCGTCGTCGCCGAAATCGTAGGTTTGCACCACGGCGGGGCCGAGTTGGGTGTGGACTGGCACGGAGTCGCTGTCCTGGTAGCCGCCGGGGTGGGCCGACCGGTCGGCGACGCCGGGCCAGTCGCGCTTGTGGTAGGGCAGGCGCTCCCCGGCGGCGAGCTTGCGCTGGCGCCGGCAGGCCGCGCCGTCCAGCGGGCTGAGCCCCGGCAACGGCCGGTCCCGGGCGTCAACGCACACGTTCTGCACCAGGAAGTCCCAGGCGGCGGCCCAGCCCTGCGGCGCCTCTTGCGCGGATGCCGGCGGGGCCGCGAGCAGCAACGCCAGCAGCGCGCCGGCGAGGCGGACGCGACTCATCTAGTTCGTCATCTCCAGGGCTTCGCGCACGTACGGGTTGGTCTGCCGCTCCATGCCCACGGTCGATCCGGGTCCGTGCCCGCACAGGAAGGCCATCGCGTCGCCGAGCGGCATCACCTTGTCGCGGATCGAGCGCAGCAGCGTCGGGTGGTCGCCCCGCGGGATGTCGGTGCGGCCGACCGACCCCTGGAAGATCACGTCCCCCACCAGCGCGAATTGCGCGGCGCGGTCCACGAACATGATGTGCCCCGGCGTGTGGCCCGGCGCGTGCAGCACGTCGAGGCGGTGGGTGCCCAGCATGACGTGCTCCCCCTCCCGCAGCCAGCGGTCCGGGCGGACGTTGCGGGCGCCGGCGATGCCGTACTTGGCCGAGGTCTCCTGCAGGCTGTCCAGCAGGAAGGCGTCGCGCTCGTCGGGGCCAGCGATCTCGACACCGGGCAGCGCGTCGCGCAGCTCGGCGGCGCCCCCGGCGTGGTCGAAGTGGCCGTGGGTCAGTAGGATGCGCTCCACCTTGAGGCCCAGGCTGCGGACCGCCTCCAGGATGCGCGGCACGTCGCCGCCGGGATCGACGACGATGGCCTGCTTGGTGGCGTCGTCCCAGATCAGGGTGCAGTTCTGCTGGATCGGCGTGACTGGGACGACGGCGGCCTTCAACGGCATCGAGCAGGCTCCTGGCTGTTCGGCGGGATGGGCGCCAGGCGGGGCGGCGCCATCAAGACCCCATCAAGGCCAGGTGTGCCGCCGTCATGGCGAGCCGCGCTTGCGGCGTGGCAATCCGGGGGTTCACGGGTTGCGGTTCCGGTCTCGCGTCCCTGGATTGCCGCGTCGCAAGCGCTCCTCGCAATGACGAACGGGGGGCTGGGAAACCGGTCAGGGCAGAGGACGGCTGGTGTGTGCTGCGGGCTGCCTGGGCGGCTGTCAGCCCGCATCGGCGGTCAGTCCGGCGGCCTTGATGCCGGCCAGCGCCGCCACTTCGTCATTGTCGCTGGTGTCGCCCGACACGCCGACTGCGCCCAGCAAGGCGCCCCCGGCATCGCGCACCAGCACGCCGCCCGGCACGGGGACCAGCGCGCCGCCGGCCGCATGGGTGACGGCGGCGATGAAGGTGGGCTGCTCCACCGCGCGCTTGGCGATGGCGCGGGAGCCGATGCCCATCGCCAGCGCGCCATGCGCCTTGCCGTGCGCGATCTCGCCCCGCCGCAGGCTGGTGCCGTCCTCCGCCGCCAGCGCCTTGGTCGTGCCGCGGGCGTCGAGCACGGTGACCACCAGCGGCTTCAGGCTACCGCGCCGCGCCTCCGCCAGGGTGGCGGTCACGATGGTCTGGGCTTGGGTCAGGGTCATGTCGGTCATGCGGGGTCCTTCAGTCCGGTCTGCACGCGCGCGCGCCAGTCGGCAAGCACGTCATGCATGGTTTGGGTCCAGGGAACGGCGGGCGCCCAGCCGAGCAACCGCCGGGCCAGGCCAGCATCGCCGGCGGCGAGCGGGATGTCGGTCGGGCGCAGCCGGGCGCTGTCGGTCTGCACCTCCGCCGTGACGCCGGCTGCGTCCAGCAGGGATTGCAGCACGTCGCCCACCCGGCGCGGCTGGCCGGACGCCACGTTCAGCACCGTGCCTGGTGGCAGGGTCTCCGCATGGAGGATGCACGCAACGTAGGCGGCGCACACGTCGCGCACGTCCAGGAAGTCGCGGAAGGCCGACAGGTCGCCCACCCGCAGCACCGGCGGCTGCTGCCCGGCGGCGATGCGCGCCACCTGCTCGGCGAAGGCCGGGATGACGAAGGCCGGGGCCTGGCCAGCGCCGGTGTGGTTGAAGGCGCGCACCCGGATGGCGCGCAGCCCCTCGGCGGCCATCGCGCCCAATGCCAGGTCGGCGGCGGCCTTGGTGGCGGCGTAGGTGTTCAGCGGCGCCGGCAGCGCGTCCTCCGCCAACGGCTGCCCGGCGCGGAAGCTGGCGCCGTAGATGTCGGCGCTGGAGGCGAACACCATCGTGCCGCCCGGTGCATGGGCCAGCAGCGCGCGCGCCAGGTTCAGCGTGCCGCCCAGGTTGACCCGCCAGGCCAGGTCCGGGTCGGCCCGCGCCGCCGGGATGGCGGCGATGGCGGCCAGGTGGACCAGCGCGTCCGGCGGCGCCGCGGCGACCGCAGCGTGCACGGCCGCCGCGTCGGTGATGTCGAACCGGGCGGCGTCCAGCACCGCGGTTGGGAACGCGGCCGCCAGCGCCCGGATCAGATGCCGCCCGACGAAGCCGTCTGCCCCCGTGACCAGGATGCGCCGAGGCGGCATCGCGTGCAGCAGGGCGGCCTACCGCGCCATGCGCGCGCGGTGGCGGGCCAGGTCGGCGTCAACCATCTCGGCCACCATCTCGTCCAGGCTGACCTCGGGCGACCACCCCAGTTGCTGCCGCGCCTTGCCGGCGTCGCCCAGCAGCACGTCCACCTCGGCCGGACGCATGAAGCGCGGGTCGGTCTTCACGTGGTCCTCGTAGTTCAGCGACACGTGGCTGAACGCGGTGCGGCACAGGTCGCGGATGCTGGTCGTCTGCCCCGTCGCGATCACGTAGTCGTCCGCGGTCGCCTGTTGCAGCATCAGGTGCATGGCCCGCACGTAGTCCCGCGCGTGGCCCCAGTCGCGCTTGGCGTCGAGGTTGCCCAGCAGCAGCTCCTGCGCCAGGCCGAGCTTGATGCGTGCCACGCCGTCGGTCACCTTGCGGGTGACGAACTCGATGCCGCGCAGCGGGCTTTCGTGGTTGAACAGGATGCCGGAGCTGGCGTGCAGGCCGAAGCTCTCGCGGTAGTTCACCGTCATCCAGTGGCCGTACAGCTTGGCCACGCCATAAGGGCTGCGCGGGTAGAACGGGGTGCGCTCGGACTGCATGGGTTCCTGGATCAGCCCGAACATCTCCGACGACGACGCCTGGTAGAACCGCGCCTCGGGCCGGGCGATCCGCACCGCCTCCAGGATGTTGCCGACGCCCAGGGCGGTGACGGTGCCGGTCAGCAGCGGCTGCTGCCAGCTTGCGGCGACGAAGCTCTGTGCGGCGAGGTTGTAGATCTCGTCGGGCTTGTGGGTCTGGATGATGCGGATCAGGCTGCTGAGGTCGGTCATGTTGCCGTCCACCAGCTCCACCTGGTCGAGCACGCCGAGCCAGCGCAGCCGCTCGCCGATCACGTCCGACGAGGCGGTCCGGCGCATCAGGCCGACCACCTTGTAGCCGCGTCCGAGCAGCAGTTGCGCCAAGTAGGCGCCGTCCTGGCCGGTGACGCCGGTGATCAGTGCAGTGGGCATGTGCGTGTCCCTGTCAGATGCGGCCGTAGGTGTCTTCCAGCCGCACGATGTCGTCCTCGCCGAGGTAGCTGCCCGACTGCACCTCGATCAGCGTGAGGGGAATGCGGCCGGGGTTGGCCATGCGGTGGGTGCAGCCGAGCGGCAGGTAGATGCTCTCGTTCTCCCGCACCAGGATCTCGTCGGCGTCGCGCGTCACCAGGGCGATGCCGCTGACCACCACCCAGTGCTCGGCGCGGTGGAAGTGCTTCTGCAGGCTGAGCTTGCTGCCCGGCGTCACCACGATGCGCTTCACCTGGAAGCGGTCGCTGTGGATCAGGCTCTCGTAAAAGCCCCAGGGGCGATAGACGCGGTTGTGCGCCACCGCCTCGTGCCGGCCGGCGGCGCGCAGCCGGGTCACGACCTTCTTCACGTCCTGGGCGCGGTCGCGGTGCATGGCCAGCACTGCGTCCTCGGTCACGACGACGATCACGTCCTGCAGGCCGACGACGGCCGTCAGGATGCCGTCGCTGCGGGCGTAGCAGTTCTCCGACCCCTCCAGCAGCACGTCGCCCACGGTGGCGTTGCCGGCGGCGTCCTTGGGCGACTGCTCCCACAGGGCGTCCCAGCTTCCGACGTCCGACCAGCCGAGGTCGGCGGGGATGACGGCGGCGCGGGTGGTGCGCTCGGCGACGGCGTAGTCCAGGCTGATGTCGGGGCAGGCGGTGAAGGCGGCGGCGTCGAGCCGGATGAAGTCGAGATCCCGGGTGCGTTCCGCCACGGCGCGGCGCACGGCGGTCAGCACGTCGGGGGCGTAGCGGCCCATCTCCTCCAGCAGGGTGGCGGCGGTGAAGACGAACATGCCGCTGTTCCACAGGTGGCCGCCGCCGGACACCAGGGCCTGCGCGGTGGCGGCGTCCGGCTTTTCCACGAAGCGGGGCAGGGCGTGGACGCCGGGCGCGTCCGCCAGCTCCGGGCCGACTTCGAGGTAGCCGTAGGCGGTCTCGGCGCGGTGCGGCTTCATGCCGAAAGTGACGATGCGGCCTTGGCGCGCGGCGACGGCGGCGAGCGCCAAGGCGGCGTGCAGGGCGTCGGTGCGCTGGATGGCGGCGTCGGCGGCCATCATCCACAGCACGGCGCCGGGGTCGGTTTCGGCGGCCAGCAGGGCGGCGGCGGCGATGGCGGGGGCGGAGTTACGGCCCACCGGCTCCAAGACTATCGCGGCGTCGTTGATCCCGGCGGCGCGCATCTGCTCGGCGATCAGGAAGCGGTGCTCGTGGTTGCAGACGACGATGGGCGGGGCGAAGCCGGGGCCGATGCCGCGCAGCGCGCATTCCTGCAGCATGGTGCGGTCGGACACCAGCGGCCAGAGCTGCTTGGGGAAGCTTTCGCGCGATACCGGCCATAGGCGGCTGCCGGTGCCGCCGGACAGGATCACGGGGACGATCAGGCCGGTAGATTGGCCGGGCGCTTGAGCGGCAGCACCAGACGGCATCGGCGGCGCGGCCATCAAAGAGCCTGTGGGTGCAATGTTGTTCAAGACCGGCCTTGGCGTAATTGGTGCGGGTGGGAGCGTCGTAGGAGGTTAAGCCGTTGCGGTCCAGGGTCTAACGCTGACCCCTCGGAGGCTGCGTGCCCGATCCGGCGGGGTTGCTTACGCTTGGGCGGCAGCGAGCCGGGCATTGCGCCAGACCTGGGTGCCGTCGGCGACAAGCTGCAGCGCGCCGGTCGGGCCCTGGATGAAGCGGCAGGGGCTTTCATGCTCCAGCACCCAGCCGTTCGCACCGAAGGACGCCATCAACCGGTCCTCGATGGCCCGGCCGTGCGTGCCGACCACGATGCGGCGCACGCCGCTCGACAGCACGTCGGCAGCAGCCGTTAGGACATCGCCCTCGGCGCCCTGCACGTCGCAGTGCAGCAGGTCCACCGGTGGCAGCTTCGCCAGCAGCGTGGCGAGCGAGACGCTTGGCACCTCGTCGAACCCCTCCTTGGCCTGCTCGTCGGCATCATAACTGGCTTGCGCGCCCCAGTCTGCACTGGGAACGTCAAGTTTGGGGAACCGCGCCATGCCGTCCTCCACGCCGACCACGGCGTGCTGCAGGTTGTGCGCCGCCGGGTCGATCCCGTTGTCGCGGAAGTGCTGCAGCAGGAACCCATAGTGGCCGGACGCACCCTCAAGCCCGGCGAGGTGGATGTCGGTGATCCCCCGCAGTTGCGCCGCCCGTGCGGCCGCGACGAGCCATGGCCCCCAGCCCGCACCAAGCTCGACGGCGACGAAGCGCGACCCGGCCTCCAGCACCGACCTGAGCGTGCCCTCCCATTCCGGCGGCTCGTGCAGGCCGAATCGTTCCGTGCCGGGTGGCCCCTCGACGATGCCGGATGCGCCGGCATAGACATCCGGCAAGTACGCGCACCGGGTCCGTGTGCCGAGGAAATCGGTGAAGAAGCCTGCGGCACCGGGGCCGGTATAAAGTGGGAAGGCGGCGAGCACGGCGGGGTCAACGGACGGCTGCTTCAGGGCTGCCGACTGGGCGGCAAAATACTCCTTGAACTCGTTGCTTTGCATGAACCGGCGCCGGATGTCCTCCAGGGACGGCTGGCCGTCCACATGGCGGGTCAGGGCCGCCATATTCTCGGGACCGCGTCCAAGAAACAACCGATAGGACCACAGCACGGTGTCGATCAACGGCAAGGTGTCCAGGTCGTCCAGCGTACGTCTCCGTTTTTTCCACGGTTTCGGAACAGAAGTGAGACGGCAGGTTAGCCGCGTTACAGGGGTGGCACAACATGGGCACGCGGCTACTCATCCGGGGTGGCCGGGGCCGGCCTCTTCGCGGAACCCGACCTGATCCTGTTCCATGAGCGCCTTCGTCATGCCGTCAGCCCCTGGGTGGTCATCGAACTGGGCGGTCATCGAACGCCCGGCACGCAGCCTGGCGCCGCGCTGGGCAACGGCGACTTTCTCGGCATCCACATTCACCTGGCCAGCGTCGGCTTATTCTGAGGGCGCATCGGGACCTGCGCCGTGCCGCCGGGCCTGCTGCGCGCCCGGAGACCGCCCGTGCCGGTTGATCGGCAATTCAGTTCACTGAGCTGGTCCGGCGACGGGGCGAGCAGCTTGGCCTGGCGTTCACCGCGGTCCACGCGGACTTCAGTTAGGCGGGCGCGGTAACGCAATCCCTCGATGTCGTGACATGGGGCAACTTGCGACACGAGGTTTGCTACCCGAAGGCCGGGCTGGGCCAACGGCGGCGGCGTCACCCTGGGCTGCAATCGGCCCTGCCGGACGGCCCCTGATGCGGGACCGCATCACCCAGGCCTACGGCAGCATCGAGAAGCGCTCATGCAGGTCAACCCGAAGCTGCACGTCCGTGGCCGCGGCGTAGGCAAGCTTGACCAGCCCGACGTAGAAAACCCGGTCGTCGTGCGCGCTCTTTGCGGAATGCGCTCCCACCGCCTCTCCCTTGACCCGCAGGTGAACGGAGATCGTTCCGTCCTGGTCAACCAGGCCCGAGACCCGGCACAGGAAGTCGGTCCCGGTCTTGATTTGGAAGGTTTCTGTCCGTGCTTGGATCGAGCTTGGGAACGCCGCCGCCGCCTTCGGCCCGTCCGAGTCGCTGCCGATCCAGGGCGTGACGGCGTGGTCTATGGACCACGGCGCCCCGATGAGGTGGAGGTAGATGGTGACGCGAGTGCCCGGTTCGCAGTCGGTCGAGAACCACAGGGAGCCCTCGGTGCCGCGCATCCATGCACCCAGGGGCTCGGCGGGATACCAGCTTTCCGCGAAGATCGGCCGCAGCGGGCGGGCGGGGTAGTTGGCCGGGACAACCCTGCCGATCACCAGCTCGCCCGGCACCAGCACCTCGCCGGCGGCCAGCAGCGGCGGCGCGTAGGGCGGCGGAGCCGTCATCCCAAGCACCGCCAGGCGACCGAGCAGGTCCCTGCCGACATCGTCCCAGGTCCGCGCCACGAACCGGTCCCGGATGTCCTGGACGCGCCCGGTCCGGTAGGCCTCATCGACGATCATCCGCTTGAACACGCGGAGTCCGTCATTGAGGTTCCAGGGGTCGATGTAGTCCACCAGGTCGCCGCCGACCTCCGGGATCGACGACGTGCTGGAGGCGACGCTGGGCCGCCCATGCGCCAGGCTTTCGCCGACCGGCAGGCCCCAGCCCTCGGTGATGCTGGGGAATGCGGTGAACAGGCAGGACCGGTACAGCAGCTCCAGGTCCACGTCGGACAGGTCGTGCAGCACATGGATGCGCCCACCGAGATACCCGGTCCCCTCCAGCATGTCATGCAGGTCACGGACCCGCCAGCCGAAGCGGCCGACGAACACCAGGTCCGGCGGGTCCAGACCTTCCTCGATCAGCGCCTTCCAGACCGAATACAGGTAGATGTGGTTCTTGCGCGCCTCGATGGTGGACACCATCAGCACGAACGGGCGGTCCCGCAACGGGGCGATGGCGCCGCGCCATGCCGCAGGCCCGGACGAGGCGGGACGGTCGTGCAACTGGTGCGCGAGGGGGACCGCTGCGACGGGGATGTCGCGCAGGCCGTGCTTGCGCAGGAACTTGCGGACGTCCTTTGCGACGTACTCGGAGATCGTCAGGACGAAGTCGAATGCATGCAGGCCGTCGGCGAGCGCGAACGAGAACTCGCTGACCAGGCCGGCGACGCAGTATTCCGGATGGGTGACTGGGATGAGGTCGTAGATATAGACGCCAACGGCCACGCCGGCGCGTTTCAGCCGGGCATACCGGGCGGCGTTGGAGCCGAAACCCCAGAACGCCCCGAGGACGAAGTAGGCCTGGCCCCGGACCGGCTCCACCAGCACGGCGCGCTGTTCGGCAATCCCAATCAGCGACAGCAGGCGGTCCTGCGACACCGAGGCCTGCCGGAGGTGGTCGATGATCGTCAGCAGGTCGGCCGGGTCGAGCCGCCAGAACCCGGCCGCGTGCTTGCCGGTGCGCACGAAGGCATACCGCCCGTCCGCCTCATCGATGGCGTGCTGGACGATGCCGACCTGGACGCGCTGGATGCCTGACAGCGTGCGGTGGCTGCGGAGGTAGTCCAGCAGGTCATCGACTTCGAGGTAGATCGTGCCGTCCTGGTCATGCGAAGTGCTGGCGGCGATCATCTGCTGCGCAGCCTCGGCGTTGCCAAGCGCCGCCGCCTCCTCAAGCGCCGCCTTCGATGGCTTGAGTTCCATCGAGGTCTTGTAGGCATGCCGGGCCGCCTCCAGGTCGCCATGCAGCTTCAGCACATGGCCGAGCTGCAGGTGGGCGTCGGCGTCATCGGCCTGCAGCGTGATCGCCCGGCGGTAGGCCGCCTCGGCGTCCGCCAGCTTGCCCTGCTCCTTCAGGGCGTGGCCATACTGGACCCAGATGGGCTGGTCGTCGGGCGTCAAGGCGAGGTGGGCGTGATACGCCGCCTCGGCCGCCGCCCACTCCGCACGGTCGCGGGCGGCATCGCCGGCCTGCCGGTCTGGCAGGTCGCCCTTAGAGGCCTGGCGTTTCTGCATGAGACGCCTGATGTCAACCTTCAAATCACGACCCCTATCAAGAGCGCCGACCTTATCGGGAGCGCTCGCCACACCATAAGCAAAGCCCGAGGTGCCCGCGCTCAACTGGAGGAGGCCGCATGTGATGCGGCGCCATGGCAAGTGGCCATGCAAACCGTGGTCCAATTAACGTTATGCGGCCTTCGTGCGCTGCCGGACCTTGGCTGGTGCGAGGGTTGTATAAATGCGGCCGGCATCGGGCGTCTATCCATCCCCGGAATGCAACCTGGCCCGAACGTCGCATTTGACGCGACATCACGGCGGCGCCCTGCCCGGTGGCTATGAAACGGGCAAAAATAGCCTTGCGGGATGGCCCAGGCTGGGACGTATTGCTCGGGTGACAGGTTCATGACGGCCCGAGGAGCTTCCCAATGCCCGCCACCCGGCACAACGACCTGCAATCCGCCATCGCCGACGCCACGCGCCAGGTCGAGCCGCACTTGATCGCCGTCCGCCGCGACCTGCACGCCCACCCCGAGCTGGGATTCGAGGAGGTCCGCACCGCCGGCATCGTCGCCGCCGAGCTGACCCGGCTGGGCATCCCGCACCGCACTGGCGTGGGGCGCACCGGCGTCATCGGCACGATCACCGGGGGAAGGCCGGGTGCCGGCGGCCGCCCCGGCCCGACGCTCGCCATCCGCGCCGACATGGACGCGCTGCCCATCCACGAGCAGACCGGGCTGCCGTTCGCCAGCACCGCCCCGGGCCACATGCACGCCTGCGGCCACGACATCCACACCAGCACCCTGCTCGGCGTTGCCGCCGTGCTGCAGGGGATGGCGCCGTCGCTGTCCGGCACGGTCCGCCTGCTGTTCCAGCCCGCGGAGGAGACCCTGGGCGGCGCGGCAGCCATGATCGCCGACGGCGCGATGGAGGGCGTGGACCAGGCGCTGGGCTTCCACAACTACCCCGACATGGCGGTCGGCCGGCTGGGCTTCTGCCGCGGCGCGTGCCTGGCGGCGTCCGACCGGTTCGACATCACCGTCGCCGGGCGGTCCGGCCATGCCGCGCACCCCGAGGACGCGGTCGATCCCATCGTCGCCGCCGCCCACCTGGTGACGCAGTTGCAGACGGTGGTGTCGCGGGAACAGCGCCCGCTGCACCCCTGCGTCGTCACCGTCGGCGCCATCCATGCCGGGACCGTGCACAACATCATCCCCGACGCCTGCCTGGTCCGCGGCACCGTCCGCACCCTGCACGCCGCGGCGCAGGACGTGGCGGAGGCGGCGATCCGCCGGCTGTGCGCCGGGCTGGAGGTGGGGATGCGGGTGGCGTGCCGGGTGGAGTACGAGCGCGGCGTCCCGGCGCTGGTGAACGACGACGCGGTGCTGGACCGCACGGTTGCCAGCGTGCGGGCGCAGCTTGGCGACGTGGTGGACGAGGGCGAGCCGAGCCTGGGGGGCGAGGACTTCGCCTTCATGGCCAACCTGGCGCCGGCATTCCAGCTCCGGGTCGGTTCCGGCCAGCCGGGGCGGCGGGACAAGCTGCACAACTCCGCCTATCAGCCGGACGAGGCGTGCATCGGCCTGGGCGTGCAGGCGCTGGCGCGGGCGGCGGCGGACTACCTGCAATAGCGCCGCAGGGAGCCTCCGCCTGATCACCCGTCACTGCGAGGAACGCTGGCGACGCAGCAATCCAGGAGTGCCGAACTGAACTTGCCGCCCATGCAGTCCTGGATCGCCGCGCCGAAGCCGGCTCGCGATGACGGTTGACAAGCGGGTCCGCTAGAGAGGCCGCCGCGTCCAAGAGGGCGAGCAAGGGAGCAGGGACAGGGATTGCACCTTAAGGCGACTGGCCCAGCACCCATCCCTCCCACCGTCTGATCCAGGGATCGTCCGGCACGGTGTCCGCCCGGCGCCCCAGCAGCACCTGGACGACGCACAACAGCCCGAGCACGCAATCCAGCCGGTCCTCCCCGGCCGCGTCGGCGCCGAAGCCGCTGGCGAGCCAGGCGTCCAAAGCCGGAGCCGGCCGCAGCCGCAGCCCCGCCATGCGGTCCCGCAGGGCAGGCGCCAGCGCCAGGCGGTCGGCATGGCGGCGCTTGCTGCCGCCCATACGCAGGCCAAGCTGCCGCATGGCCTCGGCCGGGTAGGTTTCGGCCACCACGATCTGCCCCGGCTGCCCACGGTGTCCCGTCGCCAGCAGAGGCAGCAGCGCGCCGTCGAAGGGCCACAGGGCTGGTGGTGCCGGGCCGGCCAAGGCAGGCAGCAGCAGGTCGCGCCAGGCGGTGATGGCGGCCTTGCCGGTCTGGTTGGCGCCCAGGGTCCAGAACAGCGGCGCCCCGGCCGGGCGGTCGGCGGTGGCGCGGTCGCAGGCGCGGGACAGCCCGGCGGCGCCATCCAGCCCGAGCGCCAGCGCATGGGACAGCCGCGTCATGCCTCGGGTGCCCCGCATCGGATAGAAGGGCCGGGCCGCCGAAACCTGGTCCAACGCGCCGCACACCTGGAAGAAGCCTGCCCGGTTCGCCAGGCTGTGCAGGAACGCCGGGAAGTCCGCCGCACCGCCAGCGTGCCGGGCGGCATAGTCGCGCGGCAGGCCGATTGGGAAGTCCACGCCCAACGCGACCGGCGCCCCTCCGGCCCAGGCCCGCAGCCGTGCCAGCAGGGTGGCGAGATCGCCGACCGGCGTCACCTCCGCCGTCCATCCGCCCACCGTGGGGGTCGCCAGCGCCATCCACCGCTTGCCGGCGTCCATGCTCCAGTCGGCATGGACGGCGAACGGCGTCAGAGCGGCTTGTGCGCCCGGTCCAGCAGGCGGCTGATCAGGCCGGGCTTCTTGGGCGGCGGGGGCGGGGCGGCGGCCTTGGCCTCCTCCGCGGCGCGCTTCTGCTTCAGGTCGAGCCACGCTTCCAGGGTCTTGCCGGCCTTGGCTGCGCGCTTCTGCTCATAGGCGCGCTGGGCCGGGGTCAGCGTCTTGATGTCAGCCGTCTTATCAGGCATGGGGGGGTGCTCCGCTGTTGCCCCTGTTCTGGCCACGTCGGGGCGTCCGTTCAAGCCTTCGCACCTCAAGCCTCGCCACGCCGCCGCATCACCCAGGCGCCCACCGCCCCAAGCCCGGCGTTGATGGCGATCCCCGCCACGGACAGCAGCACCAGGGCGGCGAACATGCGCGGGATTTGCAGGCGGTAGCCGGCCTCCAGGATGCGGTAGGCCAGGCCGGACGCGAAACCGCCCGACCCGGCGACGAACTCCGCCACCACCGCCCCGACCAGCGCCAGCCCGCCCGACACCCGCAGGCCCTGCAGGAACGCCGGCACCGCCGCCGGCAGCCGGAGCAGCCACAGGGTCTGCCACCGCCCGGCGCCGTTCAGCCGGAACAGGTCCAGCAGCTCCGCAGGGACCGCCGCCAGCCCGGCGGCCGTGTTGGAGAACACGGGGAAGAACGCCACGATGGTCGCGCACACCACGAGCGACGCGAATGGGTCCCCCACCCAGACGATGATCAGCGGCGCGATGGCCACCACCGGCGTCACCTGCAGCACCACCGCCCAGGGCAGGATCGCCGCCCGCGCCCAGCGGCTGCCCGCCATCAGCCCCGCCAGCAGCACCCCCAGCACGCAGCTTGCCGCCAGCGCCGTCGCGGTGACCGCCAGGGTGGACAGCAGGGAGCCGAGCAGCAGCGCCGGGTCGGCCAGGAAGGCGCGCCCGATGGCGGAGGGCCCGGGCAGCACGTAGGACGGCACCCCGGCCAGGCGCACCCCGGCCTCCCATACCGCAAGGGTGAGCAGGCCGAAGCCGAGCGCGGCGGGGTTCACGCGGCCCTGCTCATGTGGCTCTGCTCATGCGATCCGGCTCATGCGATGCGGGCCTGCTGCATGGCGTCGCTGATGCGTGCGACCAGGGCGGCGTACGCCGGGTCCTGCCGCCGGTTGCCGGCTGGCGTCACAGGGCCAGGCTGCAAAGCAGGCTGCGAGGGATCAGGCTGCGAGGGGCCAGGCTGCAAGGGGGACTCGATGACGTCCACGATCCGCCCCGGCCGCGGGGACATCAGCACGATGCGCGGGGCGAGGAAGGTAGCCTCATAAATGGAGTGCGTGACGAACACCACGCTGCATCCGGCATCGCGCCACAGGGCCAGCAAGTCCTCCTGCAGGGCATGGCGGGTGAACTCGTCCAGGGCGGCGAAGGGTTCGTCCATCAGCAGCAGGCGCGGCCGGGCCACCAGGCTGCGGGCGATTGAGACGCGCATCCTCATGCCGCCCGACAGCTCGCGCGGGCGGGCGGCCTCGAAGCCCTGCAGGCCCACCCGGGCCAACGCCGCCCGTGCCGCCGACGCCGACGCCGCGGCGGGCTGGCCGCGCAGGCGCAGCGGCAGGCGCACGTTGTCCAACGCCGTCGCCCAGGGCAGCAGCGTCGCGTCCTGGAACACGTAGCCGATGCTGCCGGGCGGGGGAGGGCCGCCGTCCCAGGCCACCACCCCGCTGTCGGGCCGGTCCAGGCCGGCGATCAGGCGCAGCAGGGTGGTCTTGCCGCAGCCCGACGGCCCCAGCAGCGCCACGAAATCCCCGGCGCCGACCCGCAGCGACACCCCCGCCAGCGCCACCGTCCCGTTCGGGAAGCGGCGGCCGGCGTGCTCGACCGTCAGCAGGGCCGTTACTTCGCCGCCGCGTTGCCGCCGACGAAGCGCAGCGTGTAGGCGCGGCGAGGGTCCATCCCGGCGGGGTACACGCCCTGCGCCGACACGGCCTTGAAGAAGTCGCCCCAGCGCGCGTCCGTCATGGCGCCGATGCCGGACTGCACGGCGTCCCCGGACTCGACGATGCCGCGGTCCAGCAACGCCTGGCGCCCATAGGCCAGCAGGGCGTCGGTCATGTCCGGGTTGTCCCGCTTGATCAGCGCATTGCCCGGCGCCGGGTCGCCATGCAGGTAGGAGCGCCAGCCTTCGGCGGAGGCGTCGATGAAGCGCTGCACCAAATCCGGCTTCGTCTGCACGAGCCGCGTGCTGGTGGTGAGCAGGCTGGCATAGCCGCTGAACCCCGCATCGGCCAGCAGGAGCACGACGGGATCGAACCCGCCGGCCTGCCGCACCAGGAACGGCTCCGACCCCAAGTAGCCCTGCTGCACCGCATGCGGGTCGGCCAGGAAGGGCGCCAGGTTGAAGGTATACGGCCGGATCTGCGCGTCGGTGTAGCCGAAGCGGGCGCGCAGGAAGGTCCACCAGCCCGCGCGGCTGTCGGCACCGATCATCACCGGCTGGCCGCGCAGCGCCTCGAAGCTGTCATGGCCCTGGCCGGGGTGGGCCAGCAGCACCGCCGGGTCGCGCTGGAACATGGCGGCGACGGAGATGAACGGCAGGTCCTCGCGGACGAAGTTCAGCGCCAGGAAGCTGTTGGACGCCAGGGTGAAGTCAAGCCGCCCGGCCAGCATGAGCTGCGCCTGGTTCACCTGCGGCCCGCCCTGCCGTATGGCCACCTGCAGGCCATGCCGGGCGTAGATTCCGGTGGCGGCGGCCTGGTAGTAGCCGCCGTACTCGGCCTCGGCCTGCCAATCCAGGCCGAAGCTGATGCGGTCCGGCGCTGGAGCCTGCGCGGCAGCCGGCTGGGCGGCCAGCGGAGCGGCAAGGGCGAGCGCGGCTAGGAAGACCAGGCGGACCAGGCGCAACATAGGGCCTCCGGCTAGGTTAAGATTTGTCGAACGGCAGAGGATGGGGCATGGCGGTACCTCGGGTAAAGGCGAAGCTATGGGTGCAGATGGCCCTGCGCATGGGCGACATCGACGGGCGGCCCGGCGCGGTGCTGCGCGGCGGGGACGCCGATGCCGGCGGCGTGCTGGTGGTGCTGCGCGGGCGGGAGGGCCTGTCCGTGCTGTCCCAGGTGCGGGCCGGGGAGGGTGACGTGTCGTGGATGCGCGCCACCGGCCCGGCGGCAGTGGACCAGGCCGCCGCCGACGCGTACGTTGCCCGCCAGGTCGGCCGGGACCCGGATTTATGGGTGCTGGAGTTTGAGGCGCCGGATTTGCTGCCACCCTTCGAGGCGCGGATCATTTAATCTGGCGTCATGTTGTGTTAGCTCACGGGCATGTGTGGTAATTCTGCGCTGCTCGTTGTGGCTTCAAGGCCACAAGCGGGGCGTAATCGGCCACACCCACCTCGCCTTGGAGGCAAGTGGTGGTAATGTGCATTCACCGAGAGGCGGGGGACGAGTCCCGCAGGCCCCCGGATGCGCTTACGACTAAGTTATTCATCGAGGAGAGAAAGAATGAAGCTCCGCAGAGCGCTACTGGCCGCGACTGTTCTAGCCGCCCCTGTAGCTGCCAAGGCTGAGGCGATTGACGGCCTTTACATCGGCGCCGGCGCTGGCGCCAACTTCCTGCAAGACCAGTCGATTACGGGCGTTGGCTATCCGCAAGCGAATGGCAGGTTCGTCCCGAACCTGCGCGGCATCGGCAGCAACGCGACGGAGAGGACCGACGTCGGGTTCGTCGGCCTCGGCAGCGTCGGCTATGGCTTGGGCAACGGCCTGCGCTTCGAGGTCGAGGGCAGCTATCGTCAGAACAAGTTCAAGTCCATCTCGGGCGCCACGAACAGCTCGCCTGCCGGAACCTTCACCAATCATCTGAGCGGCGGCGGCGACGAGCATAAGTACGCCGGAATGGTGAACGTGCTGTATGACTTCGACCCGAACGTGCTGGGCCTCGGCGGCTTCATCCCGTTCCCGGTCACGCCTTATGTCGGCGTCGGCGCCGGCTACGCCTACGCGCAGGACGCGAACGCCCGGTTCTACGGCAACGGCGGGCCGGTCGTCGGGCAGCCAGGCGGCTTCAACTCGCTGCTGCGCTCCACCAATGGCCAGGGCTCGTTTGCCTACCAGGCGATCATCGGCGCGGCCTTCCCGATCCCCGCGGTGCCGGGCCTGGCCGTCACGGCCGAGTACCGCTTCATGGGCCTGGCCGAGACCCGCAACTACAACTTCCAGTACTTTGCGCCGGGGGTGGCGACCCGCGCCAACGTCCGGCTCGACAGCAACTCGGACCTGAACCACAGCGTCCTGCTGGGTCTACGCTACGCCTTCAACGCGGCGCCGCCGCCGGTCATCGCCGCTCCGCCGCCGGCGCCGCCGCAGAACCGCACCTACTTGGTGTTCTTCGACTGGGACCGTGCGGACCTGACCAACCGGGCGCGGCAGATCATTGCCGAGGCGGCGCAGGCGACGACACGGGTGCAGACGACGCGCATCGAGGTGTCGGGCTACACCGACAGCTCGGGCACGGCGCGTTACAACCAGGGCCTGTCGATCCGCCGGGCGCAGAACGTGTCGGCTGAGCTGGTGCGGCTTGGCGTGCCGCGGCAGGCGATCACCGTGCAGGGCTTCGGCGAGACGCGCCAGTTGGTGCCGACCGCCAACGGCGTGCGCGAGCCGCAGAACCGCCGGGTCGAGATCGTCCTGCGCTAAGCCGGACCGTCTCAACGCTGCTGCAAGGGGGGCCGGTCCGCGGATGTGGGCCGGCCTTTCTCGTATCGTTTGCTGTAGCGCATTGGCCACACGTCGCCATAATGCCCGGCGGCGCATACCCAGGAACCGCCCGGCAGCATTATCTTGCTGATTGAGGCGGCTATGCTGTCATGAAGCGGGGTTGCCACCGAGTTGGCACGCCCGCCGGACGAACAGGAGACCCTATGATCCGCTCGACCCTGCTGGCCGCCACCATGCTCGCCGCGACGGCCATGCCCATCCTGCTGGGGAGCGCCGCGCAGGCGCAACCGGTGACGGGGCTGTATATCGGCGGTGCGGGCGGCGCGAACTTCATGCAGCGCGAGTTCAACCAGGTCTATCACCTG
This sequence comes from uncultured Acetobacteraceae bacterium, assembly GCA_964242415.1. GTDB lineage: Bacteria > Pseudomonadota > Alphaproteobacteria > Acetobacterales > Acetobacteraceae > DASWOJ01. Next base: position 154,227 of record CAXTAT010000008.1, read on the forward strand.
AACGGCGGCCCCCGCACGCTCGACCGCGGGCAGACCTCGTTCGGCACCGGCGCGGCCGGCGTGGCCAGCGTCGGCTACGGGTTCGGCAACGGCCTGCGGGTCGAGGCGGAGGGCGATTACCGCTACAACAGCATCGACCGCAGCCGCACGCTCGGAGTGCTGGCGACGCAGGGGCGGGAGGAGAAGTATGGCGGCATGGTCAACGCGTTGTTCGACCTGGACGTCCGCAGCCCCTACGTGTTCCCCTACGTCGGCGCGGGCGCGGGCTATTCCTGGGTGGACCGGCGGACCTATGAGACGCTTGGCAACTCCCCCGTCGTGACCAAGGGCGTGGATAGCAGCTTCGCCTACCAGGCCATCGCCGGGCTGTCGTTCCCGGTCCCGCCAGTGGTCGGCCTGTCGGTGACGGCAGAGTACCGCTACTTCGCGCTGGCCGATCAGCGCCAGTTTGGCCTGCGGGTGAATAGCCCGCTGCCGGGGAGCGGGCGGGTTACGATCTCGGACAACTACAACCACAGCCTGATGCTCGGGCTGCGCTATGCCTTCAATGTGGCCCCGCCGCCGGTGGAGGCCCCGCCGGCCCCAATCCCGCCGCCGCAGAACCGCACCTACTTGGTGTTCTTCGACTGGGACCGTGCGGACCTGACCAACCGGGCGCGGCAGATCATTGCCGAGGCGGCGCAGGCGACGACACGGGTGCAGACGACGCGCATCGAGGTGTCGGGCTACACCGACAGCTCGGGCACGGCGCGTTACAACCAGGGCCTGTCGATCCGCCGGGCGCAGAACGTGTCGGCTGAGCTGGTGCGGCTTGGCGTGCCGCGGCAGGCGATCACCGTGCAGGGCTTCGGCGAGACGCACCAGTTGGTGCCAACGGCCCATGGCGTGCGCGAGCCGCAGAACCGCCGGGTCGAGATCGTCCTGCGCTGACCACCCGGCTGTTCCATGCGAAAGGGGGCCTTGCGGCCCCCTTATTTATTGCTGGGCGGTGCAGCGGCCGCGTTACGACCGGCGGCGTGACCGCGAGGCGGTGGGCCGCGTGCTGGCAGGGGTCGCGGCGCTACCGCATGCGGTGACGTTGATCGGCTGCGCGACGGACTTGCCGGCGGCGAATTCGGCCAGCTCGCCGCTACCGCGCAACGCCATCACCTCATCGAACGCCGGCAGGTTCTGCTGGCAGAATTTGTTGCCCTGCTTGTTGCCGAACTGCGACTGGCTGTTGGCCAACTGCGTCACGTAGTCGTCCTGCTGCTTGCGCCCGGTGCGGCCGTGCACGCGGGTGAAGTAGGCGCCCAGCGCGCGGTCCTGTGCAGTCAGTTCCGGCTGGTACTTGCGGATGAACGCGTTGTAGCGTTCATCGGCGCCGCAGGTGAGGGCGACGACCAGGAGGCTGGTCTTCAACGCCGTGATGTCGAACGAGGCGTGATCGGCCGGACGGACGCACTGCGCCGCAGCCAGCGGGGCGGCGGCAACCTGGCCGGCCACGAGGCCCGCCGTCAGCAGGCCGAGAACGGGAAAACGCATGGCGGGGCACTCCAATCCAGGGGATATCGGGAGCCGGGAGGTTTGGCGGCGACACGGCGACATCGCCCGGCGCGCGAGGTAAACCGCCTATTGCGGTGGCGTGCAACACAAAAGCCCGGGCGCCGCCGCCAGCCCGCCGCGTCTGGCAAAGCTGTTGCATCAACAGCGCAGATTGCCTTCCTGGCGTGACGCTGCGATGACACGCCATCATGCCAGATCACGGCCCATCCTCACCCCGCTAGGCTCACCCGATGCAGCCAGACCCCTTCGACTCCTACGACGCCGGCGCATTCTTCTGCGAGCTGACCGCCCGCGACAACGATGGCGGGGCGGCGGCGCTGATCCGCAACCGCCTGTCGGCGATCGGCCTCGACGCGCTGCGCGCCCGCGCCAAGCTGGCCGAGCGCGACCTGTTCAACCTGGGCATCACCTTCACGGTGTACTCCGAGGCGTCGGCCATCGACCGCATCCTGCCGTTCGACTGCGTGCCGCGCATCATCCTGGCGCGCGATTGGGCAGTGCTGGAGCGCGGCGTGGTGCAGCGGGTGCAGGCGCTCAACCTGTTCCTGGGCGACATCTACAACGAGCGCCGCATCATCCGCGACGGCGTGGTGCCGGCCGAGCTGGTGTACGGCAACAGCAACTACCGGCCGGAGATGGAGGGCTTTCCCGTCCGCTTCGGCACCTATGTCCATATTTGCGGCATCGACATCGTGCGCGACCACGAGGGCAAGTTCTGCGTGCTGGAGGACAACGCCCGCACGCCGTCCGGCGTGTCGTACGTGGTGGAGAACCGGCACCTGATGCTGCGCGCCTTTCCCGACCTGGTGGCGGGCATGAAGCTGCGCCCGGTCGATGACTATGGCCGGCGGCTGCGCAGCGCCATGGACGAGATCGCACCGGAGGGGGTCCGGGACCCGCAGGTGGTGCTGCTGTCGCCGGGCATCTACAACTCGGCGTATTTCGAGCATGTGTTCCTGGCCCGCGAGATGGGCGTGCCCCTGGTGGAGGGCGCGGACCTGACGGTGGAGGACGACAAGGTGTGGATGCGGACCACGGGCGGGCTGCGCCGGGTCCACACGATCTATCGCCGCATCGCCGACGACTTCCTCGATCCCAGCGTGTTCCGGGCGGACAGCATGCTGGGGGTGCGCGGGCTGATCGGGGCGTGGCGCAAGGGCAACGTGACGCTGGCCAACGCGGTCGGCACCGGGGTGGCGGACGACAAGGCGGTCTATGCCTACATGCCGCGCATCATCAAATACTACCTGGACCAGGATGCCATCCTGCCCAACGTCGAGACCCACATCTGCGGGGAGGCGGAGGGCCTGGCCTACACCCTGGCCAACTTCGACAAGCTGGTGGTGAAGCCGGTGGGCGAGAGCGGTGGATACGGCATCACCGTCGGCCCCCGCGCCAGCAAGGCCGAGCTTGAGGCCGCCCGTGAATTGCTGGTGGCGGACCCGGCCAACTGGATCAGCCAGCCGATGATCAACCTGTCGGTGGCGCCGACCCTGACGGACGCCGGGCTGCGGCCGCGCCACCTGGATTTGCGGCCGTTCGCCATCACCGGGCGGGACACCTGGGTGCTGCCCGGCGGGCTGTCGCGCGTGGCGCTGAAGGAGGGCAGCCTGATCGTCAACTCCTCGCAGGGCGGCGGCAGCAAGGACACCTGGGTACTGGCGGAATGAGCATGCACCATAGCCCCCTGCTGACGCGCGACGCCGAGGGCCTGTTCTGGATGGCGCGCTACCTGGAGCGGGTGGAGAACCTGGCCCGGCTGATCGACGTGACCCAGACGTTCGAAAGCCCGGGGCGCGAGGCGGAGTCCTGGGCGGCGCTGGTCGCCATCAACTCGGACGGGCCGGGGCTGGAGAAGCGCGGGGTGGCCATCGAGGCGGACAGCATCAAGCGGTTCTACTTGCTGGATGCCGAGAACCCCAACAGCATCCCCGCGTGCCTGGAGGCCGCCCGCACCAACGCCCGCAAGCTGCGCCCGCTGATCTCGACCGAGATGTGGATGCAGCTCAACGTGTTCCACCGCAACGTCATGGCCATCGACCCGGCGGAACTCGACGGCGACGCGCTGTCCCGGCTGTGCCGCCAGATCAAGGAAGGCGTGCAGGCCCATACCGGCATCACCGAGGGCACGTTCTTCCGCGACCAGGGCTGGCATTTTTATGAGCTGGGCCGGCTGATCGAGCGGGCGGACCAGACGACGCGGCTGCTGGACATCAAGTATCACCTGCTGGTGCAGGGCACGGAGGAGGAGCGGCGGGTGGCCGAGCTGACGCAGTGGAACGCGGTGCTGCGGGCGGCGGCGGGATACCATGCGTTCCGGCGGGTGGCGGATGCCGGGTTCGTGCCGGCGGACGTGGTGGCGTTCCTGCTGGCCGACACGTCGTTCGCCCGCAGCGTGGCGTTGTGCGTGGGAGGGATGGACTGGCACCTGGGGCACCTGCGGTCGGCGTATGGATTGCGCGACACGGCTGGGGTGCTGGAGCGGCTGGAGGACGTGCGGGCGATGCTGGACGGCTCGGTACAGCGGCTGCTGCCGCATGGGCTGCATGATTACCTGGACGGGCTGCAGAGCGGGCTGATCGGGGTGGGGGAGCTGATTGGGACGGCGTTCTTCCGCGATTGGCGGCCGTTGAAGCAGGCGCAGGGGCAAGGCCAGGGCGGATAGCGGCGTGGGGCGGCAAGGTGCAGTGCCCGCCGCCCTTGCTGCATCAAAGTGCCGGAAGAGGGTGGCTATTTCAAATCAGGACCTTCGGATCGAGTGATCCGAGAGGCGATCTACATCCCAATCATATGCCTTGTTCGACACGGATAGACTTTTGTGAAAGCAACCGTATGGCAAGGTCTTTGCAGAACACCTCAATAAATATCCTTCGCTACGACACAAGGGACTGCCGCTTGTCAAAGCAATATCAGCTTGCTTCCGTGGTCAATCTTTTCCCACCTAAGTAAGCCGCCCGCACATCCGGATTGCTCCAAAGCTCGCCCGGCGCGCCAGATACCAGCAGCGTCCCGGTCTCCAGCACATATCCCCGGTCCGCCACCGACAGCGCCATGTGCGCGTTCTGCTCCACCAGCAGCACCGTCGTGCCCCGGCGCCTGATCTCGGCGATGATGCGGAACACCTGCTGCACGATCAGCGGCGCCAGGCCTAGCGACGGCTCGTCCAGCAGCAGCAGCCGCGGCTTGGCCATCAGGCCGCGCGCCACCGCCACCATCTGCAACTGCCCGCCCGACAAGGTCCACCCCAGGGCGTGCTGCAACGGCTGCAGGCCGGGGAAGAAGGCCAGCATCTCGTCGGCCTCGGTTTCCAGGACGCGCCGGGCCACGCCGCGGCGGTTGCTGCCGCCCAACAGGACATTCTCCCGCACCGTCAGCCCCGGGAACACCCGGCGCCCCTCCGGCACGTGCGCGATGCCCAGGCGCACGATGGCCTCCGGCTTTAGGCCGAGCAGCGACTTGCCATCGAACACCAGCCGGCCTGCCACGTTCGGCACCAGACCGCTGATGGTCCGCAAGGTCGTGCTCTTGCCCGCGCCGTTGCTGCCCAGCAGGGCGACGATCTCCCCCTCCTCGACCACGAGGGACAGGTCCTTCAGCACCGGCGCCGCGCCGTACCGCGCGGTCAGGCCGCCCAACTCAAGCAGCGGCATCTTCGCGTGGCTCCCCTAGGTAGGCGGCGATCACGTCGGGGTGGGACAGCACCTCCCGCGGCGTTCCCGTGGCGATGCGGCGGCCGAAGTTCAGCACGGTGATGTGGTCCGCCACCTGCTCCACGAGGTTCATGTCGTGGTCCACGATCAGGATCGTCAGGCCATGGCCGCCTAGCCGCCGCAGCAGCGCGCCCAGCTCGCCCTTCTCGGTCAGGTTCAGCCCGGCCGCCGGCTCGTCTAGCAGCAGCACCTGCGGGTTCCCAGCCAGGGCGCGGGCGATCTCGACGTAGCGTTGCATCCCATACGACAGCGTGCCCACCATGCGCCCAGCGTCGCCGCGCAGGCCCACGAAGTCCAGCGCGGCCAGGGCGCGTTCGACGACTTCGGCCGGGCGCTCGGCGATGTCGTTGCCGGGTCGTTCGGCGCCGACCATGACGTTCTCCAGCACGGTCATGCCGCGGAACACGCGGATGTTCTGGAACGTGCGGGCCAGGCCGGCGCGGGTGCGCTCGTGCGGGGCGGTGCCGGTCACGTCCCGCCCGGCCAGGGTGATGCGCCCGGCGGTCGGGCGGTACAGGCCGGTGACGACATTTATAAAAGTGCTCTTGCCGCTGCCGTTGGGGCCGATCAGCGCGTGGGTGCTGCCGCGGCGCACGGCGAGGTCCACGCCGTCCAGCGCCTTCAAGCCGCCGAAGTGCTTGGCCAAGCCTTCGATCCGCAGTACGTCTTCCTCTGTCACCGTGCCGCGCTGGCCCAGCAGGGGCAGGGGCGTGACCCGGCCGGGGATGGCGGGCGCCGTGCGGCGCAGGCGTGCGGTGAAGCCCCAGAGGCCGTCGGGCAGGAACACCATGATCAGGATGACCGCCGCGCCATACACCGCCAGATAGACGTTGCGCAGGAAGCGCAGCCACTCCGGCAGGATCACCAGCAGCCCGGTGCCCAGCAGCGCCCCGAACGGCGAGCCGACGCCGCCCAGCAGCGCCATGGTCAGCATGACGATGCTCTCGCCGAAGCCGAACTCGTCGGGGCTGATGTAGGCCCGCGCCCCGGCATAGAGGCCGCCGCCCAGGCCGCCGAGCACGGCGCTGATGGCGAAGGCCAGCACTTTGGTGCGGAACACGTCGATGCCGCAGGTGCTGGCGGCGATCTCGTTGTCGCGCACCGACTGCATGGCGCGGCCCAAGCGGCTGGTTTTCAGGCGCCAGACGAACCAGGTGACGCAGACCAGCACGACCAGGCACAGGGTTAGGTACTGGTCGCCGTTCTCCAGCCGCAGCCCCGGGACGTGCGGCCGGGCGATGCCGCGCACCCCGTCGGGACCGTGCGTCAGGCCGATCCAGTTGGTGAGAACGAGGGTCAGGATTTGCTGGAAGCTGATGGTCACCATGGCGAGGTAGTGGCCGCCCAGGCGCAGGCTCGCCAGGCCGAGCAGCACGCCGAACAGCAGGGCGGCGGCGATGCCGAGCGGCAGGGCGGCGAAGAAGTGCAGGCCGTAATCGGTGGTGCCCAGCGCCACGCCATAGGCGCCCAGGCCGAAGAACGCGGCCTGCGCCAGGGAGATTTGCCCGCAGTAGCCCAGCACCACCACCAGCCCGGTGACGGCCACCGCGTTGGTCGCGGCCTGCATGAGGATGTTCAGCGTGTAGCCCTGGGACGGGATCAGCGCCGACAGGGCCAGCACGGCCAGTATGGCCAGGGCCAGTTGCGGCAGGCCGCGCCAGGCACGGGCCTGGACGATGCGGGGGGCCGCGGCGAGGACGGTGGCGCTCATGGCGCTGCGATTTCAGATGCTGTTCTGGTTATTCAGAGGTCATTCTTGATGGATGTCCGTCAGGGCCGAGCATCTCGTCCTCTCGTGTATGCATGACCATCCCCACGCCTCCCCGGTAATCTTCGAACTCCATGACAATAGGTGCGCCATGTGGTGCGTATTCATCCTTCTTGGGTTCGTAACGAAGCAGCAGCTCCTCTCCGGGGGCAAGGCGATAGCGTGAAGTATGAGGCTCCAACATGATGATGATTGGCTTGTCTGTATTGTTCCTGAACACCTGCGTCAGTTTCCCCACCGCAAACTCCATTGGACCTAATTACGCCTTCTCCGCGATCTTCTCGCCGAACAGCCCCTGGGGCCGCACCAGCAGGAACAGCAGCAGCATCCCGAACGCCAGCGCGTCCTTGTAGGGGACCGAGATGTACGCCGCGCCGAACGTCTCCACCACGCCCAGCGCCAGCCCGCCCAGGATGGCGCCGGGGATGTTGCCGAAGCCGCCGATGATGTTGGCCGCGAACGCCTTGAGCGAGATCATCGCCCCCATGCCCACCGACACGAACAGCACCGGCGCCACCAGGATGCCCGCCAACCCGCCCAGCGCCGCGCTGTAGGCGAAGGTGATCAGCACCATCGTGGCGACGGGGATGCCCAGCAGGCTCGCCATCTCCTTGTCCTGGCTGGTGGCCTGCAGCTTCTTGCCCAGCAGGGTCTTCTCGAAGATCAGGTATTGCAGCACCACCAGGGCGGTCACGGCGACCATGATGGACAGGTACTGGCTGTCCATGAACACGCCGCCGACCTCGAAGCCGGGGTCGTCGAACAGGCCGGGCAGCACCTGCGGGCTGGGGCCGTAGGAGGCCAGGACGACGTTGGACAGGAAGATGCTGGCGCCGATGGTGCTGATGATCACCGGCAACTGCCCGCGGTGCCGCAGCGGCCAGTAGGTCGCGCCCGCGAACAGCACGCCGAACCCGGCCATGACAGCCACCGAGACCGGCAGCGCCACCAGGTAGGGCACGCCGAGGTCGCCCGCCAGGATCACCATGAGGTAGGCGCCCAGCATGGAAAACTCGCCCTGGGCGAAGTTGACGACGCTGGCCGCGCGGATCAGCAGCACGAAGCCCAAGGCCACGAGCGCGTAGATCGCGCCGATGCCCAGGCCGGTGAACAGCAGTTGCGGGATCAGGCTCAAGGCGGCGCCGGGGGCTGGTGACCCGTCATTGCGGGGAGCGCTTGCGACGCGGCAATCCAGGGCTGCGCGCACGACCCCTGGATTGCCGCGCCGAAGCCGGCTCGCAATGACGGGTGCCTGGGGAGCCGCACCTGCCCTACTCCTTCACCTCGATCCGCCGGTCGAACACCACCTTGCCGTTCTCGTTCTTGACCACGTTGTAGCCGCGCAGCCCGTCGCCCTTGTCGTCGAAGTTGTACTCGCCCTCCGCCCCGGCAAATCCCCTGATGCCCGCCAGCGCGGCCCGCAGCTTCTCGGGGTCGGTCCCCCCGGCATCGGTTATGGCGCGGGCGATCAGGTTCACCGCGTCGAACGCATAGGACGACTGGTTGTCCGGCAGCGCCTTGTACAGCGCCAGGTACTTGTCCCCGAATGCCTTGCTGGCCGGCGTCGCGTCCACGGCATAGTCCGCCACGCCATAGGTGCCATACAGCGCCCGCCCGCCCAGGTTCAGCGCCGTGGTGTTGACGATGCTCGGCGACCCCACCCAGGGGATCGTGACGCCCAACTGCCGCAACTGCCGGGCGAAGATGCCGAGGTCGCTCTCGAACGTGAAGTAGCTGCCCAGTATGTCGGCGCCGGACTGCCGCACCGCCAGCACGACGGCGGTGTAGTCGCTGGCCTGGTTGGTGTAGCCCTGCATCAGCACCGGGGTGATGCCCTTGTCCTTCAACGCCTCCACCAGCGCCTTCGACCCGTTGGTGCCGAAGGCGTCGGTGCTGTACACCACTGCCCATTTCTGCTTTTTCAGGTCCCCCACGCCAAACTCGGCGATCACCTTGGCGGAGTAGCTGTCGTTGGGCCGGCAGCGGAACAGCCACTTGTTGCCCTGCTGCGTGAGGGAGGGGTCGGTGCCGCCGAACAGCATGGGCTTGCCGGCCTTCAGCACGTCCGGCGCGATGGCGTTCACCTGGGTGCTGCGGATCGGGCCGATGAAGGCGACGATATCGGGCTGCGACGCCAGGCGGCTGAAGGCCAGCACGGCGCCGGGGTTGGTGGTCTGGTCGTCCTCGATCACCACTTCCAGCTTGCGGCCCAGCACGCCGTGTTCGTTCACCGCGTCCACGGCCATGCGGATGCCGTTCTGCTGCAGCTTGCCGGCCTCGGCGGCGGGGCCGGTGTTGGGGGACAGCACGCCGATCTTGATGGTGTCCTCCGCCCGGGCCAGGCGCGGGGCGGCGAGCAGGGCGGCGGTGCCGAGCGCAAGGCTGCGGCGGGTGAGGGGGGCGGACATCCGGCGGTCTCTCCTGGCGCGGGTTCTGGCGACCCGTCGGGCTGGAAGGCTGAACGAAACGGTGCGTGCCCGCAAGGGTGCTGCCGGCTACAACCCCCCAGCTACAGCCCCAGCCCTGTCAGCCCGGGATGCTCTGCCGGGCGCGGGCCGAGTGGCCAGTGGAACAGCCGGTCGGCCGCGGTGATCGCCACGTCGTTGATGCTGGCCTCCCGGCGGCGCATCAGCCCGGCGGCGTCGAACTCCCACTGCTCGTTGCCATGCGAGCGGAACCAGGCCCCGGCGGCGTCGTGCCACTCATAGGCGAAGCGCACGGCGATGCGGTCGCCGTGGAACGCCCAGACTTCCTTGATGAGGCGGTACTCCAACTCCCACAGCCACTTTCGGGTCAGGAACGCCTCGATGGCGTCGCGGCCGGTGAAGAACTCGGCGCGGTTCCGCCAGCGGCTGTCCTCGGTGTAGGCGCCTGCGACGCGGGCCGGGTCGCGGGTGTTCCAGGCGTCCTCGGCCTTGCGGGCCTTTTCGGCGGCGGTCGCGGGCGTGAAGGGCGGTAGCGGCGGACGGGGGGGCATGGTGACTGCTCACGGCTTGAGGAACAGAGTCCAAGACGTCTGCTCGGCATAGTCGAGCTTGGTCGTGCAGCGGTAGTGTCTCAGTTTGAAATCTGAGCCTGCTCGGACTGACGCTTGCGGTCTGCGCCTAGGTCGCAGGTGATGACAACCGACTAAGCCTCACGGTAAGTGGGTATTTGGAGGAGGCATGGTCGTTACTGAACGTGATGGAGTATATTCGGCACAACACATCACTGGCCCCACTCACAACCTGCTGCGCCTGAAGCTGCGGCGAGGAGGTGGCCAAGCGTTCTCGGTGACGGTCCTGCCGCCGGTCGGGCAGTGCCAGCACCATGGTGGACTGACTGCGGAAGAGATGGTTCCCGCGATCCAAGCGGGGGTTGCGCGCGCCAACGCGGCTTTAGGGACTGATTACGCGGTAGAAGGTGCGGAAATTGTAGCGAACGATAGTCGGCAACCCGCCGTGTATGAGCTTCTTGCTTGTAGGATCGTTAAGGGAGCGGCTGAGAAATCGAGGCAGTCCACTTCAAACTGAGACACCACCCGTGCAGCCCGCTTCCTTCCGCAGCACGTTGTCCAAGTTCTTGAAGGTCTGCTCGAACATCAATTACTTCCAGCTTCTATCCATGGATTGATCACCTTGATGGCGGGGGCCAGCGCCTTGGACGGGACGTTCGTATCCAGAAGGATCATTCCCCAAAGGGCGGCGCCCGCATCGGGTCGCGGACGACGGAAGGCAGCTCCACTCCGCCGAGCGGCGCGAACCTGGCGCGGATGGACGCGGCCAGTCTGCCCTTGCGCGGCGGCTCGCGGCCGAGTGTAGCGCGGAGGATGTCGCGTGCCTTATCCTCGACGGAGCGTCCGTGACCCTACGCCCGGATGCGGAGACGGCGCTTCAGCGCGTCATCAAGGTTGCTGATCGTGATGCTCGCCACTGCGCGGCCCCTTATTGATAAAGTGCAGGATAGGTGGGGATGGCCGGGTTCGCACGCGGGAACATGGCGTCAGGCAACGGGCATGCCCAGGCTGATCGCTTGCAATTCAAGAACGCCGCCTCCTGTTTGTCTCTCCAGGAGAGGGTCGGGGTGAGGGAAGCCGCAAGAGGCTGCCTTGCCCGTTCGAGCGCGAAATCTGCTGCTGAACCAGCAAGGTTCGGCGCTTGCCGCTTCCCTCACCCCGGCCCTCTCCCGGAGGGAGAGGGAGCAGTCCCACCGGCTTGCGTCAGTCCAAGAACCCCTCCAGATGCGCCAGCACCTCGCCCGGCGCTTCCTCCGCCAGGTAGTGCCCGCTGTCCACCGCCGCGCCCGTCACCTCTGCCGAGCAGTACTGCCGCCACAGCGCCACCGGGTCATACCAGCCGCCCACCTTCCCCTTCGCCCCCCACAGCGCCAGCATCGGGCATCCTACCCGGCGCCCCTCCGCCCGGCTGATGCGGTCGTGCTGCAGGTCGATGGTGGCGGCGGCGCGATAGTCCTCGCACATGCCGGTGATCGCCGCCGGGTCGTGCGCGGCGGCGAGGTAGTCCTCCAGCGCCTCGGGCCGGAAGAACGACGGCGGCTTCGGCTCGCGGGAGGTGTGGGCGCGGAACCAGGTTTCCGGCGCCGCATTGATCAGCTCCTCCGGGAACGGGTGCGGCTGCGCGAACCAGAACCAGTGGTAGTACCCCAGGGCGAACGACATATCGGTGCGCTCGAAGTGCTCGATGGTCGGCACAATGTCCATGACGGCTAGGCGCTGCACCCGGTCCGGGTTGTCGAGCGCCAGGCGGTGCGCCACCCGGGCGCCGCGGTCGTGGCTGACCACCTGGAACCGGTCGTGGCCCAGGCCCTGCATCAGCTCCGCCATGTCGCGCGCCATGCTGGCCTTGGCGTAGGGGGCATGGTCCCCGGTGGCGCCGGGCTTGAAGCTGCCGCCGTAGCCGCGCAGGTCCGGGCAGACGACGGTGTGGCGCTCGGCCAGGGCCGGGGCGACGGCGTGCCACATGGCATGGGTCTGCGGGTTGCCGTGCAGCAGCAGCACCGGCGGGCCGGAGCCGCCGTGGCGCAGCCGCAACTCGCCGTCGCGCACGCGGCGGGTGGTCAGGGTGAAGCCGTCGAAGAATCCGTCCATGCCATCCTCAACGCTCGTTGCGGCTCCAGGTTGGCGGCGGGCGGTGGCAGGAGTATGGCGGGAGGGCTGTCCCGAACGCCAGCTTGGCTGCTGGCGTTCGTGGGCGTGCCAGGGGGATGGATGCTCGGAGCCTGCCAAGAAGCCATGACTGCGTGACGCCAGACCTGTCGAGGGCCGGGCTGTTGGAGGATGGGGTGGTTGTGGTGGGGGCCGGCGTGGCCGGGCTGTCCGCCGCCGCGCACCTCCGCGCCGCGGGCGTCCGCGTGACCGTGCTGGAGGCCGGCTCCCGCATCGGCGGCCGTGCCCATACGGTGCGTCCGGCCGTGCTGGGCGGGGAGGTGCTGGACCTCGGCGCGGCCTGGCTGCACGCGGGCCACGGCAACCCGCTGGCCGCTATTGCCGCCGCTGCTGGGGACGGGTTGATCGACTCCGACGCGCTGCGCACCGAGCGGCTGTTCGTCGCCGGCCGTGACGCCGCCGGGGCGGACCATGCGGCCTATGAGGCGTGCTGGGCGCAGGTGGAGACCCTGGTGCCCCCTGACGCCGATGTCTCGCTGGCGCACCTGATGACGGCGCTGGCTGGCAATCCATGGGCGCCGACGGTGGCGCTGTGGGAGGGTGCGATCATTGCCGCCGCCGATGCGGACGTGCTCAGCGCGCAGGATTGGCACCGGAACCTGCTGCCGCCGCCCAACTTGCTGCTGCCCGGCGGGCTTGGCGCCTTCGTGGCGCGGCGGCTGGCGACAGCCGTGCGCCTGGACGCGCCGGTGGGACGCATCGGTTGGGGCGGGCCCGGCGTGGCGGTCGGGACGCCGGGGGGTACGCTGCATGCGGCGGCCTGCATCATCACGGTCTCGACCGGGGTGCTGGCGGCGGGGGTCATACGCTTCGACCCGCCGCTGCCCCTGGCGGTGCTGGCGGCGGTGGACGGGCTGCCGATGGGGCTGCTGTCCAAGGTGGCCCTGCCCGCGCCCGGGGCGGACCGCATGGGGGTGACCGACAATGCGACCCTGGTGCAGCAGGTGGCGCCGGGTGAGGCGGGCATGACGTTCAATGCGTGGCCGCTGGGGCGCGGGCACCTGGTCGGCTTCGCCGGCGGCCGGGCGGCTTGGGCGGTAGCGGGCGACGACCGCGCGGCGGAGGCGATGGCGCGGGACGCGGTGCGGGCGATGCTGGGAGGGGACGCCGGGCCGGGCGCCGTGGTGACGGACTGGGGCACGGACCCGCTGTTCCGCGGCTCCTACGCCTATGCGCGGCCGGGGCATGCGAGCAGCCGCGGCGTGCTGGCCGACGCCTTCCCGGGGGAGCGGCTGCTGTTTGCCGGGGAGGCGTGCCGGGTGGACGGGCTGGCTGGCACGGTGGGCGGGGCTTGGCTGAGCGGGCGGGATGCGGCGGCGCGGCTGCTGCGAGCCGGGCTAGTCCGTAGCGGCGGTCCTGATGAAAGTGCAACCTGGTAAAGTCGACGGCGGCGAGCTGTCGTAGGTGCAAGACGGTTCTACCGCCTCAGCACTCCAAAGCACGCAGGTAGGACGGCCGGGTCGCGGCAAGCTGCAGCATGGGCCTGTCCCGCGTCACCAAGATCAGGTGCCGCAACCGTGCTGTCGCGATCAGGAAGCAATCCCCCGGGTCGCTGCGGCCATAGGTTTCAGGGACGACCGCCGCCTCTGCAGCGACAGCAAGAGTGATCGTGGCCAGCTTGGCACCGGTGATCCTCAATGCTTCCCGGAACCAGACATTTGGCGCCATGCCCAATTCGGGGCGGTTCACCCGCTTGCGGTCGGCCACACCCAGTTCCCAGGCTGTGATGGCGGATACGTATAGCCCGTTCATATCCTGCGCCGCGGCAATGGCATCGCGGGCGCCCTGGGTTCCCAACTCGCCGCGCAACGTCCAAAGCAAGGTATAGGAGTCCAGCAACAGCACCGTACGAGGCTGTTGCTACTGTCTAGCAGCCTCCCAATCCGCCTTTTCCAGCGCGAGGACCTGCTCATAGATGGGCTTGGTCAGGTCAATGCGGGGGTCAAGATCAAGAACAATGTCCCGCATGGCCCCATATCCCTGAGGAGTCCTACCCGTCACCGGGCCAATGTGATCGCTCGGGTGGATTGCTTCATTGGCAGGAATGATAGCTGGCTTGCGTCGCATAGAAAGAACAATGCGTGCCCGGCAGCCCCGTTTCAAGCAGCTCTCTCACGGCCCCCCGTTGATCGTCAGCACCGTCCCATTGGTGTAGGCCGACACCGGGCTGGCCAGGAACGCCACCGCCGCGCCGATCTCCTCCGGCGTGGCTGGGCGGCCGTATGGCATCCCTGCGCATAGCTCCATCCAACGCCCGGCGTCCCCCAGCTCCTCCCCGGCGCGGTGCCGCAGCAGGCGTTCCAGCCGCTCCGTGGCGACCGGCCCCGGGTTGATGGCCACCGCCCGCAACCCGTCCCGCCGCCCGCCGCGGCCCAGCGCGCGGGTGAACGCCATCAGCGCCGCATTGCCCGCCACGCCCGCGACGTAGCCGGGATCGAACGTCTCCCCCGCCGCGCCGATCACGTTGACGATCACGCCCTGCCGCGCCGCCAGCGCCGGGTAAAGCGCCCGGCACAGGCTGATGAAGCCGAACACCTTCAAGTCCCAGGCCGCCCGCAGCGTCGCGTCGTCCACCGCCAGCAGCCCGCCCGGCGGGATCGCCCCGGCGTTGTTGACCAGCACGTCCACCTCGCCCGCCGCGGCTGCGACGCGCTCCACCTCGGCCTGCTGCGACAGGTCGGCGGGCATCACCTCCACCCGGACCTGGCGCTTGTCGCGGATCGCGCCGGCAGCCGCCTCCAGCGCGGCCGGGTCACGGGCGACCAGCAGCAGGTCGCAGCCCTCCGCCGCCAGCAGGTCGGCGCTGGCGCGGCCGATGCCCTTGGAGCCGCCCGTCACCAGGGCGCGCTTGCCCTGCAGGTGGAGGTCCATCGGTCAGGCCGTCAGGCGCTGCTTGCGGCCGGGCCGGGCCAACTGCCCGTCCACGCTGTATGCGCCGCCGCCCACCACGACGAAGGCCAGGAAGCCGCCCGCGATCGCCAGGTTCTTCATGAACTGGATTTGCTGCGCGATGTCGGCGAAGCCGGTGTGCGCCAGCAGCGCCGTCGCCACGGCGAACACCGCCAGCACCCCCGCGATCACCCGGGTCTGCACGCCCAGCAGGAACAGGATGCCGCCGCCCAACTCCACGCAGACGGCGATGATGTAGGCCAGGAAAGGGATCGGCACGCCGATGTGCGCAAAGTACGCCTGGTAAAACTCTGGGGCCGTGAACTTGGCGAAGCCGCTGAGGATGAACAGCACCGACGCCAGCACGCGGCCCAGCAAGATCAGCGTGTTCGCCGGGGTGGAGTATTGAGTATTCATGCAGCCCTCCTGATTTGGCCGGAATACGCCCGGCAGGCGTCGCCGAAGGCGCGGAACAGCGCCATGCTATGCGGGTCGGCGGCGAAGTCCCACTCCGGGTGCCACTGCACCGCCAGCGCGAAGCCGGCGCCGTCCACCCGCACGCCCTCGATGGTGCCATCGTCCGCCACCGCCTCCGCCACCAGGCGGCCGGCCAGGCGGTCGATGGCCTGCTCGTGCACCGAGTTCACCCGGATGCGGTCCTGGCCGATGATCGCCGCCATCCGGCCGGTCAGCGCCACGTCGTGCTTGGGACGGTACTGCTCGGGCTTGGTGCCGGGGCCGCCGCGGTGGTCCCCGCGGCCGGGCACGTCGTGCACCTGCTGGTGCAGGCTGCCGCCAAGCGCCACGTTCAGCTCCTGGATGCCGCGGCAGATCGCGAACACCGGCACGCCCCGGCGAAGTGCTGCATGGATCAGCGGGAAGCTCGTGCTGTCCCGGGCGGGGTCGTGCATGTCCGGCGTCAGGTCCTCCGCGGCGCCGTAGTGCGCGGGGTCCACGTTGCTGGGGCTGCCCGGCAGCAACAGGCCGTCCAGCCGGTCCAGGATGGCCAGCGCGGCCTCTCCCACCGGGGGGATCATGACCGGGATGCCGCCGCTGGCGCCCATCAGCGCCGCAGCATAGCGCGCCGGGGTGGCGTGCTGCAGGTGTCCGTTCAGCACCCGCGCGCAGGCGGGAAGGCCGATCAGAAGGCTCATGCCGAAATTTTCTCCTTGTGCTCACTGCCGATCTTGGGCCGCAACCGGTCCGCGACAACCGTGCCCACCGCGCCGGCCAGCATCATCGCCGCCATCGGCCGCGCCGTGCCGTCGCTGAGTACCCCGACCAGCACCCCGCTGGCCGCGGCCAGGCAGAACTGCAGGGTGCCCATCATCGCCGAGGCGCTGCCAGCCTGCCCGGCGTGGCGGGACAGCGCGCCCACGGCGGCGTTGGGCATCACGAAGCCCATCGACCCCATCGCCACCACCACGGGCAGCACCACGCCGAACACCCCGCCCACCTGCAGCACCGCGCACCCCAGCAACGCCAGCGCCGCGGCGAAGTACACCGACACCCCCGCCCGGATCACCCGCGCCGAGCCGAACCGGGGCAGCAGCCGCGGGTTGATCTGCGACGACAGGATGAACGCCCCGGCGCTGCAGCCGAACAGCATCCCATACTGCGCCGGCGTGAAGGCATACCGCTGGATCAGCACTGGGGGCGACCCGCCGATGTAGGCGAACATGCCGAACATGCCGAACCCGCCCATCAGCGCATAGGCCAGGAACACCCGGTCCCGCAGCACCCCTGCATAGCGCGCCACCAGCCCCGCCGCGCCCAGCCGGATGCGCCGCGACGGCTCCAGCGTATCCGGCAGGAAGCGCCACACCAGCCCGCAGCACACCGCGCCGTAGGCCACCATCAGCCAGAAGATGACGTGCCAGGGCGCTACCTCCAGCACCAGCCCGCCCAGCGTCGGCGCCAGGATCGGGGCCACGCCCATCACCAGCATCAGCCGGCTCATCAGGTGCGCCGCCGCGTGGCCGTCCGCCAGGTCGCGCACGACGGCGCGCGGGATGACCATGCTGGCCGACCCGCCGACCGCCGCCACGAAGCGCAGCACCGAGAGCGTCAGCAGGTCCGGCGCCAGCGCGCAGCCGGCGCTGGCCAGGGTGTAGAGCGCGGTGCCCAGGATCAGCGGCCCGCGCCGGCCGAAGCGGTCCGACAGCGACCCTTGGGTGAGCTGCCCCACCGCCAGCCCGGCGAACCAGGTGGCCAGGGTGATCTGCGCCGTGCCGGGCTGGCCGCCCAGGGAGGCCTCGATGGCGGGGAAGGCCGGCAGGTACATGTCGGTGGACAGCGGACCCACTGCCGTCAGGACCCCGAGCAGCACGGGCAGCCAAGCCGGATATTTCATCTCGACATCGTGGCAGCATATCGCAGTGCAGCGTAGGTCTTTTCGCGCCGGGCTGGGTCACGTTTCCGGCTGGGTCACGTTTCCGGCTGGGTCACGTTTCCGGCTGGGTCAGGTTTCGGGGGGATGCCCAGCGCCGCGAGCCGGGCCTCCGCCGCCGCCGCCCGGGCCTCGGCCGCCATCAGGCGTTGCCAGATCATCTCGTTGCCCGGCGATCCCAGCGGCGCGGCGCTGCGCAGGAAGGTGTCGCGGGCCTCGTTGCGGAGGGTGCGGCCGGCCAGGGCGGCCAGGGCGGCCGGGTCGTCCGTGGGCCACTCCGCCATCCCCCAGCGCGGGACCCGCCACAACGCGTCTGTCAGGTCGTCCAGGCTGCGGATGCGGCGAAGGATGCAGTGGTGGCGCTGCAGCACCCAGTCCAGCCGCGGCGGAGCGTGCGGGGCGGCGAGCAGCCCGGCCTCGA
Organism: uncultured Acetobacteraceae bacterium; assembly: GCA_964242415.1. Classification (GTDB taxonomy): domain Bacteria; phylum Pseudomonadota; class Alphaproteobacteria; order Acetobacterales; family Acetobacteraceae; genus DASWOJ01. The sequence goes on from CAXTAT010000008.1 coordinate 172,113, forward strand.
ACGCCCACGGGAAGATCGGCGTGCGGTCACCATGCAGGTTGTCCGGATTGTGGGCAGGGAACGCGAACAGGTGCAGCTCCAGCCCCCAGGACAGCAGCAGTTGGGCGACGACCAGCGAGCGCGGGTCCTCGTTGCACTCCACCCACAGCGCCGTGCCGCCGGTGGCCAGGGCCTCGGCGTCGGCGTGCAGGATGTCGGCCTCCATGCCCTCGGCGTCCAGCTTGACCAGGTCGAACGGGCCGTGCAGGGCGCGCAGCTCGGCGAGCGTCGCCGCGCGCACCGGGGCGGGGACAGGCTCACCCTGGCCGCCGGGGAGGAAGCTGGCGCCGCTGGCGTTGCCGGGCGGCATGGTGCCGGGGCGGGGCAGGGTGCCGGGGCCGGCGACCATGGCCTCGATGGCGAGGGCAGGGCAGGGCGCGCGCTGCAGGTTGGCGGCCAGCAGGGGGGTGATCGCCGGGTTGGCCTCGACCGCGCACAGGAAGCCGAGCCGCCGCCGCGCCGCCAGGCCCAGCCCGAAGGTGCCGAGGTAGGCGCCGACGTCCAGCACCCTGGCGCCATCCGGCAACAGGGGGGCTAGGAAGCCGACCTCGTCCCAGCCCCACTCGCCATAGCGGCGCAGGAAAGCCTCCACGAGGTCCGGTCCCCAGCCTGGCGCCAGCAAGGGGCCATAGCGGGTGGGGATCGTGTCCGTCATGGCGACGGTCGGGCGCCGCTGCCTGCTCCCTCTCCCCTCGGGAGAGGGCCGGGGTGAGGGGGCGGGCCAGCACCGCCCTGTCCGTTGGTGAAGCCGCGCCGCCAACGGCCGAGGTGGGCGCCGCAAGACCCCCTCGCCCCGGCCCTCTCCCGAAGGGAGAGGGGGAAGCAGGCGGGCCTACTCCTCATCGCGCGTTGAACGCGCCAGCACCTCGCGCTTGCCGACGTGGTTGGCCGGGGTGACGACGCCCTCCCGCTCCATCTGCTCGATCAGCTTGGCCGCGCGGTTATAGCCGATGGACAGGTGCCGCTGGATGAAGCTCGTGCTGGCCTTGCCCTCACGCGACACCAGGTCCACCGCCTGGTCGAACAGCCCCTTCTCCCCGTCGCCCGCCGCCGCGATGCCGGACAGCGCCGGATTGGACCCGGCCCCGTCCTCGTCGTCCGCCCCCTCCGTCACCTCGTCGTCGTAGGTCGGCTCGGCCTGGGCGCGCAGGAAGGCCACGATCTCCTCCACCTCGCGGTCCGCCACGAACGGGCCGTGCACGCGGGCGATCCGGCCGCCGCCCTGCATGTGCAGCAGGTCGCCCTGGCCGAGCAACTGCTCCGCCCCCTGCTCCCCCAGGATGGTGCGGCTGTCGAACTTGCTGATCACCTGGAAGCTGATGCGCGTCGGGAAGTTGGCCTTGATGGTGCCGGTGATCACGTCCACCGATGGCCGCTGCGTCGCCATGATGACGTGGATGCCCGCCGCACGCGCCATCTGCGCCAGGCGCTGCACCGCGGCCTCGACCTCCTTGCCGGCGACCATCATCAGGTCGGCCATCTCGTCGATCACCACGACGATGAACGGCAGGGCCTTGAGCGCGATCGGCTGCTCCTCGAAGATCGGCTTGCCCGTCTCGCTGTCGAAGCCGGTCTGCACGCGCCGGGTCGGGGTCTCGCCCTTGAGGCGCCACTCCTCGACCTTCTCGTTGTAGCCGCCGACGTTGCGCACGCCGAGCTGGCTCATCGCGCGGTAGCGGCGCTCCATCTCCCGCGTCGTCCACTTCAGCGCCGTCACCGCCTTGGCGGGTTCCGTCACCACCGGGGCCAGCAGGTGCGGGATGCCCTCGTACACCGACAGCTCCAGCATCTTGGGGTCGATCATGATCAGGCGGCACTGGTCCGGGGACAGGCGGAACAGGATGGACAGGATCATGGCGTTGATCCCGACCGACTTGCCCGACCCGGTGGTGCCTGCGATCAGCAGGTGCGGCATCCGCGCCAGGTCGGCGATCACCGGGGTGCCGCCGATGTCCTTGCCCAGCGCCAGCGCCAGGCGGCCCGGGTGGCTGGCCCAGTCGGCGCTGCCCAGCAGCTCCGACAGGAACACGGTTTCCCGCTTGGCGTTGGGCACCTCGATGCCGATGACGTTGCGCCCGGGGACGGTGGCGATGCGGACGGCGGTGACGCACAGGCTGCGGGCCACGTCGTCGGCCAGGCCGATCACCCGGGCGCTGCGGATGCCCGGCGCCGGCTCCAGTTCGTATAGGGTGACCACTGGACCCGGCCGGATCTCGCGTATGGCGCCCTGCACGCCGTAGTCGCTCAGCACGGTCTCCAGCAGGCGGGCATTGGCCTGCAGCGCGTCCTCGCTCGGGCCGGTGCCGGCGCGGATCGGGGCGGGGCTGAGCAGGGATAGCGGCGGGAACTGCCAGCCGCTGTCGATCGGCGCCGGGTCGGAGGGGGCGGCCTGGCGGATGGGCTGTGCCGCGGGTGCGACGATGGGCGGGATGCCCAGGGCCGCTGGCGGGACCGGCGCCACCTGGGGTGCGGCGGGCGGGACAGCCACCCGGGCCGTCGCAGGTGCGGCGGCGGGCACGGCAGCAGGTGGCGCCTCCTCCGGCATCGGCGGGACGTAATGCAGGGCGAGGACGGGCCGGGGGTCGTCGGCTGGCGCCTTGGCAACCATGCGCCGCACGAATTGCAACGGCAAGGCCAAGGCCCGGGCCGCCGCGACCGCGGGTGCACGGAGCCGCGACAGCAGCCCGGCCAGGCCGCGGCCGCCCCGCACCGAACCGCGGGCCACGCCGGCCGCTCCCTCCATGGCGCCGTGGCCGGCCGCCCGCCACTCCCCGGCGGTCAACCCCAACGCCAGCACGACCAGCAGCAGCGCCAGCACCACGCCGGCGCCCAGCACCAGCGCCGCGCCGGCCGGCCCGAGCAGGCCGAAGCCCATCGCGCTCGCTTCCGTCGCCAGGGCGCCCCCGACCGCGCCGCCCAGCCCGGCGGTGGTGGGCCAGGCCGGCAGCCGCAGCGGACCGGACGCCGCCGCCAGCACCGCCGCGACCGCCGGCAGCGCGGCCAGCGTGCACAGCAGCCGCACCGTCAGCCGCAGCGGCCGGCCCGTGGCGATGCGGAACGCCCAGGCCAGCATCGCCAGGCTGGGCAGCGCCGCCGCGATGCCGAACCCCTGCAGCAGCAGGTCCGCGCACGCCGCACCCGGCAGGCCCACCAGGTTGCGCGGCGGCTGCGAGGTAGCGGTGTCGAACGAGGGGTCATGCGGGTTGTAGCTGCCAAGCGCCACCAGCAGCAGCAGCGCCGCCAACGCCAGGGCCAACCCGCCCAACTGCGCCAGGCGCGTGCGGACGAGGGCCTGTATCTCGGGGGAGGCAAAGCGGCGTGACTGGAGAGATGCAGACATCGGCGGGTCCGGTCGGTGGTTTAGACGGAGGTTAGGCTGCAACGGCGGGGGGAGGAACGAGCAAACGGGGCTGCACCGAAATGCAGCCCCGCATGTGGCCGAATGGCATGGCCGGGGTTGACAGGAGCGAGGATAGTGCCTGCTGCTCCCTCTCCCCGCTTTGGGAGGGGGCCAGGGTGAGGGGGCTTTCGAGCACGGCCCCCTCGACCCAGGCAGTCTGACACCAGCAGCACCAGTGGCTCCCGGCGCCGCGGGCAAGCAAGCAAGACCTCCTCACCCCGGCCCTCTCCCGAAGCGGGGAGAGGGAGAAGGGATCACCCCAGTTGCTCGCCGTGCAGCACCACGTCCAGGCCCTCGCGCTCCTGGTCCTCGGTGACGCGCAGGCCGATGACGACGTCGATGATTTTGAGCAGGATCAGGCTGCCGACGCCGCTCCAGACCAGGGTCGCCGCCACCGCCTCGCACTGCGCGATGAACAGCGGCATCCCGGCGACGAACACGCCCTCTGGATGGTCCGTCGTCGCCGACAGCGGGCCGTAGGCGAACACCCCCGTCAGCAGCGCGCCGATGATGCCGCCCACGCCATGCACGCCGAATGCATCCAGGCTGTCGTCATAGCCCAGCAGGTGCTTCAGCCACGTCGCCGACCAGAAGCACACCACGCCGGCGACGATGCCGATGATCAGCGCCGGGCCGGGCAGCACGAAGCCGCTGGCCGGGGTGATCGCGACCAGGCCCGCCACTGCGCCGGAGACGATGCCCAGCACGCTCGGCTTGCCCTTGGCGACCCACTCGGCCACCAGCCATCCCAGCGCCGCGGCGGCAGTGGCGATCTGCGTCGCCGCCATCGCCATGCCGGCCCGGCCGTTGGCGCCCACCGCCGACCCGGCGTTGAAGCCGAACCAGCCGACCCACAGCAGCGACGCGCCGATCACGGCATAGGCCAAGTTATAGGGGGCCATGTTGTCGTGCCCGTAGCCAACGCGCTTGCCGAGCACGAGCGCACACATCAGCCCGGCGATCCCCGCGTTGATGTGCACCACCGTGCCGCCCGCGAAGTCCGCAGCACCGAGTGCTCCGACCCAGCCGAGCGGCGACCAGACCCAATGCGCGATGGGCGCATAGATCACCAGGGACCACAGCCCCATGAACACCATCATGGCCGAGAACTTCATCCGGTCCGCGAAGGCGCCGGCGATCAGCGCCGGGGTGATGATCGCGAAGGTCATCTGGAACA
>CAXTAT010000009.1:0-166673 GCA_964242415.1 uncultured Acetobacteraceae bacterium
AAGGCGGGCACAGCCCACCATGCCCGTTTTGTCCGCGGATGTTTTATTTTGTCGCTTTTTGTCAAACTTTGTGATATCATGGGTGTCTCTGCCTTCAGCGCCTGTCTTGTTCGAGGTAATAAGTCGTCCAATGAATTAAAATTAGATGGTTGACGTGGCGGACGTCAAATCCAAACCTGGATCAATGACAATTCCCAACTTAGGGGATGGCCCGTCCTGTGGCGGAAGCGCCGGGGCGCCGACGCCAGCCATCGCCGGTGACCTGCTCGCGCCCCGTCTGCTTGCCCGGTTATGACAAGGAACGGTTGATACGACCCTAACGCGGTCCGCAGCGCCGGCACCCTGCAGGCCGGCGCAGGCGGCGAACGGCTCGATCAGGGTTCAGCCGGTTTGGCGGACCCTGCACAGGGCGCCCGGCCGGGCACGATCAGGCCCGGGTGGGCGGCGCCCGGGGAGCTTTGCGCGTCAGCCCGCTTCGGCGGTGGCGGCCTTGACCGGCCCCGGCCCGCCAGGAGCACCCAGCCGGTGCATGACGCTGCGCAGCGCAGGATACAGGTCCTTGTAGATTGCGAACGAATGGCCGTAGGCCGCCTCCGCCTCGGCACGCGGCTGGGCACGGTCCACCAGCGTGACCCAGCCCCGCGCCGCATCCGCCGCCGTCACCAATCCGGTCCCTAGCCCGGCCAGCAGCGCCGCACCCATCGCCGCCTCCACGTCCTCGCCGATGGTCCGCACCGGGTAGCCCGTCACGTCGGCGATCACCTGCATCCACAGATCGGACTTCGCGGCGCCGCCGACCACGATCAGCCGGTCCGCCAGGGCCTGCATCCCCAACCGGCCGGCCTCGATGTTGTGCTGCAGGGCGTAGGTCACGCCCTCCAACACGGCCCGGTAGAGGTGCGCCCGCGTGTGCGGCAGGCCGAGGCCGACGAAGGCGCCGCTGGCCCGGTCGTCCCAGACCGGGCTGCGCTCGCCCATCAGGTAGGGCAGGAACAGCAGGCCGTCGCTGCCCGGCGGCACACCCGCGGCCTCGGTATCCAGCGCGGGCAGCGACGCGCCATCGCGGCAGAACTCGCGCTGGAACCATGAGACGCTCGCGCCGGCGGTGATGGCGCCGCCGAACACGTAGAGGTCGTGCAGGCCGTTGAACACGTGCGGCATGGCGATCAGCCCGTTGCGCGCGTCGGTGGTCCCGGCGATGCTGCCCCAGCACATGCTGGTGCCGATCATCGCCACGTGCTGCCCGGCCTGCGTCGCCCCGGCGGCGAACGTCGCCACCGCCGCGTCCACCCCGCCCGCCACCACCGGCGTCCCCGCCCGCAGCCCGAGGCGCGGTGCCCACTCCGGCAGCAGCGTGCCGACGACGGCGCTGCTTTCGACCAGGCGCTCCGGCATCATCGACCGCGGGATGCCCAGCGCGTCCAGCATCTCCCCCGACCACCTCCGCGCCGCCAGGTCGTACACGCCGCCGATGTTGCCGGCCGAGGAGTGGTCCACCGCCAGCGCACCCGTGAGCTGCTGGATCACCCAGGCGTTGGGCGGCAGCAGGTGCCGGGTCCGCGTCCAGACCTCCGGGCGGTTGTCGCGCAGCCACAGCATCTTGGTGAAGCCGTAGTAGCTGTCCACGCCGTTGCCGGTGATGTCGAACAGGCGGTCGAGGTCCTGCGTGGCGCGGACCTGCGCCACCTCCGCCCCAGCCCGGCGGTCCATCCAGATCAGGCACGGGTGCAGCGGCTGCATATCGGCATCGACGGGGATGCCCGACCCGCCGTACAGGCTGCTGATGCACAGCCCCGCGACCTCCCCGGGCGGCACCCCCGCCGCCGCCATGCAGCCGGCGATGCAGGCGGTGACCGCCTCCAGCCAGACGCCCGCCGCCTGCTCCGCCCACAGCGCCCGGGGCGTGTCCGGCTGGTAGGCGTGGCTGTGCTGGGCCAGGATGCGCCCGGTGCCGTCCACCAGCAGCGCCTTTGTGCTCTGGGTGCCGATATCGACGCCCAGGACGTATGCCGAAGCGGGGGCCATCGCGCTAGGCCGCCGGGTTCAGCAGGATTTTGGCGCCGTCCGGTGGGCTGGCGCGGTGGCGGTGCGCGGCAAGGTGCGCCCTGCGGCGGTCCAGGTCCCCTCGGCTGCCGGCGACCGGCCAGCCGGCGGTGGCGCCCGGGGGGGTCGCCTGCGGTTTGCGGGGGTGCGTCATGGTGTTCCTCCTTGCCGCGTCGCAGCCATCGCGCAGGTCAGGTGCTGGCCGCGGTAGGCCGAGGGCGGCATCCGCTTATGCGCCAGGAACTGCCGGTTGAAGTTCGACAGGTTGTTGAACCCCACGGCAAAGCAGATGTCTGCCACCCGCCTGCGCCCGGCGATCAGCATCTCGCAGGCACGGTTGACGCGCAGGCTGTTGACGTAGGCGACGAAGCCCATGCCGGTGTGCCGCTTGAACGCCCGGCTGAACGCGCCGACGCTGTAGCCGCTCAAGGCCGCCAGGTCGGTCTCGCGCAGGTCGCTGCCGAGGTTGCGGCTGATGTGGGCGAGCACGTGGTTCAGGGGCCGGGCCATGTACTCGTCCGGCGTGGGCTGGTAGCCGACGCTGGCCAGCGGGCGGCGCTCCCGGTCCTGGTGCAGCAGGTCCAGCAGGCGGAAGAACAGCTCGATCCGCCGGGGGCCGGGGGCCTGCAGCATCTCGGTCAGGATCGGCGCTGCCGCGGCGCCGGTGGCGGGGGCGAACTCCAGCCCTCGTCCGGCCTCGCGCAGCAGGCCGTCCAGGAAGCGCATCTCGGGGAACAGCGCCGGGATGCCGGACGCCGTGGCCGCGGTGAACTGCAGCACCAGGCCGCGCTGTGCCACCTCGGCGCCGTCCGGCACGTCGCTGATCCAGTTGTGCGGCAGGTTCGGCCCGACCAGCACCAGGTTGCCGGGGGCGAAGGCGCCGATGTAGTCGCCGACGAAGGCGCGCCCGACCGTGGCCGTGACCAGGTGCAGCTCGAACTCGGGGTGGAAATGCCAGCGCACGGTGCGGAACGGATAGCCGTGCGACCAGACCTTGAACGTGTCGGTGCTGGGAACGCCGACAAGCTCAAGCGCCGCACGGCTGCCGTCATGGGCGTGGGTTGCGGTTGCCATGGGGTCAGACCGTGATCACGCGGGCCGGGATGGCGCGGGACGGTGCGGGCGGCGGGCGGCCTGCCGCGGTCTTGCTGAACATGGCGTCCTCCGTTTCGCTGCCGGCGGGCAATGGCCTCGACCGTGCAGTCAGTGTTCTTGGGTGGATGATAGGGTCAGCCGGGGTGCATGCACTACGCCGTTTGATGGCTTGCACCGATACTTATTTGCCCAGATCGTGGCGTGGCTGCGGAAGAGCCGTCCCTACGATGCGAAACCGCACTGACTCCCTCTCCCCGCTTCGGGAGAGGGCTGGGGTGATGGGGCCTTGCAGCGCCGCCTTTCTGGCCGGGGCAGCCTGTTCGCCGCAGCAGCCAGTGCTACAGGCGAGCAAGACCCCCTCACCCCGGCCCTCTCCCGAAGGGGGAGAGGGAGCAGGGGGGTTACTGGCGCACAGGCCCGGGGTGCGCAGCTTCGAGCAACGGCGGGCGCGAGCCGTCGGTTGCCCGCTGGCCCACAAGGGCCGGCGCTTGCGGGGTCCGCACCAGGTGCCGCGACAGCCCGCGTTCGAGCCAGTTCCATAGCCGGCTGACCGCCTCGGTCATCGCGAGGTAGATCAGCGCCGCATACAGGTAGATCGTGAAGTCGAACGTGCGGGCGAAGATGAACCGCGTCTGGCCCATCAGGTCCAGCAGCGTCACGATGGCCGCCAGCGCGCTGGCCTTGATCATGCTCACCAGCTCGTTGCCCAGCGGGCGCAGCGCGATCAGCAGCGCCTGCGGCCCCACGACGTGCCGCAGCATCCGGTACGGCGACAGCCCGAGCGCCCGCGCTGCCTCGACCTGGCCCTTTGGCACGCTCATGATGGCGCCGCGCAGGATTTCGGCCTGGTAGGCGGCGGTGTTGAGCGTGAAGGCGAACAGGCAGCAGTAGAAGCTGTCGCGGAAGAACCACCACAGCCCCGCCTGGGTGAGGAGCGGCCGCACCTCGCCCGCGCCGTAGTACACGATGTAGAGCTGGCACAGCAGTGGCGTGCCGCGGAAGTAGGCGACATAGACAAGCATCGGCCAGGCGATGAACGCCCGCCGCGACATCCGCGCCCGCGCCAGCGGATATGCCAGGGCGAACCCCAGTGCGCACGAGACCACGACGACGGTTACGGTGATCCGCAGCCCCGACACCAGCCGCATTCCCCAGGTTTGCAGCAGGTCTAGGTCGAGCACGCCGCCCAGGACATGCTCAAGCATCGGGAGCCGCCGTGGCCAGCATCGGGTCCGGCATCAGGCGAAACCCTGGTTGGCCCGCCGCTCCAGCGCCGCCTGGCCGATGCCCGACAGCGCGGCGAACACCATGTAAACCCCCGCCGCGGCGGTGTAGAACAGCAGCGGCCGGGTGGTCGCCCGGCTGGCCTCCGACGCCGCGCGCAACAGGTCCATCACCGCCAAGGTCGAGATCAGCGAGGTGTCCTTCACCAGGATCGTCCAGATGTTGCCCAGGCCGGGCAGCGCCACCCGCCCCAGCAGCGGCAGCACCACCAGGGCGAACACCTGCACCCGGTTCAGCCCCAGGGACCGCGCCGCCTCCGCCTGGCCCGGGGGCACCGCGTGGAGCGACGCCACCCAGACCTCGCTGCTGTAGGCCGCCACCACGACCGACAGCGCGATCACCCCGGCGACGAAGGCGTTGACCTCGATCCGCCAGCCGTCGCCCAGCCGCTGCGCCAGCCAGTTCAGCAGCGACTGCAGCCCGAAGTACACGATGAACAGCGACAGCAGGTCCGGGATGCCGCGGAAGAACGTGGTGTAGGCCGCGCATAGCCCCCGCACTGCCCGGCTGCGCGACATCTTCAGCAGCGCCAGCACCAGCCCGCCGCCGAAGCCGAACGGGATGGTGGCCAGGCTCAGCAGCACCGTGACGACGGTGCCGCGCAGCAGCAGGGGCGCCCAGCCATCGGCGCCGAACAGCAACTCGAACGCAGGCATACCCCGGGAGCCTCCGCTTGCGCCGCTACTGTCCGCGCCGGTTACTTCCCACGGATGTCGATCTTGAAGTACTTGGCCGCTATGGTCTTGAAGGTGCCATCGGCGTCGGCCTCGGCGATCGCCTTGTTGAACATCGCGGCGAGGTCCTTGTCGTCGGGGCGGAAGGCGGCGCCGACGCCGGGGCCGAAGATGTCCGGCGTGCGCGGGATCTCCTTCATGATGCGGCAGCAGCCCGGGTTCTTCTCAAGCAGTTTCTGCGCCACCAGGATGTCGCTCACGACGTAGTCGAGCCGGCCGTTGGCGAGGTCGAGGAACGGCTCGTCCCCGCCGGGGTATAGCTTCACCTCGACGCCGGGGTAGTCCTTGTCGAGGTAGTTGGCGAACACGGTGGAGGACTGCGCGCCGACCGTCTTGCCCTTCATCGCCGCGGGGGAGGTGTCGTCGCTTTCGGTCCCAGCCTGCGTCACCCAGACCGGGGAGGTGGCGTAGTACATGTCGGAGAACAGCACCCGCTGCGCCCGTGCCGGCGTCATGTTCATGCTGGAGAAGATCACGTCGAACTTGCCGGACTGCAGCGCGGGGATCACGCCGTCCCAGTCCTGGTTCTGCCACGTGCAGGTCACCTTCATCTTGGCGCACAGCGCGTTGCCGTAGTCGATTTCGAAGCCGACGATCTTGCCGCCGGGTTCGACGCTCTCGAACGGCGGGTAGGTCGCGTCCGTGCCCATCCGTACCGTCGTCCAGTCCTTTGCCTGTGCCGGGGCCAGCCCGGACGCGAGCAGCGCAACGGCGCCCAGCAACGACATGATCCCTTTGCGGCTCACCGGCATCTCCTGTTGTTCGCGGGCTGCGGACCCGTGGGTTGAACGTCCCGCGGGACGGCCGTCGAGATCAAGCAAGCAATGTGCCATCATCCAGTGGCCAAGGCGGCTGCGAACACCTTGGCTGCGGCGGCGACCAGGGCGGCGTTCCCGGAGGCGGTCGCGCCGTCGGCCAACCGGCTGCCGTCCTCCAGGCCGATGCGGGTGGACCAGCGCCACCGGGCTGCGAGGGCGACGAAGTCCCACATGGTGGCGTCGATGCCATGCAGCAGCAGGGGCCGCCGCGCCTCGGCCCGGCGCAGCACCGCGTGGATGCCATCGGCGACGGCCTGCGCGTGGGTGGGTTCCTGCTCGGCGACCTCGATGAGGATGCGCAGCGGATGGCCCCTGCGGTCCAGGCTCACCAGGCGCTCGGCGTCGGCGACCGAGGCGAGTCCGGCCTCGATGCCGACGCCGCGCTGGTGCAGCAGGTGCATCACCGCCGGGGCGCCGGGTTCCTCCAGGTTGACCGAGGCGTAGTCGGGCAGCTCGCGCCACCCGCTGATGGCTGCGAGGGTGCGGCGCTCGTCGCCCTCGATCCAGGCGCCGGTGGAGACGCCGATCAGGGTGCCTGGGCAGGCCTGGCGCACGGCGGCCAGGGTGGCGTCGATTGCGGCTGCGCCGAGGCTCTCGCGCCCGTCCGGTCCGCGCGGATGCAGGTGCAGCTCGGCCGCCCCGGCGGCGATACAGGCTGCGGCGTCGCGGGCCATCGCGTCCACGGTCAGGGGCAGGGCGGGGTGGAAGCCGGAGGGACGGGCGCCGTTGATGCAGGCTTGGACGATCATGGGATTACACCTCCGGGCGAGCGCGTGCGATGCAGAAGCCTTCTCCCTTTCCCTCCGGGAGAGGGCCGGGGTGAGGGAAGCCGAGAGGACCCGACCTGGCGGGAAGAGGATGGACCTTGGTTCTTGACGTGGCCAGGTTTGGTGCTTGCCGCTTCCCTCACCCCGGCCCTCTCCCGGAGGGAGAGGGGGCAGTAACCAGCACCGCCCTTATGCTATTGCCGAGCCTTCAGCCTGTCGCATTCGGCGAAGGCTGCTTGCGCCCCGGCCGCACCGTCCGCATGTCCTTGGCATCGTGCAACAGCTAGGGCAGCCTGGCGCCATCGACGCGAGGGGACTGCGCCATGATCCGCACCGGCAGCGACTACCGCGACAGCATCCGCGACAACCGCGAGGTCTATGTGAACGGCGAGCGGGTGCGCGACGTCACCACCCACCCGATGTTCAAGCCGCTGGTGGACATCCGCGCCGACATCTACGACATGGCGCACGCCCCGGCGACGCGCGACATCATGACCACCCTGGACGGCGGCCAGCGCAACGCCATTGGCAACAAGCTGCCCCGCGTGCAGCAGGACTGGTGGGACAAGCGCCGCGCCACCGACACCGTGCTGGAGCGCATCGGCGGCGTCGTCACCCGCGTCGGCGACGAGACTGTGGGCGAGATGTGGTCGCTGTTCGACGGCCGCGACGTGCTGAACGAGGTCGATCCGCAATTCGCCCGCAACATCGAGGCGCATATCGACCGCGTGCTGGTGCACGATCCCTTCCATGTGTCGGCCAACACCGACCCGAAGGGCGACCGGTCCAAGCCGCCGCAGGACCAGGACCCCGACATGCTGCTGCATGTGGTGCGGGAGACCGACGCCGGCCTGATCGTCCGCGGCGCCAAGTACGAGACCGCCGCCGCCTACGCCAACCAGGCGTTCACCAAGCCGACCATCGCCAACTGGGGCGACAGTACGCTGTCGGACTACGCCGTCGGCTTCATTTGCGACCTTGGCTCGCCGAACATGAAGTTCATCTGCCGCACCGGGTTTGCCGGGCGGGCCAGCGCGGAGGATTACCCGCTGTCCAACCGGTTCGACGAGGTGGACACCCTGGTGATCTTCGACGACGTGCTGGTGCCGTGGGAGAACGTGCTGTTCTATCGCCATACCAAGGCGGCGACGTTCATCCGGGCGACGCTGCATCGTTATTCGGCATTCGCGTTCGTGCAGCGCACCCTGAAGTTCGCCGACATGATGATCGGTGCCGCGCTGTTCAACGTGCGGCAGACCGGCCTGGACAAGCAGCAGGCGGTGCAGGAGAAGCTGTCGCAGTTGGCGGTCTATCGCGAGGGCATCAACGCGCATCTGACGGCGTCCATCGCGCTTGCGGAACCCAGCCCGGGCGGGCTGCTGATGCCCAACCAGTCGCTGCTGTATACCGGGCGCGTGCTGGCGTGCTCGCAGCTTCACCACATGATGCACCTGGCGCGGGAGCTGTGCGGCGGGCAGATTTGCGTGACGCCGGACAAGGCGGCGTTCGATGCGCCCGAGACCAAGCCGTGGCTGGAGAAGTTCTACACCGTCAACGACGGCTGGGTGGCGGATGACCGGCGCAGGCTGCTGGCGTTTGCGCGGGACCTGCTCAACTCGGATTACGCCGGGCACCGGTTGACATTCCAGTTGTTCGCGCAGTCGGCGCCGTTCGCGCACCTGGCGGCGGTGTACCGCAACTTCGGCTGGGACGGGCCGCTGGCGTTCGTGAAGCATGCGGCCGGGCTGTCCGACCAGGTCAGCGGCGGCCAGGTCGGCAGCGGGGCGGCGGGGGGCGACAGCGCCGTGAGGCAGTGGTTCAGCCACTCGCCGGACATCCGCCATGCGGCGGAGTAGCCGGGCCGGGTAGGGGGCGACGCCGCGCGATGGCCCACCAGCGCATCCGCCCGTTCAACACGCGGGACACCTACCCCGGGCAGAACCTGGACAACGACCTGGCCCAGGCGGTCGTGGCGCGGGGGCGCATCGTGTTCCTGCGGGGGCAGTGCCCGCAGGACCTGGACACCTCCGCCAGCGTCGGCGTCGGCGATCCCGTGCAGCAGGCGCACCAGGTGCTGCAGAACATCCGCCAACTGGTCGAGGAGGCCGGCGGGCGGATGGAGCACCTGACCAAGCTGGTGGTGTACCTGACGGACGTTCGCCATCGCGAGCCGGCGTACCGCGTGCTGGGCGAGTACATCCGGGGCGTGCATCCGGTCTGCACCGGGCTGGTGGTGGTGGCGCTGGCGCGGCCGGAGTGGCTGGTGGAGATTGACGCGACGGCGGTGATCCCTGACGGGGAGGGGGCTTGACGGTCCCCCACTTGGCCCGTTGCGCCCGCGTGTGCAGGCTCGCGGCCACGTCGTCCGGCCCCGTTGCCGTGCTCCGCGACCGTACGCCGGCGGTGCCGTCGTTCGTGTCTGGTGGTCATGCGTCCCCCGCCGCGGGGAGGGCGTGCTTGGCGGCGGGGTGAGTTATGCCCAAAGAATGGGCTGTTGATCCTGGAACGGCCGGGTTTACAGCGCATCCGGCTTCGCTTGCGCCGGATGTGGCGCAGAACAAGGCATATTTGTTTGACCCTGCCGGCTGCCTGCCCCTAGCGTTCCCTGGGCAGGACCAGACGCGGGCGCTGCCATGTCCGGACGGCCCGTCCGCTCAGGGAGGCTCGATGCCGGACCGTGTGCAACCCCATCCCACGGCGCTGGCACGGCATGGCACGTCTGGTGCTGCCGCCGAGGTTCCGGCCTACCTGTTCAGACTCCGCTAAAGGATCGCTCCATGCAGCTCGGCGTCTTCATTCCCATCGGCAACAACGGCTGGCTGATCTCCACGACCTCGCCGCAGTACATGCCGACCTTCGACCTCAACAAGACCATCGTCGAGAAGGCCGAGCGGTTCGGCTTCGACTTCGCGCTGTCGATGATCAAGCTGCGCGGCTTCGGCGGGCCTTCGGAGTTCTGGGACCACAACCTGGAGTCGTTCACCTTGATGGCCGGGCTGGCGGCGGTGACGACGCGCATCAAGCTGTTCGCCACCATCGGCGTGCTGACGATGCCGCCGCCCATCGTCGCCCGCATGGCGGTCACCATCGACAGCATCAGCCACGGCCGGTTCGGCGTGAACATCATCTCCGGCTGGCAGGAGAAGGAGTACTCGCAGATGGGCATCTGGCCCGGCGACGAGCACTACCGGCGCCGGTACGAGTACTGCGAGGAATATATCACCATCATGCAGGAGCTGTGGTCGGCCGGGGTGTCCAACCACAAGGGCGAGTTCTTCCAGATGGACGATTGCCGGTGCAGCCCGCGCCCGACCGCGCCGATCACCGTCGTCTGCGCCGGGCAGAGCGACCGGGGGGTGCGGTTCGCGTCCGAGTATGCCGACTACAACTTCGTCGCCAGCAGCGGCTTCAACATGCCTGCCGCGGTCGGGCGGGTGGTGGCGCGCCTGGTGGCGGAGAACGCGCGCACCGGGCGGGCCTGCGGCGCGCTGGTGCTGATCATGATCATCGCCGACGAGACGGATGCGGCGGCGGAGGCGAAGTGGGAGCACTACAAGGCCGGCACCGACCTTGAGGCGCTGGCCTGGCGCGACGGCCAGGCGGGCAACGACACCGTGAAGGACCCGATGTCGGTGGCCGGCCGCTTCATCCCCACCACCGAGAAGCGCCTGCCGACCAACCAGGGCGTGCTGTGCGGCTCCTATGCCCATGTGGCCGCGATGCTGGACGAGCTGGCGGCGGTGCCCGGCGTGCAGGGGGCGATGATGACGTTCGACGACTTCGTCATCGGCATGGAGCAGTTCGGCACCCGCATCCAGCCGCTGATGCAAAGCCGCCGCGACCTCAGCATTGCCGCATAGGAACAGCAGCATGACCAGCAAGGTGGCAAGCGGCGTCAGCAGGCGTGGCGTCAGCAGGCGTGGCGTCAGCAGGCGGGGGGTCCTGGCGGCGGCGGTGGGGGCGGCGGCCGGGTCCGGCGCGATCACCGGGTTCCCGACGATCTGGGCGCAGAACATCAAGGACGTGGAGATCCGCCACGCCGGCCAGCCCGTGACGGTGCTGACGCAGATCGGCGAGCAGGCGACCAAGGACCTGGGCTTCAAGGTGACGATGCAGGCGGCGGAGAACGCCGACCTGCTCAACCGGTACCTGACGCAGTCGGCCAACATCGACGTGGGCGACGTGAGCCTGGCCTACATGAAGTACCTGATCGGCCGGAACATCCTGCAGACGATCCCGCAGGCCAAGTTCAAGAACTGGGACGCGACGCTGCCGCTGTTCACGCAGAGCGTCTATCCCGATGGGCGCAAGGCCTCGACGCAGGGCATCTCTCCGTATGTCGTGCTGTATGCGACCGACGCCAGCGGGGCGAAGGCGGCGCCGGGTCCGACCGAGTTCCTGAACGGCGTGCCCACCATCACCAACGCCGACACGCTGGGCATCCGCCCGGACCTGACGGGGCGGCCGATCGGCAGTTGGGCCGACCTGCTCAGCCCCGACTTCAAGGGCAAGGCGGCGCTGCAGGACAACCCGACCATCGGGGTGATCGACGTCGCCATGGCGGTGGAGGCGCGGGGGGACATCAAGTACGGTAACAAGGGCAACATGACCCGCGACGAGATCGACAAGACGGTCGCGCTGATGATCGACACCAAGCGGTCCGGGCA
This sequence comes from uncultured Acetobacteraceae bacterium, assembly GCA_964242415.1. GTDB lineage: Bacteria > Pseudomonadota > Alphaproteobacteria > Acetobacterales > Acetobacteraceae > DASWOJ01. Next base: position 11,409 of record CAXTAT010000009.1, read on the forward strand.
GTTCCGCTCGTTCTGGGGGTCGTTCGATCAGTCGGTGAACCTGATGGCGTCGGGCGAGGTGGTGATCCAGTCGATGTGGTCCCCTGCGGTGACGGCGGTGCGCAGCCGGGGCATCCCCTGCGTGTTCCAGCCGTTGAAGGAGGGTTATCGGGGGTGGGGCTACATGATGGGGTTCATGAGGCACCTGTCGGGGTTGAAGCTGGATTGTGCGTACGAGTACCTCAACTGGTACACGGCGGGGTTCCCCGGGTCGGTGATCGCGCGGGAGGGGTATTATTCGGCGCAGCCGGGTACCGCGCGGGCGTTCCTGACTGCGGCGGAATGGGACTACTGGTATGGCGGCAAGCCTGCGGCCGAGGACATGAAGGACCCGTTCGGCCGGCTGATGGAACGGGCCGGGCGGTCGCGCGATGGCGGGTCGTTCAATGAGCGCATGGGCAATATCGCGGTGTGGAACTCCGTTATGGACGAGGACCGTTACCTGACGCGGCGCTGGAACGAATTCATCAGCGTATGAGGCGCGCTTCCTTCTCCCTCTCCTTCCGGGAGAGGGTCGGGGTGAGGGGGGCCGGGAGGACCGGATCTGGCCGGGGAGGGGCAGATCTTGCTTCTTACACGGTGAAGGTTGGCTCTTGCCGCTTCCCTCACCCCGGCCTTGGTCCGTTTCACGGCCCAAGCCCGGAGGGAGAGGGAGAAGGGAGCGTTCGAGCAGAGCGCAGGAGACGGCTGGCGTGACGCAGTCCACCGCTCCAAGCCCGTCCGCCCTGGCCCGCGACGGCGTGCCTCAATCGCGCACGGCGCCCATCCGCACGGCGCGCCGGCGGCCCTGGCTGGTGTCGTGGCTGCAGGTTGCCCCGCTCGCGGTCATCCTGCTGGTGCTGTTCGCGCTTCCGACGGTGCTGTTCGTCGTTATCAGCTTCTGGGACTACGACCGGGTGGGCATCTACCCGGCGTTCATGCTGGACAACTACAAGGACCTGTTCACCACGCCTGCGACCTGGCGCATCTACGCCAGCTCGCTCCGGTTCGCCGCCATCGTCTGGGCGGTCACCTTGTTCCTCGGGTTCAACATCGCGCAGTTCCTGGTGTTCCATGTCCGCAGCGGCACAACGCGGATGCTGCTGTTCCTTGCCTGCGCCATCCCGTTCTGGACCTCGGGCATCATCCGCACCATCGCCTGGATTCCCTTCCTGGGCCGCAACGGCGCGTTCAACACCCTGCTGATGGACCTGCACCTCATCTCGCAGCCGCTGGAGTTCCTGCTGTTCTCCGACTTCTCGGTGATCGTCGCCTACGTGCACCTCAATACGCTGCTGATGATCGGGCCGATCGCCAATTCGATGGCCAAGATCGACCGGACGCTGATCGAGGCGGCGCGCGATGCCGGGGCCAGCCGGTTCCAGGCCCTGCGCCATGTGGTCATCCCGCTGTCGCGCACGGGGATCGCGCTCGGCTCGATCCTGGTGTTCACCCAGGTGATCGGCGACTACTTTGTGGTCAAGCGCATGAGCGGCGGGCAGAGCGCCTCCATCGTCTCGGCGCTCTCGACCGAGATCCAGGCGATGCAGTTCCCGCCGGCCTCGGCCAGCGCGGTCGTGCTGGTGCTGTTCGTGGCGGTCGTGGTGGGGCTGATGATGCGGGTGGTGGACGTGCGCAAGGAGCTGGTCAGTTGAGCATGGCCGGGTCCTGCTCCCTCTCCCTGCGGGAGAGGGTTGGGGTGAGGGAAGCGGTACGGGCCAACCTTCGCCGTGTCGGGCGCTGGGTTCCGTTCTCTCATGGCCTGGTTAGGTCCTTGCCGCCTCCCTCACCCCGGCCCTCTCCCGGAGGGAGAGGGAGCAGGCAGGCAGGCGACGTCTGCGTGCTGCATCCGTTGGGCCTGCGATGACGGTGGCCCGCAGCGTGGCCCGGGAACCCCGGCCGCTCACCTTCTACCTGCTGGCCGCCCTGATGGGCCTGTTCCTGGTGTTCCTGTATGGCCCCATGCTCATCATCTACCTGCTGTCGTTCCAGGGGCCGACCGGGGGCGTCACCTTTCCCATGGTGGGCGTGTCCACCAAGTGGTTCGCCGACATCCTCCGGCCCGGCCAGATGGCCGACATCCCCGTCTCGTTCGGCCGCTCCGTCATGCTGGCCACCGTCGTCAGTGTGCTTACGGTGGTGATCTCGGTCGCGGCCGGGCTGGGGTTCCGGCGGAGGTTTCCCGGCGCCGGGCTGCTGTTCTACGTCGCCATCGCCAGCCTGGTGATGCCGAGCCTGCTGGTGGGCTTCGGCATCGGCCTCGGCTTCCAGCTTTTCGGGCTGCCGCAGGGGTTGTGGACCTCGGCGTTGGGGGCGCAACTGACCTGGACCTTGCCGTTCGGCCTGCTGACGATGTTCGCCGTCGTCGCCCGGTTCAACCGCGCCTATGAGGAGGCCGCCACCGACCTCGGCGCCAACGCCTGGCAGCGGCTGCGCTATGTGACGCTGCCGATCCTGGCGCCGGGCATCATCGGCGTGGCGGTCGGGGCGTTCACGCTGTCGTATGACGAGTATGCCCGCACGACGCTCACCATCGGCAGCCGCAACACCTTGCCGCTGGAGATCTACGCGCTGATCTCCAGCGACAGCACGCCGACCTTGTTCGCCATCGGCACGGTGACGACCGTCGTGTCGTTTGTGCTGATTGGCACCACCTTGATGGCCGTGCTGCGGATGCAGCGGCGGCGGGCGCGGGGCTAGATGGACGCAAGATTCGACGTGGAACTGATCGATGTCGTCAAGCAGTACGGCGCGACCGTTGCCGTGGACGGCATCTCGCTGCGGGTGCCGAAGGCGAGCTATTGCTGCCTGCTGGGGCCTTCGGGCTGCGGCAAGACCAGCACGCTGCGGATGATCGCCGGGCACGAGTCGATCTCGGCGGGGGACGTGCTGATCGGCGGCCGCAACGTCACGGGCCTGCCGCCGAAGGGGCGCGGCACGGCGATGATGTTCCAGAGCTACGCCCTGTTCCCGCACCTGAGCTGCCTGGACAACGTGGCGTTCAGCCTGCGGATGCGCGGCGTGGGGCGGGCGGAGCGGGAGCGGACGGCGCACGAGTTCCTGGACCTGGTGCAGATGGGCGGCTTCGCGCAGCGGTTGCCGGCGCAGCTTTCGGGCGGGCAGCAGCAGCGGGTGGCGCTGGCCCGGGCGTTGATCATCCGGCCGCAGGTGCTGCTGCTGGACGAGCCGCTGTCGGCGCTCGACCCGTTCCTGCGGGTCAAGGTGCGCGAGGAGCTGAAGCGGCTGCAGCGCGAGTTGGGCATCAGCTTCATCCACGTCACCCATAGCCAGGACGAGGCGATGGCGCTGGCCGACCAGATGGTTGTCATGGACGGTGGCCATATCCGCCAGGCCGGGCCGCCGCGCGAGGTGTTCGACCGCCCGGCGGACCGCTTCATCGCGCGCTTCATCGGCGGGCACAACGTGCTCGATGGCGCCGCCGGACCCATCGCGGTGCGCGCCGACCGCTGCACCCTGGGCGATGAGGGGCTGCCGGTGCAGGTCGTGGCCGTGGAGTACCAGGGCACGACGGTCCGGGTGGCGCTGCGGGGCGGCGACGGCGCGGAGCTGTCGGCGCAGGTGCCGGACCAGGATTTCGACGCCGCCCCGGTCGAACCCGGCGCCGCCACCTGCCTGCGCTGGTCCCGTGCCGACGAGCGGCCGTTGCGGCATTGACGGCGCCGCACCGGCTCGGCGCGGCGCAGGCTGCCGCCATGATCCGCGCGGGCACGCTGACCGCCGAGCGCCTGGCCCGCGCCTGCCTGGACCGCGTGGCGGAGCGCGACGCCGACGTGCGCGCCTGGTCGTTCGTCGATCCCGCCCAGGTGCTGCGCGCGGCGCGGGAGCTGGACAAGCAGCCGCCGCGCGGCCCCCTGCACGGCATCCCCATCGGCGTGAAGGACATGATCGACACCGCCGACATGCCGACGCAGCACAACTCCCCCATCTACGCCGGCCATCGCCCGGCGCAGGATGCGGCGGCCGTCGCCACCCTGCGGGCCGGGGGCGCGTTGATCCTCGGCAAGACCGACACCACGGAGTTCGCCGCGGCGGGCCGCACCAGCGCCACGCGCAACCCGCACGACCCCGCGCGCACGCCCGGCGGGTCCTCGGCGGGGTCGGCGGCGGCGGTTGCGGACTTCCAGGCGCCGCTGGCGCTGGGGACGCAGACGGGTGGGTCCACCATACGGCCGGCGTCGTTCTGCGGGGTGTTCGCGCTGAAGCCGACCTGGGGCGCGGTCAGCCGCGAGGGGGTGAAGCAGTATGCGCCGACGCTGGACACCGTGAGCTGGTTCGCGCGCGGCCTGGATGACCTCGGCCTGATGTGCGACGTGTTCGGCCTGCACGACGACCTGGCGGTGCGGGCCGTGCCGGCGCCGGGGCTGCGGGTGGCGGTGTGCCGCTCCCCGGCGTGGCCCGCCGCCGGCCCCGGCACGCCCGAGGCGCTGGAGGATGCGGCCGAGCGGCTGCGCCGGGCGGGCGCCACGGTCGTCGGGCTGGGGTTGCCGGAGGCGTTCGACGGCTTGGGCGAGATGCAGCGGACGATCATGCTCGCCGAGGGCCGGGCCGCGTTCCTGAGCCTGGCGCGCAGCCACCCGCATCTGCTGCATGACGATTTCCTGGGCCGGGCCGAGAACCGGGCTGGCATCACACGGGGGCAGTTGGTTGCGGCCTATGACCACGCCGCGCGGTGCCGGGCGGAGTTCGACGCCTTGGCTGGCGGGTTTGACGCGGTGCTGACGCCTAGCGCCATCGGGGAGGCGCCGCCGGGCGTCCACCCCGGCGATGCCGTGTTCAACCGGATGTGGACCCTGCTGCATGTGCCCTGCATCAACATCCCCGGCCGGCGCGGACCCGGCGGGATGCCGGTGGGGGTGACGCTGACGGGGCCGCGCTTCACCGACCGGCAGCTTCTGGCGGTGGCCGCCGCCGCTGCGCCGTGCATCATGGCGGCGTGACGGGCGGGGCGATCTTACTGCCTGCTGCTTCTTCTTTTTCCTGGGAGAGGGTTGGGGTGAGGGGGGCTTGCTTGCCAGCGCGCTGCCCGATGTTGGCGGAACCGGGTTGCACGGGTCAGTAGGTCGGTGCCGCACGACCCCCTCACCCCGGCCCTCTCCCGAAGGGGGAGAGGGAGCAGCGGTGCCCGGTGGGTTTGCCTATGTTATGTGCAGGAAGCCCGCTTCAACGTCACTCCCGACCTGGGGCGGCGATTATGGCCGCAGTTCCCGGTTGCGCCCCTACCCGTCACGCCGCCACCCTGGCGGCCCAGGCATGGAGGCACCGCATGGCCCGATTTCAACCCCTTCTTGGCCTGGCAGCGGCTGGACTGTTCCTCGCCGCGCAGGCCCGGGCGCAGGGCGTGCTGACCGTGGCCATGACCGCCGGCGACATCCCCGTCACCACGGGGAACCCCGACCAGGGCTTCGAGGGTTTCCGCTTCGTGGCGCTCAACCTGTACGACGCGCTGATCAACTGGGACCTGTCCAGCGCCGACCACCCTGCCGAGATCAAGCCCGGCCTCGCCACCGAGTGGCACGTGGACCCCGCCAACACCCGCCGCTGGCTGTTCACCCTGCGCGACGGCGTGAAGTGGCACGATGGCTGCCCGTTCACCGCCGACGACGTGGTGTGGAACTTCGGCCGCTTCGACGAGAAGGCGCCGCAGTGGAACGCGCAGCAGTTCGCGCTGGCCCGCGCCTACCTGCCCAACTTCGCCGGGGTCGAGAGGGTGGACGACCATACGGTCGCCCTCACCACCAAGGTGCCCAGCTCGCTGTTTCCCTATGAGATGAGCTTCGTCGTCATGACCAGCCGGTGCCGGGCCGAGGCGCTGAAGTACGACTGGGCGGCGGTCGCCAACCAGCCCTCCGGCACCGGCCCGTACCGGTTCGACCGGGTGGTGGCGCACGAGCGGCTGGAGATGACGCCCAACCGGGATTACTGGGACAAGGCGCGCATCCCCAAGCAGGACCGCCTGGTGCTGCTGCCGATGCCGGAGGCGAGCACCCGCACTGCGGCGCTGCTGAGCGGGCAGGTGAACTTCATTGAGGCCCCGTCGCCGGACGCCATCCCGCGGCTGAAGGCGGCGGGGATGCAGATCGTCACCAACGCCTATCCGCATAATTGGAATTACCAGCTCAACATCGAGAACGGGCCGTTCAAGGACGTGCGGGTCCGCAAGGCCGCCAACTACGCGATCAACCGGGCGGACGTGGTGGAGCTGCTGGGCGGCGTCGCCCTCGAGGGGCCGGCGAACTTCCCGCCGGGCACCACCTATTACGGCCATCCCGTCAGCTATGCCTATGACCCGGCGAAGGCCAAGGCGCTGCTGAAGGAGGCCGGCTGCCTGCCGTGCAAGGTGACGCTGGCGATCAGCACCTCCGGCTCGGGCCAGATGCAGCCGCTGCCGATGAACGAGCTGATCAAGTCGCAGCTCGACGAGGCCGGGTTCGACGTCACCCTGCAGGTGATGGACTGGAACGCCCTGCTGGCCCTGGCGCGTGCGGGCGAGCAGAGTGCGCCGGGGGTGGACGGCATCAACGTCAGCCGGTCGATCCAGGACCCGATCGCCGGCATCACGCGGTTCACGCAGCGGGCGCAGTGGGCGCCGAACGGCAGCAACTGGGGGCACTACACGTCGCCCGAGATGGAGGCGCTGATCACCCAGGCGTTCAACGAGTTCGACCCGGCCAAGCGCGAGCCGATCCTGGAGCGGATGCATGAGAAGATGGTGGACGACGCGGTGATGATCTGGGTGGTGCACGACATCAACCCGCGCGCCCTGTCGCCCAAGGTGCACGGCTTCGTGCAGGCGCAAAGCTGGCTGCAGGACCTGACGCCCATTACGATTGCCAAGTGATGGGCGCCAAGTAGCGGCATGACGCGCACGATCCTGTGGCGGCTGCTGTATGCCCTGCCCATTGGGTTCGGGGTCAGCCTGGTGTGCTTCATGCTGGTTTACCTTGCGCCCGGCGACCCGCTGCAGACCGTGCTGCCGCCCGACGCCACGGCGGAGATGATCGAGGTCGTCAAGCGCGCCTATGGGTTCGACAAGCCGCTGCCGGTGCAGTTCGTGCATTGGCTGTGGCGGGCGGTGCAGGGCGATTTCGGGCTGTCGGTTGCGACGCGGCGGCCGGTGTCGCTGGAGGTCGGCGGCGCGCTGCTCAACACCCTGCAACTGGCGGTGTTCGCGGTGCCGCTGTCGTTCGTGATCGGGGCCGGGCTGGGGACGGTGGCGGGGTGCGCGCCGCCGGGGCGGCTAGGGCGGCTGCTGGACCGGGTGGTGACGGGGACGGCCGTCATGGGCGTCAGCGTGCCGAACTACTGGCTCGGCCTGGTGATGGTGATCGTGTTCGCCGTCGAGCTGGCGTGGCTGCCCGCGTCGGGCATGGGGGCCAATGGATCGGACAACTTCTCGGTGCTGCACCTGGACGACCTGCGATACCTGGTGATGCCCGTCATCACCCTGGCGCTGGTGCCGGTGGGGATCATCGCCCGCACCACGCGCGCGGCGGTCTTGGAGGTGCGCGGGCAGGACTTCGTCACCACCCTGCGGGCGAAGGGTCTCGGCGAGTGGGCCGTCGTGCGCCACGTGCTGAAGAACGCCGCGCCGGGGATGCTGGCGGTGATGGGGCTGCAGTTCGGCTATTTGATGGGCGGGTCCATCCTGGTCGAGCCGGTGTTCGCCTGGCCCGGCAGCGGCACCCTGCTCGGCCGTGCCATCGTCAACCGCGACGTGCCGGTGCTGCAGGGGGCGATCCTGTGCCTGTCGCTGATCTTCGTGGCGACCAACCTGCTGGTCGATCTGATGCAGGTGGCCATCGACCCGCGGGTGCGCCGTGCTTGAGGCGCCGTGCTGGAAATGAGCGGGGAGCAGGCGAGGGTTTTCGACGCCCAGGCGCTGGTTGCGCCAGGGGCGGACGCGCTGCCGGCGGAGGCGACGCCGGGCTATTGGGGCATGGTCGGGCGGCGGCTGCGGCGGGACCCGGTGACCTTGGCGTTCAGCGCGCTGATGCTGGCCATCGTGCTGGCGGCGGTGTTCGCGCCGCTGGTGTCGCCGTTCGATCCGTACAAGGAGGGCATCATCCTGCGGCTGAAGCCGTTCGGCTTCCGCGGGCACCTGCTGGGCACGGACGAGCTGGGGCGGGATATCCTGGCGCGCATCCTGTATGGCGGGCGCACGTCGCTGCTGATGGGCATCCTGCCGGTGGTATTTGCCGGGCTGGTCGGCGGCGCGCTGGGCGTGCTGGCGGGGTATGCCGGCGGCTGGGTGGGCACCCTGGTGATGCGGACGATGGACGTGTTCTATGCGTTCCCGTCGGTGCTGCTGGCGGTGGCGATCTCGGGCGCGATGGGCGGCGGGATGCTGAACGGCATGATCGCGCTGGCGCTGGTGTTCATCCCCGCCGTGTGCCGGGTGGCGGAGACGGCGACGACCCAGGTCCGCAACCTCGACTTCGTGGAGGCGGCGCGGGCGACCGGGGCCGGGCACGCGATGATCGTGCGCCACCACCTGCTGGGCAACGTGCTGGCGCCGGTGCTGGTGTATGCGTCGAGCTTGGTCAGCGTCAGCATCCTGCTGGCGTCGGGGCTGTCGTTCCTGGGGCTGGGGGTGCGCCCGCCCATTCCGGATTGGGGGCTGATGCTGTCCACGCTGCGCCAGGCGATCTATGTGCAGCCGTGGGTGTGCGCGGTGCCGGGAGCGGCGATCTTCGTCACCAGCATGTGCTTCAACCTGGTCAGCGACGGGCTGCGCTCGGCGATGGACGTGCGGCTGAAATGAGTCCCGCTGCCATGCAGCCCGGGCGGGACCGCGGCGGACCCGCGCAGCCGATGCTGATCGCAGAGGGCTTGCGCAAGCATTTCGCCCTGCCCGGCGGCGGCGCGGTCCGGGCGGTGGACGGCGTGTCGTTTGAGGTGGCGAAGGGCGAGACGCTTGGCGTGGTCGGCGAGAGCGGCTGCGGCAAGAGCACCCTGGCCCGGCTGCTGCTGCACCTGGTCCGCCCCGACGCCGGGGCGCTGGTGTTCGATGGCGAGGCCGTCGGCGCCCCCGGCGGCATCGCGCTGCAGGACCTGCGGCGGCAGGCGCAGATGGTGTTCCAGGACAGCGCCAGTTCGCTCAACCCGCGGATGCCGGTGCGGGACAGCGTGGCGTTCGGGCCGCGCGTGCTGGGGCGCAGCCGGCGGCAGGCGGCGTCGGAGGCGGACGACGTGCTGCGCCGGGTCGGGCTGGCGCCGGAGCTGTTCGGTCCCCGGTATCCCCATGAATTGTCGGGTGGGCAGAAGCAGCGGGTCAACATCGCCCGCGCCCTGGCGCTGCAGCCGCGCCTGGTGATCCTGGACGAGGCGGTCAGCGCGCTGGACAAGTCGGTCGAGGCGCAAGTGCTGAACCTGCTGGCGGGGCTGAAGCGGCAACTGGGGCTGACCTACATCTTCATCTCGCACGACCTGGCGGTGGTGCGGCATGTGAGCGACCGGGTGCTGGTGATGTACCTCGGCTGCGTCGCCGAGAGCGGCCCGGCGGAGAGCGTGTTCAACCGCCCGCTGCATCCCTATACCCGGGCGCTGCTCGCGTCGCGGCTGAGCCTGGACCCGGACCGCCGGGTGGAGCAGGCGCCAATCGGCGGCGACCCGCCGTCCCCGGCCAACCCACCCAGCGGCTGCCGCTTCCGCACGCGCTGCCCGCATGCGGAGGCGGTGTGCGCCGAGCGGGCGCCGGCGCCGGCAAGCTGGGCCGGGCACCAGGCGGCGTGCCATATGGCGCATCCGGGGTCGGGCCATTCCGCGGCCGGGCTGGCGGCGTGATGCGGGTGGTTGCGTTCCATGTGCCCGTTGTTGCCCCGTCCGTTATTGCGGCGCGGTGGTCCTGGGCGGACAGCACGGTCCTGTCGGTCCCTGGATTGCCGCGCCGCGAGGGCGGCTCGCAATGACGGGGGCTTGTGGTGGAGCGGGGTGCTGCTTTTGAGTTCCGTCATCAGCGTGACGCCGTTGGCCGAGCTGGATGGCCTGCGGGTGCGCTTTGGCGCTGGGGCGGGTGCGGTGGAGGCGGTGCGCGGCGTGAGCCTGAGCGTCATGCCCGGCGAGGTGCTGTGCCTGCTGGGTGAGAGCGGCTCGGGCAAGAGCGTGTCGCTGCGCGCCCTGCTGCGCCTGCTGCCGCCGCAGGCGCGCATCGAGGGCGGGGTGCGGGTCGGCGGGCAGGATGTGATGCGGCTGTCCGGCAAGGCGCTGCGGAGCCTGCGCGGCGGCGCGGCGGCGATGGTGTTTCAGGAGCCGATGACCGCGCTCGACCCCGTTTACACCGTGGGCCAGCAGATCATCGAGGCCGTTCGGCAACATCCGGGTTCCTCCGGGGTCGGCACCCAGGCCGCGGCCCGGGCGCGGGCGCTGGAGGTGCTGGAGCTGGTCCGCGTGCCCGATGCTGCCCGGCGGCTGGACGCCTATCCGCACGAGCTGTCCGGCGGGCTGCGGCAGCGCGTGGTGATCGCCATGGCGCTGGCCAGCCGCCCCCGGCTGCTGCTGGCCGACGAGCCGACGACGGCGCTGGACGCCACCGTGCAGATCCAGATCCTGGTGCTGCTGCGCACCCTGCAGCGCGAGCTGGGCATGGGCATGGTGATCGTGACGCACGACTTGGGCGTCGCTGCCGAGGTCGCGGACCGGGTGGCGGTGATGTATGCGGGCCAGGTGGTCGAGCAGGGTCCGGTGCGCGATGTGCTGCGCCATCCCGCGCACCCCTATACGCAGGGCCTGCTGGCCTCCACGGTGCGGGAGGCCGGGGCGGAGATCGCCGCCATCCCCGGCGCGCCGCCCGACATGCGCCGGCCGCCGCCGGGCTGCGCCTTTGCGCCGCGCTGCCCCCGGGCGGTGGGGGCGTGCACGGCCGCGGTGCCGGCGGAGCGGGCGGTGGCGCCGGGCCGGACGGCCCGCTGCATCCGCGTGGGCGAGTTGGTGATGGCATGAGACCGGACGCCCTTCGCGCTGATCGGTCCGGCGGCCTGGCCCTCGTCGTTGCCCCACCTGTCATTGCCCCGTCTGTTATTGCGAGAGGCGGTTGCGACGCGGCAATCCAGGGATCGCAGGACGGAAACTGCGGCCCGTGCGCCGCTGGATTGCCGCGCCGAAGCCGGCTCGCAATGACGGTTCCCGATTGGCGACGGAACCGGCATAATCAGGGTAGAGAGTGTTTGGCATGAGACCCAAAGTCGCGTTCATCGGCACCGGGGGGACGATTTCGTCGGTCGGGGCCGGGCCGCTGGACGTGCAGGATTACGGGGCGACCGGCGTCCGGCTGCATGCGGACGAGATCGTGGCGCGGTTTCCCGAGCTGGCGCTGGTGGCCGACGTGGTGCCGGTGCGGTATCGCAACATCATCAGCCCCGGCATCGGATTTGCCGACTGGCGGGCGCTGGTGCTGGCCTGCGACCAGGCGGTGGCCGACCATCCGGACCTGGCGGGCATCGTCATCGGGCACGGCACGGCCTCCCTGGAGGAGACGGCGTACATGCTGAACCTGGTGGTGAAGGTGGCGGTGCCCGTGGTGCTCGTGGGGTCGCAGCGGCCGCCGAGCGCGCTTGGCTCGGATGCGGGCATGAACCTGGTCGGGGCCGTTCGCACCGCCGCCAGCCCGGCGGCGCGCGGCATGGGCGTGCTGGTGGTGATGAACGACGAAATCCAGGCGGCGCGCGAGGTGACGAAGACCAGCACCTTCCGGCTGCAGACCTTCCGCAGCCCGGATTTCGGCCTGCTGGGTCATGCGGATGCGGACCGGGTTGCGTTCTACCGCGCGCCGCTGCGGCGGCGGGCGCCGGATACGGAGTTCGACATCCGCGGATGGGAGGGTCTGCCGCGGGTGGACATCAGCCTGACGTATGCCGGGTCGGACGGGGTGGCGGTGCGGGCGTTCGTGGCGGCGGGGGCGCGGGGGATCGTTTCGGCGGGGTTCGCGCCGGGGTTTCCGACGCCTGGAGACACGGAGGCGCTGGCGGAGGCGGTACGGGCGGGGGTGGTCGTCGCGCAATCGACTCGGGCCGGGAGCGGGCGGGTGGTGTGCGGGGCGCGGGCGCGGGAGCATGGGTTCATCTCGGCGGATAACCTGGCGCCGCAGAAGGCCCGGCTGCTGCTGGCGTTGGCGCTGGGCGTGACGGGGGACAAGGAGCGGATTGCTGCGATGTTTGGGGTTTATTGAGGATGAGTGGGCCTGGCTCCGAACCCAGCGCCCAGCCTACTGCATCGCCCGCGCCATCAGGTCATCAGACAAGTTCCCGCGCCAGAATGCAGCGGCCTCCGCTACGTCAGCGGCATAGTCCCGGGCGGCGTTGATATGCACGTCCGTCAGGAAGCTGCGCGCAAATGCCAGTTGCAGCCCATCGTCACCCAGTGCAGCCGCGAGCACGAATGCGGGCTCCGCCACGAAGGCAGACTGCGGGGGAATGCCAGAGGACGGCAACCGCTTTGCGAGGAGCGCCAGCAGCAGCCGTGTCTCCCGCAAGTCCTCATCAGCCCAGCAATCGAACGCAGCCCGAAGCAGCATGCTGTCGATTGCCGGCGTGCGGTCCAACCTGCTGTCCAACCAGCCCGTCGGCAAGCCTGCCGTAAGGCGCTCCCTGATCAGCGCCGGCAAGAAGTGCTTGCCATCGAGCATGAGGCTGGGTTCGGGAGGTTGGCCGCCAAGACGGTAGGACTGCACCACAAGCGGGAGCCGCTCAAACTGCCTGGCAGGGTCCTTGAGCGCGCAGGCCCGCCAGTCCAGGCCGGGCGGCGTTGCTTTCGGGCAAGTCAGGGCGTCGGGCGGCAGCGCGGCGACGCCAGCCGCCAGGCTGGCTGCCGCCGGACCTGCCTCGCCGATGTCCATGTAGATCGCGGCTGCGAGCGCATACCCGGCTTCCGTACCGAGTTGGCGCGCCTGATCCGCCACCGCATCTGCGAATTCCCGCGCATGGGCAGTGTCGCCAAGGCGCCAGAGGGTGCTGATGAGGGCACGGATATCGGGCCACCTACCCTCGTTGTACTGGCCGGGTGTCATGGCGGCCAGCCGTGCCGGGAACGTGTCCCGGAACTGGGTCCAGAAGTCTGCACCCGGGAAGCCAGCGCCAGGGCCGCCCTGCCGCCGCAGCAGCCCGACTGCCGCGTTGGCGACGTCGGCCAGCTCGCCCTGTCCCCTCCGGGCGCCAGACAGCAATGCCTGCGCGCCGTCGCCGGCCGCAAACCAATCAAGCGCAGAAACGTTGGCGTCGCTCCGCAGCGGGGCCAGAACCTGCGCCGCAGCGTCTCGTTCCCCTAGGTCGGCCAACAGCCGGGCCAGGCGGACGTCTGCCATCCTTCGCTCAAACGGCGGCAGGCTGGGCAGCAGGGACCGCCAGCGTTCGGCCACTGCGTGCAGGGTTGGGATGCCATCCATCCTGCCATGCAGCAGATGCCTCACTTGCAGCGAACCGAATGATGATGACCCTGCTAGGCCCGACAGGTTGTCGGCGAGGGCGGTTAAGCCTTTGCTGATGGCGGCGGCGCTGGACAACCGCTCAAGCGGCGCAAGGTCGGCGGCGAGGGCGGGCCGCTCCCTTGCAGCCAGCGCCACCGGGGCAACGGCGGCTTCGATTTCTGCCTGTTCGACCGTGAACCGTGCGCGCAGTGGTTCTTGGGTGCCGAACATAAGCCAGGGTCGCGGCCTTGCAGCGCCAAGTACGCGAGCCGCGTCCGCCAGGCAGTCCGGCGTCATCTGCGCCGGGCAGCGCAGCTCCCGGGCTGCCTGCAAGGGGCGGCTTGACACGTCGTGCCGGACCCGGATCGTCAAGCCCTGCACAGCTACCAGCGCGAGCGCGCCTGCCGTCAAGGCCCAGCGCGTGCTGGCGGGGGGCCACGGCGACCGCCAGCGGGGCGCTGTGGCCAGGCTTGCGACGACCCCGGCGCCGACCATCGCCAAAAGCCCGCCGAGATTGGTTTCTCGATCATAAAGGCTGGCCATCAGAATTACAGGCCCTGCGGCGCCGCCGAGCAGCGCTGCTTTCGGGGAAACGACGATTAGGCTGGCCGGAAGATTCAGCGCAAGCGCCGCTGCTATCCCACTTGCAACAGCACCGCCTGCAAGGAGGCCTGGGGTGGCGACGACGATCAGCGTCAAGGTTTGCGAGTCTACCGAAAGTCGCTGCGCCAGCAGCGTAACTGAAGCATCGACGTTGACCAAGTGGGAGCCGAGGAAAACCAGGGCGGTAAGGACCAACAGGTTTGCAATGCCTGCGGCGAGGCCCGCGGCAAAGCCTATGACCACGGCAAGAGCCGCAATGGTCGCGCCAACCGTGACCGTGCCGAGAGTATCCCACCCGGGCGCACGCCGCAGCCACACCAGTTTCGGCAACAGGATGGCGTGGCTCCAGCACAGCAATGCCGCCATGATCATCAGCCCGATGATGAATCCCGGCGAGGGAAACTGGACAAGCGCCCACCAAAGCACCGCATCAACGGCGATACCGCTCATGACCCAGGAGAAAGCGCCTGGACCTTGGTCTGTGCGCCATGCGGCAGGCCCGTCCTCGTCCGCCAGCGTCGGGGTATGCGGCAGCTTGTCACTTCTCCCGTGTGGAGGGGCCGCCTGGCAACCCACCGCAGGGATCATGCGCTCGGGCTGGTCAGTATGCCATGACCGGCTTGCAAACCTTGCCGATCAGGTCACCCCGGTGATAGACGCCACCAGCGTCCGCGGGTCGCGCACCGGCCAGCGTCCGCACTCCACCTGCACCAGGAACGCCCCCACCAGCCGGTTGAACTCGTCCGGGTCCTCCAGGTTGATGGTGTGGCCGCAGTTCGGCATCACCGCCAGCGCCGCCGAGGGGATCGACCGCTTCATCAGCAGCGCCGGCTGCAGGCACGGCCAGTCCTCGTCGCCGGTCAGCACCAGGGTCGGCACCCGCAGGGCCTGCATCTCGGCCACCAGGTCGTAAAGCGAGGGCCGCGCGCCCTGCACGCCGGTTTGCGTGTTGGCCGATCCCAGCGCCGAGTGCTCCGCCAGCGCCTGCGCGAACTCGGCGAAGCCGCGCGGGTCCTTGGTCTCGAACTGCACCCGCGTCGGGCCGTAGGCGTAGCGGGCGGCAAACTGCTGCATGCCCTCCCGCTGCAGCGCGGCGGCGATGGCGGCGGCCTCGGCCTGGAAGCGCTCGCGCTGCCCGGGTTCCGCGCCGTAGCCGCAGCCGCCGACCACCAGGGACCGCGCCCGGCCTGGGTGGCGGAACCCGAAGTGCAGCGTGGCGAACCCGCCCATCGACAGCCCCACCACATGGGCGCGGTCGATGCCGAGGTGGTCCAGCACCGCCAGGATGTCGTCGGCCGCCCGCGCCTGGCCGTAGCTCGACGGCTGCTCCGGCACGTCGGACGGCGGGTAGCCGCGGGCGTTGTAGGCGATGGCCCGGTAACGCTGCCCGAAGTGGCGCATCTGCGGTTCCCAGCTCCGCATGTCCCCGGCGAACTCGTGCACGAAGATGACCGGCGTGCCGCTGCCGGTTTCCTCGAAGTATAGCCCTGTTCCGTCATCGGCGGTCGCGTGCGGCATCCCTAACCTCTCCTTGCGGCGGGGGCAGGCGGAACAGCCCGCCCCATCCCGTGACGGCAGCGGCGTCCGCCCCGGCAAGGCCGAGCGCGCCCCATACCGCCGTTGCGACACTGTCATACACCGGCATCCCCAGCTCCGCCTCCCACCCCGCCACCAGCGCCGCGGCGCGCAGGTTGGTGCAGACGACAGCGACCGCGTCGGGCCGGGCCGCCGCCACGTCGCGCACCATGCGGTCGAGCCGGGCCGCGTCCACTTCGGCGAAGGAAAAGTTGTCCTGCAGGCCCAGGTGCCGCTCCGCCACGCACCGGATGCCCAGGGCGGCGTAGTTGGCGACGATGCGGGCCTGCACGTCGTCCCGGTACGGCGTGACCAGCCCCAGCCGGCGTACCCCGGCCAGGGCATGGTTCAGCGCCAGGATGCTCGTCGTCGCGGGCACGCCGGTCGCGTCATGGATGCGGCGGCACAGCGCCTGGTCGGCCACAAAGCCGAGCCAGCTTGCCGACGTGCCGCTCCAGGCGATCACGTCCACCCGAGCGTCGGCGAGCAGCCCGGCCGCCTGCAGCACCGCGGCCTCATTGAACTGCGCCAGCGCGCCGGGGGTCAGGGCGATCTCGGTGACGCGGAACCGGCTGAAATGCACCGTCACGCCGGGCAGCCCGGCGACGATGGCGGTGGAGAGCGGCTCCAGCACCGTGTTGGACGACGGGGTCAGCACGCCCAGGCGGGTCATGCCGGCCCGCCGAACAGGCGTACCAGGGGTGGCGACACGCCCAGCATCGGCTTCGGCGCCGGGTGGCGGAAGCTGCCGGCGGTGGCCTTGCGCGGGCGCAGCGCCGCCAGCACCTCGGCCTGGCGCACGGCTGCGGCGACGCCGTCCACCAGGGGCACCGCCACCCCGTCCGCCACCTCCGCCGCCAGCCCGGCCAGCGGGGCGCCGCCCAGGATGCACACCTCCGCCCCGGCGGCGACGGCTGCAGTGCATAGGGCGACCAGCCGCGCCGCTTTTTCCCGCGCCACGTCGGCCACGTCGGCGAACGGCTCGTCCAGGCAGTGCACGCCCGAGCAGCGTCCCGCCAGGCCCACCGCATCCACCGTCTCCTGGTACCAGGGGCCGAGCGCCGGGGCGAACGTCACGATGGCGAAGCGCCGGCCCAGCATGCACGCCGTCAGCATCGACGCCTCCGCCATGCCGGTGACGGGTATCGGCAGCAGCTCCCGCGCCGCGCCCAGCCCGGGGTCGCCGAACGCGGCGATCACGGCGGCGTCGGCGTCCCCGGCGTGGCCGGCCAGCAGTTCCAGCGCCGCGGCGGCCCCAAGCACGGCTTCTGCCCGGGTGGCGATGTAGGGCACGCCGCTTGCGGCCGTCACGGCGCGGATTTCGGTTCCTGGGGAGGCGCTCGCGCGGGCCACGGCGGCGATGCGGTCCGTCACGGCCTGGCTGGTGTTGGGGTTGGCCAGCAGCAGCCTCATTCGCTGCCGCCCTCCGTCCCCAACGCGGCGCGCAACCCCAGCGCGACCTGGGTGAAGGCGGCGGTGCCGGGCACGCGCGGGCGCGGCAGATCGACCGGCACCACCGCCGACAGCCGGCCCGGCCGCGGCGTGAACACCAGGATGCGGTCGGCCAGGAACACCGCCTCGTCGATGCTGTGGGTGACAAACAGCACCGTGGTGCGCTGGTGCTGCCAGATGTGCAGCAGCTCCGCCTGCAGGTGGCCGCGGGTCTGGGCGTCGAGCGCGCCGAACGGCTCGTCCATCAGCAGCGCCTGGGGGCGGGTGGTCAGGGCGCGGGCGATGCCGACCCGTTGCCGCATGCCGCCCGATAGCTCGTGCGGGTAGCGCGCGGCGAAGCCCTGCAGCCCCGTCAGGGCGAGCATTTCCTCGCCGCGCGTGCGGCGGTCGGGGGCGGGGATGCGCCGGGCCTTCATGTTGAACTCCACGTTGCCGCGTACCGTCATCCAGGGGAACAGGCCGTGGTCCTGGAACACGATGCTGGTGGCCGGGGAGGGGCCGTCCAGCTCCCGCCCGGCGATGATGACCGTCCCGGTGCTTGGCGTTTCCAGCCCGGCGATCAGTTGCAGGAGCGTGCTCTTGCCGCAGCCGGACAGGCCGAGCAGGCAGACGAACTCGCCGGGCGCGCAGGCGAGGTCGATGCCGCGCAGCGCCTCCACGGGGCCGGCCTTGCCGGCGTAGGTCTTGCCGATGCCGATGCACTCGATGAAGCCGGTCATATCAGGGCGGCGATCGGCGGTCTGTCGTCATGCAAGAGGTTGCGTCTGCTCCCTCTCCCGCTTCGGGAGAGGGCCGGGGTGAGGGGGGCTTGCTTGCCTGCGCGGCGCAGGGAACCGCCAGCGTTGCCGGGAGCGGCCTGCCCTGGCCGGGGATCGCGCTGAAAGACCCCCTCGCCCCAGCCCTCTCCCGAAGGGGGAGAGGGAGTCAGTGCGGCTCTCCTGCCCACGATGACGGATGGCGATGCTGACAACCCTCGCAACGCCGTCATCCGCCGCTCGCCGTCAGGCCGTCCTGCCAGCGGCAGATGCGGGCGCGCAGGCGGCGCACCCCCTGGTCCGCCAGCAGGCCGATGGCGCCGATGACGATGATGCCGGCAAAGATCAGCTCGGTGCGGAAGGTCATCTGCGCGTTCAGGATCATGTAGCCCAGGCCGGACTTCACCGCGATCATCTCCGCCGTCACCACCGTCAGCCAGCCGCCGCCGATCGCCAGCCGCAGCCCGGTGAAGATCGCCGGCAGCGCCGCCGGCAGCACGATGTCGCGCAGCACCAGGCCCTCGCCCGCGCGGGCGGAGGCGGCGACCTTGAGCAGCGTCCGCTCGATCCCGCGCACGCCGAAGATGGTGTTGAGCAGCAGCGGCCACACCGCCGAGAGGAAGATCAGCACGATGGCCGGGGTGTCGCCGATGCCGAAGAACAGCATCGCCAAGGGGATCAGCGAAATGGGCGGCACCGCGCGGAACGCCTGGATCGACCAGTCGGTCAGCCGGTCCAGCACCGGGTAGCGCCCGATCAGCAGCCCCAGCGGCACCGCCACCACGAACGCCGCGCCGACGCCGACCGCCACGCGCGTCACGCTGGCCAGCGCGTTCGCGGCGATCAGCGGCCCCCACTGCACGAAGGCGCCGGCCACCTTCGCGGGCGAGGGCAGCAGCACCGGCGGATAGAACCGCGCCATCACCGCCACCTGCCACACCCCCAGCAGCGCCAGCAGCGGCGCCAGCCCGAGCGCCAGCCGCGCCCGCGTCATGCCCTATAGGAACCGCGTGTCGAGGAACGTGGCCCAATCCGGCTCCTGGTCCAGCAGCTTGTCGGCCACCATCATGGCGGCCAGCGACCTCAGCCCGGTCTGGAACGCCTCGCCGCTGTCGGCGCTGAAGAACAGGTTGCGCGCGCTGGCCTCCGCCACGTCGCGGGCCATGTTGAACTGCTTCACCGTGGTGTCCACCGCGATGGCCGGGTCGGCCTTCAGGCGGTTGGTGGCGGCGACGTGGGCGTGCACCAGGGTGCGGGTCAGGTCCGGCTCCTTGCCGACGAAGGCGGTGCTGGCGACGAAGCCCAGGTTGGTCCGGCCCATCGGCGTGTCGTACGGCACCCAGAGGCGGTGGCCGAAGCCGCTCAGCTCTGCGAATGCGGCATAAGGCTCGAAGCAGCAGATGGCGTCCACGTCGCCGCGGGCCAGCGGCACCGGCTGGTCCTGGTTGTCGAGGAACAGCAGCTCCACCTGGTCCAGCAGCCCCTCGTGCTGCAGCTTCCAGGTCAGGCTGACCAGCCCGATGGAGCCGTTCTGCACGGCGACCTTCTTGCCGCGGAGCTGCTCGAACTCGGTGATCCCCGGCTTGGCCAGCAGCATCCAGCCGCCGTCGCAGCCATTGGCCAGCACCGCCATGGGGAAACCCTTGGTGGCGACCTGCATGGTGGCCGACAGCCCGCCATTGCCGACATCGACGCCCCCGGACGCCACCGCCTGCATCCGCTGCACCAGGCTGGGGAAGGTCACGATCTCGGCGTCGATGCCCTGGGGGCGCAGCAGGTCGGGCATCAGGAACATGGCGTTGGTGGTGGTGGTGAACGCCGACCCCAGCTTCACCTTGCGCAGCGCCTGGCCGAGTACGGCATGCGGGACGATGGCCGGGGCGGCGAGGGTGGCGGCGAGCAGCGTGCGGCGGAGCATTGGGGGTCACTGGGGGTGGTTGCTGCGGGGATCATGCAAGCGGTTTGCCAGCGCCGTCAGCGCCGCAGCCGCATGCCTGGCCAACCCGCTGCCTTGTCTTGCGGCCGGTGGGGGCCAGTGCGCGGGGAAGCTGCGTCACCTGGCTTATGGTGATCCCGACGCCGCCGTACGCTCCCCGGCGCTGAACCACGCAAACCGCCCTGCCTGCGGTGGAACGGGCAGGGCGGCGATGCGGGCTACCGGTGCGTCGCGGTGGCGGGGATGCCCTCGATGGGGCACTCCTCGGTGCCGACGCTGGTGCGGGTGATGGCTTCCACCATCTCGCGCGTCGCGTCGGGGTCGGCGACCCACTTCTTGTAGAAGTCGAACGGGCATTCGGCCGCGCCCTTGTCGCCGTCGCCGGAGTTGATCATGCCCGTGTAGCCACGGTGCAGCAGCTTGAACAGGTGGTTCTCCGACTGCATGTTGGCCCGCGCGTCGCGGATCAGCGACGTGGACAGCGCCGCATACTGGATGCCGTACTCCTCCGTGCCGCACTCCCCGAGCGTGCGCCCGTCGAAGCCCACGATGGAGGAGTGGCCGAAGTAAGAATACACCCCGTCGAACCCCGAGGCGTTCGCCACCGCGACATAGACGTTGTTCGCCCACGCCATCGCCTTGGCCATGACGATCTGCTGCTCCTTGGCGGGATACATGTAGCCCTGGCAGCGCACGATCAGCTCGGCCCCGCGCATGGCGCAGTCGCGCCAGATCTCCGGGTAGTTGCCGTCGTCGCAGATGATCAGGCTGACCTTGAGGCCCTTGGGACCCTCGGACACGAAGGTGCAGTTGCCGGGGTACCAGCCCTCGATCGGCACCCAGGGCATGATCTTGCGGTACTTCTGCACGATCTCGCCCTTGTCGTTCATCAGGATCAAGGTGTTGTAGGGCGCCTTCTTCGGATGCTCCTCGTGCCGCTCGCCGGTGAGCGAGAACACGCCCCACACCTTGGCCTTGCGGCAGGCCTCGGCGAAGATTTCCGTCTCGTCGCCGGGGCAGGAGGATGCGGTCTCGTACATCTCCTTGCTGTCGTACATGATGCCGTGCGTCGAGTATTCCGGGAACACCACCAGGTCCATGCCCGGCAGGCCCGACTTCATGCCGACGATCATCTCGCCGATCTTGCGGGCGTTGTCCAAAACCTCCGCCTTGGTGTGCAGGCGCGGCATCTTGTAGTTCACGACGGCGACGCCGAC
Organism: uncultured Acetobacteraceae bacterium; assembly: GCA_964242415.1. Classification (GTDB taxonomy): domain Bacteria; phylum Pseudomonadota; class Alphaproteobacteria; order Acetobacterales; family Acetobacteraceae; genus DASWOJ01. Next base: position 32,382 of record CAXTAT010000009.1, read on the forward strand.
CGTGTCCTTGCTGCTTGAAATGTCTCCGTGCAACATGATCCAGCCCTCCTTGTGGCGCCCCCAACCGGGACGCCGGTTGCGGCTCACACGGCCATGTGCCTGTGCACGAGGTCGTCGGTAAGCTCGTCGATTGCGCCGCCCGCCACCACCCGGCCCTTCTCCATCATCGCGAACCGATGGCCGGCGCGGCGGACGAAGGCGACGTTCTGCTCCACCAGCAGCACCGTCATGCCGGCCTCCTGGTTGAGCCGCATGATGATCCGCTCGATGTCCTCGACGACGTTGGGCTGGATGCCCTCGCTGGGTTCGTCGAGCAACAGCACCTTGGGGTCCGCGGCCAGGGCGCGGGCGATGGCGAGCTGCTGCTGCTGACCGCCGGACAGCACGCCGCCGGGGCGGTCGAGGTTGTCCATGAGGTAGGGGAACAGCTCCGCCGCCAGGTCGGGGATGGCGCGCTTGTTGTCCCGCCGGGCGAAGGCGCCCATCAGGATGTTCTCGCGGATGGTGAAGTCCGGGATGATCTGGCGGCCCTGCGGCACGTAGGCGATGCCGGCGCGTGCCCGGCGGTACGTCGGCTCCTGGCCGATCTCGCGCGCGCCCAGGCGGATCGAGCCGGTCATGCGGTCCAGCATGCCCATGAGCGTCTTCAGCAGGGTGGTCTTGCCAACGCCGTTGCGGCCGAGGATGGCGGTGAGCTTGCCCTCAGGCAGCGCCAAAGTCACGCCGTGCAGGATCTGGCTGCGGGCGTAGAAGGCGTCCACGGCATCGAAGCTGACCCTCATGCGCCGGTCCGCAAGCCGACCACTGCTCCCTCTCCCTTCGGGAGAGGGCCGGGGTGAGGGAAGCCACAAGCGCCAAGCCCGGCCTGGTTGGGAGCGGATTTCGTCCTGTCATGGGCAAGCCAGGCCCTTGCCGCCTCCCTCACCCCGGCCCTCTCCCGGGGGGAGAGGGAGCAGGCAGGATTGTCGCGCCATTGGCAGCCGTCATTGCGAGCCGGCTTCGGCGCGGCAATCCAGGGGCCGCGACGAGCAGGCATACGGCCCCTGGATCGCCGAACCGCAAGCGCAGATCGCAATGACCGCGCGCCCATCACCAGGCAGAACTTTCGGCGGCTGGCATCAGGCCCCGGGTGCCGAGGTAGGCGTCGCGCACCTTGGGATTGCGTTCGATCTCGCCGATGTCGCCCTCGGCGAGCACCTGGCCCAGGTGGAGGACGGTGATCCGCTCGGCGATCTCGCGCACGAAGGCCATGTCGTGCTCGACGACGACGATGGTGTGGCTGCCGCGCAGGCCCTTGATGATCTCCGCCGTGCGCCGGGTCTCGGCGGCGGTCATGCCGGCGGTCGGCTCGTCGAGCAGCAGCACCTTGGGGTTCTGCACCACCAGCAGGCCCAGCTCCAGCCACTGCGTCTCGCCATGGCTGAGGAAGCCGGCGACGCGGTCGGCCTGGTCGGCGAGGCCGGTCATCTCCAGCACCTCGTCAAGCCGCGCCCGGGCGGGGCGGCGCAGGCCGAAGCCGAGGTTGGCGAACACGCCGGGGTTGTGGCAGCTCGCCACTTCCAGGTTGCGGCGCACCGTCAACTCGCGGAACACGCTGGGGATTTGGAACTTGCGCCCCAGCCCGGCGCGGGCGATGCGCGGCTCCTGCCAGTTGGTGATGTCGGTGTTATACAGGTGGATAGTCCCCTCGGTGCTGCGGGTCTTGCCGGAGATCAGGTCCATCAGCGTGGTCTTGCCAGCCCCGTTGGCGCCGAGCAGCACACGCAGCTCGCCCTCCTCGATCATCAGCGACACGCCGTTGACCGCCTTGAAGCCGGCGAAGCTGACGCCCAGCCCGTCGAGGGTCAGCGCGGCGATCATGCCGACTTGCGCGAGACGGCGGCGGGGAGGGCGCCGGCCCGCGGCGGCCGGGGCGCGCGGCCGACCCGGGCCAGGACGCGGTCGGTGCAGTCGCTGGCGAACCCGGCGAGGCCGCGCGGCAAGTACAGCACCGCCAGCACGAACACGAGGCCGATCACCGCGCGCCAGGCCTGCACCAGCCCTTCGGTCTCGCTGACCTTGGCCTCGATGACGTTGATGAGGATGGCGCCGATGCACGCGCCCAGCAGGGAGGCCCGGCCGCCGACCGCCGCCCACACCACCATGGTGATCGAGAACGACAGGTCCATGAACGTGGGGGAGGCGAACTGCGCCACCACCACATACAGCATCCCCGCCAAGCCGGAGATCGCCGCCGACACGGTGAAGAAGAACACCTGATAGGCCGGCACGTCGAAACCGAGGTAGCGCACCCGGTTCTGGTCGTCGCGGATCGCCTGCAGGATAAGCCCGGCCCGCGTCGCCACCAGCAGCCGCGCCAGCACCAGCACCGCCGCCAGCGCTCCGGCCACGGCGTAGTAGGTGCCGACGCTGTAGGGGTCGAACTCGATGCCGGCGAGCATCAGGTTGCCGAGGTCGGTCAGCCCGTTGAACCCGTTGGTCACCGGCTGCGCGTCCACCACCACCAGGCGCACCAGCAGCATCAGGGCGAGCATGATGATGGAGACGAACACGCCGGACACGCGCTTGCGGAACATCACCCAGCCGATGGCCACCGCGACCAGCGCCGGCACGACCAGCGACATGGCGGCGCCGAACCACTGGTCCTGGAACGGCAGCCACAGGAACGAGGCGCGGTTGATGCAGCATAGGTCGGTGGGGGCGCCGGGTTCGGCGTTCCACAGCATGAAGTCCGGCACCGGCGTGCCCGATCCCTGCTGCAGGCTGGTGGGCGCGGCCAGCTTCAGCGACATCGCGGTCATGTAGGCGCCGAGGCCGAAGAACAGGCCCTGGCCGAGGTTCAGGATGCCGGCGTAGCCCCAGCTCAGGGACACCGCGACGCCGAGCATGCCGAACACCAGGAACTTCGAGATGCGGTTCAGCCAGAACTCGTCCAGGGCCGCGGGGGCGGCCATGATGAGCAGGATGAACGCGGCGTAGGCCAGCAGGTCGATCCGCGCCTTCATGCGCCTGCCTTCGTCGTGCCTGGGGCCGCCGGGAGCGCCACGCTGGCGCCCTCTCCCCCTTCGGGAGAGGGCTGGGGTGAGGGGGCCTTGCGGCGCGATCCCCTTGAGTGAGGCAGCCCGATAGCGCGTGCCGTTCCCGGGCGGGCGGGCGGGCAAGACCCCCTCACCCCGGCCCTCTCCCGGGGGGAGAGGGAGAAGTGGCGCGGCGTCATGCTCGGCGGCCCTTCATGGTGAACAGCCCTTGCGGCCGGGCGATCAGCACCAGGATGACGAAGCCGAACACCACCGCCCGCGCCAGCACGTCGTTGGTGACGTAGGCCGTAACGCCGTTGATCTGACCCAGCAGCGTCGCCGACAGCATCGAGCCGAACAGGCTGCCGACGCCCCCCACCACCACGACCAGGAAGCCATCGACCACCATCGGCGTGCCCATGTCGGGGAACACCGTCTTGAAGCCCGACATCATCACCCCGGCGACGCCCGCCAGCCCCGATCCGTAGGCGAAGGTCAGCGCGTTCACCCGCTGCGTGTCGATGCCGCAGGCCGCGGCCATGGCCGGGTTGCGCATGATGGCGCGCACCTGGATGCCGGCGCTGGTGCGGTACATCAGCAGCCAGGTGACCAGGGACAGCACCACCGTGACGCCGATGATGAACAGGCGGTAGGCGTTGATCCCCGCGCCGAACACCGGCACCGCGCCGGTCAGCCACTCCGGCACGGTCACGTTCTGCAGCCCCGGCCCCAGCCCGGCGATGTGCACGCCGAAGAACGACAGCCCGAACTCCAGCCGCACCGCCTGCTGGATCAGGATGGCGACGCCCCAGGTGGCCAGCAGCGTGTCCAGCAGGCGGCCGTACAGCCGCTGCACCACCACGCGCTCGATCGCATAGCCCACCAGCGCCGTCACGGCGAACGCAACCGGGATGGCGGCCAGGATATTCAGGTGCAGGTACAGCCCGGTGAACACCGTCGCGTAGGCGCCGAGCATGACCATCTCGCCATGCGCCATGTTGATGACGCCCATCGCGCCGTAGGTGATCGCCAGCCCCAGCGCCACCAGCAGCAGCACCGAAGCCAGGCTGAGGCCGATGAACACGACCTCGATCATGCGGCGTGGGCCACGCTAGCCGCTGTGCTTCAGCTTGGTGGTGTCCAGGCCCTTGCCGGTGCAGAACAGGTTCTGCGGCGTCTCGCCATACGCGACGTAGGGCAGCGGCATGATCGGCGCCGGGTAGGCGTCGATGATCTTGCCTTGGCCGTCCGACCCCCACTGCGCGATGCGCGGGGTCAGCCAGGTGTGCAGGTTCTCCGGCTCGATCTTCACCTGGCCGCCCGGTGCGGCGTAAGTCTGCCCGGCCAGCGCGTTGCGGATCGGGATGGCCGACACCTCCTTGGCCTGCTCCACCGCCTGCTTCCATAGGTAGACCTGGAAGTAGCTGCTCTCCAACGCGTGGTGGGTCACCGCCTTTGGGTCCTTGACGAACTTGCGGTAACGCTCGACGAACTGCTTGTTCACGTCGGTATCGATGGCCATGAAGTATGGGAATGACGTGTAGCTGCCGGCGGCGTATTCCGGTCCCATCGCGGCGATCTCGATCTCCGAGGTGACGGTGGCGCAGATCGGCAGCTTGTCGTGCGTCAAGCCCTGGTTCTTGAACTCGCGGTAGAACGCGACGACGGAGTCGCCGACCACATTGGACAGCACCACGTCGGCGCCGGATCCCTTGATCTTGTTGACCATGGACCCCCACTCGGAATCGCCCAATTCCAGGTACTCATCGGCGATCCAGGTGCCGCCGTTCTGCTCGATCAGGATTTTGCTGACCTTCGCCATCTCACGCGGGTAGATGTAGTTGGAGCCGACGATGAAGAACTTCTTTTTGCCCAGCGTCTTGATGATCCAGGGGATGAAGTTGGAAAGCTGCTGGTTGGGCACCGCCCCCGTGTAGCCGATGTTCTTCGAGCATTCGAAGCCCTCGTAATACGTCGGATACAGCAGCAGGCTCTGGCGGCGCTCGAACACCGGCAGCACCGCCTTGCGGCTGGCCGAGGTGTAGCAGGCGAACACCGACGGCACCTTGTCCTGGATGACCAGCTTGGACGCCTTCTCGTTGAACGTCTTGGGGTCCGAGGCGCCGTCCTCGACGATCGGCTGCACCTGCCGTCCCAGCACGCCGCCGGACGCGTTGATCTCGCTGATCGCCATCAGCGTCGCGTCGGACAGCGACTTCTCGATGATCGACAGCCCGCCCGACTGCGAGAACAGCACGCCCACGCGGATCGCATCGGCTGCGGCGGCGGGGCGATGGAAGAAGGCCGGGGCGGCAAGGCTGAGCGCACCAGCTTGCACTAGGGTGCGGCGGGAGATCGACATGGATGTGCCTTCCAGCGTGAGGACTAGCGGTGCGAAGAGGCCCGGCTGCTCCCGGAAGGGGCAGGCTGGACGGGGTTCACTGCAGGGGCAGCGGCATTGATGGCCCGGCAGGATGGCGGCGCGGGCGGCCGCACCTGCCATGGCGCGATCCTAGACACCCCTGCGCCGCGGCATCAACCCTCGTTTTGAGAAATCATCCGGGGTACTCCTGATCCGAACCGCGCCGTCCATAGGCGATCGTGCATGACAGGCATGAAATCCCGCTTGACAGGCGTTAAGAACCGTACATTCTTGGTGTCGTAAAGTCGGCAACCTTGAGTTGATTGCAGGACCACCAACGGCGTTGGTCCCGCCGCTGCCTGGCCCAAGGCGATGTCACTGCGCACCTAAATTTTTCCGCAGATCAGCGGTGGCCGGCCCCTTGGGGTCCGTCAGCCATCGGAGCCGGCGCATCCCGTCCGCGCACCCCCGCGATCCCTGCGCCAGCCATGGAGGGCACCCCGGCAGATGAGCGCCACGATGGAGGAGAAGCTAAAGCGCCGGAAGCTGGAGGCGCTGAAACGTGGCGTGCACCGCGTGCCGGCTGGCGAGAGCCTGCCAGTGTCCACCCATGTCGTCGGCATCGGTCCGGCTGGGATCGCCGTGATCGCCGAGCTTCTGCGCGGCCTGCCGGAGACCGGCGCCACGTTTCATGCCCTGGCGGTTGACATCGGCAACCAGGACCTGCCCGCGCTGCAAGCCCTGGCGGACAGCCTGCCGGCCGGGCGGGCCGAGGTGACGCTGGTCGCGCTCGACCCGCCAGGGGAGGGCTTGGGCGTGGCTCTGAAGGGGTATCCGGACTTCCTGCGGCTGGAGTACCCGTTCCATCTTTGGGGCGCCAGCTATGAACCCTGGCTGTCGGCTGCGGAACTTGCCCCAGGCCGGGGCAGCCGCGCCGTGGCGAAGGCGGTGTATGGCGCGGCCTACTATGCCGGCACCCGGGAGTTGGAGCGCACCTTGCGCGGGTTTGCCGCAACGGTCGAGGCCGCGCAGGGCCGGACGCAGGCGGTGGTGCCGGTGGTGTTCGGCCTTGGCGACAGCACGGGCAGCGGCATCGTGGTGGACCTCGCGCGGCACCTGTCAACCAAGATCTTCGGCCGTCGCGTGCTGGTGGCGGGCATCGGCATTGCCCCCTGCGCCGGGGACCCGGCCGCGGCGCAGGGCGGCGCGGTGTTCGCGGTGATGAACGAGCTGGATTGCCTGAACGACGAGGCCAAAAGCGGGGGCGTCGTCGCCTCGTGCGGCGAGTTGTTCCGCAACCCGTTCACCGCCGGGTTCATCCTGGTGCCGACGCAGCATGTGTGGGCGGCGACGCACGACCTGGCCGAGACGCACCGCCGGGCCGACCAGGAGGTTGCGGCCCTGCTGACGTCGAAGGATGGTGCCGGCCTGCTGGAGACGCTGCGGCTGCTGAACTGGATTGCGGCGCCGTCCACGCAGCACTCGGCGGCGCGGACGCCGTGGGGTGCGAGGTGGGTGCACATGCTGGGCTATGCCGACATTGCCGGCCCGGTCGGCGCGGACCCGGCGGCGATGGGCCTGCTGCCGGGCTACAAGCCGGAGTTCGTGGAGGTGCGGGTGGCCGAGGTCGCGGGCGCCGAGGCGGCTGCGGCGGCGGTCAACGCCGCGTTCGACCCGGACCTGCCGGCGCAGCTTGTGGAGGGCGGCCGGGCCGGGTCGGTGCAGTTCATGCTGCCGTCGCTGGACAAGACCCGGTTCGGGTTCTTCTACGAAGCGCGGGACGCCTATGACGCCGAATCGCCCGATGAGCGGCGGCTGGACCACTCGATGCTGCTGGAGCAGGGCGTGCTGCTCAGCGAGCCTTCGACGCGGCTGGACGGCATGGCCGGCGCCGGCATCGGCGGCAGCGCGTGCTGGATTGCCGTTCCATTGGACGAATTACGCGGAGGGGAGGCGCCCCCTTCGCTCGCCGCACGGGCCGCATAGAGTCATGCGCCCTGCAACCCTCCCTTTAGAAAGGGGGTAACGGAGGATCGCGATGCCATTGGACTGGTCCACAGTCGTTCAAAAATATGGTGGGGGTTTCAAGGTCCCGACCCTCACGGGCGGAAAATACCTGCAGGTTTCATCTGCCGATGAGTCTGCGATACACATTGAAAATCCGGTATGGACATCCACACTGGAGCGTGCCCACTTCGAGAAAGCAGTTCAGCTTATCGAGGAGGGGTTGATATCGACGGACCCTGGCTTGTTCGTCGAGGACTACATGCTTTACGTCTCTAATCACCGCGCCACCTCGGTCGCACATATCATGCGGGACCTGGGCTATATCGAAAGCACGGGGACCTTCTCGGTGCGGTGTTGATTGCGTGCTGCTTGGCTGAACGCGAAAACTGCTGTTAGCATAAGGATGCAAACATGAACGCCTCGCTTTATCACAGCTCCACCGGCACGCAGGCGCCGCACTGCATGCACGTCATCGGCGTCGGCCGCACCGGCGCCAACTACGTCGAGGCGCTGCTGCGCACCGGCGAGATCGAGGACCACCTGGACGACCCCCGCGCCACCTTTGCCGCGCTCGTGCTGGACATCGGCGACCAGGACATGAGCCTGGCGCAGGATTACGCGGCGGCCTTCGTGAAGCGCCTGGAGTCACGCGGCATTCCCTCAGACCGTTTCCAGTTCCAGGCCATTCCGCTGCCGGTGCCGTCGAAGGCCGAATTCTTCGAGGGCATGAACCGCACGCGTGAGTTTCTGAAGATCGAGTATCCCCGGTATTACTGGAACCCAAACTTCGAGTCCTACGTCCCGAAGAAGTACGACATGCCCGAGCCTGGCTCGCACTTCCCGCGCGCCGTCGCCAAGGCGATCTATGCCAATGCGTACTATGCCGGCGAGCGCCCGATGGACGTGGCGCTGCGCGCCTTCGTCGCCCACGTCGAAAAGGCGACGCTGCCGTCCCTGGTGACGGTTTGCTTCAGCCTGGCCGGCGGCACCGGCAGCGGCATGGTCATGGACATGGCGCGCCACCTGTCGAACGTGAAGTTCGGCCGCCGCATCCCCGTCATCGGCGTCGGCCAGTTGCCGCACTCCGGCGACCCGGAAATCTACCGCGACAGCGCGACGCTCTACACCACGCTGAACGACCTCGACTGCATGCTGGACGACGACAAGAACGCCGGTGTGACCGCGGTGTGGGGCGACCTGTACCGCAGCCCGTTCACGGGGGGCTTCTTCGTCGTCAACCCCGAGCATAGCTGGCAGCGCCTGACGGCCTACACCACGACGGGCGAGACCCGCATCCGGCAGAACTCCAAGGAGATGGTCACCAACCGCTTCGTCGCCGACAGCTTCATGCGGTTCGCGGTGGTGGACAACGGCCGCGACCTGTTCCGCGCGCTGCGCCCGTCCGGCCTGACCGGCGCTCCGCACGAGACCGTCAGCAGCAAGGCGCGGAGCTGGACCCTGTTCGACGTGGCGAAGCTCACCCACCCCGGCGTGCAGGTGCTGCCCGGCGAGGCGCCGTCCAAGTGGGACGACGTGATCAGCCAGTGGATCGACTTCACGCCGCAGTACAGCGGCCTGAAGGACGGCTTCAAGACCGACTACGCCGAGGTCACGGTGTACGGGTCCCGCAACATGGGCCACACCAACATGTCCGACGCGTTCAAGGACATGATGACGAAGAACTACCTGCTGGACTCGGAATCGACGCTGCAGATCTCGACCCACGAGTTCTTCGACACCCTGACGGCCTATGCCAACGTGATCATGCCCGGCATGGCCAAGACCGACCTGGTGGCGTTCTGGGCCAGCCAGGCCAACTACGACAAGCTGACCTGGGAAGAGCGGCTGATCGAGCACGCCTGGCTGATCGACCTCGGCCCCATGCTGTCCGAGCCGGCGATCCGGTTCGAGGGCATGGCGGGGGAGTGCTTCTGGGGTTGCGCCTGCTGGGTGGTCGTGTCGTACGACCAACTCCGCGGCACCGTCCTGCCGCCGCCGAACCGCAAGGTGATCGTCGAGGAAGGCATTGCGAAGATGGCCACCACCGTCGTCGCAACGCCGGGCGGCCTCGCGCCGAAGCGGGTCCGCACGTCGATGACGTCGCCGGAGATGGCTTCCTAGGGGACTGAACGGGCGGGGGCCTTCCGGTCCCCGCCCACCTTTCTGCTGCAAAAAGGCTTATTGATGTCCAGCGCCGATACACGCATCCCAGCCACGGTCGTCACGGGCTTCCTCGGCTCCGGCAAGACGACGCTGATCAACCGCATCCTGCGGGAGCAGCACGGCCGCAAGCTGGCCGTCATCGTCAACGAGTTCGGCGAGATCAGCATCGACGGCCAGCTCGTGATCCATGACGCCGACGCGCAACTGGTGGAATTCAACAACGGCTGCCTGTGCTGCACCGTCCGCGGCGACCTGGTGGAAACGCTCGGCCGCCTGCAGGAGCGCGCCGGCACGCTGGACGGCATCCTGATCGAGACCACGGGGCTGGCCGACCCGGCGCCAGTCGCCTCCACCTTCTTCGCCGCCGACGACGTGAAGGCCGGCATCCGGCTGGACGCCTTCGTCACCGTGGTGGATGCGGTCAACCTGGAGAAGAACCTCGCGCAGAGCAACGAGGCGATGGAGCAGGTTGCGTTCAGCGATATCATCCTGATCAACAAGATGGACCTGGTTTCGGCGGAGCAGATGGCCGCCATCGAGCGCCGGGTCCGGCAGATCAACGCCATGGCGAAGATTTACCACACCGCCAATTCGGAGATCGCGCTGGCCAGCATCCTCGATGTCGGCGCATTCGACCTGGTGCAGAAGCTGGAGGTGGACCCGGAGTTCCTGGGCGACCACGAGCATGAGCATGACGCCGCCATCGGCTCGTTCGTGCTGACCGAGCATCAGCCGGTTGACGTGAACCGGCTGATGACCTGGATGGGCGGGCTGGCGGAGCGCCGGGGCGACGACCTGTTCCGCACCAAGGGCATCTTCTACGCCAATGGCTTCCAGGAGCGCCTGGTGTTCCAGAGCGTTCGGATGCTGACAACCCTGCGCCGGGACCGTCTGTGGGAACCCGGCGAAGAGAAAATGACGCAGTTCGTCGTCATCGGAAAGAACCTGGATAGGGAGGAGTTCGCAGCGGGCCTTGCCAGTTGCGTGTTCCGATAAGCCTTCAACCGAAACAGGAGCGATACGATGCCGATTGAAACTGGCGCCGCAGTGCCGCCCGCAACGCTGAAGCAGATGACCGCGGCGGGAATCGAGGACTTGGAGCTGGGGTCGTTGCTTGAGGGGAAGAAGGTGATCCTGTTCGGGCTGCCGGGCGCCTATACGCCGGTGTGCTCGACGCAGCACCTGCCGGGGTTCGTGGCGGAGGCGGACAAGCTGAAGGCGGGCGGGGTTGCGGCGATTGCCTGCATCGCGGCCAACGACCCGTTCGTGATGTCAGCCTGGGGCAAGGAGCACGGCGTCGGCGACAAGGTGATGATGCTGTGCGACCCGGACGCCGCGTTCACCAAAAGCCTGGGGCTGTCGATGGACCTTTCGGGCCTGGGGCTGGGGGAGCGGTCGAAGCGGTGGTCGATGGTGGTGGAGAACGGCGTGGTGTCCACCGTCAACGTCGAGGACAGCATCTTCGACGCGCATGTCAGCGGGGCGGCAAACCTTCTCGCCACCGTGCCGGCCTAGCGCGGGGCGGCGCCGGTGCCTGGGATGCAGGATGCCGGCGCCGGGCTGCTGTACCATGTGCACGTGTTCTGCTGCACCAACCGGCGGCCGGATTCGCATTGGCGGGGCTGCTGCGCCAGCAAAGGCAGCCGGGAGCTGTGCGACTATATGTGCCGGCTGGGCATGATGCTGGGCGTGCGCCGCATCCGAATCAACCACGCCGGGTGCATGAACGTGTGCGAGCATGGGCCGACCATGGTGATCTATCCGGACGGCGTTTGGTATAGGTACGAGACGCAGGCCGACGTGGAGGAAATCCTTCGCCGCCATGTGATGGGCGGCAAGCGGGTGGAACGGCTGCTGCTGAACATCGACCCGGCTACGCTGCACGGCTGACGCCTGTTGTGCGACGATGCTGCCTTCCCCCTCTCCCACTTCGGGAGAGGGCCGGGGTGAGGGGGCCTAGCAGGGCCGTCCCCAACGGACGGGAAAGCCGGGGGCTATCGGTCCTGTCGCTCCGCGTCGGCTGCCTGGCGCCAGGCTGGCACCAAGTGCAAACCCTGCCGGAACACCTCGCGGAACCCGCGCCCAGGCCGTGACGCCGACCGGCTTGCGCTTGCGGCGCAGGCCAGGGCACGTCAACGATATGATGAGGCGGCGGAGGTGGCGATGCGGACCTTGAAGGGTAAGACGGCTCTGGTCACCGGCGCCTCCTCCGGCATCGGCGAGGCCATTGCGCGCCGGCTGGCGCAGGATGGCGCCAACGTGGTCCTGGTGGCCCGGTCGGAGGCGAAGCTGCGGGCGCTCGCCGCCGCATTGTCGGGGGAGCACGGCATCCGCGCCGCGGTGGTCGTGGCAGACCTGATCCAGCCCGGCAGCGGCGAGGCCATACGGCGGGACACCGACGCGCAGGGGATTGCGGTGGACGTGCTGGTCAACAACGCGGGCTTCGGCACCTACGGCGCGTTCGAGGACATCGAGCCGGGCCGCGAGCAGGACGAGGTGGCGGTGAACGTCGCCGCACTCGTCGGCCTGACGCATGCGTTCCTGCCGCCGATGCTGCTGCGCGGCGAGGGCGCGATCCTGAATGTCGCCTCGACGGCGGCGTTCCAGCCGGGTCCGTACATGGCGGTGTATGCGGCGACCAAGGCGTTCGTGCTGAGCTTCAGCGAGGCGCTGTGGGCGGAGTGCCGCGGCCGTGGCGTGCATGTCGTGGCGCTTTGCCCGGGCGCGGTGGAGACGCCGTTCTTTGCAGCCCTGGGTGACGACCGGGCGCGTCAGGCTCCTGCCCTCTCGCGGATGGCGCGGGTCGAGGACGTGGCGGAGGGCGCCATGCGCGCCCTACGCGGCAACAGGCCGACGCGGATCGTCGGCGGGCGGAACTGGCTGCTGGCGCAGTCGGTGCGCTTCGTGCCGCGCAGCGTCACGGCCAGGGTGGGGGCGGGGCTGCTGCGGCCGCCGCGCGTGCGGCCCGCGACCTGACCGTATAGACAGGGCGCACCCATTCGTCAGTCAGACGGCGGCCGGGCGCGCAGCAGGTCGTGCGCGTTGATGATGGCGGCGGCCATGTCCTCCAGGCTCATGCGCTTGGACATCGCCTGGCGGCGGAGCGTCTGGTACGCCTCCTCCTCGGTCATGCCCTGGCTGGCCATCAGGATCAGCCGGGCGCGCTGGATGCGCTGCATCCCGGCCAGCTTGCGCTCCAGCTTCTGCACGCGCTGCCCGGCGCCCTGCTGCTGCAGCCAAAGGCTGCGCGCAATGGCAAGCTGCGTCAGCAGGCCGAACGGGCGGACCGGGCGCTCGATCACCGCATGGGCGCCGATCTCCAGCACCAGTTGCAGGATGGACGGGTTCTCGTACTCCACGACGCCGATCACCGTGGGCTGCCGGCGGTCCCCGCCGCGGAACAGCCGGCGCAGCGGCTCGCGGCTGTCGTGCTCGACGGCGAGGACGACGATGTCCGACGCCGCCGCCACCTCGTCCGGTAGCGGCCAGACGGTCGTGGTGACGCAGCCAATGCGGCGCAGGTGCTCGACCAGGCTGATGCCCTCGGCGTCGGGCGGGTGCATGACCTCGATGCGGAGGCCACGGAGGTCGCGCAGGATTTCGATGGCCATCCCTGCCGCGCCCCCCGTCCGCCGTCAGGCTTGCGCTGGGGCGGGCAGGCCGTTGGACCCGGCGGCTTCAGGCTCGGTGCTTTTACGCTGCTCATTCTCCGACCGGGCGCGCTCGGACCAGCTATCCAGGCGCTGGTCCACGCAGTAGGGGTCCGGCTTCACCCGCCGGCCGGGGTCCCAGACGACCTGGAACTGCCCGGCGGCGTCGAGCTTGGCGACCCGCGGCCACACGAAGGTGTGGTTCGTGCCGCTGTCGATCCGCACCCGTCCCTGCGGCGCGTCGTACTCCAAGTCGCCCAGCGCCGCGCGGACCTGGCCGGGATCGTCGGTGCCGGTGCGCTCGATGGCGCTGGCGACCAGCATGACCTGGAAGTAGGCGGCCTCCGCTCCTGCGGTCACCGCGGCGTCGCTGCCGAAGCGCCCCCGGAAGGCTGCCACGAACTCCGCGGCCGCGGGCGTCGGCAGGGTGCTGAAGAACGGGGCGGCGGTGATGTGGCCGGCGGCGGCGCCGGGCTGCATCTCGGCGACCTCGGCCTCGCTGGTGGTCAGGCTGGCGATCGGCATACGGGCCGGGTCGAAGCCGGCCTGCCGGTAGGCCTCGTAGAACACCGCGGTCGAGCGGCCGACGACGGTGGAGAAGATCATGTCGGGCCGGGTGCGGCCGATCTGCGCGATGGCCTTGTTGAAATCCTTTGGCCCGGCGTCGAGCGGGACATAGATCTCGTCGGTCACCACGCCGCCGGCCTGGCGCGCCAGGTCCGCCATGATGCGGTTCGACTCGTAGGGATAGACGTAGTTGGAGCCGACGAACAGGATGCGCTTGCCATAGCGGCCGAACAGGTAGCGGGCCAGCGGCAGGGAGTTCTGGTTGGGCGCGGACCCGGTGTAGATGCAGTTGGGCGAGTACTCGAAGCCCTCGTACAGCGTTGGATACATCAGCAGGCCGCGGTAGGCCTCGACCACCGGCAGCACTGCCTTGCGGGTGCTGGACATATAGCAGCCGAAGATCAGCCGCACGCCGTCCTTGCCCAGCAGCCGCTCCGCGAGGGCGTGGAACTGCTTTGGGTTGGAGGCCGGGTCGTAGGCGACCAGCTCGACTGGGCGGCCGCGGATGCCGCCGGCCGCGTTGATCGCCTCCACGGCGAGGGTGGTGGCGTTGAGCTGGGTGGTCTCGACCGCCGCCGTCACGCCGGAGCGCGAGAACAGGACGCCGAACCGCCAGGGCGCAGCTAGGTCGGCAGGCGGCATTGGGTGTGCATCGGTTTGTCGCTGTTTCCTGGTCACGGGTCCTATGGTCGCATACCGTACGCGGCGCGCCCAGCAAGAGTGCGATCAATATATGTCAGCCGGCGTTGGATGACGGGGTCGTCGCGTACGGCGTGGAATGGCGCCTGCTCCCTCTCCCTGCGGGAGAGGGTTGGGGTGAGGGGGGCCGCAAGCGCCAAACCCGGCACGCTTGGGAGCGGATTTCGTGCTCAACGGGCAGATTAGGCCCTTGCCGCCTCCCTCACCCCGGCCATCCCGGAGGGAGAGGGGGCAGGAAGCGGGATTTTGATCGCAAATGCGGCAGACCTGCGTCGAACGATCATGGCGCACGCTGCCCCGACGCACCAAATTGACAGGCTATGATCATGCTCAAGCTCGGCCTCCTGCTGTTCGTGCTGTTTTACCTGCTGCCGCTTGCAACCTCCGCCACGCTCTACCGCCTTGAGGGCACGGGGGCGGGCTGGCAGACCGCCGACCGCTCCAGCGCCGGGCTGCTGCCGCCGCCGGCCAGCAGTCCGGCCGCCATGGTGCGGGTGTTCTCGGCGCAGACGGTGCGCTGGCGCGGCATCTTCGCCACCCATAGCTGGATCGTGCTCAAGCCGGCGGGCGCTGCGGCCTACACCCGCTACGACTACACGGCCTGGGGCGAGCCGATCCGGATGAACGGCTTCGAGCCTGATGGACGCTGGTTCGGCCGGCTGCCGGAGTTGGTGTTTGCCGCCGATGGTCCAGCCGCCGAGGCGATGATCCCCCGCGTGCAGGCGGCGGTGCGCGACTATGCCTGGCGCAAGCAGGGCGACTACCGCGCCTGGCCGGGGCCGAACTCCAACACCTTCGTCGCCGCCGTGCTGGACGCGGTTCCCGGCATCCATGCAGCGCTGCCGCCGACGGCGATCGGCAAGGACTACCCCTATGACGGCCGGTGGCTGCGGCGGACCCCGTCCGGCACCGGCATCCAGTTGTCGCTGGGCGGGTATGCCGGCGTGACCCTGGCCTGGGTGGAGGGCTTTGAGCTCAACATCCTTGGCGCGGTGGCCGGGCTTGACCTGCGGCGTCCGGCGATCAAGCTGCCGGGGCTGGGGCGCATCGGCATGCGCGGCCCGGACGGCCCGGCAACCCCGGGCTGGGGCGCCGCGGCGGCGACCTGAGCGCGGCGCCGGTCCCGGCCCCGCGACGCAGGCCCCGCAACACAGGAGAAGTCTGATGCGCGCAGTCGGCTATGAGCACTCGCGGCCCATCGAGGACGCGGCATCGCTGGTGGACATCGAGTTGCCGCGGCCGGAGGCGCAGGGCCGCGACATCCTGGTCGCCGTCCGCGCCGTGTCGGTGAACCCCGTGGACACCAAGGTTCGCATGCGTGCCCAGCCCGACCCCGGGGATTGGAAGGTGCTCGGATGGGACGCGGCCGGCACCGTCGAGGCCGTCGGTCCCGAGGCCACCCTGTTCCGGCCAGGCGACGAGGTGTTCTACGCCGGGGCGCTGGGCCGCCCTGGGACGAATGCCGAGTTCCACCTGGTCGATGAGCGCATCGCCGGGCGCAAGCCGGCCTTGCTGTCGTTCACCGAGGCGGCTGCGCTGCCGCTGACGGCCATCACGGCGTGGGAGGCGCTGTTCGACCGCCTCGATGTCCACCGGCCGGTGCCGGGTGCCGGTGCCATACTGATTATTGGCGGGGCCGGCGGCGTCGGCTCCATCGCCACGCAGCTTGCCCGGCAACTCACCGGCCTGACTGTCATCACGACCGCCTCGCGGCCGGAGACGCGGGCGTGGAGCCAGGCGCTTGGCGCGCACCATGTGATCGACCATGCGAAGCCGCTGGCGGCGGAGGTGGCGGCGCTTGGGATCGGGGCGCCGGGGTTTGTGTTCTCGACCACGAACACCGGGCGGCACCTTGCCGAGGTCGCCACGCTGATTGCGCCGCAGGGCCGGTTTGCGGTGATCGACGACCCGCCGGCGCTCGACGTGCTGCCGTTCAAGCAGAAGGGCGTGTCCACTCACTGGGAGTTCATGTTCACGCGCTCGATGTTCGAGACCGCCGACATCGGCGAGCAGGGCGTGTTGCTGAACGAGGTGGCCCGGCTGGTCGATGCCGGCACGCTGCGGACGACGCTGGGCGAGAGATTTGGCGCGATTAATGCCGGCAATCTCCGGCGTGCCCATGCGCTGCTGGAGAGCGGGCGGGCCAAGGGCAAGATCGTGCTGGAGGGGTTTGGCGGGTAGCGGGGACGCTTCTCCCTCTCCCGGAGGGAGAGGGTCGGGGTGAGGGAAGCGGCAAGCATCAGTCGCCGCAGGGTTGAGAGTTAGGCTCTGCTCTCGTTTAGCCGAGTGACGCTCTCCCGGCTTCCCTCACCCCGGCCCTCTCCCGGAGGGAGAGGGGGCAGAGGCGGGCTGGTCAAGTGAGTGGCCCCTGTTACGCTTCGGCGAAGCCTTGAGACTGCCGGCTCCAGGCCCGTGCGTAGGCGCCGCCCCGCGCCAGCAGCTCCGTATGGGTGCCCTGCTCGACGATGCGGCCGCCGTCCAGCAGCACCAGACGGTCCATGCGCGCGATGGTGGACAGCCGGTGGGCGATGGCGATCACCGTGCGGCCCTGCATCAGCGTGTCCAGCCCCTGCTGGATCGCCGCCTCGACCTCGCTGTCCAGCGCCGACGTTGCCTCATCCAGGACCAGGATCGGCGCGTCGCGCAGCACCACGCGGGCGATCGCCACACGCTGCCGCTGGCCGCCGGACAGCTTTACCCCGCGCTCGCCGACGTGCGCCGCGTAGCCCCGGCGGCCGTTCCAGTCCTCCAGGCCCAGGATGAATTCGTGCGCCTGCGCCCGGCGGGCCGCGTCCTCCACCTCGGCCTCGGTGGCGCCGGGCCGGCCGTAGCGGATGTTGTCCAGGATCGAGCGGTGCAGCAGCGAGGTGTCCTGCGTCACCATGCCGATGTTGGCCCGCAGGCTCTCCTGCGTGACCCCGGCGATGTCCTGCCCGTCGATTAGCACCCGCCCGGCGTCCGGCCGGTAGAAGCCGAGCAGCAGATTTACCAGGGTGGACTTGCCCGCCCCCGACGCGCCGACCAGGCCCACGCGCTCGCCGGGGCGTATGGACAGGTCGATGCCGTGCAGCACGCCGCGCTCCGAGCCGTAGCCGAAATGCACCCCTTCGAAGCGGATCGCGCCGCCGGTCAGCCGCAGGTCGGACGCCCCCGGCGCGTCCGGCATGTCGCGCGGCACGGCGATGCTGCGCATGCCGTCCTGCACCAGGCCGATGTTCTCGAACATCCCCGTGATGCTGCGCGCCACCCAGCCGGCCATGTTGGTCACCTGGAACGACAGCGGCAGCGCGGTCAGCACCGTCGCCACGCCGATGCGGCCCCATGTCCACAGCAGGACCGCCACGGTCGCCATCGCCAGCAGCAGCAGGGCGTTGATCACTGCAAGGCTAGCCGTCATCGCCGTGATCGCCCGGGTTTGCGCGCGGAACGCCGCGGTGTGGTCCTCGACCGTTTCCTGCACGAAGCCGTCCTCGTCCTTGACGCGGGCGAACAGCTTGACGGTCAGGATGTTGGTGTAGCTGTCCACCACGCGCCCGGTCAGCAGGGAACGCATCTCGCTGACCCGGCGCGACCGCTCCCGCAGCCGCGGTACCGTCCAACTGAGCAACGCGGCGTAGGCGGCGAACCAGGCCAGGATCGGCATCGCCAGCCGCCAGTCGGTGGCGGCCAGCAGGACCATCGCGCTGCCGCCATACAGCAGGATGTACCAGATCGCGTCCACGCCGACGACGAGCACCTCACGCAAGGCCGGGCCGGTCTGCAGCACCCGGTTGGCGATGCGGCCGGCGAAGTCGTTCTGGAAGAAGCTCCAGGACTGGCGGACGACGTGCCAGTGGCTCTGCCAGCGGATGCGGTTGGACAGGCCGGGGTTGAGCGCCTGGTTGATCAGCAGGAACTCCAGCGTCAGGAAGCCCGGACGCACCAGCATCACCAGCCCGGCCATGGCGGCAAGCTGCGGCCACTCGTCATGCAGCAGGGTGGCGCGGTCGTGGGTGGAGACCAGCCCGGCCACCCGGCCGATGCAGACCGGGATGGCAACGTCCATCGCCGCCGTCACCAGCCCGACGCCAAGCAGCAGCAGCAGGACGCCGCGCGCCTGCCGGGCGAAGTGCCAGAAGAACGGCAGCAGCCGATCCGGCGGCCGTTGGTCGATGACGGGGCCGGTGGGCTGGACCAGCCCCTCGAAGTGCTGGAACAGCCGCTGCATGGGTCGTCGGATCAGCGGTTCAGCGCCGCCATCGCCGCGGCGGGGTAGCGGGTGCCGGCGGCGGCGCCGGGCGGCAGCGCCTGGTCGAGCCGGGCGAGGTCGTCCGTGGTCAGCGCCACGTCCAGCGCACCCACGTTCTGTTCGAGGTAGGTGCGGCGCTTGGTGCCGGGGATGGGCACGATGTCCTCGCCCTGCGCCAGCACCCAGGCCAGCGCCAGTTGCGCCGCCGTGCAGCCCTTGGCGGCGGCGAGGGCGGCAATCGCGTCCACCAGGCCCAGGTTGTGCTGCAGGTTCTCGCCCTGGAAGCGCGGGGCGTTGCGGCGGAAGTCGCCCTCGGCGATGTCCTCCGCGCGCCGAATTTGCCCGGTGAGGAAGCCGCGGCCCAGGGGGCTGTAGGGCACGAAGCCGATGCCAAGCTCGCGCAGGGTCGGCAGCAGATCGCTCTCGGGTTCGCGGCTCCACAGCGAGTACTCGGTCTGCACGGCGGTGATCGGGTGGACGGCGTGGGCGCGGCGGATGGTGGCCGGCGCGGCCTCGCACAGGCCGAGGTAGCGCACCTTGCCGGCGCGCACGAGGTCGGCCATGGCGCCGACGGTGTCCTCGATCGGCACCTGCGGGTCGACGCGGTGCTGGTAGTATAGGTCGATCAGCTTCAGCCCGGTCCGCCGCAGGCTGGCGTCGCAGGCCTGGCGCACATAGTCGGGGTGGCCGTTGATGCCGCGGAAGCTGCCGTCCTCGCCGCGGACGTTGCCGAACTTGGTGGCGAAGACCACCCACTCGGGGCGGTCGCGGGCGACGCGGCCGATCATCTCCTCGTTGCGACCGACGCCGTACATGTCGGCGCTGTCGAGGAAGTTGATCCCGAGGTCGAGCGCGCGGTGCAGCGTGGCGACCGACTCGGCATCGTCCCGCCCGGCATAGAACTCCGACATGCCCATGCAGCCTAGGCCGATGGCCGACACCTCTAGCCCCTGGGTGCCCAGCTTGCGCATCTTCATGGTGGTTCTCCGTATGGTGGGGCTTCTAACCCTGCGGGCGCGCGGAAGTTCAAGCTGGCTGGGCGGCGCCAGCCTGCACGGGGGGAGCAGCAGGTGCCGGCGTCGATCCGGTTGGCCAGCGCGGCTGGCCTGCTGGGCGCTGGCCATGCAGGGGGACCAACCCTGCACGCGCGAACCCGGGGGCGGCCGGCATGGCTCTCTTGCACCAAAATACTGGAAAGTCTTTAATTGTGCGCCCAGCCGCAAGATTTCGGTTGGTGCCCGGCGCTGGATGCGTCAAACCCCAGGGACGCGCATCCCGCGCCAAATGCGTCAGCCGAATAGGCTGGCGAAGGCGCAGCATGCGCCGCCGACCTGGGAGGTTCAATGTTCCATCAACTCGTGACGCCGGTGGCGGACAGCCTGGCGCTGTCATTCGTCGTCGCGGCGCTGCCGGTCGTGACCGTGCTGGTGATGCTGGGCGTGCTGCGGCGGCCGGCGTGGCAGTCCTCGCTCGGCGGCCTGGTGGTGGGCCTGGCGGTGGCGATCCTGGTCTGGCAGTTCCCGCCCGGCCTGGCGCTGGACAGCGTGGCCGCCGGGGCGACGTTCGCGGTCTGGCCGGTCATGTGGATCGTGTTCAACGCGCTGCTGCTGTATAACATCGCCGTCGTCTCCGGCCGCTTCGATGCGTTCCGCGACTGGGTGTTGGACCACCTGCCGAACGACCGCCGCATCGTGCTGGTGGTGATCGGCTTCTGCTTCGGCTGCCTGCTGGAGGGCATCTCTGGGTTCGGCACGCCGGTCGCCATCACCAGCGCGCTGCTGATCCTGGTCGGCTTCGCCCCGCTGGAGGCCCTGACCTTCACGCTGATCTTCAACACGGCGCCAGTTGCCTTCGGGGCGCTCGGTGCCCCGGTGACGGTGCTCGGCCAGGTCACCGGCCTGTCGCCGGTGACGCTCGGCGCCATGATCGGGCGGCAGCTTCCGTTCATGGCCATACTGCTGCCGTTCTACGTCATGGCGATCTATGGCGGGATGCGCTCGGTGCGGGCGCTGTGGCCGGTGCTGCTGGTGGCCGGCGGCAGCTTCGCGCTGGGGCAGTTCGTGTCGTCGAACTACCTCGACTACGCGCTGACGGACGTGCTGTCGTCGCTGACCGCGCTGGTCGTCACCCTGGGCTTCCTGCGGGTGTGGTCGCCGGCACCGGCGCCGGAGTTCGTCATGCCCCCCGTCTCCCGTCCGGTGGCGGCCAGGGCGGTGGGCGCGGATGTGGTGAGCGCGCGTGCCGCGAGCGTGGTGCCGAGCTGGCAGGGCTGGGTGCCCTGGGTGCTGGTCTCGGCGGTGGTGATCGCCTGGACGCACTTCAGGGTCTTCGCCATCGGCCAGCAGGCTTTCCCATGGCCGGGCCTGCACAACCAGGTGCTGATCACGCTGTATGACAAGCCGTATGCGGCGACCTACGTGTTCCAGCCGCTGGCGACGGGCACGGCGATCCTGCTGTCGGCGATCCTCACCGCCGCCGTGGTCGGCGTCGGGCCGGGCCGGTTCCTGGACTGCGCCGTGCAGACGTGGCGGCAGAGCCGGGTGGCGATCCTCACGGTGGCGCTGATCGTGGGGCTGGCGTACCTGATGAACTACTCGGGCCTCACCTACACGCTCGGCAAGGGCGTGGCGTCGGTGGGCATCCTGTTCCCGCTGCTCTCGCCGTTCCTGGGCTGGGTGGCGGTGTTCCTGTCGGGCAGCGACACGTCGGGCAACGCGCTGTTCGGCAACCTGCAGGTGGTGGCGGCGAACCAGCTTGGCCTGAACCCGGTGCTGATCGCGGCGACCAACTCCTCGGGCGGCGTGATGGGCAAGATGATCTCGCCGCAGAACATCGCCACCGGCGTGTCGGTCACGGCGTTGCGCGGGCAGGAGGGCGTGGTGCTGGCGCGCACGTTCAAGCATAGCGTGGCGCTGACGCTGGTGCTCGGCGTGCTGGTCGTGCTGCAGCAGTATGTGGTGCCCTGGATGATCCCGGGGTAGTACGCGCCGCCGGGCGGCCAGTGCGGCACGGCACGGGACCCGCCGTGGGCGCGTGGAGGCTCGGCGGCTCAGGACATCATCTGCAGCACATGCACGCTGAACAGGCTGGCTGGGTCGGTCCAGCCGGCGACGGGATCGTAGCCGGCGGAGCGGGCGAGGTCGGCAAACCCGGGGAGGCTGTACTTGTAGGAGTTCTCGGTGTGGATCGACTCGTCCGGCGCGAAGCCGATCCGGTCGCCGCCGATGCGGACCGATTGGGCGATGCGGCTCACCAGGTGCATCTCCACCCGGCTTTCCGCCGCGTTCCAGCGTGCCGCATGGGCGAACGTCCGTAGGTCGAATTCCGCGTCAAGCTCGCGGTTGATGCGGGTCAGCAGGTTGATGTTGAAGGCTGCGGTGACGCCCGCGGCATCGTCGTATGCGGCCTCTAGGACCGCCCGGTCCTTGGGCAGGTCAACGCCGACGATCATCATCGAGCCGCGCCCCAGCAGCCGCCCGGCGCGGCGGAGGAAGTCGGCCGCCTCGGCTGGGGTGAAGTTGCCGATGGTCGATCCCGGGAAGAACCCGGCGAGGCGGCGGGGGTGGCTGCCGGGCAGGTGCGGCAGGGCGAAGCGGTTGGTGTAGTCGGCGCAGACCGGCGCGATGCGCAGGTCCGGGAAGTCGGCGGCCAGGCTTGCCGCTGCGGCCAGCAGGTGCCCGCGGGAGATATCGACGGGGACATAGGCGGCCGGGTAGCGCAGGGCGGCGAGAAGCAGGCGGACCTTGACGCCGGCGCCGGAGCCGAACTCGACCAGGCCGGCGTGGGGGCCGACCAGGGTGGCGACCTCGTGCGCGCGGGCCTGCAACAGGGCGCATTCGGTGCGGGTCGGGTAGTATTCCGGCAACTCGCAGATGCGGTCGAACAGGCGCGACCCCTCGGCGTCGTAGAAGAACTTGCTCGGCAGCGTCTTGGGCGTGCCCCCGAGGCCCTGCAGGACGGCAGCGCGGAACTCCGTGACCGTGGGTTCCAGGTCATGCAGTTGCTCCAGCGAGTAGGCGTGGCTCATAGGTCCTCCGCCAGCCGGAACCCGGAAAACTGCCAGCGCGCATGGGGCGGGAAGAAGTTCCGGTAGGTCAGGCGGTCGTGCCCGGCGGCAGTGGCGCAGGAACGGCCACGCAGGACCATCTGGTTGACCATGAACTTGCCGTTGTACTCGCCGAGGGCGCCGGCCTCGGGACGGTAGCCGGGGTAGGGCGTGTAGGGGCTGCAGGTCCACTCCCAGACATCCTGCGCGATGCCGGGGCGGAGCGGCTGCGGATGCGGCTGCAGGCCCTGCTGGGAGCTTGGCCGCACCGCATCGTCGTCGGCGTGCAGGCGGGCGGCGACTTCCCACTCGAACTCGGTTGGCAGGCGGCGGCCGGCCCACTCGGCGTAGGCGGCGGCCTCGTAGAAGCTGACGTGACAGACCGGTTCGTCATCGCGGACGGGCTGCAGGCCGTGCAGCGTGTAGGTGTCCCAGCCGTCGTCCGCGCCGGGCTGCCAGTAGGCGGGGGCGTCCCATCCCGCGGATTGGGCCAAGGACCAGCCCTCGGACAGCCACAGGCTGGCGCGCTGGTAGCCGCCGTCGCGCATGAACGCCTTGAACTCGGCGTTGCTGACGGGGCGGTCGGCGATGGCGCAGTCGCGCAGCAATGCCGGATGGGCCGGACCCTCGTTGTCGAAGGCGAAGCCCGCGCCCGCGGGATGGCCGATGCCGTGGATGCCGCTGGGAACGCGCCACATCCCGGCGGGAGGCAGGGCGCGCGACGGCGGCTGGGCTGGCGCCGGAGTGTAGACCGGGTGGATCGGGGAGCAGCCGAAGGCGTGCTTGATGTCGGTCAGCAGCAGTTCCTGGTGCTGCTGCTCGTGGTGCAGGCCCATGATGGCGAGGTCGGCAACCTCGGCACCGCATCCATCGAGCAGGCGGAGCATGGCGTCATCGACATGGACCCGGTAGGCGGCGATGGCGTCGATGCCGGGGCGGCTGAGGATGCCGCGGGACGGACGCGGGTGCCGCGGACCGACCGCCTCGTAGTACGAGTTGAAGACGTAGTTGAAGGCCGGGTCGAATTCCCGGTAGCCGGGCAGGTGCGGCTTCAGCAGGAACGTCTCGAAGAACCAGGTCGTGTGCGCGCGGTGCCACTTCGCCGGGCTGGCGTCGGGCATGGATTGCACGGTCTGGTCCTCGGCGGACAGCGGCGCGGCGAGGGCTTCCGTCTCGCGCCGGACCCGGCGGTAGAGGCCGGGTGCGGCAGACCGCGCTGGTCGTGCTGCTTTGGGTAGCGGCGCCGTGGGTGGCAGAAGCTGGGTACTGGTGTTCGACATGCAGGCCGCCTCTAGGTCAACAGCGCCTACGTGGCAACCGGCCGCCAGGTTTCATCAGGCCAAGTCTCATCAGGCATGTGTCGGCCGGTTCCCGCTGGGCATGAACCGCACTAACGTTGGTGCTATGCCCGCCGCCGCACTCGCCTGCCAGCGCCACCTGTTCGACATGCCTGACCATGTCAGCTACCTCGACGCCGCCGCGTGGGCGCCCCTGCCGCACCTGGTGCGTGCGGCGGGGGAGGCCGGCATCCTGGCCAAGGCGCAACCCTGGGCGCACTCCCGGGACGACGCTGGGGCCTTGGCGGAGCGTGCCCGCGCCGCGGCGGCCCGGCTGATCGGCGCGACGGCGGACGACGTGGCCATCGTCGGCTCCGTCAGCCACGGCATCGCCACCGCGGCGCGCAACCTGTTGACCGCGCCGGGCGGCCGCATCCTGCGGGTCGCGGACGAGTTCCCGTCGCTGTGCCACGCCTGGGACCGGCTGGCCGCCGAGCGCGGCCTGATCGTCGAGGTCGTGCCGCGCCCGGCCGACGGCGACTGGACGGCGGCGCTGCAGGAGGCGATGGCCCGCCCGGGCGCGGCGCCGCTCGCCGTTGCGACGCTGACGCCGCTGCACTGGTCCGACGGGGCGGTGATCGACCTGGACCGCCTGGCCCCCGCCGTGCGCGCCGCCGGGGCCTTGCTGGTGGTGGACGCCACGCAGGCCGTTGGCGCCGTGCCGGTGGATGTGGCCCGGCTGCAGCCCGACTTCTTGACGTTCCCGACCTATAAGTGGGCGTTGGGTCCCTACAGCCTGGCCTTCCTGTATGCCGCCCCGCACCGCCAGGGCGGCCTGCCGCTGGAGGAGAACACCGGCAACCTGCCGCCCGCCAAGGGTGCGCGGCGCTACGACAAGGGCGAGCGCGACGACCCGGTGGCGCTGCCGATGGCCGCGGCGGGGATGGAGCTGGTCGCAGGCTGGGGCGTGCCGGCCGTGGCGGCACGCCTGCGGGGGCTGACCGATCTGCTGGCCGAGGGTGCTGCGGCGCTGGGCTTGCCGGTGCCGCCGCGCCGGCTGCGCTCCCCGCACATCCTGGGCCTCCGCGTGCCGGGCGGCCTGCCGGAGGGCCTGATCGCGCGGCTGCGCGGCGATGGCGTGTTCGCCAGCGACCGGCTGGGCGGCTTGCGCCTCAGTCCGCATGTCTGGGCCAACGAGGCCGACGTGACGCGGTGCCTGGCGGCGTTGCAGGCTGCCCTGTCATAGACGCCCGCGCCGGCCCAAAAGCCTGGCGTGGGGCTTGCATTCCCTGGGCATCATCCGGCGCAGGTCGTCAGCGCCGTCAGGAGATTTGAGGATGGATACCGTCACCCGTCGTTCCCTTTTGGCTGGCACCGGCGTGGCGCTGGCGATGCCGGCGATCATCCGCCCTGCCTGGGCCGCCGACACGGTGAAGCTGGGCTGCCTGTTCTCCTCCTCCGGCACGATGGCCAACCTGGAGGGCCGGATGAACTACGTCGCCCGGATGGCGGCGGACGAGCTGAATGCCGCCGGCGGGGTGCTCGGGCGGCAGGTGGAGGTCGTGGTGACCAATCCGGCCTCCGACTGGCCGACCTACGCGCAGATGGGCCGCCAACTGCTGCAGGAGCAGAAGGTCGCGGCGCTGCTGGGCTGCTGGACCTCGGTGTCGCGCAAGTCGGTGCTGCCGGTCGTCGAGCAGAACGACGCGCTGCTGTTCTATCCGCTGCACTTCGAGGGCGAGGAGAACTCGAAGAACGTGGTCTATATGAACTCGCCGCCGTCCAGCTCGGTGCTGCCCGCGGTGGATTACCTGATGGGTGCGGACGGCGGCAACGCCAAGCGGTTCTTCATGCTGGGCAGCGACTACGTGTGGCCGCGCACCATCAACAAGATCCTGAAAGCCTACTGGAGCAGCAAGGGCATCCCGGAGACTGCCTGGCGTGAGGAGTACGTCCCCTTCGGGTTCAGCAACTTCCAGAACCTGGTGAACCAGATTCGCAGCTTCGCCAGCGCCGGGGGCGAGCAGCCGATCGTGGTGCTGACGGTTGTGGGCAACTCGATCCCGGACTTCCTGCGCGAGTACGTGAACCAGGGATTGAAGCCGACCGACATCCCCGTGCTGGGGCTGGACATGGTGGAGGCCGACCTGGAGGGCCTGAACACCGCCGGGCTGGTGGGCAACCTGAACTGCTGGGCGTACCTGCAGAACGCGCCGGGGCCGCGCAACCAGAAGTGGCTGGCGGACTGGGCGGCGTATGTGAAGAAGTCCGGCGCGCCATACCGGCCGGACGTCGCGATCGACCCGATGGTGTCCACCTATGACAGCGTTCACCTGTGGGCGCTGGCGGCGAAGAAGGCCGGGTCGTTCGACGTGCCGGCGGTGCGGGCGGCGTTCGGCGGGCTGTCGTTCGACGATCCCTCCGGCTACACGCTGACGATGACCAGTGAGAACAACTACGTCGCGCGCGGGGTGTTCATCGGGTCCGTGAACGACAAGCAGGGCTTCGACGTGCTGTGGCAGTCGAAGGGCACGCCGAAGCCGATCCCGTTCAGCCCCGCCTGACGGGCATGCGGGCTTGGCTGCGGCCCGGCCTGGCGGCGCTGCTATGCCTGGCCGGCGGCGCCGCGCGGGGGCAGGCGCTGCCGGACCGTGCCGCGGTTTTGACCATGCTGTGCAGCGAGGGCGGGCAGGACGTGCCGGCTGCCGTGCGGGCGCTGCTGTCGGGCGCCGCCACCGCGTCCCCGGCGGAGCGGGACTGGGCGCTGCGGATCGTGCAGGCGTTCTCGGCGAAGGGCTTGCAGTGCGCGGAGGACGGCGGCGCGTTCCTGGCCGGCGGCACGAATGCCCTGACCCTGGCTCCGGCGGACCCGCCATCCGGGCTTCGCGCGCCACTGCCGAGCCTGCGGAGCCGCGGATTGCTGGAGCAGGCAGGCGCTGCGCTGGCGCTATTCGCCGCCGGGTCGCCCGCCCGGCTGGCCGCGGTCCGCACCCTGGAGCGCCGCAGCGACGGGTTGCCGCCCGACCTGTTGCCGGCGGCCTTGGCGCAGGAGGGGGACCCCGGCGTGCGGGATGCGTTGCAGGCGCTGGTGGTTGCGGCCGGGCTGCGCTCGCCGGACCCCGGCCGTCGCATTGCCGCCATCGAGGGCCTGGGCGCCGACCCCACCTCCCGCGCCGCCGCGCAACTGGCGGCGCTGCGGGCGGACCCGGCGTATGCCGCCGAGCCGGCGGTCCGCGCCGCGCTGGACCGGCAGATTACCCATGTCGGCCGCTGGGTGCGGGCGGGCGATGCGCTGGCGCTGCTATACAACGGCGTCAGCGTCGGCAGCGTGCTGTTCATGGCGTCCGTTGGATTGGCGATCATCTTCGGGCTGATGGGCGTGATCAACCTCGCGCAGGGCGAGTTCATCATGATCGGCGCCTACGTCACCTTCTGCACGCAGGAGGCGCTGCGGGCGTGGGCGCCGGGCCTGGTGGACTGGTATCCCGTCCTGGCGGTGCCCGTGGTGTTCGCCGTCACCGCCCTGGCCGGCATCGCCATTGAGGCCACGGTGATCCGGCGGCTTTACACGCGCCCGCTGATGACCCTGCTGGCGACTTGGGCGATCAGCCTGCTGCTGGTGAACCTGGTGCGCGTCGGGTTCGGCACGCAGAACCTGCAGTTCCGGACGCCGCCCTACCTCGCGGGCGGCCAGCGGGTGGTGGGCGACTTCCTCGTCACCTGGAACCACCTGGGGGCCATCGGCTTCGCGGCGGCGGCGTTCGTGGCGACCTGGGCGCTGCTGCGCTTCACCGATTTGGGGCTGTTCATCCGGGCGGTGACGCAGAACCGCGGCATGGCGGGCTGCGTCGGCGTGTCCACCCGGCGGATCGACATGCTGGCGTTCGGCTTCGGCGCCGGGCTGGCGGGATTGGGCGGGCTGGCGCTGTCGCCGATCTACAACGTCAATCCGACCATGGGCAGCGGCTTCATCATCGACAGCTTCATGGTGGTGGTGCTGGGCGGCGTCGGCAGCCTGTGGGGCACTGCGCTGGCCGCCCTGGGAATCGGGCTGGTGAACGTGGGGATCGAGCCGTTCTATGGCGCCGTCGCCGCCAAGGTGATCGCGCTGCTGCTGGTGATCCTGCTGATCCAGTGGCGTCCGGAGGGGCTGATCGCCGCCCGGGGCCGCCGGTGACGGGCCTTGCGGTGACGGGCCGCGGGATGACGGGATTGGGCATGACGCGGGGCGCCGGCCTGTGCGCGGGGCTGCTGGGGCTGCTGCTGGTGGCGCTGCCGGTGTTGGGGTTGGGCGCCGGGGCGGTGCTGCCGGTCTATGCGGTGAACGCTGCCGGGCAGGTGATGTGCTTCGCGCTGCTGGCGATGTCGGTCGATCTGATGTGGGGGGGCGCCGGGGTGCTCAGCCTGGGGCACGGGCTGTTCTTTGCGCTCGGGGGCTACATCGCCGCGATGCACCTGCTGCGGACCGCGTTCGCGGCGACGGGGGTGCTGCCGGACTTCCTGCTGTTCATGGGGCAGGCCGGGTTCCCGGCGTGGTGGGCGTTTGCCGACTCGCCCTGGCTGTCGGTGCTCGCGGTGCTGGCGGTGCCGGCGCTGGTGGCGTTCGGCTTCGGCTACGTGTCGTTCCGGTCGCGGGTGAACGGCGTTTACTTCTCCATCATCACCCAAGCGCTGACCTACACGGCGATGCTGCTGATGTTCCGCAACGACACCGGGTTCGGCGGCAACAACGGCATGACGGGGTTCCACGGCATCGCCGGGCTGGCGGCAGGCAGCACGGGCTATGCGGTGCTGCTGGCGGCGCTGGCGACGGGGGCGGTGCTGCTCGCCTTGCTGGGCGGGCGGGCGCTGCTGGCCACGCGGTTCGGCCGGTTGCTGACCGCGATCCGCGACGACGAGCCGCGGCTGCGCTTCCTGGGCTACGACACGCTGTGGCTCAAGCTGGCGGCATGGTGCCTGTCGGCGTCGGTGGCCGCCGTGGCGGGGGCGTTGTACGTGCCGCAGGTCGGCATCATCAACCCGGGCCTGCTGGACCCGGCGCTGTCGCTGGAGATCGCGGTGTGGGTCGCCGTGGGCGGGCGGGGTGGGCTGGTCGGTGCGATCCTGGGGGCGGTGCTGATCAACCTGCTAAAGTTCTGGCTGGCTGGCGCGGCGCCGGAGCTGTGGCCGTTCGTGCTCAGCCTGCTGGTGCTGGGGGTGGTGCTGGCGCTGCCGAACGGGCTGCTGGATGCACGCAACCGGTCGCGGTCTTGGATGACCGGGCTGGCGGTGCGCCTGCCGGGCCAGGTGCGTCCGTAATGCTGGCCGCGCAGGCTGGATGCATGGGGTTCGAGGGTGCTGGCTGGCTGCTGCTCCCTCTCCCTGCGGGAGAGGGCCGGGGTGAGGGGGGCGGCAAAAGCCCAGCTTGCCCGCTTGAGGACGGCATCCGCTCCCGATCTGGCGAAACTTGGTCCTTGCGGCCTCCCTCACCCCGACCCTCTCCCGGAGGGAGAGGGAGCAGCAGCCAGGTTGGTGATCGCGCTGCGAACGCTTTGGCGGATCAAGGGCGCTGGCCGCCATGAGCAGTCCAGCCCCCGCGACGGCCCGCAACGCCATCGAGGTCGCGGGCCTGACGGTTGCGTTTGGCGCGTTCGTCGCCCTCGACGACCTGACCTTTGCCGCCGAGTACGGCCAGGTGCGCGGCGTGATCGGCCCGAACGGCGCGGGCAAGACGACGCTGCTGGACGTGCTGACCGGCAAGTCCCGTCCCCGCAGCGGCCGGGTGCTGCTGGATGGCGCGACCGACCTGGCGGGCATGAGCGAGGTCGCCCGCGCCCTGGCCGGCATCGGCCGCAAGTTCCAGAAGCCCAGCGTGTTCGAGGCGCTGACGGTGCATGAGAACCTGGACTTGGCGCTGCGCCTGCATCGCCGCTCGCTGCTGCGGGAGTTGGCGGTGCCGCAGGCACGGAAGGCCGAGGCAATCGGTGCGCTGCTGGAGACCATCGGCCTGACCGCCCGGCGCGACGCCCCGGCCGGCGCGCTGTCGCACGGGGAAAAGCAGTGGCTGGAGATCGGCATGGTGCTGGTGCAGGACCCCAAGGTGCTGTTGCTGGACGAACCCGTCGCCGGGCTGGGCGGGCGCGAGACCGAGCGCACGGCCGAGCTGGTGCGCTCGCTGCGGACCCCCGGGCGCAGCATCGTGGTGGTGGAGCACGACATGGACTTCGTCGAGCAGGTGGCCGACCAGGTGACCGTGCTGCACGAGGGCCGCACCCTGTTCGACGGCAGCATGGCCGATGCGCGCGCCGACGCCCGGGTGATCGAGGTGTATATCGGGCGATGACGGCGTTCCTGGGCATCGCCGGGCTGGACCACCACTACGGCAGCGCCCAGAGCCTGCGCGGGGTGTCGCTGCAGGTTGGGCGCGGCGAGTGCGTGGCCTTGCTGGGGCGCAACGGCGCGGGCAAGACGACGCTGCTGCGCTGCCTGGTCGGGCTGCTGCCGCCCAGCGGGGGGCGTATGCTGCTGGATGGGCAGGATATCGTGGCCTGGCCGTCGTTCCGCCGGGCGCGCGGCGGCATCGGCTACGTGCCGCAGGGGCGGGACATCTTCTCCAACCTGACGGTGGGGGAGAACCTGCTGATCGCCGCGAAGTCGCAGGGCGTGCGCGACGGCGCGGTGCTGGATGAGGTGTGCACGCTGTTCCCCGTGCTGCGCGCGATGTGGCGGCGGCGCGGCGGCGACCTGTCGGGCGGGCAGCAGCAGCAGCTCGCCATCGGCCGCGCCCTGATGGGCCGTCCCAGCCTGCTGGTGCTGGACGAGCCGACCGAGGGCATCCAGCCCAGCATCGTGAAATCCATTGAGGCGGCGGTGGCGTCCTTGAAGGGCCGGATCGCGATCTTGCTGGTCGAGCAGTACTACGACTTCGCCCGCAGCCTGGCCGACCGCTACGTCGTGCTGGAGCGCGGCGCGGTCGCGGCCGAGGGCTTGGGGGCGGACATGGATCGCGACAACATCAGCCGCTACCTTTCAATCTGATGACCGCCGCTGAACGCCCTGGTCGATGTGGAACACCGTCATTGCGAGCCGGCTTCGGCGCGGCAATCCAGGGGCGGCCAGGCCAGGAGCAGCCAGGCCAGGAGCGGCCAGGATCGTGCGTGCGGCCCCCTATGCCACGCCGCAAACGCGGCTCGCAATGACGGTGCTCTCATCACCAGTCAGAATGTCCAGCAACCAATACAACCGGTAAAGGAAACATCCCCCATGGCGCAGCATCACGAAATCCCCGCCACGCCGGACAACATGGTCCTGGGCTACCTGGACGCCGCCAGCCCGCCGGTGCTGACGGTCGACTCCGGCGACACCGTGAAGCTGTACTCCTTCCCAGCCGGCGGGAAGGAGAGCCTGCCCGAGATGTCGCGTGTCCCCGCCGACTACCTGGCTGCGCTGAACACCCTGCCAGCCGGCCCCGGGCCGCACTTCATCACCGGGCCGGTGTTCGTCCGCGGCGCGCAGCCCGGCGACACCCTGCAGGTGGACATCCTGGACGCCGAACCCACGATGGACTGGGGCTTCGTCGCCATCCTGCCGCTGCTGGGCACGCTGCCGGACGAGTTCACGGACTATGAGACCATCCACCCCACGATCGACCGCGCCCGCCGGGTCTGCACGCTGCCCTGGGGGACCGAGCTGCCGCTGGACCCGTTCTTCGGCATCATCGGCGTGGCACCGCCCAAGGCGTGGGGCCGCTGCGGGTCCCCGGTGCCGCGCGCCTTTGGCGGCAACATGGACAACAAGGAGCTGAAGCCCGGCACGACGCTGTACCTGCCGGTGTTCAACGAGGGCGCGCTGTTCATGGCCGGCGACGGCCACGGCGTGCAGGGCGACGGCGAGGTGTGCATCACCGCCCTGGAGACCGGGCTGTCCGGCACCTTCCGCCTGACGGTGCGCCGCGACTTCCCGGTGGACTTCCCGTTCGCCGAGACGCCGACGCACCTGATGTCGATCGGCCTGGACGAGGACCTGGACGACGCCGCCAAGCAGGCCGTGCGCGAGATGGTCAAGCACGTCTGCCGGCGCACCAACCTGTCGCGCAACCAGGCCTACATGCTGTGCTCGCTGATCGCCGACCTGCGGGTGACGCAGACGGTGGACGGCAACAAGGGCGTCCACATGCTGCTCGCCAAGGACAAGCTTTGAGACGGGCCGCCTGACGATCATCATTGCGGCCAGCATGGTGCGACCAGCAAGGGTTTGCTGCGTTAACGACCAGCCAGCGCAGGAGTCACCGTGCCGACAACCCTCGCCGACCCGGACACCAAGCCTGACACCACCCCGAAGAAGGCCGGAGCGGCCCTGCTGCTCGGGGCGCTCGGCATCGTCTATGGCGACATCGGCACCAGCCCGATCTACACCATCCGCGAGAGCTTCAAGGCCGCCGGCGTCGCCTCCGCCACCGACCCGGCGGCGGCGCAGGCGGCGGTGCTCGGCGTGCTGTCCCTGGTGATCTGGACCGTCCTGATCGTCGTCACGTTCAAGTACGTCGTGCTGGTCATGCGCGCCGACAACGACGGGGAGGGCGGGATCATCGCCCTGATCGCCTCCGCCCTGGGCGGCATGACGCCGGGGCGCGTCCAGACCGGCCTGCTGCTGCTGGGCGTGTTCGGCGCGGCGCTGTTCTACGGTGACGGCATGATCACCCCGGCGATCTCGGTGCTCAGCGCCATCGAGGGCCTGGATGTCGCGACGCCGTTCTTCCACCCCTACATCCTGCCGATCACCATAGCGATCCTGGTCGCGCTGTTCGTGGTGCAAAGCCGGGGCAGCGACTTCATCGGCCGCTTCTTCGGCCCGGTGATGGTGGTGTGGTTCGCCGTGATCGGCCTGGCCGGCGTGGGGCCGGTCATCAGCCACCCCGAGGTGCTGCTGGCGCTGGACCCCAGCCATGGCGTCCGCTTCGTGCTGCACGCGCCGGGCCAGGCGTTCGTCACCCTCGGCTCGGTGTTCCTGGCGGTGACCGGGGCGGAGGCGCTGTATGCCGACATGGGGCACTTCACCCGGGACAGCATACGCAAGGACTGGTTCATCCTGGTGCTGCCGGCGCTGGTGCTGAACTACGCCGGGCAGTCGGCGCTGGTGATCAGCGACCCCACCGCGCTGGACAACCCGTTCTTCAAGCTGGTGCCGTCGTGGGGCTTGTATCCGCTGGTGGTGCTGGCGGGGTTGGCGACGGTGATCGCCTCGCAGGCGGTCATCTCCGGCGCGTTCTCGCTGACGCAGCAGGCGATGCAGCTTGGCCTGCTGCCGCGGCTGGACATCCGGCAGACGTCGGAGGAGTCGGCCGGGCAGGTTTACGTGCCGCAGGTCAACTGGGCGCTGATGGTGGCGGTGATCGCGCTGGTGCTGGCGTTCCGCTCGTCGGACAACCTGGCGGCGGCGTATGGCATCGCGGTCACGGGAACCATGCTGGTGACCACGGTGCTGCTGTCGGTGGTGATGCACCGGGTTTGGAAGTGGAACCTGGCGCTGACTGGCCTGGTGACGGGGGCGTTGCTGGTGGTCGATCTGACGTTCTTTGCCGCCAATGCGCTGAAGATCCCCGAGGGCGGCTGGGTGCCGCTGATGGTGGCCGCCGGGGTGTTCACCCTGATGACCACCTGGCGCCGCGGCCGCAAGCTGGTGCTGGACCTCACGGGCGACGCCAACGTCAACCTGGTGCCGTTCCTGCGCCAGGCGGAGAGCGGCGGCTATACCCGGGTGCCGGGAACGGCGGTCTATCTCACGTCCCGCAAGGACCAGGTTCCCTCCGCGTTGGCCGAGAACCTGCGGCACAACCATGTCCTGCATGAGCATGTCGTGGTTCTGACGGTGATCAGCGAACGCCAGCCCCGCGTCGCCGAGGACCGGCGGGTGTCACGCGAGGAGATCTGCGCCGGGGCCGCCCGCATCCAGTTGCACTTCGGCTATGCCGAGCAGCCGGACCTGCCGGCCACCCTGCGCGAGCACTACGCCGAGCTGCGCGTCGATCCCGATAAGGCGTCGTTCTTCACCGGGCGGGAGTTGCCGGTGCCCGCAGTGCAGCCGGCGATGCCGCGGTGGCGGGAGAAGCTGTTTGCCGCCATGGCCGGCAATGCCGTCAGCGCCGCCCGGTATTTCCTGATCCCGTCCAATCGGGTCATCGAACTCGGCACCCAGGTCGAGCTTTAGAGGCAGCATGGCCGAGCCCTTCATTGATCCCAGCTACTTCGAGAAGCTGTACACCGACAATCCCGACCCCTGGCAGTTCGCCACCAGCGACTATGAGCGCGACAAGTATGCCGCGACCTTGGCCGCGCTGCCGGGCCGCCGGTTCACCCGTGCGTTCGAGGTCGGCTGCAGCATTGGCGTGCTGACCCGGCAACTGGCCGCCCACTGCGACGCCGTCCTGGCCGTGGACGTGGCCGATGCCGCGCTGCGTCAGGCGGCGGAGCGGTGCGCCGGGCTGCCTGGGGTGGAGTTGGCCCACATGGTCGTGCCGGAAGGGTGGCCGGAGGGCAGGTTCGACCTCGTGATCTTCTCCGAGGTGCTGTACTATCTCGGCATCCCTGGCCTGCACGAGGCGGCCCGGCGCACCCTGGCCAGCCTGGACCCCGGCGGCACGGTGGTGCTGGTCAATTGGAGCGGGCCGACCGATGGGGCGTGCACCGGGGACGAGGCCGCGGAGCTGTTCATCGCCGACTGTGCGCCCACCCTGCGGCCCATGGTGCAGCAGCGTGCGGAGAAGTACCGGCTGGACGTGTTGCAGGCGTCGTGACGGCGTAGGGATCGGGATTACGGCCCCAGGCGCCACAGCGTTAGGGCGACCGGGCGGCCGCGCGAGTAGTTGAGGCCGTCCACTTCTGCGACCTGCCGCAGCGGGACGCCTTCCTGCGCCGCCTCAGCCAGCACCGCCGTGCGGTCGCGGTCGCCGACGAGCAGGGTGTGGATGCGGCCAGACGCCAATGCCCTGGGCGCGTCGGCCGCGAGCAGCCACTGCGTGCCGGTGCCGGCGAGGAACATTAGGCTGGGTTCGGCGAACCCCACTGCGCCCAGCCGATCCATGCCCTGCATGGCTGCGACCACCCGGGGGGCGAGCCAGAGCGGAGCCAGCCGTGGCAATTCGAGGCCCAGTGCCGCCCAGTAGAACGGCACCATCACGGCTAGAGCGACGATCTGCTCCCTCTCCCTCCGGGAGAGGGCCGGGGTGAGGGGGCGGGCAAGCGCTGCCCCTTCCCGCGCAGGGCCTGGCTCTGGTTGGTTGTTCAGTGCCCTGCTCCGCGACCCCCTCACCCCGGCCCTCTCCCGGAGGGAGAGGGAGCAGCAGGCTAGGATTGCTGCTGCGGCTGGCGCCCCGAGCCAGGGGGCGAGGTGCAGCACCTCTGGCGCTGCCAGCGCGCCGACCCCCAGCAGCGCCGCCACCAGCAGGAACAGCGCCATCCCGGCCCAGCCCGCTGCCCCTCGCCGCTCTGGTGCGATCACCCACCCCGCCGCCAGCAGGCACACCGCCGGCAGCAGCGGCAGCGTGTAGTGCGGCAGCTTGGTCGGCACTGCCTCGAACACGACCCAGGTCGGCACGATCCAGGCGAGCAGGAACCGGGTCGGCGCGGCAGCCCGCCCGCGCCAGGCTGCCACCGCAGCCCCGGGCAACGCCGCCGAGGCCGGGAACAGCAGCACGGGCAGCAGCAGCAGGTGCAGCCCCGGCGGACCCCAATGCGTGTCGTCGCCCGACGCCAGCTTGCGCCCCAGGTCGCCGCCGACGGCATCGGCGAAAAAGCGACCCCCGGTCGCGACGCCGATCGCCACGAACCAAGGCAGCACCACCGCCGCCATCAGCGGCACCCCCCACCCTGGCCGCAGCGCCCGCAGCCACCCCGCCCGCCGGTCGGCCACCGCCAGCGAAGCCGCCGCCAGCCCGGCCACCATTGGCGTGACCGGCCCCTTCAGCAGGATGCCCGCGCCGATCGCCAGCCAGAACACCGCCGCCTGCCCGGGCCGTACCCGGTCCGGCGCCAAGTAGGCCCGCGCCAGCACCGCCATCGCCACCGTCGTCGCGCCCAGCAGCGCCGCATCGGTCTTGGCGATGTGCACCTCGACCACCAGGATGACGCTGGCCGCCAGCATCGCCGCCGCCAGCAACGCCGCCCGGCGGCCCACCAGGTGCCCGCCCACCTGGAACGTCGCCAGCACCGCCAGCAGCCCGCCCAGCGCGGAAGGGATGCGATACGGCCAGATCGGGTTCTCCGTCGCCAGCCCCAGCCCGCGCGCGGCGGCGGCGAAGGGGACTTGCAGCCAATGGATGCCGATGGGCTTGCGGTTGCGCGCCTCTAGGCCGTTCTGGATGCGGACGAAGTCGCCGGTCTCGATCATCTGCTTGCTGGCCTGGGCGAACCGGCTCTCGTCGCGGTCCCCGGGCGGGATGGTGAAGAACCCCGGCGTCCACAGCAGCAGGCAGAACAGGGTCAGAAGCAGGCGCGGCCGGCGCGTGTCCAGCAGCGTCACCATGGAGAACGTCATGGCCGGGGGCCTAGCATGGGACCCCAATCCACGCCATGAACCCGCGCATGACCGTAAAACCAGCCCTCGCCGCCGTGAAGGACCCCACGCGGGAAATCGCCTTCGACCTGCTGAGCGCCGTCCTGGATCGCCGCCGCTCGTTGGAGGAGGCGCTGGACGCCGCCCACCCGGCCGACCCGCGCGACCGGGCCGCCGCGCATCGCCTGGCCGCCGCGGTGCTGCGCCGGATGGGTTCGCTCGACGCCGTGCTGGACCCGCTGCTGACGCGGGCGCCGCCGGATGCGGTGCGGCATATCCTGCGGCTGGGCGCGGCGGGGCTGCTGCTGCTGGACACACCGGCGCATGCGGCGGTGGCGACGGCGGTGGGGCTGGCCCGCACCCGCCGGCTGGCGCCGTTTGCCGGGTTGGTGAATGCCGTGCTGCGCCGGGTCGCCGCCGCGGGCCAGGCCAGCCTGGACGGCGTGGACGGTCCGCGCCTGGACACCCCGGCGTGGCTGTGGGCCAGTTGGGGCCAGGCCGCCCGCGCCATCGCGGAGGCGCACGGGCGGGAGGCGCCGCTCGACCTCTCGATGCGCGGCGGCGCGGCGGTGCCGGAGGGGGGCGAGGTGTTGCCCACCGGCTCCGTCCGCCTGCCGCCCGGCACGCGCGTGCAGGACCTGCCCGGCTTCAACGAGGGCGCCTTCTGGGTGCAGGATGCCGCCGCCGCGCTGCCGGCCCGGCTGCTGGCGGCGCAGCCCGGCGAGCGCATCGCCGACCTATGCGCCGCACCCGGCGGCAAGACGGCGCAGTTGGCCGCAACGGGCGCCCAGGTCTTCGCCATCGAACGCGACACGCACCGCCTGCGCCGGCTGCACGAGAACCTCGCCCGCCTGCAGATGCCGGTCGAGGTGGTCCAGGCGGACGCCCTGCAATGGACGCCGCCCGCCGCCTTGGACGCCGTGCTGCTGGACGCCCCGTGCAGCGCCACCGGCACCATCCGCCGCCACCCCGACGTGATGCGGCTGAAGCGCCCACGCGATATCGCCGAGCTTGCGGCGGGACAGGATCGGCTGCTTGCGGCGGCCACGGCCATGCTGCGGCCCGGTGGGCGGCTGGTTTACGCCACCTGCTCCCTGCAGCCGGAGGAGGGGCCGGCCCGCGTCGTGGGCTTGCCGGGGCTGCGGCCTGACCCGGTGCGTCCGGACGAGCTGCCGGGCCTGTCCGACGCGATCACGCCGGAGGGCCACGTCCGTACGCATCCTGGCCTGTGGCCTAGGCGCGGCGGCCTGGATGGCTTCTTCATCGCCCGGTTTATACGAGCGTAAGTCGGGCTTCAGACGCCGTGGCGCGGTCAGCCGCTTGAGGTTTGGTAGACTCGCGTCTGGAAGATTGGCGCAAGCCAGACCGAGGCTGGCGCCGAGCTATCCAGTGAACTTGATATACAGGTAGGACGCTCCGCCCACCATTCCGGTGCTGGTGGTGAGATCGGACTGCGCCGCTGCCAGGCTTAGGCCCGCAAACGTCACGGTGCCGCTCGCCGCTGCGCCGGTGAACGAGGCCGTGAGCGTCGCTCCCTGGTAGCCGGCGGCGCCCTCGACACCGGCCCAACCCATCGTGCCCTGGCCCGGCACGAAGCCCCATAGCGTGACCGCGTCGCCCGCATGGAAGTTGACCAGGGTGTCCCACATGGTCCCACCGCCACGGCCGTCGAGGAAGAACGTGTCCGTCCCGCCATCCGCGCCCGTGGCGCCGGTGAGGAAGTTGGACCCTGTGCCGCCGTCCAGCACGTTGCTGCCGGCGATGGCGGCCAGCGCGTCGTTGCCGGGGCCGCCCTGCAGGAAGGCGTTGGCGATGTTCGCCGCGACGTTGACGCTGTCCTGGCCCGCCCAGAGGTACTGGGATTGCAGGTAGCCGACCGGCCCAGAATAGGCTGTGCCGGGGTTCGTGCCCTGCGCACCCGTGGCCGTGTCCGTCCAGGCGAAGGCCGGCGGCCCCGCGGGAGTGGATGCAACGGGCGTGACGGCCGGGGCGGGCGCCGGCGAGACGGTGACGCCGAGGCTGGTCCAATCCCCCCAATACGACCCGTTGGAGGCGCGCACATACAAGGTGTCCGCCGCGGCGCCGGCGTCCAGGCCGACCTGCGACAACGACCCGGCTGTGACGGCGCTGGCCGCCGAGGCCGCGGTTTCCACGCTGCCACTCACCGTGAAGGTGTCGCCGTCGGCGTCATATACCTGGTAGGACGTGACCGCCTTGCCCTCCGGGTCCACGGCGGAGAACAGCGCGCCGAGGGACTGGCTGCCACCCGCGGCCACCGTGACGCCGGGCACCTGGCCGGTCACGTCCGGCGTGTCGAGCGCATAGATGACGACCGAGGCGGCCGACACGCCGGAAAACTCCTGCGAGGCCGCGTGCGGCGCGGCGACCGCCACGTCGTTGGCCGACCCGTCGTTGGCGGGGTTCACCACCTGCCCCGACGAGTTCACGTAGGTGATGTTGTCCACCAGCATCGCCGTGCTGCCGGCGCCCGACACGCAGGTCGTGATATGCCCGCCGCCGCCGGCCGGCACGAACGCGACCATGTCCCCCGTGGTGACCATCGGCTGCCAACCGCCGGTGCTGCCGGCGGGGCCGTCGTAGGCGACGTACCACTCGCCGTTGGCCTGGCCGGGGATGCCGGTCGAGGTGCTTTGGACCGGCAGCGACGCACCCGCCTCGGCGGCGATGGTGCTGGCCAGCACCCAGCAGCCGTCCTCGTTCCAGGCCTGGCCCACGAAGCCGTCTGCGATGGCGGCGATCGAGTCCGG
This sequence comes from uncultured Acetobacteraceae bacterium, assembly GCA_964242415.1. Classification (GTDB taxonomy): domain Bacteria; phylum Pseudomonadota; class Alphaproteobacteria; order Acetobacterales; family Acetobacteraceae; genus DASWOJ01. The sequence goes on from CAXTAT010000009.1 coordinate 71,693, forward strand.
CGTGGCCTGCGGCGGAACCGGCCCGGCAAAGCCCGGCTCCGTTGCCACCGTGGCGCTGCCCAAGTAGCCCGCCGCGTCTACCTGCATCAGGGCGTTGGGATTGGCGGCGTACGCCGTCGCCACCGAGCGGCTGCTGGTGCCGAACAGCGACAGGTTGGTTACGTCGCCGGGGCTGGTCGAGGCCGTGTAGGTGAGCTGGTCGAGGTAGCCGTAGGTGCTGCTGCAATAGCGGCCCGTGGAGGGTTGGTAGGTGAACGCGATGCCGGCGCCGCGCGCATCGCTGCCGATGCCGCTGAACCCCTGGGTCTGGCCGCCGCCCGCGAGGGAGCCGGTCGCGCCCGACTCGCCGGCCGTGTACTCGTTCCGGTCCAGGCCGGTCAGCACGAGGTAGGCGGGGTTGCTGGCTGATGCCGTGGTGGCAAGCATCTGCGACAGCGCGATGGCCTGCCCAGGCGCGACGACGAAGGCGCTCTCGTTGATGGTGACGGCCATCGTGTCCCTTTCTGCTCCACCCACCAGGATGGGCCACCGGCGGCTTATTCAAGTGGTTCTAGATGTGGACAATGCTGGGGAGATCGAGTTGCGGAAATTTAACTATTTTTGCAGCACGCCAATCGTTATCAAATGTAAAAACATGTACGATAGGCCGGGATGCCGCTTTCCCGGGTGTGTAACGTTGCCCGGTTAATCCGGTGTGGAGAAACGAGTATGCCTGTTTCTGATGCGCCGCCGCCGGATACTTCCCTGGCCCGGCGGGAGAGGTCCTCGAACTGGAACGGAGGTCGTCTGGGGCCAACCTGCCAGCATTATGTGGCCGCATGTCCCCATCGCCCGCACCTCGCGTGGAATAGGCGCGGCGCGGCAGCCTGGAACGGCTTCGCTGCGCCGACCGAGGCCGCGATCCCGCATCATGTTCCGGTCGCCGGATTTTCGGCCGGGTGCTTGTCGGCCGTGGGGGCGGCGCATTGGAACGTCAGCGTGTCCTGCGGGGCGAAACCGCCGTAACCCCGATCGCCGATCGCCGTCATCGTCAGGCCCTTCTTGGCGCAGTACGCGGTCGCAACGCGGACGTTGTCAGCCTTCGCGTCGTCAACGCCGCTTGTGATGCCCAGGATATGGGAGCGCACGCTGTAGGCGCCGTGGCCCAACCGCTCGACTCCATACGTGGTGTGGCCCACCCGCGCGATGTCGGTGCCTCCAGTGCAGGCGGATGGTGCAAGGCACGCCGCGAGGAGCAGGGCGACCCGCCAGCCTGCACTGGCGTCAGCGGCGGCTCGCTGGTGTCGGCGGGTGCCTGGGTCCGAGTGGTCCGGGGGAGCCGCGGGGGACTGCTGCCGCCACCGGGTCATCCCAGCGCCTGCGACGTGCCCGGCGTGCATGTGCAGGGCGCTCGAAGGGCTGGCAGCGATGCTGGCCGGCGGGTGCGCTGGGCGGCATGGCATCGTGGGCCGCCGGTCTTGGCGGGGTGAAGGCGGGTCAGGGGCTGCGCCGGCTGGCTGGTCACACGGGAACCTTTCCGATCTGTTGGACGTGCCGAACTCTTGGGATTGAACGTGGCGCGCCGGTCCTGCCCACGGTCCGGGATGCCGAAAAGTGCAAGGGCGCCCGTTGCCGCAGCCAGGCCCGGCCTTGGCGCCGCACCTCAACGCCTGAGACGAGCCGAGGGGGGCCACCGTGGCCGGACCCCGGCGCCGGCCCAACCAGCCCTTCATAAGCAGGGTCCCAGGAGGATTTTGCGTCTCCAGCGCCGGGACTGGCCTTTGCATCCGCGGCAACCCCTCCTAGAACCCTGCGATGCCTGACCATGCCCCGCACCGGGACCCGACTTGGCCGCCTCCCGGCGTCCTCATCGCGCCTAGCCTGCTCGCCGCCGACTTCGCCCGCTTAGGAGATGCCGCGGCCGGCGTGGCCGCCGCCGGCGCGGACTGGCTGCACCTGGACATCATGGACGGGCACTTCGTCCCCAACCTGTCCTTCGGCCCGCAGGTGCTCCGTGCGCTGCGCGGCGGGTCGGCGCTGCCGTTCGACGTCCACCTGATGATCAGCCCGGCCGACCCCTACATCCCCGGCTTCGCGGAGGCCGGGGCCGACCACATCATCGTCCACGTGGAGGCCGGGCCGCATCTGCACCGCTCGCTGCAACTGGTGCGCTCGTTGGGCAAGCGGGCCGGCGTGGCGCTCAACCCGGGCACCCCGGCCGAGGCCATCGCCGCCGTGCTCGACATGGCCGACCTGGTTCTGGTGATGACCGTCAACCCCGGCTTCGGCGGCCAGGCGTTCCTGCACAGCCAGCTTGAGAAGGTGCGGCAGGTCCGCGCCATGATCGGGGACCGGGCGATCGCGCTGGAGGTGGACGGCGGCATCACGCCCGAGACTGCGCCCCCGGCTATCCAGGCCGGGGCCGGCGTGCTGGTCGCGGGGACGGCGGTGTTCGGCGCCAAGGACCCCGCCGCCGCCATCGCCGCCATGCGGGGCGCCACCTGATGGACCCCCGCCGCTGGGCGCGCGACGCCCGCCGCGCCATGTCCAAGATGCCGGCCATACGGATGGGCCGCGTGCCCGATGCGCCGTCGCTGCCGGTGCGCGACCCCTGGCCCGGCAACCCCGCCCGTGGCGCCCGCCTGCTCAGGGACGAGCTGGAGCTGGCCGGCGCCGTCCGCCGCCTGGCCCCGGGCGGCTGGGGCGACACCGCCGGGCACGAGCTGCTGCGCGCCCACGCCCACGGCTTCACCTGGCTGCGCGACCTGCGTGCCCTGGGCACCGACGCCGCCCGCGCCCGTGCCCGCGCCCTGGTGGCCGACTGGATCGCCGCCCCGCATCTGGAGCGCCTGGCGCACCGTCCGGACGTGGCCGGCGCCCGCATCGCCGCCTGGCTGGGCCATTACGACTTCTTTGCCGCCAGCGCCGATGACGGCTTCCGCAGCCGCATGATGGCCCGGCTGGTCGCCGACGCCCGGATGCTTGCCGCTTCGCTGCCGTCCGAGGAGCCGGATGCCCGCGCCCTGACCGCCCTCAAGGGGCTGATCGCCGCCGCGGTCGCCCTGCCGGACCATGCGGCGTTCCTGACCCGCACCCTGCGGTTCCTGCCGCAGGAGATCGCGCGCCAGGTGCTGCCCGACGGGTGCCACGCCGAGCGTAGCCCGGCCGCACACCTGGCGGCGCTGCAGGACCTGACCGAGATCCGCACCCTGATGCAGGCCGCCCAGGCGCAGCCCCCGGCCGCGCTGACCTCAGCCATAGAGCGGATGGCCCCCGCCCTGCGCGCCCTGCGCCACGGCGATGGCGGCCTGGCGCTGTTCAATGGTGCAAAGGAGGAGCACGCCGCGCTGATCGACCTGGTGCTGATCCAGGCCGGCCGGGGCGGCCGCGCGCCGGCCGGGCTGACGGAGGGTGGCTTCCACCGCCTGCAGGCCGGGCGCAGCGTGCTGGTGGTGGATTGCGGCGCCCCGCCGCCGCCGGGCCTGGACCGCATGGCCCATGCCGGCACCCTGTCGCTGGAGCTGTCGGTCGGCAAGGAGCGCCTGGTCGTCAACTGCGGCGCGGCCCCGGCAGCCGGCGCAGCCTGGCGCGACGCCACCCGCGCCAGTGCCGCCCACTCCACCCTGGTGATCGCCGACACCAGCTCGTCCGAGCTGCGCGCGACCGGGCTGGGCCGCCACCCCGCCCAGGTGGACGTGCAGCGGCAGGAGGCCAACGGCGCGCACTGGCTGGAGGCGAGCCACGACGGCTACAAGGCGACCTTCGGCGCCGTGCACCGCCGCCGGCTGTACATGGCCGAAAGCGGCGAGGACATCCGCGGGGAGGACGCCGTGGAGGCGCCTACGCCGCAGGGGTATGCCGTGCGCTTTCACCTGCATCCCTCGGTTACGGCCGCCATGCAGGGCGATGTGGAGGGTGTCCTGCTCCGGTTGCCCGGCGGCAGCGCCTGGCGCTTCAAGGCGGAGGGCGCGCAGGTGTCGCTGGAGGAAAGCGTTTACCTCGGCGGGCCGGAACCGCAGCGCAGCCAGCAGGTGGTGCTGACGGGACAGGCGGACGGGGTGCAACAGGCGAAGTGGGCGATCACCAAGGTGGGCTGACGCGGCAGGCTTCTGGCCGGACGCCTCGGGTGCGGCATTACGAACGGTCGTCCCGCTACGGGGCCGGCGCAGGTGCGGGAACAGCGTTGGCCCCTTCTGCGTTGGCCACGCATAGCAGGAGAATTCAGCATGAGTGGAACAGCAACTGATGGCCCCAAGGAAGGCCCAACCCTGGCAGCGTCCGTCACGGAAGTGCAGGGCACATTCCCGAACGATGCGGCGCTGCAGGAAGCGGTGTCCGGCCTGACGCTGGTCGGCTATGACCGGGCCGATTTCAGCCTGCCCGAAGACCGGCCGGCTGTCCCGACGCCGACCGAGAGCGCGGAGAACCCGACCGACCGCATCGACATGGCGCAGTTGCGGACCATGGGCACCAGCATGGCGGGATACGCAGGCGCGGTGGCCACGGCGGGCGCGGTGATCGCCACCGGTGGCGCGGCGGCCCTGGCGATCGGCGGCGCGGCGCTGGTCGGCGCGGGGACGGCGGCGGCGGCCAATGCCAGCGGGCAGGCGGCGGATCAGGCGGGGGTGGACGACCGCAACAAGAAAGGCGCGGAGGGCACGCTGGTGCTCGCCGTGCGCGTCACGTCCAAGGAGCAGGCCGAGCAGGTCATGGGCATCATGCAGCAGTCCCAGGCGTCGAGCGTGACGCCGGTCGAGCGCAGCGACATGACGGCAGGCGTCAGCTCGGCATCCTGGACCGGTGAATAAGAGCCTGCCGGGCTGCCTGGACGCAGGCGGCCCGGCAGGTGCGCCGGGTTAAGCCAGCTTCAGGTTGGTCGCAGCCGCCTTGCCGCGCTCCATGGCGACTTCGTAGCTGACCTTCTGGCCGTCATTCAGTCCGTTCAGCCCGGCTGCCTGCACCGCCGTGATGTGGACGAACACGTCCTTGCTGCCGTCCTGCGGCATGATGAACCCAAAACCTTTTGTGGCATTGAACCACTTCACGGTGCCGACAGCCATAATCCATTCTCCTCGGAACACCCGGCCTAGCCGCGTGCTTGGTGATGCGCCCGCCGCGCCGTCGCGACAGGCAGCGTGGGGGTTTAAGCGAGCTTGAGGTTGGTGGCAGCGGCCTTGCCGCGTTCCATCACGACGTCGAACGAGACGTTTTGCCCCTCATCCAACCCGCGCAGTCCGGCGGCCTGCACGGCGGTGATGTGGACGAAAACGTCCTTGGTGCCGTCCTGCGGCATGATGAAGCCGAAGCCCTTGGTGGCGTTGAACCACTTAACGGTGCCGGTAGCCATAACTGCGTCACTCTCCGTCTTCGCGCCCTGCAACGGCGCAGGGCAGGACAATCGGGCCTTTGGACGGCTTGTGGGCACCCGAAGCCAGCGGAAGCGCAGCAAGGCTAGTCAAAAACACGATTGATTGTGCATGGGCGCAGAATCAGACCGTTGTGTCAATCGCGCCGACGTGACAGACCACCCGATTCGACGCCCTGGCGCAGAAACGCAACACCCTTCGTCAAATCTGCATAAACGAGAAAGGGCGGACCTTGCGGCCCGCCCCTTCCGTACTTGGCACGTTACGGCTTGGACTTAGAAGTCCATGTCGCCCATGCCGCCCATGCCGCCGCCGCCGGGCATGCCGCCGCCGGCTGCGGCCTTCTTCTCGGGACGCTCGGCGATCATCGCCTCGGTGGTGATCAGCAAGCTGGCGACCGAGGCCGCATCCTGCAGCGCCGTGCGCACGACCTTGGTCGGGTCGATGATCCCGGCGCCGACCATGTCCTTGAACTCCGCCGTCTGCGCGTCGAAGCCGAAGTTGTAGTCGCTGTTTTCCAACACCTTGCCGGCGATCACCGCACCGTCCTCGCCAGCGTTCTCGGCGATCTGCCGCAGCGGGGTCTGCACCGCCTTGCGGACGATCTCGATGCCGAACTTCTGGTCCTCGTTCTCCGGCTTCAACTGCGCCAGGATCAGGCTGGCACGCGCCAAGGCGACGCCGCCGCCCGGGACGATGCCCTCCTCGACCGCCGCACGGGTCGCGTGCAGGGCGTCGTCCACGCGGTCCTTGCGCTCCTTCACCTCGACCTCGGTGCTGCCGCCGACCCGGATCACCGCCACGCCGCCAGCCAGCTTGGCCAGCCGCTCCTGCAGCTTCTCGCGGTCGTAGTCGCTCGTGGTCTCCTCGATCTGCGCGCGGATCTGGCCGCAGCGGCCCTTGATCTCGTCGGACCCGCCGGCGCCCTCGACGACCGTCGTGTTCTCCTTCTCGATCAGCACCCGCTTGGCCCGGCCGAGCATGTTGAGCGTGACGCTCTCCAGCTTAATGCCCAGGTCTTCGCTGATGACCTGGCCGCCGGTCAGGATGGCGATGTCCTCCAGCATGGCCTTGCGGCGGTCGCCGAAGCCTGGCGCCTTTACGGCCGCGACCTTCAGCCCGCCGCGCAGCTTGTTCACGACCAGCGTCGCCAGGGCCTCGCCCTCGATGTCCTCGGCGATGATCAGCAGCGGGCGGCCGGACTGCACCACGGTCTCCAGCAGCGGCAGCATCACCTGCAGGCCGGACAGCTTCTTCTCGTGGATCAGGATGTACGGCTGGTCCAGCTCGGCGACCATCTTCTCGGCGTTGGTGATGAAGTACGGGCTGATGTAGCCGCGGTCGAACTGCATTCCCTCGACGACATCCAGCTCGGTCTGAATGCCCTTGGCCTCCTCGACGGTGATGACGCCCTCGTTGCCGACCTTCTGCATGGCCTCGGAGATCATGCGGCCGATGTCGGCCTCGCCGTTCGCGCTGATCGTGCCGACCTGGGCGGTCTCGGCCTCGGTGGTGATCTTGCGGCTGCGGGCCTTCAGCTCGGCGACGATGCTGGTCACGGCCATGTCGACGCCGCGCTTCAGGTCCATCGGGTTCAGCCCGGCGGCGACGCCCTTGGCGCCCTCACGCACGATGGCCTGGGCCAGGACCGTGGCGGTCGTGGTGCCGTCGCCGGCAATGTCGTTGGTCTTGGTCGCCACCTCGCGCAGCATCTGCGCGCCCATGTTCTCGAACTTGTCGGCCAGCTCGATCTCCTTGGCGACGGTGACGCCGTCCTTGGTGATGCGCGGGGCGCCGAAGCTCTTGTCGATCACCACGTTGCGGCCCTTGGGTCCCAACGTTACCTTCACCGCGTCGGCGAGGATGTCCACGCCGCGCAGCATGCGCTGGCGGGCCTCGCCGCCGAAACGTACGTCCTTAGCTGCCATGTCTTCTTGATCCTTTGGTGATTAGGGGTTGGTTACGCGGCCTTGGCGGCGGCGGGCTGGCCCTCGATGATGCCCATGATGTCGCTCTCCTTCATGATCAGGAGCTCCTCGCCATCGAGCTTCACCTCGGTGCCGGACCACTTGCCGAACAGCACGCGGTCGCCGGCCTTCACGTCGAGCGCCACGATGGCGCCCTGCTCGTTGCGGGCGCCGGCGCCGACGGCGATGACCTCGCCCTCCATCGGCTTCTCCTGCGCGGTGTCGGGGATGATGATGCCGCCGCGAGTCTTCTCTTCGGCCGTGATGCGCTTGACCACGATCCGGTCGTGCAGGGGACGGAACTTCATGCGGGATCGCTCCAGTAAGGATGGATGTCTGCAGGTCAGACCTGCGGGTTCAGGCCCCGCCCCGCGGCGCGTTAGCACTCCCCAGGGGCGAGTGCCAGCGATCTAGGAGATCGGCCGGGGGCTGTCAAGCATTCAGCAGCAGTCGCGCGTTGAGAGTGCTAAAGTGTTGGTCCCACTTGCTTTTTCCTTCCCAAACCGTGACGCAATTCCGCAATCTTCGCACAAGCCCCCCTGACCCGGGCCGAACATGAAGAGGAAGACTGCATGAGCCTGGCACTGCAACTGCGGGACTATCGCCTGACCACCGCCGAGATCCTCTACCACTTGCCCGACCATCCCGGCCTGTTGCAGACCTATGTCTGGCAGGGCCTTGACCTGGCGCCCCGCTTCCCTGCGCTGCGCGGCTTCCTGGAGTTCTGGCAGCGCGAGCTGGAGGGCAAGCTGCACTCGATCAAGGTGGCCAGCGGCGGCCCGATCCGGCCGGCGGCGGTGCGCCACACGCCGCACCTGATGTACTTGCATTAAGCTGGAGCATTAGGCTGGGGGCATCAGGCGGGATGCATCAGGCGGGCAGGGGACGGCGGCGCAGCAGCAGCAGGCCCAACAGGGTGGAGGCCGCGAATCCCGCCATCCCTAGCGCCACCGTCACCCAGCCAGACACGCGCACCCCGGACCCGAGCAGGGCGAACACCGCCGTCTGCGGGACGTAGCCCAGCAGGGATGCCAGCAGGAACGGCCCTGCCGCCACGCCGGACACCCCGGCGAGCAGGTTGAGCACCAGGTTGCTGCCGACCGGCAGCAGGCGTAGCGTCAGCGTGGCGGTGAAGGCGCGGGCGCACAGGAAGCGGTCCAGCCGGTCCAGCCGGCCGCCCTCCCGGCCGTGCAGCCAGCGCGCCACCCAGCCGCGCGCACCCAGCCGCGCCCAGTAGAAGCTGGCGGCGCACCCCAGCGTCTCCGCCAGCAGGGCCAGCATGGCGCCGGGCCAGAACCCGAAGGCGAGGCCGCCGGCATAGGCGACCACTTGCCGCGGCACCCCGGCGGCGCAGGCCAGCGTGCCCAGGGCGGCGAAGCCGAGCGGCCCGTTCTCCCCGGCCGCCGCCACCCTGGCATCCAGGCCCAGCCCGCGCAGCGCGAATCCAGCGGCAACCAGCCCCGCCAGCAGCAACGCCGGGCGCCATGCCCCCGTGACCCGCCTGAGCCAAGCCCGCTTGAGCCAGGACGGCGCGGGCGGCGACAGCGCGGGCCGGGTCACGGCTGCTCGATGTGCGGCCGCTTCCACCGCCGTTGCAGCCAGGCCACCCCCACCAGGTCGAACAGCCCCACCCACAGCCGGTCCAGGGTGCCGTAGTTCGACTGGCCCCGGGTGCGCGGCCGGTGGTTGACCGGCACCGACACCACTTGGCCGCCGGCGCGGATGAACAGCGCCGGCAGGTAACGGTGCATGTGGTCGAAGCAGGGCAGCTCCAGGAACGCCGCCCGTTGGAACACCTTGAGGCCGCAGCCGGTGTCCGGCGTCGCGTCGTGCAGCAGGGCGGCGCGCACCTTGTTGGCGACCCGGCTGGAGTGGCGCTTGGTCCAGCTATCCCGCCGCCGGGTGCGGTGCCCGGCCACCAGCAGCAGGCTGCCCGGCTCCGCCTGGGCGCGGGCGAACAGGGCAGGGATGTCGGCCGGGTCGTTCTGGCCGTCGCCGTCCAGGGTGGCGATCCAGGCGCCGCGCGCCGCGCGCACCCCGGTGACGATGGCCGCGCTCTGCCCGCAACTGCTGCGATGCCGGCGGAGCACCAGCGCGCCGGGCAGCTCGGCTTGCGCTGGCCCAGCTTGGCCCGGGCCTGCCTGGTTCGCCGCAGTTTGGCCCGCCGTAGCCTGGAGCGCCAGAAGCTGCGCGGCGGTGCCATCGGTGCTCCCGTCATCGACATAGACGATCTCGTAGCCGATGCCGGCATGGCCGATCCCGGCCAGCGCCGCCCGGATTTCCGCGATCAGCGGCTGGATGTTCGCCGCCTCGTTGCGGACCGGCACCACGACGGACAGCAGCGGTGCAGGCGGCACGGCCTGGGCGCCCTGCGGACGGTTCGGCGCGGCGGCCTCGGGCGGGATTGCGAGCATGGGCCGGCGGTAGCATCCACCGCCCAGCCTTCGCAAGGCTGGGGCCGCGCAAGGCTGGGGCCGCGCAAGGTTGGGGCTTCACAAGGCTGGAGCTTCACAAGGCTGGGACCTTGCAAGGCTGGGACTTCGAAGGCCGTGGCCTCGCAAGGCTGGGGCCGTGCTATATATCTGGAGGCGCGAACCTTATGGATACGCTATGCCGCTCGATGCCGCCCCGCGCCCCACCGACCTGACTCCGCCGCCAGCCGCCACGCGTCGCCGTGCGCCCGGACCGCGTGCCGTCGCCACCTGGCTGTTCTGCATGTGCGGGATGCTGCTGGTTATGGTCTCGCTTGGCGGCGCGACCCGGCTGACGGGGTCCGGCCTGTCGATCATGGAGTGGGCGCCGCTGCTGGGCGCCCTGCCGCCGTTGTCGGAGGCCGAGTGGCAGCGGCTATATGGCTTGTATCAAGCCATCCCGCAGTACAGCCTGGTCCACCAGGGCTTCGGCATCGAGGGCTTCAAAGGCATCTTCTGGCTGGAGTGGGCGCACCGGCTCTGGGGGCGGCTGCTGGGGCTGGCGTTCCTGGTGCCGCTGGTGATCTTCGCGGTGCGCGGCGCCATCGACGGGCGGCTGGCGCGGCGGCTCGGCGGGCTGTTCCTGCTGGGCGGGCTGCAGGGCGCCGTCGGCTGGTTCATGGTCGCCAGCGGGTTCGAGGCCGACAGCACCGCCGTGTCCCCATACCGGCTGGTGGTCCACTTGGCGATGGCGCTGCTGCTGTACTCCGCCATCCTGTGGACCGCGCTGGGGCTGTGGCGCCAAGGCTCCGAACGGCCGGGCGAGGTGCGGCCGGCTGGGGTCGGGGGTGATGCGGCGCCAGCCATCCCCAGGCTGCGTGCCCTGACGGCGGCCACGGCGTCGCTGGTCGCGGTGACGATCCTGGCCGGCGGTTTCGTGGCGGGGCTGCGGGCTGGGTTTACCTACAATTCCTTTCCGTTCATGGATGGACGGCTGGTGCCGGACGGGTACTTCATGCTCCGGCCCTTGTTCCGCAACCTGACGGAGAACGTCGCCGCCGTGCAGTTCGACCATCGCCTGCTGGCAACCTGCACGGCGCTGCTTGCGCTGGGGACGGCTGCGTATGGCGTTCGTGCGGGTGCGCGCGGCGTTGTCCGGACCCGGCTGCTGCTGCTGGGCGGGGCGGTATTGGCGCAATATGCGTTGGGCGTGATGACGCTGCTGTGGGTGGTGCCGGTGTCGCTAGGCACCGCGCACCAGGCGATGGCGGTGCTGGTCCTCACGGCGGCGCTGGCGGCGCTCCACGCGCAGGCCCGGCCGGTCCCAGGCCGCCAGGTCCAAAGGCTAGCCGCCTTGCCCCGGCGAGCGGCCTCTACGGGGTAATGGACACGGCCCAACTTGCGTTGCACGGTAGCCTTCCGGTTCTGGAGGCGGTTCCGATCGGCTTGGTGATCTACGACGCCTCGCAACAGCTTGTGATCGCCAACCGGGCCTACTGCACGATGCTGGGGTTGCCGGCCGGGACGTTCCGGCCTGGGTCGTCCCTGGCGGACAACGTTCGCCTGATCGCCTACCGCGGCGCGTTCGGGCCTGGCGACGTGGAGACGCAGGTGGCGGAGGCGCTCAGCGTCGATCCCGCCGCCACGCGCCACGTCCGCCGGCGCCAACCGGGTGGCCGCACGCTTGAGGAGCACCACGTCCCGCTCGACAACGGCGCGCACATGGCTTGCCTGATCGACACCACCACCGTCATCACCATGCGCGACGAGGCGGAGCTGGCGATGCAGCGCGTGCAGACGGCGCTGTCGTCACTGCGGATCGGCGTCGCGCTGTTCGGGGCCGACCGCCGCGTGCAGTTCTACAACCAGCGCCTGACCGAGCTGCTGGGCCTGCCGGCCGCCAGCGTGCAGCCGGGCCTGCCCTTCGCCGACCTGCTGCAGCGCATGCAGGCGCGGGACGAGTATGCCGGGTTCGAGGGCGACCTGTTCCTGGCCGGCCAACTGGCGCTCGACCGCAGCCGGCCTGCCACCCTCCGCCGGCAGCGGGCGGCAGGCCAGGTGATCGAGGTGCAGTCCGATCCGTTGCCCGACGGCGGCTGGACGATCACGGTGTCCGACGTGTCCGCGCAGGTCCGGGCCGAGGACGAGGCGCGGCGCCGGGCCGGCATCCTGGACAGCATCGTGCAGCACATTCCGCACGGCATCGCGGTCTATGGCCCGGATCAGCGGGTGACGATGGTGAACGCGAGCTACCACCGCGTCATGGATGGTGCCCCGATTGCGGTCGGCGACATGATGGGGGACGTGGTCCGCCAGCGCGCGCTGGCTGGCGAGTTTGGCCCTGGCAACCCGGCGGCGATCATCGCGCAGCAGATGGGCTTCGACACGACCCACCTGCAGCAGCGCCAGCGCAGCCGCCCGAACGGCACCCAGATCGAGGTCCGGACCGCGCCGCTGCCCGACGGCGGCCACCTGAGCGTCATCACCGACATCACCGCCCTGGCCACCGCGCAGGACGAGCTGCAGCGCCGGGCCGGGCTGATGGATGCGATGCTGGCCAACATCCGCCATGGCATCATCCTGTGGGACCGGGACCGCAGGATCGTCGCCTACAACGCCATGGCGGCCGAGGCGATCGATGCGCCGCCCGGGCTGGTGACGGCCGGCCGCACCCTGGAGGAGACCGTGCAGACCGAGCTGGAGCGCGGCAACCTTGGCTTGGGCCAGGAGGCGGAGGCGAAGGCGCAGTGGCTGCTGAGCTGCGACCGCACCGTGCCGAACGTGGACCAGCGCCTGACGCAGAGCGGCCGGGTGCTGGAGGTGCGCAGCGATCCGACGCCGGAGGGCGGCTTCGTGACTACCTATACCGACGTCACCACGATCCGTGAGGCGGAAACCGCGTTGCAGGCGGGCCGGGCGGTGGCGGATGCGGCGAACACCGGCAAGTCCCGCTTCCTGGCCGCGATGAGCCAGGAACTCCGCACGCCGCTGCTGCAGATGATCGGGCAGTCCGCCGAGATCCGCCGCATGGTGTCCGGCGCCGCCATGGGCGGACCAAAGCTGGCGGCCAAGGAGGCGGCGGCTAAGCCGGCTGGGATCACCCAGTCTGGCGCCACGCAGTCTGGGACCGGCGATTTGGGCGCCGTGATGGATGCTGCCGGCATGGTGCATGAGACGGGGCGGCACCTGCTGTCCATGCTCGACACCATCCTCGACGTGGCGCGGCTGGAGGCGGGACGGTTCGACCTGGCGGATGACCTGGTGGACGTGCCGCGGCTGGTCACGGCCTGCCTGCGCCAGGTGGACATGGCCGCCGCGGCTGCCGAGATCACGCTGTCGGTGGACCTGCCGCCCGACCTGCCGCTGGTGCGCGGCGACGAGCGGCGGCTGCATCATGTGTTGAAGTACCTGGTCGGCAACGCCGTCAACGCCGCCGCCGCTGGCAGCGCCGCGATGATCCGCGCCAGCCGGGACCCGTCCGCGCCGGATGGCTTGGGCGATCTGCTGATCCATGTCGCCGATGCACAGGCTTCGCTGTCCGTGGTGCCGGACGCCAGCCTGGCCTGCGAGGTCCCGGATGGGGACGGCGCGGCGGAGCACATACCCAGCAATGGGCTGGGGCTGTATGTCAGCCGTGCGCTGATGCGCGCGCATGGGGGCGACATCGTGCTGGGCGCCGGACCGGCGGCGGTGATGCGGTTGCCTGCGTCCCGGCTGGTGCCGGCTCCCTCGCCCGCGCAGGAGAACGCCGAGGCAGCCCACCCGTTGCACCTGAGCCGCTGACGCTCCAGTTTGGTGGGGAAGGCTGGACCAGGCTGGCGCCGGCCGGCCTGGATTGCGACAGCCAGGCACGGCCCAGATCGAAGGACCCGGAATGACCTCTCCCCATCCCCTCGCCACGACTGACGCCCTGTTCTACGGCCGCCCGGGCGCTGGCCTCGGCCCCACCCTTGACCGGGACGCGGCCCGGCGCCTCGTCGGCCAGGCGCTGGACGGCATGGACGATGGCGAGCTGTTCCTGGAGTATCGCGAGAGCGAGGCGCTGAGCCTGGAGGATGGGACCATCCGTTCCGCCGGGTTCGACACGCAGCTCGGCTTCGGGTTGCGGGCCGTGCTGGGGGAGGAGGCCGGGTACGCCCATGCCGGGGAGGTGTCGGAGGCGGCGCTGGCCCGGGCCGCGGCCACCGTGTCCGCGGTGCGGGCCGGCCGGTCCGGCACCCAGGCGGAGCCGCCGCGCGCCACCAACGCCCGGCTGTACTCGGACGCCAACCCGCTGACCTCCACCGAGTTCGCCGCCCGTGCCGCGGTGCTGTCGGGGATCGACGCCTACGCCCGCGGTCGCGACCCGCGGGTGAAGCAGGTGATGACGTCGCTGATGGGCGAGTGGCAGGCGGTGCAGGTGGTGCGCGCCGACGGGACGCGCGTTGCCGACCTGCGCCCGCTGGTGCGGCTGAACGTGTCGGTCGTGGTGGAGGATGGCGGGCGGCGCGAGAGCGGCACCCATGGCTCCGGCGGGCGGCACGGCTACGACCTGCTGATGGGCGAGGAGTACTGGCGCGCGGCCGTGGACGAGGCGCTGCGGCAGGCGCTGGTGAACCTGGACAGCCGCCCGGCGCCGGCGGGGGAGATGCCGGTGGTGCTCGGGCCGGGCTGGCCCGGCATCCTGCTGCACGAGGCCATCGGGCACGGGCTGGAGGGCGACTTCAACCGCAAGGGCACTTCGGCCTTCGCGGGGCTGCTGGGCCAGCGAATCGCCAGCCCGGGCGTGACGGTGGTGGATGATGGCACCCTGCCGGACCGGCGCGGCAGCCTGACGGTCGATGACGAGGGCACGCCGTCCGGCCGCTTCACCATGATCGAGGACGGCATCCTGACCGGCTATATCCAGGACCGCCTCAATGCGCGGCTGATGGGCGTGGCCCCCACGGGGAACGGGCGGCGGCAGAGCTATGCCCACGCGCCGATGCCGCGCATGACCAACACGATCATGCTGGGCGGCACGGCCAAGCCGGAGGAGCTGATCCGCTCGGTGAAGCGTGGCCTGTATGCGGTGAACTTCGGCGGCGGGTCGGTCGATATCACCTCGGGCAAGTTCGTGTTCTCCGCCAGCGAGGCCTACTTGATCGAGGACGGCGTGGTGACGGCGCCGGTGAAGGGCGCCACGCTGATCGGCAACGGGCCGGACGCGCTGACGAAGATCGAAGCTGTTGGAAACGATCCCGGGCTGGACGCCGGCATCGGCACCTGCGGCAAGAACGGCCAGGGCGTGCCGGTTGGCGTCGGGCAACCAACCCTGAAATTATCTGCCTTGACGGTGGGTGGCACTGCTACCTAGTCTTCTTGCATGAAACTTCCGCATTTCGAGACTGCCCGGTTGTTCTTCGGCTCGCTTGTCATCGCAGCGGGCGTGACTGCCGGGCCGGCGGGGGCGCAGAGCTACTTGTCGCATGACAAGTTCGGCAGCATGGACTGCCCGGCGAGCCACATGCCGGCACTGGTCCTGCCGTTGGTGAAGCAGGCGTTGGCGACAAATTCGGAAATCACCATCGTGGCGCTTGGGTCGTCATCGACCCAGGGTTGGCATTCCACCGATCTCGGGCACAGCTATCCCGCCATCCTGCAGGAGGAGCTTTCGGCGGCGTTGCCCATGTCGCATGTTGCCGTCATCAACCGTGGCGTCGGCGGACAGGATGCGCCGGAGATGGTGCCGCGCCTGCAAGCGGACGCCCTGGCGATACGGCCGACGCTGGTGATTTGGCAGCTTGGCGCGAACGGCGCGATGAAGAACCAGGACCCGGCGGTGTTCCGTGACCTCGTTGCGACTGGCATCAGCGCCATGCAGGCGGCGAAGGTCGATGTGGTGCTGATGGACAACCAGCGTGCGCCGTATGTGCTGGCCGCCCCGGACCGGGCGCAATTCGACCAGGCGCTGTCGGACGCCGCCGCCCGCACTGGGGTCGGACTGTTCAGCCGGGGCGCGCTGATGGACCAGTGGCAGGCGGCGGGACACCCGTATGAGCAGTTCATTTCGACGGATGGGGTGCATCATAACGACCGGGGTTATCGCTGCATGGCGCGGGCGTTGGCCGGGTCGATCCTGGATGGCTTGGGGTTGCCGCCTGTGACGGCGCGCTCGGCCTTGGCGCGGCGGTAGGCTAGGTTTCTCCCTCGTCCTTTGGGGGAGGGGGCTTGGTTTTCTGTTGGCGGTGCTTGGGGACGTGTTTGAGGCGGCACTGATTAAGCCGGGGATTGCGTTACACGACCCCCTCACCCCGGCCCTCTCCCGAAGCGGGGACAGGGAGAAGGGGTTCGGTTGGTTCGCCTTCGGGGACTCCTGCTAGGCGCAGCCCGGCGGCGAAGTGTTCGCGGTCGTGGGCGCGCTCATACGGTGCGGACCTTAGGAAGCGCTGGACCGAGAAGCCCGGCTCGATGGCGAACAGGCGGCGGCGCACCACTGCGGCCTCAGTTGCCTGGCCCAGGTGGCCCAGCGCCGACAGGTAGGGTTTGCAGGCGGCGGAAAACGCCGGGTTCAGCTCGCTGACGCTGCGCCCGGCCGCCACCGCACCCTCGTAGTCGCCCTTCAGCAGCGCGGCGATGCTGAACGCCACGTCGTACTGGAACGCGCTGGGGTCCAGCGGTGAGAGCTGCTTGTAGCGGTTCAACTGCCGCTCCGCCTCGTGCCAGTTGCCCAGGTAAAGCTGGGTGAACGCGGACAGCGCCCAGGCCATCGACAGGTTCGGGTTCAGCGCCAGCGCCCGCTCATGCAGTGCTGCCGCCTCCCGCAGCCTGTGGTGCAGGAAGGCGCGGGTGTGACCGGCGACGGCAAAACCCCGCGCATCCCCTGGGTCCAGCGTGATGGCGCGCTCCGCATGGTAGGCCGCATCGCCCAGGGCCTGGGCGGTGTCCTCGGCCCAGCCCTGCCCGACCTGCAGGTGCAGCCAGCAGGCATACCAGGCGTGGGCGGCGGCATAGTCCGGCTCCAACGCGATGGCCTGGCGCAGCAGGGCGCCGGCATGACCGAAGTGCAGCCGCTCCAGCCGTGTCAGGGCGGGCAGGGCGCGCAGCAGCAGGTCGTAGGCGGTCGCGTCGGCCGGGGGGCGATGGGCGGCCCGCCGCGCCTCGATCAGCAGGATCTCCGGGTCGATCTGCGCCACGACCTCGGCCGCGACCTCGTCCTGCAGGGTCAGCAGGTCATGGGTCTGCCGGTCGAAACGCCGCGCCCAGACCACCTGGTTGTCGCCGCGCAGGTCGATCAGGCGCAGGGTGATCCGCAGCCGCCGCCCGACCTTCTGCACGGAGCCGTCCAGCACGTAATCCAGGCCAAAGGCCCGGCGCAGCGCCGCATCGTCCCGGCCGTCGCGCACGAACTGGGCGATCGAGGAGCTGGACACCAGGAACATCCAGCGGAACCGGGCGAGAGCGTTGTTGATCTCCTCGGACAGGCCCAGGGCGAGGTGCGCCTCCGTCTCGTCCGTGCCCACCAGCGCCAGCGGCAGCACGCCGACCCGCGCACCGCCGCGGGGGCCGGGCAGGTGCGGTTCAGGCAACCGGGTGTCCAGGGCCGGCGGTGCAGCAACTGGCACCGCGGCGCGGCCACCGCGTATCTGCGCCAACAGGGCCTGGGTCTCTGGCGACGGCGCCGCATCCATGGTCTCGGCCAGCACGGCGCGGCAGCGGTCGTAGGACTGCACGGCCAGCCCGCGCTCACCGCGCTCGGCATGGGCGCGCATCAGGGCACGCCAGGCGCCCTCATGCGCCCGGTCGATGGACAGCAGTTGCTGGGCGACGGCAATCAGGCTCTCTGGCGAGGTCTGGTCGTCCAGCAGCGTCTCGGCGATGGCGCGGGCACGGTCGCGCAGCCGCTCCCGCTCGGCGCCGAGCCAGACGTCGAACGCGGGATCGACGCCGTCCAGCGACTCCAGCAGCTCGCCGTCCAGCAGGGCCAGGGAGGCGGGGTGCGTCGTGGTGGCGCGCAGCACCTCGTCCACATCTACCCAGACGATGCCGGGGCGCAGCGCCAGGCTGTCGCGGTTGATCGACAGGATGTCCTGTCCGGCCGGCGCCAGCACCTCCAGCAGCCGGTGGATCTCCTGCCGCAGCGACGCGCGGGCCTGCTCCTCCGGGCGGCGACTCCACAGCAGCTCCGCCAGGCGGGACCGCAGCACCGGGCGCGGAGCCGACAGCGCGATGATGGCCAGCAGTGCCCGCGTCTTGCGGCCCGGCGGCAGGATGCTCTCGCTGGTGAGGGTCCACGCCTCCATATGGCCGATCAGCCGCAGCCGCACGGCGAACGGCTCTGCCGATGGCGTCAGGCGCAGCAACGTTGGTGTGGGATGATTGCCAATCATGCGGTCATTACCGCCGATTTAATAACGACACACAAGACGCATGTGCAATGTCGAGCACACGCGGTTCGCAAGCCGTTGCGCATTGTAACCACTTGCATGTGCCCCAACCGGCCCGTCCCGTGTCATGCCGTACAAGGACCACCGTCATAAATGCTACCGGAAACAGCGGGTTCCGGATGCAGGCGTTGCTGGTTTAAATCGCAGCCTCGTAGAAAATCCGCGTGACGTCGCCATTCCATAAACCGTGGAACCGCTGCAGCCAGACCTCCGCCTGGGTCGGGCCGCCCTCGACCAGGGCCAGCAGGGGCGCGAGGTGCCGAGTCTCGTCCCGGCCCTCGGCGTCCCAGCAGGCGCGGGCGCGCAGGCCATCCAGGGCGATGCCGACAGCGTCCCGCGCCAGGTCACGCGCACTGCTCCCGGGGGGGCCGCCGGGCCAGGGGGCGTCCAGGGCCAGGCGGGGCACGTCGGCGCGCAACTGCCGGTAGGCGGCCCAGGGCTGGCGGCGCACCAGCGCGTCGGCGGCGGCCAGGGCGGCGTCGTCATACAGCAGGCCCACCCAGAAGGCGCTTTGGGCCACCATCATGTCGGGCCGCCCGGCGTCGGCGCCACGCATCTCCAGGAACCGCTTCACCCGCACGTCGGTGAAGGCCGTCGTCATGTGGTCGCCGAAGTCGCCCAGCGTGGCGGGACCGCGGATGATGTCGTGCAGGCCGCCGGCCATGTAGGCGCGGAACGATTGCCCGGCCACGTCCTGGTAGGCGCCGCCGCGCTCGACGAAGTACATCGGCACGTCCAGCAGCCACTCGACGTAGCGCTCGAAGCCGAAGCCCTCCTCGAACATCAGCGCCGGCATGCCGGACCGGGCGTTGTCCACGTCGGTCCAGACCCGGGCGCGGCTGGACAGCAGGCCGCTCGGCTGGCCCTCGATGAACGGGGAGTTGGCGAACAGCGCCGTCGCCACCGGCTGCAGGGCCAAAGCCACGCGCAGCTTGCGGGCCATGTCGGCCTCGCTGGAGTAGTCCAGGTTCACCTGCACGGTGCAGGTCCGCAGCATCATGTCCAGGCCGTACTGCCCGACCAGGGGCATGTAGCGGCGCATGATGGCGTAGCGGCCCTTGGGCATCCACGGCATCTCGTCCCGCCGCAGCGTGGGATGGAAGCCCAGCGGCGCGAAGCCGATGCCCAGCGGCCCCGCCACGGCGCGGACGGCGGCGAAGTGGGCGTCGAACTCCGCCGCGGTGTCGTGCAGGGTCGGCAGCGGGGCGCCCGACAGCTCGAACTGCCCGGCCGGCTCCAATGAGACGGAAGCGCCGCGGTTGGGGTCGAGGCCCTTCAAGCCGATGGGATTGCCCGCCTCGACGATGCCCTCCCAGCCAGCCGGGTCGGCGGCGGCCAGGCCGGTCAGCAGGTCGTAGATGCCCCGGGGCTTGTAGGGCGGCGGGAGCAGGGCGGGAGCTTGGAAGCCGAATTTCTCGTGCTCGGTGCCGATCCGGTATTCCGCCGGCGGCTTGCACCCGGCGGCAATGTAGTCGGCCAGTTGCTGGGCGGAGGCGATCGGCGTGTGGTCGGCGTCTCCGGGATTCGACATCGTGGCGTGGCATCCTGCGTGGCGGGCCGCACACCAATGGGCGCGGCGGGGGTTGTCAAGCGGCGGGCTGGCATGCGGCAGGCTGGCGCCGGGCAAGCCGGACGCTTATGCATACGCCATGCAGGAGCGTGCGGCACCGGGCTGGACCGATATCGCCGCCGGGGGCTGGGTGGCGCGGCTGCCGGCGGGGTGGCGGCCCTATGCCCTGCTGGCGCGGTTGGACCGGCCGATCGGCGCATGGCTGCTGTTCCTGCCGGGCCTGTGGAGCATCCTGCTGGCCCGGCCCGGTGCGGCCGAGGCGGTCCGGCTGGTGTCGCTGTTCGCCCTGGGCGCGGTGGTGATGCGCGGGGCCGGCTGCGTGGTGAACGATATGTGGGACCGCGACATGGACCGCCGGGTGACCCGCACCGCCGGGCGTCCCCTGGCCAGCGGCACGCTGCGGATGCGGCAGGCGGCGGTGTTCCTGGCGGCGCTGCTGCTGATCGGGCTGGGGGTGCTGCTGCAACTGGACCGGCTGGCGCAGGCGCTGGGCGTCGCGTCGCTGGGGCTGGTGGCGCTGTATCCCGGGGCGAAGCGGGTGACGTGGTGGCCGCAGGCGATGCTGGGCCTTACGTTCGGCTGGGGCGCGCCGATGGGCTACGCCGCCGCGGCCGGGCGGCTGGATGCGGCCGGCCTGGCGCTGTATGCGGCGGCGTTCGCGTGGATCCTGGGATATGACACCATCTACGCCCACCAGGATCGGGAGGATGACGCGCTGGTCGGCGTCCGCAGCACGGCGCGGCTGTTCCAGCGGCACACGCGGGCGTTCCTGGCCGCCTGCTACACGGCGGCGGTGCTGCTGCTGGGCGTGTCGGGCTGGCTGGCCGGGTTGGCATGGCCGTTCCTGGCTGGGCTTGCGTTGCCCGCGGGGCTGCTGGCCCTGCAGGTCGCGGCGGTGGACATCGACGATCCCGCCCGGTGCCTGCGGCTGTTCAAGCTGAACCGGGAGACCGGGCTGGCCGTCGCCGCCGCAATCCTGCTGGGCCTTGTTTAGGCGTTGGGGGGCATGGCTTGAGCGAGACCTTCATCCGCGCCCACACGGCGTTGTCCCGTGCGCCGCTGGTGCCGGAGATCGGGCTGCACCTGGCCACCGAGATCACCCCCATCTGGCAGGCCAGTGAAGCCTGGCTGCGCCAGACGGGAATCGAGCCGCCGTTCTGGGCCTTTGCCTGGCCGGGCGGGCAGGCGCTGGCGCGGCATGTGCTGGACCACCCGGGCCTGGTCGCGGGCCGCCGGGTGCTGGACTTCGCCGCCGGGTGCGGCATCGCCGCCATCGCGTGCGCCCTGGCCGGGGCCGCCGCCGTCGAGGCTGCGGAGATCGACGCCGTGGCCGCCGCCGCGATTGCCCTCAACGCGGCGGAGAACCGGGTGGCGGTGCGTGTGCTGGCGGCAGATGTGGTGGGCGAGCCGTGCCGCTGGGACATGATCCTGTGCGGCGACGTGTGCTATGAGGCGCCGATGACGCGGCATATCCTGCCCTGGCTGCGCGCCATGGCCGCGCACTGCGAGGTGTGGGTGGCCGATCCTGGCCGCGCCTACCTGCCTGGGGACGGGATGGCGGTGCTGGGGGAGTACCCGGTGCCGACCTCGCTGGAGCTGGAGGACCGCACGGTGCGGGCGACCCGGCTGTTCCGGCTGGAGGCGTCCCTGGCTGCTGCGCCGCCTGGGTGATGCCGGTGCGGCTTGCTCTCTTTTATGGAGGAGAGGGCCAGGGGCTAGACCCTGCCGGGCCGGGAGCGGGGTTCGTCCTGATGCGGGCGAGGCAGGCCCTTGCGGCTTCCCTCACCCCGGCCCTCTCCCGGAGGGAGAGGGAGCAGGCAGGGCGCAGCAGCCATAGGGCGACGACGGGACGACCCGTTGCGCTTCAACAGGCTGCAGACGCTACGCCTCCGCAGGACCCATCGACTTGATCAGGTCGAACACCCGCTTGCGCTGCGAGGAGTCGGTGATCCGGTAGTAGGCGCGGACCAGTTCCGCCGTCTCCCGCCGGTTGACCGAGTCATCGACGCCAAAGGCATCCTGAGTCTCGGAAAAGCCGCCGGCGGCGCGGGTGACTTGGTGCGTGCCATGCAGCCCGGCCAGCGGCTCCGGCATGTCGTCGAAGAAGAAGCTGATCGAGACGTCCAGCACACGCGACAAGTCGAACAGACGGGACGCGCCAACGCGGTTCACGCCGCGTTCATACTTCTGAATCTGCTGAAACGTGAGACCCAGGGCCTCGCCCAACCGTTCCTGCGACATGCCCATCAGGTTGCGGCGCAGCCTGATCCGGCTGCCAACGTGGGCGTCGATCGGGCTGGGCCGGTTTTCCTTATCGACGCTACCCGGTACGGCTGTGTCTGACATGCTGCTTCCTAATTACACACTGCCAAAAGGCTGAACGAAGGATTAACAATGCAACCGTAGAGTGTCAGCGCGTGGAATGCAATACAAGCATCATCTCATAATTAATGCGTCACGACCGATCTAGGCGTGCTTGGCCCGCCGCCCAGTCGCCCCGCATGCGGCGCCGACGCACAACAGGCTGAGCAGGCCCGGGATGACCAAGCCCCAGCGCGAGAACGAGGTCGGCGGGCGCGGCCCCGGCACCGGCAGCACCAGCGCGCCCGCCACGCCCACGGTCAACCGGCCCAGCTCGCGTCCCCGGCTGTCGAACCCGGCGGAGATGCCGGTGTTGGCGGCGCGCATGATCGGCAGCCCTTCCTCGACCGCACGCATCCGCACGCCCGCCAGGTGCTGCCGCGGCCCCGTCGAGTTGCCGAACCAGGCGTCGTTGGTGATGTTGACCAGCCAGCGCGGGCGGTCGGCCTCGTTGACGATCTGCGCCGGGTAGATCGCCTCGTAGCAGATCAATGCGCCGAACGGGGGGATGCCGGGGATGGTCAGCGTGGCCGGGCCGGTGCCGAAATCCAGGTGGCCCGGCACCACCTGCACCGCGAAGGGCACCCAGCTTGGCGCGAACTCGCCGAACGGGACCAGGTGCCACTTGCTGTACAGCCCGGTGATGCCGCCGTCCGGCGCCATCGCCACCAGGCTGTTGCGCGGCAGGTTGCTTGGGTCCAGTGAGGGCGCGCCATCGCGGAAGGTGATGCTGCCGACGATCTGACCCAGTGCCGGCTTGGCCGCGTCGGCGATGTACTCGCGGGCCGCGACGTCCTCCTGCAGCAGGAAGACCCCCGCGGTTTCCGGCCAGATCACCACCGCCGGCCGGCGGGCGGCGGCGGCCATGCCCTGCCGGGTCAGGTCCAGGTGCTTCTCGAACGAGGCGTAGGCGGCGGTGCGGTCCCACTTCAGGCCCTGCGCCACGTTGCCCTGCACCAGCACGGCGACCAGGTCCGGCGCGGGCGGCTCCGGCTGCGCCAGGCGCGCCAGGCCCAGCCCGGCCCACACCGCCAGCGCCGCGCCGCCCCCGGCCAGGCCGCGCCAGCCCAGCACCGGCAAGGCCGCCAGCAGCACGGTGGCCAAGGTGAGGCCCGGCGTGCCCACCCAGGCCGCGGGCTGCAGCATCACGTCGCCGACCGGGCCGGGGATGGCCCAGACGCTGCCGAACGGGTTCCAGGGAAACCCGGTGCCGACGAACTGCCGCGCGAGGTCGAACAGCGTCCAGGCGCCGCCCAGCAGCAGCACCCGCCGCCAGCCCGCCGGCACCAGCCGCGCCAGGCCGCAGGGCAGGGCGATGAACAGCGCGAGCAGCGCGGACAGGGCCGGCACCGCCAGCGGCACCAGCCACCACAGCCGGGCGGATTCCAGCAGGATGGCCTCGGTGATCCAATACAGGCCGCAGACGTGGTGGCCGAAGCCGAACCAGAAGCCGCGCCGCGCCGCGCCCAGCGGTCCCCTGGTCTCGCCGATCAGCACCAGCAGGCCCGGCACCGCGAGCAGCAGCACCGGGACGATGTGGAACGGCGGCAGCGCCGCAGCCGACAGCGCGCCCAGCAGCAGCGCCGCCAGGTCCGCCCGCCAGCCGCGCAGTGCCGCCAGGGCCGCAACCAGGCGCGTCATGGCTGCACGACGCGCTCCGGCGGCACCGGCTGGCCCAGCAGCACCGCGGCGATGCACTCCGCCGCCATGACGCCCATGTTGACCAGGCTGCCCTCCGTCACCCCGGCGACATGCGGCGTGGCGACGACCCGGGGATGCCGGCGCAGCGCGTCGCCGGGCGCGGGCGGCTCCTGCTCGAACACGTCCAGCCCGGCGCCGGCCAGCCGCCCGCCGTCCAGGGCCTGCAGCAGCGCCGCCTCGTCGATCAGGCCGCCGCGGGAGGTGTTGATGACGAACGCGCCCGGCGGCAGCAGCGCCAGCTCCGCCGCGCCGATCACGTGCCGGGTCGCGGGCAGCAGCGGCAGGTGCAGGGACAGCACGTCGCTGCCCGCCAGCAGGTCGCCCAGGCCCGCCGCCGCGCGAATGCCGGGTGGCGCCCGTCCGCTCGGGGTGTAGGCCGCCACGGGCATCCCGAATGCCCCTGCCAGCCGCGCCACGGCCACGCCGATCGCGCCGTATCCCAATAGGCCGAGCCGAAGGCCCGCGATGTCCCGCACCTTGGTGTCCGCCCCGCGCCATCCGCCCGCGGCCACCCTGGCGGACAGGGACGGCAGGTCCTTCGCCAGGGCCAGGATCAGCGCCAGCGTATGCTCGGCGACGGCCTGGGTGTTGGAGCCGGGGCCGCGCGTGACCAGGATGCCGCGCCGCGCCGCCTCCGCGACATCCACGTCATCGACGCCCACGCCGTGCCGGGCGATGATCCGCAGGTCCGGCGCGGCGTCCATGGCGGCAGCCGTGACCGGCCCCTGGCGGGACAGGATGGCGATGGCGCCGACCTCGCCTGCCCGCTCGGCGACCGCGGCGGCGGAGGGGTAGGGGTCCATGTAGTGCAGGGTGGCGCCGGCGGCGTGCAGCAACGCGACGGCCTCGGGCGCCAGGCGGGGGGCGGTCATGACGACGTTTACCGGCCGGCCTGCGGCGGTCCCAGCCTTCAGCGGTCCCAGCCTTTGGCGCTCCCAGCCTTGACGCTTCCAGCCCTGGCGCCCCCAGCCTTGAAGGTCATGATGCCGCTTCAGCGTTCATAGTGCTTGAGGTACTTGTCGGTCACGGTGTCTGACTTCACGATGATGGCGACGTCGGTGGTGTTGAACTGCCGGTCCACCACCGCGCCGTCGCCGATGAAGCCGCCCAGGCGCAGGTAGCCCTTGATCAGCGGCGGCAGCCGGTGGTTGGCCCGGCGCGGGTCGATCAGGTCCACGTCCATGCGCCGCATGTCCACGTAGCGCCCCGGCAGCGCCCGCGGGCGTAGCGCGGGGGGGGCCAGGTGATGGCCGTATAGGTAGGTCAGCTCGACCGCCAGGGCATCCGGGTCGGTGCCGGGCAGGCTGGCGCAGCCGAACATCAGGTCGATGCCGTGGTGCGACACGTAGGTGGCGATGCCGCGCCACAGCAACTGCATCACCGCCCGCCCGCGGTAGCTCGGATCGACGCAGGAGCGTCCCAGCTCCAGCACGCGGCCGGGGAAGTGCAGGATGGTGCCGAGGTCGTACTCGTTGGCCGAGTAGAAGCCGCCGATGCGGTCGGCGGCACCCTGCCGCACCAAGCGATAGGTGCCGACCACGCCCTCCGGCCCCGGGCCGATCTCGTGATCGACGACCAGCAGGTGGTCGGCGACGGCGTCGAACTCGTCGCGGTCCCGCCGGGTCGCCGCGGCGGCGGGGTCCGGCGTTGCCCCCATCTCGTCGAAGAAGATGCGGTAGCGCAGGGCCAGCGCGGCATCGACTTCCTCGGGGCTGGTGGCGACCCGCACGCCCAGGTTGCCGGCCCGCAGCTCGCCGAAGCCGCTGGCGATGGTCATGTCTGCCATGGGCGGCCCGTCAGGATGCGGACATCGGCGTCACCCGGGATGCCCGTGGCGCAGGGTCGGCGTCCGGCTCGACATGTCGAGAGCGAGCCTCCGGCTCGACATGTCGAGAGCGAGCCTCCGGCTCGACACGACGGGCGCGGGCTTCCGGCTCGGCGATGCGGCGGCCGAACAGCTCCAGCCGATGCGACACCAGGTCGAAGCCCAGCCCCGCGGCGATGGCGCGGATCAGCCGCTCATGCTCGGCGTCGCCGAACTCGATCACCCGGCCGGTTTCCACGTCGATCAGGTGGTGGTGCTGGCCGTGCTCGGTCGGCTCATACCGGGCGCGGCCGCCGCCAAAGTCGCGGCGCTCCAGGATGCCCTTCTCCTCGAGCAGCCGGACGGTGCGGTACACGGTGGCGATGGAGATGCGGCCGTCCAGCGCCGATGCGCGGCGGTACAGCTCCTCCACATCCGGATGGTCGGCGGCGTCGGACAGCACGCGGGCGATGACCCGGCGCTGCCCGGTCATCTTCAGGCCCCGCTCGACGCACAGGCGTTCGATGCGCGATTCCTCGATGCGCGATTCCATGAGGTCCCTTTGGGCAGCGTTCGGCGTCGCGGGCACGCCTTGGCGTAGCCGATGTGGCCACCCCGTGTCGACTCTGGCGCCCGCGTGCTGCTGCGCCTGACCCAGCGCGGGCGTCCTATTGCCCGCGCGGCTTGGTGCCCAGCCCGATCTTCTTGGCCAGCGACGACCGGTGCCGGGCGTAGTTCGGCGCGACCATGGGGTAGTCGGGTGGCAACTGCCACTTCTCCCGATACTGCTCGGGCGTCATGTTGTACGACGTCTTGAGGTGGCGCTTGAGCATCTTGAGCTTCTTGCCGTCCTCCAGGCAGACGATGTGGTCGGGGAACACCGACTTCTTGATCGGCACCGCGGGCTGCTGCTTGTCGGGGACCACCTGCTCCTTGCCGACGCCGGCCAGGGTCCGGTAGACTTCCTGGATCAAGTTCGGCAAGGCGTCCGGCGCGACGGAGTTGTTGGAGACGTGGGCCGACACGATTTGGGCTGTCAGGCCCAGTACGTCAGAAGTCTCTGCCGCTTCAGCCATGGGAACATCCTTTCATTAGGCGATTCCTTAGTCATATACGTGCTGCTGCTGCCGTTTCGCAATGGATGACTTGGATTTTAAGAACAGGGCCAGTGATGGTGAACCAAGTGCTGACCATGACCCAAATGCTGACCACGATTATGCCGGGACCGCAGCAAGTGCAGCCAGCGACCGAAGACCAGGATGACTGACGAAGCAATGACTGGCGAAGCGGCGGCAGGTGGCCCGGCGGCGGACCGCACCCTGGACATTACCGCCGATGTCTGTCCGATGACGTTCGTCCGCACCCGGCTGGCGCTGGACCGGATGCAGCCAGGGCAGACCCTGCTGGTGCGGCTGCGTGGCGAGGAGCCGACGCGCAACGTGCCGCGCACCGCCGCCGAGCAGGGGCACGCCGTGCTGTCGCTCAGCCCTGGGGCGGACGGCACGCAGATGCTGCTGCTGCGCCGGGGATGAGCGGGCCGCGCAGCACCAGGGCGTCGCCGCCGCCGGGGTAGTAACGGGGCCGGCGGCCGACCTGGGCGAAGCCGGCGGCGCCATAGAGCGCCAGGGCGGCGGCATTGGATGGCGCGACTTCGAGGAACATTGCGGCGGCGCCGCGCTGCCGGGCACCGTGCATGGCGGCACGCAGCAGGAGGCGGCCGGCGCCCTGGCGTTGCAGGAGGGGATCGACGGCGAGGGTCAGGATCTCCGCCTCGTCCGCAACAGCCCGTGCCAGCACGAAGCCGCCCGCTTCTTGCTCCCTCTCCCCCCGGGAGAGGGTTGGGGTGAGGGAAGCGGCATGCACCTCCCTATCAGTTTTGCAGACGTCTTCCGAGGACGCAGTTGCGCTTGCAGCCTCCCCCACCCCGGCCCTCCCCCGGGGGCAGAGGGGGAAGCAGACCCAGCCATAGGCGCCGGGCATCGCCAACTGCAGGGCCATCGCGTCCGGCCCCCAGTGTTCCCCGGGCGGGAACGCCCTGGCGTGGATCAGCGCCATTGCGGCGGCATGCTGCGGTGTTGCCGCCGTCAGCGTCATGCGGCGCTGGCAGGCCGGGCTTCCGGCGGGTCCACATAGAGCGGCTGCGCAGGCCGCATCGGCAGGCCCGCCGCGGCCCGGCGCAGTGCCGCGGCGGCGATGCCGGCCGGGGTGGGCAGGGCCGGCCCCAGTACCACGTCGAAGCCGCGGGCGCGCAGGCGGTCCGCCACGGCCGCGGCTGCATCGCCGCCGACCATCAGCGGCCCGGACGGGGGCGGCATGTCATCCAGCGCGACCGCACGGACCTCGCCGCCGCGGTCCAGGAACACCCGCCCTCGCCGCGTATCGACCGCCGCCCATTGCAGCCGGGGTTCGACTGGGTCGAACAGCGCCTCCCCGACCGTGACGCCTGCCACGGGGACCCCTGCCGCCAGCCCGATCCCATGCGCTAGTGCCAACGCCGCGCGCAGCCCGGTGAAGCTGCCCGGCCCGACCGTGACCGCGATCAGGGACAGCGCCGGCGCCCCGGCCTGCTCCAGCACCGCGGCGGCCATCGCCGGCAGCGCCGCCAGGTTCCCCCGTGCCCCATCCGCCACGCGCATCGACAGCACCACGCCGTCCCGCACGAGGCCGGCAGAGCATCCCGGCAGCGCCGCATCCAGCGTCAGCACCAGGGATGGGAGAGCAGCGACCGCCGCTATTGCAGCCGGCATGTCCCGCCAAGCTCCAGCCGCGGCGTACACGGTTGCAGGCCCGCTAGACCGCCGCAGTCGGGACGGGTGCGGATGTTGCGGCATAGGCCCGGCGACGGCCGGTCCCGGGCCTGCGCCTTGGCTATGTTAGTCAGCGGAACGGAACCAGCGTCCAACCCGTACGCCCGGGGCAGATGACCCAAGGCCGCCCCAGCCGTCCGGTTCTGGCCTTGCCGGACGCTACGCCTCGACCTGCTCGACCGACGTCACCTCGGGCACATAGTGGCGCAGCATGTTCTCGATGCCGTGCTTCAGGGTGGCGCTGCTGCTCGGGCAGCCGCTGCAGGCGCCCTGCATGTGCAGGCGCACGATGCCGTCGCGGTAGCCACGGAACACGATGTCGCCCCCGTCGCCAGCCACCGCGGGGCGGACGCGGGTGTCCAGCAGCTCCTTAATCTGCTCGACGATGTCCTGGTCCTCCGGCAGCACGTCCTCGGCGATGTTGTCGCCCACGCCCTCGATCACCGGGCGGCCGGCGACGAAGTGCTCCATGATCGCGCCCAGCACCTGGGGACGCAGCGCCTGCCAGTCGGCGAGGTCGGACTTCGTCACGGTGATGAAGTCGCCGCCGAGGAACACGCGCGCCACGCCAGGCAGCGCGAACAGCGCGGTGGCCAGCGGGCTGCGGCCGGCGAGGTCCGGGCCGGCGAAGTCAGCGGTGCCCGCGCCCATCACGTCCCGGCCCGGCAGGAACTTCAGGGTGGCGGGGTTCGGGGTGCCTTCGGTCTCGATGAACATCTGGACGTCCTGTCTAATGCGGACCGGGTGGGTCCGCTTACAGGCACATTTGAGCACCCGGAGGGCCGGTGCAAGCCCGGATGGCGGTCCTGCCATGCGGCTTGCAGGACCCTGACTCGGCGTTGGGTGCTGGCTGCTCCGGGGTTTGCGGTGGGAACGGCCCCGCCGGACCGGCTTGCCACTCGCCGACCGGCAGCGCAGGAGGCGGACATGACCGGCATCCTGGCGCTGGCGCGGCGGCGGCAGGGACACCAAACTATCGGCATGGATTCGATCACCGACAGCGACATCCGCCGGGCTGTCAGCCAGAACGCTTACTATCAGGGGGCCGACCTCGCCGTGCGGGGCGGCGTGCAGGCCGAGCGCCTGGTTGACGGCGGCGTGCTGCTGGCCGTGGTGCAGGACGGGCCGCGCGCCCATTACCAGCAGACCATCTCCACGCGCCGGCTCGGGCCGGGCCGGGTCGGCATCACCGGCACCTGCACCTGCCAGGCCCACTACAACTGCAAGCACGTCGCCGCCGCCCTGATTGCCTGGCACAACCGCCAGCCCGGCGCCGCGGACACGCTGCCGGGGCTGCCGCCGCCCGCCCCCGCCGCCGTGCTGCCGCATGAGGTGCAGTCCTGGCTGGGCACGCTGGAGAACGCCGGGCAGGACGACACCGAGGACTACCCGCCCACCGTCCGCAAGCGGCTGATCTACATCGCGGGCCAGGACCCGCACTCGGGCGGCCTGCGGCTGGAGGCGGCGTCGATCGAGATGCTGCGCGGCGGCGGGGTGTCGGACAAGGTGACGCACTATGCGGCGCACCAGTTGCAGGGTTCGAACCCGCCGCGCTTCCTGCGGCCCTCCGACCACGCGATCCTGCGCCGCCTGGCCCGGCTGGGCAGCCTGGATGGTGACGAGATGTCGGACCTGGTGCGGCGGATCATCGGGACCGGCCGGGGTCGTTGGGGCACGGTGGACGGCCCGGCCCTGCACGAGGGCGGCGCGGCGCCGGGCACGCCGGCCTGGCGGATGATGCCGGACGGGCGGCAGCGCGCGACGCTGGAGCTGCCGCCGGGCCTGCTGTTCCTGCGCCTGACCGCACCCTGGTATGCCGACCCGGCCACCGGCGCCGTCGGGCCGGTCACGACCACGCTGCCGCCGCGCCTGCTGCGGGCCATACTCGCCGCGCCGGCGGTGCCGCCCGAGGCCGCGGGGTTGCTGGGGACCGAGCTGGCGCGCCGCCTGCCGGAGGCGCACCTGCCGGCCCCACGGCCGATGCCGCCGCCCCGGGCGGTCACCGATCCGGCGCGGCCCCGGCTGGAGCTGTTCGCCGGGGAGATGCCGCCGGAGCCGCCGGGCTACCGCCCCTATGGCCGCCCCCAGGTCGCCGCGCCGGATGGGCGGGCGCCGATGGCGCGGCTGCTGTTCCGCTATGGCCCGCTGCTGTTCCACGCCGAGCCATCCGCCTACCTGCCGCCCACCACCGTCCTGCACGGCGACGAGCTGCTGACCCTGCAGCGCGACCGCCGGGCCGAGAGCGGGGCGGAGCTGGAACTGCGCGAGCATGGGTTCCAGCGCCTCGGCGTCTTGGGCGTGGTGCCGCATAGCCATCCGCACCGGGACGACCTGGTGCTGCCCATGCAGGACAGCACCGAGCATTGGATCGACTTCATGCTGGACGAGGTCCCACTGCTGCAGGAGGCCGGTTGGGACGTGGCGGTGGCGGACGACTTCCCGATCCGCATCGCCCAGGCCGAGGGGCCGATCCTGGCAGAGGTGCGGGAGGGCTCCGGGATCGACTGGTTCGACCTGGATCTGGGCGTGATGGTGGGCGGCGAGCGGGTGGACCTGGTGCCGGCGCTGCTGGCCCTGATCAACCGCGGCGACGCCGAGGCCCTGGCGGCGGACACTGACCGGGCGGACGACTCCCCCGTGCTGCTGCGCCTGCCGGACGGGCGGATGCTGGCCATCCCGCTGTCGCGCATCCAGCCGATCCTGGCACCGCTGCTGGAGCTGTTCGCCGGCGGCCAGACGGAGGGCGGGGCGCTGCGGCTGTCGCGCTTCGCCTCCGCCGACCTGGCGCTGCTGGAGGCTGCGGGCGCGGTGCAGTGGGCGGGCGGCGACGCCATCCGCAGCCTGGGCCGGCAGTTGCGCGACGCCGGCGGCATCCCGCACCAGCCGGTGCCGGAGGGCTTCCTGGCGACGCTGCGGCCGTATCAGGCGCGGGGCGTGGACTGGATGGCCTTCCTGCGCACGGCCGGGCTGGGCGGCGTGCTGGCCGACGACATGGGTCTGGGCAAGACCGTGCAGGCCCTGGCGCACCTCGCCGTGGAGCAGGCCGCCGGCCGCCTGGACCGCCCGGCGCTGGTGGTGTGCCCGACCAGCCTGGTGCCGAACTGGCGGGACGAGGCCGCGCGCTTCGCCCCCGGGCTGCGCGTGCTGGTGCTGCACGGCAAGGACCGCGCCGGGCAGTTCGACGCCATCCCGGGGCACGACCTGGTGATCACGACCTATCCCCTGCTGGCGCGCGACCACGCGGTGCTGACGGAGCAGGAATGGCACGTCGCGATCCTGGACGAGGCGCAGACGATCAAGAACCCGGAGGCGACCACCTCCAAGCTGGCCCGCAGCCTGCACGCCCGGCAGCGGCTGTGCCTGTCCGGCACCCCGCTGGAGAACCACCTGGGGGAGCTATGGTCGCTGTTCGACTTCCTGATGCCGGGCTTCCTCGGCAACCGGAAGCAGTTTGGCCAGCGGTTCCGCACGCCGATTGAGAAGGCCGGCAACGGGGAGCGGCAGGACATGCTGGCGCGTCGCGTCGCCCCGTTCCTGCTGCGGCGCACCAAGGCCGAGGTCGCCGCCGACCTGCCGCCCAAGACCGACATCGCCGAGACCGTGGAGATGGGGGACGCCCAGCGCGCGATCTATGAGGGCGTGCGGCTGGCGATGCACGCCAAGGTGTCGGCCGCCATCGCCAGCCGCGGCCTGGCGCGCTCGGGCATCATCGTGCTGGATGCCCTGTTGAAGCTGCGGCAGGCGTGCTGCGACCCGCGGCTGCTGAAGCTGGGCACGGCGAAGGCGGCGAAGGCCGGGTCGGCCAAGCTGGACCGGCTGATGGAGCTGCTGCCGTCGATGCTGGAGGACGGGCGGCGGGTGCTGCTGTTCAGCCAGTTCACCAGCATGCTGGCGCTGATCGAGGCGGAGCTGGCGAAGCGGGGGATGCCCTACGTGCTGCTGACCGGCGACACGCGGGAGCGGGCGACGCCGGTGCGGCAGTTCCAGTCCGGCGAGGTGCCGCTGTTCCTGATCAGCCTGAAGGCGGGCGGGACGGGGCTGAACCTGACGGCGGCGGACACCGTGATCCACTACGACCCCTGGTGGAACCCGGCGGTGGAGAACCAGGCGACCGACCGCGCCCACCGCATCGGCCAGGACAAGCCGGTGTTCGTGCACCGGCTGGTCACCACAGGCACCATCGAGGCGAAGATGGAGGTGCTGAAGGCGCGCAAGCAGGCGCTGGTGGACGGTATCCTGGGCGCCGGGCCGGGGGCGACGCTCGGGGTGACGGAGGCGGAGCTGGAGGATCTGCTGGGGCCGGTGCGGTAGGGCGCCCAGAATGCGCCTGGCGATCCGGTTGACCTGGAGGCGGGCGGAGCATCGCGGTGCCGGCCATGGCCAGGCGTTCGGTGGTGCGTTGCAGCCGGTTATTGGCTGGCGTAGCGGCCAGGCGCACCCGCATGCGTCAGCGGCATCGGGTGGCCCGAGGATTCCACGACGTGCACGTTGTTGCCGAGCGCCCACACCGCGGCCTGGGTCCGGTTGGTGGCGCGCACCTTTCGCAGCAGGCCCTTGATGTGCGCCTTCACCGTGGTCTCGGTGATCTGCATCTCCCGGGCGATCACCTTGTTCGACGCTCCGTCCACCAGCCAGCGCAAGACTTGCGCCTCACGCTGGGACAGGACCACCTCGCGCTCGCGCGGCCGTCTTGACGACGCCGGCCCGTGGGTCGCCATGCCAGGGAATGCGGTCGGCTCCGCCTTGGACCTTGGCGGCGTTTCGGACGCCGAGCAGAAGGAGAGCCGCGGAAAGAGCTGCTGGCCCAGCATGACAAGGTCGAGCGAGCGTTGCAGGACGTCGCCCGAGACGTCCTGGGACAGGACCGCGTCAACGCCCAGCGACGCCAGGCGACGGACCAGGCCGACATCTGCGAGGTCGGCGAGCACGACGAAGCGGCTGCGGTGCGATCCCGTGCACTGCCGGCGGACCCAGGCCCGCTCGGCCTCGGTGTCCAGGCTGGCGCCGGGGCCGCACAGCACCAGATCCGGCAGCGCCCTGCTGGCAGGTCCGAGGTAGGCTGCGGCGTCCTGTGCCTCCTCCACGACGGTGTAGGATGAGCCGAGCAGCAGGTGCTTCAGGCCGCTGGAGCGCAGCCGGACCGGTTCGATAAGCAGAAGGTCGGTGCAGCCCATGCGTGTTTACTCACCAGTGTTGCTTCTAGCTGACGCGCCCCCCGTGAACCCCAAGTTCGACTTGCGCGCTTGGGCGGTCGGTCGGTCTCAATTTTTCAGGCGAGATCGATTTATGGTCCTTGCGGCCCCGGGTACGGGCGACACAACTTATGGTAAGTGTTCAGCAAGCTGTAGCAAATGTTATATTTGTTCGACAGCCTCGTTGTAGCCGATGAGGACGAAGGCATTACCACTTTTTCGCAATGATCACGAAATCGTGATTGAGTGACCCCTGGAGAGCTTATGCGACTCGGCGGGTCGTTTCGGAGTGTTGCGCGCTTCCCGGGCAGCCCCCGGCCGCAGCGGTGTCGCGGCCGGGGCGACCTGGCGGTGCCGGCCTGTTGTGATCGACCCCCTGGGCTGGCCCGTGCTATGCGGCCCCCGTGCATCCTGCCGCCTTGAGGTTCGTGACCGACTGCGCAGACCAGGCGGTGATCTTGCCGATGGTCGCCGCCGTCGCCGTCGTCCTGCTGGCGCAACGGCGATGGCAGGTCGCAGTCACCTGGCTGCTGGCGATCTCCGGCGTGCTCGGAACCCTGCTGCTGCTCAAGACGGTGGGCTATGCCTGCGGATGGCTGCTGCCTGCCCTCGGCCCTGGCCGGCTCGACCTGCATAGCCCGAGCGGCCATGTCGCATCCGGCGCCGTCGTGTGCAGCGGGATCGTCATGCTGCAGGGCCGGCGTCCGTGGCACGATGCCGCCTTGGCGGCGCTGGCCGTCGCGCTGGCTGCGGCTGTGATCATCGGCGCCACCCGGGTGCTGCTCGGCGCGCACTCGCTCGCCGAGGTGGTCGTCGCCACGGGCATCGGCGGCATCGGCGCCGCGGCATTCGGGTGGGCGGGCGGGCGGCGCCTGGTCGGCAAGTCAGGCCTGCCGGCCGCCGCTGCCGCGGCCATGGTCCTGGTGGCGTTCCACGGCCGTCACTTGCCAGCCGAGGCCGTCATACAAAGCGCGGCGGCGGACCTGCTGCGGCATTGGATCACCGCCTGCCGGCCGAACTAGGCGGCAGCGGCGATGCCATGGCCCGGGGCGCCATGGCGGGGGTGAAGGGGCAGCCCGCAATCCATGGTGTTCCCCGACCTCCGTTCGGCTAGGAGCCGAGCGCGGTCATCACATTTCCGTGTGAATCATGTCTCTTTAGAGCTACTCGAAAGGTTGTTGGAGTTTCCGCACGGCCCTTATTAATGTCGCATTAATGAGTGGTTGCGGCCAATTTAATGCTATACTGCCTGGCCGTCCCCAGTCGTCTGCGAGCGTTCCGCGGGGGTTTCCCCCGCCGAGCGATGAAAGGAATCGGGCGTGAAGGTCGCACTGCTAACCACTCACCGAGACATCTGCCCGGACCTGTGGTCAAGCCTGAGCCGGTGCCCGGACATCGCGGACACCCGCGTCATACGGTCCGGACTCGGCTCGCTGGTGCGCCTGCTGTCGTACGGCCCCGACCTGATCGTCTGCGGCGGCTTCGGGCCGGCCGCCTTGCAGGCGTCGATGTACCGTTCGTTCTCGCCGCGGTCGCGCCTGCTGCTGTGCGCGGCGGATGCCCCGCGGCGGGTCGGCCCGCGTGAGCGCGCCATTCTGGACTGGGCCGACGCCGTGCTGGCCGTAGGGCACGCGGCCGCCCACGCCATCGAGCAGTTGTCCGCTCCGATCGGCCGGGTCTTCACCGTCGCGATGCCGTTCGAGGTGGAGCCGTTCCTCGGGTGCGAGCCGGCCCGGCAGGCGCCAGCCGCACACCGCCTGGTGCACGCAGGCGACCTGTCGCCGCAGTCGGGCGCCGCCGACCTGCTGGCCTGCGTGGCGGCGTGCGCCGAGCAGCAGCCAGGCCGGCCCATAGAGGTCTGGTGGGCTGGCGAGGGTGACTTGGCTGGCGTGCTCGCCGCGCAGCCGCTCCCCTGCAACGTGTCGCAGCGGTTCCTTGGCCGCCTGGATGCGGCCGGGCTGGCCGGCGCCTTCGGGCAGTGCGGCCTGCTGGTGGTCCCGTCGTGCGCAGACGACGGGTCATGCATGGTCGATGGGCGACCGCTGATCTCCTGCGGCATGGCGGCGGGCCTGCCGGTGCTGGGCAGCCAGCGCAGCCGCGCCGTCCGGCAGCTCGTGCGCGAGGGCGTCACCGGCTGGCTGTTCGACCCCGTGCGGCCGGCCGACATGATGCGGGCCATCAACCGTGCCCTGGATACCCCGGCCGGGCAGCTCGACGCCATGCGCGGCAGCGCGCGGGCGCTGGTCCGCCCCTTGGCCGCCCAGGAGTTCACCGACCAGCTCGGCCGGATCATCGCGGCGACCATGCCCGAGCCGGTCCGGACGCCTCCAGCCCGGCGCGGGCTGTCCGTGCAGCGCGCCGCGGCGGCACGGTGACCGGCGGTGCATAAGGCGGCCCATCCCCCTGCGAGCTGCACCTGGATCGAGGCGCAGGCCGGCGCGCGAGCGTTCTCCGCCGGCAGCAGCCCGGTGAAGCTGCTGGGCGGCGCCATGGCGGCCAGCGACGTGGCGGTCGTGCTGCTGGCGTCGGTGACCGCCTACTTGCTCCGCCACGGCATGGCGCTGCCGCCGGAGGTCGCGGCGATCACCCTGCTCGCGGCGGTGCTGACGGTGAACTCGATGGGGCTGGCCGGCTGCTACACGCGGCATGTCACGGCGCCGCTGGTGGTGCAGATCGGGCGGGCCGTGCAGGGGTGGTCGCTGATCTTCGTGATCCTGCTGGTCGTCGCCTACTTGGCGAAGCGGTCGGACGACTTCTCCCGGGCCTGGGCGATCGGCTGGTATGTCACGGTGCTGCTCGGGATCGCGCTGGTCCGGGTCGGCGCGGCGGCCAAGGTCAAGGTCTGGCGGCGGCGTGGCAAGCTGGCGCGAACCGTGGCGGTGGTGGACCTCACGGGCGCCGGCAATGATCTGGCCCGCCGGCTGCTGCAGGGCAGCATGGGCGAGGTCCGCCTGGTCGGCGTGTTCGCCATGCAGGCGGTGCCGGGGGGGCGGAGCGGGATCGCCGACCTGCTGGCGCTGGCGCGGCTGTTCCGCATCGACGAGGTGATCATCGCCGCCTCCGGGGCGGCGGATGGCGTGGTTGACAGCGTCGTCCGCACGATCGGCACGATCCCGACCCATGTCCGGCTGTGCCTGGACATGCCGCGCATGGCGATGACGCCGCTGGAGGCCGGGCTGCTGTACGGGGAGCCGGTGGTGACCGTCTATCAGCGGCCACTGATGGGCTGGCACCGCGTGGCCAAGCGCACCGAGGACCTGGTGCTGACGAGCATTGCGCTGATCCTGCTGGCGCCGCTGATGACCCTGGTGGCGGTGGCGGTGAAGCTGGACAGCCCGGGTCCGGTGCTGTTCCGCCAGGCTCGGCTGGGCTTCAACAACAATGTCATCACCGTCTACAAGTTCCGCACGATGCGGCACCGGCCGGCGGGCGAGGCCGACGTGCAGCAGGCGCGGCGCGACGACCCGCGCTTCACCCGCATCGGCCGTTTCCTGCGCAAGACCAGCATCGACGAGCTGCCGCAGCTGTTCAACGTGCTGCAGGACGGGATGTCGCTGGTCGGGCCGCGTCCGCATGCGCTGGCGCACAACGACCAGTATGCGCCGCTGATCGACGGCTACCTGGGCCGCCACCGGGTGCAGCCGGGGATCACCGGCTGGGCGCAGGTGAACGGCTTCCGGGGGGAGACCGATACGCTGGACAAGATGCAGCGCCGGGTCGAGCACGACCTGGCGTACATCGACGGCTGGTCGCTGTTCTTCGATTTGCGGATAATTTTCCTAACAGTCCTCACCTCATTTTCGCAACGGAACGCATATTGATGGCTGCTTATGTCCTGCTGCCGGTTCGACGCTCCAACACGGGGATCGCGTCATGAGGATCGCGCTGGTGTGCGACACCATGTCCGCCTATGGCGGCGCGGAGCGGGTGATCGAGCAGATCCTCAGCCTGTATCCGACGGCGGACGTGTTCACGGTGCTGGACGCGGTGCCGGAGGGCCAGCGCGGCTTCCTGGGCGGCCGGGAGCTGCGGTCAACCTTCCTGCAGAAGCTGCCGCGCGTGCCGAAGTACTACCGCAAGCTGCTGCACCTGTGGCCGCTCGCGGTGGAGCAGCTTGACGTCATGGCGTACGACCTGGTGATCTCGACGCACCACAGCGTCGCGTATGGCGTGCTGACGCGGCCGGGGCAGGTGCACGTGTCGTACGTGTTCTCCCCGGCCCGCTACGCCTGGGACCTGCAGCACGAGTACCTGCGCGAGGCCGGCCTGGACCGCGGCCCGATGAGCATGGTCGCCCGCCATACGCTGCATAAGATGCGGCTGTGGGACTACGCCGCCGCGCAGCGCCCCGATGCCGTCGCGGCCTGCTCGCGCTTCGTGTCCGAGCGCATGTGGCGCGTGCACCGCCGCCAGGCCGAGGTCATCTACCCGCCGGTCCCGGCGGCAGTGCAGCCGGTGGGGGTGGTGCAGGGCGACTACTACATCTCGGTCGGCCGGCTGGTGCCGTACAAGCGGATCGAGCTGCTGGCGCGCGCCTTCTCGGCAATGCCGAACCGCCGCCTGAAGATCGTCGGCGCCGGCCCCGACACCAAGAAGGTCGCGGCGTCCTGCGGGCCGAACGTCGAGATGCTGGGCTTCCGCTCGAACGAGGAGGTGCGCAGCCTGCTGGCCGGGGCGCGCGCGTTCATGTTCGCGGGGGTCGAGGATTTCGGCATCACCGCGGTGGAGGCGCAGGCGCTCGGCACCCCGGTGATCGCGCTGGACGACGGCGGGCTGCGGGAGACCGTGGTCGGCGCGCCGGCCGGCGACGCGACCGGGCTGTTCTTCGCCGAGCAGTCCACGCAGTCGATCATCGATGCCGTCGAGCGGTTCGAGCGGGTGCCCGGCGGCTTCACCGGCGCGGCCTGCATCGCCAACGCCGACTGCTTCTCCGAGCAGGCGTTCCGCACCGGGTTCCGCGCCTTCGTGGACCGTGCCATGAACGCGCAACGCGTCTCCCCGGCGCTGACGGAACGGCCGCGGTTTCCGGCCAGCCTGGCGCATGAGGCAGAGGTCGCCGGCATGCTGGCCCCGGCCGGGTTCGCGCGGCAGCCGGGCAGCATCCTGTCGTGAGCCAGGCGATGGCGAAGGCAGCCGCGGCGCCTGGCGCGGAGCGGCATTGGAACAGCCTGGACGCGCTGCGGGGCATTGCGGCCCTGCTGGTGGTGACGTTCCACTGCGCCCAGGTGTCCATCGGCTTCGCGGCGCGGGGCAACCCGTTCAGCCTCGCGAGCTGGTGGGACCCGTGGGCGTGGCTTAAGTTCACGCCGCTGCGCCTGCTGGTCAGCAGCGGGCCGCCAGCGGTGGTGCTGTTCTTCGCCCTGAGCGGGTTCGTGCTCAGCCTGCCGTTCCTGCGGGCGCGGCGGCAACCCGGCTATGCCGAGTTCGCGGTCAAGCGCATCTGCCGCATCTATCCGCCGTTCGCCTTCGCCATCCTGGTTTCGGCCGCGCTGTACGCGCTGGTGCAGCCGGCGCCGATCCCGGCGTTGAGCGCGTGGTTCAACGAGGTCCTGTGGACCCGTCCGCTGTCGGCTGACTACGTGTTCCGCAACCTGGCGATGACCGGGCTGCACGGCGACATGACGCTGGACACGGTGATGTGGAGCCTGGTGCACGAGCTGCGCATCTCGCTGATCTTCCCGGTCCTGTTCGTGCTGACCCGGCGCTGGCCGGCTGCAACCTTTGCGGCAACCCTGCTGGCTGGGCTGGCCTGCACGGCGGCCCTCGCCGGCACGGAGGCGGGTAGCCTGGCGACGTCGCTGATCGATACCGGGCGGTTCGTCGTGCTGTTCGTCGTCGGCATCCTGATCGCCGGGCACCTGGACGCGATCCGTGCCGCGGTGGCCCGCCTGCCGTCCCGGGCCGCCCCGGCGCTCTCGCTGTTGGGGATCGGCCTGCTGATGGCGCCTGGCCCGACCGTCTTTGCCTACTACAACTTCGTCTGGGGCCTGGGCGCGGCGCTCCTGCTCGTGCTGGTCGTGGGATGCCCGCGCGCCGACCGGATGCTGTCCGCGGCGCCCCTGGTGTGGCTGGGCAAGGTTTCGTACAGCCTTTACCTGATCCATGTCCCCCTGCTGATCGCCGCCGTCCACCTCACCTACGGCCGGCTGCCGCTCGGGTTTACCATCGCAGCCGTCATCCCCGCGTCGCTTCTTTGCGCCGAGCTGATGCACCGCTTCGTCGAGCTGCCGTCCATCCGCCTGGGGCGCGTCCTCTCGCGGATGCGCTGGCCTGCCCTGCCGCTTACGACGATGCGGGCCGCTTGGAAGGGCCGGTCATGACCGCCGCCGTCCCCCCTGGAGACCTGCGCATCGACCAGGTTGTCATGGAGTTCAGCCTCCGCGGCGGCATCGAGGCGGTGGCGTTCGAGTTGCAGCGCGCCTTCCGCTCGGCCGGGGTGGACTGCCGGGTCGTCACCAGCATCGCCGAGGACACGTCGCCCGACGTGCAGCGCATCGCCCCGGCGCTGGCGCGGATGGGCACGCGCGGCCGGTGGCGGCACGTGGGCCGGGCGGTCGTGGTGCCGCTGTTCACCCTGGCGGCAACCCGGTTCCTGCGGGCCGACCGTGGCGGGCGCCGCGTCGTGCTGAGCCATGGCGACACGCTGGCCGGCGACGTGTGCGTGGTCCATGCGGTCAACCTCGCCAACCTCGACATGAAGCGCGCCGCCGGGGCATGGCGCTGGCGGTTGAACCCGATGCACCACTGGGTCTCGCTGCGGGACCGGCTGATGATCGGCGGCCTGCGGTTCCGGCGCTACGTCGCCCTGTCCGAGCGCGTGGTGCAGGAGCTGCAGCAGTACTACGGCGTGCCGCGCGACCGCATTGTGGTGATCCCGAACGGCGTCAACCTGGACCGCTTCACGCCGGAACCGGACGACCGGGCGGCGACGCGGTCCGGCCTGGGCGTCCAGCCCGAGGCACCCATGCTGCTGTTCGTCGGGCATGAGTTCGACCGCAAGGGCCTGGCCTACGCCATCGAGGCCCTTGCCGTACTCGGCCGTCCCGACGCCAGGCTGGTCGTCGTCGGCGCCGGGCATGCGGGGCCGCATGCGCAGCACGCCAGCCGGCTCGGGGTGGGCGGGCAGGTGCTGTTCACGGGGCCGCGGTCCGACCTGCCGGAGCTTTACCGGGCGGCGGACGCCTTCGTGTTCCCGACGGCCTACGAGTCGTTCTCGCTGACCTGCATGGAGGCGATGGCGTGCGGCCTGCCGGTGTTCGCGCCCGCGGTCGGCGGCATCGAGGACTATCTGCGCGACGGCGTGAACGGCCGCGTCGTCACCCGTGACGGCCCGGCCATCGCCGCCGCGCTGGCGCCCATGCTGGCCGACCCGGCGATGCGCCAGCGGTTCCGCGACGGCGCCCTGGCCACCGCCAGCCGCTACGGCTGGCCGAGCATCGCCGAGCGCTACCGCCTCCTGCTGGAGGAGGTGCGCGGCGAGATCGCCCAAGACGGGCAGCCGACCAGAAACCCAACCAGAGCCGGGGCCGACCGCGCCCTTCAAACGTCACCGACGCCATCGAGGCTCACCCCATGCAACTGACCCTGGACAACGAGAACGCCGAATACCTGGCCGCCCCCGAAGGGACCGGGCTGCTGTCGCGGCTGGGCCGGCGCAAGGGCTGGTGCGTGCTGGGCTTCGTCGTCACCGCGGCAATCGTGGGCGTGACGTTCACGGCGCTGCCCCGCACCTACCGGGCCTCCGCCTCCCTGCTGTTCGCCAGCAACGAGGCGGTGCTGCGCGACGGCACCGCGTCGGCGGAGGCGCAGCGCCTGGGCGATCCCGCCGACATCGAGAGCCAGATGCTGATCCTGCGCTCGCCCCGTCTGGCGCGCATCATCCTTAGGGACCAGGCCGTTGCGGCGGCGCTGGTCGCCGACTGCGAGGCGACGCGCACCAACACCTGGGCGACGACGCTGTTCGCGCAGGCGGTGAAGCCAGATGACTGCACGGGCCTGGCGGGCAACGGCCCGGCGGTGCTGCAGCGCATCGAGAGCGGCTTCTCGATCGGCCCGACCGGGCGGTCCCGGGTGATCGAGGTGTCGTTCGTCTCCACCGTGCCGGAGACATCGGTCGTGCTGGTGAACGCGCTGGTGGATGCGTACCTGCGCGACGACATGGAGCGCAAGGTCGATACGCACGACAACGCGATCAACTGGCTGAACACCGAGATTGCCACGTCGGGGCAGGAACTCCGCAAGGCCGAGCTGGCGGTGGAGACGTATCGCAGCGACCACGGCATCGTGCGCGGGCAGCAGGCGTCGATCACCTCCGAGCGGCTGTCGGCGATGGGGCAGCAGCTTGCGGCGGCGAATGCGGCCTATGCGCAGGCATTGTCGCGCACGGGCCAGGGGTCGGCGGACGCGTCGCAAGAGCTGCTGACCAACCGCACGGTGTCCGACCTGAAGCAGCAATCGGCGCTGCTGGGCGCCCGCGAGGCCGAGATGCGGTCGCATTACGGCGACAGCTACCCGATGGCGCAGTCGGTCGCCGAGCAGCGGCGCGAGGTCGATCGCCGGCTGAACCAGGAGAGCCAGCGGATCGGCAGCAGCCTGCAGCGCGACGTGCGCGCCGCCGCGGGCCGGGTGGCCGAGCTGACCGACCAGTATGAGAAGCTGATGCACCAGGTCGCCAACACCGGCGGCGCGGAGGCCGGCATCGCCATCATGGTGCGCGACGTGGAGGCGCGGCGCGAGATCTACGTGGACCAGCTCAAGAAGGTGAACTCGCTGCAGACCGAGCGGCGGCTGCTGGCCGGGGATGCGCGGCTGGTGAGCCATGCGGAGCTGCCGGAGCGTCCGTGGTTCCCGAAGCGGATGCCGTTCCTGGCGGTCGGCATGGTGCTGGCGTCGGCTGTCGGCGCCGGGGCCGGGCTGCTGCGCGACCGGGGCGACCGCACGCTGCGGGCCTCGACGCACTTGCCGCAACTGGCCGGGGTGCCGATCGCGGGCTACCTTCCATGGGTGAAGCAGCGGCGCGGGGCGCGTTGGCCGGTGACGCACCTGTATAACGCGACGCCGCTGCAGGAGGCGGTGCGGGCGCTGTATGGCCGGTTCCTGCTGGTGCCGGGGCGGGCGCCGAAAACGCTGATGATCGGGTCGTCCGAGGTTGGCGAGGGCAAGACGTTCCTCACGCTGTCGCTGGCGCTGTTCGCGGCCACCACGAAGCGCCGGGTGCTGGTGATCGAGGCCGACCTGCGGCGGCCCACGTTCAGCAAGGTGCTGAACCTGCCGGGCGGCCTGGGATTGAGCGAGTTCCTGCGCGGCAAGGCGACGCTGCCCGACATCATCGTGCCGTATCGCGGGCTGCACGTCATCACCGCCGGGCAGCCCGGGGTGGACAGCACGGAGCTGCTGAGCAAGGGCCGGTTCGACAGCCTGCTGCGCACCGCCAAGGGCCATTACGACCTGGTGATCGTGGACAGCCCGCCGACGCTGGCGCTGATGGATGCGGAGGTGCTGGCGCGGCGGCTGGACGGGATCATCTACTGCGCAAGC
This sequence comes from uncultured Acetobacteraceae bacterium, assembly GCA_964242415.1. GTDB lineage: Bacteria > Pseudomonadota > Alphaproteobacteria > Acetobacterales > Acetobacteraceae > DASWOJ01. Next base: position 114,793 of record CAXTAT010000009.1, read on the forward strand.
CTCGGCCGGTCGCAGCGCGACAAGGTGGAGCTGGGCATACGCAACCTGGTCAGCGCCGGGGGCAACGTGCTCGGCATCGTCATCGGCGGCAGGTCCGGCGGCGACCAGCCGCAGCAGTACAACGTGACAGGCATGTCCGGGCACACCTACCTGCCGGTGCAGGCATGACGATGGCGATGCTGCGGCAGCGGGGGGCCGTGCGGAGCGAGCGGCTGCGGGTGGTGTCGATCTCGCACTCGGCGGTGCGCCATGGCGCGGCGCGGAAGCGGTACGAGGTGCTGGCGTCGGACCCCGCGCTCGACCTGACGCTGGTGGTGCCCGAGGTCTGGCACGAGTACGGCCAGGCCGAGCACGCCGAGCCGTCCTGCACGTCGCTCAAGGTGCGGGTCGAGCCGGCGCGGCTGACGCGCGGCGGGCCGGCGAAGTGGTACTTGCACCATTACCCCAAGCTGCGAGGCCTGCTTGCCGACCTGAAGCCGGACGTGATCCACCTTTGGGAGGAACCCTGGAGCCTTGCCGCCCTGCAGGCGGCGCGGCTGCGCGACCAGGTGGCGCCGGCGGCGGCGCTGGTGCTGGAGACCGACCAGAACATCGCCCGCCGCCTGCCGGCCGGGTTCGAGCAGGTACGCCGCTACACGCTGGCCCGCACCGACCTGCTGATCGCCCGCGGCGACGAGGCGCTGGCGGTGTCGCGGAGCTGCGGCTTCGACGGACCCTCGGAGTTCGTGATGTACGGCATCAACACCGAGGTGTTCTTCCCGCGCGCGCGCCCTCCGGCGCCGCAGGCCGCCAGGCCGTTCCGCCTCGGCTATGTCGGCCGGCTGGTGCCGGAGAAGGGTCTGGACGACGTGCTGCTGGCCTTGCACCAAAGCCCGGCGGCGGTGGAGCTGGTGATGCTCGGGGACGGGCCGGAGCGGGCCGGGCTGCTGGGGCGCGCCGCCGCGCTGGGCCTCGGCGGGCGCGTCCACCTGATGGAGCCGCGCGGCCCGGACGGCGTGGCGGAGTTCATGTCGGGCCTGGACGCGCTGGTGCTGATGTCGCGCACGACGCGGACCTGGAAGGAGCAGTTCGGCCGGGTCATCATGGAGGCGCACGCCTGCGGCACGCCGGTGATCGGGTCGTCGTCCGGCTCCATCCCCTCGGTGGTCGGGGAGGGCGGCTGGATCGTTCAGGAGGGGGATGCGGCGGCGCTTGCGGCGCTACTGACCGAGCTGGCGGCGTCGCCGGGCCGGGTTGCCGCGGTGGCCCTGGCCTGCCGGAGCGAGGTGCTGCGGCGGTTCGGCTTCGACGTCATCTCCGCCGCGCTGCGCCGGGCCTGGGTGCGGGCCGCGACCGCCCGCCGCGAGACCCTTACGTTGAGCGGGACCGCATATTGAGCCTGCGCCTGGCGGGCTGGCTGGTGGGTGGCGCGGTGTTCGGCAAGGTGCTGGGCTTCGCGCGCGAGGTCGAGATGGCGCGGCTGCTCGGCGCCAACATCGTCGCCGACAGCTTCCGCGGGGCGCTGACGGGCGTGCTGCTGCCGGTGGCGCCGATCCAGAGCGACATGCTGCCGTCGGTGCTGATCCCGATGCACCGGTCGTGGAGCGAGCGGGGCGACCCGGCGCGGCGTTCGGCGGCGCTGGCCATCCTGCTCACGTTGTTTGCGTCCGTGGTCGCGGCGGCGGTGTATGCCCTGGCGGCGCCGTGGGTGGGCGTGCTGGTCGGCCAGTTCGACGCCAAGGCGCAGGCGTTGACCGTGCTGTTCGTCAGGGTGATGGCGCTGGCGATCCCGGCGTCGGTACTGTCGGCCTGCCTCAGCTCGATCGAGATCGCGGTCGGCCGGTCGCGCATCGCCACGATCCGGGCGTCGGTGCAGAACCTCAGCATGATGGCCGGCATCGCGGTCATGGCGGTGGCCGGGCAGCCGCTGGCGATCCCGTTGAGCTTCGTGATCGCGTTCAACCTGGTCGCGGCCTATGGCGTCGTGACGCTCTGGCGCGAGGGCACGATCGAGCCGATGGGCGTGCGCCCGGCGCTGCTGGCCGAGGTCGGCGGGGCGTTCTGGCGCCGGTTCCGGCCGCTGCTGGCGATCCCAATCGCCGACCAGGGCAACATCGTGCTGGAGCGGCTGCTGGCGTCGGGCATCGCAATCGGCGCGGTGGCGTCGTTCGACTATGCCCGGACGCTGACCGAGAGCGCGTTCTACTTGGTCAGCCAGCCGATCGGCTATGTGGTGCTGACGCGCGCGGCGGGCCAGGGGCGCACGTCGGAGGCCGACATCGAACGCATCTCGCGCGTGCTGCTCGCGGTCGGGGTGCCGGCGTCGGTGTTCATCGCCGTGTTCGCGACCGACATCGTCCGCGTGGTGTTTGCGCGCGGGGCGTTCGACGAGCACGCGGTGCTGCTGACCACCGGGGCGTTGCGGGGCATCTCGCTGGGGTTGTGGGCCTCGACGCTCGGCTGGGTGCTGCTGCGGATGGTGAACGCCACGGGGCGCAATGGTGCTGCGGCGGCCATTGTCGTTACGGCCTATGCCGCGAATGCGCTGGTGAACCTCGCGCTGGTGCCCGTGCTGGGCACGCTTGGGCTGGGCCTCGGGGAGGCGGCGCGCGGGCTGGTGCTGCTCGGCGGCACCACGGCGGTGCTGGCGTGCGGCGGGCTGATGCTGCGCTGCCTGGGGCGCGCGGCGGCCGAGGGCGCCCTGCTGGCCTGCATCGGCGGCAGCATCTGGATGGGCTTCGATGGGTCCTGGGCCAGGTTGGCCGTGGGCACGCCGGTGTTCGGGCTGGCTGTCATGGCCCTGCTCGCCGTCCACCTGCCTGAGTTGGCGGCGCGCCTCGGCAGCCGCGTCCAGCGCCTCGCCACCCTGCCTTTCACCGGCGGCAAGCCCGCCCCTGCACCACGGACAGCGCCATGACGCACATCGCCCGCACCCCCCGCCAGCCGGACGCGCCGATGAGCGGGGCGGAACGGCCGCTGGTGCTGTTCGCGTCGCCGGTCGCCGACCTGAAGGGCGGGGCCGAGCGCGTGCTGCTGGACCTGCTCGCCAACCCGGCGATCCGGCCGGCGCTCGCCGTTCCCGGCGAGGGCGAGCTTGCGGAGATCGCACGGCAGCGCGGGTTGCCGCTGCGGTTCATCGACCTCGGCGCGGTGGCGGCGGTGCACCGTCCGCCCCGCCCGCGCGACCTGCTGCACGCTGCGAACGAGGGCAGGCGCTGCGCCTGGCAGTTGGCCCAGGCGGTCCGCGACACCGGGGCGTCGCTGCTGCACACCAACGGCCTGAAGGTGCACGTGCTCGGGGTGGCGTCGCGCCTGGGCCACCGCGTCCCGGTGGTCGCGCACGTGCACGACATCCCGCACACCGGGCTGGAGAAGGCGATCTGGCGCGGCATTGCGGCCGGGGCGACGCGGACCCTGCTGGTGTCCGAGCCATGCTACCCCGGCCCGCTGACCCGCCGCACCGCCGTGGTGGCGAACGGCGTGCGCCCGATCGCCACGCGGGACGCGCGCACGCTGCCGGCGGCGCCGACGATCGGCTTCGTCGGCCGCATCCACCCGTTCAAGGGCCTGCACCTACTGCTCGACTGGTTCGAGCAGGCGAGCGCCGCCCGCCCCGCGCTCCGGCTGCTGATCCGCGGCCGGGCCGAGCAGGAGGGCGCCGAGTACTGGGCGTCGCTGCAGGGCCAGGTGGCCCGGCTGGTCGGGGAGGGGCGCTGCCGCGTGCTGGGCTGGACCGCGCCGGGCGAGGACCCCTATGCCGGGATGGACCTGCTGGCGGTGCCGTCGCAAACGCCCGACCCGTCGCCGCTGGTGGTGGTCGAGGCGATGCTGCGCGGCATCCCGCCCATCGGCTACCCGGCGGGCGGCATCCCGGCGCTGATCGGCGGTCCCGAGCATGGGGCGATGGCCGCCGACGCCGCCGGGTTCGAGGCGGCGGTGACGCGGCTGCTCGATCCCGGAACCTACCAGCGGGTCAGCGCCGCCGCGGCCAGGCGGGTGCGCGACACGTTTTCCATCGAGCAGTTCTGGAGGGGCGTCAACGCCCAGTACGCGCTGGCCGGCGTGCCCGTGCAGCAGGCCGGGGGCGCGTAGCGATGGCCGGCAGAACGGCAATGCTGGCCCAGGCGCCGGCGGTTGCCCCGGTGGCACGGCGGCGGCTGGCGGGCGGAGGCGTGCTCCTGCAATCCTGGGCGCGCGTGGCGTTGGTCGGCCTGCTGCTCGGCACGCTGGGGCTGGCGTTCGTGGCGCCGGGCCTGGCGCGGCCGCTGTTCGTGCTGGGGTGCGCCGTCGTGGGCGCCATGGCCTGGCGCGAGGGCTGCGGACGCAGCTTGGAGGTGGCGGTCTCGCTGTATGTGTTCGCGCCGTTCCTGCGGCGGATCGTCGATCTGGGCATCGGCTTCGACCCCTCCAGCACGATGCTGCTGGGGCCGGTGCTCGCCATCGCCATCCCGGCGGTCGATCTGCGCCACCTGCTGACGCGCCGGCACCGCGACGATGCGGCGCTGCTGCCGATGCTGCTGGTCGGGGCGTGCATCACCTACGGGATGCTGCTGTCGGCGTTTGCGGGGGAGTTCGGCCCGCTCAGCACGGCGGCGCTGAAGATGTACGCGCCGCTGCTGTATGGCGCCTGGGTGCTGCGCTGCGCCCGGCACGACCCGTCGGTGCTGGAGTCCGTAACCCGGGTGTTCTGCGTCCTGGCGCCGATCCTTGGGGTGTATGCGGTGTGGCAGTATGTCAGCCCGCCCGATTGGGACCGCTACTGGATGCTCAGCGTGTCCAGCACGATTTCGGTGCTCGGGAAGGCCGAGCCGTTCCAGGTGCGGGTGTTCAGCATGATGAACTCGCCCGCGTCGTTCGGCACCTATGCCGTGTGCGGGGTGCTGATGCTGGGCTTCTGCCGCCGGGGCTGGCAGGCGCTGCTGCTGGCTTTGTTGGTCGCGCCGGGGCTGCTGTTCACGTACTACCGCACGGCGTGGATCTCGCTGGCGCTTGGCATCGGCTACTGCGCCATGTTCAGCCGCACGCGGGAGCGGGCTGGGCTGATCGCGGTGGTGATCGTCGCGGCCACGGCGCTGGCGGCGTTCAATGCCGACTTCGGCGACGCGGTGCTGGACCGGCTTGGCAGCCTGACCGGATCGGTGTCGGAGGACGGCAGCGGCAAGGCGCGGCTCGGGCAGTTGTTCGAGGTGTATCGGCTGTCGGACGGGATGGTGGTCGGGCGCGGCTTCGCCCAGCTTGCGACGCCGTTCAACGGGATCGACGCCGCGGATGGCGAGGTGGTGACCTCGATCATCGCGATGGGGGTGCCGGTCGGCTGCATCTACTTGATCGGTCTGGTGTGGGCGGGGGTGCAGGCGCTGTGCCGGGTCCGGCATAGCCGCGACCCGCTGCTGATCATCACCGGCGCGGTGATCACCGGCCTGCTGGCGGCGCTTCCGCTCACGAGCGTCACCAGCGGCGAGATCGGGTTGCTGTTCTGGACGTTCATTGCGGTGGCGACGGCGCAGGGCCGGGTCGGCCCGGCCTTGGAGGCGCGGCATGTGGCGCGGTATTGAAGCCCGTGGGGTCAGGCCAGCCAGTCCGGGCTTCGAGCGGTTTGTCCCCCCCTCGCATTCGTATTTGCGATGCGGCAATGCGGAGGCTGCAAGGCCGGAACGTGGCCGCCGCCGCCCTGGATTGCCGCGCCGAAGCCGGCTCGCAATGACGGCGCTTGAGGGTATGCAGCGGCATCAGGGCCGGAGCAGGCGGCGGTTGGCATGAGGCGCCTGCGTCAGGCGGCCCTGGTTGTCCCCCTGATGGCGGGCTGCCTGGTTCTGGCTGCGCTGAAGCCGGCCCGGCAGGCGGACCAGCAACCGAACCAGCAACTGGGTCAGCATGGCGGGCGGACGATGCGGGCGGCGGAGTTCCTCGATGCACTGGGAGTCAACACCCACGTCGGCTCCGACCCGTATAACGACCCCGCCCAGATTGCCTCCCTGCTGTCCTATCTCGGCACCCGCAACATACGCCAAAGCTCCCCCATCAACGCGTCCTCGCTGGCCAACATGCAGGCGCTGGGGAAGCTGGGGGCGAGGTTCGACCTGATCATCAACGGCGGCGGCCCGGTGGACCTGGGCGGCGCGCTGGCGACGGCACGCAAGCTGGCGCCTTACCTGAACGCCATCGAGGGCGTGAACGAGGCCGCGATCTGGCCGGTCTCGTATGGCGGCTTCGCCGGGGTGGATGCGGCGGTGGCGCTGCAGAAGGACCTCTATGCCGCCGTGAAGGCCGACCCGGCGCTTGCGAAGGCGGCGGTGTATATCTTCACGCTCGGCGGCGTCGATCCCGGGGCGTTCCCGTCCATCGGCGACCTGTCGGCCTACACCGACTTCGCCAACGTCCACTCCTACCCGCCGCACGGGCTGCGGCCTTGCTTCGTGATCCATGCGGCGATCGACGGCGGCCGGACCAATGCGCCCGCCAAGCCGGTCGTCCTCACCGAAACCGGGTATTACACCCTGCCGCAGAACGCCGGCTGGGGTGGCGTCCCCGAGGCGATGCAGGCCAGCTACCTGATCGGCCTGCTGCTGGACGAGGCGGCGGCGGGCGTGGTCCGGACCTACTTGTACGACCTGATCGACGATGGGGTGGACCCGCCGCAAACCGAGCGGGAGGACCACTTCGGGCTGTTCCACCATGACGGATCGCCCAAGCTGGCGGCGACCGCGTTGCACAACCTGACCACGCTGCTCGCCGACCCCGGCGCGCGCAGCGGCGCGTTCAAGCTGGACGGCTTCCCGTTCACGGCGACCGGAGTGCCCTATGACCACACCGGCAACACGCTGCACCTGCAAAAGAGCGATGGGACGCATATCGTCGCGGCCTGGAACGAGCAGCAGCCGTGGGACCCGGACACCCAGACCGCGGCACCGGTCAAGCACATCCCGGTGACGGTTGACCTGCAGCGAGGCTACGGCACCGTGCTGATCTACGATCCGACCGTCGGGACTGCGCCCGTGCAGACCCTGCACGACGTGTCGAACCTGGTGCTGGACCTTACCGACCACCCGTTGCTCGTCGTGGTTCCGCCGCGGGATGCGCCGGGACCGTAGGATTGGAGGTGGCCGCCACGCCGCGCACCGGGCCGCGACGACGGGTGCAGGTTGCGATGCGTCGGGTCCGTTGACCGGCGCGGGTCAGCCTGTGCCAAGGCTGGGGTCCCGCCACGCCCTCTCGAACGGCAGGCGCCAGGCGTGCGGGGCCACGAGCTGATGGATCGACTTCGGCCCCCACGATGTCTGGGGATAGAGCCGGACCGGCGGGGGCGCCTCCAGCAACGGCATCGACACCTCCCAAAGCCGCTCGATGCCCTCGGCCGTCGTGAATAGGGTGTGGTCGCCCCGCATGGCGTCGAGGATCAGGCGCTCATAGGCCTCCAGCACGTCGCCGATCCGCCCGGTGTCGTTCATCGCGAACTGCAGGCTTAGTTTATCCAGGCGCATGCCGGGGCCGGGGCGCTTGCCATAGAACGACAGCGACATCTTCGAGGCGTCGGCGAGGTCGAACGTCAGGTGGTCCGGTCCCTGCGCGCCGACGCCGGAGCCGGCTGGGAACATGCTTTTCGGCGGCTCGCGGAAGGCGATGGAGATGATCCGCTGCCCCTCCGCCAGCCGCTTTCCGGTGCGCAGGAAGAACGGCACCCCCGCCCAGCGCCAGTTGTCGATCTGGCACTTCAGCGCGATGAAGGTCTCGGTCTCCGATTCGGGATCGACGCCCTCCTCGGACCGGTAGCCGACATACTGCCCGCGGACCACGTCCTTCGGATCAAGCGGCAGCATGCTGCGGAACACCTTGTTCTTTTCCTCGCTGATCGAGGCCGGCTCCAGGGCGGTCGGCGGCTCCATCGCCATGAAGGCGAGGATCTGGAACAGGTGCGTCACCACCATGTCGCGGAACGCCCCGGTCGCCTCGTAGAACCCGGTGCGCTTGCCCAGGCCCAGAGTTTCCGGCACGTCGATCTGCACGTGGTTGATGAAGTTGCGGTTCCAGATCGGCTCGAACAGGCCGTTGGCGAAGCGGAACGCCAGGATGTTCTGCGCCGGCTCCTTGCCGAGGAAGTGGTCGATGCGGAAGATCTGCTCCTCGGCGAACACCTCGTGCAGCCTGGCGTTCAGCAGGACCGCGCTGGCCAGGTCGGTGCCGAACGGCTTTTCCATGATGATGCGCGACCGCTCGACCAGCCCGGCCTGCGCCAGCATCCGTACGGCGGCCAATGCGGCGTTGGGCGGCACGCTGAGGTAGTGGATGCGCTGCCCCTCGCCGCCCAGGGCGTGCTCCGCCGTCTCCACCGCCGCCTTGAGGGCGTGGGCGCCGGCCCCCAGGGGCACGTAGTCGAGCGCGTCGGCGAAGGCGGCCCAGGCGGCCTCGTCCACCTTGCGGGTGGAGAACTGCTCCAGCGCCTCGCGCGCGAAGGCGCGGAAGCCGTCCGGGTCGAGGTCGTCCAGCGACACGCCGATGATCCGGCAGCCCGGGATGAAGCCGCCGCGCACCAGGTGGAACAGCCCCGGCAGCAGCTTGCGCCGCGACAGGTCGCCGGTCGCGCCGACGAGGGTCACGACCTGCGGGTGCTTCGGACCCACGCCGGGGGGAACTTTTCTCATGCGTCCGTCCTGTTGGGTGGAGTGTGGCCATGCGGAGCGGGTTTCGCCGGTGTCGCGCGGCATCGCGGCCTAGGCAGGCCCGTCCAAGGCAAAGCGGTGTCGTGACGCGTCCAGTTGCATCACGCCGCTGAATTTGTCCCTTTTCGTTGCACTGCACAACGGCCATTCTGCACACTGCTGCTGCCTTTCCCGCTTTGGGAAGGGGCCGGGTCGAGGGAGTCTTGCTTGCCTGCTGCGCCATTAGGACCCGTCTGTGCTGCTGGGATCGGGCTGGTCCGGGGCCGGGAATTGCGCCTCAAGACCCCCTCACCCCAGCCCTCTCCCGGAGGGAGAGGGAGCCAGGGCGGCGCTTGCATTATCCGTCGCTATCCTGACCCGCACCTCAAGGGAGGCCGCAATGCCTGATCCGTTGTTCGACACCGTCGAGGGCCGGCGCCTGCTCGCCGCCGAACGGGGCGAGGACTGGCGGCGCTGGGGTCCCTACCTCAGCGAGCGCCAGTGGGGCACGGTGCGCGAGGACTACAGCGCCAACGGCACCGCCTGGGACTATTTCCCGCACGACGAGGCCCGCAGCCGCGCCTACCGCTGGGGCGAGGACGGGCTGGCCGGGTTCGCCGACGACAAGCTGCTGTGGTGCCTGGGCCTGGGGCTGTGGAACGGCCAGGACGCCATCCTCAAGGAGCGGCTGTTCGGCCTGACCAACGCCCAGGGCAACCACGGCGAGGACGTGAAGGAGCTGTACTACTTCCAGGACGGCACGCCGACCCACTCCTACATGCGTATGCTGTACAAGTACCCGCAGGCCGCGTTCCCCTACGACCGCCTGGTGGCGGAGAACCGCGCCCGCTCCGCCGCCGACCCGGAGTTCGAGCTGGCCGACACCGGCATCTTCGCCGAAAACCGCTACTTCGACGTCGTCGTCGAGTATGCCAAGGCGTCCACCGACGACGTGCTGATGCTGGTCACCGCGCATAACCGCGGGCCGGACGCGGCGACGCTGCACCTGCTGCCGCAATTGTGGGCGCGCAACACCTGGTCGTGGGACCACGGCGCGCCGCGCCCGCTGATCCGGCTGGACCCGGGGGACCGCCACCGCGTGCTCGCCAGCCACCCGGCCTTGGCGCGCACCCGGGTCTGCGAGGTGGACGGGGCCGCCACCTGGCTGTTTTGCGAGAACGAGACCAACGTCAACCGCCTGCATGGCGCGCGGGACCCGGGGCCGTTCAAGGACGGGATCAACGACTGGGTGGTGGATGGCGCGCTGGGCGCCGTCAGCCCGCAGCGGCGCGGTACCAAGGCTGCCGCCCACCTGCGGCTGCGCATCGCCGCCGGCGGGTCCGAGACGGTGCGCCTGCGCCTGCGCCCCGCGGCGAGCGAGGACGCCTTCGCCTGGTTCGATGCGGTTATGGACAGCCGCCGGGCCGATTGCGACGCGTTCTATGCCGCCGTGCAGCGCGACATGCCGGACCCGGACGCCCGGCTGGTGCAGCGGCAGGCGCTGGCGGGCATGCTGTGGTCCAAGCAGTTCTACATGCTGGACGTGCGCCGCTGGCTGGACGGCGATTCGGCGCAGCCCACGCCGCCGCCGGGCCGCAGCCGGGGGCGCAATTCGGATTGGCGGCACCTGGACAACGCCGACATCATCTCGATGCCCGATAGCTGGGAGTATCCCTGGTATGCCGCGTGGGACCTGGCGTTCCACTGCGTGACGTTCGCGCTGATCGACCCGGTGTTCGCCAAGTCGCAGCTCGTGCTGCTGACCCACGAGCGCTACATGCACCCCAACGGGCAGTTCCCCGCCTATGAGTGGGCGCTGGGCGACGTGAACCCCCCGGTGCACGCCTGGGCGGTGCTGCGGGTGTTCCAGATGGACCGCGCGCTGACGGGGGTGGCCGACCGCGGGTTCCTGCGGCGCTGCTTCCACAAGCTGCTGCTGAATTTCACCTGGTGGGTCAACCGCAAGGACGCGACGGGGCGCAACATCTTCGCCGGCGGGTTCCTCGGGCTGGACAACATCGCCATCTTCGACCGCTCGCACCCGCTGCCGACCGGGGGGACCATCGACCAGTCGGACGGCACGGCGTGGATGGCGATGTTCACCCTGAACCTGCTGCGGATCGCGCTGGAGCTGGCCATTGAGGACCACGCCTACGAACCGCTGGCGACCAAGTTCTTCGAGCACTTCCTGTACATCGCCGAGGCCATGACCAACGCCGGCGGGATCGGGCTGTGGGACGAGGCGGACGGCTTCTACTACGACGTGCTGCGGCTGCCGGAGGGGTCGGTGATCCCGATGCGGGTGCGCTCCATCGTCGGGCTGATCCCGCTGTTCGCCGTCGAGGTGATCGGCCGCCGGGCGATCAGCGAGCTGCCGGAGTTCGGCGAGCGGATGCAGCACATGCTGCTGCACCGGCCCGACCTGGCGGCGCTGATCTCGCGCTGGACCGAGGCGGGCGAGGGCGAGCGGCACCTGCTGTCGCTGCTGCGCGGGCGGCGGATGAAGAAGCTGCTGCGGCGGATGCTGGACGAGGCGGAGTTCCTGTCGCCGCATGGCGTGCGGGCGCTGTCGAAGGTGCACCGGGAGCACCCTTACGTGCTGGAGCACGGCGGGGAGCGGTTCACCATCGGCTATGAGCCGGGCGAGGGCACGACGGCGGCGTTCGGCGGCAACTCGAACTGGCGGGGTCCGGTGTGGATGCCGGTCAACATCCTGCTGGTCGATAGCCTGCGCGAGTTCCATCGCTACTACGGCGACGACTTCCGGGTGGAGTGCCCGACGGGCAGCGGCGTGCTGTGCTCGCTGGCGGAGGTGGCGGAGATGCTGAGCCAGCGGCTGGTCGGGCTGTTCCTGCGTGACGCGGACGGGCGGCGGCCGTGCCACGGCGGGGACGAGCAGGCGCAGACGGACCCGCATTTCCGCGACAACGTGCTGTTCCACGAGTACTTCCATGGCGACACCGGCCAGGGCCTCGGCGCGTCGCACCAGACGGGGTGGACCGGGTGCGTGGCGCTGCTGCTCAGCCCGGAGAACAGCCCGTGGCGGCAGACCAGCGCCGGGCTGCCGGGCACGAAGGCCCGTATGGCGGCGCAGGCGGCCGTTGCGGAACCTGGCGACGACTGAACCCCGGCGGGCCTTGCGGGGCGCGGCTGGCACGTCGGGGGCGGCAAGGCCAAACGTTCAGCCCTGGATTGCCGCACCGAAGCCGGCTCGCAATGATGGTCCGGCACGCGGCAGCGAAGTATTTTGCCGACCGGCGATGGCCTTTGCCGGTGTGGTGCGGGAAGCTGGCCCGGCCCCTGCAACGGATGCCCTGCGATGCCGGATTACGAGTTCGTCACCACCGACGTGTTCACCGACCGGCGCTTCGGCGGCAACCCGCTGGCGGTGTTCCCGGATGCAGGTGGCCTGTCGGACGCCGAGATGCAGGCCCTGGCGCGCGAGTTCAACTATAGCGAGACCACCTTCGTGCTGCCGCCTGCGGACCCCGCCCACACCGCGCGGGTCCGCATCTTCGTGCCGACTGCGGAGATCCCGTTCGCCGGGCACCCCAACGTCGGCACCGCGCTGGTGCTGGCCGCGCGCATGGGCACGCCCCCGGAGGCGATGGTGTTCGAGGAGCTGGCCGGCCTCGTGCACATCCGGCTGACCCGCCCCGGCGGTGTCGCCATGGCGACGCTCGAAGCGCCGCAGCCGTTGCAGACTGGGCCGGACATCGCCGCCGCCCTGGTGGCGGGCTGTCTGGGCTTGCCGGTGGCCGCGGTGCTGACCAGCACGCATCCGCCCGTGGTGGCCAGCGTCGGCCTGGGTTTTGCAATCACCGAGGTCACGCCTGGCGGCCTGGCCGCCGCCGCCCCGGACACCGCCGGCTTCCGCGCGGCCCTGGCGCAGGCGCCGACCCGCGGCGGCGGGTTCAGCCTGCTGGCCTACGCCCGCGACGGGGGCGCCATCCGCGCCCGCATGTTCGCCCCGCTCGCCGGCATCCCGGAGGACCCGGCCACCGGCAGCGCCGCCTGCGCCCTGGCCGCCCTGCTGCTGTCCCGCACGGAGCTGCAGGAGCATCGGCTCACCATCCATCAGGGCATCGAGATGGGCCGCCCCAGCCTGCTGCATGCCCACGCCCGGCGCAGCGCAGACGGCATCCGCGCCGGGGTGGGCGGCGGGGCCGTCATGGTGCTGCGCGGGGTGGCGACCGTGTAGCCGTGCCGGCCTATGCGAGCTGCGCGCCTTGCGCCTTCCAGAACGCCGCCGCGGCCGGATGCCATGGCACGCCGACGGCTGCGGTCCGCTGCGCGGCCACCGAGAAGTGGGTCGCCTCCGGGTGCGCCGCGACCAGCTCGGGCCGGTTGGCCCACAGGGCCGACAGGATCGCGGTGACCCGGGCGTCCGGCATGGCGGCGGCGGCCACGATGATGTTGGTGACGGAGACCTGCAGGTTGTCCCGGTCCTGGCCGGGGTAGGTGCCGGCCGGGATGACGTCGGAGAAGTAGACCGGGCCGTAGCGGGCGGTGAACCCGTCCGCCAGCTCGGCGGTGTCTACCAGCACCAGCTTCACCCCCGGGGTCGCGCCGAGGTTGGTGACCGCCGGGGCGGGAATGCCGGACGGAAAGAAGTAGGCGTCCAGCGTTCCCGCCTTCACCGCGGCGTTGCTGTCGGCCAGGCTTTGGCTGACGATGCCCGCCAGGTCCCGGTTGCGGTCCAGGCCTGCGATGGTGAGCGCCCGGTAGGCCAGGTCCTCGATGGCGGAGCCGGGGGCGCCGCCGGTGCTGACGCGCTTGCCCTGCAGGTCCTCCATGGTGCGGATGCCGGAGCCGCTGGTGGTGACCAGGTGCAGGTGGTTGGGGAACATGACGCCGAGCGCCCGGACCGGGAGGTGCTTGCCGCGGTAGTAGCCCTCGCCCTCGACGGCGTTGACGGCGATGTCCACCTGGGTGAAGCCGATGTCGGCCTGGCCGCTGGTGACCCGGTCCACGTTGTCGAAGCCGCCCTTGGTCACCGCCGAGCTGGCGGACAGGCCCGGGACGGTGCGGACCAGCAGCTTGGCGATGGCGACGCCCAGGGCGTTGTAGGCCGCCCCGACCGGGCCGCCGCCGATGACGAACGGGTCTGGGGAGAACGGACTTGGGAGAGGCGGCGCTGGGGCAGGCTGCTGCGCCTGGGCGCACGCCGGCGCCGCCAGCATCGCAGCGGCGCCAAGGAAGGAACGGCGGGTGGTTTCCGCAAGGGACATTGTTGTTGCATCCATGGAACCAGTCGAATTGTACAAAGTTCGCGGTCCCTTGAGCTTTAGTTAAAGTAGCATTTTGGTGCGTTGTCCTGTCATTGCGCTTGGGGCTAGGCGCTGGGACGATCACCGGGCTGGGGAGGCGGTGGTCCCCAGGACGTGGCGCGGCAGCCAGCAGGAGCCATCCCGGGAGCGCCGGCGCCGAACCCTAAGCCAGGGCATTCGCTGGTTGCGGGGAGACGACACCTGCTTCCTCGCCGCAACGGGATCAGGGACATGCAGTGCTTTCGCCCCTCGTGCGGCTGCATCGCGCGTCGGCGTGAGGACGCCCGCAAAAGAGACCCGCCTTGCAAAGCCCCTTGCCAGGATGTGTCTAAGTCAGGTTATGTTGTTGCCAGCAGGCCGGTATAAAGCGGTCGCTGAAGGAATGGGGAAGACTCGTGAGAAAGCAAGCATTGCTGCGCTATACCGCCATTGTTGCGACAACCGCTGCGGCGTTCGGCATGGGAACCGCCGCGCAGGCCGCCGACGTGAAAAGCTACGACAGCAGCCGCCCCAGCTTCTGGGCGCACCCGCCGGCCGACTGGTTCCTGGGTGACGAGACCGTGGCGATGAAGGGCCTCGCCCCGCCGGTCGGCCCGGCCACGCCGACGCCGCTCGACGAGCTGCAGGCCAACATGAAGAACATCAAGCTGCCGCCGGGCTTCAAGATCGAGGTCTATGCCTCCGGCCTGCCCGAGGCGCGGCAGATGGCGTGGGGTCCGAACGGTACGCTGTTCGTCGGCTCCTACAACGCGACCAACGTTTATGCCGTGACCGATGATGAGGGCAAGCACACCGTCCACACCATCCTCAAGGGCTTGAACATGCCCACCGGCGTCGCGGTGCAGAACGGGTCGCTGTACGTGATCGCCATCGACAAGCTGCTGCGCTACGACAACGTGGAGTCCAACCTGGACCACATGCCCGCCGCGGTCGTCGCCTATGACGACATGCCTCCCTATGTGGCGCACGGCTGGAAGTACCTGGTGTCCGACAAGGACGGCGACATGTACATCCCCTTCGGCCCCCCGTTCAACATCGGCATCCCGCCCACCAGCGTGTCGCAGATCCGCCGCGTCGATCCGAAGACTGGCCTGGCGGAGATCATGGCGCTCGGCGTCCGCAACAGCGTCGGCGGCGACATCGACCCGCGCACGGGCGACTACTGGTTCACCGAGAATGCACGCGACTGGATGAGCGACGACGTGCCGAGCGACAAGTTGAACCACATCACCCGCATCGGCCAGCACTTCGGCTATCCGTACTGCCACCAGGGCGACCTGCCGGACCCGAAGTTCGCCCACGGACACCAGTGCAGCGAGTTCACGCCGCCCGTGGTAAAGCTGGGCGCGCATGTGGCGCCGCTGGGGATGAAGTTCTACACCGGTAACATGTTCCCGGCGGAGTACAAGAACAACATCTTCGTCGCCGAACACGGGTCGTGGAACCGGCACCAGTACCAGGGCGCGCGTATCGACCGCATCGTGGTTGATGCGGACGGCAAGAACCCGCACCAGGAGGTGTTCGCGCAGGGCTGGCTGACTGGGGCCCAGGACTATTCTGGCCGGCCGACGGACATCCTGCAGGCCAAGGACGGCTCGCTGCTGGTGGCCGACGACTGGGCCGGCGCGATCTACCGCATCAGCTACGCCAAGTAGCCGCTCGCTACATCCCGCCCCGGCACCCTTGCGGGCGGTCCGGGGCGGGCCACAGCCATGGATCGAAGAATGCACCCAGCGTGGGCCGCAGCCGCGGCGCTTTGCCTTATGTCCGCCCCGGCTTTCGCCGCCGCCGACCTCGCCGCCGGACAGGAGCGGGCCGAAGCCTGCGGGGCCTGCCACGGCGCCCGCGGCGTGTCGGAGGACCCGGCGGTGCCCTCCCTCGCCGGGCAGCAGGACAGGTTCCTGCAATGGCAGCTCGTGTTCTTCCGGTCCGGCCGCCGCGCCAACGAGATCATGGGGGCGATGGCCGCCGACCTGACGGACGCGGACATCCGCAACCTCGGCGCATACTTCGCGTCGCTGCCGAAGGACCGGCCGCCGCCGCCCGAGGAGGACCCGGCGCTGCGGTCCGCCGGAGAGGCGCTGGCGGAGCGGAACCACTGCGCCGCCTGCCACACCGACAGCTTCGCCGGCAAGCAGGCCGCACCCGCCATCGGCGGGCAGCATCGCGAGTACTTGGTCAAGGCGCTGTCCGACTACCGGTCCAGTGCGCGGCCCAGCACCGGCGTCGCGGCGATGACGGAGGCCGCGGCCAACCTGGGCGATGACGACATCCAAGCCCTTGCGACGTTCCTGGAGGCCTACCGATGAGCCGTGCCGCTCCCGTGGTGCTGCCGTGCCGTAGGGACCGCACTGACTCCCTCTCCCTCCGGGAGAGGGCTGGGGTGAGGGGGGCCGGGAGGACCGACCCCCACGCAATTAGGACCGGGGTTCGGCGCTTTCTGGGGCACTTTCTGGGGGGGGTGGGCGTTTGCCGCTTCCCTCACCTCGGCCCTCTCCCAGAGGGAAAGGGTGCAGCAGGCAGCTTTTTTAAGGCTGGTTTGGTCACTTTGCTCCTGGGTGCTCCTGTTGCGGTGCAGGCTCAGGCGCAGGCGCCCGGGCCGCCAGACCGCACGGAGGCGTTCGAGCGTAGCGCTGCGGAGTCGTATTATACCTTCGATGCCTGCGGCGACGGCCTGGCCGGGCGGCTGTACCGGCGCGCCCTGGCGGAACGCTTTGCCGCCTGCCCGTTTGCCCCGGCGGCCCGCGCCCGCTACGGCCTGCGCATGCAGGCACAGGGCGAGAAGGCCCGGGACGCCATCGGTGAGATGATCGAGGGCCAGGGCGGGCTGCCTGTGCAGCTCGACGGCCTGTCAGGCACATGCCACGCGCATTGGGCCGATGAGGGCTACGGGCGGCTCCGGCGCCGGATGCTGCAGTATTCGGCGGGGGACCTGCCCGCGACCGCCATCGTGGCCGCACCCTGCGACGCGCCGGTGATCACGCCCGAGGCCGCGGCGGCGGAATAGGCCCGCACTTGGGACCCCGCTTGCAACAGCCTGCCCACAAGATTGGGGGAGCCTCTACTACTTGTCATCCCTGGTGGTGTCTCAGTTTGAAGCTAGGAACTCGACGGACGCTCCTCGAAGAGTAAAGACGACCCTGACCACCCCATTGGTTCGCGAGGCAAGAGCTTGTGCTAAACGCGTCCTCTGTGGCGGCATCGCGGGTAAGGAGCTTTCGGCATGGGCAGGATTGAGGCGCGGCTGCATGCAATGGGCCTTGAGCTTCCGGCCCCGATACGGCTGCCACCTGGGGTGACGCTCGGCTTCCCGTGGGTCCGGGTCTGGGGCGATCGGGCCTTCATCTCCGGGCATGGGCCGCTTGAGCCGGACGGCTCCATTTCCGAGCCACTTGGCAAAGTCGGTCGCGACGTCACCCCGGAGCAGGCTCACCGAGCGGCGCGGCTGACCGCACTCGCCATGCTGTCGAGCCTAAAGGCGGCGCTCGGCGACCTGGACCGTGTCGATCACTGGCTGCGCGTGTTCGGCATGGTGAACGCCGATGCAGACTTCGATCGTTTCCCGCTGGTCATCAACGGCTTCAGCGACTTGATCGTCGAGCTTTACGGCGATCAGCGCGGCAGTCATGCGCGCTCCGCGGTGGGCCTAGCGGGACTACCTTTCAACCTTCCGGTCGAGATCGAGGCTGAGGTCGCGATCATTGCCTGAAAACCCGGCTGACGGTCGCTTGAAGCTCCTATGATACCCCTGATGAGCAGCCTCGAGATTCAAACTAAGACACCACTTCATCCCTAGAAGGCTTGCGCCACCCCGCAGGATGGCGGATGACGCCGCGTCCAACATAGCGGACGCAAGACGAAAGGAAATTCCCCATGTCTGTCAACGTGCTCTACAAGACCCAGGCCACCGCCACCGGCGGACGCGACGGCCACGCCGCCACCCAGGACGGCACCCTGGACGTCAAGCTGTCCACCCCGAAGGAGCTGGGCGGCGGCGGCGGCCCCGGCAACAACCCCGAGCAGCTCTTTGCCGCCGGCTACTCCGCCTGCTTCCTGGGCGCGATGAAGTTCGTGGCATCGCAGGGCGGGGCGAAGGTGCCGGACGCCACCACCGTGACCGCCACCGTCGGCATGGGGCCGCGCAGCGAGGGCGGCTTCGGCATCGACGTCGAGCTGGCCGTGTCGCTGCCGGGCCTGGACCACGCCGAAGCCGAGGCGCTGGTGGAGAAGGCGCACCAGGTGTGCCCGTACTCCAACGCCACGCGCAACAACGTGCCGGTCCGCCTGACCGTCGTCTGACCTCACCTGGCCCGGCCGCACAGCCGGGCCAACCCACGTGGAGGCCCACCATGGATGATGTCATCACCGCCGTCTGGGACCAGGATGGCCCCGCCCCGGCCCCGTTGCCCGGCACCGGCGCGGCGCTGCGGCAGGTTCACATCAAGGCCGGGCACATCGCCACCCGCCACAGCCACCCGCACGAGCAGTTCCTGCTGGTGCTCTCCGGCGGCGGCCGGCTGGAGTGCGAGGCCGGCAGCGTGCCGTTGCACCCCGGCACCGCCATCCGCTTCGCCCCCGGCGCCTGGCACAGCGCCGAGTTCACCGCCGACACCGTTCTGGCCGAGTTCAACCTGGCCGAAGCCTGACGCCCGTGCCGGCGACGACCCCGTGCGGGCAGGTCCGGGCCGCCATCGCCGCCGATCACGCCTACGCGGACCCGGCGCTTTGGATCCATCGCGTCCCGGACGCCGCCCTGCTGGCCCGCGCCGCCGCCCTGGAGGCGGAGGGCCAGGATGGGCGCCCGCTCTGGGGCGTGCCGGTTGCGATCAAGGACAACATCGACGTCGCCGGCATGGCGACATCCGCGGGCTGCCCGGATTACGCCTACGTGCCGGATGCCGACGCGCCCGCCGTGGCCCGGTTGCTGGCGGCCGGCGCGGTTGTGATGGGCAAGACCAACCTGGACCAGTTCGCCACCGGGCTGGTGGGCGTCCGCAGCCCGTATGGCGTGCCGCGCAATCCGTTCGACCCGCTGCGGGTGCCGGGCGGATCGTCGTCCGGCTCGGGCGTGGCGGTGGCGGCGGGGATCGTGCCGGTCAGCCTGGGCACCGACACCGCCGGGTCCGGCCGGGTGCCGGCGGCGTTCGGCAACATCGTGGGGCTGAAGCCGACGGTGGGCGCCATCCCGGCGCGCGGCATGGTGCCGGCGTGCCGGTCCATCGACACGATCTCGGTGTTCGCGCGCACGGTGGACGAGGCGCTGGCGGTGGCGCGGGTCGCCGCCGGTTACGATGCGGCGGACCCGTACTCGCGGGTGGCGCCGCCGGGCTACCTGCGGCGGGGTGCGTTGGCGGCGGGCGGACGGGTCGCGGTGGCCGACGACTTGTCCGCCTGCGATGCGGATGTGGCCGACGCGGTGCGCCGGGCCGCGGCGTCCGTTGCGGCGGAGAGCGTGCCGGTCGCGCCGTTCCTGCAGGTTGCGCGGCTGCTGTATGACGGCCCCTGGGTGGCGGAGCGCACCAGCGCCCTGCGCGCCATGCTGGACCGCCCCGGCAGCCTGCACTCGACGACCCGCGCCATCCTGGCCGCTGGACTGGACCGGCGGGCGGTGGACGCCTTCGACGCCTTCCATCAACTCGCCGGGGTGCGCCGGCAGGCGGAGGTGCTGTTCGCCACCTACGACGCCTTGCTGGTGCCGACTGCCCCATGCTGCCCGACGCTGGCGGAGGTGGACGCCGATCCGTTCGGCCCGAACAGCCGGTTGGGCACCTACACCAATTGGGTGAACCTGTGCGGACTGTCCGCCATCGCCGTGCCGGCCGGCATGGGGCGGGATGGGCCGGTGGGGGTCACCGTCATTGGCCCGGCCTGGGCGGAGGGCCGCATCGCCGCCCTGGCCGACCGGCTGCACCGCGCCGCCACGGACCGGGTAGGTGCGACCAGCCTACCCTTGCCGCCGCCTGCCGCCCCGGACCTGGTGGGCGCGGACGAGACGGCGCTGTTCTGCATCGGCGCCCATATGGCGGGGCTGCCGTTGAATGGTCAGCTCACGGCGCTGGGTGCGCGGTTCCTGCGGGAGGGGCGGACGGCGCCGGAGTATTCGCTGTATGACCTGGGTGCCCGGCCCGGCCTGGTCCGCGGTGGGACGGGGAGCATTGCCGGGGAGGTCTGGGCGGTGCCGACCGCGGGGGTCGGCGCGCTGTTGGCACAGGTGCCGCCGCCGTTGGGCTTTGGCGTGGCGCAGTTGCTGGACGGGCCGTGCCTGTCGTTTCTGGCGGAGGCTGTGGGTGTTGCCGGGGCGCGCGACATTACGGGGTTAGGGGGCTGGCGGGCGTTTCTGGCTGGTTCTGGCGCGGCGTAGGTGCGTCAGGCAGCACATTACGGCAGCAAACCAGCTACAGGAAGCGGGATGCCCACAGTCCTATAAAGCCAGGGATCAGCAGACCAACTGGCCCCATCAAAGCCTGTATCCAAAAATCAGCCATCTCGAAGCTTTCCCAAGATAACTTGTCCGATTGCATGTAGACCTACGCCTATCCCGAAGCAAGCGGAAGCGGTGAGTGCCAGCAACAGCGTCGAGGTTGCGGCGAAAGGTCCCATAGACTACGCCGAGCGTGGGCGCGACTGCGCCCGTTACGGCGACAGCGATCCCTAACGTGTTCAACGCCCCCGCCAGCAGTTTCACCCGCTCGTTGTGGACCAGGTGCAAGCTGCGGCTAACCCGCCGCAGCCAGTGCCGCCGTCACCCGCCGTGCGAAGCCCGCCGGGTCCACCGGCATGTCGCCATCCTGCACGCGGGCCAGGTCCAGCAGGGTGTGCGCCGCCTCCGCCACGTCCCCGTCCGTGTCGGCGCGGGCGGCCAGAGTGCGGATCAGCGGGTGGCGCGGGTTCACCTCCAGCACCGCGGCGCCCATGCCGGACTTGCCGTGCCGGCGCATCAGCCGCTGCATCTGCAGGTCCGGGCCATAGCCGCCCGCAGCCAGCACCACCGCGCTGTCGGTCAGGCGGTCCGTCGCCCGCACCTCCCGCACCTGGTCGCCCAGCGCCGCCTGCAGGGCGGGCAGCAGCTTGGCGAGGTCGGCCGGCTCGCCCTCGGGCTGCTCTGTCGGTTGCAGCTTCGACAGGTCGGCGGCGCCGGCCGTGACGCTGCGCAGCGGCTTGCCATCCCAATCGTGCAGCCGGTCCGGCCAGAAGCTGTCCACGGGGTCGGTTAGCAGCAGCACCTCGACGCCCCGGGCGCCGAAGCCCTCCAACTGCGGCGACCTCGCCAGCGCCTCCGCCTCGTCGCCGCCCAGGAAGTAGATCGCTTCCTGCCCCGGCTTCATGCGGGCCACGTAGTCGTCCAGCCCGGTCCAGCCCTCCCGCATCCCCGCTTCGGTCCCCTCCTGGGCCGAGGACCGGAAGCGCATCAGGCCCGCGACCTCCTTGCGGTGCTCGCTGTCCTCCCAAACGGCCTCCTTCATGACCGCGCCGAAGTTCTCCCACAGCTTGGCGAAGTCTTCCGGGTCCTTGGCGCGGTTCTTGATCTCGCCGAGCACCCGGCCCGTCACGGCCTTGCGGATGCGGGCCAGCACGGGGGTCGCCTGCAGCATCTCGCGGCTGACGTTCAGCGGCAGGTCCTCGGTGTCCACGACGCCCTGCACGAAGCGCAGCCACGGTGGCAGCAGCCCGGCCTCGTCGGTGATGAACATGCGGCGCACGTGCAGCCGCACCCGGCTCTCGCGTGGGCTTTCGACGGCCTCGAACGGCTTCATGCCGGGGATGAACAGCAGGGCCGAGAACTCCAGCGCCCCCTCCGTCCGCCAGTGCAGCGTGGCCCAGGGGTCGTCGAAGATGTTGCCGAGGTGGCGGTAGAACTCCTTGTACTGCTCCTCGGTCACGTCGGACTTGGACTTGCGCCACAGGGCGGTGCCCTCGTTGGCCGGCTTGTCCTCGCCGTCGGTGGCGATGGTGATGGGGACCGTGATGTGGTCGGCCCACTTCTTCACGATGGTCTGCAGGCGGAGCGGCTCCAGGAACTCCTCGGCATCGGCCTTGATGTGCAGGACGATGGTGGTGCCGGGCTGGTCACGCTCGGCGGGGGTCAGGGTGAAGGCGCCCTTGCCCTCGCTGGCCCAGGTCCAGGCCTCGTCCGACCCGGCGCGGCGGCTGGTGGCCTCGACCTGGTCGGCGACCATGAAGGCGCTGTAGAAGCCCACGCCGAACTGGCCGATCAGGTCCACCTTCTCGTCAGGCTTGGCCCTCGCAGCTTCGGCGCCGAACATGCGGGTGCCGGAGCGGGCGATGGTGCCGAGGTTCGCCACCAGCTCCGCCTTGTCCATGCCGACGCCGTCGTCGGCGATGGTGATGGTGCGGGCCGCCTTGTCCGGCACGATGCGGACCTTGGCATCGGGCGGCAGGGCAAGGGCCGGGTTGGTCAGCGCCTCGAACCGGCGGCGGTCGGTGGCATCGGCGGCGTTGGCCACCAGCTCGCGCAGGAAGATTTCCCGCTCGGAGTAGAGCGAATGCACGACGAGATCGAGCAGGCGGCCGACCTCGGCGCTGAACTCGTGACGCTCGGTTTGCGCTTCGCTCATCTTAGGGCACCTTCCAGACTGTTGCGGCGCCAGCGATATGCCGGCCGGGCCTGGCGAGTTCAATGCCTCAAAGTCGTATCGGCTCCCTCTCCCTGTTTGCGGAAGGTTGGGGTGAGGGGGTCGTACACGGCAAGACGGCATGGCCTTGCCGGCGATGACGGTCCTCGGCGGCGGATGACGGCGCGACCCCCTCACCCCGGCCCTCTCCCGAAGGAAGAGGGGGAAGGCAAAGGGCCTTGTTACTGCCCCTGGTTGTCCGCGCCGCTGCCGCGTCCGGATACCCCGGCGCGGGACGGCGCGTCTGACCCTGGCTCGACCGTGCGGGACATCGCTGCGATCTCCGCGTCGTCCTGCGGCCCGGCGTCCGCGCCCCCGCCCCCGTCGTTCGGGTCGCGCGCCTGCTCCTGCAACACGGCGATCACCGCGTCCGGGTCGGCACGGTCGGCCTCGGCGAACAGGCAGTCGGCCTCGTCGTCATTGCCCGCAGCCTGGGCGGCGACCGCTTGCTCGGCCAGCAACCGGGCCGCACCGTGCTTGCCGGCGGCGCCATCGGTCTGTTCAAGGTCCTTCATGGCGGATTCTCCTTGCCAGCCCAACGCGGTGCCGCGCCGGCCAGTTGCGTATGGCTGCATCCCCTGATTGAACCTGGCGCTATTCCAACCGTTGGTGGCATACAGGCCGATACGCCGCAGGAACCCAAATGGTCCAAGTCCGCCACCATAATCCGCACGATCCCCTGCCGGAGGGTGGGCGCACCGTGATCGTGCTGCACCGCATGGACGAGGACGACCCCCGCCGCACCGTGACGCAGATCATGCTGACCGGCCGGCCCGGCCAGGGCGAGACGGTCCACCCCATGCGTCCCGACGGCAATCCGATGAGCCTCGATGAGGCGGTTGCCGCCGCGAAGCTGGTCGCCGAAAGCGAGGGCCTGGACGTGATCCACTTGGTGGACCGCACCGAAGGGTCGCGCGAGCAGGAGGTCCTAACCCATGGTGGCGACCATACCGTGAACATGGACTCCCTCGACGACACTGACATGGAAGAGGGGGAGCGAGGGTCCGACATGCGCGACCGCAGCCCCAATTAATTTTTTGCGATGCCGCATTCCTGCCATATCCCAGGGCGATAACCGTTGCAGATCAATGCACTCGGCATTCGATCATCCAGATTGCGTGCCGGAGGCGGTTCAATCGTCAAACAGACGTTGCCTTTTTATGACCCTTCGGACGCCTATCTGCACCTCCGCCACCCTTGGCCGCCCGTCCGGCGCGGCCGTCAACAACGAGAGAAATCCTGATGCCTGATACCGGGCTGGACGTGTCCACTACGGGACGACGTGTGGGCGTGCTTGTCGTCGGCAGTGGCGGCGCTGTCGCCACCACCGCCGCCGCAGGCATCGAGATGCTGCGCGCCGGGTCGAACGACATGGCGGGGCTGCCGCTCGCCGGGGCCGGGGCTGCTGGCCTTGTCTCCTACCGCAACCTGCACTTCGCCGGGTGGGACCTGCATGGCGAGGACTTGAATGCCGCCGTGCGCGAGCATCGCGTGCTGGACCGCGAGCAGGCCGAGCTGGTCGCCCCGGCGCTGTCGCAGATGAAGCCCTGGCCTGCAGTCGGCAGCGTCGATTTCTGCAAGAACGTGGACGGCGGCAACAAGGTCGTCGCCAACTCGCACCGCGAGGCGGTGGACCGCATCCGGGACGACATCCGCCGCTATCGCGAGACGTCGGGCATCGAGAACGTCGTGATGATCAACCTGGCCTCCGTCGAGCGCTGGCCGGACCAAGGCCTGTCGGTGCTGCACACGCCGGAGGGCTTCGAGCGCGGCCTGGACAGCAGCGACCCGGCGATCAGCCCGGCCATGCTGTATGCCTACGCCGCCATCATCGAGGGCGTGCCGTATGGCAACTTCACCCCGAGCCTCGCCGCCGACGTGCCGGCGCTGACCACCCTGGCGCAGCGGCGCAACGTCCCCGTGGCGGGCAAGGACGGCAAGACAGGGCAGACCTTCATCAAGACCGTGCTGGCCCCGGCGTTCCGCAGCCGCAGCCTGTATGTCGAGGGCTGGTTCAGCACCAACATCCTGGGCAACCGCGACGGCCTGGCGCTGAACAACAAGGACAGCCTGCAGAGCAAGCTGAACACCAAGGGGTCCGTGCTGGACGACATCCTGGGCTACCCGGTCGAGGACCACATCGTCGATATCCGGTACTACAAGCCGCGCGGCGACAACAAGGAGGCCTGGGACAACATTGATCTCGTGGGGTTCCTCGGCCAGAAGATGCAGATCAAGGTCAACTTCCTGTGCCGCGACAGCATCCTGGCGGCGCCGCTGGTGATCGAGATCGCCCGGGTGCTGGACCTGGCGCGGCAGCGGGGCGAGGGCGGCATCCAGGAGCAGCTTGGGTTGTTCTTCAAGGCGCCGATGACGCCGCAGGGCAAGCGCGAGGAGCACAGCTTCCCCGTGCAGGAGCGCGTGCTGCTCGACTGGCTCGCCGCTTAATCCCATGTTGGATAGCGTTCCCGGCCAGGCTGGCCTTTCCAGCCTGGTGCCGCTTGCGGCGGAGCTTTGCGACCTGAAGCGGGTTCGCGATGCGGCTGGCCCGGACAGCCTGGCCAGCCGCATGTTCCGCCGCGCGTGGGGCGCATTACTGGCCGGGCAGGACCCGGCGGCGGTGGCGGTGCAGACCACGGCCGATGCCGTTGCCGCGGCCCGGCTCGGCGGCATCGACCGGGACGTGCTGGCAGTGGCCGACATCGAGGGGGAGGACGCGACGGTCATCCTCGCCCGTTCGTTCGATGAGGTCGCCGGTCCCGTCGATGCTGTCTGGTGCGACCGGCTGCGTGCCCAACTCGGACGGCCTTACCAGCCCGGCCCAGCGCCTGCGTTTGCCGAGGCGCTGATTCGCCAGCCCCGCGCCGGTGCGACCTGCCCTGGCAAGGCCCGCATCATCCTGGAACCGCCCGAGGGCCACGGTGACCATTGCCTTGTTGTCGCCGTGCTGGCGGCGCTGCTGGCGCCCCGCTACGCCGCTGACCCGGCGGCGGCGTTCCTGGCCGGCATGGCGCACCACCTGCACAACGCCGTGCTGCCGGACAGCGGCTTTGCGGGCGAGATGCTGCTAGGCGCGCATCTGACGCCGGTGATGCGGCGCCTGTTTGCACGCGAGCTGGCCACCCTGCCGGACCCGCTGCGCGCGGCGACGGCGGCGGCGCTGGCGGCCATTCCAGACGCCTCCACCCCGGTCGGCCAGGCGTTCCATGCGGCGGACGTGATCGACCGGGTGCTGCAGATGCGGCACTATGACCAGGTGGCGCGCTTCACGATCGATCAGGCGCTGGACGACATGGACTTGGTTCATGCCGGGCCGACGCAGGCGTTCCATCAGGCGGTGCTGCGGGACGCCGGGCTGCCGTGACATCCTGGCCATGACGTCTTGGGCTGACGGCGCGCTGCACAGTCCGCGCACGGGGTGGCCCTTGCTGGCCGACAGCCCGCACTCGGTCGCTGCCGATGGTGAGCGATGGCCGGTGCTGGAGGGCATCCCCTTCCTGCGGGACGACCGTCGCTCCCTGGCCGACGCCGCCCTCGCCGCGCTGGATGGCGGCGATGCGGTGTCCGCGCTGGTTCTGCTGCTTGGCGACCAGGACAACTGGGCGCGCACCCCGCCGCCTGACGAGGCTGCCCGGCACGCCCTGTTGCGGGACGCGGACCGTCTGACCTTTCGTGACGCGATGGACCGGCTGGCCTTCGGCCCCGTCGGCACCTATTTCGCCCACCGCTGGTCCGATCCCACGTTCCTGTCCGGCCTGGCCCTGGCGGAGGCACACTGGACGGCCCCGGGCCGGGTGTTCGAGCTGGCGTGCGGGGCCGGGCACTATTTGCGGGAGTTCGCCCGGGTCGCGCCGGGGGTGTGCGGCGCGGACATCGTGTTCGCCAAGCTTTGGCTGGCCCGGCGTTACGTCGCGCCCCACGCGCAGCTTGTGTGCTTCGACGCGGCGGCACCTTGGCCGCTGGCTGCTGCTTCGGCCGACATGGTGTTCTGCCACGACGCCTTCTACTTCCTGCCAGATAAGCCGCATGTGGCCGCGGAGATGCTGCGCGTGGCCGGGCGGGGCCGTGTGCTGGTCGGGCACGCGCACAATGCCTTGGTGGACAACCTGTCCGCCGGCAGCCCGATGCCGCCGGCCGGTTACACCGCCCTGTTCGGCACGCCGCTGCTGTATGACGATCGGGAGCTGACGCAGGCGCTGGTCGAGGGCCGCGCACCGGCGCCGGTCACGGCGGACGACGTTGCGGATGCGCCTGCCGTCGCCTGGGCGACTGGACCGGAGGCACCGCGCGCTGTCACCGGCGGCTTGGCCGTGCCGCCGCCGGGCGCGCCGCTGCAACGCAATCCGCTGTATGCCGGAGAAGAAATCCGCTGGCCGTCCGACCGCTATGAGCGCGAGTATGGCCCGCTCGCCACCTACCCGCTGCACGCCGAGGGGCCGGTGACGGCTGTGGCCGGCTCGGACGCCGTGACCGATGCCCTGGCCCGGCGCCGGGTGCTGCTGGACCTGCCGGCGTCATGGTAGGGGCGGCGTCATGGTAGAATTGGGCAAGCTGGGCTGGGGCATCGCCGGCTGCGGCTGGGTGGCGCGGGACTATGTCGGCCCGGCCATACAAGCGTCCAGCAACGGCCAGGTCGCTGCCCTGCATGACCCGAACCCCGGCAACCTGCGCCAGGCCGCCTCGCTGTTCGGCGCCCCGGCCCATGCGGACCTGGACGCGTTCCTGGCCACGCCTGGCCTGGGAGCGGTCTATGTCGCCGCGCCCAACCATGTGCACCGGCCCCTGGTGGAGGCTGCCGCCCGTGCCGGGCTGCCGGTGCTGTGCGAGAAGCCGATGGCAACCACCCTGGCCGACGCCCAGGCGATGGTGGACGCCTGCGCCCGGGCTGGCGTGCTGTATGCCACCGCGTTCGACCAGCGGTTCCATGCCGCGCACCGCGCCCTGGCGGCCATGGTGGCGGAGGGGCGGCTCGGCACCGTGACGGCCATACGCATCGTGTATGCGTGCTGGGTGCCGGCGGACTGGGCCGGTGGCGGCAATCTGGGGGACAACTGGCGCATCGACCCGCACCGGGCCGGCGGTGGTGCGCTGATGGACCTGGCGCCGCATGGGCTGGACCTGTCGTCCTACCTGCTGAACGAGCCGCTGGTCGAGGTCGCCGCCATCGGCCAGGCCCGCGTGCACCATTACGGCGTGGAGGACGGGGCGCTGCTGATGGCGCGTGCCCGGTCCGGCACGATGGTGCAGATGCATGTCGCCTACAATTGCCCGGAGACCCTGCCGCGGCGGCGGCTGGAGGTGGTGGGCACCGCCGGCCAGGCGGTCGCCACCGACACGATGGGCCAGACCGCCGGCGGCACGCTGGAGTTCATCGATGCCGCCACCGGCGTCACCGAGCCTGTGCCGGTGCCCGACGCGGAACGTTCGCCGTTCCTGAACCAGGTCGAGGCGTTCGCCGATGCTGTGCTGGGCGGTGCGGGCTTCCCGTTCAGTGGCGCGCATGACCTACATGTTATGGACCTGGTGCTGCGGGCGCAGGCGCAGGCCAAGCCGCCGCAGGTCGCCGATGCGGCGTGATCGCTTCCCCCTCTCCCTCCGGGAGAGGGCCGGGGTGAGGGGGGCTTGGCCACCCGGCGACAGACTGCCGGTGTTGCTGGACCGCGGCCCCTTATCGGCCAGTGCCGCGCCGCACGACCCCCTCACCCCGGCCCTCTCCCGGAGGGAGAGGGAGCAGCAGGCAGGCTTATGACCGTTATTACCCAGCAGCGTCACCATCTGCCGGCGAGCCTGCCCGACGCGGCGGCCGCCTACATCGCCTCCATGCCGGAGGGCCGCGTCGAGTTGTTCCCGCTGACCCCATTGGACCGCACCGGCGTCGCCTGTTGGAATGCCGTGTTCCTCAACGGCGACGGCACGCGCTGGCATGGGGTGGTGCCGCATGGCGTCGGCTATGGGGTGGACGACGACGGCGCCATCATCGGCACCACGGGGGAGTTGGCCGAGGCCGTCCACTCCGCCGTCGAGATCCACCGCATGCCCCGGCGCGCGGGCAGCTATAACGCCCTGCGTGCTGAGGTTGGCCCCCGCGGCGTCGCCGACCCGCTGACGCTCTGCCTGCCCGCTGGCAGCGCCGTCGATGGCGACACCGTGCTGGAGTGGGTGCCCGCCCACCGCTGGCCCGGCGGCGAGACGGTGTGGCTGCCCATCGACATCGCCGCGTGCTCGGTGGGGGACCTGTCGCCGGGCTACGAGCCGTTCACGACGCCGATCACCAACGGGCTGGGCGCGGGGCCGACGCTGGACTTCGCCATCGGGCATGGGCTGCTGGAGCTGCTGCAGCGCGACGGCAACGGCCTGGGCTTCCGCGCCATGGACCGCGGCATCGCGCTGGATTTGGGCGATGGCCCCGCCGACCCGCGCACCCGCGGCCTGCTGGAGCGCCTGCGCGCCCTGGGCATTGAGCCGTTGCCGAAGTTCGCCACCACCGAGTTCGGCACCGCCAACGTGTACTGCGTCGGCGCGGAGCGGGACGGGGTGGACGCCGCCTGGCCGATCATGGTGACGGCGTGCGGGGAGGCCGCGTCGCTGGACCGCGAGCATGCCCTGCGCAAGGCCACGTTCGAGTACGCCGCCGCCCGGGCGCGGAAGGTGTTCAGCCACGCGCCGCTGTCCGCCATCGCCGGGATCACGCCGCCGGATTACCTGGACCGCTTCCGCGCCTACCACACCCTGGGCGGCGAGGAGGGCCGCAGCCTGGTTGCCATGAGGGAGTGGCTGCGCCTGGACCAGCCGGCGCTGAAGGGGTTGCTGGCCGACACCGTGCTGTCCCGCCGCTCGACGCAGCGGTTCGACGAACTGCCGACCTGGGACGGCCCGCTGTCCGGCACTGGCCTAGTGCAGGAATTGGCGCGGCGCTTCGCCGGGGCTGGCATGGAGGTCCTCTACGTCGATTTCTCCCCGCCGGGCGCAGGGGATGTCTATGTCGTAAAAGCCGTCGTGCCGGGGCTGGAGGTGGAGACCATGAGCTACCACCGCATCGGCGAGCGCGGCGTCCGCAAGCTGATGGAGCGCGGCAGCCCGCTGGCCGGCCTGGGTGCGCCGCCGCCCGGCGCGGCTCCGGTCCGCCTGCCCCCTGGCGCTGCGGAGCGGCTGGGTGGCGCGGCCTGGCTGGATGTGGCGGCGGTGGACCGCATCGTCGGTGCGCTGTACCCGCTGTATCGTGAACCCGAGGTCCATAGCGCGCCGATCTCGATGGAGCAGCCCGGCTTGCTTCACGCGACATGACGTTGCGCTTCGCCTACAACACCAACGGCGCGGCCAACCACCGGCTGGACGACGCCTTGGCCCTGATCGCCGACGCCGGGTATGACGGCGTGGCGCTGACGTTGGACATCCATCACCTGGACCCTTTCGCGCCTGACTTCCCCTCGGCCCGGCGGCGGCTTGCGGCGCGGTTGCGGCAGCTTGGGCTGGGCTGCGTGGTGGAGACTGGTGCGCGTTTCCTGCTGGACCCCCGCGCCAAGCACGAGCCGACCTTGCTGACCGCCGATCCCGCCGGCCGCGCCCGCCGGGTCGAGTTCCTGTCCCGTGCGCTGGAGGTGGCGGCCGACACCGGCGCCGACGCCATGTCGTTCTGGGCCGGCGTGCCGAAGCCCGGCGTGCCGGCTGTGGATGCCCGGGCCTGGCTGTGCGACGGCGCCGGACAGGTTGCCCGCCGGGCGGAGGCGCTCGGCACGACGGCGGCGCTGGAGCCGGAGCCGGGCATGCTGGTCGAGACGGTGGACGATTGGGCCGCCCTGGTGCTGCCTGGGGCCATCCCCGGCCTGCGCCTGGCGCTGGACACCGGGCACTGCATCGTCACGGGGGAGCGCGACCCGGCGGCGGCGGTGCGCGAGTTCGCGCCGCACCTCGGCACGGTGTCCATCGAGGACATGAAGCGCGGCGTCCACGTCCACCTGCCGTTCGGCGAGGGCGACATGGACGTGCCCGGCGTGCTGCGCGCGCTGGACGCGGTTGGGTTCGGCAAGCTGGTCTGCGTGGAGATGTCGCGCGAGAGCCACCGGGCCGACACGATGATCCCGGCGTCGCTGGCCTATCTGAAGGCTGCCGCATGACCTTCGCTACCTGCAGCCTTTTTTCCCGCGCCGCCGTCCCCGAGGCAGCGCGACCGCACATGATGCTGGAGCCGCACTGGCTCCCTCTCCCTCCGGGCTTGGGCCGTGAAACGGACCAAGGCTGGGGTGAGGGAAGCCGCGGGGGCCATGCCCTGCCTGCTTGGAAGCAAATCTCGTGCTTGATCGGGCGAGTCTGGCCCTTACCGCCTCCCTCACCCCGGCCTTGGTCCGTTTCACGGCCCAAGCCCGAAGGGAGAGGGAGCAGGCAGCGCAGGGAGCAGCCGGCATGAGGGTCTGTTTTGTCAGCCGCCGCTTTTTCCCCGCCATATCGGGCATGAGCGTCTATGCGCTGAACCTGCTGCGCGAGTTGGCCGCCGCCGGGCACGATGT
Source organism: uncultured Acetobacteraceae bacterium (assembly GCA_964242415.1). GTDB lineage: Bacteria > Pseudomonadota > Alphaproteobacteria > Acetobacterales > Acetobacteraceae > DASWOJ01. Next base: position 145,815 of record CAXTAT010000009.1, read on the forward strand.
CACGATGTTCAGCCAGTATCGCGGCGACGATTTCGGCCGCCGCGTGTATGGCGGCGGCCCCCCGCCCGAGGTCCCCGGCGTCCGCGTCATCGGCATGGAGCAGTTGGGCGAGCAGGAGACCGGCGACTTCGAGCGCGACATAGCCGCCATGGTGGAGGCCATCGTCGCCGAGCACCGCCGCCAGCCGTTCGACGTGCTGCACGCCCAGTATGGCTATCCCTGCGGCTGGATGGTGCTGGAGGCGTCGCGCCTCATCGCCATCCCCACGGTGGTCTCCATCCAGGGCGGCGACGGCCACTGGGTCGGAAGCTGCTGCGAGACGCACCGCCTGGCGATGACCCGCGTGCTGGACCACGCCAACCGGGTGCTGATCGGCTGCCCGTCGTTCCGCGAGGAGGTGGTGCAGCGGCTGGGCACCGATCCCGCGCGCCTGACGATCGTGCCCGGCGCGGTGGATGTGCAGCGCTTCACCCCAGGCCCGGCCCGCGCGGACGGCGAGGTGCCGGTCCTGCTGTATCACGGCCGCGTGGATGCGCGGAAAGGCGTGCTGGACCTGCTGGACGCCGCGCGGCAACTGCGGGAGGGCGGGGACCGGTTCAGGCTGCTGATCTCCGGCATCGGCCCGACCTACGACGAGACAGCGGCCAGCATCCCGTTGATGGGCCTGCAGGACCAGGTCCGCATGACCGGCTACGTCGATTACGAGGACGTGCCCGAGGTGTACTGGCAGGCCGACATCTTCGTCTCCCCGACCTACGCCGAGGGTTTCAGCAACACCATCCTGGAGGCGATGGCCAGCCGCCTGGCCGTCGTGTCCTGCCGCAGCGTCGGTGTGGTCGATTGCATCCGCGACGGCGAGAACGGCCTGCTCACCGAACCCGGCGACCGCGATGGCCTGGCCGACGCTCTGCGCCGGGTACTGCGCGACCCCTTGCTGCGCCATCGGCTGGCCGGGGCTGGGCTGGAGGAGTGCCGGGGGGTGTATTCCTGGGCCAAGGTCGGGCGGCAGATCATGGACGTGTATGCCGCGGTCGCCGGCCAGGCGCCGGACCTGTCCTGGTCTCCGGACCTGCCGGTGACGCCTTGCCGGTTCCGGGCCGAGCCGCATTTGCTGTAGATGCAGACTGTTCTGGCCCTCTCTCCGCACCTGGACGACGCCGCCTTCTCCTGCGGCGGGCTGCTGGCGGTGCTGGCCGACGCCGGGTGGCGCGTGGTGATGGCGACGGCGTTCACCCGCAGCGTGCCGGACCCGGTTGGATTCGCTCTGGCGTGCCAGACCGACAAGGGCCTGGCGCCGGAGGTGGACTACATGGCGCTGCGCCGGGCGGAGGACGCGGCGGCGGCGGCGATCCTGGGCGTGGCCGATGTGCGCTGGCTCGATCTTCTGGAGGCGCCGCACCGCGGCTACGACTCGGCCCCGGCGTTGTTTGGGCCTGTCCTGGACGGCGACGGCGTCTGGCAGCCCTTGGCGGAGCGGCTGCGCGGCATGCTGGCCGAGCTGCAACCGGCGCTTGTGCTGGCACCGCAGGGACTTGGGGATCATGTGGACCACCGGCAGATGATACGCGCCGTGCTGGCGGCCGGAGCCGGGCAGCCGCTTGCCTTCTACCGCGACACGCCTTACGCGCTCCGCAACCCTGGTGCGGTTCCGGACACCGGGGTTGCGGAGTACGGTCGCTGCACGGCTGGGATTGCGGCGGGGCTGGACCGCAAGGTCGCGGCAAGCTGCGCCTACGCCAGCCAGGTCGGCTTTCAGTTCGGCGGGCCGGCCGCCGCGGGGCGGGCCTTGCGGGCGTTTGCGGCGGCGGAGGGCGGCGGTGTGCCGGCGGAGCGGTTTTTGGGCGTCTCGCCCGGGGTGTTGACGTTGTTGGAGGGCGTGGCGTTGGAGGGCGTGGCGCCTTTGCGGCGGACGGGCCATCAGGCAGCCACATTGTAGGAGTTTATTCGTTGCTGTCCTTTCCTCCTGGGTTCAGGCCGCACCGTCAATGAACATGCAATCGCTTCGTGCTTCCGTACGTCTTGATGCCGACCTGCCAGGCCTGTTTCCCGGCAGTTCCCACGCCACCCCGTTGCAGGCGGCCCGGCCTGCCTGGCCGCGCCGGCTGGCGTTCCTGGCGCCGGTGCTGGGGGCGACCGTGCTGGGTACTGGCCTTGCGGTCCACCTAACGGCGGAGCTGGCGGACCCGTTGCGCTGGCCGCTGCTGGCGCTGCTGGCGGTAAACCTGCTGTATGTCGCGTTGACCGGGTGGCCGGCGGTGCTCGGCTTCCTGGTCCGGCGCACCGGGCGTGGCTTGCGGGTCCAGGCGGCACCGATGGGCCTGGCCCGCACCGCCATGCTGATGCCGATCCACCAGGAGGAGCCGCGCGCGGTGTTCGCCGCCATCGAGGTCATGGCCGCCGCCATCGCCAAGGCCGGGCTGCGCGGGGTGGACTTCTTCGTGCTGTCCGACACCCAGGATGCCGGCCTGGCCGCGGCGGAGCAGGCTGCGTTCGACGCGCTGGCCGCCCGTGCGCCGGGGGGCGCGCATCCCGGGCTGCACTATCGCCGCCGCGCGAGCAACGCCGGGCGCAAGGTCGGCAACCTCAACGAGTTCTGCAGCCGGTGGGGCAGCCAGTACGACTACATGCTGGTGCTCGACGCCGACAGCCTGATGGGCGCGGACACCGTCAGCACCCTGATCGGCCTGATGGACGCCAACCCTCGCGCCGGCATCATTCAGACCGTGCCGTATGCCGTCGGGCGGGAGACCCTGTTCGCCCGCATGCAGCAGTTCTCCGCGCGGCTTTACACGCCCATGCTGGTGGAGGGCCTGACGTTCTGGCAGGGCAGCGACAGCAATTACTGGGGCCACAACGCCATCATCCGCATCGCGCCGTTCATGGCGCACTGCGCCCTGCCGGTGCTGCCGGGGCGCGAGCCGTTCGGCGGCGAGATCCTGTGCCACGACGTGGTGGAGGCCGGGCTGATGCGCGGCGCCGGCTGGGACGTGTGGGTGCTGCCGCAGGTGACCGAGAGCTATGAGGCGCTGCCGGCCAACATGGTCGATTACGCCAGCCGGGAGCGGCGGTGGTGCCAGGGCAACCTGCAGCACACGGGCCTGCTGCGGCACCCGGGGCTGCGCCCGGTGGGGCGGTTCCACCTGGGCTATGGCGTGCTGCATTACATATCGGGGCCGCTGGCGGTGGCGTTCCTGCTGCTGGCGACGCTGGATGCGGGCATGGGCGGCGGCTTCGTGCCGGCGGTGCTGCTGGGCGGCGGCGCGGCGCATGCCTGCCTGGCGGCGCTGGTGCTGGGGTTGCTGTATGCCGGCAAGCTGCTGTGCCTCGGCGAGGTGCTGGCCGACGCCGAGGAGTCCCGGCGCTATGGCGGGCGCATCCGGCTGCTGGCCGGGGCGGCGCTGGAGCAGGTGGGGGCCTTGGTGGTCTCCTCCGTGCTGATCCTGTTCTACACCCGCTACACCGCCGCCCTGCTGTGCGGGCAGACGGTGCGCTGGACGCCGCAGCCGCGCGACGACCGCGGGGTGTCCTGGTCGGAGGGCTGGGTGCGGCTGCGCGGCATGCTGGCGGCCGGGCTGGCGTGGACAGCGGCGCTGGCGGCAGCGGATGGCGCGCTACTCGCCTGGTGCGCGCCGCTGCTGTTCGGGCTGCTGGCGGCGATTCCGGCGGTGATCGTGTCCAGCCGCACCACCTGGGGGGCGCAGGCGCGGCGATGGGGGCTGTTCCTGACGCCGGAGGAGACGGCGCCCCCGGGTATCCTGCGCGCCTACAGCCGCGCGATGGCTGGCGCCCTGATGACGCAAAGCCGCGCCCGCCCGGCGCTGCTGCAACTGGCCCCGACCGTGGGCGACGGAGATTAGAGCATGGCCGCTTCGCGCCTCATCGTGGCCGTCCTGGCCCTGCTGTGCCTTTCGACCATCGCACGGGCGCAAGCGGTGTCCGCGGCAGACCGGACGGCGATCAAGGGGGTGATCACCCGGCAGTTGGAGGCGTTCCAGCGCGACGACGGCCCCGGTGCATTCAGCTACGCCGCGCCGACGATCCAGCAGCAGTTCGGCACGCCGGACCGCTTCCTGGACATGGTGCGCGAGTCCTACCCCTCGGTGTACCGCCCGCGGTCGGTCGAGTTCACCGAGCTGCTGATGCAGGACGGGCAGGTGATCCAGCAGGTCGAGTTGGTCGGTCCGAGCGGCGAAACGCAGCTTGCGCTATATTTTATGGAACAAGGTCCACCGGGAACGTGGCATATCAGCGGTTGCACCCTGACCCGCAGCACGCGCGTTGGCGCGTAGCCCAAGGCTCAATAAGGAGCGCACCATGATAATCCGCCTGGCATTGGCTGCCCTGCTGCTCGCCTCCACCGCCCACGCCCGGGTCCTAGAGGTTGGCCAGGGCAAGGAGTTCAAGCTGCCGAGCGAGGCGGTGAAGGCCGCGCACAGCGGCGACACCGTGCAGATCGGGCCGGGTGAGTACTTTGACTGCGCCACCCTCGGCCAAGCCAAGCTGACGGTGGAGGGCGTGGGTGACGCCAGCAAGGTGGTGATGACCGACAAGACCTGCGGCGGCAAGGCGCTGCTGATCGCCAGCGGCGCCGACATCACGATACGCAACTTGACCCTGACCCGCGCCCGCGTGCCCGACAACAACGGCGCCGGCATCCGGGGGGAGGGCGAGACGCTGCTGGTCGATGGCGTGCGGTTCATCAACAACCAGGACGGCATCCTGTCGGGCACGGACGGCGGGACGGTGACCGTCCGCAACAGCTTCTTTGACCGCAACGGCACCTGCCAGGGCGCCTGCGCGCATGCCATCTACATCGGGCACTCGAAGCTGCTGCGGGTGGAGAACAGCCGGTTCACCGACACCAAGCAGGGCCACCACATTAAGTCCCGCGCCGAGCGCACCGAAGTCGTCGATTGCACGTTCGACGACGGCGAGGAGGGCACGGCGAGCTACATGATCGAGGTGCCGAACGGCGGCAGCCTGGTGGTGCGCGACAGCACGCTGACTAAGGGGCCGGAGTCGGAGAACCACACCGGCGCCATCGTGATCGGCACCGAGGGCGTGACCCAGCCGACGCGGGAGATCACCATTGCCAACAACACGTTCCGCAATGCCGGGAGCTATCCCACATCGTTCGTGTGGAACCTGACGGCGACGGACGCGATGCTGACCGGCAACCGGATCAGCGGCCAGGCCAAGCCGCTGCAGGGCGACGGCAAGGTCGTGAAGTAGCTGTGCTGCTTCCACCTCTCCCTCCGGGAGAGGGTCGGGGTGAGAGGGTCTTGCGGCGCGCGCCGGACGTTGGGGGGCGAGCGCCTCTGCCCTGTCGTGGCCGGGTTGGGTGCTTGCCCGCCCCCTCACCCCGGCCCTCTCCCGGAGGGAGAGGGAGAAGCGCGGCAGTACTGGTTCTGTTGATTGCCACTCCTGCTGCTGGCAAGACGCTGGCGGTTGGCCCTGGCCAGGCGTTCGACCGGCCCTCCGCCGCCATACGCGCCGCGCAGCCCGGCGATACCGTGCTGATCGAACCCGGCGAGTACTACGACTGCGCCTCCTGGAGCACGCCCAACCTGACCATCGCCGGGCACGGTCCCGGCGCCGTGCTGACCGACACCACTTGCCAGGGCAAGGCCATCCTGGTCGCCGGCGGCGCCAACGCCACCATCCGCAACCTCACCCTGGCCCGCGCCCGCGTCCCGGATAACAACGGCGCCGGCATCCGCCTGGAGGCGCCGGGCCTGCAGGTGGAGGGCGTCACCTTCGCCAACGACCAGGCCGGCCTGCTGTCCGGCGTCCCAGGCGGCGCCATCGTCGTGGCCGGGTGCCGGTTCGAGGGCGGCGGGATCGCCGGGCCGCAGCCGACCTACGCCATCCTGGCCGGCCCGGCGGCGACGCTGCTGGTCAGCGGATCGGTGTTCACCGGCGGGCAGGGCGGCGGGGTGTCGTCCGCCGCGGGGGAAACGACGCTCACGGGCAATACCTTCAATGCGCCGGCGATGCTGCCGGCGGTGTCGGCCTCCGGGCGGCTGACCTTGCAGGGCAACACCTTCGAGGCCGGGCCGGATGCGGCGGGGCAGCCGGCGGCGGTGCTGGCGACGGGCGACGCCGGGCCGGTGCTGCGGGGCAACCGGCTGCTGCCCTCGGGCCGGCCGCTGGCGCTGCTGCTGGACTGGACGGGCGGCACGCCGGTGCTGGAGGGCAACCAGGTCGCGCCCGGCGACCAGGAGGTGTCCACCGCGGGATCGTTGCGGCACCGTGCTTCGGACGCCGCGCACGGGGCGAAAGACGGGTTGCGCGGCCTGGCCGGGCGGGCCAAGCGGTTCATCCTGGGGCAATGAGGGCGGCCCTGCTGCTGGCCGCCTGCCTGGCCGCGGCGCCGGCGGCGGCGGATGAGCGGTGGGATGAGTACCAGCTCATCATGTGGCAGGACCAGCCGGCCGCGGCGCTGCCGGGCCTGGCGCGATTGGGCTTCACGGCCACCAAGCTGATCGGCAATGGCGGGCGCATCGGCCAGCAGGCCCTGGCTGAGCGTCGCGCCTCCGGCCTGCCGTACTACGTCGAGAACATCGCCACCGACTTCTACGCGTCCTATCACCGCTACACGCCGGGCCAGCCGGTAACGTGGCGGTTCGACCGCGACCGCGCCCGGCGCCGGGCCGATCCGGGGGACGCGGATGTGTTCGTACGGGAACCCAGCCTGTCCGACCCGGCCTGGCTGGCGGCGGTGCAGGCGCGGCTGGCGGCGCTGGTGCGGGCGCAGGCGGGCGACCGTCCGTTGTTCTATAACCTGGGCGACGAGACCGGCATCGCCGACTTGGCCGCACCCTGGGATTACGACCAGTCCCCGGTGGCGCTCGCGGCGTTCCGCGCCTGGCTGCGGACGCAGTATGCCGGGCTGGCCGCGCTGAACGCCCAGTGGGGGACGGACTATGCCAGTTGGGACGCGGTGGCGCCGGAGCTGACGGACGCGGCGATGCGGCGCACCGACCAGAACTTTTCCGCCTGGTCGGACTTCAAGGCATGGATGGACCTGGCCTTCGCCGAGGCCGTTCGTGCCGGGACCGCGGCGGTGCACTCGGCCGACCCGGCGGCGCTGGCCGGCCTGGAGGGCGCTCAGGTGCCGGGCTGGGGCGGCTACGATTACGGACGCCTGGCCGGTGCCGTCGATGTCATGGAGATCTACGACACCGGCAACGCGCTGGAGCTGGCCCATGCCCTCAACCCGGCGCTGCTGCCGCTCAGCACCGCGTTCGCGGCGGGTCCGCGCGAGGTGCACCGGGCCTGGCGCGACCTGCTGCGCGGCGGACGCGGCATGGTGATCTGGGACGAGGCCGGGGATGTCGTCGGTGCCGATGGTGCGCCCGGGCCGCGTGGGTTGGCGATCCAGGCGCTGGTGGCCGGGCTGCGAGGGGTGGCGCCGGCGCTGCTGGTCAGCCCGCCGCAGCCCTCGGCGGTGGCGGTGCTGTACTCGCAGGCCAGCTTCCGCATCCGCTGGATGCTGGACCAGCAGCCAAAGGGCGCACGCTGGTCCGAGCGCGATTCGGAGCGGGAGAACGACGACAACGCCTGGCGCGCCGCCCGTCGGCAGGTGGCGGGGCATCTGACGGAGCTTGGCATCCAGCCGCGCTGGCTGACCGATCAGACTCTGGAGGCCGGGGCATTGCGCGATGGCGGCACGCGCGTCCTGATCCTGCCGCACGCGATTGCACTGTCGCAGGCGGAGGTGGACGAGATCGCCGCCTTCTCCGCCCATGGCGGCACGGTGCTGGCCGACACCGAGCCTGGCGTGTTCGACGGCCATGGCCGCCGCCGGGACGCGCCGGTGCTGGTTGGGGTGGCGGCGACGCCCTACGCGATGCGGCCGGAGGGCGAGCCGGCGGGTCCGGCGGGCCTGCTGGCCCTGCTGCAGGCGGCCGGGGTGCAGCCGCCTGTCCTGGTGCTCGGACCCGACGGCGCCGCGGCGGCGGGGGTGGATGTGCACGCCTACAGGGATGGCGGGGTGACCATCCTGGCGCTGCAGGCGAGCCAGCCCTGGGCGGCCCCGTCCCGCGTCACCGTGCGGCTGCCGGCGCAAGCCCTGGTGCACAACATGCTGCGTGGCGGAAGCGTGGTGGGTGATAGGATGGACGTGATGCTGGACGGCGTTGAGCCAACGGTCTTGGTGCTGTCGCCGTCGCCGCTTCCTGGGCCGGTGCTGCTGCGGAATGGCACGGAAACACGGATCGGCTTGGACGGCCCGACGCCTGCCGCGCTGCACGCGATGCGCTTGAGCTGGCTGGATGCTGGCGGCAAGCTGCTCCGATCGGCTGTCGTGCGGGTTGGACCAGACGGGGCCGAGATGCGCCAGGCGCCAGGGGCGACCACGCTGGTCGTCGATGATCCGTTGTCCGCCCATACGGTCACGCTCGGGCTGACGGCGCCTGGCGCCGGCCGCCCGTAAGCCTGGCTGGCGAGGCCGCCGTCGTTGCGGGCTGCGATTGCGGGCTGGGCATTCAGCGGGTAAGCGCGGTCCTCGCCTGCTGGATTGCCACGCCGAAGCCGGCTCGCAATGGCGGTGCCGGATTGGGAACACGGCGGGCTTCGGCGGCGGGGGCTGGCGTCAGCGCGTGCAACCCGTGCCGGCTCTGCGCTGTTATCCCCCATGCAACCAGCGATCCGAGGGACGCATGACCGACACGACGCACTCCGAGGCCACGCAAAAGATGTGGTCGATGATAAAGGACATCGGCTTCGCCATGATGACGACGGAGGACGGGGACAGCCTGCGCGCCCGGCCCATGGTCGCCGCGCAAAAGGACTTCGACGGCAACCTGTACTTCTTCACCCGCGCCAGCAGCCACAAGGTCGATGAGGTGAAGGGTGACCAGCGCGTCGGCGTCACCTACGCCAACCCGTCCAAGCAGGACTACGTCAGCCTGTCCGGCCATGCCCGGCTGGTGCGCGACAAGGGCGTGATCACGTCGCATTGGCAAGAGTCGCTGCGGACCTGGTTCCCCAAGGGCATCGACGACCCGGACATCGCCGTGCTGAAGGTGGAGGTAACGTCGGCCGAATACTGGGATGCGCCGAACAGCACCATGCTGCACGCCTATGGCTACGTGAAGGCCGTCGTGACTGGCACTCCGCCGAACCCGGGCGGCAACGAGAAGATCAGCTTCGCCTGACGGCACCGTCATCCCGGGGCGGGACGCTTGAGCGAGAGTCGGGCGCCTGTGGAAACACAGGCGCCGCCACCCGGCAAACAGCCGTTCGACATCGACGAGGTGTTCGTTCGCCTGCGCGCTGCCTGCGCTGCCTTGCCGAAGGCGGCGATGTTCGACTTGAGAGACCGCGGGTTCGGCACCCCATTCGAGCAGCTTGTCAGCAGCCTGATCTCCGCCCGCACCCTGGAGCATACGACAATGGCGGTCTCGCTCCGCCTGTTCGCCGTTGCGCGCACGCCGGATGCGGTGGTGGCGCTGGGAGAGGAGGGGTTGTTGCGCCTGCTGTACGGCGCGACGTTTCCGGAGCCGAAGGCGCGGGATATCCTGGCGTTGTCCCGCGCCATCCGTGACGAGCACGGCGGCCAGGTGCCGGACACCCTGGAGGGCCTGACCGCCTTTCGCGGCGTTGGCCCGAAGATCGCTGCGCTGACCCTGGCAGTCGGGTTCGGGCAGCCGGCGATCCCGGTGGACATCCATGTGCACCGGGTCGCCAACCGCTGGGGCTACGTCGCCACCAGCACGCCGGAACGCACCCTGGCGGCGTTGCAGGCGAAGCTGCCGCGGCAGTACTGGATCGAGATCAACGAGCGGCTGGTGCCGTTCGGCAAGTATACCTGCACCGGGCCGCAGCCGCACTGCCGCGACTGTGTGCTGCTGTCGATGTGCCGGCAGGTCGGGGTCAAGCCATAGGCTGGGGACTCGCCTTCGAGGTTGATTCGATTACGTAATTCATAAAAGCTGTTATGTGGTGATATGGATTTGGCTGGAACGGATGGGGTGGTGGCATGAAGCGACGTTCAGTTCTTTGCTTTGGCTGCTGCGCCGCCTTGGCCCCGGTGCTGGTTTTGGGCATCGATGTTGCGCCAGCATCGGCTGCCGACGCTGATCTCTCGCCGGCGGACCGCGCCTTCGTTGCCAAAGTCTCCCAGGGCGGCATGTTCGAGGTCGAGGCCGGCAAGGTCGCCTCGGAAAAAGCGGCCCGGCAGGACATCGTCGATATCGGCTTTACCGAGGTCCACGACCACCAGCTTGTCGGCGCCAAGCTTCGCTCCATTGCGGCCTCGGTCGGCATTCAGCTCGACACGGCGCTGAACGCCGAGTTCCAGCATCGCCTCGACAAGCTGAGCAGCCTTTCGGGGAAGGCGTTTGATAATGCGTTCATTGCGGAAATGAACTCCATTCATGCCGCCGATGGCGCCGCGTTCGCGGCAGAGGCGAAGTCGGGTCAAAACCCTGCCCTGCGTGCTTTCGCGGCGGAGACCGTGCTGATCGTCAAGCGTCACCTTGGCTCGCTGCATGCTCTGCCGCTTGAGGCGGTTTAACGCGGGACGGCATACGGGTTGCCTTTGCCGCCGCGCCTCGGCCAGACCTGACCGGCTGGCGTCAGGTCATCGGGAGTGCGACATGCCGGGCATAGACCGGACGCGCCAGTAGCCGGTCATACCAGGCGCGCAGGTGCGGCTGCTTCGGCCGGGTGATGTCGAAGGCGAACCACCGGTGGACGTGCACGCCTAGCGCCACATCCGCCAAGGTGAGGTCCGGTCCCGACACATAAAGGCTGCCGTCCAGCGCCCCATCCAGCAGGGACCACAGCCGGGTCAGGTCCACGGCGGCCGCCTCGATGGCGGCGGTGTCGCGCTGCTCCGCCGGGGTGCGGACCAGGCCCTGGAACACCACCGCCTGCGGCCGGTTCAGCGAGGCCTGCTGCCAGTCCATCCAGCGGTCGATGCCGGCCCGCGCCCGCACGTCGTCCGGCCACATCGGGTGGCCCGGCGCGTTCATGGCGCACAAGTAGCGCACGATGGCATTGCTCTCCCACAGCACGAAGCCGTCCTCGACCAGGGTCGGCACTCCGCCGGTCGGGTTCATCGCGCGGTAGCCCGGCGTGCCGTTGCCGCCGAACGGGCCGCCGATGTCGATCCGCTCATACGGCAGGCCCAACTCCTCCAGCACCCAGATCGCCTTCATCACGTTGCTGGAATTGGCCCGGCCCAAAAGCTGGCGCATGTGCGGTCCTCCCTCGATGTCCGGCGCACGGTATGGCGGGCCGGCGATTGCTCCAAGGGGCGGCGTGGCCCATATCACGGGGATGAGGACGCGAGGCGGCAGGCTGAACGGGGCGGCGCTGGCGGGCATGGCGGCGGCCGGGCTGGCGCTGGGCACCGCGCTGGGATCGGAGACCTGGGGCGGGCTGGTGCCCTGTGCGCTGTGCCTGGTGGAGCGCTGGCCATACCGGGTCGTGCTGGTGCTGGCCCTGCTGACGCTGCTGCTGCGCGGCCGGGCGGCGCGGGCGATGCTGGCGCTGGCGGCGGTGGCGTCGTTCGCAGGCGCCGGGCTGGCGGCGGTGCATGTTGGAGTTGAGCAGGGATGGTGGCCCAGCCCGCTGCCCGAGTGCGCCGCCCCGCAACTGGGCGGCGGCACCATTGCCGAGCGCCTGGCCCGGATGCCCGCCCACCCCTCCAAGCCGTGCGACGAGCCGACCTATTTGATCCCGGCGGTTCCGGTGTCCATGGCGGGCATGAACCTGGCGTTCGCCCTGGCATTGACCGGCTTCCTCGCCATCTCCGCGGCACGCGGACCCGCCAGGGGGCGCCCGGCACGGAGCAAGGCAGCATGGACCAGATAGCGACCCCGGTCACCGCCGTCGCACCCATGGCGCTGGCAAAGCCTCGGCTGCCCGGCGACCTCACGCCACGCATCCTGCTGGAGCGCATCATCCGCGTGGACCATGCCGGCGAATACGGCGCGGCCCGCATCTATGACGGGCAGCTTTCGGTGATGGGCAGTGGCCCCAAGGGCGACCTGATCCGCCATATGAAGGCGCAGGAGCAGCACCACCTGGACACCTTCACCGGGCTGATCGGCACCCGGCGGGTACGGCCCACGCTGTTGCTGCCGGTGTGGCGGCTGGCCGGCTATGCCCTGGGTGCCGTCACGGCCCGCATGGGCGACCGGGCCGCCATGGCCTGCACCGTCGCGGTGGAGACCGCCATCGACGAGCATTACGCTCAACAGGCCGCCGCCCTGGGCGAGGACGAGGCCCCGTTGCGCGCCACCATCGGGCGGTTCCGCGCCGAGGAGGCGGAGCACAAGGAGATCGGCCTGGAGCACAAGGCGGAGCAGGCCGTCGGCTACCGCCTGATGTCCGCCGTGATCAAGGCCGGGTGCAAGGTGGCGATTGCCGTCAGCGAGCGGGTTTAGATTGCATTAACATTCGGCTCATGGGGCAACTCGGTGTGACGGGCTCCGTTGGTGAGTGCGGCACCTGCCACCCACCTTACGGGACAACGCACCATGTTCATGCGAATCGACAAGCTGCAAACGGAGCTGCCCGCGCCGAAGCGGCAGGACCCGAACGCCGCCGCGGCCTTGCAGGAGTTGCTGGGCGGCAAGTACGGCGAGATGTCCACCCTGGGCAACTATATGTTCCAGAGCTTCAACTTCCGCAGCAAGGAGAAGCTGCGCCCGTTCTACAGCCTGGTCGCCAGCATCACCGCCGAGGAGCTGGGCCACATCGAGTTGGTCAGCAATGGCGTGGCGATGCTGAATGCCGGGCCGGACGTGCCCGCGCACGAGAAGGGCGGCCAGGACGTAAGCGACGCGCCCTACAAGAGCATGCAGGACATCCGGCTGGCGGCGTCGTTCCTGGCGAACGGCGGCGGCGCGTTGCCGATGAACAGCAACGGTGCGTCGTGGAACATGGACTTCGTGACCACGACGGGGAACGTGATCATCGACCTGCTGCACAACTTCCACCTGGAGTGCGGCGCGCGCATCCACAAGCTGCGCGTGTATGAGACGATGACGGAGGCGACCGGGCGTGAGGTGTGCGGCTACCTGCTGGTCCGCGGCTCGGTTCATGCGCACGCCTATGCGCTGGCGCTGAAGAAGCTGACGGGCGTGGCCATCGAGCAGATGCTGCCGACGCCGAACATCAACCTGTCGAAGATTCCCGAGTGCCAGAAGTACCTGAACGAGGGATCCCACCGGCGGTTGTACCGCTTCAGCCCGGACGATTATAAGGAAGTGTCTGGCATCTGGGGCAACGGCGAGATGGCGCTGCCGGGCGACCCGCCGGGCGAACTGGAACTTGTCGATGGGCATCCCGAGGGTGGCCGCATCCATAACCTGATGGGCGACACCCGCGCGTTCTCGCCGGATTACCATCCGGAGGAGATGTTCGAGATCGCGACCAAGCTGTACAAGCACTCACGCTAACAGCCAGGAGGCGGCTTACTTCTCCCTCTCCCTACGGGAGAGGGCCGGGGTGAAGGGGTGAGCACCGACCCTTCACCGCCGGACTGCCTTGCTTAGCGAGCCTGCCCCTGTCCCGAGACTCCCTCACCCCGGCCGTCTCCCGGCGGGAGGGGGAACAGGGCAGTGCGGTCAGCTCTCAAGTTCGCTGTCCCAATACAGGTAGTCCCGCCAGCTCTCGTGCAGGTAGTTCGGCGGGAATGCCCGGCCGTTCTCCTGCAGCACCCAAGTGGACGGCTGCGCCGGGGCCAGCCTGGGGTGCATGTGGCACTCCCGCGGCAGCTTGCTGCCCTTGCGCAGGTTGCAGCAGCCGCAGGCGGTGACAACGTTCTCCCATGTCGTGCGCCCGCCGCGGCTCCGGGGGATGACATGGTCGAAGGTCAGGTCCTGCGTGGGGTAGCGGACGCCGCAGTACTGGCAACTAAAGGCATCGCGCAGGAACACATTGAACCGGGTGAACGCCGGCTTGCGCGCCGCCGGGATGTAGTCCTTGAGCGCAATGACGCTCGGCAGCCGCATGGACATGCTGGGCGAGTGGACCTCGTCCTCATACTCGCTGAGCACGCTCACGCGGTCCAGGAACACGGCCTTCACGGCGTCCTGCCACGACCACACCGACAGGGGGAAGTAGGAAAGCGGCCTGAAATCGGCGTTCAGGACCAGGGCCGGGTAGTGCATACCGCCGTCGGGCACTGCGTGCTCCTCCAAGAAGCCGGTGCGCCGGATATGGGTCCTTGCCAGGGACGAATCGCCGGTGATGCGCCGACACGTACTTTGTGTATCGCACCGCACTGTCAACTCGGCAAGGCAGGGCGGGCGTCCCGGGACCACGGTTGGCGGCGATGTCACGGGGTCGTCATGCGCCTGATCCGGTGCAGCGAGGGTTCAGGAGAACAGCCGCTGCAGGAACAGCGCGCCGGTGGACAGCCCGGCGTCGTCGATGGCGTGGCCCAGGCCGGGGCGCCACAGCGTCTGCACGGGGATGCCGAGGCGGTGCAGCGTGGCCTCGGCGGCGGTGGCCCGGGCGAAGGGCACCACGTTGTCGTCCTCGCCATGCGCCAGCAGGGTCGGCGGGTGGCCGGTGCAGGCGGCGGCCAGGTCGGGCGAGTCCAGGAGCGCGCCGGAATAGGCCAGCAGGCCGCGCGGCGGCGTGCGGCGGCGCAGCCCGGCGTGCAGCACCATCATGGCGCCCTGGCTGAACCCCATCAACGCCACGGCGTCGCCGGGCAGGCCGATGCACTCCAGCTCCGCGGCGACGTAGGCGTCCAGCAGCGGCGCGGCCCGGCTGGCGCCGGCGAGCAGCACGGCCGGGGTGCGGTCGATCAGGCTGAACCACTGGCGGCCGAAGCCCTCGGAGCGGCCGCCGGGCACCTGGTTGTCGTAAGGTTCCGGCCCGTGCGGGGCGACGAACTGCGCGTCCGGCAGGGCCTGCGCCCAGGCGGGGGCGAGGTCGATCAGGTCATGCCCATCCGCGCCGACGCCGTGGCATAACACCACAAGCTGCCGTGCCGGGTTTCCCGATTTCGGCCCCCATCGCAACCCGTCCAACCCCTGCATCGCAACCCTCCTCGACCCAGCCATGCCCATCATCACCCGATTTGCCCCAAGCCCGACAGGCCCCCTGCACCTGGGCCACGCCCGCGCCGCGCTGTTTGCCTGGGAGCGCGGCGATACGGTGCTGCTGCGGCTGGAGGACATTGACCCCGGCCGCTGCCGCCTGGAGTACGCCGAGGCCATCCAGGCCGACCTGGCGTGGCTCGGCCTGCGTCCGGATGGCACTGTGCGGGTGCAGTCGCGGCACCTGGCGGAGTACCGCGTCGTGTTGAACGGCCTGGTTGCGCGCGGGCTGGCGTATCCCTGTTTCTGCACCCGCGCGGACATTGCCGCATCGGCCGGGGCGCCGCATGGGCCGGATGGGGCGCCCTTGTATCCTGGTTTCTGCCGCACGCTGGACCCGGCGATCCGGGCCGACCGCCTGGCCCGCGGCGACCGGCATGCCCTGCGGCTGGACATGGCGGCAGCCTGCGCCCTGGCCGGCCCGCTGGACATGACCGACGCCGGGCAGCGCGTGCCGTGCCGGCCCGAGGCGTTCGGCGACGCCGTGCTGGCCCGCAAGGACGCGCCGGCCAGCTATCACCTGTGCGCCACCCATGACGACGCCGTGCAGGGCGTGACGCTGGTGACGCGCGGCGAGGACCTGCGGCCTGCGGCCAGCCTGCACCGGCTGCTGCAAGTCCTGATGGGGTGGCCCGAGCCGGCGTATGCCCATCATCCGCTGCTGCTGGACGCCGCCGGGCGCCGGTTGTCCAAGCGGGACGGCGCGGTGACGTTGCGGGCGTTGCGGGAGGGGGGTGCCACGCCGGAGGACGTGCGGCGGATGGCGGCTTAGCGGCTGAAGCCGGCATTGGAGCCGGGACACCCCCGACCGGCTACGTCAGTTGCAGCAGCAGGGACTTCAGGTAGGCGCTCTCCGGCAAGTGCGGGTGCACCGGGTGGTCCGGCCCGGCGGCGCCGGTGTGGATGATCCGCGCCTCCCGCTTCGCCCGCAGCAATGCGCCCGTGACCTGGGCGGCGAACAGGTCCAGCGGCGCATGATGGCTGCACGAGGCCACGAACAGGAAGCCGCCCGGGGCGACCAGGGGAGCAGCCAGCCGGGTCATGCGGTGGTAGGCGCGCAGGCCGGCGTCCTGGTCGCGCTTGGACTTGGCGAAGGCGGGGGGGTCGCAGACGACGACCTCGAACTGCTGGCCGGCGGCGGCCAGGGCGCCCATGGCGTCGAAGGCGTCGGCGCGGGTGGCGGTGACGCCGGGCAGGGCGTTGCGGGCGGCGGCGGCGAGGGCGCGGTCCAGGGCGGGCTGGCTGCTGTCCACCAAGGTGACCGCGGCGGCCCCGGCGGCCGCGGCGCGCAGGCCGAAGGCGCCGGTGTGGCAGAACACGTCCAGCATCCTCGCCCCGGGGCATAGGGCGGCCACCTGGTCCCGGTTGGGCCGCTGGTCCCAGAAGAAGCCGGTCTTCTGGCCGCCGAGGGGGTCGATCGGGAAGGCCACGCCGCCCTCCTCCGCCACGGCGTCGCCAAGGCTGGATGCGTCGCCGTGCAACAGGCGGACCTCCTGCGGCAGGCCCTCCTGCACGCGGGCGCCGCTGTCGTTGCGGGCGACGATGGCGCGCAGGGGGAGCAGGTCCAGCAGGCCCGCAGCGATATCCGGCAGCAGGCGGTCCATGCCGGCGGTGTTGGCCTGCAGGACCGCCACGTCGCCGAAGCGGTCGATGACCAAGCCGGGCAGGCGGTCGGCCTCGGCGTGGACCAGGCGGTGGTGCGCGCCGGGGAGGATGCGGGCGCGCAGGGCCACGGCGTCGGCCAGGCGGGCGCGGACCCAGGCGGCGTCGATGCTGGCGCCGGGGTCGCGGTCCAGCAGGCGGGCGGCAATCAGGCTGTGCGGGTTGAACATGAACGCGCCGTGGCGCCAGCCGTCGTCGCCCTCGATGCGGACGGCGCCGCCGGGGGGCCAGGCGCGGTGCTCGGGCGTGGTGGCCAGCTCGTTGCTGAACGCCCAGGGGTGGCCGGATTTCAGGCGGCGGTCCTGCTTGGGGTGCAGGCGGATCAGGGGATGCGGCATGGTGCTTCCTGCTCCCTCTCCTGCGTGCGGAGGGGGCGTGGGGTTAGCGCACGAAGACGCGCACGTCGCGGGACAGGGCGGCGGCCTCGGGCCGGGCGACCAGGCGGACGCGGGCTTCCGGGACGCCGAGGGCGACCAGCCGCCGGGCCACGTCCTCGGCGTCGTGGATGGAGTCGCGGGCCAGGTCGTCCGGTGGGGGGGAGCCGGGCAAGATGGCGACGACGTCGAACGCCACGTCGGGCTTGCGGGCGCGGGCGGCGGCGATGGCCCGGCGGAGGGCGGGGTCGCTGGTGGCGACTTCCTGTGGGGCGATGATCAGCAGCGGCGGCGGGCCGGGCAGGGGGCCTTGAGCGACGACAGGCGGGGCGGGCGGGATCACCGGGGCGGTGCCGGCGCCGGGCCAGAAGGTGTTCTGGTCGATCAGCGTGCAGCCCGGCAACAGCAGCACCAGGGCCATGCGCCTCATGCCAGCCGACCTCGGTCCTGCCGGACTCCAAGCCTGCACCGTCGCGAGCCGGCTTCGGTGCGGCAATCCAGGAGCCGCACGGACACCGCTGGCCGCCCTGGATCGCCACGCTGCAAGGGCGGTTCGCAGTGACGGGGCGCGCCTCACTGGCCAGCCTCATGGACGCCTGGCGTCACGCGGCGTAATCCGGGCACTCGCGGTCCAGCGTGCGCTTGATGCTGGCCAGGTGCAGGCGGGCGGCTTCAGTGCCGCCGGATTGCATCTGGCGGGCGGTGGCCTCCGCGACGTGCGGCGGCACCGGCTTCAACGGCCGCCCGGTTGACAGCGCCAGGCGCTGCGCCTCGCACGCGCGCTCCAGGTAATACAGGTCGTCCCAGGCCTCGGCGATGCTGCGGCCCAGCACCATCACGCCGTGGTTGCGCATGAAGGCCACGTCGGCATCGCCCATGCTGGCGGCGATGCGGTCGCCCTCCTGGGTGTCGTGCGCCAGGCCGTTGTAGTCCTCGTCCACCACCGTGCGGCCCCAGAACTTCAACGCCGTCTGCCCGGCCCAGGCCAGCGGGGGGCCGTCCAGCATCGCCAGCGCCGTCGCGTTCGGCATGTGCGTGTGGAATGCCGCCCTCGCCCGGGGCAGGCGCAGGTGCAGGCGGGCATGGATGTGGAACGCGGTGATCTCCGGCACGCCCACGCCGGCCACCACGTTGCCGGCGAAGTCGCACACCAGCAGGCGCGAGGCCGTGACCTCGCCGAAGCCCCAGCCGTAGGGGTTGACCAGGAACAGCTCGTCCGAGCCGGGCACCATGGCGGACAGGTGGTTGCAGATGCCCTCGTGCAGGCCCAGCCGGTGGCAGGCGCGGAAGCAGGCGGCGAGATCGACCCGGGCCTGCCAGGCGGCGTCGCGGTCCAGGGGGGTGTTGCTGAGGAGGGCAGGGGGCATGGCGGGCCTCGGGATGGGTTGCGGATGCGGTGCGGGTGGGCATGATGCCCCGGCGCACGGGAACGGACAATCATGGCGGCGGGCCCGGCGGCGGCAGGGATGGCGAGACTGGAGCCGCCGGGCATCGCAGGCGTGGGTGCGGCGCGTGCGCTGGTGGCAGGCACGCCGGCGACAGGCGTAGGCGGCGGATAACGGGAATGGAGGCGGACATGGACGCAACGGGCACACAGGCGACAGGCGACCAGGCAACGGGCACGCCGCCGGCCGCCACCAACCGGCGCATCGACGGCAAGCGCCTGTGGGCCAGCCTGATGGAGATGGCCGCCATCGGCGCCACCCCCAAGGGAGGCGTCCGCCGCCTGGCGCTGTCCGACGTGGACCGCGACGGCCGCGACCGCTTCACCGCCCTGTGCCAAGCCGCCGGGCTGCGCGTCCGCGTGGACGGCATGGGCAACATGTTCGCCCGCCGCGAGGGCGCCGACCCCTCCCGCCCCCCGGTGCTGATGGGCAGCCACCTGGACAGCCAGCCCTCGGGCGGCAAGTTCGACGGCGCGCTGGGCGTGCTGGCCGGGCTGGAGGTGATGCGGACGCTGGACGACCTGGGCCTGCAGACCGACGCCCCCGTGGAGCTGGTCAACTGGACCGATGAGGAGGGCGCCCGGTTCGGCCGCAGCCTGATGGGGTCCGGCGTGTGGGGCGGCATGTTCGACCTGGCCGAAACGCAGGCGCTGCGGGACCCCGATGGCACGACGGTGGGTGCGGCGCTGGACGCCATCGGCTATCGCGGGGCCGAGCCGGTGCAGCCGTTCCCCGCCGATGCATACTTCGAGCTGCACATCGAGCAGGGGCCGATCCTGGAGCAGGAGGGCCTGCAGATCGGCATCGTCACCGGGGCGCAGGCGCAGGTGTGGTACGACCTGGTGGCGACGGGACAGGACAGCCACGCCGGCACCACGCCCCCGAGCGCCCGGCGCGACGCCCTGGTCTGCGCCGCCCGCGTGGTGGACCTGGTGGACCGCATGATGCGGGCGCGGGGGGAGCAGGGCCGCGGCACCGTGGGCCGGATGCAGGTGCGGCCCAACAGCCCCAACGTGATCCCCGGCGAGGTCCGCTTCAGCGCCGAGTTCCGCCACCCGGACGCGGCGGAGATCACCCGTCTGGCGGCGCAGTTCCCACGGGAGGCCGGGTTCCTGGCGCGGGATTGCGGGGTGGATTTGCAGGTCGTGGAGCTGTTCCGCATCCCGGCGCAGCCGTTCGACGCCGGGTGCGTGGATTTGGTGCGGCAGGCGGCGGCTCGGCTGGGGCTGCGCGCGCGGGAGATCGTGTCGGGGGCGGCGCATGATGCGGTGTATGTTGCGCCGCATGTGCCGACGGCGATGATCTTCACGCCGTGCAAGGACGGGCTGAGCCATAACGAGGCGGAGAGCGTGGAGCCGGGGGAGGCGGAGGCTGGGTGCCAGGTGTTGTTTGAGGCGGTGGTGGCGCGGGCTTGTCGAGTCACCGATAGTTAGAATGGGATGTCATCCAGTATCAGTGAAGAATTGTAAGCTTGGTGGCCTTCAAGTGTGATCACTACTTTATACAAACCAGATCGTAACTTGGCTTTTACCTGCCAAGCTGACGCTTTGAGCGGTGACGCTGGTAGCTCTGTGGTGTTCATCCGCACGCACATCTGCCCAGCCGCGTCCCGAACCTCAAGCGAGACCGATATCGGCTTCGCATCTGAACGAGGGTTCAGTCGGAACATTACACCCTCATTTGTGAGCAAAACCTTGTCAACGAATGCATAACGTTTCTCGAATACTTTAAGATCATCCGAGACAATTATCCTTCTCTCCCACTTTGCAGCATTTTTGCCGAGAGCGGTAATTAGCGTTGCGCGCTCAGCTTCTGATCGGCAATAAACCCAACGTAGTTTATCATCAAGTTCCATAGGGGAGGGTGCCAGAACCTCAGCGCAACGATGGGCGATGATGCTTCTGTCGCCTCCGGTGCCACCTTCGTGATACACTTTGCCGAATGGAATACTCCTGAAGAAGTCTTCGGTAGAGCTTTCAATTGCTCCCTTCTGCATATTTGCGTCTGAGAAGAACACGTCGTTCAACGAAAGCACGCGGCGCGCATCAAGAACGAACATCACCAAAATAGGTGCATGGGCATTGATGCCATATTGATGATCGGCAAGCTTCTGCACGCCCTCGATATGGTACTGCGTCGGCGTCCTAGGCCGAAAGTACAGACGAACGAAGTGATGAGCTCGCTGGCTGTTGTCAATAACTCCAATAGCAGCAACATCAAGAGTTCGAACCTGCGCCGAAGCCTTGCGGGACAGTAAGCGTCGGCTGTAGGCCGCGGTTTTGGTTGTCCGGCGCTGGCCTGAGTTGG